>CAVUPH010000001.1:0-44977 GCA_963743305.1 uncultured delta proteobacterium
CAGGAAGTAAACCTCGATACAAATTGGGAAATCGTTTCACTTCCTGCAATGGACCTTGTACACCTCCCGATCCTCACCAGAAATTATTGCCCAAAAAAGCGAATACCGATTACTGGTTTCTGAATTTTTTCCAAAACCCAGGGCTGCGGACCAAAATATCTATCCATCCGGGGACTGCTAACCAAATGACCGCTTGACACCTGTTACGTTCCTGGTTACACTGCGAATTAATGATCCAGAAATTTAAGCATAAAGGACTTAAGCGATTATTCCAAACCGGCTTATCCAGTGGTGTCAACCCCCAGCAAGTCAATCGAATCAGGAAGATCCTAGCACTCCTTGAAACGGCCGATGCTCTTGAAGATATGGATTTGCCCGGGTTGGGATTGCACGCCCTTAGAGGTGATCGCAAAGGGACTTGGGCAGTTACTGTCAGCGGGAATTGGCGTATTACGTTCAAATTTCAAAAAGGCGAGGCCTTGGATGTAGATTTTGAGGATTACCATTAGGGAGGAAAAAATGACGATGTTCAACCCACCACACCCTGGTGAAATAATAAGGGAGTTCTGTATTGCCCCGTTTAAAATGAATGTAACGGAAGCAGCCAAAGCACTTGGGGTTACCCGAAAAACATTTTCAGCAATTTTAAATGGGCGTTCAGGGATCAGCCCTGAAATGGCACTAAGATTGTCAAAAGTTTTTGGCCGCTCACCGGAAGGGTGGCTCCGGCTCCAGATCCAATACGATCTATGGAAAACCAGACAATCGATTGATATCGGAGACCTCAAACGAATAGAAGCAGCCTGAGCCGGAATTCATATTGTCCCTACTAAAGATTCAACCCCTATCCCCTAGCCGAGCCGGCGATTCTTTTTGAATTCCTCTCCGTTTGGCCATTTAGTGCATGATTATTGGCAGGTAGATGGGAAAATTTATGACTTGAAGGTATTGAAGGCGGCTTTCGACTGCCGGCGCGATCGGTCCGGGCTGGGCCTTGAGGTAGTCGATGACCGCGTCGCGCAGGGAGTAGGAAGTATCCTGCTCGATCTGGGTCAAAGGCCGAGAGTCGCCCGTTGTCATTAAAGTTACATCCTCCGGCGGCCAGGTAGTCCAACGTCGAGACCCGATAGGTGGCCGTGGCGTCGTTAAAGTCCACGCGGTGTTCCTGGCCTCCGGTATCTTGAAAGAACAACCCCAGCACATTATTTCCATTGGGGAGATTCGGATAGGTATCCCGATAGACGATCCGCCCGCCGCGGCTGATGTCCAGCATACAGGCCGAGGAATAGGTATATCCCCCGTAGCCGGGTATGTACTTATAATAATAATAGTTACGGTAACTGCGTTCGAGGATGGCTTTGAGCTGCGGCCCGTTTACCCTGACTACCACCAGGGAGTATTCAGAGGGCATCAGTGTGAAGGCGTCCGCCACGGTCAAGGTGACCGGACTGGCCGACGAAGCGGCAGCGGCCACCTGGCGGTTGGCCAGCGCGCCGGAAAGATGGAAGTCCACGGCTGTTCCTAACCAGCGGAGCTTATCCATCGAGGCGTCCGCCTCCAGGTTGGCCCCGTTGGTCTCCTCAGTAAACCCTTTTAGGGCATCGAGCGGCACTGAGGTCTGCCCGATAGCCTGAACCAGGTAGCCGTCGAGCCGCGATCGATAGGGGGCGCCCAGGTTAACGATATCCACATCCTCCGGAGTCCCGGAGGACACCGCCAGATAACGCCCAGTCCGGGAGACCACCTGAAAGCCGCCGCCCGGTTTCGGTTTGAACCCCAGCACCACCTCCCCCAGATAGGTGTTGTAACGGTAGGCCTGGGCCACCGCCACCGGCGTGTTCCCCGGTCCGGCTACGATCGTCGGCAGGTATTCAACGGAACCGGAAGTCGTCGTTTGCCGGCTGGGGTCGGTGTGGCTGTGCCCGCCGATGATCAGGTGCACCGGCTTCCCGGACTGGTTCAACCTGTTCGCCAGGGTCTGATCGCCGTAGATCGGCAATCCATAACCGTACCCGCCGTCCGCATAGCCGTTGTGGGAAAGGACGATCATCACGTCGGCCGCACCCGATAATGACTCATAGTAATGGAGTATCGCTTCCGCCGGGTCTTTGAAACAGAGTCCGGCGGTGGCCGCAGGTTTGGTGATGGAGACCGTTTCCGGGGTCGTAACCCCGATGACCCCCACCCGCAAGGGTGTCGTGGCCGTGGGAATCTCAAAAACACGGTAGGCTTCCGGTATGAAGGGGGGCAGGTCCCAACCGGCCGAGGCGCAGGTCGGGCGGCGCCTTGGAGGACGATATTGGCCGCCAAGAACGGAAATTCCTTGGTGGTGGGATCGTGGTCGTTGCCGCCGGCCTGGGCCACACGGGCCGCCAGCACCGTCTGGCCCCAGGACGCCAAAGATTATAGGGGAAGAAAATGGTGGGGGAAAGGTAATTTTTCGAAAGAAAGATTGTATCTTACATCGGATGGTCCGCTAAATCTATCTGGCGATCCATTAAAGGGCAAAGGTTCAAAATTCAGACGGGCCAAACGGCCCGGATAACGGTCCCTTTTCCTTTGGCGGACTCGATGGAAAAAGATCCGCCGGAAGATTCAACCCGCTCTTCCATGCTGGTGAGCCCAATGCCTTTTTTTGAATTTTCCGTTGAGGACAGACTTTTCGGATCAAATCCTTCTCCATTATCTCTGATACTCAGTTCTAAGGTGTCGTCGACTTTTCGTAGTACGAGATGCACCGCTTCGGCCTCTTCCACCTTGAATTTGATGGCACTCAGGCTGGACCCCAGACTATCATGAATTTCCAGGGCGATCCGTTTTCTTTCATCCTCCTGGGCGGCGAGGACTTGGTGTCGGTAACGCGCCTCCCCCCCCCCTTAGGCAAACCGCACCTCTTCCATCAAAGCGGTACTCAAGGCCATGGTGACGGCCCCTTCGATCTGGGCCACCAAAGGATCGGGGTTGATCACCGGGCCGCAGTCAACCGCCGCCACCACCCGATGGCCCTTGATCTTGCCGGTTTTAGAATCCACCGAAAGATCCACCACCTGCGATAAAATGGGGGATCAAAACTTTATCCTTGACATTATTTGTGGTGAATCCCTTTAATATTCCAATTGACAAAGGACATCTGAGGAGGTCGGGGATCGCGGCGCGGAAGCCCGATGAACCGAAGTAGGCCGAAAGGTTTTTTTACTTCCGAATGAGAGAGGGACTGTTTTGAAAGATTGGCAAGAAATTAAACTCGGCCCAAAAGAAAAACAGGCGGTGGGAAAGGCCGCCCGAATTTTAAAAGACCGATTCGCCATCGACCAGGTAATTTTGTTTGGGTCCAAGGCACGGGGCACATCTGATCAATATTCCGATATCGATCTTATGCTTATCGGACCGACCCCCCTCCAATGGAGAGAAGAAAAGACGATTATTGAAATTCTTTTTCAAGTGGGTCAAGAATTTGATGTAATATTTAGCCCTCTTTTTGCCTCTTCGGAAGATTGGGAAGGAGGGATTTTCAGGCAGTTCCCGATTTATCGCGAGATCATAAAAGATGGAGCCGCCGTAGTATGAAACCTAACCCGATCATAACCTATTGGCGGGAGAAGGCCTGGGAAGATATAGCTTCAGCCAGAAGAAAACTTCCGGGCCTCCCGTCTGTCAAATGCGGTACGGGACGCCTAATATGCCTGCTTCCATGCCTTCTCTGCCGTGCTTTTTGCCAATGGTCTTTCTTTCAAAAAACACCGGGAGGTCCGTTCAATCCTCCATCGGGATTTTGTTCGGGAAAAGAAGATCGAAGAAGTCTGGGGGAAACATTATGAGTGGCTTTTCGATAATCGACAGAAGGCCGATTATCGGCCTTTAGTCGAATTTGATCCGGAGCAAATAAAAGAAATCATTTTCGAAGGTCGAAAATTTGTCTCCGCCATGGAAAAGATTGTACCGATATAAAGAACTCTTAGCGCGATCACAGCGTAGTGGAGGTCCTTCAGGTCCACATCCAGTCGGAAGGTGGCCTGGCCGCTCACCTTTTTCGGTCATAAAATCAAAAAATCTTCATCGGCGGCGGTCAATTTCACCACCCCCTCTCCGGTGATCGCCACCGTATTTTCAAACCCCACCGCTCCCCCAGGCAGCACGATCTTCAATTCCAGGGCCAGGGTCATCCCTTCCCGGAGAGGATAGGTGTGCCCCGGGGCCAGAAAGGGGGTTTCGGGGCTCTCCAGCCCCACTCCGTGGCCGACATAGCTAATTTTTCTTTTCACTGGCCCCAGAAAGACTTTTTCAAACCCCAGTTCCCGGCCTTGATCCAGGGCCAGGGGGTAGAGACTTTCAGACAAGACCCCCGGGCGTAAATGGCGGATGATGCCGGCCTCGATTTCTTTTAGCGCCAGATAGGCTTCCAGAAATTCGGCTTCCGGTTTACCGACAGAGTACATCCGGGTCTGGTCCACCTGGTAGCCCGTGTAGCAGGTCCCGAAATCGATCAAAATGGGCTCCCCGGCGACAATGGGTTTCAAACCGGCGCCCAGCGGGAAGGCCGGGCTCAACCCCAGCCCGTTGAACGGGGCGTCGATGCTGCTGGGCAGGGTCCCCAGTGCCCCGCTGACCACATGCCAGTTATAGATCTCGCTGTTGAAGCCCCGGCTGCGCAGGATATTCTGATGGCCCCGGCGCATGGCTAAGTAATTCATCCAGCCGGCTACCTCGATCTCCGACAGGCCCGGGCGGATGAATTCGGCGACCTCCCGATAGACCTCGGCGCCGATCTCCCCGGCTTTGCGGAGGAGGCCCAATTCGTATTCCGACTTGGTCTCCCGAAGCGATCGCATCAGGGGCCAGATGTCCCACCCTTCTTTAAATTTCAAGATCTTTTGCAGAAATCGAAAAGTGCCCGTCGGCAGGACATCCAACTCCAGCCCCAGCCGAGCCGGAATCCGACAGCCCAAGTCCCGCAACCGGTCTCCCAACCCGGTCAGGGAAGGCAAGGGTTCCACCCGGGCCAGGGGGCTTTCTTCCCGGGCCCGCTCGAACTCCTTCTTGACCAGCAGGATCGCCTCCCCCCGAGCCGGCACAAAAAGGAACCCTTGCTGGGCGGTTCCGGAAAAATAATAAAGGTCCACCAACTGATGAAGGAGGGCCGCTTCCAACGCCTCCTCCGCCAACCGGGCCTGAAAGGCGGCCAGGCGTTTCTCTATTTCCTCTGCCGGGGTAAAGCTGGATCGGTAATAGTCCGGAAAGTCCATTTTTAGGCCTCCTGGAACGGCCCCCGTAACTCTTTCGGGAACGTGTTTTCTTATGTCTTCATTTCTTAGCCTTTTTTATTTTTTTATTCAAAAACTTTTTTCATGATTTTTAAATTCATTTCATAATAGAATACCGATAGCGATTACCTTCGAACCCGAAAAATCCAAAGCGGAGAGGATCGAGTCGGGGGCTGCGTAGGTCTGGGTTAAAAATGGCATCCCGACATTGATTGGAGGAAAAAATGAAAATCAACAAGATGGATCATATCTGCATCGCCGTCAAAGACCTGAACGCGGCCAAGAAGGCCTGGGAACTCCTCTTGGGAAAATCCGGCCCGGACGACGCCTATGTGGACGAACGGGAAAAGATCCGGGTGGCCCGTTACTGGGTCGGAGAGATCGGCTTTGAACTCATGGAATCCACCACCCCCGACGGTGAGGTGGCCAGGTTTATCGAAAAGCGGGGGGAAGGGGTCATGCTCATCAGCTTCAACGTGAACAACACCCGCCAGGCGGTGGAAGACCTCCAAGGGAAGGGCTTTCCTTTTATTCCGGATTCCCGAGGAGAAATCGCCCGTCCCTTTCGGGACTGCGAGTTCGCCTTCATCCACCCCAAGAAACTCAACGGAGTGCTGACCGAGATCATCGACTACAAGTGGGAAAAATTATAAAAGTCAAAAAATTTGCAAAAAAATTATGGCTGAATTAATTCTTGACAAAGAGGATCTGGTCTTGATAAGTACTATATTTCACAAAGGGGAGTAACTTTCAAGGCGGCTATCGTCAATACGCCTTCGTAAAAGAAGGCCGGTACCACCCGTTAGAACACTGACTAACAAGCCAGACCTTTGTCGCGTGAGGAAACGTGGCAAAGGTCTTTTTTTTAGGGGGGGATGGGGGAAGCCGGATACCTACCCCATGATTTCCAGGTCAGACAAAATCAATTACCCAAGGGCAACAGAAAACAATGAACGTATTGACCGACAAAAATATCGGATCGTTCCACTGGCACCAACTTGATCCGCGAGAGGTGACGGAGAGACTTCAATCTTCCGGTAACGGTCTCACCCCTGAGGAAGTCCGGGAGCGGCTGGAGCGCTTCGGCCCCAACGAACTCATCGAAAAAAAACATAAATCGTTGGGGATGATGTTCCTGGATCAGTTCAAGGATTTCATGATCCTGGTGCTGATCGCCGCCGCGGTGGTGGCCGGCGTCATCGGCGAGCCGTCGGATACCATCGCCATTGCCGTGATCGTGCTGCTGAACGCCGTGCTCGGTTTCATTCAGGAATACCGCGCCGAAAAGGCCATGGCCGCCCTGAAAAAAATGGCGGCCCCTTCGGCGACCGTCATTCGAGACGGGAAACCCGAGACGATACCCGCGGGTCAGCTCGTTCCCGGGGACCTGGTACTCCTGGAGGCCGGGAATGTGGTCCCGGCCGATATCCGGCTAAGTGAAACGGTCCAGCTCCGGACCGAAGAGGCGGCCCTGACCGGGGAGTCCCTGCCGGTGGGGAAGCAAACCGAGGCCTTACCGGAAGAGGATCTGTCCATCGGTGACCGAAAAAACATGGCCTATAAAGGGACCCTGGTCACCTACGGGCGAGGCCGGGGACTGGTGACGTCCACCGGGATGCAGACGGAACTCGGCCGGATCGCCTCCCTGCTCCAGGCCCAGGAAGAGGGGAAGACGCCGCTCCAGAAGCGGCTCACCTCTTTCGGGAAGAAGCTGGCCTACGCGGTCTTGGCCATTTGCGGCATCGTCTTTGTCGCCGGCCTTCTCCGGGGTGAGCCGCCGCTTTTGATGCTGCTCACCGCCATTTCTCTGGCGGTGGCGGCCATCCCCGAGGCCCTGCCGGCGGTCATCACCATCTCACTGGCCCTGGGGGCCAAGAAACTGGTCAAACAGCAGGCCTTGATCCGGAAACTGCCGGCGGTCGAGACCCTGGGCTCGGTTACCTACATCTGTTCCGACAAGACCGGGACCCTGACCTTGAACCGGATGACGGTGGAAGAGGTTTATGTCGACGGGCGCCTGTTCCGGTCCGAAGAACTTCCGACGGCCGGCCCGGAAAGCACGGAGGCGCCTCTTTCAGGCAGGAAACCCCCGGGGATGCTGCTCACGGCCCTGGCCCTTTCCAATGACGCCCGTCTGGACGCCTCCGGCGCCGTCCTCGGCGATCCGACCGAGACGGCCCTGTTCAACCTGGCCCGGGAAAAGGGCTTCCTTCGGGAAAAACTCGATGAGAAGTTTCCCCGGTTGGCCGAGATCCCTTTCGACTCGGACCGAAAACTGATGACCACTTTCCATTCTTGGGGTGAGGGCCGGGTAATTTCTTTCACCAAAGGGGCGGTTGAGGAAATAGTGGAGCGCTCCGAAAAGGTGTACACCCATCGAGGGCAGGAGGATGTCGATCGGCCGCCAATCCTGGAGATCGCCGATCGGATTGCCGGAGATGGCCTGCGCGCCTTGGGGTTCGGCCTGCGGGTCTGGGACGAAATACCGGATCCGCTGACCTCGGCAGGCGTGGAAACAGGGCTCACGCTGATCGGGATCGTCGGGATGATGGACCCACCCCGGCCGGAGGCGCGGGAGGCCGTAACCATGTGCCGGTCCGCCGGCATCCGGCCGGTGATGATCACCGGGGACCACCCGCTGACGGCCAGGGTAATTGCCCATCGGATCGGGATCCTCGAAGGGGACGGGCAGGCCGTGTTGACCGGTCGGGAACTCGATCGGCTTTCACTGGAGGAATTTCAAAACCGGGTGGAGCAGATACAGGTTTACGCCCGGGTCGCGCCCGAGCAGAAGTTGAAGATCGTCCAGGCCCTGCAGGATAAAGGGCAATTCGTGGCCATGACCGGGGACGGGGTCAACGACGCCCCGGCGCTGAAGCGGGCGGACATCGGCATTGCCATGGGGTTAACCGGCAGCGAGGTGACCAAAGAGGCCTCCCACATGATCCTGTTGGACGATAACTTTGCCACCATCGTCAAGGCCGTGCGGGAAGGACGCAAGATTTACGACAATATCCGCAAGTTCATCCGCTATCTGCTGACTACGAATTCCGGGGAAATCTGGACCCTATTTCTGGCCCCCTTTCTGGGGTTGCCCATTCCGCTTTTGCCGATTCACATTCTGTGGATCAATCTGGTGACTGACGGTCTGCCGGCTCTGGCTCTTTCAGCCGAGCCTGGAGAAAAAGATCTAATGAACCGTCCGCCGCGGTCCCCCCGGGAAAGCATCTTTGCCCAGGGATTGGGCATTCATGCCATCTGGGTCGGACTTCTCATGGCCGGCGTAGTTCTCGGCCTGCAGGCCGGGGCCATCCGCCTGGGCGACACCCACTGGCAAACCATGGTGTTTACCACGCTCTGTCTGCTTCAATTGGGCCACGTATTGGCCATCCGTTCGGAACGGCGGTCCATTTTTGAACAGGGGCTTTTATCCAATACGCCGTTATTGGCCAGCGTCCTGCTGACGCTGTTGCTCCAGATGGCGACCATTTATATCCCGGCCCTGAACCCCGTGTTCAAAACCGAACCGTTGACCGCAGGGGAATTGCTCCTGGTGTTTGGTCTTTCCAGTTTAGTTTTTGTGGCCGTGGAAATTGAAAAGTTTTTTAAGAGAGGTAAGCAAACTTATCCGATTTTGTCTTTTAGGCTCTATTAGTCCTTTTAACCGGCAACACCCGACCCAAATCGCCTTCGAATCCAGTAATCGGCCGGCACTATGCGCTTCGCGCCAGACGCTCGACGCACTCACAGCGCCCGCATCCATTCCGGCCGCAACCCCACCTCCCCCTTGACGGCCTTGGCGATCAACCTTAGGGCCGGTTCCTTGCCTTCCGGATAACGGACTTTTATGGGCAGGTAATTGGAAGCGTGGTTGGAATAAAATAGCCCCTGAGAAAGCTGTGTGGCCGAAACCATCTCTCCCAGCTCCAGTAGGAATTCCTGCACCTCTAAAGGCTGAAACCCGCCTTCGGCGTATTCCCGACCCAGTTCGGTATTCGGTAAAACCATGACGGTCAGGGCGCCTACAAAGTCGGGGTCCATTTCGGTCAGCAACCGCCCCGTTTCCCGGGCATGTTCCCGGGACAAGGCCTTTCCACCGATGCCCAGGAGCACCGTGACCGAGAGCCGGATCCGGGCCGCCTTGATCCTTTTTCCCTGCCGGATCAGGTTTTCAGCCGAAGTCCCTTTGCAGATCTTTTTCAACAGTTCCGGATGTCCGGTCTCCACCCCCAGATAAACTATCCCCAACCCCAGTTCCTTCAGTTGCCGCAGATCTTCGTCCGTCTTCATTTTGATGCTCTTGGCATTGGCATAAAGGCCGATCCGCCGAACCCAGGGGAGGTGCTCCCGGACCCGTTCCAGGATCCAAACCAATCGCTTCTGGGGGATGATCAGGGCGTCCCCGTCCATCAGAAAAACCCGGTCCTGCCGCCGGCAATACCGGGAAGCGAAGAGGATATCCTTCAGGATCCGTTCATCCTTTTTGATCCGGAACCGCTTATCCTTGTAAGTCCCGCAAAAGGAACATTTATTATGCGAACAGCCGACCGTCACCTGCAACAAGATGCTGTCGGCTTCGCTGGGGGGACGAATCACCATCCCCTCGTATTCCATCTCGTCTTCCTCGATCATATCACTCATGATGGTACTCCCAATGAAAGTGGGGATTGATTCCCCCGGATAAAGTCCGGGGTCGCAATGACAGGTCTTTGGACTTTTTGCGAACTCAAAAATTATAATTTACTATGATTTTCTTTAAAGGTAAACCCTTAACAATTTTTGCCAAAACTTGACATTTATTGGCAAAAATTTTCCACCAGTAGGCCTCGAAATCTCGACTGGCGCTTTAATCTATCGTTTTAATTATGTTTATTATTTTTACGCTTTGGCCTTCATTTTGCTTCTCATTAAGTCGATTGATTTAATCAAACTATACAGGCTCAGAAACCAATTGACGAAAATACTGAAAATGAGAATACCTGGCGTCAGACCGCCCAGACCCCAAATCCTTCGAAGAAGGAAGGCATTTACCCTGATCGAAACATTAATAGTGATGGCCATCATCGGCATAGTAAGCGCTATCGCCATCCCCCAAATGGGAATCCTCATGAGCAGGTATCGTCTGGATGGGGCTACCCGATTGATCTGGGCCGATCTACAAAATGCCAGAATGACGGCCATCAAAGAAAACAGATCCATAAGTGCCCAATTTGACTATCTGGCCCACACTTATAGCGTTACCCGGGTGGATACGGGGGAAACTATCCTGACCAGAAATCTAAACGGGGAGTACCCCGCAGTTTCGGCCTATAAAACCAATGGGGGAAGCATTACCTTTACCTCCACAGGAGTGACCCTGAACAATGTCAATACCTCGGTCATCGCCGTTGGACCATCGGCATCCAAGACCATTGAAATAAAAGAGACGGGAAGGATATCGATCATTTGATGAGCCATCAATCGAAAAATACTAAAGGATTTACACTGATCGAATTCATGGTGGCCCTGCTTATCCTGGTAGTCGGGGTCCTTAGTTTGGGAGGCCTTCAAGTTACGGCCATAAAAGGAAACCTGGCCTCAAAAAACTTAACCACGGCGAATATCCTGGCCGAGAGAAGAGTGGAAGAATTTAAGACCACCGCTACCTCTTCCACTGGTTTTAGCAGCCTGACCCTGATGAACAACCATGCGGATCCCAATAATCCCTTAAACTCAGACGGACTGGGGGGGAACGGGAATAGTGGGAGGATCTTCAACCGCGCCTGGACCATAGAAACTTATGCCGGATCCGCAAATATGAAAAGAATAATCGTTACCGTTACCTGGCCGGAAGGGGGACGAACACGTTCCACTTCAATGGACACGGTAATTGCCGCGCCATGAAAAAGCCCAGGGGTTTTACAATAACCGAACTGCTGCTCACTTTGGGGCTTACCGTTTTGTTCCTGACCACCGCCGGCGGTGTCTTCATCAATTCCAATAAGAGCCGAGCCTCCCAGAACTTATCCATAGATATGCAGCAAAATGCCAGATCCGTGGTTGAGCTTGCCCTGCGGGAGATTAGAAGTCTGAAAACCATCTCCTGTATGGAAAATACCAGCAATCCCTGTTCCGGAAGCGATAAAATCTCTTTTTCCTCGGTTACGGACGCGGACATGCGCATATTCTCCTGGACTCCAGATCCCAATAGTCCGAATTCCCTTGTCCTGGAGTATAGTAAAGCTCCCTTGGGAGCGCCTAACAGAAGGGAATTGGCAAGAAGCATCGACAATTTTTCACTCACGCCCTACGACGGGAGTAATAACCCCACCACCGATCTCTCCCAAATAAAAAGGATAGATGTAAAAATCATAGCCCGATCGGCCGCCGTGGATCCTATGACTCAGGCCTTCAAATACTATCGCACCACCGAAACGGTAAGCATTAGGAATTAAAGGAGGTTCCAGATGAACGCGACCATAAAAAACCAAAAAGGATTAGCACTCATCACCGCACTCCTGATATTATTATCCCTTACCGTTATTGGGATTGTAGCGGTTAATTCTTCTAATATTGAAACGCTGATCACCACCAATACCAAGGTTTCGAAGCAGGCCTTTTTTCTGGCTGAAGCCGGGGTCCAGGAGGGCAAAGAAACCTTAAGAAAACGAATCCTGGATGAAGCCAGTACTCTCGACGCTCAAATCAATCTGGTCAAGGGTCCGGACGGCATTCTGGAAACGGCGGATGATCTCCCTTTTATCAGTAAGACTCTCGGCGTCGGGAGTTATATTGTCAAATTAACGGAACGCAGCGGAACAAATGTAACCCTCACTTCCACAGGCTCCGGTCCCCTCAATTCCAGGGCCGTTGTCAAAATGACGGTCAATGTGGACACCACTCCCGCCCAGGCTGCTCAGACCACCACCACCACCACCTCCATCCCGCTTTTGGGGTAGGGCATCATTACCAATGGGGACCTGAGGGTCAATGGGTCTGCCAATATCAACGGGGGCACCCATACCAACGGAGTACCCGGTTTAACGGCAGCGGCACGGTTACCGGTACCGTCAGCTCCCATGGCTCGATCACCACCAACGGCACCTGGAATATTGGAGCGAAGACCCCTAATGGCGCTACTGTCGATGTCCCCTCGGTTACGGATACCTGGATGGCCCAATTAAAGGACTGCTGCCCAGGCCGCGGGTACTTACCACAGCGGCAATTACAATTTCAACGGCTCCGGCGACTTGGGCGGTCAGATCATTTTTGCGGAGGGAAATTTGACCCTTAACGGTTCCATCATCAACGGCACCATCGTGGCCACCGGAAACGTGACCATTAACGGCTCCTCCCAGATCAACGGCAGCGGGGTCATCGGCACGGCCATTGTGGCCCAGGGAAACATCACCATGAATGGCTCCAGCGACAGCTATGGGGCTTTCTGGAGCAACGGCAGCTTTGTCCAAAATGGGTCCAGCCGGGTCGTCGGCTCCATTGTCAGCATAGGAGATATTACTCGAAACGGCAGTTTCAATTTCACCGCCAGCAACAACATCCAAAACGACAACCTACCAACGGTCACCACCACAGTCACGATCCCCGGCAACCCCGGCAGCAACACGTTTGCCGTCGTGGGCTGGAAGCAGGGATAAATTCAATCAGGGCCCCATCGGCATAACCCGAGGGATCCCCGAGGTCTCAGTGTCTTGGAAGAAGGAAAACCCTCGCCCACTTAATTCATATTTAATTCCCCGGATTGTTTTGCCGATAAGATAATTAATCCCCCATGGCCCGGGGCGGGCATTTGCGAAGCATGAAAATGATTTTACACGAGTCGAGTCATCTCGTCATTCCGACAAGCGAAGCGCGATCGGAATCCAGGCCGCGGTTAAGCTTCATAGGATCTGGATGCCGGATCGAGTCCGGGATGACAAGGCAAGAACAACAGCCCAAAGCGTTGTCTGACTTTATTTTCGTATTAAGTACCTATAGAGGGGACCTATGAAACCAGCAACAAGAATAATTCTATCGGCCCTCCTGATTCTTACCGGCGCCTATCCCCTGGGGGCTCGCAGTTCCTGGGCCTTCAATTTTACAGTAAACAGCTTTGACGATGCGGCGGATGCCAATCCCGGCAATACGTTCTGCGAAACAGCGCCCGGAAACGGCATCTGCACTTTACGGGCTGCCATCCAGGAAGCCAATTCCTTCCCCATTCAACATAACATCGCCCTGCCTGCCGGGACCTACCTCCTGTCCTTGGGAGAACTCCTGGTAAAAGAGAATATTACAATCAACGGTACGATAAACGAATCAGGGCAGGCCATCACCACTATTGACGGAAACAATGCTTCCCGGATCTTCAAAGTCGGCGAGGGGACACCCTTGACCCTCAACAGCCTGAAGCTTCAAAACGGAGCCCACACCGCCGATGGGCCCAAATCCGGAGGTGGAGCGATTTACAATGAAGGCACGTTGAGCGCACTGAATGTGACTTTGACCGGAAATCATGGAATAGACGCCGCCGGCAACGAAAGTTATGGCGGTGGCATTTTTAATAACGGGTCTTTAAACTTAAGCTATTGCATTTTAAACAATAATCAGGCCGCTAATGGGGGGGGCCTTTATAATAACGGTACGGCCACTATCAAAAATGTGCCCTTTAATGGGAATAGTGCCGGATCCGGATCTCGCATAGGAGGCGGCATCTATAATAGCGGCACCTTAACCCTCGAAAAATCTACCATCACAAGGGTCCCTGGCCGGAACCGGTGGAGGGCTCTATAACGACGGTATCATGGACCTGACCAATGTCACTCTCAGCGGAAACGGCGCGACCAGTTTCGGAGGCGGCATCTATAATGGATCGATATCAACCGCAGGCGTTGTAGCTCAAACCACTTTGACCAATGTGACCATAAGTAATAATACGGCGCCTAGTCTAATGGCGGCGGCGGCATTTTTAATAAGACCCGGCAACGCCATTGAAGTCAAGAACACCATCATCGCCGATAACGTTGGATTCAATTGTGACGGTGTCGCCATAAACTCCAATGGTCATAATCTCGATGACGATTTTTCCTGTGGGCTGTCACATCCGACAGATCTATTCCCTCAAAACCCGAACCTTGGACCGTTACAGGACAACGGCGGACCAACCTTCACTCAGGTATTAGGCCTGGACCTCGCAAAAAATGTCGGAACCGGTTGTCCGCCCACAGACCAGCGGGGGTATCCCCGCCTTCCAAACAACTGTGACATCGGCGCCTATGAGGATACGACCGACAATCCCGTTCCGGCCATAACTACCTTGTTCCCCAATTCGAAACCGGCTAATGATCCGGCCTTCAAGCTGACGGTCAACGGCTATACGTATGGTACTTTTGGGGCCGGATCGGTGATCCATTGGAATGGGAATCCCAAAACAACGACCTTTGTGAACACCTCTCAGCTTACGGCAGACATACCCGCATCCGACCTGACCTTGGCCGGACCGGTCAAGGTCACGGTTGTCAATCCGGGGCAGGGAGGAGGTGTCTCGAACGAGGTGGTCTTTACCGTAACCCGCACCAATCCCATTCCGACGATTACCAGCCTTGACCCCGCTGCACGCCCGGCCGGCGGACCCGACTTCACACTGACAGTGGACGGCAGTGGTTTTGTGGACCAATCTTCGGTGATCCGTTGGAATGGTATCGCCAGGCCGACGACCTTTATAAGCGATTCCCAGCTTACGGCCGACATCCCCGCGGCCGACCTGGCTGTGATGGGCACGGCCTCGGTCACGGTCTCCAATTCGCCTCCGGGCGGGGGGATCTCGGATCCGCCGGCTACCTTCACCATCGGACCCCCCATTCTATACCTCCCCATAATAATGAGAAATTAGGGCCTGCGAAATCTGTGGGTACGTTGGGGATCTTCTGCGGCCCAATGGGGACGTTTTGATGCCGAGTATTGGCGGAAATTGATTGAGATGCGGGGTAGATTTGCGTGTACGAGTACGTGTACGAGTAAGGAACCCCATAATGATCAAACGGTTTGATCATGCGCGTCTGAGCGGATGCTTGTTGCCTGGACAGCAAAGCCTAATAGAAGAATAGTGGGGCAGAAGTGGTGACGCCCTACTCGTACACTTACTCGTACACGCCAATCTCTCTTAGGGGTTTGGCAACGGTGTCCGGCCTGTAGCGATTCAGCATCCCCAAATCCCGCGGTCTCTAATCTCCCCCTCGGCTCCCTTTCCATTGACCCCTCCCCCTGATTCCACTATAATCCCCAAATTGGAGTGCGCTCCGGCCTGAGCCTCTTCGGCGGAGTCGCCGACGATAGCGCATTTCGTCATTCGAAATTCAGTGTTCGATATTCGATATTCGTTTTTGTTTTCATCCATAGGAAAGCCCATTATGACCACCCAGCGCCCATCCGACCCGCCCGTCCGCAACCTCGAGCAGAGCCCCAACCCGGACGCCCTGATCCAGGCACTTCAAGAAGGCTCCCGGCAAATTATGGCCCACGGCGATTTTAAGGAGACGGCCCGGGCCATTTATTCCATTCTGAAAAAATATTTAGGTTGCGTGGCGGGTTATGTGGCCCTTCTTTCCATGGATGAAAAAACCAACGAACTGCTATTTCTGGATGCGGGAGGCTTACCCTGCCGGGTGGACCCAAATCTGCCTATGCCGGTACGGGGAATGCGCGCCGAGGCTTACCGCAGCGGTAAGGTCATTTACGACAATAATTTTCCCGAGAGCCCCTGGGCCGACTTCCTGCCGAAGGAACATGCCCGGCTGGAGAGTGTTCTCTTCGCCCCCCTTAAAATCCAGGAAAAGGTGGTGGGGGTGATCGGCCTGGCCAATAAACCCGGCGGGTTCACCGATCAGGACGCCCAGGCCGCGGGTATTTTTGGAGAACTGGCCGCTATCGCCTTTGATAAGCTGCAAACCGCCGAGCGGCTCAAAATCAGCGAAGAGCACTTTCGGGCCGTGGTCCAGACGGCCACGGACGCGATCATTTCAAGCAACCCGGAAGGACGGATCAGCTTCTGGAACAGCAAGGCTGAAGCGCTTTTCGGTTATTCCGCAGCGGAGATCCTGGGAAAACCGTCCGCTATCCTCATGCCTGAAAGCTACCGGGAAAGACATGACTCGGCCCTGGAGCGGATTCGGAGCGACGGGATCTTGCGCCTGGGCGGAAAAACCATGGAGGTCATCGGTAGGCACCGCGACGGCCATGAATTCCCTATTGAAATCTCCCTTTCCTCCTGGCGGTCGAACGGGCAGGTCCATTTTACCGCCATCATTCGGGATATCAGCGAACGCCACAAAGCGGAGAACGAGCACCGGCGGATCGAGGAGGCTCAACAGTTTTTGCTGCAATGCGGATATCTGCATCCGGGCGAGAATTTTTTCGAATCATTGGCCCGCTACCTCGCGCAGAGCCTGGAAATGGATTATGTCTGCATCGATCGACTGGAGGGTGACGAGCTGACCGCCCGGACGGTGGCCATCTACTTTGATGGAAAATTTGAGGATAACATCGAATACGCACTTAAGGATACCCCCTGCGGCGAGTCACTAGGAAAGACGATTTGTTGTTTTCCCAAGGAGGTCCGCTATTTGTTTCCAGGGGATGCGTTGCTTCAGGAGATACGGGCCGAGAGTTATGTGGGGGCCACCCTTTGGAATTTCGAGGGGAAGCCGATCGGTCTGATCGCGATTATCGGCGCGCAGGCCCCTGGTGAACCCCCATCTCGCGGAATCCATACTGAAACTGGTGGCCGTGCGCGCGGCCGGCGAACTGGAACGCAAGGAGGCGGAAGAAGCCCTAAATCAGGCCCACATCCGTCTGGAGGATAAAATCCTGGAGCGCACCGCCGAACTGACCCGGGTGAACGAACAGCTTAGGAATGAAATCAAGACCCGCGTTCATATACAAAATGCCTTAGCGGAAAGTGAACAGAAGTTTCGGGCGATTTTCAACCAGACTTTTCAGGTCATCGCCCTGCTCAAGCCGGATGGGACCGTCTTGGAAATCAACCAGACGGCCCTGGACTACTTCCAAATCAATTATCAGGACTCTCTGGGGAAACCCTTATGGGATCTCCGCGGGAACGATACCCCCGAAGTCAACCGGGCAATGGTCAAAGAAGCCATCGCGCAAGCGGCCGGCGGGCAACTGGTGCGATTCGAAATCCAGATCTCTTTTGCTCGGGGAATTTCCCGAACAATGGATCTATCGATCAAGCCGGTTTATAACCCGGGAGGACGGGTCCCCATGCTGATCATTGAGGGCCGGGATTTAACCGAACCGGAAACAGACCCAAACGGCACTGGAAAAATCGGAGAAGCAACTGCGTCTGCTTTCTTCCCAGATATTGCAGACCCAGGAAAACGAACGGAAAAGGATTGCCCATGAACTGCACGACGGAATAGGACAATTTTTAAGCGCCATCAAGTACCGGATCGAGCATCTGATCCTGACCCATTCGGCTGAAGGAAGAGTCCCCCTTGGCGAAACCTCCTCTCTAATGAAGATCATCCCGATCATTCAGGGGGCCATCGAAGAAATACGCCGGATTTGTATGGACTTGCGGCCCAGCACCCTGGACGACCTCGGGATTCTGGCCACTATTTCCTGGTTCTGCCGTGAATTTCAGAACACCTATCCCGGCATCCTGATTAAACAAGAAATTCAGGTAGAAGAAGGGCAAATCCCCCTCCTCTTGAAAACCGTAATTTTTCGCATCATTCAGGAGTCTTTGAACAACATCGCCAAACACAGTCAAGCCGGTAAAATCAACCTGAATTTAGCCCAGAAGGATCATCGTCTCCATTTGAATATTCGAGATAACGGTTTGGGATTTACCCTAAAAAATGCTTTCCCTTTGGATGGCTCCACTCGGGGCATGGGTCTGACCAGCATGAAAGAGCGGGCTAAGTTCTCGGGGGGGCACTGACGATCCACTCCCAACCGGGGAAAGGCACCCGGATTCAGGCCTCCTGGCCTTTAGGGGGGTGAAGAGAAAAACGTTCGGGGTTTAGTGATCCGCGACCCGTAACGTGTCCGTTGATGCAACCGGCAGGTCGCCCCTGCTTCTCCGCTTCGGTCTCTAATCCATCAGTTAGATCAGGCAGGGAAAATCAGCAATACGGGCTTTGGGGAAGTCGCGGTATTTCCATTATTCCATCATTCCATTCTTCCGATTCAGTTCCTCGTCATTAATCCGGCATCAGGGCAAGGCCCTTACTTAACCACCAGCCCTTTTTCCAGGGCGTAAGCGGTCACCTCCGAGACATTGTGGAAATTCAACTTTACCATCAGGTTAGCCCGGTGTTTCTCAACGGTCTTGGGACTAATCACCAGCAGTTCGGCAATTTCCTTATTTCGAGCTCCCTCTGCTATGAGCTTCAATACTTCCCGTTCCCTTGAGGTCAGGTTATCCCAAGTACCCGGGACCTTTTCCGTCTTTCTTCCCTCTAGATACCCCTCGATGACACTTCCCGAAATGCCCGGGCTCAAATACCGTTTCCCGCCCAAGACGATTTTCACAGCGGCCATCATCTCCTGAGCATTGGCATCTTTGAGGAGATACCCGTCCGCCCCAGCCCTCAAGGTGGTCAGGATATACTCTTCGGTTTTATGGACCGTCAGAGACAAAACCTTCGTCTCAGGCCAGCGACGCTTTATTTCCCGAATGGCCTCCATCCCGTCCATACGCGGCATGGAAAGATCCATCATTACCAGGTCCGGGGCTAATTTTTCCACCTGGTTAATGGCTTCCCGGCCGTCCCCGGCCTCCCCGACAATTTCGAGTTCCGGATCGGTGGTCAGGAGGGCCTTCAACCCCTCCCGGAGGATGGTGTGGTCTTCGACGATCAGTATTTTCTTTGTTTCCATAAAAATACACCCTTTCTCCGGGAAATATACCAAGTTTTCCCTATTTATCATATCCATCGTCCCCTGTAAAGTGGTTATAACTTTAGGTTTCGAGGCCCAAGTCCTTTATCGTGGCGGGGACTCGCGAAGCATGACGATAAAAATCCTAACTGATTAACATTAAAAGTTAATAATCTATTGTTCATTATCAACTACTAATAAAAACGTATTGCCGAGTACTATTTCCGCGTTACCTAATAGGACTCACTGCCGCCCTTACACTAGAGGATAAACCTATGGTCACCGCCCTGCTGGTTGAAGATAACGAATTCTTTCGCAAATCCTTCAAAAAAATACTGAACGATCGGTTTCCCTTCTTAATAGTTATCGAGGCCGGCACCTGCCGGGAAGGCCTTCAAATGTGCCGAGAAAGCTTCCCGGATCTGATCTTCGCCGATATCAATCTTCCGGACGGCAACGGTTTGGAATTATCCCGAACCCTGCGGTTACAATACCCCGAAACCACTATTTTGATTTTGACCAGCTACGACCTACCGGAATACCGTCAAGCCGCCGTGGCCAACGGGGCCAATTATTTTTTCCCTAAGGATTCCAATCACGAAGTGATCCTTTCCATGGTGGAATCTGAAATTTGTAGAGATATATCATCACCAGCCAGTTAGCCTACCATTTACTTCGGTTAGGAAGTAGTCCAGGGGCACCGGGGTAGAACCCGGCCAAGGATCTATTTTTCTTCCTTTTTCTTCCCCTACCATTTCTCTTTTCTAATATTCTTCCGTTTCAGAGAACCGCTGACCGATTTATGGTTTCTCCGGGAGGGCAGCCATGGCCCGAAAACGATGTGAGTCAAGTACCTCCGGCAAAGCCGGAGGCTTGAAATTGTGAACCGCTCAAAGCGGATTATTTATTCACCATCTGAAGATGGTTTATCTGTGGTCGGTTTATCTTCTTCCGGAAACAGTTCGATCTGGTCCAGATGATGATCCTCTTTTTCTTGATTCTTAATATAATTTCGGGTAGCTACTTCATCCTTGCCCACGGTTGAAACATAGTATCCCCTGGCCCAAAAATGTTGACCGACAAAGTTCTTTTTTCGTCCCAGATAAACTCGGGCAATGTGGATCGCACTCTTTCCCTTGAGATACCCCACGACTTGGGCGACCGCATATTTGGGGGGTATCGAGATCAAAATATGCACATGATCCGACAAGAGGTGCCCTTCGATAATGGCGCATTCCTTTTGGGCAGCCAATTCTTTGAACAACTCCCCTAGATATTGGCGCAGATGACCATATAATGTTTTTTTTCGATACTTCGGTATCCAGACTATATGATATTTGCATTCCCACTTGGTATGGCTTAAACTCCTTGGTGTTCCATGAAAGCCTCCTTCTCTGTAAACTTTGAGCGGTTCACAGTCGGGAGGCTTTCCTATATTCCCGGAATTGTCAAACTTTTGGAGTCCCCCGGCCTAGCCGGGGGTTTACCTTAAAGAAATTAATTAAAATTGGCCTCCACCACGAATTCGGGAGCCAATTTCATCTATTTACCTTTAATTCTTAAACATTAACCATCAACTTGGGCAAAGTCAGTTTAATGGATTGACAACCCTTTAATGTAATGCTAATTTTTATATGTACTGCATATTTACAAGGAGTAAGAAAATGGAAGCAGCAAAACTTACTTTTAAAGGACAGGTAACCATCCCCAAGAAAGTACGGACCGCCTTAGGGATTCAGGCGGGTGATTTGGTTATCTTTTCTGTGGAGGGGGGAAAGGCCGTCCTAGAACCCTTTATAAAAAAGTCGTTGCTCGATTTCTATGGGACTCTGCCGGTTATACGAAAATACCCCGGTTTTGTGGCCACGCGCCGGGAAGTACATCAGAAAATTTCCAAGTGGAGCAGGCTAACCTGATTCAGGAGGCCTTGAGCCTTTATCAGAAGAACAACCTGGATTTTGCCGATGCCTTAATGGCCGCTACCGCGTTACGAAAGGGGCCCCTTTTCGTTTATTCATTTGATCGCCACTTTAATCGAGTGGCCGGCATTGAACGCCTGGAACCCCCGATATTACTTTAGCAGGGCCATCCGCCCGAGATTTTTCACTTGCCCTTTGCAATCAAAACGATTACAATGCAATCATTATTTTCGGGAGGATCGCCATGCAGCTTACCGTTAGAATGCCGGATGAATACGAACCCCTTTTGGACCGCCTTTCAAAAGAGATGGCTCTTAAGCGATCGGATATTGTCCGAATGGCCTTGAAACATTTTCTTGAAGAACATCAGGAATCGCCGGTCCAGACCCCATTTCAGAAAGTCCGTCACCTGCTGGGAGTGGCGGAAAGCGGCGTGAAGGATCTGGGGGAAAACCACCGGGCCTATCTAATTAAGAAAATAAGAAAATCCGCCTGATGCGGGTCATCCTCGATACTGGTCCTGGGTGGCCCTGATTGACCGGAGCGAAGCCCGGCATCCGGAATGCATCGAGTGGTTGGAGCACTTCGAAGGAGAGATCTATACCACTGAAGCGGTCTTAACCGAGGTCATCTATCTCCTTAATTTTTCTCTACAGGCCCAAACGGCGGCCATCGAGCACATCCTCCTGGGATTAATGGTTCTGGTTCCGGCCAGTCTTTCGAGCCTGACGCGGGCCAAGAGGTTAATAGAAAAATACCATGATCTTCCAATGGATTATGCGGACGCCACCCTGGTATGTCTGGCCGAAGACCTGTCCCTCCCGGATATAGTAACTTTCGATAAACGGGATTTCGGTATTTACCGTTTGCCTTCCGGACGCTCTTTCCATATCCTGCCTTAAACCTTCCTTAGACCCTGCCGTTAGATCGTGTGGCAGGAATTGAACGTCTGGAACCCCCTACTCCAAAACCAGGTGGGAGAGGAGAATCTCAACGGTGACTATGCCGGTGAAGATCAAAAAGCAGAGGATCGAGGCCAGGGCCAATTTTTTCTGAATCCCAGGCAGTGTTTCGGAGAGACTTTTTATTTTTTTAAACGGCATCAGCACCCCGGTGCCGATCCCGGTAATGGCCCCTCCCAGGAGGGTCAGGTAGAGCGGGTACCCAATATAATGATAGTCCTTTTGAAGCAGGCAGAAGGGACAGGAATGGGTCGGGAGCTCATAAATATAGAGGGAGATGAATGAGAAAATGGAGCCGATGGAGACGAGTAAGGCCAGGGCGCTCAAACCCGAGAACAGGAGGCCTCCCCGGCCTTTCCAAAAGAAATAAAATCCCGAGCCGATGGTCAGAGGCAGGATGATATAAAAGGCCGCCATGGCCTGGACCTTAGGGAAAAGAAAGATCCCCGAAGGAAGAACGCTGCTCCCGGTACTAAAAAGAGTCCCGCAGCAAGAGGTAATAATATCCGGTTTAAGACGAAGGAAGTAGTTGGCTTGCAGTACCATCTCTAAAAGTATCAAAGGAACCAGCAGCAGGAAAAAAAAGTACTTTTTTTTGATCAGTGGGTAATCCTCGCCCTGGTGGTCCACATAATTCACTATCAGCCAGATTCCGGCGAGAAGAAAATTGATCAGCTTGACGATGAGTGTCGGATAGCCGTAGGGATTGACGTAGAGCGATCCCGCGGCGCACATGGCGCCCACAAAAAGCGGGTGGAGTTGTTCCGCCGTAAAAATATATAGAAAAAAGGACAGGAGTTCAAAGCCGAAGGCGTAGGCCAGGAGGGTTGAGATCAGGTACGTTTTTCTCTCGATCGCTAACTGCAGCTCGCTGCCGCTTTTCAGGTCCCAGCGCCACAAAATCTGCAGGGCCTGCGGCGCTGCGTAGAGGATCATGAAAGTCACCAACAGGGAACCTACGTAAAGGGCCAGGATGGTAGGATGGAAAAGCACGAATAACCTCGTTAGATTCTTTATCCATTGTTCTGAGAATTTGTCTCAAACGAAAATCGTAAGGATCTTCAGCGGAATTTGGAGGCGCTGAATTGGGTACATACCAGACTCCGTTGTGAATCCTGTAGAGAGAGACCGGCGTGTACGAGTATGGGCGACAGCATTCTTGCGGCAGCGATCCTTCGCGGAGAACTTCCCGTTGCCTTCAGCGATGTTTAGCGCCACTCCCGTCGATGCCCTGTCTAACGCAATTTCTACCGAGCGGGCAACGTCTCCATTTCGTCCCAACCCGACGCACCAACGAACAAAGTCCAGCGCCTTCCGGTAGACATCGAGCCTTTCATGATCAAACCATACCAGATTTCCAATAGTATTTCCCGTTTCATACGGGACGCGCTCCTCGCGGAGCTCTCTGCCGGTTGACTGCCGAAAACCGATCAGCATGGCGACAACCGCGGAGATACGTCCTTTCCCTTCCTGGGCCCTCTTAGCCGCCAGATAGCCCAGAACACTCAGGACATCAAGACAAGCGGCACATTCCAGTGCAGACCCGTAGGCGGTGTCGATGAATTGACGCCGTTCGTTCCCTGATCGTTTCCCGGTTGCTTCGGCGATGTTCACCGGAATGCCGGACGAAGCCCTAATCAGGTGATCGCGGGCGGACACGCTTCTCTTGATGCTCGGGATCACTCCTTCCAGCCAGGCCACAAATTCTATCGCCCCCTGATAGACTCTCAGGTTCTCATGATCAAACAGCGTGCGCATAGTCGGCTCCCGTACTCGTACACGTACTCGTACACGCGAATCTGCCCCCCCGCGATGATCTGAATAGCCTGTTGCAAGTTATAATAACAGACTCTGCTATCAATCCCCAAATAAAGACCGGCGTGTACGAGTACGTGTACGAGTACGGCGATAGCATTCTTGGTTGACTATTCTTCTGTCAGGCTCCGCTGCCAGGCACGATCATCGCTCGACTATTCTTCTGTCAGGCTCCGCTGCCAGGCAACGAGCATCCGCACGGCATCCGCCAAAAGCCCTTTACCCTCCATCGTTTTCTGCTTCAATTCCACCTGCCGTGCACATTGTCGGCTTCCGTACTCTTACACGTACTCGTACACGCAAATCTCCCCGTTCGCTCAATACTCAGACCAGAGAGTTCCAGGGTCGGAGACGGGCAATTCAGCTACACCTCTATCTCTTCCATCCCGCACATTGACCACCCGGTCCACCACCGGGGATTCGTACACCAGAGGATCGTGGCTCGACAGGAGCAAGGTTTTCCCCTCGGCTTTCAGTTCCTGAAGGATTTCCATCAAGGCCTGGGAATTCGCGGTATCCAAATGGGCGGTGGGTTCGTCGGCAATGATGATCGAGGGATTGTTGATCAAAGCCCGGGCAATTGTCACGCGCTGGGCCTCCCCCCCGGAGAGCCATTGGACCTTGGAATAAGCCTTGGAGGCGACATGTAATAGTTCTAACAGGCGCAGCCCCCTTTTCTTCAAGGCGGCATGGGCCTCTCCCAGGGGATAGGCGGGCAACAAAGCATTTTCCAGGGCGGTGATGCCCTGGATAAGATTGGGCTGCTGGAAGATAAAGCCAAAGGTTTTTCTGCGGATCTCCGTGAGGAAGCGCTCCGGAAGGCTGGTAATCTCGCGGTCCTGAAGCCAGATCCGGCCCTGGGTCGGCCGGGTCATGCAGCCGATCAGGCTCAACAGGGTCGTCTTGCCCGACCCGCTGGGACCTTTCAAGACGGTGGCCTGCTGATCTTCCAGGGACAAGCTGACCCCTCGAATCGCGGCAAATTCATTGGGCTTACCGGCATTAAAAACTTTTTTGATTTCAACCAGTCTGATCATCGCATCACCGAATCCGGGTCAACAATAGCCGCCCTCCAGGAGGGGATAATCGTCGCCACCGTGTAGGGAACGACGACCAGAAAAAACAACGCCGCCACTTGCGCCCCATCGATATAAGGGGTGATCGTAAATCGAGGATACAGGACGGACCATCCTTTCAGCACCGGCTCAAAAAGGATGGCGGAGGCCAGGAACACATGGGCATAGGCCAAAAGGACCCCCGGGAGGAAGGCGGAGAGCGATATCGCCATCCCTTCCCAGAACTTCATCAGGAGCACGTCCGAAGTCTCCCAGCCGATCGCTTTGAGAATCCCGATCTCCTTCCGTTCCTCCATACTCGGGCCCGAGGCTTTATCCCAGGCAAAAATAATAAAAGCCAGCACGCTCCCGAAAAGGATGGTGATCAGAAGGCCACCGCGCCAACTGAAAACGGCGTCGTAGGTCCGTAGGATTTCCCCCCGCAGGATTTGCCGGGTATCGGGAAAGGTCTCGGCCACTTTTAAGGCAATGGTCGAAAGCTCCCTGGGATTTTTGACCCGCACCGCCAGATCGGTCACGTAATCCCCGGTGAGCCCGAAAAGCCCCCGGAAGTCCTCTTCGGTGATCAGGACCAGGTCGGAAGAAACCAGCCCTACCTCCGACGGGAAGATCTTGTTTATTTTCAACTCCCGGATGACCCCGGCGGATGTCCTGAATTCGAGTTCATCCCCTTTCGAGGCCAGCCTCAGCCTGGCGACGCCTTCGCCGACGGCGATGCTTCCGGGAACCACCTCCGGGTCCTCCGAAACCAGGAGGGTGTAATTAGCGCCTACGATCGGATCGTAGTAGTATCCCCACAACCGCCCCCGGGCCGATTGGACCCCCCGGATTTTTCTGACTTTTTCCAGGTAGCTCAAGGGGATCAATTCGTGCCGGCCCGCGACCAACTTCTGAACGATCATTTCCGGCGCTTCCGCGAGCAGGATCGAGGCTTCTTTCTGGATGGAGCGCGTAAAAAAGACCACCGAAGCCAGCAGAAAAACGATCAGGGTGTAGACCAGGACCAGGGCCGCGTTCTTTCTTTTCCTTCGAAGCAGCGCCGCCAGGGAAAAGTCGAGGATATTCTTCTGCCGTTCAATCCAGGTGCGCATTTAACTAAGATTTCCTTCCTGAGATCCATAGGCGTTAACAGAGATAGGCGTGTACGAGTACGTGTACGAGTGCGCGTCGCCTATTTCGTCCCAGCCGGGTCACGAATTCAATCGCCTCGTCAACCAGGCTTCCTCACTTCCGTACTCGCACGTACTCGTACACGCAAATCTTCCCTGCTTCTTAATCAAGTCCGCCTATTTCCTATTTCCAATCTTATAAGGAGGAACCATCAGCGACCCCGATGGAAAATGCTCCAACGACAGGGGGGAATCCTGAAAGGGGGCATGAAAATCCGCCTGGCTGGGATGCCGGGTGTAGCGGGCCTCGGTAAAGAGGCAAAGATCGGTCAGACCGTGGCGCCTGACCAGGTCCAGCTTTTTCTCAAACAGTTCGGCCTCCGCTTTTTTATCAAAGGAGGCGTACATAAAGACCAACCCCAAAAGAAGAAGATTAAAAAAAGTGTACAGAAGGAACAAGCTCGATTTTCGCATAGGGAATTACAATAGTTTACTGGGCTGTTTTTAAAAAGGAAAAAATGAAATTCCCCACCCCCTTTCTGACGCCAAAAGGGGGTGGGGGATTCAGTTGGATCGAATGTCCAACCGTTACCTATAAATCAAAGGCAGGGCGACCGGAAAAAGAATCTTGGTAGTAGTAAAGGTCGCGAGCGTATCCCGGGGGCTGGTGGGAGGACTGCTGGCGGCGGTGGCTGTAACCGTGACCGTGTCGGTCAGGGGGGTCAGACCCGCGGGCACCAAGGTCTGGACCGTTATCTCCTGAATAGCGTCTATAGCCAGGGGACCGACGCTGAGCGGTCCGACCGTAGTCCAGGCGTTTCCGCTGTAACTCATATTGAACGTATCCGCAACGCCGCTGGTATTCTTGACAGTCACCGGATAATTGACTATGGTCCCCGGGTGGCCCGAACCCGCCTCATGGATCGGTATGATATAGGGCTGGATGGTCCACAGACGGCCCTGTAAGGGCGTTAGCCCGGCCGTGGGGTCATCGCCGCCGTAAAGGATGCCCTGGGAGTCAAACCCCAGGCCGCTGACGTTCTGGTATGGTGTGCTCAACAGGGCGTTTGTCCCGGTGTTGGAATACAGTTCAGAGACCCCGGTAGCCGGGTTATAGCGCCAAACCCCACCCACATCCCCCACATAGAGGAACCGGCTGCCGTCGTAAGCCAGCGCCAGGGGGGCTGAAATCAGGGGGGCCTTGGGCGTGGCCAGGCAGGCCCCGGTGCAAGCGGCCGCTGCGTTGATCACCCCGAGTCGAACGGATCCGGCCACGTACAGGGCGGGCCCGACAAAGGCCAACGAGGAGCCGCGGCCCCCGGCCCCGGCCGGTTCGTTGCCCACGGGTTCCAAGACCTGAGCGCTGCCGACCTCCGGGTTCGGGATCCGCTTGATGGTCCCGTCCTTCAGGAAGCTGACATAAAGCTTGCCGTCCGGACCCAGGGCGCTGCCCACCGGCTTATTGGTATCCAAATCAGCGCTCCCCACAGATATGGCCACCGGGTCCGTAACCGTTTCGGTAAGCGGATCGAAGGTCAGGCGAAACATACCGGCACCGCTTCTGGCCGCGGCAATATCGGGCAAATAGACGAAGTTGTTCAGCGGGTCAAAGGCGGGCTGACCGGCAGCCGTGGGCCCCCCATTCAGGACACCGATGCAGGTACCGGCGTTGATCACCAGGCTGCCCGGTGTCAGCCCGGGATCCAACCGGCATAAACCCTGGAGGTGATCGGAGATCCAGAGATGTGTGCCCATGAAAACCGTCCCCTCAGGCACGGTGACACCGCCGGTCGCCAGGGAACCGACCACCATACCCGTGGCCACCGCGCCCGGGGCCTGACCGGCCAGGATCTCCCAGAGACGGCCTTGAGCGACCCCCAAACCGGCTGTTGGATCATCTCCCGCAAAAAGATTGTGGGCGTTATCGAAGCCCAAACCGCTGACGTTCTGGAACGGCAAAATGGCGGGACCCGCTACTCCCCCGTTGGCAAAAAGGACCGTGGGATTCACGTTGGTCGTATTGAACTGCCAGACGCCCGAGGCATTTCCTATATAGAGAAAAGAGGTGCCCGGATCTAAGGCCAAAGAAAGCGGCGCGGTAACCGCAGTGGCAATCGGCGTAGCCGTACAGCCCCCGAGAGTGCAATTCGTCGCCGGATCGACAATCCTTCCAGTGCTCAATGATCCGGCCACATAGAGGTCGAGCCCGGCAAAGGCCAGGTAGGAGCCGCGGCCTCCGGCCCCGGCCGGTTCGTTGCCCACGGGTAGCGGGACCTGAAGGGTCCCGACATTCGGCGCCGGGATCCGCATGATCGTCCCATTCTTCAGGAAGCTGACATAGAGATCGCCGTTACCATCCAGGGCGCTGCCCACCGGCTTATTAGTAGCCAAATCAGTGCTGTTCACGGCTATGCCGACCGGGCTCCCGACCGTTTCGTCGATGGGATTGAAGGTCAGGCGAAACAGGCCGACGGTGCTTTTGGTCGCAGTGTCAGGCAAATAGACAAGGTTATTCACCGCATCAAAAGTGGGTTGGCCGGGCGCCACGGCGGCTCCACTCGCGGCATTGGCACAGGTACCCGCATTGATGACCAAGGTGCCGGGCGTCGCCCCTGGATCCAATCGACAAAAGCCCAAGAGGTGGTCTGAAATCCAGAGATGTGTTCCCATGAAAACCGTCCCCTCAGGAACGGTGACACCGCCGGCTGCCAGGGTGCCCACGGCCGAGTAGGATGGAGCCGGAACGCCGGCAATCAAAGTAAAAACAACAAAAATGGAGGCGAGCGATATCAGCATGAAACGTCGATCCCGCGCCTTCCTGATAAAATCCCTCCCGATAGTCGTTGGTCTGTCCATGCTTCCTCCCCTAAATCTCCTTTTGATTGTTGGGTTGCCTGCGTTGGCCTTGACTTTGCAATCCTTTTTATGAATAATTTCATTGAATCTAATTTATAATGAACCTCTAAAAAAAAGAATGGGGTGAATATGGTATTTTTATGAAAATAATACTATATTTTGAGTAAAATTGATAGGCACGCTCACCACCATCCTGCCCTGGCGGAGCCGCCGCCTCTCCCGCCGGGGAAAAGAGGAATAAAATCAGGAGTTCAGATAGGATAGGAGTTCAAAAAAATCCGGTTAAAGGTCTTAATGAGATGGATATTAAGAGAATTGAAAGTATTGGGCGATTGCTTGGGATGATTCGATTCCTGCTCCCCGTTCTGCTCCTTTTTTCCGTGACCGCCCTTCCGGCCGAGGCCTTGGAGGCCCGGAAAGCCATGGGCGATTATGAAGTAGGAATAACCATTAACCGGAACCCGCCCAGTGTGGGGGAGAACCCTATCGAAATCGAAATCAAAGGCCCCGGGGGCCGCCGGATAACGGAGGCCCAGGTGCTGGTGAACTATTATATGCCTCCCATGCCCCGCATGGCCCCCATGAACTACATCACTCCGGCCGACTTGAAAGGGGACCGCTACCGGGCCGTCATGCACCTGATCATGGACGGCCCCTGGATCATCGCCCTGAAAATTACCCTGGGCGGAAAGAAGTCCACCGTCAAGTTCCAGATCAATGCCCGGTAGATACTACAAATTCAAAATCCGACCAAGGATCTGTATAACAAATAACCTTGACCAAGCGGCCCTACAACCGTTCGCCCTGAGCTGCGAGCCTGTCGAGCAGTCGAAGAGTGAACGATACGTTCATGCTTCGACAAGCTCAGCATGAACGGAGATATCAGCGGTATTGTACAGCTTATTTCTTGACCGGTTCTAACCCTGCTGACGTCACCCTGATCCCTTCCCTACTTCACCCTGAGCCATTCGCCTTCCTGTCATCCTGAGTCCTTCCCCTTATGTCATCCTGAGCAACGTCGAAGGATCGGCTCAGGGTAAACTCCGCGAAGGATCTGATCAGGCCAAGCTCCTCTTAACAGCGAGATCCTTCGCTCCCTCCGGTCGCTCAGGATGACAATCCGAGAAAAACCGATCAGCAGGCAGGCTGAGGAAGCTCGCTCAGCATGACAACTGAAAGCGAACTTTTTATTTGTTTGGGGCCCCCTTGACTGCAGGATAGGGCGCCCCTCTTTTCCCCGAATAGGGTTTCCCGTCGATTTTTTCAATGAACAGGGCATCCGCCCCCATGGGCAAACGCCCCTGGATGGAAACGGTCCGGCCGCTATTCGACAGAGGCTCCAATACCTTGGCGTCCGCATTCATGATCAGAAGCTGAGTCCTTGACCTCCGGGCTCGCCAGGAAAAATTGCCCGCCCAGGTGCTTGATCTTTCCTTTGGCCGTAATTGCAGGGCCCTCCTTTTGGGCGCCCCCCGAACCTCCGACCGGGTAAGGCTCCCGGGCGGCGCCGCTGCCGGCTAAAACCAAAAGAAACATCAAAGACAAGAAAAAACTCATCATCTTTTTGCTTTGCATTTTTTCCTCCTAAGATTCGGGTCCGGGCAGGACCTGTTTTTTTAATTCAAAATTCCACTTCCAGATCTGGTAAATGGCCGGGTAGACCAGCAGCTCCAGCAAAAATGACGTTAAGATCCCTCCCACCATCGGGGCGGCGATCCGCTTCATCACGTCGGCCCCGGTCCCGACGGACCACATGATCGGTATCAGGCCGAAAAACATGGTGGCCGTGGTCATGAACTTGGGACGCAGCCGTTTCACCGCCCCATAGCGGATGGCCTCCTGCAGGTCGGCCAGGCTCCGCAAACGCCCCTCCTTTTTGGCTTCTTCGTAGGCCAGGTCGAGATAGAGGAGCATGAAGACGCCGGTTTCGGCATCCACACCCAAAAGGGCGATCAACCCCACCCAGACGCCGATACTCAGATTATAGCCGAGCAGGTAAAGGAACCAGAAGGCCCCGATGGCCGAGAACGGCACGGCCAGGATGATGATCAGGGTCTTGGTCAGGGACCGGGTGTTGAGATACAGTAGAAACAGAATCAAAATCAGGGTCAAGGGTACGACCCAGATCAGCTTTTCCTTGACCCGCTGCATGGCCTCGTACTGGCCGCTCCAGGAGATGGCGTAGCCCGGGGGCAGCTTCACCTTTTCTCTGAGCAGCCGTCCGGCCTCGGTGATGTAACTTTCCTGGTCCCGGCCGGCGATATCCAGATAGACATAACCGGCCAGCAGGCCGTCTTCGTCGCGGATCATGGAAGGCCCTTCGGTTATGCCGATGCGGGCCAACTGGGAGACCGGGATCTGTTTCTGTCCCCCGGCCACCGGGACCAGCACCCTTCCCAACGCCCCCAGATCGCTTCGAAAATCACGCTGATAGCGGACGTTGACGGTATACCGTTCCCGGCCTTCCACCGTGGTGGTCACGTTTTCCCCGCCGATGGCCTGCTGAACCACCGCCTGCGCCTCTTCCACGCTCAAATTGTACCGGGACAGGGCCTCCCGGTCCCATTCGAAATCCAGAAAATAACCGCTGCCGGTGCGCTCGGCAAAGACGCTGCGGGTCCCTTTGACCGGGGTCAGGACCGACTCGACCCGGGCCCCGATCTCTTCGATGGTATCCAGGTCCGAACCGGAGATCTTGAGCCCCAAGGGGGTTTTCAAGCCGGTGCTCAGCATCTCGATCCGGCCTTTGATCGGCATGGTCCAGGAGTTGGCCAGGCCGGAAATCTTCAGGGCGTCGTTCATCTGGTCGATCAGGTCGTCCTGGGAAATATGGTCCGGGGTCAGACGCCGGAACACGGCCTTGGCCCAATCGGGGGCCCAGCCCGAATACCAGGTATCCTTTTTCCGCCACTGGGACTTGGGTTTGAGGGTGATCACCGTCTCCAGCATGGAGAGCGGCGCCGGGTCCGTGGAGGTCTCGGCCCGACCGGCCTTGCCCAGACACGCGGTCCACCTCCGGGAACCGGCGGATGATCCGGTCCGTGACCTGGAGCAGCTTCTGGGCCTCGGTGATCGAGATCCCCGGCATGGTGGTGGGCATATAGAGGATGGAGCCCTCTTCCAGGGGCGGCATGAACTCCGAGCCCAGTTTGAGATAGACAGGTACCGTGGCCAGGACCAGGACCAGGGCGGCGGCGATCACCCACCATTTCCTTCGCAGGGTCCAGACGGCCACCGGCTCGTAGACCCGGATCAAGGCCCGGCTGATGGGGTGCCGCTCTTCGGAGTGGATGGAGCCCACGCAGACGTTATTGACCAGCTTGCATAAAGCCGAGGGGCCGGAAATTGAAGTCCTTCAGCCGGATGAAGAACAGCCGCAGGGCCGGATCCAGGGTGATGGCCAGGATCGCGGCGATGATCATGGCCAAGGTCTTGGTATAGGCCAGAGGTTTGAACAGCCGGCCTTCCTGGGCCTCCAGGGTCAGCACCGGCAGGAAGGAAACGGCTATCACCAGCAGGGCAAAAAAACTGGGGCCGGCCACTTGTTTGACCGCCTGGATGATAATCTCCCGGTAATCCCCCTGCCGGCCGTCCCGATCCCATTGCTCCAGTCTTTTGTGCGTCTGTTCGACCACCACGATGGCCGCGTCCACCAGGGCGCCGATGGCAATGGCGATCCCCCCCAGGGACATGATATTGGCGCTGATCCCCAGGAGACGAAAGGGGATGAAGGACAAAAGAATGGCCACGGGAATCGTGATCAGGGGGATCAGGGCGCTGGGGATATGCCAGAGAAAGAGGAGGATCACCAGGGACACGGTGACCATCACCTCGATCAGAGTGGACTTCAGGTTGTCTATGGCCCGGAGGATCAGATCGGAACGGTCATAGACCGGGACGATCTTGACTCCGGCAGGCAGACCGGGCTCGATCTCCTTGATTTTGGCCTTCACCCGATTGATGACGTCCAGGGCGTTCTGCCCCTGGCGCATGACCACGATCCCGGAGACCGCCTCCCCTTCCCCGTCCAGGTCGGCGATTCCCCGTCGGATGTCCGGCCCCAGGGACACCTTCCCGATGTCCTTGATCCGGATCGGAGTGCCGTTTTCACTGGCGGAGAGCACGATCTCTTCGAAGTCCTTCAGGGACTTGGCATAGCCCCGGCCGCGGATGGTGTACTCCGTCCCGCCGAACTCGATCAGCCGCCCCCCCACTTCTACGTTTCCCTGGCGGACCGCTTCCACCACCCGGTTGATGGAGATCCCGTAGGCCTGAAGCCGGTTGGGGTCCACGTTCACCTGGTACTGTTTCTGGAACCCGCCCACCGGGGCCACCTCGGCCACGCCCGGCACCGATTTGAGATAGTAGCGCAGGTACCAGTCCTGAAAGGAACGCAAATCGGCCAGACTCCGCTTTCCGGACTTGTCCACCAGGACATACTGGTAGATCCAGCCCAGACCGGTGGCGTCCGGACCCAATTCGGTCTTGACCCCTGAAGGAAGGTTGGAGAGGACGCCCGAAAGGTATTCCAGGGTCCTGGACCTGGCCCAGTAGATGTCCGTGCCGTCTTCGAAGATCACATAGACATAGGAGTAGCCGAAGTCGGAAAAGCCACGGACCGCCTTGACCTTGGGGGCGCCCAGCATGGCCGTGACAATGGGATAGGTCACCTGGTCTTCCATGATGTCCGGGCTGCGGTCCCAGCGGGAGAAAATGATCACCTGGGTGTCGCTCAGGTCCGGAATGGCGTCCAGGGCCATATGCTTCATGGACCACCAGCCCGCCAGGCAGGCGGCGGCTACCAAGATAAAAACAATGAACTTATTGTTAACGGAAAAATCGATGATGCGGTTGATCATGAGTCTGGGACCTTCCTATTGACTCCGGCTTAAACGGCAGTGATGAGTTTACAACCGATGGTACAGGCGCTGATCAAAACATCCTTTTCCAATAGTCCGATTCTACGGATCAAACGCTTCTTATCCAAACTCCGGATTTGATCCAGCATGATCTTGGAATCCCGGTTCAGACCAGCCGTCCCGGAAGGAAGAAATACTTCAAACGGGTAAACCTTGCCCACTTTCGAGGTGATCGGGGCGATGATCAGTCTCGGCGCATGGTTGTTCATGGCGTTAATTGAAAGGATTAGACCGGGCCTGGTCAATCCCGTTTCGGAACGGGAGGCAGGGCCAAGGTTGATGAGCCAGATTTCTCCCTGATTCACCTCTACCCCTCCCAGCCTTCCTCATCCAACGATTCCCAGTCCCGAAGGTCTTTGAGGCGCTCTTCATCCTGAGCCATTTCCCTAAAAGCGGCTACGAACCTTTGCTCTTCCTGTCGGCGCTCCCTTTGGGCGATTTCCTGCTCCAACAAGCTGTTGATAATCCTACTTTTCTCCCGTTTGGGCACCATCCGAGTAAACTTTCCCCAAAGCTCCTGATCCAACGTCAAATTAACTCTGACCTGATCCATCAAAAACTCCCCTACGTCATTTTATGACACATAATAATCCGTATAACTATGCGTGTCAATATGTCCTTGGAGAGTCATCTACATCCGGCAAAGCCGGAATCTTGAAATTTACCGACCCCTCAAAGGAGCCTGACCGGATACTCACGCTCTATGGGACTGAACCTTTGGGAGAGGAATTTCTAAGGCTTCTTCAGATAAACTCCCGGTTCCTGCTCGAAACGAGCCCGGTTCTCGGCGGAGGCAAAATAGTAGACCTTTTGCTGATAGGTACTTTTAAGCCCGGCCTTCTCCGCCTTCCGAATGGAAATATCCATCCCGGAAACCGGGTCTTTGGCCAGGGTCCCGCTGATCCCGGATGCGGCCATCTCCATCCGGCTTTCGGAGTCGATTAAAAAGGTCCCCGAAGTAACGATCCTTTCCCCGGGAGAGAGCCCCTTGGTGATTTCGATCCGGTTCCCCAGACGCCAGCCGGTCTCTACCACTCGGGGTTCGAATTGCCCCTGGCCTCGATCGACGAAGACGGTCTTCTTCAGCCCGCTGTCGAGAACGGCGTCGGCCGGGATGGCAATAGCGGGCGGCAGTTTAATAGGGAGTTCCACGTCCACAAACATGTCAGGCCTCAGGAGCAATCCGGGGTTATCCGCCTCAAGCCGGACTTGTAGGGTCCGACTGGCCGGGTTGAACCGGGGAGGTACCCGGGCCACGCGGGCCGAGTAGGTTTTACGAAGGTTCGGAGACGCTACTCGTACCAGAAGACCGGGTTTAAAATAGGAGGCTTCCGTCTCGAAGGTGTCCACCACGATCCAGACCTTCGAGAGGTCGGCAATCCGGTAAAGCTCGGTCCCCCTCTGGAATCGCTCGCCGAGGGTCAGGTTCCGTATCAGGATGAAGCCCGCCTCAGGCGCCCGGATCTCGACCTGGTCTCCCCCCTTCCGGGTGCGCATGATCTCATCGAGCTGGTGATCCGTCATCCCCAGGTTGCGCAGTCCGTTCCGGTAGTTGTCGATGTTGGCGTCAGTTGATTCGAGCTGCTCTTTCGTTTCCGTACCGCTCTTCTGGAAACGGTCGAACGATCGCAGACCATAAAGAAAGGCCTTCATGGCCGAGAAGAATTCCGGCGCATAGAAGGTGGCCAGCAGGTCGTCCTTCTTGGACCAGGCTGCCGGTGGTGACGGGAAGGATCTTCTTGACCCATCCGTCGGTGGCGGCATTGATCCGGTAGATGCGGGTCTCGTCAGGGGCGACCCTCCCCAGTACACGGATGGTGTGGCTCCAGGGGGCTTTCTCCGACCGTCGCCACCTTCACACCGATGAGCTGCTGCTTTTCAGGACTTACGTTCACCGTGCCCGGAGGCATGGAGGAAGTGTTGCTCCGAAGCGCCTGCCGCGGCTCCTCGTCGGCGTAGACAGGCTCCATTTTCATGCCGCACGGCGCTATGCCGGGCTTATCGGAGGTGTACGCCGGATTCATCGGATGAACATAACCGAGGACCTGAGTCCGTGGATGCAGAGACCGTTGGACAGTTCTGCGATGGCTGTACCAGGAACCCGCAAGAAATGAACCGATCACGAACGAACGAGAAGAAAGATCAGGTATACATATCTTTTCATGGCAGCTGATGAGTCCTCGCGCCATGAAGCATACTATAAGAATCCGTTCCTGCTAGCAAATCGAAAGCTCATGCAAAGCTAACCCTATTTTGTTTTCCTTTCCTCTTCGCCTCCCCTCGCTGCCTCCACCGCGTCCCTGCACGGCATGGATAGTTCACTCGCATGCTCCTTGAGGCACGTCGCGATCCCGGCTCCTCCCGGCTTGAGGTCGTTGCAGAATTTGGCGACGTCGTCTCTACAGGCCTGCCGGACCCTCATCTGTTGCCTTACCGCTTCTCTCGACTCTGCCCTGGGTCTTTCCATCTTCGCTTCATAATCTTTGCAAGCGTCGGATAGTTGGGATTCATGCTCGCTCCAGACACTCCATGATGGCCCGCTGACCGGGCTTCGACGTCTTTGCAGAACTTCGCGATATCCTCGGAGCACGGGTTCTGATCGGCCGCGGACACTTCGGCCCCGAACATCAGGCCTGCGACGAAAAAGGCTCCTACAACAATTATACAGCTAAAGCTATTGTTTCTTTCGTCTTTCATCTTCTTCTCTCTTTCCATCCTTATCACAATAGCATCGATTCTCACGGCAGATTTGTTCTTTCGACGGTACCTCATCTTAACACTGAGCTCCCGGCAGTTCTCAGAAGTGCGTGGCTCCAATTGTCATGTACAGAATTCCAGTAACGGTCAGCCCTGTATCGACAGCGGGGCTCTTACTTTGGACCCCGGCGCACAAAGCGCCGGGGTCCTTGGAGCTTTCAACTGCCCTCTGGTCTTCATCCTCTAAGGACGTCACCGACCAGCGTGTGCATCATGTCGTGCTCTTCGTGCTCCAGGATGTGGCAGTGCCACACGTACTCATAGCCTGCCCGTCCGCGGACTCAGCGGGCGGCTGTCCACTGATGATAGGCAACTGGCCTAATAACGGCTGAAGGGCCGTTTGAAGTGACAGGCTTTAGATTCTTGTCAACAATCTTGGCCTGCGATATGTCGAATTTCATGATGACCCGGGTCACCGTGCCGGGATACATGGGCACCGTCTCCTTCCACCCAATCTCGTTCTCAGCCGGCGGAATGACGGTCACCGGAAGGAATGTAGGGAAATATGTCCGGGATCAAAGGTCTGCCGGTTGATGAGCTGGACGTTGACCAGGTGGAAGTGCATCGGATGGACATCACCCGTGGTGTTGTAGACCTCCCACACTTCCGTCGCACCGGCTTTGACCTTCTCCTCGGTAGACCCCACCGTGGCAGGCGATGCCGGGGACAGGAGGATAATCTTCATAGTTGGCCGTGCCAAAATAGGGTGTCCCAAAGATGGCATTGGGATTAGCCGGGTCCTCATTGCCGAGAATCTGGATGAGCCGGCCATACTCATCGTGGTACTCATTCAGGGTCAGTTTGCGAACCGTGCAATTCGGAGCCTGACAGGTTGCATCGGTCGAGCCCCAAGTTGGAAGCAAACTCGGATCGATGTGCTTCGAGAAGTCGGTCCGTTGATGCCAGCGTGATAGTCCAGCGGATCGTCAGCAGGCCTGTGGCCGCCACCACCTTGAACCGCATGAGCACCCGGGTGTTGGGACCGAAGCCGGGCTGCGTAGTCCCGTTGACAGGGTTGCCAACTCCGTCTACCGGAGCCGACGTTCCAGCCCGGGAAAGTAGTCGTTCCGGTCATCCCCTACCGGGAAGGGGGCTGGCGCGTCATTGTACAGGATGACGCTCTTGTACGTGCCTCGGGTTCATCGGAACGTTGCTGAAGTCGACGATCAGGTCGGGCCGTTCCGCCGGCGCCACGATAAGGGACTTGTTAACCAAGGCCGGGTTAAGCGAAGGCCCACCTGCGAGAAAGTCTGGATCTGTGATAACGAAAGGCACGTTGCTCGGTACTTTCAGCCGGCGTTGACAGGAAACCACCCTCCGTGCCGATCTGCAGCCAGGTCTTGTCTCCCGTGGCGGCGTTCACGAATGGCTCGTTTGTCGGGACTCCGTTTGCATCCAGAGTAATCCCATCCGGGCTGCCGTCGTCGATGTAGAGCTGCAGGTTGAGGAAGCGGGCGTTACAGGCATTGAGCATCCGGAGGCGGTAGCGGCGCGCCTGGACCGTGGTCTCCGGGAAAGACCGTGCCGTTCACCAGCATGGTGTCGCCGAAGAACTCGGGAATGTTGGACGGGTCAGGAAGGGCAAGGGTAGCCGGCGTAACCAACCGGTCCCAACGCGTCGTATCGTAGGTGTGGGCATACCAGAGGCTGCCGTCTTTCTGCGTAGCAGCCTGCAGATTGAGCTTCGTATACCAGCCGGGGTCATCGGTCTTGGTATTGGGACCAACAAAGATCTTGTCCTGGAAGACAAGGGGCAGTTCCTGGACCGTCTTGCCGCCGAGGACACTGGTTTCGATATACGGCGGCAGGCCGTTGTTGGCGACCAGACCCGCTTCAAATTTGTCGCGGATCAGCATAGCGGAGGCAATTCCGGCATAGGCGTTGAGCCGGGTGATGCCGACGGCGTGGTCGTGATACCACATGAACCGGGCGCTCTGGTTCAAGGGATAATAATACTCGGCGGCGCCGGGAAGATGGAGCGGATTGAGCACCTTGTTGTTCAGGAAGCTCAGACCCGTGGTCCCCGTAGGGGTCAAACCAGTCGAAGGGGCCTCCGTCGCTGATCCAGGGGATCAGGCCGCCGTGCAGGTGGACGGCTGTCCGGTTGGTCGCCTGATTCGCGCCCGGTATCGTTGTATCGACAGGGATGATGTGCTTGTTCACATAAGAGAGCGTTGTGGAAGGTGATCTGGATCGGCACGTTCTTGTCCGTGGGATCGCCGGGGTCCTTGCCTTTCCCTACGATGATGCCGCCGAGGTGCTTCTGGGGTTGAAAACCACCGCCAAGAGGGTTCAACGGGTTGTAGCCCCACAGGGTGGTCTTGTTAAAACCAGGCGGCAAGATCTGGTCCTGGAACTGCGAGATGAGCATTTGGTAATGCGTCACACCCGTTACGGGTGCCGGAAGAGGACCGGGCGCCGCGACAGGGATCTGTCCGGGGCCGACACCGCGCAACGCGGTCTTGAAGAGCGGGATCTGCGGGCTTTGATTAAAGGCGAGCGCGCTGGGAACGACGACCTGCAAGAGCAGGAACATTCCAATCCCGGCAGCTATCCCGCCTTTTAATAGTTGTCTCCAAATAATATTCATGTTTTCTCCTTCTTCCTAAATTGTTAACAACTTTGGAGTCTTTCAAACCGGACCATCAGGTTCTTCCCCGATACCTCCTCTCTAGGCCCATTGACCAGTAAAATTTTATGGTTTTTCATACAATCCACCCAAATATTGCTGTAAGGTTTATCATTCAATTGGCAAATGATAAATAACGGTAAACCCCCATTTTTAAATCGCAGAGTATGTATTTATTTAGCTCCATTCAAAATCGTTATTTCTGCTTTTGCTTGATTCGAATTTCGATGAGGACATAGCCTGGTCGAATCAGGGGTGAGCTAAGGTTCAGAGAGCGGAGGAGGTTTTTCCTAAAAGCAAGTAACAAAAAGAAACCCGGCGTCACGCCGGGCTCTTATTTGAGATTAGTCGCCAAGTTAGGGAAGCTAAGGACTATTTCACCAGACGTCTTTTTGCCTTTGAATACTCGTCCGGAGATAGGGGTTCAAAACGAAATAACAGATCATGGCTTTGAAACCAAGGGGATAAAGACCTTATGTGGGCTGACTACCAGTGAGTGCATCATGTCGTGCTCTTCGTGCTCCAGGATGTGGCAGTGCCACACATACTCGTGTCCGCCGGTTCGAGGGCTGGGAGGGGTGGGGATGACCTTTCCGGAAGCGGTGAGGATCTGCGGCAAATCGAACTTCATGATGAGCCGGGTCACCGTGCCGGGGTACATGGGCACCGTCTCCTTCCAGCCCAGCTCGTTCGGGTCCGGCGGGATGACGTCTCCGCTTAATACATACGGATAACTGTTGGGGTTAAAAGGCTGCCGGTTGATGACCTGGAAGTTCACCAGGTGAATGTGCATGGGGTGGACGTCGCCGGTGGCGTTATAGATTTCCCAGACTTCCACATCCCCGGCTTTGACGTTTTCCCGGGTCTCCTCTACCGGGGTGAGAGTGCCTGCCGGTGGAACGCCGTAATTCATGTAATAGGAAACTCCGTCTAAGGGCGAGCCGAAAGGCCTGGCCGCGTTGCCGATGATCTGGATAAGCCGGCCGTAATCGTCGGCATACTCATTCAGGGTCAGAAATCGCGGTTGGAGTGGGGGCGGTGTGGTCAGGCCCCACGGGGTCAGCCAGGGATCGATTCCGGGCGTCAGGTCAGTGCTGGTATTGATATTGAGCGGCAAATCGTCGACCCCCGACTTGGCAACCACCTTGAACCGCATCAGTACCCGTGTATTAGGCCCGAAACCCGGCTGGGTGGTGCCGTTGGTCGGATTATCCGCCGTATTCATCCCCGGGAAGAAGTCGTAAACAGCATCTCCGCTGGGAAACGGGGCCGGGGCGTCGTTGTAGAGAATGATGTTCTTTCCGGCGTAGCCGCTGAAATCAACGATCAGATCGGGCCGCTCCGCCGGCGCCACGATCAGCGACTTGCTGATTTTAGAGGGATCCAGAGACGGATTATCCCCGATCACAAAGGATGGATCATTGATGAAGAACGGCACATTGCTCGGGATTTTCGCCGGTTTGGACAGAAACCCTCCTTCGGTGCCGATTTGCAGGAAGGAGGAATCCCCCGTGGCGCCGTTTATAAACGGCTGATTGTTCGGGAAATCCATGGCCCCCAGGGTTATCCCGTTGGCACTCCCGTCGTCTACGTAGAGCTGCAGGTTCAGGAAGCGGGCGTTGCAGGCGTTCAAAAGGCGCAGCCGATAGCGGCGGGCCTGAACAGTAGCCTCGGGAAAGACCGTACCGTTGACCAGCATGGTGTCCCCGAAGAACTCGGGGATGGCCGACGGTTCCGGAAGAGGCAGCCCTCCCGGTTCCAGAGACCAGCGGGTATCTTCGTAGGTATGGGCATACCAGAGGCTGCCGGCATTCTGGGTGACGCTTTGCAGGTTGATCTCGTTCCAGTGCGGGTCCGCGATACTCGGCCCGACGAAAACTTTGTCTTGAAATATCAGCGGGATCTCGTTCCCGCCGGCCTCGATGTAATTGGGCAGGCCCTGATTGACGAGGTTGGCTTCAAAACTATCGCGGATCAGAAGGCCGGAAGCCAGACCGGCGTAGGCGTTGATCCGGGTGAGACCGTAGGTGTGGTCGTGGTACCAGCCGAACCGGGCGCTCTGGTTCATGGGGTAGTAATAATCAGCCATGCCCTCCGGGTTTCCGGGGTTCAGGACCTGGTTGTTCAGGAAGCTCAGGCCGTGATTCCCGTCCGGATCGAACCAGTCGAAAGGGCCGCCATCGCTGATCCAGGGGACCAGCCCTCCGTGGAAGTGGATAGCGATGCGATTGATACCCTGATTCGCCCCCTGGATGGTCGCATCCACCGGGATGATATGTTTTTGTGCGGCAATCTGGTTATGGAAGGTGATCTGGATCGGCCGGCCCTTCTGGGCCACCATGATCCCGCCCAGGTGGGTCGGCGTAACGTTACCCCCTAAGCCGACGGCCGGGGAATAGCCCCACAAAGTGGTTGGGCCGAACCCGAACCCGTCCGGGATGATTTGGTCTTGAAACTGGACCGCCCGTATCAGGTAATGGGTCACACCCGTAACCGGCGCCGGCGCGGCATTGGGCAGCGCCACCGGAATTCCGCCCGGACCAACCCCGCGCAACGCCGTTTTAAACAGCGGGATGCCACTAAACCCGACCGTTACCGGGGTTTGATAGAAAGCAAGTGCTTGTTTGACCCCGAACTTCAAGGGCAGGGCCAAGCCAACCCCGGCTGCGATCCCCGTTTTTAAAAACTGTCTCCTGGTGAAATGCATACCCTCTCCTTTAACAAAACGTATATAAGCAATACTATGTATTTGGGGATTAGGAAGCTAGTAATTTTTATATGGACGTCCCCGTCTGGATCGTAACATTCTTCAATGGTAATCGCTTTTTTGACCAGCTTTTTCGGCCTTCCTGATGGAGACCTCCAGGCCGCAAACAGGATCAATACTCAGCCCTCCGGTCATTCCGCTGACCGGGTCTCCCTATCTCGCTCGCTTCTTCATTTTCGGGGATAGCCCAAACGGCGATCTGGATATATTTCTTAATGCCCCTCCAGGGCCTCGGCAAATATCTTGATATCGGCATCTTTTATTACCTGTTTCAGAAACTCCCTGATTTTTTCTGTTCTAATCTCTTCCGTTGCCTTTTCCTTGACTTTATCCTTAATGCTCTCGAAAGGTGGGACCTTCTCCTCTCTTTTCTCTTCCACTTTGATGAGGTGATACCCGAAAGGGGTTTCTATGACTTCACTGACCTCGCCCGGTTTTAATTTAAAGGCGACCTCATCAAAAGGTTTGACCATCTTTCCTTTTCCAAAGAATCCCAGATCACCTCCCCTGGCCTTGGAGCCGGGATCATCGGAAAATTCCGAGGCCAGTTTGGTAAAATCCTCCCCGCCCCTTATTTTTTTTAAAAGACCTTCCGCCCTTTCCCTGGCTTTATTTTTGTCGCCAACCGGGGCCGATTTATCCACTTTGATCAGGATATGTCGGGCCCTGACCTCTTCGGGAGTTTTGAACTGGGCTAGGTTTTTTTCGTAATAATCCTTGGCCTGACTTTCGGTGACGTTAATTTTGCTTATAACCTCCTCCCTGATCAATTCATTAGCCAAAACGTTATCGACAGTCAGCTCCAGGATCGTCTGAATATCCTTTCTTTTGTCCAGTCCATTCTTTCTGGCGGCTTCCCCCAGGGCGATGGTTTGGGCGAGGTTGTTCAAGAGGGCGATTTCACTCTGCTTGTCCTTGGGACGCTCCCCTCCCTTTTTCTTGAGCACCTGTTCGAACTCGGCCTTGGTGATCACCTTTTGGCCGACCTTGGCCACAATGTCCTTTTCTTCCGCCCAGACAGAGGTCAGCCCAAATAGCACCAACCCGATTACAATGGTCGCTTTTTGCACAATACGCTTCTTGAACATCTCATCCCTCCTTTTATTTGAATCGGAAAGGTCATACAGTGCCATCAGGACAGGCCTTCCTGCAAATGAAACCAGAATTCGTCTTCCTTCGGTGGCAGGGCGGCTAACGAATCAACCAACTCCCCGACCGGGGTTTCCCAGGTCTCTCTAAGCCTTTCCGCCCGGATTAGTAATTTTTCCTGCCGATCTCTCAGGTTTGAGGGAGGGTCTGCCTTTGTCCTTTTCTCCATCTCCTGCCACCGTTGATACTCGTTTATCCCAATAGGGAAGAATTATTTTTTCGACCCGGACGGGCCACCCGAAACTACAGACAGTTTTTCCTCATAGGCCGAGGGGATCTGGTCGAACCGGTCCCGGTTCTCGGCGGAAGCGAAGTAGTAGACCTTTTGCTGGTAGGTACTCTTAAGTCCGGCCTTCTCCGCCTTGCGGATGGAGACCGGCACCCCGGAAACCGGGTCCCTGGCCAGCGATCCGGTCACCCCGGCGGCGGCCTGTTCCATCCGGCTTTCGGAGTCGATCAGGAAGGTCCCGGAAGTGACGATCCTCTCCCCGGGAGAAAGCCCCTTGGTGATCTCCACCCGCTCTCCTAAGCGCCAGCCCGTTTCCACCTCCCGGGGCTCAAAATAGCCGTGGCCCCGGTCAACAAATACCGTTTTCCGGAGCCCCGTATCGAGCACCGCATCCGCGGGGACGGTTATGGCCGGAGGCATTTTAACCGGAAGCTCCACGTCCACGAACATATCCGGCCGCAGTGTGAAGCCCGGGTTGTCCGTCTCCAGGCGAAGCTTCAGCGTGCGGGTGGAAGGATCGAATTGGGGCAGCACGTTGCTTACCCGCGTTGGAAATGACTTACCCTGGTCCGGGAGGGATACCTTGACGTTCATCCCGGGTCGGAAGTGCCGCGCTTCCATTCCGTAAAGGTCGGCCAGAATCCAGACACTGCTCAGGTCCGCCAGCCGGTACCACTCGGTACCCTTCTCGAATCGCTGACCGGGCGAGACGTTTCTGGCGATGATGAAGCCGGTCGCCGGGGCCACGATGTAAACCTTGTCCGTGATCTGCCTGGTGCTGGCCAGTTCTTTCATCTGCTGTTCGCTCATGCCCAGGCTTTCGAGCGCGTCGATATAGGTCTGGAGACTGACACTGGCCTGCTGGGACGGCGCGAGCGCTTGCCTTCCGCCTGCCTGAAAGCGGTCTTCCCCCGAACCAAGGATGGATAAGTAGGCCAGTTGAGCAGCCCGAAACAGGGGACTGTAGAAAGAGGCCAGCCGCTCATCCTTTTTCACCAGGGTCCCGGTGTCGTTGTTGTAGGTCTCCCTGATCCAGCCGTCGGTCCCCGCTACGAGACGGTAGACACGTTTTTCATCGGGCGCTACCCGGCCCACGGTGCGAATGAAATGCTCCACCGAGGCTTTTTCCACAACTCCGGTCCTGACGCCGACCATCTGTTGTTTGTCCGGGGTAACCCTAACCGTGCCGGAGGGCAGAGAAGAAGCATCCATATCAGTATCAGTGGAAGTGTCTTTGCCCATGCCGGTACCATCATTCAGTGGTTGTGGTTTTAGGCCGGACGCCTTACTCCTTACGGCTTGTTGGTCTTTGTACCAGGAGCCGGCGAGAAATGCTCCTGCAAGCAGGGCGAGAAAAAGGATGGCGGCTAATAGATACTTCATATCACTTTCCTAACTAAACCCCCATGGCCCTAGGGCGGGCAACCCGAAGAATGAAAATTCAACCGTCAGATATCCCAACTTGTCATCCTGGGCCCTTCGCCTATTGTCATCCTGAGTGCATTCGCTTCGCCCAGCATGAACTCCGCGAAGGATTTTGTCTTTCGAGCCTAAACCTTGCCAAGGGGATTCTTCAGTCGCTTCGCTCCTTCAGAATGACAGTTGCCGGTTATCTTCGTATTAACCCCCCATGCCCCAGGGGGCACCCGCG
>CAVUPH010000002.1:0-70330 GCA_963743305.1 uncultured delta proteobacterium
AAATCCTGCCAATTTCGATTCTGGTATCTTTCAATTAATTCTAGTTTCCACCTGCGTTTCCATTCTTTTATTTGCTTTTCCCGATTAATAGCGGATTCCATGCTCTCGTGTAGTTCATACCAAACCAGTCGATGGACTCCATAGCGTTTGGTAAACCCTTCGACTAGGTTGTTCTTATGTTCCATATCCTTTTAACCAGGTCTGAAGTCACGCCAATATAGAGGGTCCCATTTCTTTGGCTTGCCAGAATGTATACCGCAGGGTGTTTATCCAGTGGTGCCTCCCTCGATTCCGGCTTTCGCCGGAATGACAACATAGAAATCGTCACCACTTAAGTTAGCGCGATGGGATTACCTCCGCTCTGGCCCCTGATCTGGGAGGTCTTTGTATAGGCCTGTGCCCGGCACCGTGTGTGTATAAAGCCGGGCCGTCATTTCACTCGGGATCGACAGGAATATCGCCGAAAAAGTCGGGGCCTGGAAAAACGCCGCCGGGGACGTCCTCGCAAATACCCCGTTCCCCAGCCCTTGCCCCTGGCTCCCGAAACCATTAAAGATAGCAAAAACAGGCTCTTTCTGTTAAGTTAACGGCATTGGGTCGGGCACAATGCCGTTAGAGGCGCCGGGGAGTCTATTGATCCACACTCTGAACCCGGCCTGCCGAGGAAGTTCGTCGCCAATGTTGCCAGGTCATTACGGTAGACCGGGATTTCCTCACCGAAAAAGCCGGCCGCCTGCGGAGCAAAGCACTGCGTTCCATCGAGGAAGGGCCGCGGCTCGTGCTGGATTTATAATCCTCCTCATCCGGCACTTATGCCCTTTCTCTTGATTCGCGGATTGCCTCCACGATCTCCCGTTTGGACAGACCTTTGTCCATCCCTGGGACGTCAAAGGGCGAACGGCGAGGACCGGCAGATCGGGGAACGATCGCATACATATCGCCCTTGCGACGCCGGATGACTACCTCTTCGGTCTTTGATTCCTCAAGGATCGTGGCCAATTTTTCTCTTGCTTCAGAATACGTATATACCTTCATAGTCTACGTCACCACCTTTATTGCAAGGCTTTTCGCCACCTCGCACATACGATTGTCCAGGCTGATGAGGGGCAGTTTCGTTTCCAGACAACACTGGAGATAGAAGGCGTCATAGGCGTGAATTCCTTGCTTCACGGCAATTGTCAGCGCATCACGTATCTTTATCGACAACAGCTTTACTGGAATTCTCTGAGAGAGATCAAAGGCTTTGAGCACCTCACGGTCGGTCAGGCGCCCTTTCCTCTTCACGGTTATCAAAGCGTTCGCGATCTCATAGGGGAGAACTTCTGGCGAAACGATAGCGCAACCGGATGTTCGTTCAATAACCCATTCGCGGCTGGTTTCGTCCAGAACTACCGCCAGAAACGCACTTGCGTCAGAGACAATTTCCATATCCCAACTTGTACAACTAGATTCGTGAGTTGTCAATACCCTTCTTAGGGTATAATGTGGCGTTGACCCGTGGCAGGCAGCTTGGAGGGCAAAGGCCATGCAAGCCATTGCCATCGGTGTCCAATGGCCTGGTTGGTGCCGCCTACGCGGCGCCGACCGGGACATGGACCCGAAGGGGCAAGATGAGCGTCACCCGGAGCCGGCAATCTCGGCGATCGGGTGCACGCTATAGTTGGGGCATCCCCCTTGGAGGATATCACACTCGTCCCCACAGTTTCCCTGGCTCTTATCAAGACATTCAAGTAGGAAATTCTCTCCTCAACACGACCCAAAAGCCACCTTCGGTAATCATGGTCGCCTTTTTCTTCAGTTCGGCCGCTTCGAGGAGCGACCACAGGTCCCTTTCGGTTATCCTGACCCGGCCCAGAGCTTGGTTGAGACCCTTCGAGCGCATCTCAATGCCCCGGATGACATCCTCCGGAGTATGGCATCCGAATCCCGCCTCCGACAAAAGCCATGCCTCCAGGCTTCAGAGACCGGTAGATTGCCGACAGGTCGGGTCTGAAAAAAGACGGGAAAAAGAATGCTCCACTCCGGTTCGCTTCCTGGCTTCGAACATCCAGCCCAGCTAGGCCGGCGGTATCTGGCAAATTTTAATAAGAATTTCCGCTTGTGGCAGCGGTGGGTGATATGTGTACCGACCCCTGTTTAGGAAATATCGATTGGCTCTGGGCATGGGTTGTCTGTTTAGAAGCCTCTTTTGAGAGGCAAAAAGAGCATTTTAAGACCTTAAATCGCTGCAGTCGGATTCAATATATTTCAAATGAACTACCCCGGGCCTTATGTATTTTTCGAAGTCGCTTTTGTCGAGGCTACCCCAATTGTCATGCCCTTCTTATTCCAGGCCCCTTATGGCTTTTGTTTTTCACGGTCTTCAGAAAACGCCTTTGCCGTTACCACTACCAGTCTTTCAGCCCTAACCCGCTCTTAGAAAACCGCCTTTTGCTTCTGCCTAGCCCATCAGGATTCTAGACGCAGAATCATAGAGACTACCGCGCAAGTTTATCAGCTAGCTGTAACTCCTCATTGAAGTGGAATCTTTTCTGTAAACTTGCTTCGGTGGTCTCGTATGTGCCTGAAATGCGAATCCATTTCGGGGGACGGAGTGGGGCAATGAGAGTTTTAGGCGGTTCTCCATGCAAACTTGGGTTAAGTGCAACGCAAGCCATGACTATTTTCATCTCCCCGCTACCCAAAAGTTCTGAAGCCTGAACCTTATTTTTGGGGCAGTAAGCTCTGCACCCGTCGAAACTGGAATGATGCTGGAAACACCTTTTTCATCTACTACAGTTATCGCCATCTCTTGAACCTTAATGCCTCCAAGATTACGATCAGGCGAGATGGTCACCCCGGGGTTATTGGTCGCCTGAACGGCCTTCCTAACATAAGTTTCGGGCTGCAGTATGAAGTTAATATTGTGGAGTCGGGCGAGACTTTTATTAGTCAATGTGACTCTCAGATCGCTGTATATATCTTCCTTCCATACTATACCATCAACATTCGAGCCCTCTGGGTGAGACAGTTCGTAGCCGTAAGCGTCTATTTCCAATGGGCAGTCCGCCACGGCCGAGGCTCTAGTGCATACAATGTCTTGAATCTCAGGTGGTTTGACTAATTTGTCGCCCGCTACGTAGTCGCCTCTAATATCGTATTTGTCGCGGCCAACGTAATCATGTCCAGTTGCGATCATGGTATTCCCGTTTCCGACAATGTTCCCCGACTGCGTTACTACGCCTGTTTGAGTTGTGTTGAATATCTGAGCTTGCTTCCTTATCGTTACGCGTATGCTTTGTTCCCTGTTTCCATCAAGCGATTTTAGCGTTCGTGCGATTTCTTTGATATCACTTTTATTTAAGTTTCCCGCCGGTGAAATTATCCAGGTTCTCTCGTTACCTTTGATTTCACCACCCTTAAGTTCCGGCGTCCTGTAACGTTTGGCGATGTTCTTGTCCTTATTAAAAAGATCCTTAAAATACTCGACGCCGCTCTTGAGAGCTTCGCTACCCACCAACTTCAAGGCCTGTTTCGCCAACTCCGAAAGAATTATACCGATTCCTGCCGCCTGCGAGGTACTTGTGCAGGCAAAACAAATCAACATACAAATGATAGCAACTTTCTTAATAACCATTCCTTCCTCCCAGAGACCTCGACACTCAAAAGACAATAAACGTGATAGGCCCCAAGCGTCGCAACTTCCTTATTCGGCTTTCCCTCTTTCGCAGTTCGAATGCGGCGTTGTCCCATGGCACGCAGCTTGCGGGGCCGAAGGCCCATGCAAGCTAGTGCCACATTTTCCAATGGCCTGGTTGGTGCCGCCTGCGGCGGCGCCGACCGGGGACGCGACAAAGACTTTCATTTTCTGCCCTTTTGTCTCGTGCCCAACACCCCTCGGATGAGCGGTGGCCGCGAGGTGCAGGCTCGCTTGGGCTTCGTGGACATTCTTCATGCCGGATATACTCTCCGGATACAGAGAAACTTTTAACCTCGATGGAATTCCCATTTCATATTGGACTCCATAAAGTTAGAGGTTTTATGGGTAGGTTAAGAGAGTCTGGTGATTGAACATTTCAAAAATACTCCCAGGTAATTGGATAGTCAAGTTGTAAGTTTTCTTCCAGAACTTTCTTCTATCCAAGCTTATCTTATTGATTTTCAATCGCAATTTTTCATGGAAAATTCGGGTTTACCTGCCCGGCCTTTTTCCATAAATGGTTTTTAAGGTTGCGCAATGGAAGAAAAGGGTGCCATAAAAATGGAATCCTTGTTATAATTTTTTCTATATGCCGAAAATAAAAGCCAACGGAATCAATATTTATTATGAAATCCACGGTCAAGGCGAACCGCTGATCCTGATCATGGGACTCCGGCGGAACGCCGAGTGGTGGTACTGCCAGATTCCCACCCTGTCAAAACATTTTCAGGTGGTGGTGTTCGACAACCGGGGCGCGGGTCGGTCCGACCAGCCGGACATGGACTATTCCATTTCCCTCTTTGCCGACGATACGGCCGCCTTGATGAAAGGCCTGGGCCTTTCTTCGGCCCATGTGCTCGGTATTTCCATGGGAGGCTATATCGCTCAGGAGCTGGCCATCAACTACCCGGAAATGGTTCAAAGGCTGATCCTCGGCTGCACCGGGCCCGGAGGCAGCCGGGCGGTGATGATGAGTCAGGAACTTCTAACCAAATTCACCGCCAACCAGGGGCTTCCCCCGGAGGACATCCTCCGCAAAGATATGGACATTTATTTTTCGGAAAGATTCATCCAGGGTAGGCCGGAAAAGATCAAGGAGTTTATTGAAATCTCTCTTCGCTATTACCAGCCCCTGCAGGCTTTTCTGCGGCAGTTCGCCGCCTGCCAAGAACACGATACCTTCGAGCGCCTCCAGCGGATAACCCAGCCCACTCTGATCATAACCGGCGATGACGATCCGCTGGTGCCCCCCGGAAACTCCCGCCTCCTGAAGAAAATGATCCCCCGGGCCCGGCTGGAATTCTTCCCCGCCGGCCGCCATTGCTTCTTTATGGAATTTGCATCCCAATTCAATCGGCAGGTGATCGATTTTTTCAAAAATGAAAATTGATATTTGCCCGCCGAGTTGCTATACTTTCTATCATCTCATTCTTTTAAACCGTCTGGGAAAAGGGAAAATATGGAACCCGCCATCGGGGTGAAAAAAACTGGTTTTTCCTACCGGGATTACCAAACTTGGGATAAGGACCAACGATGGGAGATCTTTAGGGGGGAAGCGTATCTGATGACTCCCGCACCTCCCCGGAGACACCAGGAAATCAGTGTCGAACTGACCCGTCAGTTCTCCAATTTCCTTTTAGGCAAAGCCTGTCGGGTCTATGCCGCGCCTTTTGATATTCGGCTGGGCGATTCAACCGAAAAGGATGAGGATATACTCACGGTCGTTCAGCCTGATATTTCCGTGATTTGCGACCCGGTCCGCTTGGATGAAAAGGGGTGCCTCGGGGCCCCGGATCTGATTATTGAAATCCTCTCCCCGGGCACCAGCCGCCGGGACTGGAAAGACAAATTTTCGTTATACGAGGAATTCGGGGTCCGAGAATATTGGATCGTCGATCCGGCGGCCAAGACCGTGGTGGTATTTATCTTGGGAAATGACGGCCGGTACGGCCGCCCCGAAGTTTACACGGAAGAAGACAGTCTCCCTGTTGGATTATTAGAGGGACTGGTCATCCAGTTGGGGTCGGTCTTTAAGGATTAGATCTCTCACCTCCGGTTCAGCCCATCTCCGGCCCGGCCAGGCCAAAGATCCCCTTCGATATTCCCGCTCGACTTTCCGGGCCGAAGGCCATCTGCGTCAAATCCCGTTGCTTGACCAACCCCCGATCCGCCAGCACCTCCGAACCGAGTCCGAAGCCGGTATTGAAATCCAGGTAGACCTTTTCGCCGGCCAGTTGTCCCAGCATTCCGTCTAAAAGGGCGAGGGCCGTCTCTCGGCCCCGCGCCGCCACCGGACCGATATAGAAGGCCCGGCGGCCCGGCCGGGCCAGGGCAAAGCCCTCCAGTTGCCCTTCCGGGCTCATCGCGACCAGCGGCGCCACCGGGGAATCGGCTATTAAAGAAGCGAGGATTGGACTTCGATCAGCGCCGAAGGCCAGACGATCGAAGGCGTAAATCGCCGGACGGAGCCGTTCATCCCAGGCCGGCCATTCTTTCTTTACCCCCGGTTGCCCCATTCCTTCCCAGCGTTCGATCAGCCCCTCGGGCCGAAAGCCCAACGATTCGTATAACGGCCTTCCGGACGGCGTGGCATCCAGCTTGATGGAGTTCACCCCGATCCGCTGCAGGTGCTTCATGGCCGCCTGCATCATCCGGGTGCCGAGGCCGCGACGGCGATAATCCGGATCGACCAGCATCATGCCGATCCAGGCCAGTTCCGTACCATAAGCCACGGTGGTGATCGTGCCGATCAGCCGCCCATCGAGGAAGGCCCCCAAGCAACCCCCGGGCTCGGATTGGAGCAGCCTCCGCCAGTCGCGCTCGGTCTGATTCCACTGGGACTGTTCCGTAAGCTGCAGCGCCGCCGGCAAATGGACTTCGCTTAGCAATTCTATTTCAACAGAGACTCGGATTTTTCATTCCGCCTACCAAGCCGTTTTTACAGGGGCCTCTTTTCGAATTTTCTTATCTTTGGTGAGCAGGACCAGATCTAAATCCAGGGCAGTGGCAATAATAATTCGGTCTATCGGATCGACCAGGGATTTCAGGGGCAAGCGGACCGCATTAAGAGCGATGGCATTGGTGACGGGGACAAATTGGATAAAAGGTAGGGTTTCAGAGGCTCGGATCCAGTCCCCTACCTCCAGGGTCAATTGCAGCCGACCTTTGGCGACCAGCATGGCCACCTCCCAACAGCTCATGGAGGAGATATAAATCTTTTTTTCAACCACGGCTTTATCGATCAACATCCTGGCTTCGGGCGACAATAGATCCGGGTTGCTCACCCACCAGATCCAAACGTGCGTGTCCAGGATAATCATTTGAGATGCTCCCAATCATCCAAACCAACCGGTTCAAAAGGTTTTTCGTACTTAACGACCGAATCCTTCAGGGTCTCCAGTCCCCTGAGGGGTTGTTGGGAATACGGAAGGATCTTGAGGACCGGTTTCCCTCGATCCGTAATAACCAGAGGTTCCCCGCTTTCTTCCACCTGGCGGAAGTATTCCAGGGCCTGAGGCTTAAATTTAGACTTGGAAACCGTTTGTTCCATGGTCATCCTCCTGAAATGGATATCTGGCCTAATAACCATAGTCATGGTACTGTGGTCATATATTATTGTCAACGGATAAAAAACGGAAGATTCAGGCGGGACGGGATTTTTTTTCCAAAACGCTTAGGACCAGGGAAAGGGATGTCCCCAGAAAAGCCGAAGTGACCAGCAGCCAGGGGGCGGCCTGCCAGGTGCCGGTGGCGGAAACCGTCCAAGCCAGCAGCGGCGGTCCGACAACCTGACCCAACTGGGAACCCTGGACGATCAGACCGTTGGTGGTGGCTACCAGCTTAGGGTTGGGGGCAAAGACCGGGGCGCCGCCGAAGACCGCGGCTGGGATCACGCCTCCCACCCCACTGAAGATCAGACAGGACAGGTACTGGAGTACAAAAGGAAATCCGGAGTTAAAAATAACCAGGCTGCCCGCCGCCATGACCAAACTGGAAAAGGCGATGATCCGCCAGCGTCGCCACCCACGTTGCAGGAGCCAGCCCCCCATAAAATTTCCGGGGATATTCACGGCCACCATAACCGCGGTCAGGATCGAGGATGAGCCGGCCTGGAACCCGCGATTTTCCATAAGCAGCGTAGGGAAAAAGCCCATCACCGTTACCCATTCCAGGGCATAGGTGGAAAAAATAAGAGCCAGGACAATCGGGCCGGGGGCCGAGGCCGTTTTAAGGACGTCACTCAGGATGAGCCGCCAGCCGGCCTTAGGACCTCCGGCGGTCCGGCTCAAACCCCGTGTCCGTATCGACAGGACCAGGGCATATCCCAGCAGGATCAGCGCATTGGCCCGCCAGAGCCCCCGCCACCCGGAAAAACCGAGGACTAATGGGGACCCGAACATGATCAGGGTCATTCCAATGGGCACGAACGCACTCCAGATCCCCAGGGCCAGCCGAATCTGATCCGGCCGGACGATCTTAAAAATCAAGGCCGGGGCCGCTGTGGCGATGATCAGGAACCCCAGCCCCTCCAGGATGCGGGTCCCCAGCAGCACGGCCGGACTCCCTGCCCAGGCGCCGACCAGGCTGCCACCCGCCTGGATCACCAGTCCCCACAACAGCAGCCGGCGGTGCCCCAGACGATCGGCCAGGGCCCCGGCCACCGGGCCGAGGAACAGCCCGGTGAGGTTAAAAATGGACAGGACCCAACTGACGAGAAACAGGCTCATCTGCAGGTCGGCCCGGATCCCCGGCAAAACCGGCGGTACCTTGCCGATCTGAAAGGAGGCGACCACCCCGGCCCCCACCAGGAGCAGCACCTGTCCCCAGGGAGTGTTTCCCTCATTCTCGATTTTCGATTTTCTTTTCTGTTCCGACATCCTGGTGGCCTGGAATCCGGCATCTCCATCATTTTCGTAACAAAAAACCGTGTTTAAGCGGATCCGAGATTATTGAGCATTTTTGCTCAGGCCTCAAGGTTTTTTATCCGATTGAACCCAGGAGATTAGAATATCTTTCAATACGGAACGAGGGGTGGGAGTCCCTGCCGGCGGGGGGGGTGATAACGACCCGGCTGCCGGCAGGGAGAGCGAGGAGAGATTTAGGCGAAGTATCGTTTCAATAGACCTTCCAGCGCCCGGGCGTGGCGCCCTTCGTCCCGGGCCGATTCATCGAAGAAATCGTGGGCCGGGTCGCAGTTGCATTCCTTGGAGCGCAGGGCGGCCTCCCGCTTGCCCTTGTTGGCCATCCGTTCGCCCTTCAGCATCCGCTCCATATTTTCCTTGGTGCTGGTACTGACCAGGCCGTTCAACTCGGCGAACTGGGCGGCATGGTTGGCCTCGTCCCAGGCAATGTCCTTCAAAGATCGGGACACTTCCGGAAATCCTTCCCGTTCGGCCGCGCGGGCCATAGCCAGATAGAGGCCCACTTCGGCGGTCTCGCCTCGAAAATTGTCCATCACATCTTTTTCCACCGGGGTGTCTTTGGTCACTCCCACCAGATTTTCAATGACTAATTCACTCATGGTTTGCTCCTTTTCTTTTTTTATTCGGGATAAGTTTTTTTGTAAATCAAATTAATCCACTCAGTTAACACTGAGAATAGATTTAACAATTGATTATTAATTATTAACCCTTGTTTATTATCAACCATAAGACCTTAGTACACCTCCTCCTTCAAGTGTTCTCCGGTAATTTTATAGAAAAAAGCCCGATACACCAGGGACTGGTAAATAATTACAATGGGGACAAAAACCAGGGCCACTCCGAGCATGATTTTCAGCGTCAAGGCCGAGGAAGCGGAGTTGCTGACGGTCAGGGACCAGGCCGAATTCAGACTGGAAGGGATCAGGTTGGGATACAGTCCGATGACCCCGAATAAGGTGGCCAGGGCAATGGTTCCGGCTGAAAAGACCCAGGCCCCGCCCCAGGATTTTGCGGCCATCTTGACCCGGGTCAGCAGCAGGCAGACCACGGCCAGGACCGGCAGGATCAATAGAACCGGATTATGGAAATAATTATTCCAGAGCCCGGTATAGCCGTAGGTGGCCGCCAGGAACAGAACGGCCAGGACCAGGACCGGGATCCAGAGGCCCGTAGCCAGCCCGCCCGCCCTTCGGGATAGGTCCCCTTCGGTTCGCAGGGCCAGCCAGAGGGCACCGTGCTGCAGGAAAAGGGACAGGAAAAGTAGCCCGCCCAAGAGACCGTAGGGGTTTAACAGGTCGAACAGCCCGCCCTGGTTGATCCCCTCGGCGTTGAGTGGGAGGCCCATAAAGATATTGGCGAAGGCCACCCCGAAAAGCAGGGCCGGCAGAAAGCTGCCGATAAAAAAGCCCCAGTCCCAGAACCGCCGCCAGGCGGGAGATTCCACCAGGCCCCGGAACTCCACGGAAACCCCACGGACGATCAGGGCGAACAAGACCAGCATGAGGGCTGAATAGAGGGAAGAAAACATGACGGCATAGGTCGTCGGAAAAGCGGCAAAAGTAACTCCTCCGGCGGTGATCAGCCAGACTTCGTTGCCGTTCCACATGGGCCCTAAGGCGTGATAGACGGCCTTTTTCTCCATTTCATTTCGGGCCAGAAAGGGGCTCAAGGCACCCACTCCCAGATCAAACCCGTCCAGGATGAAATAGACCGCCCACAGAACTCCCCAGAGTACAAACCAAATTGTCGCTAACATAATTTATCCCCTCCTTCCCTTTAAGCATGTGCCGGTTCCGGCCCGTTAATCACGGTCCGGCGCAGCAAGTAGAGATAAAATAAAGCGATTATACCGTAAACCACGATGAAAGCCGCCAGGGTGATCCCTACCTGGGAGGCGGCCACCGGCGAAGCCGCCTGGGCCGTCTTCATGACCCCGTAAACGATCCAGGGTTGCCGGCCTACTTCGGTGACGGCCCATCCCGCCTGAATCGCGATATACGGCAGTGGGATGGCGTAGAGCATGATCTTTAAATACCAGGGTGCTTCCAGCAATCGGTTGCGGAGGAACCAGCCGATGATCATCAGCAGTACGAAAAGAGATCCCAACCCCACCATGATCTTGAAGGCCGAAAAGACCAACAGGACCGGCGGACGTTCCTCCCTGGGCCAGGCCTTCAGCCCCTTTACCTCAGCCGCGGAAGAGTGAAAAGCCAGCAAACTGAGCATTCCCGGGAGGGGACCGATTTCCACGGCATTCCGCTCGTTCTCCGGATCCGGAATGGCCAGCAGGTAAATCGGGGCGTTTTTCTGCGTTTCCCAAAGCGATTCCATGGCCGCCAGCTTGGTTGGTTGACTGACCGCCACTTCCCCGGCGTTATAATGGCCATGGATAACCGCCACCAGGCTGAAAATCACACCGAAAGTCAGGCCGAGCTTGAAAGACCGGGTGAACAAAGAAACCTCTTTTTTGCGCAGCAGGAACCAGGCGCTGATGCCCATCATGAAAAAAGCCGTCAGGATGTAAGCGCCGGACAGGGTATGAACAATAGTATGCCAGGCAAAGGGCTGGGTAACCACGGCTACGAAATCGGTCAGTTCGGCTCGGCCGTTGCGGATGGCGTACCCTACGGGGTGCTGCATCCAGGCGTTGGCGATCAGGATCCAGAAGGCGGAAACATTGGAGGCGCCGGCTACCAGCCAGATGGCTACGGCGTGCGTTTTCGGCTTGAACCGTTTCCAGCCGTAAATCCAGACGCCGATAAAGGTTGATTCCAGGAAGAAGGCCACTGAGGCCTCGATAGCCAGCAAGGACCCGAAAATGTCCCCCACGTAGGCCGAGTACCGTGACCAGTTGGTGCCGAATTGAAATTCCAGGGTGATTCCGGTTACCACACCGACGACAAAATTGATCAGAAAGATTTTTCCCCAGAAACGGGCCGCTCGATAAAGTTCCTGGTCCCCGGTTCGGGCATAGCGGGTTTCCAGGATGGCGATAAGAATGGATAGTCCCAGGGTCAGCGGGACGAATAAAAAGTGGAAGAAGGTGGCGGCGGCAAACTGCAATCGGGACAAAAAGACGGCATCCATAGAAATACCCCCTTTCAAGATAAGACCGGATACCCCGGTCTTTCGAAGGAACAATTGCAAGTGCTGTTCCAAACCCGATTAATTATTCTTTATGCAATGATATTAATAGATTGTAAAAAAATACCCCCATTTTTTGAAAAGGCGCTGACTGTCTCGCTTCAATGGCTATTCCCGAGCGACGGCAACCTCCTTTCTATTCAACTATTTGTTTTAATAATAAAATTACTTATAAGCTATTGTCTCATTATTATTTAGAGACAAATTTGTCTCATGATACATCCCGATGGTCTTTTAAAAAACGGTACAGGGTGGCCCGGCCTACCCCCAGGTGACGCGCCGCCAGGCTTCGGTTGCCCGCGGAACGGCCCAGGGCTTCACGTACCATCGAGGCATTCAATACCATTGGCCTCCCTTGGGCGGTTGTTTTTTCCTCTTTTTCCTGCTGCATTTCGGGCGGCAGGTCTTGGGGGAGGATCACCTGGCCCTTGCTGCGGATCAGGGCATATTCCAGGGCGTTATGCAGTTCACGGACATTGCCCGGCCAGGGATAATTCAGCAACAAGTGATGGGTATCCGGATGGAGCTGTACCGTCTTTTTGCCTTGCCGCGTAAAGAGGGCCAGGAAATGGTCGATGAGCAGGGGGATATCGGAAACCCTCTGCCGTAGACTGGGGACCTGCACCGGAATGACATTGAGGCGGTAGAATAAATCCTGACGGAAAGTGCCCCGCTGAACCATCTCCTTCAAATCCCGGTTGGTGGCGCTGATCACCCGGACATCCACCCGGATGGTCTTTTCGCTGCCCACCGGCTCAAAACAGCCTTCCTGCAACACCCGCAGGAGCTTCACCTGCAGCCCGGCCGGGAGCTCGGCCACTTCATCCAGGAAAAGAGTCCCCTGGTCGGCCAATTCGAAGCGTCCCTTCCGGTTATGTATCGCCCCGGTAAAGGCCCCTTTAACGTGACCGAAAAGCTCGCTCTCCAAAACCCCTTCGGGCAGCGCCCCACAATTGATGGGGACAAAGGGCCCGTCCCCCCGCCAGCTTTCCCGGTGAATGGCCGTGGCCACCAGTTCCTTGCCGGTTCCCGTTTCACCGGTAATACAGACGCTCACCTCGCTGTGGGCCAGGTCTCGGATCAACTGAAAAATTTCCCTCATGCTGGGGTGGGCGCCCACCAGGCCGGCAAAACTATTGGCCTGAGATCGGGCGCTGCGTTTGTCCAGAATGTCCGTCACATCCCGGAAGGAGGCCAGGACCCCGATCAACCGCCCTTCGTTGTTTTTCATGCCCACCACGGTCATTTCCAAGCGGTGGCTAATCCCCTTCCGATCCAGAATCTGCAGAGAATATTCTTTTTTTTCCAGATCCTGGTGAACCTGCTGACCGCAAAAAAGACAAAGCTCCCCGCAAAATGGGACTCCGAAGACTTGATGACAATCCCGGCCCAGTACCTCCTCCCGGAAATACCCGGTGACCGCCTCGGCCGCCCGGTTGAAGTAAAGAACCCGGCGATCCAGATCGTGGGCAATGATCCCTTCCCCCAAACTGTCGAGAATATCGGAAAGGTTATGGACCTGGCCCCACACCCCTTTTCCTTCTCCCTCGGGGATTATTCGGGACAAGGCTGGCGGTGACCCCGGGAAACCCCTCTTTCTGCTGATTAAATCGCTGTCCTTTTTTTTCATGGAAGGATTCGTTTCGCTTTGCTAATAATAAGCGCATGACCTCCTTGATTATTTCCAGGGGTTTTTGGGAAGTGCTCTTCAAGAAATAGGCATTATAAATTTTGACGCTTCGCCCTTTTGGGTGGGTACCCCCTAGATCTGGTATGGCCATCTGGTCTCGGCGAAAGGGTTTTCCAAAGGTACTCCGGACTTCGATTCCGGGCCGAAATTACTAATTTTATTTGAAGCAGGCCCAAACTCAGAGACTTTTGATGCTTCCCGGGCTGGCCCTGCTTTCGGGAAAATTTAGATACACTGGGGCCGGGTTAGAACCTAAAATGCAAGGTGGAAAACCCTTTCGCCGAGACCAGATGGCCACGAGGGCCTGATTTCAGTCTAATCTACTAGATATTGTGGCCACCCACCCAAAAGGGCGAACAACCTAAATTTTTTCATCCATTGTTGGAGACAAATTCTCAGAACAATGGCTGAACAAATTTATCGGCGCAGGGCGATCATCAACCCATCCCTTTCCGGGGAGTGTCCGGGAAGAAAGGTCAGCAGGGGGATGGCCAGCCAGCCGGGATCGGAGACTATTTTCCGGTTAAAAGGTTCGGCTCCCTGAAAACCCACGTTGTCGACCACCAAAAGCCCCCCGGACCGAAGCAGACGCTGACAAGAAAAAAGGGCCGGCAGGTAGTATTCTTTGTCCAGATCCATAAAAATCAGGTCGTACGATCCTTCCATGGAATCCATCAGCTCCAAGGCACTACCCATCCGCACTTCCGCGAGGGGCGATAATTCGGCCCGCTGCAGGTTAGCCCTGGCCCGCTCGGCCATCCGGGGGTCCCATTCCAGTGTGACCAGCCGACCTCCGGTTTCCCGGCAGGCCCGCCCCAGAAAAATGGCCGAATAACCGCTGGCGGTACCCAACTCCAACACCCTCCGGGCATTGGCGCCTCGAGCCAATAAGTATAGCAAGTACCCCACCACGGGCCCCACGATCGGGATGCCTTCCTCCCGGGCCTCTTGTTCCAGTCCCAGCAGCAGCTCATCCCGACCCGGCGCCAAGTTCCCGAAATATCCTTCCAGATCCTCAATCATCTTCGCCATGCAAATTTCGTCACCCTTTCCTCAAGCATCCCTGTGCTGCCGGGGAATGATGGAATATTGGAATAATGAAAACCCCATAAGCCATGTCTTTCCCCATCAATCCACTACTCCATTTTTCCATTATTCCCCGAACCTTCCCTCTTCTTCCTTTGCTCCCCTCTTCCTTCTTCCATCTTCCCTCTTCTATCTCTTCCCCCCCTCACCCAATGGCCACGCTGACGTCGTCCAACAGCAGGGCTGGATAATAGCCCTCCGCCGCCGGATAGACCCGGTCCTCCAAGTCCACTACGTTTTGCAGCACTTCGTAAATGTTCCCGGCCACCATGCTCTCCTCCAGGACGCCCCGAATTTCCCCGGCTTCCACGTAGATGCCGGGGGCCAGGCCGAAGGAAAAGTCTCCGTTGGGAATATTGCCGCTGTGTGCCCCCAGGGCCCCGGCCACCAGTACTCCCCGGTCAATGGACCGCAGCAGTTCAGCGAAGCTCCGCCGGCCCGGTTCCAGGACCAGATATTCCAGGGCCGGCCGGGGCCTGGTGGCGATGGCGTCCCCGCCCCAGGGGGCCGTCCGATACCCGTGCCCGGATGGCGGGACCCCCATCTTTTCCGCGTAAGTCAGATCGAAATAATAGTGGCGCAGGACCCCCTTTTCGATAATCGGATAACGGGCGCAGGGGGTGCCCTCGTCGTCAAATCCACGGGCGTTGGGACGCGTGCTCTCCCGGGGATCGTCGACCAGGGTCAGGCAGTCGGCGAAGATCTTCTCGCCGATCCGGTCCTTCAGCGGTGAAATGTTTTCGAAAATGTTCTTCCCGCCGGCGGCGCTTTGAATGCGCCAGATGAGGGGATAGATCGTTTCCGGGAGGAACAGGCATTGCATACGGCCCCCGGCCGGACGCACCTTTCTGCGCGAGCGGTTATAGAGGCTGAGGATGAATTGGGGTAGGTCTTCCGGGACCGGCTCAAATTTCTTGGCCGTCCAGCTTCGTTCCACGGCATTGTACGAACCCGGATACATCAGGGAAAGGTGTAGACCGTAATTGGAGGTCCGCCAATCCAGATCGCTCCCGCGGCTGTTGATCAACCGGACCCGGGTCACGGACCGGTAGACCACCAGGTTCACCTGACCGTCGGCCCTTTCTCCCAAATAGGCGGCCAGACGCTGCCCCTCTTCAACCATCCCGGTGTTCGTCAGGTTTTCGATGGCCGGATCATAGGCCCGACCGTCCGGCGGAGTAAACCGCTCCGGCAAGGCGTAGCAGGCCTCCACCCCGGCCGGCAGCGTGGCCAGGGCATTTTGAACGAGTTCTTCCGGACGGCGCAGGTTACGGGTGTAGGCAAATCCCAGTTGATCATCCCGGATCAGGCGCAGGCTGACCCCGCTCTGGTCCCGGCTTTCGAAGTTTTTCAGCAGGCCGTTTTCGAAAGAGACGCGGTCCGACCTTTGTTCCTGAAAAAAAACCTCGCTTTGGTCGCTGACCCGGCGGGCCTGTTCGAGCAGTCGTTCCATCAGCGGCCTCCGATCACCAGGTGTTCCATCAGGACATGAGGCCCCCCGTGGCAGGAGCGCACATTCAACTGGCCTTTGCCACAGCCACCGGTCCGGCTCAGGGTCAGGTCATTACCTGCCCAGCGTATCCGCTGCAGGGTCTGATAGAGGTTCCCGGAAATATTGATGTCCCGCACCATTTCCCGCATCCGACCGCCCCGGACCCGATGCCCGTATTCGGCCCCGAAGGTGAAATTTTCGCCGCTGGTCTGTCCGCCCAGGGCATTGAGCAGGTACAGGCCGTCCCCCAAGTCGACGAGCAGCTCCTGAAAGGACTTCTTCCCCGGCTCCAGGTAGATGGTCCCCATGCGGATGATAGGCGGATACCGGTAATCTTCGGCCACACAGTGGCCGCTCACCGGCTCCCCGAAGGCCGCCGCGGTCCGCCGGGAATGCAGGCGGCCGACCAATACCCCCTGGCGCAATAGGGGGGTAGGCCGGACGGCCACCCCTTCGTCGTCGTAGCGGTAAAACCCCAACTGCCCGTGTCGGGGTCGGGTCGTCGGTGATGCTGACCTGTTCGCTGCCCAAAGCGGCCCCCAGGGTCAACCGCTCCCGCATGCTGGGGGCGTCCTCGATTAGATCGGCCTCCGAGAAATGACCGAAGGCCTCGTGGGTAAAGACGCCGGTCAGGTCGGGATTGAGGATCACGTTGTAGGTGCCGGCTTCCACCGGGGCCGCCTTCAGCAAATCCAGGGCGATCTTGGTTTTTTCCTCGAACTCCCCCTCCTGATTGCGCAGCCGGGCAAAGCCGTCGCTGCCCCCGCCGCCGACCCGTACCGTCTGGGTCAAAGTCCCTTCACGGCTGGTTATGGTACCGCCCAGCCGGGTGGTAATCAGGTCCTCCCGGATGCGGGACCCTTCCGAGCTGATAAAATATTTTTCCCGGATGATCTCGGCATACTGGGTCTGGGTGGTGACTATCCCGGACGATCGGTAGGGAATTTCATTGTAATGACGGGTCAGATCCAGCTTTTCATCGAAGGGGACCCGGCGGGGGTCTTCCTGGAGCGATGGAGAAAAAGTATCTTCCAGGGCCGACACCGGCGCCAGGGATACCGGTTGGGGCAGATGGCGGGCCAGGAGCCCGGCATTCTCCAGGGCCGTGCGGATGGCCCACTCGGCCTGGTCCTCCCGGGTGAAGGTCACCGAGGAAAACCCGCCCCCTTTCAGGACCCGCAGGACGAACCCGTCGGTGGCGTTGGTGCCGACCTGGGTCAGCTCCCGGCCGTTGAAAGTGATGCTCGTTTCACTTTCTTTTTCATAGCGGAGGTCGGCATAATCAGCCTCCACTTTCGACAGCAGGGCTTTCAACTTTTCAAACATGGGTTCCTCGGGTTGGGGAATACCAGGAAATGGGAATTTCGTCTAAAGCAACCGCTACGGATGAACCGAGGCGGCGCTGTTCACTGAGGAATTCACTTCGTTGGCCACCACCCGGTTCCTGCCCTGCTGCTTGGCCCGGTACAGGGCGTCATCGGCGGCCTTGACACAATCATCAATGCTTTGTTCGTTCGTGTAACAGGCTACCCCAAAGCTGATGGTCAAGGCAAGCCCTATTTTCACACCCCGGAAATCGAACTGAGCAACCTGAAGACGAATTTTCTCGGCCACCGTTACCCCGCCTTCCAGATCGGTATCGGGGAGTAAAATGAGGAATTCCTCTCCGCCCCAACGGGCCAGCAGGTCCTGACTTCGCAGGTTTTCCTTTTTTGACAAACCGTTTTAATTCACTTATATTTTATCGGATAGAATATTCCAAACCTTCGCATGAAAATAGGGCCACGCCCTGACGTCATTGCGAGGGAAGCGAAGCCATCTCCCGATTGAACTTCGAGATCGTTCTAAGCTAACCAGGGGATTGCTTCGTCGCTACTCTCCTCGCAATGACCCGAGGCCCCACTATCTTCATGTTGGGAAAGATCCATGAATGAAATCCTCGCCTATCTGCTGACCACGCTGATCTCTCTGTTCGCGGTCATTGACCCCTTGGGGGCCATACCGGTTTTCCTGTTGCTCACTCCCGACAAATCACCGGGCGAAAGAAGACGAATCGCCCTGAAGGCCGGGGTCACGGTTTTTGCGATCCTGTCCATTTTTGCCCTTTTCGGACATCTGATCTTGAATTATTTCGGGATCTCCCCCCAGGCCTTTGAAATTGCCGGCGGATTGATCTTGATCAAACTGGCGTATGACCTGCTCTGGGCTCGGATGCCGGGATTAAAGAGTACGGTTCGGGAGGAGGAAGACGGATTGCTGAAAGCGGACGTGTCGGTGATTCCCCTGGCCATGCCCCTCTTGAGCGGCCCCGGGGCCATTGCGGCCGTGGTGGTCCTGGCCCACACCGCCGATAAATCATGGATGACCTACTGGCTGGTGGGAAGCATTCTGGTTAACAGCGTCCTGGTCTTTTTGGTTCTTTCCTTTGCTTCCCCTCTGGCCAAAATCCTAAATTAATCGGAAACGTCCTCAAAGGTCCCATGCCTGCCTGCCCCTTGTCGGAAACGCTCAGCCCCCTTCCCGGTCTCCCCGCTTTGAATGGTCTCCAGGCCCAATCGAAATTCATTTTTCAGAGCCTTTTCCCAAGTCAGGTTACATTGGTCGTAGGCCGACCGGCGGTCGCTGAGCAGGCAGCGCTGGGGGAAGTGGGCGATCTCCTCGGCCAGGGATTCGGCAGCCTGGCGAGCCGTTCCGGTTTCCACGACGCGGTTGGCCAAGCCGATCCGCAAGGCCTCTTCGGCCCCGACCGGACGGCCGGTAAGGATCAGGTCCAGTGCCCGGGACAACCCAATCAAACGGGGCAGACGGATCGTGCCGCCGTCAATGAGCGGGACCCCCCAGCGACGGCAAAAGACTCCCAGGACGGCATCTCGCTCGACCACCCGGAGGTCGCACCACAGGGATAATTCGAGTCCCCCGGCGACGGCATACCCGGCCACGGCCGCGATCACCGGCTTGGACAGGGACATCCGGGAGGGACCCATGGGACCGTCGCCGTCTTCTTCGAAACGATTGGCCCGGCCTTGGCTGATGGCCTTCAGGTCGGCCCCGGCGCAAAAACAGCCCCCGGCGCCGGTCAGGACCGCCACCCGGGCCTCTTCATCCAGCTCAAAGATCCGAAAGGCCTCCGCCAGGGCCTCCGCCGTGGGCCGATCAACGGCGTTGCGCACCTCCGGCCGGTTCAGAATAATCGTCGTAATCGGCCCGTTTTTTTCTATCAAAACCACTGCCATGCCTAATGGCCTCTGACGAATTTCGTCTTTTTCGTTTGTTTGGTTTGTTTTGTTTATTTGGTTATTGGCAAAACCAATACCTGGAAAACCATTTTACCTAGGTGCAGCACGAAAAAAACGAAAAAACCACTTTTCAATACGTACCCTTTCCGTGCTCCAAAAACAGCCTCTCCCCTCTCTTTTCCAACAGGTCCTGTTTTTCTCTCTCTGTTTCTCGGAGGACTATCTTCAGCATCGCGGGATCGTAATAGAAGACCCCTTGATCGTTCAAAAAGATGCGCATCCGCGCGGAATCCAATTCATATTGATAGGACAGGATCGTGCCGGTAAATTGACGAAAAAGTCTTCCCTCCGGGTACAGAGTCTTGAGCCGCTGCGCGGCTTCGGGCAACGTCAAAGGCGCATAGTCTCTAAATAGAAGGACCCGGCCGAAAAACTTTCCTTCCCAGAGGTAGCCGAACAGACGGCCCAGGCTGGAAGGTCCGGCGCCCTTAGGGATTTCTACCAGGGCCACCAGATCTCCCCTAGGAATTTTAACCGACTGGCGAGGCTGAATCTGGAGGTCGATCTCGAACCGTTGCAGGTCCGTCTTCAATTCCCCGCGGGGGTTGACCTTTTCCTGGTACAAACGATTCAAGTCCTCCAGGTTTAGCCCCCAGCGCAAGGGTGACAGCCCCAGGTCTTCACCAAATCCCATCGCAGGGAAAAGGAGTAGGCCGACAACGATACACACCTGGCAGAGATTCCAGGAACGACTTTCTACCCGCCCAAAAACCGCATTTTTCCAGCCACCGAATAGCATGAATCGCCTTTCAAAATACCCCGGGATAGGGTTTATGGGGTCCTAAAAGATTCACGGGTATCTTCTTGATATTTGGATTCCTTTTCCCCCAAGACCTTCTTTTCTTCACGGACTACCGTTTCTAAGGTCAATGGATCAAAATAATAGACTCCCTCCTCATTCGTGAAGACATAGAGGTCCTTCCCCCGGTACTCAAAATAGCTGAAGGTCTTCGCGCCGCTTAAGGTGCGAACAACTTTCCCCTCGGGAAATTTTTCCTTTAATTTCCGGATGATCTCCTGGAGAGAGGACCAAGGGGTTTGTTTAAATGATTCCACCCGACCAAAGAATCGGCCCTCGTAGGCATAACCGAAAATCCGACCCAGGCTTTCCGGAGCGGCGGATTTTTTTACCTCAACCAGGGCCGTTATCCGCCCCCCGGAGATTTTAAGGGATTTCAAGGGGGTATAAGGCAAAACCATACTTGAACGGCTGGGATCTTCCCGTAGAATGACATCATTCGATCCCTCCTCCGATAGGGCCTGACTCAAGTCCCCGAGGGTCATACCCCAATGGAGAGGTTCAATCCCGGCAGCCTCCCCGGTCTTTATCCAGGGGCCAGAGATCAAGTAAAGGAAAATAAACAGCCAGAATCCTGATTGAATCTTTTTCATATTTGTCACCGTAAGTATAAGAATAACTTTTAACTACCTTTCCAGGCTTCGGGGGCGCCAGCTATAGAGTACGTTTTTCTTCGACCGTCCTCAACAAAAAAATAAAGGCAGGCGGTCCGCCAGCAGGTACCCCAAAGGGGTAGGGATCAGCCGGTTTTTTTGACGATTTAATTTCTTGGAAGCCTCCAGCTCGGACAGTACGGTTCGGCCGGCCGAGTTTAATTGCAGTTGGTCCACCGCTACCCCTTCCCGGTTTCGGAAGCCCAACAGTAACGATTCCAGGCGCATCTGATCGGGAGATAAAATCTCTTCACCGGCAACCGGCTTTTGTCCTCCCCGGAGACGGTCCAGGTATTCCTCCAAGGAAGCCGGGTTCCACCATCGCCGCTGGTTGAGGAATGAATGGGCGGAAGGTCCCAGCCCCAAATAAGGGACCTGTTGCCAATACTTCCGGTTGTGCCGGGAAATTCGATTTTCACCCCGGGCGAAGTTCGAAACTTCATAGTGGAGGTACCCCCGGCTTTCAAGGATTCGGGAGGCTTCCAGATACGATTGGACAAATTCCTCTTCCTCCCACAAGCGGAGCCGGCCCTGGGTTACTTCGTTTCCGAAAGGCGTCCCATCTTCCGGGGTCAACTGGTAAACGGAGAGGTGTTCCGGCTGAAAAGAAAGGGCCGAAGTCAACGTATCCTGCCACCGGCCTCCTGATTGTCCTGGAATCCCGGAAATCAAATCTATCCCCAAATTGTCAAAACCGGCTGACCGGGCGGCCTCGATCGCCCGGACGGCGTCCGGAACCCCGTGTCGGCGGCCCAGAAAGGTCAGCTCTTCATCGGAGAAGGACTGTACGCCCAGGCTGAGACGGTTGACGCCGGTTTTTCGGAAATCCCGGGCGGTTTCCCGATCCAGGTCCCCCGGGTTGGCCTCCAGAGTAATCTCACAATCCTCGGAAAGGCAAAACCGGTTTCGAAAGAACTCCAGCAAATCGCTCAGGGCGGGCGGAGAAAGCAGAGAAGGGGTTCCGCCGCCGAAATAGACGGTATCAAAGGAAGTGAAAAGGCTTCGATAAAGAAGCGCCTCCTTTTTAACCGCCTCCAGCCAGTCCGGAATCAGGGCCAAGGAGGTCGTGGAATAAAAATGGCAGTAAGGGCACTTGCTGCGGCAAAACGGAACGTGGACGTACAGTCCCGCCGCCCCTGCGGAGGCTTCTACCTGTTTCGGATATCGCAGCTCCCCCATGATCGATCAACCGCGTTTCGTAGGAATGATGAAATGATGGAAGAATGGAATAGCCATGATCTTTTCAAATTCCGGTTTCGCTTCCATTATTCCATCATTCCATTATTCCTTGCTTTTTTGACTTTGCCTTTCTTCTTCTCCTCTTCACTCTTCCATCTCTCAATCGGTATCGCTCTTCAGGACCGCCACGAAGGCGCCCTGGGGAATTTCCACGGCTCCCACCATCTTCATCCTTTTTTTGCCGGCCTTCTGTTTTTCCAGGAGCTTTCTTTTCCGGGTGATATCCCCCCCGTAGCATTTGGCCGTCACGTCTTTCCGGAAGGCGGAGACGGTGGACCGGGCAATAATCGTGCCTCCGATGGCCCCTTGGATGGCGATCTTAAACATTTGTTTGGGGATCTCCTCCTTGAGACGATCACAGATTTGCACGGCCCGGATCCGGGCCCGGTCTTTATGGACCATCAGCGACAGGGCGTCCACCTTCAGGCCGTTGACCAGAATATCCAATTTGACCAGGTCGCTCGGCCTGAAATCGAGAAAGTCATAATCAAAGGAGCCGTAGCCCCGGGTCTGGCTTTTCAGCTTGTCATAAAAATCGTAGATGACCTCGGCCAGGGGCAGGTCCACCAGGATTTCCACGCGACCCGGAGTGGGATAATTAAAATGGGGGGTTTCCCCTCGCCGCTCTCGGCAGAGGCCCATGATGCTCCCCATATAGGTGTCCGGGATCAGGATACTGGCCCGGATATAGGGTTCCTCGGAGAGGGCAATGTTCATGGGGTCCGGATAATACTGGGGGTTGTCGACCAGCAGCGTCTCCCCGCTTTTGAGGGTGTAGCGATACTGGACGCTGGGCACGGTCATGATGATGTTCTGGCCATACTCCCGCTCCAACCGTTCCTGCACGATTTCCAGGTGCAACAACCCCAAAAAACCGCAGCGAAACCCTTGGCCCAGGGCGGCCGAGGAATCTTTTTCATAAATCAGGGCCGCGTCGTTCAGCTTGTATTTTTCCAGGGCCTCGGCCAGAGACTGATAGTCTTCGGAGGAGATCGGATAGACCGAGGAAAAGACCACGGGCTTCACCTCCTTGAAGCCCGGAAGCGGGGCCGGCGCGGGACGGGCCTCCAGGGTGATCGTATCGCCGATCCGGGTATCGCTGACGGTTTTGATTCCGGCGATAAGGTACCCCACCTCGCCGGCGGAGAGATGAGGCCGCGGCTCCCGAGGCAGGCGAAAGATCCCCGTTTCTTCCACCTGATAGGCCGCCCCGTTATACATGAGTCGTATGACCTGGCCGGGTTTGACCTCCCCGTCGAAGACCCGGCAGCTCACGATGGTCCCCCGGAAGGGATCGTAATGGGCGTCGAAGATCAAGGCGCTCAAGGGCGCTTCCGGGCTCCCCTGGGGCGGCGGAATACGCTCCACTATGGCTTCCAGCATCTCCCGGATACCGATCCCTTCCTTAGCCGAGCAGAGCAGGGCCTGGTCGGAATCCAGACCCAGGTCGATCTCGATCTGCTCTTTCACCCGCTCGATATCGGCCGAGGGCAGATCGATCTTATTGATCACCGGGATGATGGTTAGATCCTGCTCCAGGGCCGCGTACATATTGGCCAGGGTCTGGGCCTGGACTCCCTGGGCGGCATCGATCAGCAGCAGCACCCCTTCGCAAGAAGCCAAAGCCCGGGAAACTTCATAGGAAAAATCCACATGACCGGGAGTGTCAATCAGGTTGAGGATATATTCCTCCCCTTTCAGACTGGTATAGGGCAGGCTGACGGTCTGGCTCTTGATGGTGATCCCCCGCTCCCGCTCAATATCCATGGTGTCCAGGATCTGATCCCGGAACTGGCGGGCTTCCACCAGACCGGCATACTGGATCAAGCGGTCGGCCAGGGTGGACTTGCCGTGGTCAATGTGGGCGATGATGCTGAAGTTGCGTATGTTTTTCATAGAATCCGTTTTGGGGGATTGGGAATGATGGAAAATTGGAATAATGGGATAATGAAAAAACCGATTAAGGCAATACAACCGTTCGCCCTGAGCTGCGAGCCTGTCGAGCAGTCGAAGGGTAAACGATACGTCCATGCTTCGACAGGCTCAGCATGAACGGAGATATCCGCAGCATTGTACGGCTTATTTCTTGACGGGTTCTTATTCCCCCCGGAGCAGTCATTCTCCGTCCGGACTGAGCAGTTTGAATCCTAACCGGGGATCCAATTTTCGAATGGCCGGGGTGTCGGTCAGCTCAAACAAAATGACTTCGCCGATGATGCCAGATCTTCACCCCGCTCCGGACGCAGCCGGTCACCGTGGCCTCCTCCCGCCCGGCGGCGATATGCAGGTGCAACACCGATTTCCCTTCCTCATCCGGGAAAAGTGTTCCGGTCGCCGGCAATTTCATGGACGCCGCCCAGGACATGGGTCATTGGATTCACCGGCAGGCCCCTGCCCTTTTCCGGCCCCACTACCAGTTTGCTCCCTTCATCGGCGCCGCCCACAATGACCAGCGCCCCCGCCCGGATCCCCTGCTCCTCGGCGAATCGCTCGATCGTTTCGTGCAGGATCTCCCCGTCTTCCAGCCGGATAACAAAAATACGGCCCATTTGAGCTGTTGAATAGCGCATAGTCTCCTTTATGACTTCTTCCTATTTAAAAGCTTCCGCCCCTCATACAAATAAGTAATCCCCCCGGTTAAGGGGAACTTTTTCCCCTCCGAGAAAGGGGCCTGCTGTATCTCCCGGACAAAATCATCCGGATAGGGAAAGTGCATGATCGATTCGGCCAGGTACTGGTAGGCTTCCGGGTTTTTGGTAAAAAGCCGGGCCAGACGAGGCAGGAGCCGGTTCAGGTAAAAAAAATACAGTTTACGGAAAACCTTGCCCTGGGGAGTGGTAAACTCCAGGATGGACAGGCCGCCGCCGGGGACCAGGACCCGCCTTATTTCCTGGAGTACCCGGGCGCGATCCGGCATGTTGCGGATGCCGAAGGCCACGGTGACGGCGTCAAAGTGTTCATCGGGAAAAGGCAGATTCAGGGCGTCCCCCTGGAGGAGTCTGATGCGCTCGGACAGCCCCGGATGCCGACCTTCAGGCCGGGCCGCCTCCAGCATGGGTACCGGCGAAAGTCCAGCCCCGCAATACCTGAATGCGGGGATGGATTCGCGCGGCCTCAATGGCCACATCGCCGGTCCCGGTGGCCAGGTCCAGCAGGCGCCGGGTCCGGAAAAAGCGAAGTCGCCGGACCATAAACCGTCGCCAGGAGATGTCCCGCCCGGCGCTCAGAAAGTGATTAAGAAAATCGTAGCGGTCGGTGATGCTGGAGAAAATCCGGCGGACCTGGCGGATACGGGCTTCGTCCGGGGCATCGGCTGCGGGTTCCATGGGAAGGGTTACTGATAAAAATAAACGTCCAACATCGAAAGTCGAACAGCGAACAGCGAATAGGCAATAGAAAAGGAGGAAGAAATCCCGCCGAAGGGGGACCGAGTTTTCGGTTGTTGATTTATGGCCTTTTCATTCAATGTTGGACGTTCGATGTTCGATGTTTGATGTTCAATTTTCGAGTTGGCCACGGGTCGCTCCGAGGATCCGGCGTGGCGACCCAATTACTCGGACTTTACGGCCTCTTCTTTGGGTTCTTTATCCCGGGAAATGAGGCCTTTGACTTTGTCCATGGCCTCCTGAGCCTTCCCTTTTTTCTTTTTGGTCTTCTGTTCCTCTTTCCGTCCGACCAATTCAATCACCGAAATCAGAGCGGCGTCCCCCAGGCGATAGCGCAGTTTGCTGATTTTGGTGTAGCCGCCGTTACGATCCAGATAACGATTCTTGATTTCATCAAACAGTTTATGAACCACGTCCTTGTCCCGGATAAAGGCTAGAGCCTGGCGCCGGGCATGGAGATCCCCCTTCTTAGCCAGGGTAATCATTTTTTCCGCTTCCAGGCGAAGTTCTTTGGCCTTGGCCGACGTGGTTTCGATGCGCTCATGCTCAATGAGCGAGGTCACCATATTACGCATCATGGCCAACCGGTGACTGCTGGTTCGACCCAATTTTCTTCCGGCACAATTATGTCGCATGTTCTTCTTCCTTGATCTCTTCAACGGATGGAGGCATAAAGCCATCAATTTTTATGCCCAAATTCAGCCCCATTTCTTCCAGGATGGCCTTGATCTCATTTAAGGATTTGCGTCCGAAATTCTTGGTTTTCAGCATCTCGGATTCCGTTTTCTGGACCAATTCCCAAATAAACCGAATATGGGCATTTTTTAAGCAATTCGCCGAACGAACCGAAAGCTCCAATTCCTCGACACTCTTGTATAAATTGGAGTTGATCTGCTCCTCCGCGGGCTTTTCATCCTCGCCGGTCGGTTCTTCTTTTTCCTCTTCAAAATTGATAAAGATACTCAACTGTTCTTTGAGAATTTTGGCGGCTACCGCGATAGCGTCTTCCGGGGTGATACTGCCGTCGGTCCAGATCTCCATGGTCAGTTTATCATAATCGGTTATCTGCCCGACACGGGCGTTACTGACCACATAATTCACTTTGACGATCGGTGAAAAGGCGGCGTCCAGAAAAATCGTCCCCACCGGGGCATCTTCCGTCTTATTCCGCTCGGACGGAACATAGCCCTTACCCGGTCGGACCTGCATCTCGGCCTTGAATTGTCCGTCGATCGACAGGGTGGCAATGTGCTGCTCGGGATTTAAAATCTCCACCTGAGGATCGGTCAGGATATCCTTGGCCTTGACCAAACCCTCGCCGCTCTTATTGATTTTAATCGTCCGCGGCTCTTCGCCCCGCAGCCGGCAACGCACTTCTTTGAGATTTAAAAGAATATCGGTTACATCCTCCACCACCCCGGGGATGGTGGAAAACTCATGCAAAACGCCTTCGATTTTAGCCGAGACGATGGCCGCCCCCTGGAGTGACGAGATCAACACCCGCCGCAGGGAATTCCCGATAGTCACCCCATATCCCCGTTCCAGGGGTTCGCAGACAAACTTGCCGTAGAACCGGCTATGGTCGTCGGGATCCACTTCCAGCTTTTTTGGCCTTATCAATTCTCTCCAGTTACGCTGCATTGCTTCTCCTTATTCCCTCTCGGGTAAGGTTAGATTCTTATATCCATTGTTCTGATAATTTATCAAATATTTTTGGCTAAAACTATTTGGAATAGAGTTCGACAATCAATTGCTCTTGCATGGGTGAGGTTAATTCTTCCCGCTCCGGGTACGATTTAACCGTGCCGGCAAAACCGGCTTTATCCAATTCCAGCCACTGGGGAACCCCTCTACGGGCCACCGCTTCCATGGATTCCAGAATTGAAGCGATCCCCCGGCTTTTTTCCCTGACCGTTATGGTATCGCCCACCCGGATCTGGAAAGAAGGGATATCGGTCTTTCGACCGTTGACCAGGAAATGCTGGTGTCGAACCAATTGGCGGGCTTGATTTCGAGAATTGCTGAACCCCAAGCGATAAATGGCGTTGTCCAGTCTGCGTTCCAAAAGGACCAACAGGTTGGTTCCGGTAATGCCCTTCATCCGCTCCGCATGTTTAAAGGTTCCCCGGAATTGATTTTCCAGGAGCCCGTACATCCACTTGACCTTTTGTTTTTCCCGCAACTGAACGGCATATTCGGAGTGTTTGGTCCGGCCCTGGCCATGCTGCCCGGGCGGATAGTTCCGTCGATCGATGGCGCACTTGTCGGAATAACAACGGTCCCCTTTCAGAAACATCTTCATGTTTTCTCTGCGGCATAACCGACAGACTGAATCCCTATATCTGGCCAACCTTTTCCTCCTTAAGGCTTATTCGATTCATACTACTGGTTACACCCGCCGGCGTTTGGGCGGACGGCATCCGTTATGGGGGATGGGGGTCACATCGCGAATCAGTTGAACCGTGAAACCGGCGGCCTGCAGTGCCCGCAAAGCCGCTTCCCGGCCCGCGCCCGGTCCCTTCACAAAAACGTCGATGGTTCGCATTCCATGCTCCATGGCCCTTTTGGCCGCATCTTCCGCCGCCAACTGTGCCGCAAAGGGGGTGCTTTTGCGGGAGCCTTTGAAGCCTTTCGTCCCGGCACTGGCCCAAGATACCACGTTGCCCATCGGATCGGTAATGGTCACGATGGTATTATTAAAGGTGGATTGGATATGGGCGATGCCCATGGGGATGTTCTTTTTCTCTTTTTTCTTTTTAGTGGTCTTTTTGACTTCCTTGGCCATGCGGTTCCCCCGATCGTTATTTCTTCTTTTTGCCCGCTAAGGTTCGGCGCGGGCCCTTGCGTGTCCGGGCGTTGGTATGGGTCCTTTGTCCGTTCACGGGCAGGGATTTCCGGTGCCTCAGCCCCCGGTAGGTCCCTAAATCCATCAGCCGTTTGATGCTCATGGAAACTTCCCGGCGCAGATCGCCCTCCACCTGATAGTCCGCATCCACCACCTTGCGGATGCTGGTCACCTGGGCTTCCGATAGCCGGTCGGTTTTGATATCCGGCGACACCTGCGCTGCGGTTAATATTTTACGTGAAACGGATCGGCCTATCCCGTAGATGTAGGTCAAGGCCACTTCGATCCTCTTATTTTTAGGCAAATCAATTCCGGCTATTCTGGCCAATTGGCTTTCCCCCTTTATCCTTGGCGCTGCTTATGTTTGGGATTCTCGCAAATCACCCGGACCACGCCTTTACGCTGGATGATCTTGCATTTGGAGCAGATTTTCTTAACGGACGCTTTAACCTTCATGTTTTCCTCGTGGGTGGCTGGGTTAGGTTATTTAGAGCGGTAGATAATCCGCCCCCGATTGAAATCATAGGGGGAAACCCCGACGGTGACTTTATCCCCCGGAAGAATCTTGATAAAATGCATGCGCATCTTCCCCGAGATGTGGGCCAGAAGCCGGTGTCCGTTGGGCAATTCCACCCGGAACATGGCGTTCGGCAGGGTTTCGACTACCGTACCCTCAACTTCGATGGCCTCTTCTTTTGCCATAAATCCCTTTAAAAAAGTCGGTTCTGGGAACCGGACTCACTTAAGATCCGGCAGCCGTTTTCGGTTACGGCCACCGTGTGCTCAAAATGAGCCGACAAGCTGCGATCTTTGGTCACCGCAGTCCAGCCGTCGGAAAGGATCTCCACCTCGGATCCGCCAGCGTTGACCATGGGTTCTATGGCCAGGACCATCCCCGGCTTTAAAACCGGTCCTCGACCCGCAACACCGAAATTCGGAATTTGAGGATCTTCGTGAAGGGCCTTCCCGATCCCGTGCCCCACAAAATGACGGACCACGGAAAACCCCTGGTTTTCCACATGCGTCTGAATGGCCGCCGAGACATCGCCTAAACGATTTCCGGCTTTAACCTGTTCCAAGCCCAGAAACAGGGACTCCCGAGTGACCCGAATAAGATTCTCGGTCAGCGGGGGTACTCCCCCGATGGCCTCGGTCAAGGCCGCATCCCCGTAATAGCCCTCGCAACATACTCCGAAATCGATGCTGACAATATCCCCGGAGGCCAATTTACGGCCCGAGGGAAAGCCATGAACCACCTCTTCGTTTACGGATACACATAAACTATAAGGATACCCGTGATACCCTTTAAAAGCCGGGGTCACCTTTTTTTTCAGACAGTGCCGGTGTGCCAGTTCGTCCAATTCTTGGGTAGTCACCCCCGGAACCAATCGTTCTTTCACGGCCTGTAGTATTTCGGCCACCACTCTCCCGGCCACGGATAATCGTTCCAGTTCCCAGGGAGATCTGATGACAATCATACCCAGCCTCTAGGACAAGGTCTGGACGATCCGCTCAAAAATCTGCTGAATGCTGCCGATCCCCTCAATCTTGCGGACCAATCCCTTTTGTTGATAATACTGGATCAGCGGAAAAGTTTGGGAATCATAGACTTCCAGACGATTGCGCACCGTGTCCTCATTGTCGTCGTCCCGCAGATAGAGTTCGCCCTGGCATTTGTCACAGAGATCTTTATTCAGCGAAGGATTAAAAATGACATGATACATAGCGCCGCATTGCCGACAGGTCCGGCGTCCGGTCAGCCTTTTAAGCAATTCGTTCTGATCCACCTCCACGGAAATCACATGGTCGATCTGGGAATTCATTTCCGCCAGCACCTTATCCAGGGCTTGCGCCTGGGCCACGGTCCGGGGGAAGCCGTCCAGGATATAGCCCTTCTGGCAGTCCGGTTGTTTGAGCCGCTCCCGGGTTATCTCAATGACGACTTCATCGGGAACCAAGAGCCCCTTGTCCATATATTCTTTGGCCTTCAATCCCAGAGGTGTCCGTTCCTTTAAATTCGCCCGGAGGATGTCCCCGGTGGAGATTTGAGGAATCTTATACTTCTCAATCAACATTTTGGCCTGGGTCCCCTTACCGGCGCCCGGGGGTCCTAAAAGTATCATATTCATACGCTGATCTTCCTCCCTTAGTGAATAGAAATTACCGTTTAACGCGACCCATCCCTTTTTTCATGAAACCTTCGTAGTGGCGGGTCAACATATGCGATTCGATCTGGGCCATGGTATCGATGGCTACCCCGATGACAATTAGTAAGGCGGTGCCGCCAAAATAAAAGGGGACTTTAAAACGATAAATCAACACCGTGGGCAACACACAGACGATCGAAACGTAAAGGGCCCCGCCGAAAGTGATGCGGGTCAGCACGTGATCGATATAATCGGCCGTCCATTTCCCCGGGCGAATCCCGGGGATATACCCGCCGTACTTCTTCATATTATCGGCCACATCCACGGGGTTAAAGGTAACGGCCGTGTAAAAATAGCAAAAGAAAAAAATGAGTCCCACATAAACAAGGGAGTACAGCAAACCGCCCACACCCATATAATTCCGGACGAAACCGCTCAACCATTGAATCTGAATGAACTGGGTAATGGTGGCCGGAAACATGAGAATCGAGGAGGCAAAGATCGGGGGAATGACGCCCGAGGTATTTATTTTTAAGGGCAAATGGGTGCTTTGCCCTCCATAGACCCGCCGGCCCACTACCCGCTTGGCGTATTGTACCGGAATTCTCCGCTGGCCGCGCTCCACAAAAACAATAAACCCTACCACGCTGACCATCAGCAGGATCAGCAGGATGATAAAGATAAAATTCAATTCCCCGGTTCGCACCAACTGTCCGGTGTTGGCCAGCGCCGTGGGCATACGGGCCACAATGCCGGCAAAAATGATCAAGGAGATACCGTTGCCGATCCCCCGCTCGGTGATCTGCTCACCCAGCCACATAATAAAAGCCGTCCCCGAGGTCAAGGTAATCATGGTCATCAAACGAAAGGCCCAGCCCGGGTCGATCACCACGCTGCCCCCGCCGGGACTGCCCATGCTTTCCATGCCGATGGCAATGCCCAAGCCCTGAAAGATCGACAAGACCACGGTCCCATAGCGGGCGTACTGGGTGATCTTCTTTCGGCCGGCTTCCCCTTCCTTCTTGAGTTTCTCCAGGTAGGGAATGACCACCGTCAGCAAATCCAGAATAATGGAGGCGCTGATGTAAGGCATGATGCCCAAAGCGAAGACGGACATATGCTCCAGGGCCCCGCCGGAGAACATATCAAACAGGCCGAAGAGGGTGCCCTGCGCCCGCTTGAAAAATGCCGCCAAGGCTACCGTGTCGATCCCGGGCGAGGGGATATGCACCCCGACCCGGTAAACGGCCAGCATGGCCAAAGTAAACCAAATCTTCTTTTTCAGTTCCGGGATCTTGGTGATATTCTGAAAACCGCTGAGCACTTAGATCTCCTCTACCGTGCCTCCGGCGGCCTCAATTTTCTGACGGGCCCCCTGACTGCATTTGGTCACCTTGATAAACAGGGGGGATTGAATTTCCCCATGACCGAGCAATTTCACGCCGTCTTTCAGACGCCGGATGACCCCTTCCTTCAAGAGGATAGGGATATCGACCGTGGCTCCCCCGGCAAAGGGTTTTAAATCCCGAATATTGACCAGGCAATAATCCATTTTCTGCAAGGGCTTAAAGCCCCGTTTGGGGAGACGTCGCTGCAGGGGCATCTGCCCCCCTTCAAAGCTCGGTCGGATATGGGCTCCTGACCGCGATTTTTGGCCCTTCATCCCCCGAGTAGCCGTTTGTCCATGCCCCGATCCGGGCCCCCGACCGACCCGTTTGGGTTTCTTTTTCGAACCCGGGGCCGGGGATAACTGGTCTAATCCGATCACCTTGCTTTGCTGTCCCGATTCCATGCTTTCTCCGTTTCCGTTCCTTGATGTCCTTGATGACCTCGAAAAAAGGCTAACATCGCCTTTTTTCTCGGCGGGCGATCCGCCCAGGGCGGACTCTCCCGCCATTTGAAGTGAATTCAAATGGTACCACCCTCACCCCAGGCCGGGGTTAAATCACCCGCGGCCGGTGGACGAACTTATGGCCAGTCCGTCCTCTTTCACTTCCACCAGGTGGGAAACTTGGCGGACCATCCCCCGGATTTCCGGAGTGTCCCGGCGAAGAATGACCTGGTTTATTTTTCGCAAACCCAAACTCATCAGGGTCCGCCGGTGTTTAGGGGGTCGACCGCTCCCGCTTTTGCGTAAAATAATTTGAATTAATTTATCTTCCATGATCCTTACCTGATTTCCGCTACGGATTTGCCCCGTTTCTGAGCGATCATCTCCGGGCTGTATAGATTTTTCAGGGCTTCCAAGGCGGCCTTGATGACATTATGGGGGTTGTGTGATCCCAGACACTTCGTCAGGATGTTTTGAACCCCCCCAGCCTCCATAACCGCCCGGACCGCTCCCCCGGCAATAATCCCTGTCCCCTTGGAAGCCGGTTTCAGTAATACCCGACCGGCGCCGAAACGCCCGATGACTTCATGGGGGATGGTCTGGTCCACCAAAGGAAAATCCTTCATATCCCTTTTGGCCTTTTCCATGGCCTTACGGATGGCCTCCGGCACTTCATTGGCCTTTCCCAAGCCGCTGCCCACTTTCCCGTTGCCGTCCCCGACCACGGCTAAGGCACTAAAACTGAAGCGGCGTCCGCCTTTGACCACTTTGGCGACCCGATTGATATGCACCACCTTATTGATCAATAATTTTTCGGTCGTATTGAAGTCTGACAATCGTCCCTCCCCCTAAAATTCTAATCCGGCCTCTCGAGCGGCCTCGGAAACGGCCTTTACCCGTCCGTGATAGAGAAAACCATTCCGATCAAAGACTACCTTCTTAATCCCCTGGGCGGCGGCCTTTTGGGCCAGCAGGGCTCCCACCTTCTTGGCCATATCCGTCTTCTTCCCGGCCGGCACCCCTTTGAGCTCCGGACTTAAACTGGATACCTGCAACAAGGTGCGCCCGGATGTATCCACAATGATCTGGAGGTAAATATGGCGGGCGCTTCGAAAGACCGATAGCCGCGGACGGTCCTCGATTCCTCGGATTTTCTTCCGCACCCTTTTTTTACGCTTCAAATGAGCCAATTTTTTCTTTTCAGACGTTTCCATAAGCAATGGTTCCCTTACTTGGAGCCGGTTTTCCCCACCTTACGGCGGACGGTTTCTTCGGCATAGCGAATCCCTTTACCCTTATAGGGTTCCGGTGGTCTGAACTTGCGGATATGAGCCGCAGTGAGTCCCAAGAGGTCACGGTCAATTCCCCGGATGATAATTCGATTCTGTTTTTCAACTTGGGCCGATACCCCTAACGGCAGCGGATAGATCACCGGATGGGAGTAGCCCAAATTCATCACCAGTTGCTCGCCCTGCAGTTCAGCCCGATAGCCGACCCCCTGAATGTCCAGAATCCTTTCGAAGCCTTCGGACACCCCTTTGACCATGTTGGCCAGCAGGGATCGGATCAACCCGAATTGCGCTTGGATTTTTTTCGATTCAGCCAAGGTTTTAACTATCATTTGATCCCCCTGAATCGATACTTCCAACTCCGGTGGAATCGAACGATTCAGGGAGCCCTTGGGCCCCTGGACCATCACCTCCCCATCCTGGATGGTGATCGTCACTTGACTTGGAACAGGAATGGGCTTTTTACCAACCCGGGACATATAAACTTCCTCCTCTACCTTCTTTCCAGGTTACCAAAGGGAACACATTATTTCGCCGCCTACACCTTGTTTGCGGGCTTCTCGATCGGTTAGGATCCCTTTGGATGTGGAGAGAACGGAAATCCCCAGCCCGTTTAAGATCTTGGGAATGGCATCGTTCCCGGCATAGACCCGTCGGCTCGGCCGACTGACCCGAACCAACCGTTGAATAACACCTCGGTTTTTCTCATCATACCGTAAATAGATCCGCAGGATTCCCTGGCGATTGTCTTTAATGACTTTAAAATTCTTGATGTAGCCCTCGTCCTTAAAAATCCGGGCAATCTGGACTTTCAGCTTCGACGATGGGATGTCCACTTTGGCAAATTTGGCGCCACTGGCATTCCGGACGCGTGTCAGCATATCGGCCACGGGATCGGTCATACCCATTTGTGCATCTCCTTTTGTTCTTCGATTAAACCCGGACTACCAACTGGACTTGATAACCCCGGGAATATTTCCCTGAAGGGCCATGGTCCGGAAACAGATTCGGCAAATCCCGAACTTACGGATAAAAGCCCGTGGCCGGCCGCAAAAAGGGCAGCGGTTATAGCCACGCACCTTAAACTTCGGTGTCCGCTGCGACTTTAACAACATAGATTTTTTCGCCAATGAATCTTCCTCCTTATCCCGCCGGAAGCGTGGGATCCCCAAACGCTAATTTCGGAAGGGCATTCCCAACAACCGGAGGAGGGTGCGCCCTTCTTCGTCGGTCCGAGCGGTGGTTACCAGGGTTATATTCAGCCCTTTAATCTTGTCAATTTTATCGTAGTTAATTTCCGGGAAGATGATATGTTCCTTGATCCCCAGGGTGTAATTTCCTCTCCCATCAAAGGATTTGGCGGAAACCCCGCGAAAATCGCGGACCCGCGGCAGGGTAATATGCATCAATTTATCCAGAAAGTCATACATCCGCTCCTGGCGCAAGGTGACCCGGCAACCGATGGGCATGTTTTCCCGCAGTTTGAAGGAAGCAATGGATTTTTTGGCCCGGGTGATCACCGGTTTCTGACCGGCGATCAGGGTCATCTCTTCCGAGGCGGTATCCAGAATTTTAATATTTTGGATCGCTTCCCCCAAACCCATATTTAAAATCACTTTTTCCAGTCGGGGAACCTGCATAATATTTTTATAACTGAACTGCTGCTGCAGCGCCGGCCGAACTTCTTCTTGATATATTTTCCGTAATCTGGACATGAGGCTGCTTCCTTTTGGCTATTTATTCTCCAAGATCTCCCCGCATTTTTTACAGACCCGGACGGTTTTGCCGTCATCCAACCGCCGGCGACCAACGCGGACCGGATCGGTGCACTTGGCGCAGATCAGCATCAGGTTGGAGACATGAATCGGAGCTTCCTTCTCAATGATTCCCCCCTTGCTGGTTTTCCCTCCCGGACGGGTATGTTTTTTGATATAGTTCAATTTTTCGACTACGGCCCGCTCTTTTTCCGGATAAACTATCAAAATTTTGCCCACTTTCCCTTTTTCTTTTCCGGCCATGACCATCACTTTGTCGTTTTTCTTGAACCCTATCTTTTGCCCGTTCATGAACGCTTTCCTTTCCCGCCCTAGAGGACTTCCGGGGCCAGGGAGATGATCTTCATAAAATTCTTCCCCCGCAACTCCCGGGCGACCGGACCAAAAATCCGGGTGCCGATCGGTTCCCGTTGCTGATTGATTAAGACGGCCGAGTTGTCATCGAATTTAATATAGGACCCGTCGGGCCGGGAGATCTCCTTCTTGGTCCGAACCACCACGGCCTTGACCACATCCCCCTTCTTGACCTTGGCATTGGGGATGGCTTCTTTAACCGAAACCACGATAATATCCCCCACCCGGGCATAGCGCCGTCGCGTACCGCCCAAGACTCGAATACAAAATAGTCTTTTAGCCCCTGAATTGTCGGCCACTTCCAATTGTGTTTGTGTCTGAATCATAAGCCCACCCTAATGTTAGCTCGTTTTTTCTAAAATCTTATTTACCGCGAACCGTTTCAGACGGCTCAAGGGCCGAGTCTCCTTGATCAGTACTCGATCCCCGATCCGGCACTGGTTGCTTTCATCGTGGGCCAAATATTTGGTCTTGCGGTGAATGTATTTCTGATACACCGGATGGCGGACCAATCGTTCCACGGCCACCACCACCGTTTTTTCCATCTTGTTGGAAACCACCGTACCGGTTAAATCCCTGCGAATGCCCCTGGTCTTCATCTTGTCGCCTCTTAACGATTTTGTTGGGCTGCGATTTTTTCCCGGAGGATTGTTTTAATCCGGGCCAAATCTCTTTTAGTGGTTGAAAGCCGCATGCTGTTCTCCAATAAACCCGTCGCCTGCTGGAATCGAAGGTTAAACAGGGACTCCTGGGTTTCCTTTTCTTTGGACCGCAATTCCTCCAAGGGTAGATCCCGCAATTCGGTTGGTTTCACACTGCACTCCTGAATATGATCTTGGTCTTGATCGGAAGTTTGTGAGCGGCTAAACGGAGGGCCTCATCCGCTGTTTCCTTGGAAACCCCTTCCATCTCGTAAATAATCCGCCCGGGGCGGATTACCGCCACCCAGCCCTCCGGGGCTCCTTTTCCTTTTCCCATCCGGGTTTCGGCCGGCTTCTTGGTCACGGGTTTATCCGGAAAGACTCGAATCCAGATTTTCCCACCCCTTTTGATGGAGCGGGTCATGGCAATTCGAGCGGCCTCAATCTGCTGAGCCGTGATTCGGCCGCATTCCAGCGCCTGTAACCCGAAATCTCCGAAGGAGAGGTCCGATCCTCGATAGGCGGCCCCCCGCATCCGTCCCTTGAATTGTTTGCGGTATTTGACTTTTTTTGGACTAAGCATGGTCTCTAATTCCTTTTAAAGGTTCCGACCTTTTTTCTCAGGCAGGCTTTCCCCTTTGAACATAATCACTTTTACTCCAATGAGTCCGTAGGTGGTGGCCGCCTCGGCGAATCCGTAATCGATGTCGGCTCGCAAGGTGTGCAACGGGACCCGTCCCTCCCGGTACCATTCGGAGCGGGCCATTTCCGCCCCCCCCAATCGACCGGCACAGGAAATCTTTATGCCTTTGGCGCCGAATTTCAGCGCGGAATTTACCGCTTTTTTCATGGCCCTCCGGAAAGCTACCCTTCTTTCCAATTGCTGGGCTACGTTTTCAGCCACCAACTGCGCCTCGATCTCCGGTTTTCGAACTTCTTGGATATCAATAATCACTTCGCGCTGAATGATGCCTTCCAGTTCCTTTTTTAAACTTTCAATCTGGGCCCCTTTTTTTCCGATGACAATCCCGGGCCGCGCGGTAAAGATAATGATCTTGACCTTATTGGCGGCCCTTTCAATATCGAGGCGGGCAATACCGGCCTCATAGAGTCGCTTCTTTAGAAATTCTCTGATGGTCTTATCTTCCCGAAGGAATTTTGAAAAGTCTTTATCAGCAAACCACCTGGAATTCCAGGCCTTGTTATACCCTAAGCGAAACCCGACCGGATGTACTTTTTGTCCCAAGCTATCCTCCTTGGCTTAATTTTCGTCTAAAATGACCGTAATGTGGCTGGTTCGTTTCAAAATGGGTGTGGCCCGGCCCATGGCCCGGGGCATAAATCGTTTCAACGTGGGGCCCTGGTCCACCAAGATTTTTTTGACTACCAAGGTATCGATATCCACCTTGTTCTGGCCGGCATTGGCTACCGCGGAGTGCAGCACCCGGTTCAGTATCCGGGCGCCTTTCCGGGGAATAAATCCCAGCAAGGCGATGGCTTCTTCCACTTTTTTCCCTTTGATGGCCGGGATGATGACCTGGACCTTTCGGGAAGCAATCCGGATATATTTGGCTTGTGCTTTCGTCTCCATGCGTTGTTCCCTTTTCTATTTCCCTTTCCCCTTCACCGCCGTTTTTTTACTCCCCGCATGGGCATAAAAAATACGGGTGGGGGAAAATTCTCCCAATTTGTGGCCGACCATGTTCTCGCTGACGAAAACCGGAATGAATTTCTTGCCGTTATGGACGGCAAAGGTGGCGCCGACAAATTCCGGAAGGATCGTTGACCGGCGAGACCACGTTTTTATAACTTTTCGGCTTTTGTTATCCTGGGCCTCTTGTACTTTTCGAATGAGGTGATCATCGACAAAGGGTCCTTTTTTTATTGAGCGCGCCACGTCTTCCCCCTATCCTTCTCCTTTAAGATTTCCGGCGTTTAACAATCAGCCGATCACTGGCCTTGTTCTTTCGAGTCCGATAGCCCTTGGTCGGGACCCCCCAGGGAGTCACCGGATGGCGTCCGCCCGAACTCTTACCTTCCCCGCCGCCGTGCGGGTGATCCACCGGGTTCATGGCCACCCCTCGAGATTGGGGACGTTTTCCCAACCAGCGGCTCCGGCCGGCTTTGCCGATGGTGATATTTTCCTGATCCAAATTGCCGTTCTGTCCGATAGTGGCCTTACAGGTCAAGAGGACTTTGCGCACTTCCCCGGAAGGCATTTTGATCTGGGCATATTTTCCTTCTTTGGCCATCAACTGAGCGTACGTCCCGGCGCTGCGCACCAATTGTCCCCCCTTGCCGGGTTGGAGTTCGAGGTTGTGCACATGCGTTCCCAAAGGAATATTGGCCAGGGGCAGGGTGTTTCCCGGTTTGATGTCCGCGTGGGGACTGCTGACGACCAAGTCACCGACCTTAAGTTTAGTTGGGGCCAGGATGTACCTTTTTTCCCCGTCGGCATAAGTCAACAAGGCAATACGGGTAGTCCGGTTGGGATCATATTCAATCCGGGCCACCCGGGCGGGAATCTCCAATTTATCCCGCTTAAAATCGATCAAACGATAAAGACGTTTATGTCCCCCACCGCGATGCCGGCTGGTTATCCGCCCGTAGGCGTTTCGACCGCCGGTCTTGTGTAGCGGCTCCACCAATCCGCGAACCGGTCGTTCGGAGCTTATTCCTTCAAAGGTATCGAAGGTTTGCCACCGACGGCCGGCGGAGGTCGGGGTACAGGTTTTGATGGCCATAGGTTTTTCTCCTGATGCTTAACGGATCGAAAACGATCCCAGCCTATAAGTTCTCAATCATTTCCCCGGGCGCCAGGCGGACCAGGGCTTTCTTCCAATCGGCTTTCTGACCGAGGAAGCGTCCAACTTTTTTCTTCTTGCCTTCCATCTGCATCAGATTGACCCGTAACACTTTGACTTTAAATAATTTTTCAATGGCCTGCTTAACCTCCGACCGGTTGGCCCGCCGATCCACCTCAAAGGAGAGCTGGTTGAAGGCTTCCTTCTGTCGGGTGTTTTTCTCAGTGACCAAGGGGCGCTTGATGACTTGATAGATATCTTTCATTGGCTTAAGGTCTCCTCAAGACGCAATACGGTGGGCTGGTTCAGCACCAAATGTTCGAATTTCAAGATATCGTAGACGTTGAGGCCTTCGACCCGCAACGTCTTGACGAAAGGCAGGTTGTGCGCGGACTTTTCAAAATTCAAATGGTCCTGATCCATTATAAATAAGGTCTTTTTTAAGTCAAAGCGATCCAGAAGCTGGCAAAATTTCTTGGTTTTGATTTCGTCCAGGTTGAAATCCTCCAGAACCAGGAGCCGATCGCTCTGCCACTTGGAGGAGAGGGCCATCCGTAAGGCCAGTTTCTTCATTTTTTTGGGCACCCTCACCTGGTACACCCGGGGTTGGGGGCCAAAAACAACCCCGCCTTTGCGCATCAGGGGTGAAGTAATCGCCCCGGCCCTGGCCCGACCGCCGCCTTTCTGGCGAAAAGGTTTTTTGCCGCCCCCTCTAACTTCGGACCGGCCTTTGGTCGCCGACGTGCCGGAGCGGCGGTTGGTCAACTGCATGGTCACCACCCGGTGGAGCAGGTGCGTATCAACCGGGCGATTGAAAATGGCTTCGTTGAGGGTCAGCTCGCCCACTTTTTCTTTGCTAATATTATAAACACTAACCGTTGGCATAACGAATTCCTTGTCTTTCCTGGGTCCCGCGCGGTTTGGCCTTTTCCGACCCCGGCAGATGCTCGCTTACTGTTTGTAAACGGCGACCATGGAGTTGCGAGCCCCGGGGATCGCCCCTTTGATGATAATCAAATTCAATTCCGGGCGAATATCCACCACCGACAGGTTTTTTACGGTGACTTGACGATGGCCCAAATGACCGGGCATTTTCTTCCCTTTGATCACCCGGGACGGATAGGCGCTCGACCCGATGGAACCGGGGACCGCGTGCGAGGTACAGCCGTGTGTGGCTTTCCCCCCGGCAAACCCCCAGCGCTTGACCACCCCGGCAAATCCCTTCCCCTTGGACACCCCCTGAACCTTAACCTGTTCTCCAATGGCAAAAATATCCACTCTGATCTCATCGCCGATCTGATAAGGGGGTTCGGGATCGGCTGAAAATTCCTTTAAGTGAACGTAGGGTTCCAGCCCCTGCTTCTTAAAATATCCGGCCTGGGGTTTATTGACGGCCTTTTTTTTCCTTAACTGGTACCCTAACTGCAGGGCGAGCCGCTGGGTGGCCGTTTCCGGCTTGACTCGAACCACCTGACAGGGTCCGACTTCGATCAGCGTAACGGGCACAGACTTACCTTCCTCAACAAACAGGCGGGTCATCCCGATTTTTTTTCCTAGTATTCCTTGTACCATCTGTTCTTGCCCCTTCCAGGCCTCTCTACAATTTTATCTCCACATCCACACCGGCGGAGAGGTCTAACTTCATTAAGGCATCCACTGTGGCTTGGGTAGGTTCCAGAATATCCAGTAACCGTTTGTGCGTCCGAATTTCAAACTGTTCACGCGATTTCTTATCCACGTGGGGGGACCGCAGGACGCAAAACTTCTTGATTCGGGTCGGCAAGGGAATCGGTCCGGCGATTCGCGCACCGGTCCGCTTGGCCGTCTCCACGATTTCGGCCGCCGACTGGTCCAGGAGTCTATGATCAAAGGCCCTGAGTTGAATTCGAATCTTCTGACTGGTCATCATAATCTAATCCTTTAGCAATTCCGTTATTCCAAGATTTCGGAGATCACGCCGGCGCCTACGGTCCGACCTCCCTCACGTATGGCAAAGCGGAGTTCCTTCTCCATGGCAATGGGCATGATCAAGGACACCGTCATCGAGACGTTGTCTCCCGGCATCACCATCTCCACCCCTTCCGGCAGGGTCACCACCCCCGTCACGTCGGTGGTCCGAAAATAAAACTGCGGCCGATAGCCGTTGAAAAACGGCGTGTGCCGCCCGCCTTCCTCTTTCGACAGAATGTACGACTCCGCCTTGAACTTGGTGTGCGGCGTGATCGATCCCGTCTTGGCTACCACCTGACCCCGCTCCACATCGTCCCGCTTGGTCCCCCGCAGCAGCAACCCCACGTTGTCTCCCGCCTGGCCCTGATCCAAGGTCTTCCGAAACATCTCCACCCCGGTACAGATCGTCTTCACCGTCGGCCGAATCCCCACAATCTCTACTTCCTCACCGACCTTGATCATCCCGCGTTCCACCCGGCCCGTGACTACCGTCCCCCGGCCCGAAATGCTGAACACGTCCTCCACCGGCATCAAAAACGGCTTCTCAATATCCCGCACCGGCTCCGGAACATAGGTGTCGATCGCGTCCATCAGCTCCAAAATCGGCTGGCAAGCGGGACAGTCCCCTTTCCCGCAACCACACTCCAGCGCTTTCAGCGCCGATCCCTTGATGATCGGAATATCGTCCCCGGGATACTCGTACTTGCTCAAGAGTTCCCGCAGCTCCAGCTCCACCAGCTCGATCAACTCCGGATCGTCCACCATGTCCACCTTGTTCAAAAATACCACTATGTACGGCACCCCCACCTGACGACCCAGTAAAATATGCTCCCGCGTCTGCGGCATCGGCCCGTCATCCGCTCCCACCACCAGAATCGCCCCGTCCATCTGCGCCGCCCCGGTGATCATGTTCTTGATATAGTCCGCGTGCCCCGGACAGTCCACGTGCGCATAATGCCGCTTCTTGGTCTCGTACTCCACGTGGGCCGTGGCGATGGTAATGCCCCGCTCCTTCTCCTCCGGCGCCTTGTCGATCTCGTCAAAGGGTATGAAATTCGCAAACCCGCTCTTCGATAAACATAGCGTGATCGCCGCCGTCAAGGTCGTCTTCCCATGATCAATATGCCCGATCGTCCCCACATTCACATGCGGCTTCGTCCGTTCAAATTTCTTCTTGGCCATCAGTCTCGTCCCCCTTGGTTAAATGTGGTCCAATCCCTTTTTGGGTTGCAGTCCGAAGACGATTATTTCTTTTTCCGGCCGGCTAACAGGCCTTCCAATATAGATTGCGGTACTTTTTCGTAATGAGAAAATTGGAGGGTGAATGTCGCCCGGCCTTGGGTCGACGACCGGATGGAAGTGGAATACCCAAACATCTCCGCCATGGGGGCCTGGGCCTCAATGATCCGAGCCTGACCCCGGGACTCCAGTCCCAGGATTTTCCCCCGGCGGCCGGTAATGTCTCCCATCACATCACCGACAAACTCCTCCGGGGTGACGATCTCCAGCCCCATGACCGGTTCCAGTAAAACCAACCGGGCCTTGGCCACCGCTTCCTTAAGGGCGATGGAAGCGGCAAAATGGAAGGCCCGCTCCGAAGAATCCACCTCATGGTACGAACCGTCCAGCAAGCGGACCCCCAAATCAATCAGGGGATACCCGGCCAAAACCCCCCCGGCCATGGCCTCGCGGACACCCTTCTCAATCGCCGGGATATATTCCTTGGGGACGACGCCGCCGAAAATCTTATTCTCAAATAGAAACCCGCTGCCGGCTTCCCGGGGGTAAATTTCCAGCACCACATGGCCGTATTGCCCGCGACCGCCGCTCTGCCGAATATATTTGCCCTCCTGTTTAACCTGCTGGGTAATCGTTTCCTTATAGGCCACCTGGGGTTGGCCGATATTGGCATCCACCTTAAATTCCCGGGTCAAGCGATCGACGATGATCTCTAAATGGAGTTCGCCCATTCCGGATAACAGCGTCTGGCCGGTTTCCTCGTCGGTGTGCACCAGGAAGGAAGGGTCTTCGGCCACGATCCGCTGCAGGGAGAGGCCCAATTTGTCCATATCGGCCTTGGTCCGAGGTTCTACGGCAATGGAGATCACCGGGATGGGAACCTGAAGCGATTCCAAGAGCAGCGGCGCTTCCGGAGAGCAGAGGCTGTCCCCGGTGGTGGTATTTTTCAGGCCCACGACCGCCACGATGTCCCCCGCCTGAATTTCCTTGATGTCCTCCCGCTGGTTGGCGTGCATTTTCAGCAGTCGCCCGATCTTCTCTTTTTTCCCTTTGTTGACATTGATCACGGTCCCCCCGGAAATCACCCGGCCTGAGTAGACCCTCAGGAAAGTCAAGTGCCCCACGTAAGGATCGGACATGATTTTAAAAGCCAAGGCCGTGAAGGGTCCTTTTTCGTCGGCGGACCGGGGTTCGACCTGTCCCTGAGGATTGATTCCGGTGATGGGCGGCACGTCGGTGGGCGCCGGCAGATAGTCCACAATGGCGTCCAATAAAGGTTGAATCCCTTTATTCTTAAAGGCCGAACCGCAGAGGACGGGGACTACGGCCTGGCTCAAGGTAGCCAGTCGCAAGGCCTCCCGGATCTCTACCGGGGAAATGGGCTGCCCCTCCACGTACTTCTCCATCAGATTATCGTCGTGTTCGGCCAAGGATTCGATCAGTCGCTGTCGCTGTTCGAGGGCCGCGGGACGCAGGCTTTCCGGCACCGGCCCGCGAACCAGTTGCCGTCCCAGAGAGTCTTCATCGAAAAAGACCGCCTCCTCCCGGATCAAATCAATCAGCCCGCTGAATTTATCTTCCAGGCCCAGCGGTAATTGGATAAAAACCGGTTTGGCCCCCAATCGTTCTTCCATCATCCGCAGGCATCGCTCCGGATCAGCCCCCACGCGGTCCATCTTGTTGATAAAGGCCAGCCGCGGGATCCCGTAGCGATCGGCCTGACGCCAAACCGTTTCGGACTGCGGTTCCACGCCGGCTACGGCGTCAAAGACGGCTATCGCCCCATCCAAGACCCTCAGGGCGCGTTCCACTTCCATGGTAAAATCCACATGCCCGGGGGTATCAATGATATTGATGCGGTGATCCTGCCAATAACAGGTGGTCGCGGCCGAGGTGATGGTGATGCCCCTCTCCTGCTCCTGTTCCATCCAGTCCATGACTGCTGAGCCCTCGTGAACTTCACCCATTTTATAGGATACCCCGGTATAATAGAGGATGCGCTCGGTAGTCGTGGTTTTCCCGGCATCGATATGGGCCATAATACCAATGTTCCGGATTCTTGTTAGCGCTTGTTTTTCGACCAATTTCTAATTCTCCCGACCACATCGGCTTCTGGCCCGGTCTGATCCGACTACCAGCGGTAATGGGCGAAGGCCTTGTTGGCTTCCGCCATTTTATGGGTATCCTCTTTTTTCTTGATGGCCGCCCCACGGTTATTGGCGGCATCCAGGAACTCTCCGGCCAGTTTGGCCTCCATGGTCTTTTCCGATCGGGCCTGGGAATAGGCAATCAGCCAGCGGATACTGAGCGAAAGACGGCGATTGGCCCGAACTTCCACCGGGACCTGATAGGTGGACCCCCCGACCCGCCGGGATTTTACTTCGATGACTGGTTTGACGTTATCCAAGGCCTTCTCAAAAATCTTCAGCGGTTCCTCTTCACTTTTCTTCCCGATGATCTCCAGTGCCCGATAGAGGATGGATTCGGCGGTGCTTTTTTTCCCGCGGCCCATCAGGCTGTTGACGAATTTGGCCGCCAAAGGGCTATGATATTTCGGGTCGGGCAGGATCTCCCTTTTCTGAACTTCTCTTTTGCGCGGCATGGTGACCTCTAGCTGAGTGACGTTTGTTTTTTAGGGCTGAGAACGCAGGCTCCGCTGCGCCCCGCTTTTTCCGGAACCGGGCTACTTAGGCCTTTTGGCCCCGTATTTGGACCGACTCTTTTTGCGATCGGCTACCCCGATGGAGTCCAGGGTGCCGCGGATGATATGATAGCGGACCCCGGGCAGGTCTTTCACCCGTCCCCCCCGGATCAGGACCACGGAATGCTCCTGGAGGTTATGCCCGACCCCCGGAATGTAGGTGGTCACCTCCATGCCGTTCGTCAAACGAACCCGGGCCACCTTCCGCAGCGCGGAGTTAGGCTTTTTGGGCGTTGAGGTATAAACCCGGATACAGACGCCTCGTTTCTGAGGGCAGGCCTTTAAGGCCGGCGTGGATACCTTTCCTTTAACCTTGGTCCTACCCTGACGAATGAGTTGATTAATGGTGGACATACCGCTCCTTTTTTGAAACGCCCCGTTGACCGACTTTCCCAGAAGGCTGTCGGTCGCAAATATTTGACTATTTTTAAAAAATTTATATTATTATCTTATTTTTTTCGACTTGTCAACTCTTTTTTGGCCCGGTTTCCAGGAATTACGGCTCGCTCCGTTCCGCCACGGCCTTACCCGGTTGGGGCAAAATAATATTCCGGTAGACGGCCATCCCGGTGCCGGCCGGAATGATGCGTCCCAGAATGACATTTTCCTTCAAGCCCCGTAAATAATCTTTTTCTCCGCCGATGCTGGCGTCGGTCAGGACCTTGGTCGTCTCTTGGAAGGAGGCCGCGGAAATGAAACTGTCGGTCGACAGGGAGGCCTTGGTAATCCCCTGAAGGAGCGGCTCGGCCTGGGCCGGTCTTCCTCCCTCGGCCAGGACTTCCCGGTTTTTCTGATTGAAAAGCTGCCACTCCACCTGATCCCCCACCAAATAATCGCTGTCTCCCGGATCCTTGATCTTGACCTTGCGGAGCATCTGGCGAACAATGACCTCGATGTGCTTGTCGTTGATTTTCACTCCCTGAAGGCGGTAGACTTCCTGGACTTCATTGACCAGGTATTTGGCCAATTCCTTGATCCCGCTGACGCTTAGGATGTCGTGGGGGTTGGCCGACCCGTCCATCAGGGCCTCGCCGGCCAAGATGACGTCCCCCTCCTGCACGCTCACGTGTTTGCCTTTGGGAATGAGGTATTCCCGGGGCTCGCCCACCTCCGGGGTGACCACTACCTTTCGTTTCCCTTTGCTGTGCTTCCCAAAAGTCACCATCCCGTCGATTTCGGTGATCACGGCGTGCTCTTTGGGTTTGCGAACTTCAAATAACTCGGCCACCCGGGGCAGACCGCCGGTGATGTCTTTGGTCTTGGTGGTTTCTCGGGGGATCTTAGCCACGACGTCGCCGGCTAAAATCGCATCACCCTCGGTGACCAGGATAATCGCCCCCAAGGGGAGCAGATACCGGGCCCAGGCATTGGACTGGGGCAACTTGGCCGTCCGGCCCTGGTCATCCTTGATGGAAATTCGAGGCCGCATTTCCGCATCCCGGTATTCCACGATAACCTTGCTGGATTTTCCGGTCACTACGTCCCGCCGCTCTTCCATGGTCATCCCTTCGTTGACGTCTCCAAATTTCACTTTCCCGGAAACAGCGGTAATGATCGGAATGGTAAAGGGGTCCCAATTGGCCAGCAAGTCTCCGGCCTTAACCGCTTGCCCTTCCTTGATTTTCAACTGAGTCCCGTAAATCAGGGGATAACGCTCCCGTTCCCGACCTTTATCATCCTCGATGGCTATCTGGCCGTTGCGGTTCATCACCACCGGGTCGCCATCGCGATTCACTACCGTATTCAATTGAACGAAGCGCACCCGGCCGTCGGTCCGGGCGTGGAGCGTCGATTGTTCACTGCGCTGTTTGGCCACGCCGCCGATATGAAAGGTCCGCATGGTGAGCTGGGTTCCCGGTTCCCCAATGGATTGGGCGGCAATGATACCGATGGCCTCTCCGATATTGACCGGTTTTCCATAGGCCAAATCACGGCCATAGCAACGGGCGCACACCCCGCGAACGCTCTGACAGGTCAACACCGACCGGATAGAGACCCGTTCGATACCGGCCTCTTCCAGTCGCTCCACCGCCGTCTCGTCGATCTCGGTATTAGACTGGACCAGCACTTCTTCACTGTAAGGGTCTTTGATATCCGTCAGGGCCACACGGCCCAAAACCCGCTCCCCGATGGGCTGGATCACCTCCCCGGCTTCCCGCAGGGCCTCCACGATAATCCCGTCGATGGTGCCGCAGTCTTCCTCGTGGATAATCATGTCCTGGGAGACATCCACCAAACGTCGGGTCAAATAGCCGGAATTGGCGGTTTTCAAGGCCGTATCGGCCAGCCCTTTCCGGGCCCCGTGGGTGGAAATGAAGTATTCCAGCACGCTCAGGCCTTCTCTGAAATTGGCTCGGATCGGCGTCTCGATGATCTCCCCGGAAGGTTTGGCCATCAGTCCCCGCATGCCGGCCAACTGGCGCATCTGGTCTTTGCTACCCCGGGAACCGGAATCGGACATCATAAAAATGGGGTTAAAACTGGGCACCATAACCTGGCTGTCCTGGGGGCCGGCCACCATTTCGGTGCCCATCACTTCCATCATCTCCTGGGCCACGTCCTCACTGGCCTTGGCCCAGATATCCACCAGTTTGTTGTATTTTTCTCCGTCGGTGATCAGTCCGTCGACGTACTGCTTCTCCACCCGGCGGACTTCGTCTTCGGCCTTGCGCAAAATCTCTTTTTTCTCGGGGGGAACCTTCATGTCGGCCACCGAAATGGATATCCCGGATAAGGTGGCATAGTGAAAACCGACATCCTTTAACCGGTCGGCCAAAATAACCGTCTCCTTGATACCGGCTTTCCGGTAGCAATCGTCGATCAGCTTTCGGATTTCCTTTTTGGTCATGACCCGGTTGACCCGCTTGAAGGGGATCATAGGCGGAATCACTTCGAACAGCAAAACCCGTCCCACGGTGGTATCCAGCAATTGGCCGTTCAGGCGCATGCGGATACGGGCATGCAGGTCCGCTTCTTTGGCGTCATAGGCCCGGCGGACTTCCTCCGGCCCGGAAAAAATCTTGCCCTCCCCTTTTTGAAAGAAGCGGTCCCGGGTCAGGTAATACAACCCCAGGACGATATCCTGGGAAGGCACGATAATCGGTTCCCCGTTGGCCGGAGAAAGGATGTTGTTGGTGGACATCATCAGCACCCGGGCCTCGATTTGGGCCTGGATGGAGAGAGGGACATGGACGGCCATCTGATCCCCGTCAAAGTCGGCGTTGAACGCCGCGCAGACCAGGGGGTGAAGCTGAATGGCCTTGCCTTCGACTAAGATGGGTTCAAAAGCCTGGATACCCAAACGATGCAAGGTGGGCGCCCGGTTGAGCAGGATGGGATATTCCCGGACCACCTCGTCCAGGGTATCCCAGACCTCGGGAGTTTCTTTTTCCACCATCCGTTTGGCGGTTTTGATGGTGCTGACGAACCCTTTTTCCTCCAATTTGCTATAGATGAAGGGTTTAAAAAGCTCCAAGGCCATCTTTTTGGGCAGGCCGCACTGGTGCAAACGCAGATTGGGGCCAATGACGATAACCGTACGACCGGAATAGTCCACCCGTTTTCCCAAAAGATTTTGGCGAAACCGGCCCTGTTTCCCTTTGAGCATGTCGCTCAGGGATTTCAGGGGACGTTTATTGGTACCGGTGATGACCTTACCCCTCCGGCCGTTATCGAACAGGACGTCCACCGCTTCCTGGAGCATCCTTTTCTCGTTGCGAATAATGATATCGGGGGCGTTGAGTTCCAGAAGCCTTTTAAGCCGGTTGTTGCGATTAATCACCCGGCGGTAAAGATCGTTGAGATCCGAGGTGGCGAACCGTCCCCCATCCAAGGGCACCAAGGGCCGCAAGTCCGGCGGCAGCACCGGAATAACGTCCATGACCATCCACTCGGGCCGGTTTCCGGAATCCTTGAAGGCCTCAATGACCTTCAGGCGTTTGATGTATTTTTTCTTTTTGGCCTCCGAATGGGTGGTCCGAACCTCCTCCCGCAAGGTTTTGGATTCCCCCTCCAGGTCCTGGGCCTGGAGCAGAATTTGGATGGCTTCGGCGCCGATCCCGGCCTTGAACTTATCCCCGAATTCTTCCCGGGCCTGCCGGTACCGCTCCTCCGGAAGCAGGGTTTTGGGAGGCAGCGAGGCCTCCTCGGATTCCAGGACGATATAGGACTCAAAATAAAGTATTTTTTCCAACTCCTTAAGGGTCAGGTCCAGCAGATTGCCGATCTTGCTGGGCAAACTTTTCAAAAACCAGATGTGGGCCACCGGGGTGGCCAGCTCGATGTGACCCATTCGTTCCCGCCGGACCTTCGACTGGATGACCTCCACGCCGCATTTTTCGCAGACCACCCCGCGGTGCTTCATTCGCTTGTATTTCCCGCAGTTACACTCGTAATCCTTGGTGGGGCCAAATATTTTGGCGCAGAAAAGGCCTTCCCGCTCGGGCTTAAAGGTCCGGTAGTTGATGGTCTCCGGCTTCTTAACCTCCCCAAATGACCACTCTCGGATCTTTTGCGGGGAAGCCAGGGAAATCCTGACCGCATAATAGTTCAACGGGTCTTTCGGTTTGGCAAAATAACTGAACAGATCTTCCACGGCAACACTCCTCTAAAAAAACTTCGGCCTTAGGCGTTCGGCGAGGGGTCCGGTGCCCCACCCTCCAGGAGCTCGATATTCAAGCCCAGACTCTGCAATTCTTTCATCAGGACATTAAAGGATTCCGGTAGCCCGGCCTCCAGCACGTTGTCCCCTTTAACGATTTTTTCGTACATCCGAGTCCGGCCGGCTACGTCGTCGGATTTGACGGTCAGGAATTCCTGAAGGGTGTAGGCGGCTCCGTAAGCCTCCATGGCCCAGACTTCCATTTCCCCTAGGCGCTGCCCGCCGAATTGAGCCTTCCCGCCCAGGGGTTGCTGGGTCACCAGTGAATAGGGGCCTATGGACCGGGCATGAATTTTGTCATCGACCAGATGATGCAGCTTAAGCATATACATGACCCCCACCGTCACCGGTCGGTCAAACGGTTCCCCGGTCCGGCCGTCGAAAAGGACGGACTTCCCGGTTTCCGAAATCCCGGCCAGCTTCAGCAGCCGTTGGATATCCGCCTCGTCGGCCCCATCGAAAACCGGAGTGGCCATGTGAATCCCCTCCCGGAACTGATCTCTTAAGAGGAGCAGGCCCTCATCCGGAATGGCATCGAAATAGCTGTCAATTTTTTTCGACTCGTAGACCTTTTTGAGCAGCTTTCGGGCTTCGGCGACTCGCTGGAACTCGCCGACCAGATCGGCGACCTTTTTGCCCAACTCTCGAGAGGCCCAACCCAAGTGAGTCTCCAAAACCTGACCCACATTCATACGCGAGGGGACCCCTAAAGGATTGAGGACGATATCCACTGAGGTGCCGTCGGCAAAATAAGGCAAGTCCTCCCTGGGGAGAATCCGGGAAACGACGCCCTTGTTCCCGTGCCGGCCGGCCATCTTATCTCCCACCGCCAGCTTTCGCTTAACGGCCAGGTAGATTTTGACCATTTTGACCACCCCGGGAGGGAGTTCATCCCCTTTTTTCAACTTGGCTACCTTCCCCTCAAAAGTCCCTTTGATCAAGGATACCTTTTCCTGATAATCCCTGATAATCCCTTCCAATTCTTCCTTGAGGTCCTTTCCTTTGGATACCGCCAGGTCTTTCCATTTTTTGACCGGAAGTTTGGTCAATTTTTCCAGAGAAATCTTTTCCCCCCGGGCGATCAGGACCTTTTCGCTGCGGTCTTCTTTGATGGTATTGCTCGATATTTTTCCGGCCACCAAGGCCTTCAAGCGCTGCAGCGCCTCCCGATGTAGAATCTGAATCTCGTCGTTTTGATCCTTCATGATCCGGGCCACTTCTTCCTCTTCAATGGCCTTGGACCGGGCATCCCGCTCCACCCCTTTACGGGAGAAAACCTTGGCTTCGATAACGACGCCCTCGATCCCCGGCGGAACCCGGAGGGAAGAGTCCTTCACGTCCCCGGCCTTTTCTCCGAAGATCGCCCGGAGCAGTTTCTCCTCCGGGGAAAGTTGGGTTTCTCCTTTCGGAGTAACCTTCCCGACCAAAATATCGCCGGCCTTCACTTCCGCTCCGATGCGAATGATGCCGCTTTCGTCCAAATTTTTTAAGGACTCATCCCCCAGATTGGGAATATCCCGGGTGATTTCCTCCCGGCCCAGCTTGGTATCCCGGGCCACCAGTTCGAATTCTTCGATATGAATCGAGGTGAAAACATCGTCCTTAACCAGATGCTCTCCCACCAGGATGGAGTCTTCAAAATTATAACCACCCCAGGACATGAAGGCCACCAGCACGTTACGCCCTAAGGCCAACTCTCCTTTCTCGGTGGAGGGACCGTCGGCGATAACCTGTCCTTTTTGAATCGGGTCCCCTTTACGAACGATCGGTTTTTGACTGAAACAGGTATTCTGGTTGGACCGCTGGAATTTATTCAATTTGTACAGTTCCACTCCGGCCCCCAAAGGACGGGCTTTCGTTTCCTCCGAAGTGTACCGGACCACAATCCGATCGGCGTCCACGTCTTCCACCACGCCATTATTTTTGGCGACCACGGTTACCCCGGAATCTCGCGCCACCACCTCTTCAATCCCGGTTCCGATGATCGGGGCGCGGCAGGAAAGCAACGGCACGGCCTGACGCTGCATATTGGATCCCATCAAGGCCCGGTTGGCGTCGTCATTTTCCAAAAAAGGGATCAGGGAAGCCGCCACGCTGACCAATTGGTTGGGAGAAACGTCCATGAGGTCGATAGCCTCTTCCTCCCGATTGACCATCACAAATTCCCCGTCCTTTCTGGCCGAAACCATGGTGTCGACCAGTCGCCCGGCCCGGTCCAAGGGGATATTGGCCTGAGCGATATTAAATCCTTGTTCATCCAAAGCGCTCAAGAATTTTACTTCCGGGGTAGCCGAACCTTCCTCGACCACCCGGTAAGGGGTCTCGATAAAACCGAATTCATTTACCCGGGCATAGGTACTCAGGGAAACAATGAGGCCGATATTGGGCCCTTCGGGCGTTTCAATCGGACATATCCGCCCGTAATGGGTGGGATGCACGTCCCGCACCTCAAACCCGGCCCGTTCCCGGGTGAGCCCGCCCGGGCCCAGGGCGCTCAACCGCCTTTTGTGGGTGATTTCGGAGAGCGGATTGGTCTGGTCCATAAATTGAGAAAGTTGGCTGGTCCCGAAAAATTCCTTCACCACGGCGGCCACCGGTTTGGGATTGATCAGGTCATGGGGCATCAGGGTCTCGATCTCCTGCAGGGTCATTCGCTCCTTGATGGCCCGTTCCATCCGCACCAACCCTATGCGATACTGGTTTTCCAAAAGTTCGCCGACGGCCCGGACCCGGCGATTGCCCAAATGATCGATATCGTCCACCGCGCCGTTGGTATCCTTCAGCTCAATCAGCTTCTTCACCGTCAGCAGGATATCCTCTTTGCGCAGGGTCCGATCCTCCAGGGGAACCTCGAGGCCTAGGCGGTGATTCAACTTGAGCCGACCCACCGACGAGAGATCGTAGTTGTCCGGATTGAAAAACAGGTTGTAAAAAAAGTTGGTGGCCACTTCCAGGGTTGGCGGGTTGCTGGGGCGCAACTTCTTATAGATCTCCAGGATGGCCTCTTCGCTGCCCGGCACCTTATCCATAATCAAGGTATCCCGCAGAGAAGAACTGACATTGACCCCGTCGATAAACAGCAAATCCACAAAAGGCGTCTTCTTTTGCAGCAGAAGGTTTAGTTTCTCCCGGGTCAATTCCTCGTTGCTTTCGATCAGGATCTCTCCCGTCTCGGGATCCACCACTTCCTGCGCCAGGAAATACCCCTCGATGTCTTCGGCCCTGGCCGGCAACGACCGGATTTCCGCGTCCTGAAGCAATTTAATAATCCGCTTATTGATCTTTCGGTTTTTGCGGACGATCACTTCTCCCGTCAGGGGATTCACAATGTCCCGGGGGGCCTTTTTGCCCAAAAGGAAATCCGGATTGACTTCCCGGCGTATTTTCCCATCCTCCAGGGTGATCCGCTCCCGTTCGTAAAAATAATTCAGTAACTCCTGATTGGAATACCCTAAAGCCTTCAACAGAATGGTTACCGGAAATTTCCTCCGTCGGTCGATGCGGACAAAAAGGATATTTTTCGGATCAAACTCCAGATCAATCCAGGAGCCGCGCAAAGGAATGACCCGCGCCGAATATAAAAGGCGCCCGCTGCTGTGGGTCTTCCCCTTGTCATGGGCAAAGAACACCCCCGGCGACCGATGCAACTGACTGACCACCACCCGCTCGGTGCCGTTGACGATGAACGTTCCCTTATCGGTCATCAAGGGAATCGTCCCGAAATAAATATCCTGTTCCTTGATGTCCCGAATCGTTTGGCTCCCGGTATCTTTGTCCAGATCGTTAACGATGAGGCGGACGGTGATTTTCATCGGCACGTCATACGTCATGCCCCTTTGCAGGCATTCCGCCTCATCGTATTTTACCTCACCGAAACTGTATCGAACAAACTCCAGAGAAGATAACCCGCTAAAATCCCGGATGGGAAAAACGCTTTTAAAGACCCCTTGCAGGCCGGTATTTTCCCGTTGATCGGGATCCCTATGGTATTGCAGAAAACGTTCGTAGGATTGCTTCTGCATGTCCATCAAATTGGGAATATCGATAATCTTTTCGATGTGTCCGAAATTCTTTCGAAACCGAACGTTGAGGAAAGAACGATCTTTCATCCCGTCTCCTTTACATGACAAGCATTGGTTGCAGCGGGTGCCCGCCTCGATCAGCCGCCAAGCTACTTAATTTCCACGGCGGCCCCAGCGGCTTCCAACTGCTTTTTTACATTTTCCGCTTCCTCTTTCGGGATGCCTTCCTTAATGGTGCTGGGCAGAGTCTCGACGGCGTCCTTGGCCTCCTTCAGCCCTAAATTAGTAATGGCCCGGACCTCCTTGATCACTTGAATCTTTTTGTCTCCCACTCCGGTCAGGATAACGGCGAATTCGGTTTGCTCTTCCTGCACCACAGCTTCTCCGGCCCCCGGCATCGGGCCGGCCATGGCCATGACCGGGGCCGAGGCCTTAACGCCGAAGGTATCTTCTAACTCCTTGACCAATTCGGAAAGCTCCAAAACGGTCATATTGGAAATGAACTCGATTACCTCTGCTTTAGTGATTTTCTCAGCCATCGTTAATCTTCCTCCTGATAATTAATCTTAAGCCTGGGCTTTTTGGTCTTCCACGGCCTTCAAGGTTAGTAAAAATTTCTGAATGATAGCGGACAGGGTAGAAACCAATCCGGTAGGCACGGCCACCAACGCAGACAACAACTGCCCCAGAAGAATTTCCCGGGACGGCATCTTGGCCAGTTGACCCACGTCCTCTGCCGAAATCGGCCTTCCCTGAAGAACCCCGCCTTTAAAGGCAAATTTATCCCGGTCCTTGGCGAAGTCCGCCAGCAGTTTGGCCGAAGCCACCGGATCCCCATAACTGATGGTAATCCCGCAGGGACCCACCAGAATGTCCTCGATCGCCGAGACCGAAGTCTCCTGAGAGGCCCGCCGCAGCAGGGTCTTCTTCACGACCTGGTATTCATCTCCCCGCTGCTTCAGATCCCGGCGCAATTTGTTGATCGATTCGACATTCAACCCTGTAAAATCGGTAACAAAAACGGCCTGAGATCTGGTCAGACGTTGGCGAAGATCGACCACGATCTTTTCCTTATCCGTCTTTTTCAAGAATGCACCCCTCCTTTCTTACCATTCGTTCTTCGGCGGTCAAATCCGTGGGGCCGACAGCTGAGTTCAGTCGGAATATCCGAGTCTCGGTAGGCTGAAAAAATCATTTAAAGCCTGGCAGGCACCTACGGTCTTTAACTCGTGGAACGGTTGGCTTTGGTTGATCATTTAAATCCAGGGAACAAATCGATCAGTTCGCCGGACCTTCCGGAAGAAGGCCTGAAAGTCACTTTTTCACGTCGCCCCCCGGTCAAGAATATATCTCTCCAGGGGTTCAAAAGGGACCGGTTGGGCTACTTCCCGATTTCTTTGATAAAAGAAGGGTCGATTTTGATTCCTGGACCCATGGTAGTCGAAATAGTTATGCTTTTGAGATACGTTCCTTTGGCACTGGATGGTTTAAGACGCAGAATAGTGTCGAAAAAAGATAAAATATTGGGGATCAATTTATCCAGCCCGAAGGAAACCCGTCCCATCGGAGCATGGACGATGCCGTTTTTTTCCACGCGAAATTCGATTTTACCGGCCTTGATCTCACGAATGGCTTTGGCCACGTCAAAGGTTACGGTGCCGGTCTTGGCGTTAGGCATCAGCCCCCGGGGTCCTAAAATTTTTCCGATTTTTCCCACCTGGCCCATCAGGTCGGGAGTAGCGACGGCCTTATCGAATTCCAGCCAGCCGCCTTTGATCTTCTCAATCAATTCTTCCGATCCCGCCACGTCGGCGCCTGAATCCAAGGCCTCTTTTTCTTTTTCCCCTTTGGCAAAAACCAACACCCGGGTGGTTTTTCCGGTGCCGTTGGGGAGGACAACGGCCCCCCGAACCATCTGGTCGGCGTGCCTGGGGTCCACCCCCAATCGGACCGCCATATCCACCGTCTCGTCAAATTTGACATAGGAGGCTTTAACGGCCAATTGAACCGCTTCTTCCAAGGGATAGCGCTTGGTCCGATCCACTTGCTCACGAGCCTGATTATAGTTCTTCCCATTCTTTGGCATAGCGTATTTCCTACCTCTTTTCCTGATAGTTAACTCAGCCGATGTCAATGCCCATGCTGCGCGCCGTGCCTTCGATGATCTTAATCGCAGCGTTTAAACTGGCGGCATTTAAATCCGGCATTTTTAACTTGGCGATCTCTTCCACCTGGGCCGGTGAAACCCGTCCCACCTTATCCCGATTCGGCACACTGGATCCTTTAGCAATCTGGGCCGCTTTTTTCAAAAGCACCGAGGCCGGCGGGGTTTTGGTTATAAAAGTGAAGGAACGGTCGGCAAAAACGGTCAAAACCACGGGGATGATCATCCCTTCCTGGCCCTGAGTGCGGGCATTGAAGGCCTTGCAGAACTCCATGATATTGACGCCGTGCTGGCCTAGCGCCGGTCCGATGGGGGGAGATGGATTCGCCTGTCCCGCCGGCACCTGCAGTTTTATATAGGCAATGATTTTCTTAGCCATCTCAACGGTTCTCCTTAAAGTCGAGATTCTTAGTGCCAGGGGTTATTCACTTGGCTGTTTTTGGTTAGGACTTGGCCACCTGGACAAAATCCAATTCCACCGGCGTAGAGCGACCAAAAATACTGATCAGTACTTTCAGCTTGCACTTATCCGGTTTGACCTCATCCACTACCCCGTTAAAATTGGAGAAAGGGCCGTCGATTACCTGAACTTCATCCCCCTCCTCAAAGTAAAACTTGGGTTTTGGACGGATCGCCCCTTCGGCCATTTGTTCAATGACCTTTTCGGCTTCCTCGTCCGGTATCGGAGCCGGCTTGTTCTTTTCGCCGATAAACCCGGTTACCTTGGGGGTATCTTTAACCAAGTGCCAGGTATCGTCATTCAACTCCATTTTAATCAGCACATACCCGGGATAAAACTTGCGGGAGGAGGTCTTTCGCTCGCCCTTGACCAGTTCCACCACTTGTTCCGTTGGAACCAAGACTTGCGAAAAAAGAGCTTCCAGGCCCTGGGATTTTACTTGCTCCTCCAAGGCCAATTTGACCTTAAGTTCAAATCCCGAATAGGTGTGTACGATATACCATTTATGCGCCATGGCCCAACCCTGTTACCCCTTCCTGGGTAAACCGATAAATCCTCACGCCGCCGCTCCTCTGAAAGGAACCGTTCAGCGCCCCATAATGGAACCGACCAGTTTGGCTAAGGCCACATCCAGTATCCCCAAGAAAAAGGCTACTATCACCGAAAGAATAATGACCATGGCGGTGGCGGCCAAGGTCTCTTTGCGGGTCGGCCAGGTGACCTTTTTCAGCTCCATCCGAACTTCCCGAAAAAAAGTCTTGGTCGGCTCTATAAATTGTAGTTTTTTGGTCCACCCGGCAACCAGCCCCTCGGAGACGCCTTCGTCCGAGGGGGGTTTTCTCAGGCTGACCTTAGTTTCCTTAGGTGCCATAGCGGATTGGGGGTCTCTGGTTGGTTTGTCCTCGACCGTTTTGTCAATTTCACCCGCCCCACTCTTTTTTTTCGGTTTTAGTTTCTTCATCTCCCCCGGGTTCCCAGTCCCTTTGAATAAATTTGGCAGGCCAGGAGGGATTCGAACCCCCAACACCCGGATTTGGAGTCCGGTGCTCTAACCGTTGGAGCTACTGGCCTGCGGATTAACTCCGGTGAATAACGATCGGTTCGTTATTTGGTTTCCTTGTGGACCGTGTGGGTCTGACAGAAGCGGCAATACTTTTTAAATTCCAACTTATCCGGGGTCTTCCGCTTGTTTTTGGTGGTGGTATAATTCTTTTGCTTACAGGTCGTACAAGATAAATTAATAATATCGCGCATATTCGTTCCCTGATCCCGACAGACGAGGATTCCTTCTCGACCTGGCTGTTATTCCAAGATTTCGGAGATCACGCCGGCGCCTACGGTCCGACCTCCCTCACGTATGGCAAAGCGGAGTTCCTTCTCCATGGCAATGGGCATGATCAAGGACACCGTCATCGAGACGTTGTCTCCCGGCATCACCATCTCCACCCCTTCCGGCAGGGTCACCACCCCCGTCACGTCGGTGGTCCGAAAATAAAACTGCGGCCGATAGCCGTTGAAAAACGGCGTGTGCCGCCCGCCTTCCTCTTTCGACAGAATGTACGACTCCGCCTTGAACTTGGTGTGCGGCGTGATCGATCCCGTCTTGGCTACCACCTGACCCCGCTCCACATCGTCCCGCTTGGTCCCCCGCAGCAGCAACCCCACGTTGTCTCCCGCCTGGCCCTGATCCAAGGTCTTCCGAAACATCTCCACCCCGGTACAGATCGTCTTCACCGTCGGCCGAATCCCCACAATCTCCACTTCCTCACCGACCTTGATCATCCCGCGTTCCACCCGGCCCGTGACTACCGTCCCCCGGCCCGAAATGCTGAACACGTCCTCCACCGGCATCAAAAACGGCTTCTCAATATCCCGCACCGGCTCCGGAACATAGGTGTCGATCGCGTCCATCAGCTCCAAAATCGGCTGGCAAGCGGGACAGTCCCCTTTCCCGCAACCACACTCCAGCGCTTTCAGCGCCGATCCCTTGATGATCGGAATATCGTCCCCGGGATACTCGTACTTGCTCAAGAGTTCCCGCAGCTCCAGCTCCACCAGCTCGATCAACTCCGGATCGTCCACCATGTCCACCTTGTTCAAAAATACCACTATGTACGGCACCCCCACCTGACGACCCAGTAAAATATGCTCCCGCGTCTGCGGCATCGGCCCGTCATCCGCTCCCACCACCAGAATCGCCCCGTCCATCTGCGCCGCCCCGGTGATCATGTTCTTGATATAGTCCGCGTGCCCCGGACAGTCCACGTGCGCATAATGCCGCTTCTTGGTCTCGTACTCCACGTGGGCCGTGGCGATGGTAATGCCCCGCTCCTTCTCCTCCGGCGCCTTGTCGATCTCGTCAAAGGGTATGAAATTCGCAAACCCGCTCTTCGATAAACATAGCGTGATCGCCGCCGTCAAGGTCGTCTTCCCATGATCAATATGCCCGATCGTCCCCACATTCACATGCGGCTTCGTCCGTTCAAATTTCTTCTTGGCCATCAGTCTCGTCCCCCTTCGTTAAATTTTCAATTTGTTCTGGTTAATTGATCAAGAGTTGAAAGATTCATACCTTCTGGAGCCCACGACCGGGATTGAACCGGTGACCTCTTCCTTACCAAGGAAGTGCTCTACCGACTGAGCTACGTGGGCTTTTCCCTTATATTTGATTCGCCTAAGGCCACCCGAAAAAACCCAGGGCGGCGGCGCTGATTAATGGAGCGGGAAACGGGATTCGAACCCGCGACCCTCAGCTTGGAAGGCTGACGCTCTAGCCAACTGAGCTACTCCCGCCTAATTTGGAAAAATTTCGTAGAACTGGATTTTATGGCTGTAGTCAAACCAATTTAGTTAAACGAACCTAATCTCCTACACCTTTCCTTGGACGGGAAAACCCGCCAATGGAAACCATATCCTAACGGGCTGGTGGAGGGGGGAGGATTCGAACCTCCGAAGGCATGGCCGACAGATTTACAGTCTGTTCCCTTTGGCCGCTCGGGAACCCCTCCTTAAATTAGGGACTTAAGGTAATAAAGCAAGGGAAGACACAGCAAGAAGATTTTCCTGCCGCCCCGCTACCTGGAGCCAGCGAAGGGATTCGAACCCCCGACCAACTGATTACAAATCAGTCGCTCTACCTGCTGAGCTACGCTGGCTTTTTAACTCCTTCTATTTACATATAATTTGTCCATCTCCCCGTTATTCCAGGGCATGTAAAACAATAAGTATAATAATATTTTTTTAAAAAATCAATAAAAAAATTAAATATTTTTGGCCAGACTCCCCCATGCCAAACGCCCGGCCCCTGTCCCCACCCAGGCATTTTCAAATTGCCTAATTTCCGAGGTTGTGATTATATGCTTGTTAGCCCTCTTGGGTGGCCACCATATACGGTAGCTTAGTCTGAAATTGTTGTTCCATGGCCGCCGGGTCTCGGCGAAAGGGTTTTCCATATTGCTTTTTTGGTTCTACCCCGGCCCCCATCTGGTCAAATCTTCAAGGAGGCAGGGCCAGCCTGATAGGCATCAAAGGCCTCTGAGTGTGGGCCTACTTTAAATAAAATTAGTTGATTAGGCCCGGATTCGAATTCCGGAGTACCCGTGGAAAACCCTTTCGCCGAGACCCGGCGGCCATACCAGATAGACGGGGGTGCCCACTCAAAAGGGCGAAGCGTTGATTATATATTAAACCCGCATGCCCGGGGCGAGCACCCACGAAGCATGAAAATAAGAGGGCCGAGATAACTCCCTAACCGAATGATATTAATATTCAATAATCAATTGTTCATTATCAATTGATTATTGAATATTGGCCCATTTGCAAGTCATGGAGTCTATTTTCGTACTAAGTTAAGGAGTATTGCCAGCCATGGAACCAGCACCCGCCCCATCCTCCCGGGAGGAATTAAGCCTGAAACCTTCCTGGAAAAGTTATTTCGTTTTTTACGCGGCTATCGTTATCTTTGGACTCGGACCGCTCTTAAACCCCGAGGCGCCCATAAGCCGCGAGATCGGGGGAGCAATTGCCGCCCTATTGGCCGCCTTTATAATCCTGATCAGACAATATTCTTCCTATAAATACAGGGCCGGCATATTTAGCCGGGAATTCGGGTGGGGGGGACTGGTTCAGGTAAAGAAAATGCCTCTGGCTGAGATTGATTCCGTGATCGTCCGCCGGGGCGTGGTCCACCGTCTGGTAGGGATCGGCCATCTGCAATTCCAGCCCGCAACGGCTGGATCGCCGGATCTTTGGTGGTTTGGCCTGGATCAACCTTTTGAGGTCAAAAAACGGGTTGAACAAATCCTCCGGCGGGAAAAGCCCCTTTAGTTCAAATTACAGCAACTTACTAAGATCTTTTTCGAACCGGCTGGCCGGCACCAAACCGTCATAGCGAGTAAAGGTCTTACCATCCCGATTGATAAGTATAGTGGTCGGTACCCCGCTGATCTCATACTTTTCCAGCACATCCTTGGATCCCATCAAGATCGGATAGGTAATTTTCATATCCTTGACGAAGGTCATCAGACCTTGGAGAGGCACGTCCTCATCCAGGGAGATTCCGAGGACCACCAACCCCTTCTCCTTATTCAAACGGTATAATTTAACCAGCTCGGGAATTTCCATCCGGCAGGGAGGACACCAGGTGGCAAAAAAATTCAAAATAACCACTTTACCCTTAAAATCGGCTAATTTTACTTTTTTTTGGCTGAGGTCCTTCAGGATAAAGTCGGGCACGGCCTTTAATCCTTGAGTCCCTGAAGCTGCTTCTTCCCGGGGCCAGGAAAACCAAAGAGCGCCCAAAAAAAACAGGGCCATAAATGCTATTTTTTTATTAACTTTCATATCGTTATAAACTCTCTCCGTGCTCCAGTAGGTTAATTAATTCCACCAGCGCCCCGGTAGTTGCTTCCAAAAGAGCCGCTCCTTTTTCCAGCGAGGCCTTGGCCGGATCACCCCAAACTCCTCCCGGCCAAAATTTTCTTTTGTTCCGGACCAAAATGGCCTTTGGAAAGCTGGGGTACTCCTCCGGACTACTTCCCTTAACCCAACCTGGTCTTAAGGCCATCATGACCGACGTTTCCAGTTCCCCCGCGTGGGCATCCCCTTTGGTTTCAATGATCGGCTCCCAAACGGCCGCTCCTAATTCCAAAATGTTCAAGGCCGCGACTCGAGCCTCAGGAAGCCTTTCCAGAAGAGCTTCCCCCGCTTCAACCAAGGCCGAGGTGTGGGTCCCCCCGGCATGGCCTGAAAGGATGATTATATTGCGCAACCCTTGCTGATAAAGAGCCGCTCCGATATCTTTAATCAACGCCCTTAAAGTATCTCCGGAGATGGTCAGGGTCCCCGGATGCTGGCTGGTACTGCGACAAACCCCATAATAGATGGGCGGGGCGATAAAGGCCCCGGTTCGTTCACCGGCCAGGCGGCAGACCTCAAAGGCGTGGATAGTATCGGTACCGAGGGGGAGATGATTGCCGTGTTCTTCCACGGAGCCCACCGGGATCAAAACCGTCCGGCTGCCCCGAAGCCGCTCATGAAACTCCGGCATGGTCAAGGCTTCAATTAGCATCAAGAAAATTTAACGCAATACCAAGGGATAATCAAGGAATTTATGGAGCGTCTAAAACTTCCCGAACCTTGGCGGCCAGCTCTTCCTCCCGATAGGGCTTTTGAACGAAACCGGAAACGCCCTGTTTCAGGATCTCGCCTACTTCACCTTCGGTACTGTACCCGGAAGAGAGCAGCACTTTAACCTGCGGATTTATCGCCCTTAATTGCCTATAAGTTTCCTTTCCCCCGATCCCGGGCATCATCACGTCCAGAATAACTAAATCGATTTCGCGAGCCTGTTTCCGGTAAATCCTGACCGCCTCCCTTCCCTCAGATGTTGAAAAGACTCGATACCCGCGGTCTTCTAAAAGGTCGACCCCCAAATCCCGAATAATTTCCTCGTCATCCACCAACAGAATGGTTTCCTTCCCCTGATGGGTATCCGGAACCGAGGGAAGATCTTCGCCATTCAAGGCGACGGGGGCTATGGCCGGGAGGAATACCGTGAAGGTGCTGCCTGTCCCGGTGTGACTTTGCACTTCAATCGTTCCCCCATGGTTCTGGATGATGCCGTAGACCATGGAAAGTCCCAGTCCGGTCCCCTGGCCTTTGGCTTTGGTGGTGAAAAAAGGCTCAAAAATTCGATTCCGGACCTCAGGATTCATGCCGGTCCCGGTATCCGCCAGGGTCAGGCGGATATAACTCCCTTCCTTCATTCCCCGCTGGCGGGAAGCCTGATCCGGGATCATCCGCTGATTCCGGCTGGCAATCTTTAAGGTCCCCCCTTTGGGCATGGCATCTCGGGCATTAAGGCAGATATTCATCAGGGCCTGCTGGATTTGGGCCTCGTCCCCCTCAATAAGGGCTAACCGAGGGTCGGGGTCCACCTCAATGGCAATCCGGGGATCAATGGTTCGCTGGAGGATGAGGACAATTTCCTGGATTAAGGCGTTACAGTCGATGGGCCTGACCTGGTATTTCCCCCGGCGGGCGAACCCTAACAACTGTCTGGTCAACTCCGTCGCTCTTTGGGCCGATCGCTCAATGGCCTCGACCGACTGATAGATTTTATCCCGGGTTGAAAGTTTTCTTTTTACAAAGGTCGCGTACCCTAAGATACCCCCCAGGAGGTTGTTGAAGCCATGGGCAATCCCCCCAGCCAGGTTGCCGATAGATTCCATTTTTTGCGACTGCAGGAGCTGTTCCTCCACCCGTTTATGGTCGGTTACGTCCCGGGCCATGCCGATCATCCCGGTCACCCGTCCTTCCTCATCGTAAAGTGGAGCCGCGCTGCCTAAGAAAAACCGACTGGTCCCATCCTTTTTTAAATAATGCCAATGGACGTTCTCCACGTTTTTTTTGTGGTTCCGGACATCCTTAAATACTTGAACTAAAAAATGGTGATCCTCCGGAGGGGCAAATTCAATAAAAAACCGGCCCAACACTTCGGACTCGTCGTGACCGAGGATTTTTTTCCAGCGGGGGCTGATATAACTCAAGGACCCATCCAATTCGAGGGTGTAGATAATGTCCGGTATACTTTCGATCAGGGTCCGGTAGCGGTGCTCGGTCCGTCGCAGTTTTTCCTCAGCCACCTGGAGTTGACGCAAAACTCCCTGACGTCCGGGCGAATCTTTACGGAGAGAAACTTTGGGCTTCCCGCCCCCTTTTGGTTTTACGGGGGATGGGGAAGATCGCGGTTTGGCTTTTTGGTCTTTCAATTGAGATTCCCTCCTCATCAAACGGTATTTTCCAGAATTCCCCTCCCGGTGTCAAATGCTTTCGGAGAGGTATGGCCGGATAGCGGTGATTTAGAAAATGAACGTCCAACATCGTCTTTTTTTCATCGCTTTCCATTAAACATTCGATGTTCGATGTTGGACGTTCGATGTTCATCTCTTGCTCAACCCTTCCACCGTCCATCTATCGACCAAACAGCTTTGTGCTTATGGTGAGTCGCTCCTGTAATCGCCTTTTCACTCCGCTATCAGGGTGGCCAATTCCACCTGATGGGGGTTGGACGCCGTTTCCGAAGGCCAGGAAACCTTCACGGTCACCAAGACACAACCTGAAGGTGTCCCCCGACTAATCGAGGTTTCTCGACGGTAAACCAGTGGCAGGTTTCCATTGGTCACCTGAGGCTCTGTTTCCCCCCTGAGGAGCGACACCGGCTGCGACTTCAGGGACTCCATTTTCCCCTGAGCCAGGGCCAAGGCCCCGGTTCGATTTTGGCTGAGGGCATTGGTCTTGATGATGGTTATCAAGGTATTGGTGGAAAATAAAAGGACCAAGGTGAAAAGGCCCAAAGCGATCACCGTTTCCAACAAAGTAAAACCATCCTTTTTTGGAGATGGACCTGAATGGCGTTTTATTCCCATGATGCCTTCCCTTTTTTATATGCTTCTCCTTTTGGCGTGGGTATCCCTCCCTGACCGCTAGGCCCGCCGAGCCCCGACGGCCTCCAAGGCCTGATTTAAGGTCAATCCAACCTATACCCCTTTAGGATGGCTTATTTCGCAAGACCGATGCCAACATCGGGTACCCGGCAGGTTACGGTTCGGAGCAGGGGATCTGGCCGCCGGTGTTATTGAACTTTGTAATTTTGTTACCATTAAACCGATCAACCCATTTCGGACCGCCCGGTTTCCTTTGCTGGCGGGTTCGTGATCCCCTGTTTTTTGGGCATTTGCTGCTCAATGAACTGGAAATCACCTTTCCATAAAAATCTTCCCTTGACTTTATCCCTGATCATGCTATGCTTTCTCCATCAATCGATGGAAACATTATAGGGAGAATGGCCGTGAGCACTCCGTTGGAAAAAGCGCGTCGCGATCCGGAATCCATGAAGGCCCGGATTCTCAAGATAGCTCGGCAGCTTTTCGGAGAATACGGCTATCACGGAACGACCACCCGAATGATCGCCCAACGGGTGGGTATCGACATTTCCACTCTTTATTATCATTGGGGTGAAAAGGGGGACCTGTACGAAGCCGTGGTTTTAGATATCAACGAGGACCTGCGGCAGCAACTGGTGGCGGTGGAGAAAGTAATCCACGGGCGGCCTCTGGCTCGGCGGATGGAGTTGTCCATTGACCGGATAGTGGACTTTCTCTTCCGCCATCCGGAGATATCCAACCTGGTCCTGTTCCGCTACTTCGGCAAAACCCGCCCCGAAACCAGCCTGGATTTCAGGGTCCCGGAATTCATTTCCGATATTGCCCGCTCCATGGGTCTCAGCCGGGATAAGGAAAACGTCTCCGCCTCCGTTAAAATGCAGGTCCTGGTCATCATGAATGCCATACATAATTTTATTTCCGGCGAAAACTTTTTCCGATCCCTGCTCAAAATAGAACGCCCGGAATACATTTCGCTGGCCAAGGAGACTTTGAAATTTATCTTGATCCCGGCTTTCGACCGAGGGGGAAGAAAACCGGGCCGGCGGTCTCTATCCGCCTCAATTCCCAGCTAAAAGAAATGGGTGTTCGCCCGATAAAGCATTATGGAAAATCCTTTCACCGAGACCCGGCAGCCATACCTGACAGGGAAGCTAACCACCCAATAGGGCGAAACGACTAAGACATTAACCTGGAGGAAAAAAGATGGCCCTTAACTTGGACGGCATTGGAAAAAAGATCGGCCCCTTTTCCAAAGACTACACCTGGAAGGACACGGTCCTCTACGCCTTGGGCGTGGGAGCGGGCTTTTCCGATCTGGAGTACTGTTACGAAAAAGAGCTCAAAGTCCTGCCGAGTTTCGGCATTGTGACCCTTTACGATTTCATGCCCGAACTGGCGGCACTAAGCAACGTCAATCTGGCCGGCGTCCTCCATGGAGAGCAGGAGTTGATCTTTCACCACCCCATCCCCCCGGAGGGGAAGCTGGTCACCGAGGGGTCCATAACCCACTTTTACGACAAAGGCCCGGGCAAGGGCGCCCTGATCCTGGCCGAGTTTGACACCCGTGATGCAGGCGGCCAGAAGCTTTTCAGTAGTATCGTAACAGTCTTCGCGCGCCTGGACGGGGGCTTCGGGGGGGAGGAGGCCCCGCAGCGGACGTTTTCCTTTCCGGACCGGCCCCCGGATTATGAGATTTCGGCCACCCCCTCGGTCGATCAACCCCTGATTTATCGCCTTTCCGGGGATATCTTCGCGCTCCACGTGGACGCGGAATTCGCCAAAATGGCCGGATTCGCTCAACCCATTATGCACGGACTCTGCACCCACGGGTATGCCTGCCGGGCCTTGATCCAGCAGCTTATCCCCGGGGCCCCGGAAAAGGCACGCCGGATGGTCAACCGCTTCCGCAGTCCCCTGATCCCGGGAAACCCGATCAAAACCCTGATCTGGAAAATGAATGAGGGCCAGGCCTTCTGGCGGGTCGTTCAAGCGGACACCGGCGAGGTGATTATCGACAATGGGGTCTTTGAATACGGGGAAGCCCCCCAGGAGGCGATTCGCTTCGACGGCCGCGTAGCCGTCGTCACCGGGGCCGGGGCCGGTTTGGGCCGGGTCTATGCCCTGGAGCTGGCCAAACGGGGCGCCCGGGTGGTGGTCAACGACCTGGGCGGCGCCCGGGATGGATCCGGGACCGGTTCCGCCAACCCGGCCGACCGGGTGGTGGAAGAGATCAAGGCCCTGGGCGGGGAGGCCGTGGCCAGCTTCGACTCCGTCTCCACGCCGGAAGGCGGCGAAGCCATTGTCCATCGGGCACTGGAGGCCTTCGGCCGGGTGGACATCCTGATCAACAATGCCGGGATCCTCAGGGATAAAACTTTCCTGAAGATGGATCCGCCGGATTGGGAGGCGGTCAGGTCCGTCCACCTGGACGGGGCCTATTACGTGACCCGTCCGGCCTTCCGGCAGATGAAGGAAAATAAATACGGGCGGATTATCATGACTACCTCGGCCGCCGGGCTCTATGGCAATTTCGGGCAGACCAACTACTCGGCCGCGAAAATGGGACTGGTGGGGCTGATGAATACCCTGAAGCTGGAAGGCGAAAAATATGACGTCAAGGTCAACACCGTGGCCCCCATAGCCGCCACCCGGCTGACCGAGGATATCCTGCCGCCCGACCTGTTCGAGAAACTCAAACCCGAATTCGTCGCTCCCCTGGTCCTCTACCTCTGTTCCGAACAATGCCCGGTCAGCGGCGCCGTCTATAACGCCGGGATGGGGTATTTCAATCGGGCGGCGGTAGTCTCCGGGCCGGGGGCCATGCTCAGCGACGGGTCGACCGTGCCCACCCCGGAAACCGTGGCCGGCCGTCTGGCGGACATCCTCCGGATGGAGGGCGCCCGGGAATTTTACAATGCCACCGAGGCCTTGGGAGTCATGCTCACCGGACCCGAGCCCCAATCCAAGACCGCCCCGGCCCCGCCCCCCGAGGCCACCGTCCAATCGGTGTTTGACCGGATGCCCGGATCTTTCCAAGCGGAAAAGGCCGCCGGGGTGGAGGTGGTTTTTCAGTTTCGCATCACCGGAGAAAGCGGGGGGGATTGGTCGACCGCCATCAAGGACGGCGCCTGCACGGTAACCCCGGGCCTCCATGAAAAACCGACAACCACGATCAAGATGTCCGCGGAAGACTTTTTGAATCTCATGTCCGGAAAGCTTCCGGCCATGCAAGCCTATACCTCGGGCAAACTAAAGATCGAAGGCGATCTGATGAAATCACAGCTCATAGAAAAACTGTTTAAATTTTAACTCCCGGCGGGGAGGCCGAAGGCGCGAGGCCCAGATAATTCGCCTCACGCCTTGCGCCTCACGCCTAACGCCTTTTTTTAAGGAGGTCCCATGATCGGCATCACATCCTACGGCGGCTACCTTCCCCGGCTCCGTCTTAACCGCATGAGCGTCTTTCAGGAAATGGGCTGGTTCGCCCCGGCCATCGTCATGGTCGCCCAGGGGGAACGGTCTTTTTGCAACTGGGATGAAGACAGCCTGACCATGGCCGTAGCCGCCTCGCAGGACTGTCTGACGGGAGTGGATAAATCGGCCGTGGAGGCCCTCTACCTGTGCTCCACCACCCTGCCCTTTTCCGACCGCCTCAACGCCGGGATTGTCAAGACGGCCCTGAACCTTCGGGATGACGTCCAGGCCCAGGATATCACCGCCTCCCTCCGTTCCGGCACCAGCGCGCTCCTTACCGCCTTGAATTCCCTCCGGGAAGGGAACCCGAAAAGTATCCTGGTAACCGCGGCCGACAAGCGGGAGGCCAAAGCCGCCTATTTTTATGAGATGTGGTTCGGCGACGGGGCCGCTTCGCTCCTGGTGGGCAGCACCGGGGTGATTGCCGAATTCTTAGGTTCCGAAACCCTATCCCTGGATTTTGTCGATCATTATCGCGGCGCCCGAAATAAATATGATTATATGTGGGAGGAACGTTGGGTCCGGGACGAAGGGTATGCCAAGATCATTCCCAGGGCGGTCAACGGTCTTTTTCAAAAGCTGTCCATCACCATGGACGAGGTGGACAAGCTGGTCTTTCCCTGCTTTTTCAAGGCCGAACACCGCAACATCGCCAAGAAACTGGGGGCCCCTCCGGAAAAAGTCCAGGACAACCTCCACGAGGTCTGCGGGGAGACCGGCGCCGCGCATCCCCTGGTCCTGTTCACCCAGGCCCTGGAACAGGCCAGGCCCGGAGAGCGGATCCTGCTGGCGGGGTTCGGACAGGGGTGCGACGCGCTGTATTTCCGGGTGACCGAGAACATCAAAACGCTGCCCCCCCGAAAGGGGATTGAAGGGTCCTTAAAGCACAAAAAGACGGTCGACAATTATCCCAAGTTCCTGAAGTTCCGGGACCTGATCCAGACCGAGATGGGGATCCGGGCTGAGGCCCCCACCCAGACGGCCATGACCGTCCTCTACCGGAAGCGGCAGATGATCCTCGGGCTGGTGGGCGGCCGGTGCACGGCTTGCGGCACCCCTCAGTTTCCTAAAATGGATATCTGCGTCAACCCGGACTGCCGTAAATTCTACACCCAGGAAGATTACGAGTTTGCCCAAAAATCAGCCTTTATCAAGACCTTTACCGGAGACCTGTTGACGGTTTCCCTCGACCCGCCGGCGGTCTACGGCATGATCCAGTTCGATGACGGGGGCCGGTTCATGGCCGATTTTACCGATTGCGAACTGGCCGAGGTCTGGGTCGGCCAGCCAGTCCGGCTCTCTTTCCGGAAGAGGTACACCGACAAGGACCGCGGGTTCTCCGGTTACTTCTGGAAGGCCGTGCCTCTGCCGGTTAAGCCACCGGTAAAAGAAGAAAAACCGGCCGGCATCCGCTTTGACGGTCAGGTGGCCGTCGTGACCGGGGCCGGGGCCGGTTTGGGTCGGACCTACGCCCTGGAGCTGGCTGCCCGGGGGGCCAAGGTGGTCGTCAATGATTTGGGCGGGGCCCGGGACGGTTCCGGCGCCGGTTCCGCCGGCCCGGCCGACCGGGTGGTCGAGGAGATCCGGACGGCCGGGGGGGAGGCCGTGGCCAACTGCGACTCCGTTTCCACTCCCGAGGGCGGGGAGGCCCTCATCCGGCAAGCCGTCGAGGCCTTCGGCCGGGTGGATATCGTCATCAACAATGCCGGGATACTGCGGGATAAGACCCTGCTTAAAATGGATCCCGAGGACTGGAATCAGGTCCTCTCCGTCCATTTGGATGGGGCTTATTACGTCACCCGGCCGGCCTTCCGACAGATGCGGGAGCAGAAATACGGGCGGATCATCCTCACCACCTCCGCCGCCGGTCTGTTCGGCAACTTCGGCCAGTCCAATTACTCGGCGGCCAAACTGGCCCTGCTGGGGATGATGAACACCCTGAAGCTGGAAGGGGAAAAATACAACATCAGGGTCAACACCGTAGCCCCGGTGGCCGCCACCCGGTTGACGGAAGACATCCTGCCCCCCGATCTCTTCGAAAGGCTTAAACCCGAATTCGTCGCCCCTCTGGTTCTCTACCTGTCTTCCGAACAGTGCCGGGAGACCGGCCGGGTCTTCAACGCCGGCTTGGGTTATTTCAACCAGGCCGCCGTCGTTACCGGCCCGGGAATCCTGATCGGCGCTGGACGATCCGTGCCGACGATCGAGGATATTGACAAAAACTGGAAGGCCATCCACTCCCTGGAGGGGGCCAAGGAATTCTATAACACCACGCTGGCCTTCGGCGACATGCTTATGGGCGGAGGTTCCCAGCCGGAGGCCCCGACCGCGGCGCCTGAAGGGCCGACCGTCCAGTCGGTCTTCGACGGCCTCCCCCGGGCTTTCCAGGTCGAAAAGGCCGCCGGGGTGGACGTGGTTTTCCAGTTCCGGATCTCCGGTCCGGGCGGCGGGGATTGGGTGGCCGCCATCAAAGACAACACCTGCCAGGTCAGCCGCGGGCTCTCGGAGAAACCCACGACCACCATCAAGATGGCCGACGGTCGACTTCCTGAACCTGATGTCCGGCAAGCTCCCGGCCATGCAGGCTTTCACCGGCGGCAAGTTGAAGATTGAAGGGGATTTGATGAAGTCCCAGCTCATTG
>CAVUPH010000003.1:0-8651 GCA_963743305.1 uncultured delta proteobacterium
TCTATTATCTGCCGATCGTCCTCAGCGGCCTGCTTTTTGGGCTGTGGGGAGGCTTTTTCTCCGCCACTCTCGTCAGCCTGTTATTTGTCCTTCATTGGCTGGGCGTACCTGATCTTTCCGCAAATCACTCCGGGTCCTGGGAGGAGATCGTCCTGTTTTACGCTTTTGGCCTGCTCATCGGGTTGCTGGTGGACCGGGAACGGATTGAGAGTCAGCGCCGTCAGGATCAGGAACATTTAGCCGTCCTGGGAGAAGCCGCCGCCACCGTGGCCCACGAATTAAAAAACCCGGTCATCACTATTGGAGCCAACATCCTGCGGATGCAGAAAGGGTCGAGCCCGGCGACCCGACCTACGACCGTCTTGGCCTTATCTACCAGGAATGCCAGCGTGTTGAAATGCTGCTCAAGGATATGGTAAATTTTGCCCGGCCCATCGATTTAAGTTTTGGCCCTACGGATGTGAATGACCTGGTTCGGAAGGTAATAGAAATGGTGATCCCCCAAGCCGAAAAAAAACGGGTTGAACTCAGCACCAACCTGGATGGGAACCTGCCGCTGGTCCTGACGGATCAGACCCGGATGACCCAGGTATTCTATAATTTGATCATGAATGCCGTCCAGGCCTCTTCGCCGGAAGACCGTATCCTGATTCGAACGGAAAAGAAAAAGAACCAGATTAGTATTGAATTCGCGGACACCGGTTGCGGTATTCCCCCGGAATTGCAATCAAAGATTTTTGACCCCTTTTTTTCCACAAAAAAGGACGGATCGGGCATGGGACTGGCTATTTCCAAAAGAATCGTGGACCTGCACCAGGGGAAGCTGTTTTGTCAAACCAATTCGCCCCAGGGGGCCATCTTTACTATTTTCCTGCCTATCAAGAAAATTTAATTTGCCGGCCTACTTAACTTTTATAGACCCCCTTGGTCTATAGGACCAGGATGGACCGGAATGACTTCGGACTCTGGTTATAGAAAAGGAAGATTGATGAAACGGATTGCGGTAACCATAGGATTAGTGGTGGTCTTGGGCGGGGCTTCATTGGCAGGCTATCGTTTTTATAAAAACGAAAACCAGAACCTTCAATACAAAACCGAAAAAGTGCAGAAAGGCCCTCTTTCCTCTCAAGTGATTGCCACCGGGACCGTCAATCCCGTAACTCTGGTTCAGGTGGGCAGCCAAGTCTCCGGGGCCATTATCAAACTCTTCGCCGACTTTAACTCCGTAGTCCGACAAGGACAGGTGATCGCCCAGATTGACCCCGCCCTGTTTCAGGCCAAGGTCGATCAGACGGAAGCCGACTTGAAGAACGCTCGGGCCTCATTGGAGAAAGAAAAGACTTCCCTGCTGGACAATCTCCGGACCCTTAATCGCTACAAAACCCTTTTTCAGTCCAATCTCGTTGCCCAAACGGATCTGGATCAGGCCCAGACCAAGTACGACCTATCGACCGCATCCGTCAAGACGGCCCAGGCTCAAATTGAAACCGCCCAGGCCAATCTTTCTTCGGCCCGGACTAATTTGAACTACACGACCATCCGCTCCCCGGTCAACGGTACGGTGGTGGCCCGAAATGTGGATGTGGGTCAGACTGTGGCCGCCAGCCTCCAGGCCCCCACGCTCTTCACGATTGCCCAGGACTTAAAGGAGATGCAGGTCGATACCAATGTGGATGAAGCGGATATCGGCCGGGTGAAAGTAGGTCAGACCGCCACGTTTACAGTGGATTCCTACCCGGGGGAACCTTTTACCGCCCAAGTCTCTCAGGTCCGAAATGCCCCGACCACGGTCCAGAATGTGGTTACCTATGATGTAGTCCTCCGGGTAAAGAATTCGGAATTAAAGCTAAAGCCGGGGATGACGGCGAATGTTTCCCTGATCATCGAAGAGAAGGAAGACGTCCTTAAAATTCCCAATTCCGCCCTGCGCTTCAAACCGTCCCGGAAAGAGGGGGGAGCCCCTCTCGACGCCAAAAAACAGAAAAAGGGATCCGTGGTCTGGGTCCTGAGCGCGGAGAACAAACCGGTCTCTGTTTCGATAAAACCGGGAATAACGGATGGGCAGTTTACCGAGGCGGTCGGAGGTAAATTGAAAGAGGGGGAGGCGGTGATCACCGAGCTCCTTCAAAATAATAAAAATGCCGAGGCCAAGGGATCCCAAAGGCCGCCCTCGGGTCCCGGGAGAGGAATGCGTTTTTAAGCTATGCCGGAGAGTAAGAACGAAGTCAAAAGGCCGTTGATCGAAGTCCGGGACCTGGTTAAGATATACAGCCTGGGGGATAATGAGATTAAGGCCTTGAACGGCGTCTCTCTTTCCATGGTCACCGGGGATTTTGTATCCATCATGGGTTCCTCCGGTTCGGGGAAATCCACGTTCATGAACGTGCTGGGTTGCCTCGATGTTCCGACCGCGGGATCTTATTTTCTGGATGGTATTGAAGTGGGTTCGCTGAAAAGGGATGAACTGGCCCATCTGCGCAATCAGAAAATCGGCTTCGTCTTCCAGGGCTTCAATCTCCTGTCTCGAACCTCGGCCATAGAAAACGTGGAGCTGCCTCTCATCTACGGCACTTTTCCTGCTCGGGAACGCCGCCAGAGAGCCCAGGAGGCCCTGGCGGCCGTGGGTTTGTCCGGGCGGGAGAACCACCACTCCAATCAGCTCTCCGGAGGCCAGCAGCAGCGCGTGGCCATTGCCCGGGCCTTGGTCAATAAGCCTTCCATCATCCTGGCCGACGAACCCACCGGAAACCTGGACACCAGAACCAGCCAGGAAATAATGCAACTCCTGACTCAATTGAATGAGGACCAGAACATGACGATCATTCTGGTGACCCACGAACCGGATATTTCCAACTTTACCCGGCGGATCATCCATTTCAAGGACGGGATCGTGGTCAGCGATCGTCCTTTTCAACCCCTCCCCGGGGGCCGGACCGACTCTCCTCCCCCAGTCGAGAACCTAAACCCATGAGACCTATTTCCAGCTTGAAGGTGGCCCTGAGGGCCTTACGCATCAATAAGATGCGTTCCTTTTTGACCATGCTCGGGATCATCATCGGGGTAGGGGCGGTGATCGTCATGGTGGCCATCGGCGCCGGGGCCAGTGAAATGATCGCCCAGCAGATTGCCAGTATGGGGTCCAATCTCTTAATAGTCCTTCCGGGAGCCACTACCTCCGGCGGGGCTCGCATGGGGGGGGGAAGCGTCTCCACGTTGACTTCCGACGATGCCAAGGCCATTAAAGATGAATGCTCGGCCATCAAAAACGTGGCCCCCGTCTGGGGCGGGGTTACCCAGGTGGTTTATGGAAATCAGAACTGGAATACCAGCGTTACCGGCACCACCCCCCCCTTCTTCGACATTCGGGAATGGCCGATTGCCACGGGCCGCATTTTTAACGAACAGGAGATCAGCGGGGCGGTCAAAGTGGCGGTTATCGGGCAGACGATTGTGGAAAATCTTTTTGGCGCTGAAAGTCCCCTGGGCCAGATTATCCGCATCAAAAAAGTACCTTTTACGATCATAGGCGTCCTTTCCAAAAAAGGACAATCGCCCCAGGGCCAAGATCAGGACGACGCCGTCTATATACCCTTGACTACCTCCCAGAAAAAGGTCTTTGGAAGCAGTCTGCCCAAGACCGTCCGGATCATTCTGGTCCAGGCCGTGGATCTGAGTCAAATGGCCGAGGCGGAAAAACAGGTCAATGAGTTGTTGAACCAGCGGCACCGGACCCAACCCAATCAACTGCCGGATTTTACGGTCCGGAATTTAACCGAAATCATGGCCACGGCCGAACAGTCGGCCAAGGTCATGTCCCTGCTCCTGGGCTCTATTGCCCTCGTCTCCCTATTCGTGGGCGGCATCGGGATTATGAACATCATGCTGGTTTCGGTAACGGAACGGACCCGGGAAATCGGGATTCGGATGGCGGTCGGCGCGCGGGGACGGGATATCCTTTTTCAATTCCTGACCGAGTCGATCCTCCTGAGCATGGTGGGGGGATTGATCGGAATCATTATCGGCGTTATCGGAGCCAAGGTGATGTCCTCCTTCACCGGATGGAATGTCCTTATTTCCTATTGGGCGCTATTGATTTCCTTTTCTTTCGCGGCGGCCGTGGGCATCTTTTTCGGCTTTTATCCGGCCCGCAAGGCTTCGCGTCTGAACCCGATCGACGCCTTGCGGTACGAGTAAAGGCGCAGGGCGCGGAGCGCCAAGCGCAGAGCGGCATGGTGAAAAACTATCGGGTCCGGTAGCCCTTGAGGGGAGGGGGTGGGTGAATTCGCGAATCTGCGAATAAACCCGACTTCGCCTTCCTTTTCCCGCTTTTCAAGATCCCGCAGGTAATATAGCTCCACCCGGAAGCCCTGAATATCTTCACGAAATATGCGCTCAAAGCGTTCCCTTTGCCAACGGCGCCAGATTCGCACGCTCTGAGAGATCAGGGGTTCCGGAAAGCCGCCGAAACGAAGCAGAGGGACTAGGTCGCCCGCCCGGCCGAATTGTAGCTCTGCTATTATTCGATTGACCTATAAAGGGATCTGGAACTGAGGTATATAAGTAATAAGAATTTGGACCCGATTCCCTCTTTTCGATTGACATTTACCCCCAAAAATTGATTTCATTGAACCGTCTTTGCGAATAATCCTACAAACAGCTCCAGCTTTAAAGCAAAGTGATTTTATAAATTAAAAGATCCTATCGCCTTTAATCCTCGTTTGACGTCGAACGGAAAGACGGGTGGAACAAAAGGTGCCAGCCGAGAATAATTAGGTTACAGCGTATCGACCGGGTTTACCACGCCCAGGGGGCCTTTGTTCAACCAGGCGCTGAAGCGGATCGTGGCAAAAGGCGGCCACTCCCGCTTAGCTCACCGTTGGTCCATAGGGAAATCACCATGAATGTATTCGAAGAATTCAAAAGATTGATACTTGAACTGGAGAAACAGAAAGTGAAGTACGCCCTTGTGGGCGGAGTTGCCATGGCATTTTATACCGAACCGCGTTTTACCCAGGATATCGACTTCCTTGTTGAGTCTCAGGATTTTGAGATCGCGAAAGGTATTCTCGAGAAGGGGGGGTATTTCGAATCAGCAGAATCCTGGACATTCAGAAACGTAGCCATCGAGTTACATCGGTTTTTGAAGGTGCTCGGCCCAGAAGATGAAATGATGATCGATATTCTCGTTGCCAATGATGATGAAGTCAGGAGAATAGTCCAAGATGCTGTGGAGGCAGACTCGGAAGAAGGAAGAGTTATGATCGCCAACAAGAAAGATCTGATCTGGCTTAAAAGGACGAGGGACTCGAAGCAGGACCAGGCTGACATAGAGAAGCTTGAAAATGAAAAGAATCGATAGCATACTTAAGAAACTAAGTGATCTTTACGAGTTTAATCGAAAGCTCAAGGCGTTCCAATTAAAGAAAATGACCAACAAGGCCCAGCAGCGGATCGCCGAAAAAGACGGCTCCCGCTGAGCTTGGCGTTCGGCCGCCAAGGAATTCTTATGCGAAACTACGATGATCGATGACAAGAAACCATATAACGCGATAGGCCGCTTTGGTTCTTTGATATTTTGGATTCAAGAAAAGGGTCGTAGGATGCTTGTTCAAGAACTGTCCCAGGTCAATTGAGGCGTAAGACCCGGGATGAAGGATACGAGGTATCGGGGGGTACCGCCGCAGTGGGGACAGATTGGGGTCTTGGGAGGGCTTTCGGGATAGACGGGCAACTCCAAGGAGAAGGCCTAGGCCATTTGAATGCGCGCGGTGATTTTTTCGAAGGGGACGGAGCAATTGGGGTCCATTGGCGGGATAATGGATATGGGAATGATACTCCAGTGCGAGTGCCCCCCACACACACCCTGCCTGCCCGCTATACCCTGCACCCGGCGCTTTCGCTTTGCGCTTCGCGCCTTTACCGGTCCCTCTTTCGCACGTACTCCGATATATAAGCCATCCCCACTAAAAAGATTGCTATCAGCACCGTAAAAAAGGAAAGACGCTGAAAAAAGAAACGGCTCATCAGGACGGCCAAGCCGACCCCGAATACCGCTCGAATAAGAAATTTCATCAAACCGGACATGATCGATTCCTTCCCATTAATACGAAAATAGCCCCAGCTCCGGTCATTGCGAGTGGAGCGAAGCAATCCCCATCGACAGCTTAGAGGAACCCGGGAGCCCGTTGGGGGATTGCTTCGTCGCTCCACTCCTCGCAATGACGTCTCTGCTGGCAGGTCCGTGTAATTTCATGCTTCGTGGGTGGCCCATGGGGGTTTAATACGAAAATAAAACTTAGTACAACCTAGGCACTCAATAATTAATAATTAACAATTGATTATTAATTATTAATATCATGGCGTTAAGCTGTCTTCTCACCTCCATTATTTTCATGCTTCGGGGTGCCCGCCTCGGGTCTGGAGAGTTAAGGCCTGCGCAATAATTTCCGGAGCCAGTCCAGGGCCATGACCGTCACCCGATCGGCCAAAATGTCCGGGGGCCCGCCGATGGGGTGTTCATAGTATTCCGATCGGTGTCCCCGTGCGAAACTCAAATGCAAAACCTGTCGGTCGGCGTTTCCCGCAACGAAAATTCCTAACCCGCAATCTGTTGCCAGCGCTTTCCTGATCGACCGGGCTAAAGGCAGCCCCGGGTTTTTTTGTGGTCCTCTTATTTTCAGGGGCCAGTCGGCCCAATGCTGGATGACCCAGCCACCCTTGATCCCGGGGCTCGGGGTGGCTTGTAGACGCTGAAAAATTCGTCCGTCGGTAAAGGCATCGGCTACCGCTAAGGTGAGACTCTGCTGTTCCAGTTCCCGGACCACGGTACCTTCCAGCGTTTCCTCGTCTTCCCCAAAAATGACTGGTCCCAACCGTTCCCGAATTTGATCGCCTACCGTCTGAATAAGTTTTTGCGTGGCTTCACGATTTTTGCCCCTGGCAGTCAGCCGGATTCGGATTTCTCCCGGAGAGGCTAAGAGGCCGATGATCGGGTTGGTGCTCTCCCGGATCAGGTCCCCGATCTGTTCATCCACCCGGCTTTCTCCCAGGCCGCAGACCTTCAAGACCTTATATTCGATCAATCCCCGGGCCGTCCCCATTTTCTTTTGGAGAAAGGGGGCGATGGACTCCGACCACATCCGTTTTAACTCGCGGGGCACCCCCGGGACGGTGATGATTAGATGCTCTTTTTTGGTTTCCAGGATAAACCCGGGGGCCGTACCGATCGGGTTGAGCAGGGTTTGGGCGCGGGCCGGGATATAGGCCTGCTTGCGGTTATTGGGGGCCATGACAAATCCCGCCAGATCGAAATATCCCTGGATAATCCGCAGCAACCGGGGATGGAAAACCAGTTTTCGACCGGTGATCCGGGCGATTACTTCCCGGGTCAGGTCGTCTTCGGTTGGGCCGATGCCTCCGGTAGTCATAACGATCCGGGAGCGTTTCAGTGCCCGGGACAGCACTTCGGCCATGCGCCGAGGTTCATCCCCCACCTGACTGGAATAGCGGACTTCAATCCCCAGTTCCTGAAACCGGGCGGCCAGATAGGAGGTGTTGGTATCGATGATCTGCCCCAGTAAAAGCTCAGAGCCGATGGCCACAATCTCGGCGGTCCAGTTTTTCGGCATGCGCATCCTCCATTTTTTGGATCAGCTTGCTGGAAGATCGAAGAAAAGTCAACCCCCCCGGTCCGGGATATCATTACTAGATGATTTGGTTATTCGCCCTTTGGGGTGGGTGGCCACAACCAAATGGTAGACTAACCTGGAATTGGGCCTCCGTGGCCGTCGGGTCTTGGCGAAAGGGTTTTCCATATTGTTTTTTAGATGTTAACCCGGCCCCCGTGTTATTAAATCTTCCCGGAGGCAGGGCCAGCCTGAGAGGCTTCAAAAGTCTTTGAGTTTGGGCCTACTTCAAATAAAATTAGTATGTTCGGCCCGGATTCGAAGTCCGAAGAACCTTTGGAAAACCCTTTCGCCAAGACCCGACGGCCAGATCCAATAGGGGGGGTAGCCACCCCAAAGGGCGAAGCGCCAATTATTTTTCTAAATTTTATACCAGACTTTCCGAAGAAACCCTTAGGGTGTATTATCTTCAAGGGATCTCTATCCCTGATTACATCGGTGTCCTAAAAGGAGGTTTTTTCAGTGAAAAAATGGATCAGGCAACTCGTACTGACTTTAGGAATCGGCTGCTTAGGATTGGGCCTGACAGCGGTAGCCGTATCGGCCCAGGGGGTGCCTTTGAGGGTTGGCATTACCCCGGATTATCCGCCACTTATTTTTCGCCGGGGGAGACGGTCACGGGCATCGAAGCGGACCTCGGCCCGGAAACTCGGACAGGAGCTTAATAGGCCGGTAAGTCTGGTCACGCTGAAATGGGAGGAGCAGATCGACGCGCTCTTGGGGAAAAAGATCGATTTGATAATGTCCGGGATGAGCATCACCCCCGTCCGGGAGATCCGGATCCGGTTTAGCGACCCTTACTTGAAAAGCGGCCTGCTGGCGGTTTTTAGGGCAGAGGATTCAAGAAATATGAAACCAAGGAGGGGCTGCTTAAAGGGATTGCGGTGGTTGCGGCCGTCGCGATACCACCGGAGATGTTTTCTTAAAAAGGAACTTCCCCCGGACCACAAGGAAGGTCGTTCTCCC
>CAVUPH010000004.1:0-38186 GCA_963743305.1 uncultured delta proteobacterium
ACCGTGCCGCCGGCTTTGATGGCCTGGAAAAGGGAGATAAGGATTTCGTAAATATGGGCCAGGGGCAGATAGGACAAGGCCTCATCGGTGTCATACCCGGGGTTGGCCTGGAGATACGACTCGGTCATGCTCAAGATGTTGTGATGGCTGATCATGGCGCCCTTGGGCCTTCCGGTGGTGCCCGAGGTGTAAATGATCATCGCCGTGTCCTCCGGCTGGATTTCCGCCAAAACGCCGGTTCACACAGTCGGGATTTTCTTCCAGGTAGGCTTGGGACCTTTTAAGGAATTCGTCGAAGAAGATAATCCGTTCTGGGAAAACCCCCAGAGGCCTTTAGGGTCCCAGATAATGACTTGCTTCACCTGCAGGTTGGGAAGGATTTGCAGGACCTTGTCGACCTGCTCCTCGTTTTCGATAAAGAGGACCTGGGACTCCGAGTGGCCCACCACATAGGCCACCTGGTCGGGGGCGGAAGTCGGATAGACCCCGACCGAGACCCCCCGATACTCATATTCCCCAGATCGCAGAAGAGCCATTCGGGGCGGTTCTCCCCTAAGATGGAAACTTTATCACCCCGCTGCACCCCCAGGAAATCAGCCCGGCGGCTACGGTGCGGACCATGATCCCGTATTCTTTCCAGGAGGTCCGTTTCCAGATGCCGTAATCTTTGTGTCGCAGGGCCACCCGGTCCTGATAACGGGCCACCTGGCTGAAAAAAAGGTCCGGAAAATTGCCGTTCCCGGCGGCCATTACCAGCGCCTCCTTTTTTTGTACAGGCGCCAGCCTTTGGAAGAATCCGTTTGACCTCCGAGGCCCAGATACAATTCTTGCACGTCTTCGTTGCTCTTGAGTTCTTCCGCGGTACCTTTAAGCACGATTCGGCCGGCCTCGAGGATGTAGCCGTAATGGGCGATCTTCAGGGCCAGCTTGGCGTTCTGTTCGACCAGCAGAATGGTGGTCCCCAACTCGCTGATTTTAACCAGGGCGTCATAGACCGTGCGGGCCACTAAAGGGGCCAGGCCCAGGGAGGGTTCATCCAACATCAGCAGCCGCGGTCTGCGCAGGATGGCCCGGGCGATGGCCAGCATCTGTTGGTCCCCGCCGGACAGCGTTTCCGATTGCTGGTGGGTGCGTTCCTTCAAGATAGGGAAAAGGGTGTAAATAAAATCCAGATCGTCCTTGATCCCCTTGTCGTGCCGGCCCCAGCAGCCAAGTTCCAGGTTTTCTCGAACGGTCAATTCCCGGAAAAGGCCCCGGTCTTCCGGCACATAAACGATTCCCAGGGAGGAGACTTTTTCCGGCGGAAGCCGGTGAATACGATGCCCGTCGAATTCAATGCTCCCTTTCTTGGGCTGGTCCTTAAGCAGTCCGGCTACCGTCTTGAGCAGGGTGGTCTTTCCGGCGCCGTTCGGCCCGAGGACGGCGAAGATTTCCTTTTCCTTGATTTCCAGGGTCAGTCCGTGCAGGGCGTAAATCCGGTCGAAATAAAGGGTTTCGATATTGGCGATCTGCAGGAAGCCCATCATTTATGACCTCGCAAGAAATTTAAAACCTTTTTGCTCGGCGGGAGAGGGGAAGCCCTCTCCCGCCATTTGAAGTGAATTCAACTGGTCCCACCCTCACCCCAGGACGGGGCTAAATCGCCCTCGGCCTGCTGATGGACTTCTTGGAAGTCCATCAGTCATCCCCAGGTAGGCCCGGATCACTTCGGGATTGCGCTGGACCTCCGCGGGTGTTCCCTCGGCCATTTTTTGTCCATAGTAGAGGGCGACCATGGAATCGGACAAACGGGAAGCAATCCGTAGATCATGTTCCACCAGCAGGATGGTCATTTGATACCGCCCCCGGATTTCATTGATCCGGTAGGCCGATTCCTCCTTCTCCTCGGAGGTCAACCCGGAGATGGGCTCATCGAGCAGGAGCAGCTTGGGCTCCAGGGCCAGTGCCCGGCCCAACTCCACCCGCTTCTGCACGCCGTAAGGGCAGTCGGAAACCCGGGCGCCGCGATAGGCTTGAAGATCCAGGAAGTCGATAATCTCCTCCACCCACTCCCGGTGGCGGATTTCCTCCTTACGGATGCGCAACAGGGGATAGAGCGGGTTTTTGTTGAAACGAAGATGCCGTCCTACCAAAAGATTATCCAGGACGCTCATGTTCATGAACAACCGTAAGTTCTGAAAGGTGCGGGCCATCCCCCGGGCGGCGATACGGTCCGGAGAAAGCCGACGAACGCTTTTTCCTTGGAAGAGGATGTCCCCCCGGTTGGGATGGTAGATGCCGGTCAAACAATTGAAAAGAGTGGTTTTGCCTGAACCGTTAGGGCCGATGATCCCCAGGATGGAATTCTCCTTGACGGAAAGATCCACCCCGCTCAAGGCCATGATTCCGCCGAAACTGATCGATAGATCGTTGATTTCTAAAAGGGACATCGGAAGAATATTTGGCCCACGAATAGGTTTTTTGAAGGGGCGGGGTCCCATCCCCGCCCGCCTTTGCCAGCCAGGGCGAGGATGGGACCCCGCCCCTACCATTCAATTCGGCATTAAAACAACGGTTTAAAAAGCGTATAATCCGTAATTGGGACGTGCTTGCCCTTTTCCGCTCGCATCACCCGGGAACCGTTGACCCCGTGGTGGCGGTCCGGTGTGAAAGTCACCGGGGCCCCGATCCCTTCCGGTTTCCAGTTTTTGATCATCTCCATACCCTTGATCATGGTCTCCGGGGTCAGATTCCGGCCGGCATTTTTAAGGCCCTCCACCAGGTACATCATGGAGGTGGCCCCAAAAACCGCCAGGTATTCCTTACCGGCCAGCTTGGGATCATATTTCTTCAGGATTTCGATCACCCGATCCACCTCTTTTTCTCCCGGGACCCCGGAGTTGGCCGGACTGGCCGGATAAACCCCTTCCCAGACCTCCGGTCCGGCAATTTTGTACATGATCGGGTCGCCCAGGGTAAAGGTGACCAGGACTTTGGGTTTGTAGCCCAGTTTAGCCATCTCCTTGAGGATTAAGGCCCCGTGCGTCATAGTGGGATACATGATCAGAGTATCGGCACCCGTTTCTTTGAGCTTCTGGGCCTGAGTGGCTAAGGCCCTTTCCGTTACTTCATAAGGAACGGTGCCCACCAGACCGGCCTGCCCGGACAGCTTCTTCAGCCCCAGGTTAACCCCCGCCATGGCCATTTTCCCATAATCATCATTCTGATAAAAAAGGGCGATTTTTTTAGCACCCAAGTGCTGGATGGCATAGGTAGTCAGGTACTCGGCTTCATTTTCATAGTCCGGGTAGCCGATAAAAACGTATTTTAATTTGTCCTTGGGATATTTGGCCCAGATGCGGACATCGGCATAGGCATTAATCAAAGGGATTTTGTTTTCCGCGAAAAAATCTTTGGTGGCGTTGATGATCGCCGTGCCCAGCAGGGCATTGACGGCAAAGACCTGACCTTTCATTTCAGTCAGGTTGGCCATGGCCCGGGCCGGGTTATAGCCATCGTCCTTCATGATGACTTTGATCTTGCGACCGTGAACCCCGCCTTGATCGTTAATATAGTCGGCCCAGGCTTTCGCCCCCAGGGCCGTGGTACCCCAGAGGGCGGCCGGTCCCGACAGGGGGGTGGTCATACCGACGGTCACTTCCGTGTCCGTCACCCCTGATACCGAGGCGGCCTGAGTTGAAAAAACGAAACCCAGTAACAGCACCAGACTACCTATTCCGATCCAACCGGCTTTCCTGATCATATTTTTCTCCTTTAATGGATTGGGGTTAATGATGATTAACGACTAAGTACTTTTGAAAGAGGCTCAGGCGTGTTTTAATCATCCCTCCCTTCTTTTGAGCGGGCAACCTCGGAGGGGTGCCTCAACCATGTTTGGCTGAAATAGTGCGAGATCAGATTTCCTGGCTTAATCAAAGGCCAAGACTTCTAACTAAATACCAACCGTCCCTCGGTCTGTCAATTCTTTTTAACCATTTCCATGAAGGTCTGAATCTGATTTTCCGCCTGCTGGGGGGCATAGCTTCGAGCATCGGTGTGGTCGGCTTCAATAACCAAACCGGGTTTGCCGGTAATCTCGGAGACCTTTCGTTTGATATCGAATTGCCCCAAGGAGTAGGTTTTGCAACTGCGGTTGGAATGCATGATAAAGCCGTCCGCCTGATAGTCTTGTAGCAAAGCAGCCATTTTACGAATCTTATGGTCCAAGCCCAGGTTCAAGTGAACGGTGGCGTAGGTCCGAGCCAGACTTTCCAGAGGCCGTTCCAGGTCCAACCCTTTCAAGGTCCAGGCCGAGGTATAGGTGTCGGCCACCAGGACCGCTCCCTGGCTGGAGAGCATTTTGGACAGGTTCCGGATGTCATACCAGATGGGAATATTATCCCAAATCAGCCGGATCTCTTCCCGGGCGAAGGCCCCTTCTCCTTGGCGGACCCTTTCTTCCAGTTCTTTTTTGAGCTTTTGGTAGTAGGCGACGGCCCAGCGGGTCCCCCGCAGGGTAACAATCGGGGCCATGTGGATAAAGGCGTCGAAAGCGGCAAAGGGGGCCGGGCGATGGCGGGAGAGGTCCAGGATATCCTTCCAGAGGGTGATGGCCTCCAACGACCGGGCGGAAACTCTTTCAAACCGTTTTACGGAGAAAGATTTCTTCAGGTGGGTTTCCAGGAAGACGACGAATTCCTTCAATTGGTCCTGGACGAAGGTTAAGGCATGGTCCGGTATTTCGTCGTGGATGAAGGGAGTGTCCAAGAAAAATAGCGGAACCCGGTATTTGCGGGCCTGGATTTCATACCATTTTATGACGGTCCCGCAAATATTATTGCCGCAAACTAAGAAGTCGGGCCGGGGCAGGGCGCCCAAAGGCCCTTGGCCGCTTAAGGAACTGCCGATATCGCAGCGGGCATAGGAACAAAGGTCGCGGGAGTAGCCCCGCTGCTCAGCTATTTCACAGAGGCCCACCGCCGTCCGGCTGGCCCCGCACATGGCCCCGTAATTTTCAGGATAAAAGGGCAGGACCCCCATGGCGTACAGAGGTTCCACCGGCCCGCCGCTGGTGATCCAGGCCACCTTTTTGCCGAACCAGCGGGGATTTTTGGCGATCAGATAATAGCCCTTCATCAGCCGCCGATAGGCTGAAAGGGACTTGATCTCGCGATAGTTTTTCGATCCTTGGGACGGTTCTGTCATGTTCTTTCCATGCCAATGGCCTTCTGCTCTATGCCCTTTGCGCCCCGCGCTCTGCGCCTCTCGCTCCGCGTCTTACCCCAGCATCTCCACAAAGGCCTGAATCCGAATTCTATTCTGTTCCCGGGATTGCGAGGGGTCTTCGACTTCGAGCAGCAAGGTGGGAATCCCCTGCGCCTCAAAAAAAGTTTTCAGGTCCGGATAATCAAAAAAGTGGGGCTCACAATATTTATAGAGTAAAAAAATAACCCCTTGGGCTCCGGAGCTTTTCACTTCCTGAGCCAGGGTTTCTTGCCGGGCCTGGGGACCGTAGTATTTGGTGGGGCAGAAGAAGTTGCTGAAGTAGCGGTCGGTCAGGGTGTCCAGGGGATCGTCGAAATCCGAGGATTTCAGTCGAAAGGTCCGGGCCCCGCTGCACAGGTCGTCCCAGACGATTTGGGCCCCGCTGTCTTCAATAAGTGTCTGCCAGTAAGGTTCGTGGTTCATGTTCCCGATGACAAAAACCGGGATCGGCCGCGTGCCGGACTCGGGAGTTTCCGGGAGCGCTTCGGTGAGAGCATTGAGAAGCCGGAGGTAGGCTTCTCGATCCATCCAAAAACCGGCCTGTATCAGCCGGGCGAAAAAATCAGCCGGAAGTTCATGCCCATAGTTTAACCGGAGCGTATACAATCCGGTCAGTTGATCGCGAATCGCCTTAGAGAGGGCCAGGGCTTTTTTAATATTGGCATCCGAAATCGGTCCCAGATGCTTTTCCAGCTCCGTCCGAAAGCAATCGAACTCCGCTCGCAGAAAAGTGCGGGCCAGGGGGGAATCCAGCCGGGTAGGGATCATCAAGTTATAATGAAAAGGAAGGCGTCCCTGTCTGATCCAGATTTCAGAAAGACCCTTATGGGCGTCACAGCTATGAGAAAAGACCACCCCTTTCAGGAAATCCAAGTCTCCGGCCAACAAATGCTGCAGATAGGATTTAACGGGATGGCAGCAGTAAGCCGGAAGAAAGGCCTGGGCCTGGTTGATTTTGACCGGCGTATCCACCAGGCGGAAGGGCTGGCCGCCGGCGGCCAGAATCATTTCTTCCGGGACGAAAGGGCAGAAGGTGCCGATGGCGGGCCGGTTGGCGGGCAATGCGGCCCCCAGGTCCCTATAATCTCTGGAGGTGAAGGCTTCGATTTCAGCTTGGATTGTTGCTAGGAGTTGATAGTCGGGCACGGAGTGTCTGGAATAGTATCTCGGTTAAAGATTTTCTTTGGATCTTTCTATGGGCTACAGTTTTCTGCCTAATTTTATAGTGAATCAGGCGGCCTGGTGTCAAGAAAATAAGGTTTGAGTTAGGCTTGGACATTTGATTTATTTCAATCTAGCGCAGGTTATCTTCCGAGCAAGGTAAGGCGTCTTGTTCAAAGGGGTGGGTCAACCGTCGGTCGTCGTCTTTATCCTCAGGGTAATGTGTCCGGGTTCTCCCCCAGGGCCTCCCGAACGGTTCGAGCCATCTTCGCCATGAGAATCGGTTTCATCAAAAAGGTATTGATGCCGCGGGTTTTGATCCGTTCATCCAGGTATCGCGTCGCTGTAGCCGGTGCAAAGTACGATGGGGATGTCCGGGCGAATTCGCTTGAGTTCCAGGCCAGTTTGTCGCCGGTCATGTTGGGCATGGTCATGTCCGTGATGACCAGGTCAAACCGGTGGGGCTGGGTGGCAAAGAGCGCCAGCGCATCGAGCTGCTGGTACTGGTCTCCACGCTGTAGCCCAGGTTCTCCAGTATCTGCCTGGCCCATGTCCACCAGGACCTGCTCATCGTCGATCAAGCAGAATGCGCTCATGGCCGTCGCGGAATGTCTTCCGATGGTCCGTGTTTCCGAAACTTCTTTTTCTGGATGGCAGGGAAATAGAGATCAAGATCGAACCCTGTCCCGGCTCACTTTCCACCGTGATGACGCCGCCGTGTTTCTGCACGATGCCGTGCACTACGGCCAGACCCAAGACCCGTACCGACCCCCTTCTCCTTGGTGGTAAAGTACGGATCGAAGATCTTTGCCATGGTGGCCTCATCCATCCCGTGACCGGTGTCTTTCACACTAGCTTGACATAGGGTCCGGGCTTGAGATCGGGAAATGGATAGCGGTGTCTCATGCCCCAGAGTCCACGGAAGTCAATTTCACCTCCAACACGCCGCCATTTTCTTTCATGGCATGATGGGCATTGGTGCAAAGATTCATGAAGACTCTGGTGAATCTGTACCGGATCGGCCAGGATGGCTCGGGAGTCGGGCCTCCAGGTCCTGGCGGATTTCGATGGTGGCCGGCAAGGAAGCCCGCATGAATTTAAGGACCTCTTTCACGATGTGAGCAATCTGAACCGGTTTTCGTTCCTCCTCACTTTGCCGACTGAAGGCCAGGATCTGGTTGACCAGGTCTTTGGCCCGCTCTCCGGCCTCGAGGACCATCTCCAGATATTTCCAGGAGTCTGGAATCAGCTGGAGTATTCCAACAGGGCCAGTTCGGAATAACCGATCACCGCGGAGAGGATATTGTTGAAGTCGTGGGCGATGCCGCTGGCAAGGTCCCGATGGCTTCCATCTTCTGGGATCGCTGGAGATGCTGCTGCAGTCTGGAGTCGCTCGGCCTCGGCCTCCTCAATGCGGGAGAGGCTCTCCCTCAAGCTCCCGGGCATGCTTCCTGAACTTGCTCGTACAGCAGGCTCTTATTCAGACCCGATGGACATTTCATTGGCCAGGGCCTCCAGAAAGGAGGCGTTGTTCCTTGAAAGTCTCGCGGCTGCAGAGAGGCAATCCCCAGGACTCCGATGATTCTCGATCCGCTCCCTAACGGCAAGGCGGCGAAGGAGCATAAACCCGGCTTCTTGCATTCCGTTCAGCGTGCAGCGGGGATCAGATCGCATGTCCGAGGGAATAGATCGGCTTCTTTTCAGCTGACCGCCAGTCCGCAGAGGCATGAACCCACGCGGTGGACCTCGTGGGATGCCAGGCAATCGTCCACGGGTTCCGGGAAGATGCCTTTAAGCACAAGCTCGTCCCCTTGGCGCAGGAAAAAGACGGCGAGGTCGGGAGCGATGGCAATGCCACGATTTCGCGCAAGCCGTAGCGGATGGACATCCTCCACGGTTATGCTCTCATTCACCTTTCGGGCCAACCGGTTCAGGATGGACAAGTTCTTCGGCCCGAGTTCGGAGGGCGGCCTCGCTGGCCGCCAGGGCCTGGGTGCGATTCTCGACCAACTGTTCGAGGTGATCCAGGTAATTTTGGTTTTCTTGCTCAAGGCGCGTGTTTTTCATCATGAGGTGTTTGACGCGCAGGGCGTTTCGAACCGCCTTGAGGATCTCCATCTTGCTGACCGGTTTCTGCAGGTAGTCTACCGCGCCCAGGCGCAAGGAAGCTGAAGCCGTCTCCAGGGTCGGTTCACCGGTCATCATGATGACCTGAACCTGGGGCGAAATTTCACGGACCCGTCGGAGCAGATCCACGCCCGATACTTGGGGCAGAATGATATCGGTCAATACCACATCAATCGGCCGGCTTCGGAAAATAGCCATGGCCGATTCCGCATCCTCCGCCGTTTCCACCGTATGGCCGTCCCTTTCGAGGAAGGCCTTTAAGGTAATACGCAGTGCTGCGTTCATCATCTACCACTAGAATATTTCCCATCCGCGTCTCCTCACTTCTCGGGCAGCTTCCAGCCGTTATCCACGGGAAGGTCCATATGAAAACGGGTGGGGCGCCCTGGCTCGCTTTCCACGCTCAATACACCGCCATGGTCCTTGACGATCCCATAGCTGATGGAAAGTCCCAGGCCGGTGCCGGTTTCCTTGGGTTTGGTGGTGAAGAAAGGATCAAATATCCGATCCCTGATTTCCTCCGGAACGCCGATACCCGAGTCTTCAACGGTGGTTCGGATGAACCGACGGCCTTCTTTCTTGATCAAAGCGGCGAAAACCCGAAGTCTTTTTTCCGGGCTGTAACCGGGGAAGCGTTCGTTGAGCGCATCCCGGGCGTTGGTCATGAGGTTCATCACCACCTGTTGCATTTGCTGACTGCGGCACTTGATTTTGGGCAGATCTTCCGGAATATCCAGTTCCAGAGTCGATTTGATCGTGCCGCATCACCGTTTGAACCAGCGAAAGTACCGAGGCGATGATATCCGAAAGCCGGGCCGGGCTATGGGATTGTTTTTCGTGCCGGGCAAAAGTCAGCAGGTTTTGCACGATTTTGGCAATGCGGTCGGTTTCGCGGAGGATCTCCCGGGCGAACTCCGTGGCCGGGTCCGCTTGATCCACTCGGTCCAGGATCAATTGGGCATAGTTCATGATACCGTTGATGGGATTGTTGATTTCATGGGCTACCCCGCCGGCCAGGGTCCCGAGGGATTCGATCTTCTGTGAGTGCATGCAGTTGTTCTTTCAGCTTCAGGGTCTCGGTGATATCCCGGGAGTTGAGAACGACTCCCTGTACGTTTCCGGTCGGGTCGAAGGCTGGAAAATACGAAACGTCCATAATCCTCGGGCCGGGCCCTGCAAATTCGAAGGTTTCCTGAAAATGGACCGGCCGGCCGGCCAGAGCCTGGTCGAGTCGGGGTTGAATCTTTTCCCGGAACAAGGAAGTCCCCAAGACTTCAGGTACCGCGTGCCCCACGACCTTCTCCCGTGGCAGGCGGTGCGCCCTCAAAACGCTCTCATTTACGGCATCATAGATGTAATTCCTGCTGACCAAGCCCATCAAGTCCTGAGAGGTGGAAACGATGCGCTCGTACTGGTGCAGGGTCTCCTCCACCCGCTTGCGTTCGGCGATGAAACGGGCCTGCTGGATGTTTTGATAGGCCATAGTGGAAATCTGTTTGGCCACCACAAAAAGGACTTGGGCCACCCTTTCAAATTGTTTCGACGACATGACTGGAACTTGGCGATAAGCGGCCCGAAAAGCCTTTTCATCCGCCCCGATCTCTCGGCAGTAGGGAATGACCTCTTCCTCTTTTTGGGCTTCATCTCGGACTTGGCCGATCAACCAGTTGGCGACATGATAACCGCCCACCGTGATGCTGGCTCCGGCATTACAAAGTCCGGCGCTCAGGCAGGGCTGAATATTAGGTCCGGAGGGATTTTGCCTTCCAATCAGGGCATCCGAGCGGCTGCAGTTTTCAAACCCTTTGCTGGTCTGGCGGATGATTTCACCGCAGAGAGGAGTAAAGTTGCTCGGTTGGGTAATGGGCGTCCCATCCGGGCGGGTCATGAGTGCCGCCACGCCGAAGGCCTGGGCATAGAGATCTTGCAGTTGCTGGATATCGGCGAGATTGAACATGTCTTCAAAGCCAATCTCGTCGGCGACTTCCAGGGGTTGGGTCAAAGCCACGAGGCGCTTTTCGAGGGCCTCCTCCACCCGCTTGCGCTCGGAGATATCCAGATGCGTTCCGACAGCCCGCAAGGGGCAGCCCGCGGTATCGCGCTCGATGACCCGTCCCCGGTCCAGCACCCACACCCAGGAACCGGATTTATGGCGCAGGCGGTGCTCCGTCTCGTAGGAAGGAGTCCGACCTTCCAAATGAGCGGTCAAGACCTCGAGCACTCGAGGCAGATCATCGGGATGGATGAGGGTCTCCCAGGCTTCTAACCGCGGTTCGATCTCCTCCAACCGGTAACCCAGCATTTCCGCCCAGCGATCGTTAAAGCGGGTCTCTCCGGTTGGGACGTTCCAATCCCAGCTTCCCAAGTCCGCTCCCTGGAGGGCCAGGGCCAGTCGTTCCTGGTGATCCTTGGCCGCGGCCTCGGCGCGGGTGCGTTCGGTAATATCGATGGCGATGCCCACCAGACCCTGTTGTCGCCCGTCCGGGGTGAAATAGGGCGAGTAGACCGTGTCGAAAACCACCTCTTCTATGATATCGATGGTGCGAGTGCTTTTACCTGCCAGGGCCTGCTTGATTCCCTCAACGACCGAGGGAATGTCCCGGTATAACTCGAAGGCCGATTGCCCCACCACTTGACCCGGTTGGAGTCCAAGTTTGGCCAATCCCTGACCTTCCGACAACTGGAAGACGCCGTTCTCATCCAGAATGAAGATGATCGGTTGGGCGCTCTCCACCAAAACCCGGTACTTTTGCTCGCTTTCCCGCAGGGCGATTTGGGCCTGCTTGTGTTCCGTGATGTCGGAATGGGACCCGGCGACCCGAACGGCCTTTCCGGTCGGGTCCGATTCGACGACCTTGCCCCGCCCTAATATCCAACGCCAATCCCCGTTTTTGGCCTGGAAGCGGAATTCGATGGCGAAGGGGGAATGTTCCTCGATGGCCCGCTGCACGGCCTGTTCCGCCGGGCCTCGATCCTCCGGGTGTATTAAGTGGCGCCAGCTATCAAAGGACCCGGGGAATTCGTCCGGCTCATAGCCCAGCATGGCGTAATAACGGGGACTGAAATACACCCGCCCGGTTTGGAGATTCCAATCCCAGATGCCGTCGGAAGTGCCTTCGAGTGCCAGGCGAAGTCGTTCTTCACTCAGGCGCCCGGCCTCTTCCGTTCGCTTCAAGTCGTCGAACCGCTGCTCCAATTCCTTCCAGCTCTGCCGCAACTGGGCCGTCATGCTGTTAAAGGCGACGGCCAGGCGGGCCACCTCTTCCGGCCCTTCGGCGGGGGCCTGCAGGTCGCTTTCGCCCGCGGCGATCCGCGAGGCGGTATTGGTCAGGTTGATCACCGGAGCGGCCAGACGTCTGGCCAAGAATAATCCGAAAATTCCGGCCAGGGCCGCCAGGACCAGGGTGAGGCCGGCCGATGTCGCCGTGCCCCAAAGGATATCCCGATAGGCCTCCTTCCAGGGCAATTCAGTGATCACCGCCCAATCGGGGGATTTCAGGGGAACGTAGGTGCCGACCACATTGGAACCCAGGATCCCCTGATAACGGATCGCCTGTTTGGGCATTTGGCCTTGGTGGTTTTGAATGAAATCGGCGACGGCTCTTAATCGGGAAACGTTTTCGCCCTTCAACACCCGGGACGTGTCGTGAAAAGCGATCAAATCCCCTTTCCGGTCGGAAACGTAGACGTACCCCGTCCGACCGACTTTGAGCAGATCAACGATATCCCACATCGACTTCAAATTGAGTTCGGCGGTCAGCGTTCCCAGGTAGTCACCGAAAACGTCGGTTACCGGGACGGACATTGCAGTCAGGGGTTCGCTGGTTGAGGGGTCGATATAAACCGGACTGATCATTCGCTTGATCGATGCCTTGGGGGGAGACCGGAGTCCCGGGAGAAGATCCAGGAAATGGGGTGAGGCCTGGGTTGAAAGCCGGGAAGCCTGAGCCGTGATCCGGTTTTGGGCGTTCCTGAGGACGATCCGTCTGAAAGCCGGACGGAGCCCCAGCAGGGCCTGGAGAATCTCACGCTGCTGCGCTGAAGATTTCCTCTCCGGATCGGTCAGCCGTAGGGTCGTTTCCAAGACGCTGAAATTTTCCTGGATGAAACTGCTGACCGTCTTGCCGGCTTCCTGGGCAATCAGTTGCTGACTATTGAGTATCACCGACTCCCGGGTCCGGTAATCAGTAAAGGTCTCGAAAGTGCCGTAGAGCACGAGGAGCACGATGCTCAAAATAATGAAGGATGCCGCCAGGGTCTTGGTTAACGGCGGAGCGGCCCGCGACTTTTTAGCTTCCTTCAGCATGGAGGTTCTTCTAGTCTCTCCAGGGAAGGAGGTCTTTCCCGTTCGGTCTTTCCAGGAGAAAAGAGCCCTGTTTCACTGGATGACTTCATCCGCCTCTTTCAGTAGTCCAGGCGGAAACTGAAGGCCCAGCTTTCCAGCAGCCCGGGCGTTGATCTGAAAATAACTCTCGGCCGAGATTACCGGGATCGTGCCTACCGGGATGCCTCTCAAGACTTTGTGGGCCTGCAGGGCGGCTAGCTTCCCCACCGCCTGGTTTTCCGTGGCCACCCCGAAGACCGTTGAATAGCCTTCCAAGGAATACAAGACCCCTCCGATGGGGATCCGGTGGGCGAAGGCAAATTGGCCGATCTTCGGAAAGACGGCGGGTGTTCGAGTCAGAGGCTCGGCAATAAACAGGACGGCGTCGATGCCGATATCGGCGCTCTTCTCCCGTTTTTTTAAATCCGCCAGCAGTTCGGCGGCGCTGTCGGCGGGCGCTTCCACCAAGGTAACCCCCGCTGCTGCGGCCGCCGTCCGCAGTGCCGCCAGTTGGGCGGGCACTATAGGCGAATGTTTGGTATAAGGCACCCAGAAGCGTTTGGCCTGCGGCATCAGCTCGTGCAGGATTTCAAAGCGCTTAAGGGCCAGATCCGGGCCGGGAAAGCGAACGCCGGTGATGTTTTCGCCCGGTTCCTGCAAGCTCTGGATCAGGCCGAGGCCTTCGACATTGGTCTGGCAAAAGACCACGGGTATATTGGTCCCCCGGGTGGCGGCCTTGGCCTCTACAGATACCTCTGAGGGAAATACCAGCATCAGGTCGACACGGTCCTCCACAAATTTACGGAGGATCCGTTCTTCCGCCGCGGCGTTGAAGTTGGTTCGGTGCAGGTCATAGACGATGTTCTGGTTCTCCAGGTAACCCAACTCGTTCATTTTGGTCTTGAAACCGTCCACCGTTGTGGCAAAAACATCCAAGCCGCACAGAATCCCCACCCGGTAGGCCCTGGCTTTGGGCTCGTCGCAACCGTTCAATGCCAGGGCGACCACCATTCCTAGAAGGCCTATCCCAAAAATCTGGATCGTACCCCTAAGCAACCGGCGTAGCGGAGGGCAAGATGCCTGATTTACTGGGGAGCCCTCTATTTTTTCCATGTCAGCATTTCCCTTACAGTCAATCTTTGTCCCCTCCTGAACCGGGCCGAACCCAATTCTGCTGTCTTATCGGACAAAGAGAGCGGATCTTTAATTAGAATCGCGGCCCCTCACCGGGTAACATCGAAGGACCTAATTTTCCCCGGTCCTGATAACAGACCCGCCAGGGTCTAGCAATGGGCCGTCGCGGTTCTAAAAGTGTTGCTTCAGTAATTGGTTGATCTCCTCGGGATAGGCCATGCACAGGGTTTCATTAAACAGGTTGCGCAGAGCGCCGATGTCCGGGGTCCCCAATTTCTGGCTGAAAAAGGTGCGCGGTGAGAAGAGCAGGTGAAACCGGAAGTGGGCGTCGGTTTTCGTCCCGGTGAAAAAGTTCATGTTGAAACTATAAATTCCCATCCGGTCGTAGGCGGCCATGACCCTGGTCAGGCCGGCAGCGATGTCCAAAAGATCCTGATCGGTTAGTTCCAGCGTACTCCGGGCGTCTTCCGCGACCGCCAGCACGTCCCCGGCAACGCCCAGAGGGGCAAAGGCCGTCGTCCAGTGGGTTCGGCCTATTTTTCCCAAATACCGTTCGCCTGATTTCCTCTCGGCCGTCACTAGATCATCCCAGTAGTTGGATCCCTGATTCTCCTGGTAACGCTTTGAGGCCTCCAGCTCCTGACGCATCAGGTTGGGCGCGGAGGAGGAGGAGAAAACCTGCAGGTGAGGATGAATGAGCGTGCTTCCGGCCGGCGGCATGTAATTCCAATTGATGAGGTGGTAGACGGATTCGGGATGGCCGCTGGCCTCGACCCGCCGGAAAAATTCCAAGGCCAAGGCGAAGGTCGACGCCATTTGCGCCGGCTCGAAAGCGGTCATGGGGATATAATGGCGGGCGCCGAAGGTGGCTACGGCCCCGATGCTGTCGTAAGGGGCGATATTCGGGAAAAGCACCATATCGTTTTTTTGCAGACGGCCTTCCGGGATGAGATCTCGGGGAAAGCAGGGGGTCACCTCCAATACCTTTTCGGGGCAGAACGGGCACCAGGCTTCGGTTCCCGCGACCAGGGCCTGGAAATCGGGTTTTTCCCATTGCAGCTTCATGAAATGGCAGATCCGGGCGGTTCGTCCGGTCAGGGGATCGGTGCGGATTTCACTGGAGATACGCCGTTCGGTCCCATCCTTTTGAGGGTCGGATATAACGGTTTCTTTGACGATGACCTCGAATTTCATGACTCCTCCTTCCCAGACGGTTCTTGGATGATCTCTTCCCGTACCGGGCCAAGCAGATTAGTTCTATGATCCGGGGTAAAATTTTTCTAAACATTCGGGGCAAAGTCCGTGGGTGAATTCGGCCTCCGAACGTTCTCCAATAAAGCTCTCAATTTGTTGCCAATAACCCTGGTCATTGCGTATTTTCTTGCAGCCGGCACAAATGGGCAGCAAACCGCTTAATGTTTTTATCTTTTGAAAGGCTTCGCGGAGTTCGACGATGAGTTTTTCCCTTTCCGCTTCGGCCTGCTTCCGCTCGCTAATATCTCTGAAATGGGATAAAATAACCGGTTCTTCGCGCAAGATAATCCTAACGGTCGAGATTTCGACATGAAAGGGGGAGCCGTCTTTTCGGATGGCCTTAAACTCATATTGCGATTCCGGCGATCTCCCCCTTTCCCGCTGTCGGTTCCGTTCTCTGACCATTTCCACATCATCGGGATGTACGGTTAAAGCTAGATCCATTCCTAAGACCTCTTCAGGATCCCGGTATCCAAACATTTCCAGAAATTTGGTATTGACGTATTGGTGCCGGCCTTCCTTAACAATGGATACCCCGTCATTTGAGCTTTCAATGGCGGTCCGGTATCGTTCTTCGGATTCCAGAAGTTTCGCTTCTGTTTTATGGGTATCATCAATATCTATTACGAAAAGCAATAATCCGATCAGTTCCCCCTGTTCATCAAAGAGGGGAAGTTTGTCGGTCTTAACCCAAATCCTTTTGCCGCCGGAAATCCGCATTTCCTCCCTAATGCCGAGTTTGGGTTTTTGGGAGCGGATCACTTCCAAGTCGTCTTGATAATATTTTTCCGCCTCTTCCGGGAAGAGCTGATAGGCGCTCTTTCCTTCGATAGCTTCAACGGCCAAACCCATGGCTTGAGCCGCCGCTTGGTTCACTTTAATGAAGCGGTTATTCAGGTCTTTAAACCAGACCAAGGCCGGTACAGAATCGAAAATAACCTGATAATCTTGAGCGGCTTTTCGTAAGGCCGCCTCTGTCTGCTGACGAAAAGTCTCAGCGATTTCCAGGTCAGCAACCCGTTTTTGCAGGCTAGAGATCATCTCGCTTGAGGGATGTTCCTCAGGTTTTATATCGGGCATGGGTTGAACCTCACAAAAAGTAGGTCTTCGATCAGGAGCCAGGCGTTTCTTTAGGTAACGAGACCATGTTAAAATAATTTTATCATATTTGATCCCGGTTTCCAAGTTTATCAAAGTCCGTACAAATACTTTAAAAGGTCAAACCCTCTATGAAAAGATTGAAATCTTGATTTTCCGGCTTGAAAGGTCCATATTAAAAGACGTTATCTTTAAATCTGTTAATTGGTTTTTATTACAGGCAGAAATATTTAAAATATTTTTGGCTAGACTTAGTCAGCGTTTGAGAATTAAGTCCTGCGGCTGAACCCAAAGCTATTATTGAATTTCAGTTGAAGAGCCAACCGGCTATGACCAAATATCAGTTATCGACTTTTCCCGATAGGTGCGCCGGGTGTCTGCGCTGCCAATTGGCTTGTTCGGAAGTCTATACTCGGGCCTTTAACCCCTCATCGGCCCGAATCCGGGTGGAGCTCTACGGCGCCGATTGCACCATGGCCTTTAGCGAGGATTGCAATCCTGGTTTGCCATCCTCGGGTCCCTGGGACTTTGCGCTCGGGGGCAAGTCAACCGTTTCTACAGCGCCGCACTCTGTACCGATCTGTATCGGGCGGTGACCGGCCTGGCTACCGATCTGGAAGCGCTGCGACAAGGAGCCGACCGGGTCTGGACCCTGCTGCGGCTGGCCAACCTTCGGGAGGGATTCTCCCGGAAGGAAGACGGTTTTCCGGAGCAATGGTTCGGGGCCGAAGGTTTTCGGGATTACCTGACCGACGTCCCGGTCACCCGGGAAGCCCTGGAGCAGATGGTGGGGGATTATTACGACGAACAGGGCTGGGACCGCGAGACCGGCGTTCCCACCCGGCGCCGACTGGAGGAGCTGGGCTTATAGAGGCTCGCTGGATTCACTTCCCTCTTTCTGTTGAAAGGCTAGCGGCTTGCCGGACAGGTACCTGAAGAGGCCCACCTATGGTCGAGAGAGTATAGCCGCGGGTCGCTGGTGAGGGTGATCCTAATCTCGTTCCAATGCCTGGCGCGCTTTGAACGCCAGATCTCTCATGGAGAAGGGCTTCTGCAGGAAGTGCACCCCATCGTCCAGCTCGCCGCGGTGGGCGATGACATTGGCCGTGTAACCGGAGGTGAACAGGCATTTCAGCCCCGGTTTGATATCCTGGATCCGTTTCGCCAACTCCCGACCGTTCATCTCCGGCATGACCACGTCGGTGATCAGTAGTTGGATCTCCGCGGCGTGGACTCTAGCCAGGCGAAGCGCTTCAGCCGGCGTGCCTGCGGCCAGCACCGTATAGCCCAGCCGTTTCAGCATTGCCCGGCCCACGTTCAGTATCACCGGCTCGTCCTCTACCAAGACCACCGTCTCCCCGCGACCTTTCGGTATTTCCTCAGCACTGGCGGCCCTGGGCTGCCGGACTTCTCCCGTGAACCGGGGCAGATAGATCTTGAAGGTTGAGCCGCTGTCGGGTTCGCTATAGACGTTGACGAAGCCCTCGTTTTGCTTGACGATGCCGTAGACGGTCGCCAGCCCGAGTCCCGTGCCCTTTCCCACCTCTTTGGTGGTGAAAAACGGCTCGAAGAGGTGCTCCAGGACATCTTTCTTCATGCCGCAGCCGTCGTCGCTCACGGCGAGCAGCACATATTCCCCGCAGGCCAAGCCCGGGTGAATGGCGCAATAAGCCTCGTCAAAAAAGGTGTTTTCGGTCTCAATGGTGACCTTCCCGACCCCGGCGATAGCATCCCGAGCGTTGACGCATAGATTCGCCAGGATTTGGTCAACCTGAGAAGGGTCGATCCGGATCGGCCAGAGGCTCGCTCCCGGCATCCAGACCAAATCGATGTCCTCACCTATCAGCCGCAGTAGCATATTGAGCGTGCCCGCGACGGTGTCGTTGAGATCAAGGACCTTGGGCGCCACGGTCTGCCTGCGGGCGAAGGCCAGCAGTTGTCGGGTAAGGGCGGCAGAACGCTGGGCGGACTCCTTGATCGCCTGGAGGTCGGCCTGGATCGGTTCCGTGGGGGTGCAGCGCATCATCGCCAGTTCCGCATGGCCCAGGATCGCGGTCAGCATGTTGTTGAAATCGTGGGCCACGCCGCCGGCCAGCCGCGCCACCGATTCCATCTTCTGGGCCTGCAGTAGTTGCGCCTGGAGCTTTTCCTTCTCCTTCTCGGCCTGTTTGCGGTCTGAAATGTCGCGAACCACTGCCAAGATTCGGTCCTGCTCTCCAATGGCAGCGGATTTAAGGTTGACCTCGACCCAAAAGAGATCCCCGCTTTTTCTCTTGGCTATCCACTCGAAGCGCTGCGGGCCGTCCACCCTCGTCTTCCGGACCCATTCGCCGGCCTCAGTCTGGGAATAAGGAGGATCGCCCCTGCTGAAATCCTCAATGTTCAGATGGAGCACCTCTTGGCGGGCGTAGCCGTACATCTGCAGCATGGCCTGGTTCACATCGACGATGGCGCCCGTGGACGGCTCATGGACGAAAATAGCGTCGTTCGAGGCATTGAATACTTCTTGGTAATTGAGTTCAGAGGCCCTCAATGATTCCTCGGACCGCTTCCGCTCCGTGATGTCGCGGATATTCAGAACGACTCCCCTGACGTGCGGATCAAGCAGTAGATTCGTTCCCACGGCCTCCAGGTGCACCCAGTGGCCCTCTTTATGGCGATAGCGGTATTCCATACTTCTTACCGCTCCTGGTTCTTTGACCCCATCCGCGAATACGCTGATGGCTTTCTGGACGTCCCCCGGATGAATCAGATCGAAACCGAAGGTTCCGAACACGTCGGAAGGCTGGTATCCAAGAATCCTCTCCAACGGGCCACCGACGAATCTCTGTCGGCCGTTCTCATCCAACACCGTGATGATATCGTTCGAGTTCTTAATGAGAAGCCGGAAGTGCTCCTCTTTCTCGCGCAGCCTCTCCTCCATTCGTCTGCGGTCGGAGATGTCTCGGCAGAGGCACAGAATCTGGAGGCTGCCCGAAGCAGCAAGCACGGTGGCGTTGATCTCGATGGGAATCTGTTGCCCGACGGGGGAAACGTAGTCCACCTCGAGGTGGCGGACGAAGCCCTGCTCGACACACTTCCGGACCTCATTCGCATTGCGATCGAGGTCGTGCGGGGAGGTCCACTCCAGCACCCTGTGACCGATGACTTCTTCCAGCCGCGGGCGACCGGTTAGACGAACATACTCTTGATTGGCATCGATGACGCGGCCCTCTTCGTCGATAATCACATAGCCCGTATCCGTCGTCTCAATGAGACGGCGGAATTTTTCCTCATCCAGGGCATTATCGGCCAGGCGACGGTATCGCGCCTCGCTCGCGCGCAGCTTTTTTTCGGCCTCCTGGCGTTCGGTCAATTCCTTCCGGGCGGCTTCGAAGAGGCGGGCATTGGCCAGCGCTATGGATATCTGTTGGGCCAGCGTTTCGAGGAAAGCGCCCTGGATCTCGAAATCCCGCTCCCCCAACGAAGCCAATCCGATGACGCCGAAGATCTCCTCTCGACTCCGCAAGGGCAGGGCGGCGAAGGACCTGATGCCGGCCTGCCGGCACTCCTCCCGGGTGCAGCGTCGGTCTCTATGGATGTCGGGAGAGTAAATCGGACGGCCTTCCCGCACCGCCAGGCCGCAAAGGCATTCGCCCACCCGGTGGTCGGAAACGGCACCCAGCCTCGGCATCGCCTCCGCAGGAGATACCCCCTGAAGAACGAGCCGCTCGCCCTCGCGCAGGAACAGATAGGCCAGGTCGGGTTGAACGGCCTCCAACAGGCCTCCTAAGGCGGTCATCGAGATTTGCTTCAGCGAGAGGGAAGCACTGACCGAGAGACCCAGGGCCTGGAGCGCTGCCAGTTCCCGGGCGCGCTGGTCCGAGACTGTCTCGGCTCGCTTGCGCTCCGTGAGGTCGTCCATCCTGCCCAGCGGATTTCCCTTTTGATTTCCGGGTTCACCCATTTTTTTCCAGTAGCCTTCTGACCTTGGCCGCCAGGTCCCTCACCGAGAAGGGCTTGGGGATGAACTGGACGCCCTCGTCGAGCATGCCTCGGTGGGCGATCACCTCAGCGGTGTAGCCGGACATGAACAGGCATTTCATCGTCGGTCTGACCTTTTTAATTTGTTCCGCTAAGTCCCGGCCGTTCATTTCGGGCAGGATAACGTCGGCAATCAGGAGGTGAATCTCCCCGGTGTATTCCTCAACCAAACGCAGGGCCTCCCTCGGTGCGCCCGCGGTAAGCACGCGATAGCCCAGCCGGCCGAGGATCTCGCGGGTAAGCTTTAGCAGCGAGACCTCGTCCTCCACCACCAGTACGGTCTGACCACGGCTTAAGGGGAGCGCGCCCTCGCTTTCTTCCAGGATATCGGTGGGCTGGCCCGCGTGCCGGGCCAGGTAAACTTTAAAGGTCGTTCCTTTACCCGGTTCACTATAGACGTTGATGAACCCGTTGTTCTGCTTGACGATACCGTAAACCGTGGCTAGCCCCAGACCGGTCCCCTGCCCCACATCCCGGGTAGTAAAAAAAGGTTCAAAAATCTGGCCGAGGGTTTCTTTATCCATGCCGCAACCGTTGTCGCTAACGGCCAGCAGCACATACTCTCCCGGCAAAAAACCCGGATGATCGGCGGCATAGGACTGGTCCAGGACGACGTTTCCTGTTTCGATCGTGACCTCGCCGACTTGGGCAATGGCATCTCGGGAGTTGACGCAGAGATTGGCCAGGATTTGTTCGACCTGGGTGGGGTCCATCCTGACCGGCCACAAGCCGGAGGCCGGCAGCCAAATAAGATCGATGTCCTCGCCGATCAGCCGCCGGAGCATCTTGAGCATGCCCTCCACTGTCTCATTCAAGTCGAGCACCTGGGGGTCAATCGTCTGTTTGCGGGCAAAGGCCAGCAATTGCCGGATGATGGCCGCGGATCGCCTGGCGGCACTTAGGATTTCGATGAGGTCGGCATGAAGCGGCTGGGCCGAGTCCACCTTGCCCAGGGCCATTTCCGTATACCCGAGAATCACGCTGAGTATGTTGTTGAAATCATGGGCCACGCCGCCCGCCAGCCGGCCGACGGCCTCCATCTTCTGGGCCTGCCGGATCTGGGACTCCAGGGAAAGTTTCTCGGTGATGTCTTCGACCATCTCGATCGCCGCCGTAACCTCGCCCAAGGCGTTAAAGATCGGAGAAGCCACGATGCGGTAATTGTGGACGAGTCCTGCCCGCGGCGTTTGCACCGCGACTTCGTGGACCAAACCGTCCTGGAGTGTCTTACGGGTCGGGCAGTAGTCACAGACCTCCTCGCGCGGCGGGTCGTTGAAGGAGCGGTAACAGATGGGGCCTTGACCGGGATCGACGTTTGGAAACCATTCGCGCATCTGGCGGTTCAGGTCGAGGACTTTCATCTCGGGGCTGATGAGGGCTACGCCGATTCCGATGTTATCCAGAATGCTGCGTATTTTGGCTTCGCTCTCTCTCAAGGCACTCTCTGCCCGTTTGCGCGCGGTGATGTCCGTTAACCCGCCGATGATACCTATCAGCGTTCCATCCGGTCCCTCAATCGCGGCCTTATGGAAAATGACCTCGTGTCGAACTCCGTTAGCATCTTGGATAAAACTTTCGTATATCTGCGTTCCCGGATGCGAGAAAAGCTCCTTGTCGGCCCGGCTGTAGACATCGGCCAGGTCCTTGGGGGCTAGTTCGTAAACCGTCTTGCCGACGATCTGTTTCCTCAAAAACCCATAGAACTGCTCAAAGGCGCGATTGCACCCGAGATACCGGCCCTGACTGTCCTTGTAAAAGATAGGGTAGGGCATGGCGTCGATCAGGAGCTGGAGAAATTCGGTTTGCCGCTTGATCTCCTCCTCCGCCCGCTGGCGCTCGGCGCGGATGGTTTCGTCCGCGTTGATTTTTGAGAGCGAGTGCTCCGCCAGGTCAGCGATAAACTTCACCAGCGCCCGGTTATATTCGAGGATGTCGTCGACTTTTTCGCGGCTGAAGACCGGCACCCGATCGAGCGCCGCGAGATAGTCGCTGAGTTCGAAACCGAACTCGTGCGCCAATTGAGAGAAGAACTCCCGATCCGCCTCCTCTCCTTCATAAAAAAATTGCCCCAGGAACATGCTGGCCAAATGACGTCCGGCGGCCACAATCGGCAGCCCGATATCCCAGAGCCCGTTTTTGCATTTGTACCGACAGACCTCTCCTTCGACCAGGTGGTCCTTAAGGTAACGGTCACTTTCCCGGCAGCGCTCAAGTGAAACCGGATGGGCACGGTGATATTTGACGCAGATATCCTGCCAGCCGGATCCCACCAAGATCGAACCATCGAGGGCATCAATGATGCCGATCGGCATGCCTGACGCGCGGTAATGCGCATCAGCCATCTTCTGGACGGCCTTCAAGTCAACCAGATCGGGAAGGCGATAATCACTCATTCTTCTTTAATTATAAGAGGTAACTTTCCCCTTGACAATTTATATTTCTTGGCCGGGGAAGATAGAGACCACCGTGATTGGCCCTCAACCGGTGAAAAGTGCCGTGATCAAAGGGGCCAGGCGCTCCCTGATGACATGAAATCGCGCTGCGTCCGGGAAATATCCCCGGTGTATTGACAATCGCGCCGCATTAAGGGAAGATAGTACTCCTATGGGCCATTCACTCTTAATTCGGCGGGAGAATGAAAACCTGGTTTTATATCAGTTCCCGATGCTTCAATCCGTCCCCGGTCTGGTGCACGGTGTATTCACCCGCCGAGACGGGGAGAGCGCGGGTGACCGGCGCGGTTTAAATCTGAGTTACTCGGTGGGTGATCAGCCGAAAAAGGTGGCTGACAACCGGATTCGGGTTCGGGAAACACTTTCGTTGCGGTCGATTTTTTCCCTGAGGCAGGTCCACGGAACGCAAGCGGTTGTCATTTCCAACGGCCGGGGACCGGACTTGACGAACACTCCGGAAACCGAATCCGGGGACATCCTCCTGACGGACAGACCCGGGGTCGGTCTGCTGATCAAGCAGGCCGATTGCCAGGCGGTCATGCTCTCTGATCCGCGCCATAAAGCCCTGGCCAATATGCACTGCGGCTGGCGGGGAAACGTCCGGGGGGTGATTCCGGAAGGGATAAAACAAATGCGGGCTTTTTATGGGACCGATCCGGCCGACCTGCTCGCCGCCGTAGGCCCTTCTCTGGGACCGTGTTGCGCTGAATTCATCCATTACCGAAAAGAATTGCCGGAAGAGGCCTGGCAGTACCAGGTCCGGCCTTTTTACTTTGATCTCTGGCAGTGGAGCCGGGACCAATTGCTGGCCGCCGGGGTGAAAAACGAAAATATTGCCATCGCCGGGATCTGTACCTCCTGCCATACGGATGAATTCTATTCCTACCGGAAGGAAAAAGTTACCGGACGCTTCGGGAGTGTGATCGGGTTGCTGTCTTAGGCGGTCAAAAACGGCACTGCCAGAACGGAAAGTGGTAACGATTCACCGCAAAGACGCAAAGGACGCAAAGATCTCAACATGGTTTTTCAGGAAATTCCTATAAAGAAGATAGAACCCGTCACCTCGGCGGTTTTTCGGGTGAGTTTTCTATCGCCGGAAATCGCCCGGGAAGCCCAGCCGGGGCAGTTTGTGATGATCCGTCCGAGGAAATTTTCGGAGCCTCTCCTGCCGCGGCCTTTTTCCATTCATCGCCTTCAAGGGAATCGGATCGACCTCCTGATCCGGGCCTCCGGTCCGGGGACTCGACAACTGTGCGGACTGAATCCCGGGGAGGTCTTGGAGATCAAGGGTCCCCTGGGCCGGGGTTTCGTCTTGGATCCCGAAAGGAATTCCATCTTGGTGGCCGGCGGTATCGGCGTGGCCCCCCTGTTTTTTCTGGCGCAGCGGCTTCTGAAAATGCGTAGAGGCAAAACCTTCGCCCCACCCCGGGTGCTGATCGGAGCCGGATGCAAAAAGGAACTGCTGGTTCTCGGGGAATTCAAAGCAATGGGCCTCCGGGTGCAGTCGGTCACGGAAGACGGGTCCTTCGGCCGGCAAGGATTGGTCACCGACCTGTTGAAAGGGGTGTCGGCCAAAGGTCTCGATCGAGCCGTGATTTACACCTGCGGTCCCCAAGGGATGCTGCGGGCCCTGGCTTCCTGGGCTGCCGCTAGAAACGTTCCTTGCCAGGTTTCCCTGGAAGCCTGGATGGCCTGCGGCCTGGGGGCCTGTTTGGGCTGTGCGGTGGCCCGACCAAATGCCGGCGGACTGAGCTATGCCAAGGTATGCCAGGATGGACCGGTCTTCGCGGCCCAAGAGGTGGCCTGGGATGCGTAAATCCATGGCCCCCGACCTGATGGTGAATATCGCCGGACTCCGAATGAAGAATCCGGTCATGACCGCTTCCGGCACCTTCGGCTACGGACGGGAATATCAACCCTTTTTCGATTTGAACCGTTTGGGCGCCCTGGTCACCAAAGGCATATCGCTGGAGCCCCTGGCCGGCAATCCGCCGCCCCGGATTTGTGAAACGGCGGGCGGCATGGTGAATGCCATCGGTCTCGAGAACGTGGGAGTGGAAGCCTTTATCCGGGATAAACTACCCTTTTTAGCCGGCCTGGATATTCCGGTCATCGTCAACATCCTCGGCCATTCCCTGAAAGAATATCCGGAAGTGGCCCGGCGCCTGGATGGGCTGTCCGGTATCGCCGCCCTGGAACTCAATATTTCCTGTCCCAACGTGTCCCGGGGGGGGCTGGCCTTCGGCGCCGATCCTCGGTTGGCGGCCAAAGTGGTCAAAAGCGTTCGGCAGGCTACGACCCTCCCTTTAATTACCAAGTTGACCCCTCAGGTGTCCGATATCGGTTTGATCGCCCGGGCGGTGGAGGAGGCCGGCTCCGATGCCCTTTCCTTGATTAATACGCTACCGGCCATGGCCGTGGATATCCGAACCCGAAAATCCAGGTTGGGCCGGATCAGCGGGGGGCTTTCCGGGCCGGCCGTCAAGCCGGTGGCCCTGCGACTGGTTTACCTGGCCGCGAAGGCGGTGAAAATCCCAGTGATCGGTCTGGGGGGGATCCGGACCGCCGAAGATGCCCTGGAATTTCTCATGGTAGGGGCCCAGGCCGTTCAGGTCGGGACGGCCAATTTTATCCGCCCCACCGCGAGTCTCGAAATCATCGAGGGAATAAGACGATTTTTGACGGAACAGGGGATTCCCAAGATAGACGGCCTGATCGGGACCCTGATCCTTTAAGCGGCTGGGACCCCGAGGTCTACCTTTTTTCCGATTCGATGAATAGTTGTGAACGAACGGATTCGATGATTTCCTGCTTTCGGTTCGGGTCGCCCTGTTTGGAAAAGACATAAAAAGATCTTCGGGCCGGAGCGGTTCGATCAAAATAAGGGTCGTATTTTTGATGAAGGGCTTTTTCGATTTCCATTTCCCGCGCTAGGCCTGCCTGTAGAAATTGGTCCGTCCACCAGTGGGTGTCGGCCCAGATCAGATGTCCATGGAGGGGGTAGCCGGATTCATCCACCGGCAGCGTGTGAAAAAGGTGTCCCGACTCTTCCCAATCCTTAAGGTACAAAGGAAAAACAGTTCCGAAAACCGAATCCTGCCCAAAGGCCGGGATGTTGCAAAGAAAAAAGCCCCCCTTCCTTAATAGATCCGTGAGGGCCCGAATATACTGGTTTATCTTGTTAGGGTTTAGATGTTCGAAGATATCCAAACCCAAAACGAGGTCATAGCCGGCGGACAATTGAATTTCCAGGAGGTCCCCTTCATGGATTTTATCTTTGATCTCCGGAAATGCCCGTCGAATGGCCATGGCGCTGATTTCAACGCCCTCGCCTTCGACGCCCCGTTCATAAAGGGCCTTCAGAATAGCTCCGCTGGAACAGCCGATCTCCAAGACTTGCCGAGGAGAAAATTCGCCCGCCATTTCGGCGATCCGTTGTTTATCTGAATCCAATCCATATGCCCAGATCCCCGGACGTTCGTAATAATTGTTTTGCCGGATCATGGTTTCCAGCCAATCGAAATCCTCTGGGCCCAAAATCTTAAAGATCGTCAGGGGCTCCGAGGTCAGCAGGTTGATATCCGCGAGATACTGGGAAGGTTTGAGGATGCTGATGTTCTTCAGCCGGATATGGTCCTGTAAAATTTTACTCACCCATTCATCCGAGGCGATCAGTTCTAAAAGAATCTCTTCCCTTCGTGTTCCTCGTTGCAGGAGATTACAGTATTTCTTGAGACCCTCCTCATCAATCGCTCGTCCAAATAGTCGCTGATAGGCTTCTTTCAGGAAAGCCTGGTTTTGTCCTTCGGTGGTGAGTTCTCGGAGGGATTTTTGATAAAATTCTTCGGAACGGGTCAGCGCCAGGATGACCTCGAGGCGGCTTTCTCCGGCTTCCAGAAAAGGGAGGAAATGATTCAGTCCTTCCTCATCCGGCGAACGGCCGAGGATTTCCCCGTAAACCCGGGTTAGGAAGGACCGGTCCGAGGAAAAGAGAAAGCGCAAGAGGCTGTTAATCTTTTTGACCTTTCTTGTGAAATAAGAAGGACTGAAAGAAGTCATTTAACGATTTCTTTTGAAGCAAAAAGTAAAATGTTTTGGTTGGGTTATTACTTAGGACAACCTCACAAAAAGTCCAAAAACCTGTCATTGCGACCCCGGACTTGATCCGGGGGAAGCTAATCCCCACCATGCTTACTGGCTGATTCTTGGGGATTGCTTCGTCGCTTCACTCCTCGCAATGACAGCGCTGAGGATTTTTTGCGACACCATCAATTATGCACTTCCCTGGTCTCTCTGAGGATGCGTTTATCCTCTACCCGAATAGTGACTTGTGTACTGTCAAAGTATTCCAATAGGGGGATGGTGTATTTCCTCGAGGTCTGAGTCATTTCCTTGAACTCCGGAGTGGTGAGTTCCCTTTTTTCTTTGAGCCAGAGGACCAGTTTTTTCTTGATTCCCTCTATGGCCTGACTATGGAAGTAGAGATCCTCTTTGACCTTGACCAGTTTCCTTTCCTTGACCATCAATTCCAATACTTCCCGGGGATTCCCCTTGGGGAATTTTTCAACCAAGTCTTTGAAATAAGGGGGTTCGAGCCCGCTCTTTAAATAGATTTGTTCGATGGCCTCCCGGGCCGCCTCTTGGTCCTCCTGGAGCTGGACTTTGTGGGATTTAAGTCGGACCAGTTCTTTTTCCTGGACCAGGACCCCCTGGTCGGCCAGTTGATTCAAGAGGAAATTGAAGAGCTTGGTTTCTTTAATCTGAGGGAGCCGGGATTTTAACTCCTCTTTGAGCAAACCGGGTTTCAAGGGGTTGGCCCGGTGATATTCCTTCAGCAAGGCTTCAATGGATTGTACCAGTTTGGAGTATTCCAGGTGGTGAATCAGGATGCGGTTTTCCTTGTCCCATTGGATCAGGATCCGTTGGGAAAGGAGTTCTTTCAGCAGGTCCTCCAATTTTTTAGCCGGGAGGGGCAGGCCCCGGCCCAGGTTCGACCGGGAAAGCCCGGCGGCTCCGGCCAACAGCACCGGCAGGGCCGTTTTATCCAAATCCGATCCCGATTCCAGGACCTGTAATTGGCTCAAGACCTCGGGATTCAGGCGTTTGTGTTTTACCGGAGAGACGTTCAAGACCCGAGCGCCGCCGATGGTATGGACCGGAGAATAACTGCGGATGACCGCCAGGTCGCTGGGTAGGACGGCCACCGGGTCATCCAACCGGATTTGACAGAATTGGGATTCGCCGGGTTTGATCTCGTCTCCTTCCAGCAAAAGCACCCGGCCCAAAATTTCATTGGTGCCGCTGTGAAAACGGACCTGGGCCCGGTGTTTGAGGGGTTTAGCGGCGGACTTCAGCAGGGATAGGCGGATATCGAGCAACCGGGTGGGAAGCATTCCGTTGAGCGAGGCCACCACATCTCCCCGGTTGACCGTGGTTTTTTCAATCCCCTGGAGGTTAATGGCGGTTCGCAGCCCGGCTCGAACCTGCTCCGCCTCTTGGTTGTGGACCTGGATGCCTCGGACTTTGGCCTGAATCTGCTGGGGATAAATGGTCACCGCGTCCCCCACGGCCAAAGAACCCGAAATGGCGGTCCCGGTAATCACGGTTCCAAAACCCTTCATGGTAAAGACTCGATCCACAGGGAGGCGAAAAATTCCGGCGGCCGACCGTTCCTCTACTTCAGCGGACAGGGTTTCCAGTATCCGGATAAATTCCGGGACCCCCTGACCGCTGGTAGAGGAAACCGGGAGAATAGGCGCCCCCTCCAGAAAGGTCCCCTTTAGAAATTCCCGGATATCTTCGGTGACCAGTTCCAGCCATTCCTCATCGACCATATCGATTTTGGTTAAGGCCACCAGGCCCTTATTGATCCCCAGGAGGGTGCAAATATCCATATGTTCCCGGGTCTGAGGCATGACCCCCTCATCGGCGGCGATGATCATGGCCACCATATCGATGGTGCTGGCTCCGGCCACCATATTTTTGATGAAGCGTTCGTGACCCGGAACATCAATGATCCCCAAACGCTGGCCATGGGGCAGGTCCAGATGGGCGAAGCCCAATTCAATGGTGATGCCCCGTTCCTTTTCTTCTTTCAGCCGGTCGGTATCGATACCGGTCAGGGCCTTGACCAGGCTGGTCTTGCCGTGGTCGATGTGCCCGGCAGTTCCGAGAATGATTTGTTTCATGCAAATATTTCCTCTGTTAATTATTACCGATATTATACCTTGTAACGCCGAGTACTATTTTCATATTAAACCCCCATGCCCCGCGGGGCACCCACGAAGTATGAAAATCCCCCCCCGCCCCCCCTTTTTCTAAGGGGGGAGTCCAAGTCCCCCTTTAGAAAAGGGGGATTTAGGGGGATTTCCCAAGAGCTGGAATAACCACCAAACCTTCTATTTTCATATTAAACCAACGCCTCCAAATCCCTAAGCAGTTCCAGGGAGGGATAATGGGTCAGGTCATACTCAATAGGGGTCAGGGTGACGTATCCCCCGGCCAGCAGGGCGTGATCGGTGTCCGGAGCTTCGTCCGGCGAGGGGAGACTTCCGGCCTGCCAGTAGTAGATGTTTTCCCGGGGATCTACCCGTTTATCAAATTTTTCCAAAAAACGGAAGGTCCCCTGGCGTACCAGGCGAATGCCCCGGAGTTCGGCCAGAGGAAGATCCGGTACGTTACAGTTTAAGGAAATCCCGCCGGGAAGCGGGTTACGCTCGAGATAATTCACCAAGCGGCGGCCTATCTCGGCGGCTGCCTGAAAGTCCGGTGATTGATCAGAATCCAGGGATATGGCCAGGGAGGAGAGTCCCATCATGGCCCCCTCGGTAGCCGCCGAGACCGTCCCGGAATAAATGACATTGATTCCCACGTTGGCTCCCAGATTGATTCCCGAAACCAGTAACCGAGGGGGAGGGATCAGCAGTTCATTTAAAGCGATCTTCACGCAGTCGGCCGGAGTCCCATTTACCCCGTAACCAAAAAAGTTCCCGTTTTTCTTAATCTTTTTGACCCGGAGGGGTTGGGTCAAGGTGAGGGCGTGTCCTACGGCGCTTTGCTCCACCTCCGGAGCGACGATCAAAACCCGGTAATCATTTTCCAGAGCCCGGGCCAAGACTTCCAATCCCCGGGCATGGATGCCGTCATCATTGGTTACCAAAACGGACGGTTTTTCGCTGTTCGGATTATTGGGATCAGGTTTCATAAACCTTACCTATCGTCCTTTGCCATTGCTTCTCGGGCCTTTTGCCCCAAGCCGATCGTCTGGCGAGTAGTTTGCTGTTGACAGGGTTTCACCAACATTATAACAATAAATCAAATTCATCAAACATAAAGACAGAAAGTCGTTTTTTGACTTTTTGCGAGGTTATGAGGATTGCCGATCATGGTCAGAGAAATCAATACCCGAGAAATAAGCAACGCGGTCAAACGGCTTAGCATTGAGGCCAACGAGCAGCTTGGTGAAGATGTCCTCCTGGGCTTTCAGAAGGCCCTCAAAAACGAAGTTTCGCCCGTGGGGAAGGAAATTCTGACCCAGTTGATTGAAAACGCCCGCCTGGCCCGGGAGGAACAGGTCCCCATCTGCCAGGATACCGGCCTGGCGGTCATTTTCCTGGAAGTAGGGCAGGAGGTCCACCTGGTGGGCGGGGACTTGAAGGAGGCGGTGAATCAGGGGGTCCGGGAAGGGTACGGGGAGGGATACTTGCGAAAGTCCTCCTGCCATCCTTTTACCCGGGCCAATACGGGGGACAACACGCCGGCGGTAATTTATATCGATATTGTTCCCGGGGATCAAGTCAGGGTCATGGTCGTGCCTAAGGGTGGGGGAAGTGAGAATATGAGCCGGCTGTTCATGCTGCCGCCCTCCGCCGGTCTGGCCGGGATGAAAGAGCGGGTTCTAGAGACGGTCAAAGACGCCGGTCCCAATCCCTGCCCGCCGACTATTATCGGAGTCGGGATAGGCGGAACCTTTGAACAGGCCGCGCTGCAGGCTAAAAAGTCCCTGTTGAGGCCTTTGGGAAGCCCTAACCCTGATTCGGAACTGGATGACCTGGAGAAGGAATTGCTGACCGAGATCAATAAACTGGGTATCGGTCCCCAGGGTCTGGGCGGCAGGACGACTTCATTAGGGGTTCACATTCGGCTGCTCCCTTGCCACATTGCCAGTCTGCCCGTGGCGGTCAATGTCCAGTGTCATGCCAGCAGGCATAAAGAAGCCGTTATTTGATACGAAAATAGCTTTTAACTGCGGATATCCCCCACACCCTCACCCGCGTGGGGGAGAGGGGGCCCTAAGGAACGGCCCGAGTCTTTTAACTTCCCCTCCCCGCTGCGGGAGGGGACTTCGTCGTGAGCTCAGTCGAACGATTGAGGGGTGGGGGAACTCGAAATATTCATGCTTCGGGGTGCCCGCCCCGGGCATGGGAGTTTAGTACGAAAATAGAACTTCGCGCCACTCGGGCATTCATCAATAATTAATAATTAACAATTGATTATTAATTATTAATAATGTGCCTCTAATGCAATTAACCTCACCAAGGAGTTTTTTTATGCCCAAAACCGTGACCTTATCCACTCCCTTAACGGATGACATGGTCTCTTCGCTGGAAATCGGGGATAAGGTGTTCCTCAACGGAATCATCTACACCGCCCGGGATGCCGCTCACAAACGTCTGGTCGAGCTTTTGGATGCCGGCCAAGACCTCCCGTTTGAAATGCAAGGGCAGGTTATCTATTATGTGGGGCCCTCACCGGCCAGGCCGGGTCGAGTCATCGGGGCTGCCGGGCCGACCACCAGCTACCGCATGGACCTCTATGCACCGCGATTGATGGAAATCGGTCTTAAGGGAATGATCGGCAAGGGGAAACGGGCGCCGTCCGTCCGGGAGGCCATGATGCGGTACAAGGCCGTCTATCTGGGCGCGACCGGCGGGGCCGGGGCTTTAATCTCCCGGTCGATCCGGTCTGCGCAAATAATCGCCTATGAGGAACTGGGCCCCGAGGCCATTCGCCGCCTGGTAGTGGAGGATTTCCCAGCGTTGGTGATCAATGATACCTTCGGCCGGGATCTGTATGAAGAAGGGCTTAAACAATATCGTCTTTCCTGACACTTCCAACCGTTATCGGGTAATTAGACCAGGAAGAAAAATAACTTGATAAATTTCTGTAGAAGTTATTAAAATATGCGGGCTCAGGCGATTCTTCCGGGTGACCCGATTTTCCGTTTGACCACGATCCGAAATCGAGGAGGGTATAACCATGCGGTGTAGGAATAGGGGGACGTCCAACCCCATGTCGCTATTTTCGATCTGGCTGGTACTGATGTCCACCCTTTTGGGGATCTCGTCCTGCACCCAGAACGCCAGCAGTTCCAGCGGGACCCAAAGCGGCTCGGGGGGTACCGGTAACTTTGAAGGCCACTGGAAAGTCAGTGTGGCTCCGGCCCAATCGAACATGTTCCAGTCCGTTGCCTCCACCTCCTCCGATATCCCGGCGACGCTGAGTACCACCACGGTGATGATTACGGTTACTGATCCCTCGGGTACCCCGGCCCCCCCCAATTCCACCGTTTTCATCACCTGCTCCAACGGGGCCTTCAGTTTCCGGTTCCGAACCAACGGCAGCGGGTACGATTACGGGCAGCCGATTACCACGGACAATCGGGTTTTAAGCAACGGCCGGACTTTTATCGATTTCTTTTCCGGATTTTCGCCGGGTACCGCGTCCATCAACGTCACCTTTCAGGGGTCAACCGGGTCAGCCAGCATTAACATTTCGCCGACGCCGACAATCACCACGACTGCCGCCGCACGTTAAAAAGTCCCAGGGGACAGGCGGAGAGGCCATCTTTGATGAACAGGCCAAAAGTCCCCAGGGCAGTCATTGCGAGGAGTGAAACGACGAAGCAATCTCCAAGAATCAGCGAGTTGCCTAGGTGGAGATTGCTTCCTCCGGATGAAGTCCGGTGTGGCCATGGCGAATTTTTTGCAAGTCGGTCAGCAAGTCGGTCAGCAAAAAAACACGTTTTTTAACTTTACTGCGTTACGGTCGTCTGCCACTGCAAAGGGCCAATATAAAAAAAGGAGGATAATCAAAATGAAAAGAACACAAATTCTAATTGCCACCGCTTTACTTTTGGGCCTGGCCCTGGTCTTGACCGGGTGTAATAATTCCAGTTCTTCCGGCGGGGGGTTTGCCAACGTGGATGTTCAATTCCAGGTGAGCGGCAACACCATAATCCATAATGCCAACACCTCCCGGGATGTTACCATTCCGACCCAGGGGACCGATTTCCGGATCCTGACCTGGTTCTGCGGGAATTTTGAGGGGGACCAAAGGAAGCAGATTGAGATTACCTTCAAAAAAACGAACAATACCTGGGTGCGTGACTCAAAGAATGTCACCGGCGGGAGTTGCAGTTAAAAACCCCAACCAATCCCATTCAGAGAAGAAACATATTTGCAGCGGGTTAAGATGGGGCAGGGTGTTCCGCTCAGGCGGAACGCCCTAACGCCCCCGAGTTCTAACCTTAAATGAATATTGACGGTGATTTTGTTTCCCTTCCCGAGCTGAATTTGGATCTTCAATAGTCCTCCCGCCAATTGTGCCCGTTCCTGCAAGGCGCTTAATCCCAAACTGTACTTTCTGTAATTCTCAGATTTCCATTTTTAAGATAAGAGTTCAAATAATAATTAATGAAGGGGACTTGAATATTATTGACTTTTTGGTAACTAAGGTGTAGGAAATCCTAAATAAATTAACCAGGCTTCTTGTTGGTAACCTTTTACCAGGGGAGTTCCAATGAAAGGATAACAGGCCCTATTTCTCGACGGAGAGGTGGGGTTTTTTGTTTATCATCTTTGGTTTGGCTTTCAGCCAAGAGGGGGCCAGATGGCTTTTAACAAGGCCCCTTAGAAAAGCGAGGTATTTATGAATTTATCCATAAAAATTGAAATTTTTAAAGAAGGAGATGTGTATGTGGCTTTATCGCCGGAATTAAATGTTTCAAGCTTTGGTGAGACCATTGAAGAGGCAAAGGTTTCGGTAGGCGAGGCAATAGAAGCCTTTATTGAGGAATGTGAGCGAATGGGCACCTTGGAAGTCGTATTGGAAGAATCCGGGTTTTCGAGATCCAATGATTTTTGGGAACACAGGAAGCCCCTTTTGGAAGAAGCCCTTTTGGTTGCGCGGTAGATTGATTGATGGAAAAAATTGTTCCTATTCCCTTTGCTTCTTTAATTCGGGTTTTTGAAATGGATGGTTTTTCTATCAAAAGAAGAAAAGGGGATCATATCATTATGACCAAAGAAGGGATAAAACGACCCCTGGTCATAAAAACTAGTCCCAAGCTTGTTCCGGTCACCCATATCCGTACAAACATGACCACCGCCGGGATGACCAGAGAACGGTTTTTTGAGCTTTTGGAAAAGATATGAAATCATGTGGAGTCGGTGAGGCGCTGCCGATACCCACCTGTAGCGGCCGAGGTTTTTAATGAAGCAGAAAAGACTTTAGAAGAAATAGGTTTGAGAATTAAGAAGTTCAAATGATCTGGAAGGGATCACGGAGGAAGTTATGAAAAAGCGGCCCAAGGGCAGCTTATTGTATCTCGGCATTATCTTGCTAGTGTTGTTTGTTGGAATGGCAGTGCCTTTATCTGTTCAAGGGGGAACTACAACGCGGGTATCGGTAGCCTCAGATGGAACACAAGCAAATGCGGGGTCATCCGATCCCTCGATTTCCGCCGATGGGCGCTATATAGCTTTTGCGTCCTCAGCAAGCAATCTGGTCTCAGAGGATACTAATAATGCGAGCGATGTATTTGTACACGACCGGGTGACGGGCCAAACCACCCGGGTTTCGGTATCCTCCGATGGAACTCAAGGGAATGATGATTCAGGCTCCGCATCTATTTCCGCCGATGGGCGCTATGTAGTTTTTGCGTCCTCAGCAAGCAATCTGGTCTCAGGGGATAATAATGTGGGCGATGTATTTGTACACGACCGGGTGACGGGCCAAACCACACTGGTTTCGGTGGCCTCCGACGGAACACAGGGGGACAATGCTTCCTGGTCACCATCGATTTCTGTTGATGGTCGTTATGTGGCATTTCAATCCCGAGCCAGTAACCTGGTCTCAGAGGATACCAATGGAGGATATGGGGATATATTTGTGCACGACCGGGTGACGGGCCAAACCACACTGGTTTCGGTGGCCTCCGATGGAACTCAAGGGAATTCCGAACCCCAAAGCCCCTCGATCTCCGCCGATGGTCGTTATGTAGCTTTTGCGTGTAGCTCCAATCTGGTTCCAAACGATACAAACGGAGGTTTTGATATTTTTGTTCACGACCGGGTGACAGGCCAAACCACACGGGTTTCGGTGGCCTCCGATGGAACACAAGGGAATGCAGGGGGGCCAATGTCTGGGTCCGGGCTTATGCCCTCAATATCTGCCGATGGACGTTATGTGGCATTTGAATCCGATGCCACCAACCTAGTTCCAGGAGAAACAAATGGATATAGGGATATTTTTGTACACGACCGGATGACGGGTCTTACCACACGGGTTTCGGTGGCCTCGGATGGGACACAAGCAAATGAGAGGTCATATCATCCCTCGATTTCTGCCGATGGGCGTTATGTAGCTTTTTATTCCTCAGCGAGCAACCTGGGAAATGGGGCATGGGGAACATTTGTCCACGATCAGGTGACGGGGCAGACCACAATGGTTTCAGTAGCCTCGGACGGAACTCCTGGATATGGCGGTTATCCCTCGATCTCTGCCGATGGTCGTTATGTAGCTTTTTATTCCCAAGCAACCAATCTGGTCTCTGGGGATACTAATGGAGCCTTAGATGTTTTTGTTCATGACCGACAGGGTGGATCAGTGGGTCCATTCTTAGATCTCCCAATATCTTTAGCTGATCCATACACTGGCCTCACAGGAAATAAATCTGGAACTACCGGAAATAAGGTGAATAGTTGGTTTGACCATCAATATCCTACGTATAATAAAGATAATAAAGATAATAAAGATGGAAAAATAAGATTATATGACCAGATTAATCCCCTTGAAGGTGCTGCTTTGGGCAGTTGCTCAAACGGATATAATTGTTATGATGGGCATAATGGCATAGACTTCCAGCATGACTATAGCAAACCTAATGAACCTGTTTTAGCAGCAGCGTCTGGTACGGTGGTGGAAATTTGTGATAATTATAGTGCATTTCCTCGCTGTTCAAGGGGGTATGATTATGGTAATTACGTAGTAATAAATCATACGGGCGTATCTGATAATAGATATGCAACGATGTATGCTCATTTGCGTTCTGTCGATCAAGCAATTTCATTAAATCCTGTAGTTTTATCAGGTCAACAAATCGGAATTATGGGCAACACTGGAACTGAAAGAATCCATCTTCATTTCAGCGTTTTTTATGATGAAAACAATGATAGGGAATGGGCCTTTAGTGAAGTAGTCGATCCCTTTGGTTGGGAGGGAAGTGACGAAGACCCGTGGGTTACTGCAAATGGTCCAACCAGTAGATGGTTATGGAAATACCCCCGACTAAAACAAGCGGTCATAGGGACTCAAGGAGGAACAATTTCCACACCCGAGGGAAAGGTAACTGTTACTATTCCGCCAGAAAATTTAACAGAACCGGTTACCGTCGAACTATCCAGGTTATCCTCTATAAAAAGGATTGCTTCGAATTTCCGATCCCTTGGAAGATCTATATGGTTAAGGGTTCTAGATTGGCTGTCACCAGGTAATACAATAAAAACTTTTTCCGAAGGTTTAGTAAATTTCCCCCAACCCATAACTATCACATTCAAATATCCGGAAAATCTTTCCCCCATTTGAATGAAAACCAAATAACTGTTTGCCATTTGGATGAAATTAATGATTCCTGTCTTCCTTTACCAACCTCGTTAGATATAAATCTTAAGCAGGCGAGTGCACAGACGTTTCTTACTGGATACTTTGACCTTCAGTCTCCGCTTTTTTGTCCGTCTGACATTTATGAACCAAATGATGATCTTGATCATGCAAGCAGCATTACACCTAATGAAGCACAGGTGACCACTTTGTTTGATATTTCACAGGATGAGGATTGGTTCAAGTTTTATTCACTGGCGGGAAGTAAAAACGTAATCGAGACGGTCAATCTGGCTGCCGGCGTTGACACAGTTTTGGATTTATATGACATAGACGGGACAACTCTTCTCTCTTCAAATGATAATTATGGGGCAGGCCTTGGTTCCTATATCGAATGGAGGGCTCCTATCGAAGGAACGTATTTTATTCGGATATCCCAAGCTCCAGGCAGTAGCTTTGGGTGCTCTTCCAGTTATGAGATTAAGGTCACCCAAACAAATTACCTTTATTTGCCGTTGATTCTAAGGGTTTTTTAATAGATTAATGACGACCGAGACCATGACGGACTGACGGACGCAGAGGAAATCGCTCTGGGTATGAATGTGAGTAATCCCGATACCGACGGGGACGGGCTGTTGGACGGATGGGAATATTATCTGGGCACCAACCGTTAACTAAAGGACACCGATGGCGACGGCTACAACGACTACCAGGAAGTCATGGCCGGTTCGGATCCATTGGATCCTAATTCGACGCCGAAGTACTGGATATATTTGCCGCTTATCGTGAGATAGCTGCGGTCAGCGCTATACCCCCAGTCTCGGGGCGGGTTCCAACGAAGCATGAAAATCCCCCCCATACGAGGCCGTTTTATCAGAGCAGCGACACGTCGCGGCCCTTGAAAGCGCGGTCGTGCCCGCGCAGTCCAAAAGGAAAAATGAGGAGCAACGCCAGCCAAAAAAGAAGTCCTTTGTAAAACGGATGTGTGTTTTCAATCTTAGTTTTGGGGAATTGTGGAAATGGGACTTTCAAGAAGACTTGGAGGCGGCCGCTGCCTATATCCAACGGGATTCCTTATTGAAAAAGAACGGATTTCTATTCTGGCCCTAATTCATGGAAGAAGGCATTTTAGGGATGCATTGGAGGAAAAGGTTCGTTAGTACATCTCCAAATCGACGAGATGACAGACGCCGTCGGTGATCAGTGGTCCGGTTCGGATCCTTTTGATTTTTAATTCTTTTTCTAACCGTCCCCTCATCAACCCCCAATTCTCTCCCTTAAATGATTAACAAGGGGACGAGGAGGGGCAAGCTGCCAAAAAAGTCCCGAAGTCCATACCTGGGAAGGGACTGAAGGCAACCATCAAGTAGGACTATCAGATATATATAATAGTTTCTTAAGGAACATTGGTTCCCCGATAAAGACATCCTGGAATGTCGAGAAATTACCTATAAATGCAATAAAGAGTCTGATATCATTCAGCAAAA
>CAVUPH010000005.1:0-50469 GCA_963743305.1 uncultured delta proteobacterium
TTGAATTTCCTTCAAAGGAATCCAATTCTGCCGATTGTTTAGTTGAATCTCCATTGCTCCTCTTCCTGGCCTGGCCGGTTTTGCCCGGCAATTCCGGGTACTCGATCCGATGGTGAAAAATACCATTTAAAATTTTATTGAAACTGCCGGAAATCTGATTGAGATCTTTCAAGGTCAATTCACATTCATCCAATTGTCCGTCGGCAAAAGCGTTGGTGATGATCTTGCTGACCAGACCTTGAATCCGGGACGGGGTGGGATCCACCAGGGTTCGAGAAGCCGCCTCGATGCCATCGGCCAACATGACCAAACCGGCTTCCCGGGTTTGGGGTTTTGGTCCGGGATAGCGAAAATCTTCGGTGGATACCTGAGCGGGATCATCGCCCTTCAATTCCAGGGCCTTCTGGTAAAAATAGGAAATCAGACTGGTCCCATGATGCTGCTCGATGATATCGACAATAGGCGATTCCAATTTATAGTATTTGGCCATATCCACTCCCTCCTTAATATGGGAGATCAGAATCAGGCTGCTCATGGAAGGGGCCAGTTTCTCATGCTTATTCTCACCCCCCATTTGGTTTTCAATAAAATACAGGGGCTTGGGGGCCTTGCCGATATCATGATAGTAAGCGCTCACCCGGGCCAGCAGAGGTTTGGCGCCAATGGCCTCAGCCGCCGCCTCGACCATATTGCCGACGATGATACTGTGATGATAGGTCCCGGGAGCCTGGATCATCAATTCCCGGAGCAGGGGCTGGTCCATGTTGGCCCGCTCCAGCAGGCGCATATCGGTAGCATAACCGAACAGCTTTTCCACCAGGGGGCTGAATCCGGTCACTACAATACCGGACAAAACACCACCCGAAAAACCCAAGAGCAGGTGGACAATGGTTTCCCAAGAAAACAGCCTGGCCTGCATCATCTGCAGGGTCAGGGAACTGCCGATGTTCAAGAGGCCCAAATAAAAACCCAACCGGATCAGGTCCCAGCGATTGTGGCAAGTGCGTTGACTTTGAGCGGCCCAGAGGCCGGCAATGGCGAAATACAGGGAAAGACCCGGTCCGACGTCTAAAAACAGGGCCGTTAAGGAGGACTGAATCAAGGTGAAGAGGATAGCCGGCACCGGCCCCAAAACCAGGCTGACCATCATGGGAGCGGCGGGCAAAGGGATCGCCAGCAAGAAATTACGTGGGGTCATGCCGGGTAGGCCGCCGACAAAAGCCTGGGCGATGAAATCCGCGGTTCGGATCGTCAGGAAGGAAAGGGCCAGCATGATCGTTAAAAATATAAGGTCCCGCCAATTATTCAGGTTGGGCTTAAGGCTGTCCATTACCAGGCGAAAAGACATATAGACGAACAGCCCCCAGAGCAGTACCAGTCCTAAAGAAGTGAGGAAGATATCGAGTCCCTGCTGCTGCTTGAACTGGAGTCGAATTTTGGTCAGGGCCGCCTCGTCGATTTTTTCCCCTTCCCGAACAATAGGCTCCCCTTTCTTTATCTGAAAAAAAACCGGCCGCGTTTCTTGGAAGGCTTTCGCGCGCCTTTGATCGGTCTCACTATTATTAAAAAAGAGGTTGGGGACCACCAGTTTTTGGGCCAAGGCAATGCTTAACGGCCGCATTCCCCCCCGGGTGCCGGTGAGCAGGTAAGCGGCTTGTTTTTCCAGACGGTCCCGCGCCTCGTTCAGGTCGGGAAATCGCTCCACATCTTTGACCTGCCACTCGCGGCCGGAACGCAATTTCCGAACCACAATCCCCCGCTGGTGTTCACTCATCAAGGTGAGCTTATTGCCGACTACGCCCACGGCCATGATCGATTGGATCATCTTGGTCAGACCTTCTTCCAAAGAAACAGAAAAACGGTCTTTGGTCAGGGCCTTAATTTCCGAGGGGGTCAATTCTATGCCCCAAGCCTTATCCAGTTTTTCCCAAACCTCATTTCCCGCCGGCGCGGTCCGGCCGACGCCGTTACTCGCACCCTCTCGGAGCAGTTGAAAGCCCTGATGGAGGCGTTGCGTCAAAGCGGTCACCGCCCCCTCGTCGAAATCGTAGACCGCCGGAACGGCATTGGCGACTTCTGCCTTTTTTGATTCGGTGGCGTCCTGATCTTCCACCAGCAGATCCTGCTTGGCCTTGATATCATAAGGCGCCACCTCGCCGACCTGGAAATGGTGCGGGGGAAGAAGCAAGCTAGGGGTATTCACGACCATAATGAACAGACAAAGGCCGATTAACAGGATTAATTTCCCCTTAGCCAGATCCTTAACCTTATTCCATTGCTCCAGGAACCGGTCATTGGCGGAAATCGCCTCTTTCCCCAACGTACGGGAGATGCGGAAGGATTTGGCTTTCTTATCTCGATCGGAGCGTTCCATGATTTAGGCTAATTTCGGAGCGACTTAGAAGCCCTTTCCCCTTTTCTCCCGTTCTTCATAGGCCTGGATGATTTCCTGCACCAAGGGGTGGCGAATAACGTCTTTTTTGGTGAAATAGATAAAGTCGATGCCCTTGATCCCCTCTAAAACTTTCCGGGCCTCCACCAGCCCCGACATTTTTCCCTCCGGCAAATCAATCTGGGTGACATCACCGGTAATAACCGCCTTCGAACTGAACCCCAATCGGGTCAGGAACATTTTCATTTGTTCCGAAGTGGTATTCTGGGCCTCATCCAGGATAACAAAAGAATCATTCAGGGTCCGGCCGCGCATAAAGGCCAGCGGGGCCACCTCGATGACTCCCCGTTGCACCAGCTTGTTGGCCTTTTCAAAATTCATCATGTCGTGCAGGGCGTCATAAAGCGGACGAAGATAGGGATTCACTTTTTCATAAAGATCTCCGGGCAGGAACCCCAGTTTCTCACCGGCTTCCACGGCCGGGCGGGCCAAGACAATCCGAATCACCTCGTTTTTCATCAACGCCGCCACGGCCATGGACATGGCCAGGTAGGTTTTCCCGGTCCCGGCCGGGCCGATGCCGAAGACGATATCCGTTCTTCGAATGGATTCAATATAATCTTTTTGTCTTTGGGTTTTGGGGGTGATGACCCGTTTTTGCGAAGTCACGTAGACGGTATCCAAGAATACCGCCTGAAGAGATCCCTGATGGTTTTCCTGCAGGAAGCGAATGGCGAACTCCAGGTCGTTGGGGTAAAGTGGAAATCCTTTTTTTAGGAGCTCATAGAGTTCCAGAAATAATTTCTCGGCTAAAAGGATATCCGGACTTTCCCCCCTGATTTGGAGGGTATTGCCTCGGGTGGTGATTTTAAGCCCCAGCCGCTCCTCGACTAATTTGACGTTGAGATTATGCTCGCCGAATAAGTTCTGGGCGACCTGGTTATCCTCAAAACTGATCCGGCGGATGGATCCCTGCTCGGCCAAGTCTTTTTCCAAGGTTTCCGTGAGTCTTTCCTCCCTTTTGCGGATGCCCCTTCAGGGCCTCGGGTTTTCCCGATAACTGGGTGGTTGTTCGCCCTTTGGGGTGGGTGGCCACGATATCCGGTAGATTGGACTGAAATCAGGCCCTCGTGGCCGTCTGGTCTTGACGCAAGGGTTTTCCACCTGGCCTTATAGGTTCTAACCCGGCCCCATTGTTTCTAAATCTTCCCGGAAGCAGGGCCAGCCTGGGAAGCATCAAAAGTCTCCAGGTTTGGGCCTGCTTCCAATAAAATTAGCAAGTTCGGCCCGGATTCGAAGTCCGGCGTACCTTTGGAAAACCCATTCACCGAGACCAGACGGCCATACCCGATCTAGGGGGTACCCACCCAAAAGGGCGAAGCGTCAAATTGTTTTTATTATACCACCTTTTCTGCTTTCCCAACATTTTTTTCTACCCGGCTCTTTTTCGCAATCTTATGAATTTACTTGACTATTGATTTCTCCTTTGCTACCACATTTTATAGACACTTTTCTGAGAATTTGTCTCTAAATCCGTCATGTGGTTTTTATTACAGCCAAAAATATTTCAAAGCTTTTTGGCTGGGGGTTACTCATGAACCTGCTCGACTTGGCCATCCTGATTATCGTAGTTCTAATTGCCGTCCGAGGCTTTTATCGCGGTATCATCCAAGAGGCCGCCACCCTTCTCGGAATTATCGCCAGCTTCTTCCTGGCTTTTTATTATTACAACGATTTGGCCCACTTTCTGTTTCGTTTTACTCAAAATTACCTGGTAACGCTTTATTTTTTCTCATTCTTCCTGCTTCTCGCCTTGAGTTTTTTTCTATTCCGGGCCTTTGGGCTCCTGATAAAAAAGATAACTCAACTCACCCTCTTCGGTTGGGTGGATCGGGCACTGGGTGGATTATTCGGTCTGATCAAGGGAATAGTGGTGGTGTTTTTTTTGGTTACCTTGTTGGCCCTGCTCCTGCCCAAGCAGCATTCGCTCATCAACCACTCCCGTTTATTCCCCTGGGTGATCTCCCTGACCGATCGAATCGCCCTGCTCGTCCCCGGCAAAATAACGGAGGACTTCGCTCGGAAGAAAAAAGAGCTTCGGGAGTATTGGGAAGAAAAACAACAACTCCTCAAAAGCAAGCCCAAATACCCCAATTATGACGATTCCCGATAAACCGCCCGTCGGAGTTGAGGATCTTCGAGAACTACTGGCCCGCCTGCGAGGTCCCCAAGGATGCCCCTGGGACCGGAAGCAGGACCCGGAAAGCCTGAAAATCTATCTTCTGGAAGAAACCTACGAATTGGCCGAGGCCCTGGATCGGGAAGCCCCCAAGATATCTGTGAAGAATTGGGAGATCTCCTCTTTTTGATGTTGTTTATCTGCCGGATCTATGAAGAACGAGGGGTCTTTGACCTCTCTGAAGTTATGGAAAGGATCCAGGAGAAAATGATCCGCCGTCACCCCCACGTTTTTGGCGAGGTGCAGTGGCGCCAGGCGGAAGAAGTGGTCCAGGGTTGGCAGGGTCTAAAGGCCGAAGAAAAACCCGACCAAAGTCCCTTTGATTCCATCCCGGCAGCCCTGCCCAGCCTGTTGAAGGCCCATCGTATTTCCCAGCGGGCGGCCGGCTTAGGCTTTGACTGGCCCGATATTGGCGGCGTTCTGGAAAAGGTGCACGAGGAATTGGGGGAGTTGGAGGAGGCCATCGAAGGGCCCTGACCCGACCGCGACCCGGGAAGAACTCGGGGACCTGCTCTTCACCCTGGTAAACCTGGGGAGATTTCTAGGCATCCATACTGAAAATGCCCTCAGAAGTGCGAACCGCAAATTTTTAACGCGATTTCTGCGTCTGCTGGCTGACCCGGAATATATAGGAAAAAATTCCCAGTCCCTGACTCCGGGGGACTGGGAAAACCTCTGGAACCGAACCAAGTCCCGCCGGGATTAAACCTGGACATTTGATGTACCCGTTAGGCCAACTAAACCCGAAATTCAAAAATCCAGACCCGGTCCTGATGATAAAGTAACCGCATCCGGGGATTTGCGCTTAGCCCGGAAATTCCATAAAGACTATCCTGCCCCGATTTCTGCCCGATATAAATATGGGTGAGCCCTCTTTTTTTTATTTCGTTGATCACTTCCGGACTACTAAGCCCCTGTTTCGCTATCAGCCGGGGCAGGGCATTAATCCAGGAAACATAATCCGGACGTGGACCGGTTTCCGATCCGTAATTCAGCGGGGGGAGCATCGTCTTCCGATCGGCCAACAGAGGCAACCACCAACCGCCGTCTACACCCACAATCAGGGTATCATCGTAGGCAAAGGCGGAATTCACCAGAAATCGGGCCTCTTTCGGGAGGTGATGATCGATCCAGGTGTAGGCCCTCAAGTCGGAACGGGTGGCCAGGGAGTGTTTGACCCTATCCACTTCGTTAAGCCGTTTCCCAGCCCCCCAGAGGCCCAGCCCGATACAGAGCATTACGGCGAGATAGGTCCAGGCGGATCGCCCTCCCCGAATCCGGGATTGCAGGATCGTGCCGGCCCAGATCCCAATGATTACGGCCGCCGGAATATAAACGGCGATCATGACGGCAAAACTGCTCAGAGTTCCCGCCCCCGGCAAGCCCAGCCATTGGGGATTGGCCGCCAAAACTACCCAGAACCACCAGAGCCCCAGTAAAGCGATGCCCTTTTCTCTCCGCCATAACCCGATTCCCAGGGCCAAGGCCAACAGCAGCCAACCCTTAACCGGAAGATAGACCCGCAAATCACCGATGGCATTGTATCCTCTGGTCCAATCGGATAATTTTTGGGGCGAGGTCGTTACCTGGTAAGAAAAACTCGATAAAATTTTCCCGGAAAAGACATGAATAAACCAGGGAAGGAAAATAATCCCCGCTCCCGCGCCGATCAAAAGAATCCTCTCTAAAGCGGGCCAGCTTTTCCTTTTGTCCGTTTCCAGGATATAATAGGACACCAGGAAAAACAGAAAAAAGATTAAGACGCGATAGTGGGTCAAGGCCAATCCCCCTAAAGTCAGCCAGGACAAGAAAAGCACCGGCCAATCCCGCTCGCGATTCTTAAGCCCCACCCAGGCCAACACCACCATGGCCGGCAAAATGGTTTGGCCGCCAAGCTGGGTGTAACGACCCCAGTTGACGTAACCCATGGGTAAAGGGAAGAGGAGCCCGGCCAACAGAACCGATGCCACCCCCGCCCAGCGGCTGCCCGTAAATCGAAAGGCCAGCGGATAGAGACTGACCACCGCCAAGCCATTCATTATTTGCCCCAGCCAAAGCGTAGCCCTCTCCAAAGCCCATCCGGTCGCCCAATGAAGCACCGCCGCGTTGGCATGAAAACCAAAATGATAAGTGAAGGATTGCAATTCCGCGTAGGGTTCCCAGGAATTAAAGAGCCCCCCGTGGTCCGCAATCAGTCGGGCAATCATGGTATGCTGCAAAGAATCCCCCCAGAGAGGGATGGCCAGAGTGCGTATGGCGTAAAAACGAACCAAGAAAACGATAGCCAGGATAATAACCAGCGCGATATCCGGCGCTGGGGCCTCCGAATGACGCCAGGTCCTCCAGGACGCGGCCCAATGGGCCGGCCGCCAACCGCGGTTAACATAAATAAGGGCCGCGAGGGAACCGGCCAGGGTAATCCAGACCAGACCGGCTCCGAGATAAATCCCGAGCAGATTCGTCCAGAGCAGGAATACCGGATAAAGAGCCAGACTAATCCCTGCGGCTACCCCAAGTTTCTCCGCCCAGGAATGCAGTGGTAACCTGGAACCGAATAAGGAGATCAAGGACCATCCGGGAAGTACATAAAGGAGCAGAGCGATCCCCATGATCCCCAGCCAATCGACCGCTTCCTGCATCAGGCCCCAGATCAACAAGGCGGGATCGTAGGCTAACCGAAAGACCAATTGAGCGTCCTGCGGTTGGTCGTTTTGATAGAGGGCGCCCTCCAGGTAGCTTTCTCCCGGTCCGACCGCCATTTCCAATCGACCTTCACCGATCACCCGGCACTTCAAATAATAATCTCGGAGGCTCGAATGGTCTTGGGGTGGAAAAGTAAAACGATAAAACCCGGGGTTGGATATCCGGGCGAAGGGGATCTCACTCTTGACGATTTCTTTTGGATCTACGGGACTGCCGCTAAGCGAGATTTGAATGGAACCGGATCTGAGGTCCGCCGGTTTCAAAAAAAGGTCAATCGCCAAAAGTCCGTCATGCCAGGAGGTGAAGGTTTGACCGACCTCCTGATTTTTTGAAACCATCCTCGTTCCGGTGGCTTGAGGCTGCCCCCAGCCGGATAGCGGGGAGCAACCGCAGACAACGATGAGCAGGCAACCGAGGAGGGATACCACCGGCCAGCGCAGTTTCATTTTACGATTCGTCGGAGGCCGGCCCTGTTCGGTCCAGGGATTCCCGATTCTGATGGAGGTCCATTCTTTTTAAACGATAATTTACTTCTTCCAGTATTTTCCGGTTGGACCCGATCAGATCAGCCAGGAGTCCGATCAACAGAACCTGAAATCCCACGATCAGCAGGATGGCCGCGAGGATTACCGATTGGACATGTCCCCCACCCTGGCCGTGGAGGTAAAAATACAGATAACGGAACCCGAAAAGAAACCCTCCCAGGAGCAACAGCAGGCCTCCCAGGGAAAACACCCGCAGGGGACGATAGGTGGTATAGGCCCGGATGATGGTCGCCGTGGAATACCCCAGATAGTGGGAGAGGTTACGCATCAATCGCGAAGGACGTGTGGGAGCGTTCACTCCGATCGGAACATAGGCAACGGCCATCTTGCCTGCCCCGGCCTGGATTAACGTTTCCAGGGTATAGGAGTATTCGCTCAAGACCACGGTCCGCAAGGCCCCTTCCCGGCTGAGGGCGCGGAAACCGCTGGTGGCATCGGGGATGGATATACCGGCGGCCTTTTCCACTACCCAGCTTCCGAACTGCTGGAGCCGTCGTTTAGGCCAGGGAAAGGATTTCAATTGCCCCACCCCGCGGTCGCCGATCACCAGATCGGCCTTTCCCTCCAGGATAGGCTCGAGGAGACGGGCTATATCTTCTCCCCGGTACTGGTTGTCGGCATCGGTATTCACGATCACCTCGGCACCCAGGGAGAGGGCGGCCTCCAATCCAGCCACATAGGCCTTAGCCAGGCCTTTGTGCCTTTTCAGCTTGACGATATGGCGAATTCCCAAGGCCTCGGCCACCGCCACGGTTCGGTCGCTGCTCCCGTCATCGATCAGCAAATAATCCACTTCCCCCCCGCCCGGGAGCGCCCGGGGAAGGTCTTTCCAAGTGCCCGGCAGGGTCTTTTCTTCATTATAACATGGGATCTGGATTATGATTTTCATATGAACCCCCATGCCCGCGGGAGGACTCGCGAGGCATGAAAATATTCAGCCATAGTTTTCGTAATGGCCATCACCCACCGACCGGCCAGGTGAGGGATAAAGCCCCTGCACATCGAAGGTCAGCTGCGAGGCATGAGACTAAATCCGCATCGGTAGGCTACGTAGGTGCCGGCCTTACCAAAGACCACTTCGTCATTCGAAATTCGGTGTTCGATATTCGAAATTCTTATTTATCTACATACTCCCTATCTCTTTAATATGTCAAGTCAATTTTAAAAATATAGACTTGGCCGTCATGGTACTCCATTTTCAACCCGGGGCAGGTCAGCAAGGATTCCGGAGGTAAAGTCTCGGCGCCCGAATGGGAATAAATGTAGGTGATGCCTTGTTCCCGGATCATACGCCACCAGCCGGGTTCGCCGGGACCGATTTCGCAGCGTTTCTACGGCCCGCCGGTTAACTTCCTCTATCAATTCTTTTTTTCCAAAACCATAAATAAGGGGGGGGAGCGAGGTCCAGCGACCGGTCAGCGGCGTGATCCACCAGCCCCCGTCCGTTCCCCGGTAAATATTCCACTCCCAGGGAGTCACATTTATCAGAAATCGGCTCTTCGGCGGGGTCTTTTCTTTTATCCAGCGGATGGCCCGAAGATCATCCGGTCCGGCAAAAATGGTATCCGGGCGGATAATCCGGGCCGTCTCCCCCAGCCCCCAAAGGCAAAAGAGACCGAGGATCAGCAGGCCGATCTTCTCCGCCCTCTTTCCCTTTCCCGGCGGAGAGAACCGGGCCAGTATTTCAAACGCCCCGTGACAGACTGTCAGGCAGGCCGGCAAAAACAAAACGATGGCAAAATGGTCCGGACGAAAGGGAAAAAGACGAAATCCCCAGGAAAGGATCCCCAGACCCAAGATAACTCCCCAGACTGTTACGGCCCGCAGGCGCGCATCCCGGAGAGCCCAGAAACACCCCAACAGCGCCCCGGCCAACAAGAAATAATTTCTCCAGGGACCGAGCAGATGGAAAAGATACTCCACATAGCCCGGGAAATAAATTTGGTCCATTGGCGGCCCGGAGGGGGCTAGCGTCAGCCCGACGTATTTTTCGGCCGAACTCCGGATAGTCCAGCAGCCAGGGGACAATCAAAAGCAGTCCTCCCAGGAGACCGGCCAGCGGGGCCAGGAGAACCCGATCCCAGCGGCCTTTCCCGGCGAAGGCCCAACCGATTCCTTCCCCGAAAAAAACCAGGACGAAAAGCAGGAGGAGAAAACCGGCGAAGTAGTGGGCCAGCACCGTGCCGGCCACCAGAATCATCTGGAAAATAATCTTGAACAAATCCCGGTCGGAGTCGCGGTTTTCCAGAAGGGCCGCCATGGCTAAAGGAAGCAGCACCAGTCCGCTGATCAGGGTATACCGTCCCCAGGTGGCATAATACGCCGGCATCTGGGAAACGAAGGCACTGAGCAAGGCGGCTACCGCGGCCCGGCGCGGATCGCTCCAGACCACCCGACCCAGCGCATAGATGGAAAGAGAGATGGCGGCATTTAAAACCTGGCCCATCACCAAGACGGCCTTTTCCAAAGGCAACCCGGAGATCCCGGCAAATAAAGCCGTCACCACGTGGAATCCAAAATGGTAATAAAAAGGTAACCGGGAGATAGGGGTTTAAGTCGGTCGGCAGAATACCGGTTTCCATAATTTTCCGAACGATCAGCGCATGATGGGGGGCATCCACCCAGGGGGGAAAAGCCAGGCCTCTGACCTGAAAGAAGCGCCAGGCGATCAGGGCCCCCAACGGGGCGATTAAGGCTAGCGTCCGGCTGTTTAGCCTCGGAATGGGCCGGTTCACCAGCCAACCCGTCAGGGCCGTCCCTCCCGCGACCGCATAAAGAACCAGCACTTCCCGGCCGGAGAGGGCCCAATGGAATTCAAAAAGAGTCAAGGCCAAAAGAGCGGTCAGGGAAAAGCTCAGGCCCAGGGCCAAAGCCAGGCGCTGCAGGAGGTCTTTTTGCGGGTCGGGCCGCCAGGCGAGCAAGGCGTACCCAGGAAGGACTAAAACCAGCAGGGCGGCCGAGAGGCTTCGTCCAAACATCAGGATCGAGGACTCCAAGGGGTTCCTCTATCCGCGGAATTCGGCTTTACTGATGATTAGAACCGGACTCGATAATAAATCGTTGGACGTCGGCATTGTAGGTGTCCGGGTCTTCCATCAGGAATAAATGCCCCAGGCCTTCATAAATGGTCAGCCGGGCGTGGGGAATCCCTTTCCCCAGGGTTAAGGCATTTTCAACGGGCAGCAACCGATCGGCCCCGCCGTGCTGGATCAGGGTAGGCCGGGTCCATTCCTGGATTCGCCCGTCACATTCAAACCCCCGCATGGCCTGACTGTGTCGCTGGAAGGTAGTCAGTGGGGGACGCTGGGCCAGGCTCCGAACACAGGTACTCGTCAATGAATTTCTTATTCTCCAGGGTCCGGGCGCTGAAAAAGGCCGGCAGGGAGCGGCGCACGTTCTCCTCATCCGAAAGTTCCGGCAAGCGTGGCAAAAAGGCCCAGTACTTCCGGGTCGGCCGTCAGTCCCTGATCGGCATTACAGGCGGTCCCGGCCAAGATCAGGGTCTTTACCAGGGCGGGCCTGGTCAGAGCCGCCTCCATCGCCACCATGCCCCCCATGGACAACCCCAGCAGGTGTACCGGGCCGAGAGCTAAGGATTCTATCAGGCTGATGGTATCCCCGGCCAGATCGGAAATAGTATAGGGCTCGGCCACCCGGTCGCTGTTCCCGGTATCCCGGTTGTCAAAGGTGATGACCTGAAAAGCCCGGCTCAGGGCAGGGACCTGGTGATACCACATGGAGGCGGCGTTGCCGTAGCCCCGAATCAGGACCAGCGGTTCACCCGCGCCCTGCAAATAATAAGCGATCCGAATCCCTTGCCGGGTGACATGCAATCCCGGTTCGGGGTCGTGGGTCTTAAATGGCAGCACCTGCCGCTCCCTTTCGAATCAGGACATTTTTCCGTTATTCAAACAATCCCCGCTCCATGGCTATGCGGGTGAAGGTTTCCACCACATTGGCGGGAGGTACATACTGGTCTTTCTCGTCCTTGGGAAGGAGGTCAATGGCCGCCCCGCTGCAGGTGGGCACGCAAAGGCCGCAGCCGATGCAGCGATCTAAGTCGATCTCGGCCTTTCCGTCGACCATCTGGATAGCTCCCATCTGGCAGCGGTCCAGGCAGACCTCACAGCCGATACAGTCCTCCTCCCGGATCTGCGCGTAGAAATTGGAATGGACGACCTCGGCCGGTTTAGGATGGCGACGGATGTTTTTCAAAATCTGACAGCAATCTCCGCAACAGAGGCAGATATTAATAATCTTTTTAGCGTTGGTCGGCTGTAGTACCAGACCTTCCTCTTCCGCTTTCTTAAGAATCCCCAGGGCTTCCTCCTGATCGATAACCCGGCCGATTCCGTTTTTTTCATAGTAGTGCGCCCCGCCGGAGAATACCAGACAGGTCTCCACCGATTTCCCGCAACCCTTACCGACCAGGGCATGTTCTTTCCGGCAAATGCAGGGAGCGACCAGGATCTTGCTCTGCGCTTCGATCAGGCGCCGGGCTTCATCATAGGGCAGGACCGATCCCTCCCCTTGAAGACTGGCCCCGATGGGGATGGTCCGCAACTGCTGGGTCTTCAAACGGGTCATGGACCCAAACAGCGTGGGAATGTATTCATTCATGTCTTTAATGAGTTCCAGATCCAGGTCATTGACGTGGTACTCCCAGATACCGATCACGTATTGAGCCGCCATGTAGAGCGGCCCTTCCGGCCGGTCGGCCCGAAGTATCAACCCCTTGAGGGACATCTCGGATAACTGGTCGGCCAGGTCCTCAACCGGACGCCCGGCGCGCTCGGCAATCTGCTCCACCGTTTCCGGAGCCATTTGGAGCAGACAAGCCAGTTCGGCCTCTCCCTCGGTAAATAAACGCCTGAGAATACGCAGTTCCACCCCGGACTCGGTTCGAGGAAAACCCGCCGGTAACCGATCCAAATGGTTAGCCAACTTTTCATACAGCCCCTCGGTCATAATTCCTCCTGAACAATATTTATTCATCGGTTTCTCAACGGGTAAGAACTACCGTCTTTATCCCGAACCGTCAAGGAATTTTTACCCTTCGCGGAGTTTACCCTGAGCCGGAGTACGAGACCCTTCGCGGAGTTTACCCTGAGCCGGAGTACGAGATCTTTCTTCGCTCAAATTGATAGGCGAAGGGCTCAAATTGACAGTCGAAGGGCTCGAATTGACAGAAAGTGAAGGGTTCCGGGTGGCCGTTCGGGACTTTTTACGAACATCATTTTAGGTTAGCCTTAGGGGGGTCCCTCTTGCTATAATAGAATTTTATTCCATGTCTTTTGGTGAGCCTTAAAATTTCTTTAAGGAGGAAACCATGAATCAAGCCGCCCTGGATCCTCAATTGCCCTTGATGCAGGAGGCCGACCTGCGCGACAAGGTCGTCCTGCTGCGGGTCGATCACAACGTGGTCAAAAAGGGCCTCATTCGCGACCCCTACCGGATCGAACAAACCTTCGGCACCCTCTATAACATCGTCGAGCGCGGCGGTCGCCCTATCCTGATGACCCATGTGGGGCGCCCCAAAGACAAGAAGACGGGGGAGATCGCCTGTACCCCGGACAGCGCCGTTGAACCCATCGTCCGCTACCTGGAACAGAAGCTGCACACCTCCTTTCATATTCCTTCCTTTCCGGCGGAAGGGGCCAAGGGAATCCCTCACCTGGATACCTCCATCAACCTGGCGATCAAGGAACTGCGGGGACACAAAACCGGGGGGATTTATCTTCCCAACACCCGCTGGTTCCAGGGCGAGGAGAGCAAAGGACCGGAGCGGGAGGCCTTCACCCGGCAACTGGCCGGGCTGGCCGACGTCTATATCAACGACGCCTTCGGCTCCTGGCAGTCCCATGCCTCCACCGTAGACATCACCCGTTATCTGCCCTCCTATGCCGGTTTCCTGATGCAAAAAGAGATCAGCAACCTGGACCGGGTCCTGAACCCGGACCGTCCTTTTCTGGCCGTAGTGGCCGGCGCCAAGTACGACACCAAAATCGGGCCCCTCAATAAACTCTATGAAAAGGTCGATCACCTGATTTTGGGAGGAGTGATCTACAATACCTACCTGGCGGCCAAAGGAGGGGTGAGCATCGCCGGGGTTTCCGACAGTGATGTCCAGGCCGCCCAGGCCCTGGTGGCTATGGATGCCCGGGAGAAGAAAATCGTCGAGCTGCCGCAGGTAGTTGAGAGCCAGTCCCTGGAGCCACCCTTTCAGGGCCAATTCCGGACCATCCCGGTCGGAGGATTGAAACCCGGACAGCGGTACGGGTACCTGCTCGATATTGCCCCGGAGTCTTTTGAGGACCCGCGGGTCAAGGAAGTCCTCCTGGCGGCCAAGACCATCTTCGTCAACGCCGTCATGGGGTACACTCCTCACTTCACCGAAGGCTCCAAGGCCCTGGACCAGGCTATCGACAAAAACCGGACGGCCTATAAGATGTACGGGGGGGGCGACACCCTTCAGGAATTCAAGGACCTCAACCCCGGGCTATATCTGAGTGTGATCGACAACACGCAGTATTATTTCTTCACCGGCGGGGGAAGCGTGCTGACGGCTATTGAAGCCGGCACGCCCTACGGTCTCAAACCCGTACAGGCCCTGATGGAAAACGGCGGGAAGCAGCCCTGATCCGGGATTATATTAAATCTGAAAAGACAAACGTCGAACATCGAACATCCAACATCGAATGGCTTCGGTCAGGGAGGTTGGTATTTCAAGGTTGGCGTTCGATGTTCATTTAGTTTGTAAACAGAAACAAACATCCAGCGGGGCTCCACTTGCTCGAACACACCTTCGTACATATCCCGGGCATCGGGTCGAAGACCGAGCAGGGAATTTGGTCCAAGGGGCTGCTAACCTGGGAGGATTTTTTGCGATACGATGGGGAGGTCTTTTCCGGGGAACGGGACCATTTCATCCGTCGTGAACTGGAGGCCTCGCAGGCCCACCGGGAAGATCTTGATTTCTTCTGGCAGCGCCTGCCGCCGAGTGAAAAATGGCGGCTCTATACGGCCTTTCAGCACCAAGCGGTCTATCTGGACATCGAGACCACCGGAGGTTTTCAGGGAGTCGATGAAATCACCCTGATCGGAATATATGACGGTCAACAAGTCCGGACCTTCATCAACGGAAGCACCCTGGATGAATTTGAAACGGCGCTCGCTCCGGATGCCTTGCTCATCACGTACAACGGGAGCGGGTTCGATCTCCCTTTTATCCGCCGCTGGTTTCGTCACCTTCACTTGCCTCCGGCCCATATCGACCTGCGGCACCTGCTCCATCGGTTGGGGTATCGGGGGGGTCTCAAGGCGATTGAAAAACAGGTGGGCATCTCCCGGGACCCCGATCTGGATGGTCTAGACGGCTTTGACGCGGTGATGCTCTGGAAGGCCTATCAGTGGGGCGACGAACCCTCTTTACAACGCCTGATCCGTTACAATACCTTGGATATCGTCAACCTGGAACCCCTGATGGAACTCTGTTTTCGAAGACTGAGAAACGCCCTGGGGGCGTTTCTCTAAACCAGCGTGAGAAGTTATTTCCCTTCGGTTCTTGAGCAGATTGAGGGGCCGCACCTGCCGGACTCCGATCCAATCCCCCAGAAAGATCATGTACGAGTAGGTGTACGAGTAACCCCACTCAGCTACGGGGTTCCGTACTCGTACACGTACTCCTACACGCAATCACCCGTGTGCCCCGCTCCTAGGGTTTGGGCAAAGAGCCCAGCACCCGGCTCAATTCCTGCAGGGTATAAGGCTTGGCCATAACCCCTTTGAACCCATGGGCCTGGTAGTCGGACATGACCGGGTCCGAGGAATATCCGCTGGAGGCTATGGCCCGGACTTCAGGATCAAATTCCAACAGTTTCTGTAACGCCTCCAAGCCGCCCATCCCGCCGGCAACGGTTAAATCCATAATCAATAGATCAAAAGGTTGATCGATCTTTTTGGCCACCCGATAAATTTTAACCGCCTCGGCGCCGTCCTGCGCCTGCGCTACTTCAAAGCCCAGACGAGTAAGCATTTCTCCCAAGACTTCCCGGACAATGGCTTCGTCATCCATCACCAGGATTCGGCCCTGTCCCCTGACCAATGGCAAAAACGTCTCTTCCTGAACCGACGGGGTCTTCCCGGAGGCCGGCAGGGTGAGGCGAAAAGTAGCCCCTTTCCCGGTTTCCGATTCCACCGTGATCAAACCGTCGTGTCTTTTAATAATGGAATAAACCGTAGACAACCCCAGACCGCTGGCTCCCGGTTTGGTGCTAAAAAATGGATCAAAAACCTTGGAAAGGTTTTCTTTGGGGATCCCGATCCCCTGATCTGTAAACCAGATCTGGACATAGCGCCCTTCCCGGAGCGAAATCCCCTCCCCGGCGGTTATGGTTCTGTTTTCCATCCCCACCTGAAAAATCCCTCCTTCGGGCATGGCCTCGTCGGCGTTGATCACCAGGTTATGGATGACCTGCTGGAACTGACCCTGGTCAAAATCGACCGCCCAGATGTCGGCTGGAATGAAAAATTCCGCTTTCAACTTCGAGCCGCGCAGGGCAAAGGTAACCGCCTCCTGGACATATTCAGCCATGGAGGCCGTGGTTTTGACCGGCGCGCCTCCCCGGGAAAAGGTCAGTAACTGCTGGGTAAGTTCCCTGGCCAGATAAGAAGCCTTCTCGGCCTCATCCAGGCGTTTTCGGACTTTTTCCGCATCCTGAGCAAACATCTTAGCCAGGGAAATATTGCCCATAATGCCCGTCAAAATATTATTAAAATCGTGGGCGATGCCGCCGGCCAGGACCCCGATGGATTTGAGCTTTTCATATTTGAGCAATTCATCCGACAATCGCTGTTCATCCGTTATATCCCGGAAAACCAGCACCACGCCGATCATGTTTCCGTTCCGGTCTCGGATCGGTGCTCCACTATCGGCGATTATTCTTTCCTGCCCGTTTCGGTTGATCAGCACCGAGGGGGCCGCCAGTAGTTCTGTTTGGCCGCTCAAAAGTACTCTTTCCACCGGGTTCTGGCACCGGTCCCGAGTCTTTTCGTCGACCAGGCAAAAAACCTCCTGCAACGACCGGCCGAAAGCCTCCTCTTGGCTCCAACCGGTCTGGCTTTCCGCTACCTGGTTGAGCATGACCACCCGTCCCTCCATATTCGTGGTGATCACGCCGTCCCCGATGGAGCGCAAGGTGACCGCCAGCCGTTCTTTTTCAGCCGCCAGTTCCTCCTCGGCCTTTTTCCGTTCGGAAATTTCCTCCACAATGCCCATGGCTCCCCTGATTCTGCCCTCCCGGCTGAACAGCGGGGCCGTGCGCATGGAGATGGAAATGACGGCCGGGCCGGTGGTGGCGGAATAGGGTCCTTCGTAATACCCCGACGTCCCGGCGATGGCCATTTCTAGAGAAGGCAGCACTCGCTGGTCTTTCAAGGTTTTCATGTCCAGATTGAGCAATTTTTCCCGGCTGGATCGAAGGATGGACACAAAATGATCGTTGCAGTCCGTGATATGCAACCGATGGTCGTAATGAAAAATACCTACCGGAGATTGTTCAAAAAGCAGCCGATAGCGTTCCTCCTTCTCCTGAAGGTCCGACTCGGCCTTTCGATAATCCGTGATGACCCCCATCAGGGTTCGGGTTTCTTTATTGATCAATTGCCCCAATTTGGCGATCAGTTCATTTTCGGAATCTTCGTGGGCGACTACCGCGAGATTGCCGCCGGCGATCCGGTTCAGGGTATCGTAGTGCTGACAAAGGCCCATGGCCAGCTCATGACTCTGGTCGACCATCTCCTGCACGCTTTCACCCATCTGGTTGAGAACCTCTTCCAATTTTACCAGCATTTTATTGGGGCTGACTATTTTTACCCGGGCGGTCGGATCGCCCAAGCAGAGTTTCCGGACCATCTCCACGCTCTGCGAAAGGCCGATGCCCAAATCCAGATTCATGGCCTGCAATTCCCGCATCCCGGTCACGCAGTGCCCGAGTGATCTCCTTAAATTGACGGCCGACTACTTGGCAGACCTCCTGCATGTTTGAGGGATCGATCGATTGTTTGAAATATTCGCATTCCAGGCACATTTCGATTTTTTCGATGAACAGCCCCTGGATCTCATTCCGGCAAAAGGTCCCGGAAACCAGCCAACAGCGGGGCTCCCTCTGAATAACTACCGGGCAGTCCTTCTCAGCACAGTTGAAAAAATCCCAACAATTCATCTTTTCGGCCATGGCCGGCCTCCTTTAATTCGCTCCAGGCAAATAAAACTGATCAAAACTGAATCTGAATCCTCTTCTGATAACCGCCTTCATCCCGCACCGAGAGAAACGTTTTCTCTAAACGTTCACACCAGACTCGCACATCCCGTTCAAAGGTGGGACAATCCCCCAGTACTTCCAGGATATCCCCCGGATTCAAATCCGGAGAAAGCACGGCGATTTTGAGCACCGGCTGCGGGCATTTTAAACCCAGGGTATTCAGGGCCACAACTCCCATTTGTTCCTCCTCGGTTCATCCCGGCCCATGAACGGGGGGGAGAACGCTAATACGAAAATAGAGATTGGTGGTTATTCCCGCTCCCTTAAAATCCCCCTGAATCCCCCTTTGCCAGAGGGGGACTTGGACTCCCCCCTTAGGAAAAGGGGGGCTGGGGGGGATTTTCATGCTTCGCGGGCGCCCGCCCCGGGGGTGAGGGTATAGTATAAAAGGTAACGGCCAGAGGCGACTGCCCGGGCAGGCAGTGGGTGGCGCAGGCCAGACAGGGATCATAGGCCCGGTAAACCATTTCAATCTGGTTGAGTAAATCCTCCGAGGCCCGTCCTTTGTGAATCAATCCCTTAGCCGCCTTTTCAATGGCTAAGCACAAAGCCGCCATGCTGTTCTGGGTGGCGACCAGCAGCTTCATCTCTTGTACCACCCCGCGCTCATCGGTCCGATAGTGATGGATCAAGGTGCCTCGCGAGGCCTCGCAGACCCCAATGCCTTCACGGGGAACGGCCGAGGGGATTCTTCGGACCTCCGGGTTGGTGAGTTCCGGATCGGCCGCCAGCTCCTGCATCCGCTCGGCGGCATAGAGGGTTTCGATCAATCGGGCCCAATGGTAGGCCAAAGTATGGTGGACCGGCCGGGCTCCAAAACGCGAGATCATCCGTGCATACTCGGCTTGGGCCTCCGGGGTGGCCATGCCCCGGGAGGCGTTTAAGCGGCCCAGAGGCCCCGCTCGATAGATCCCGTTGGCCTTTCCTTCAAACCAGCCTTTCCAGCCGATGGCCTTCAGATACGGTATCCGACTGTACGTCCAGGGTTCAGTCCTTTCTCCCAGGTGCCGCGAATAATCCCCTGGTTGAAAACAAGCGAGTTCTTCTCCTCCCGGGTCCACCACGCGGAGCCGGCCGTCATAGAAATTGACCCGTTGGTCCTGATCGACCAGACCCAGGTAATAGGTGGACTGAATAAAAATGGGGTCCAGAAATTTGGCCCAAATTTTTTTATTTTCCAGCGTCTGATGAAACAACGTCAGGCTTTCTCTGGCCAGGTCCAGGGCCAGGGGGGCCACCCGGATCGCTTCGGCCCGATCTTCCTGGTCCAGGCTTTTGGAAACTCCCCCCGGAAGGCCCACGACCGGGTAGAGGGGACCGCCGCTCAACCGGGTTTGAAGGCCCCGGACTTCTTTTCTCACTTGAATAACCTTTTCCCCCAAAGACCGGCCGACCCGTTTCATGACGCCCAGGAAGTTCCTTTCAGCGACGGGGGTCTCCTCACCCAGAAGCAGGTCGCATCCGCCCAGGAAGTAGAAATGGAGCAGATGGTCTTCAAAAATAAAGGCATTGAGAATCAACTCCCGAATTTTACGGGCCGCCGGCGGCGGAGCCACCTGAAACAAATCGTCCAGGGCCTTACTGGAGGCCAAGTGATGGGCGGTGGGGCAAACCCCACAGATTTTCTGGGTCAGCACCGGCAGCTCTTCGGCGGCCCGGCCTTCGCAAAATTTCTCGAAACCCCGCAAATCCGTGCTCTGAAAATAGGCCCGCTCGACCTCCCCCTGGTCATCCAGAAAAATGGAAATTTTTCCCTGACCTTCCAGGCGGGTCAAGGGGTCGATGTCGATGCGTTTACCCATGAAGTTTTTCTTTTACCTTGCGGGGTATCAGCGCGGCCGAGAGCGAATACTGATAAGCCAGACCCACCGGGTCAATCCAGCCTTCCCTGAACTTCCGGAGAGCCTCTTCATCCGCGGCCTCACTCAAGGAAGCTAAAAAGGAAACCACCTTGGCCCCCGGGTCTTTCACCAATTCCAGAGGACCGAAACAGCCCCGGCAGGGCATGTTGGCGTTGAGGCAGCGGCCGGCACACCCCCCTCGGGTGGCCGGGCCCAGGCAAATGAGGCCTTCGGCCAGGAAACAGCGGGACGGGTCCCAGATCTTTTGATGCAGACGGCCAAATTCATTCCAGGAAATCTTCTGCGGCCGGCTTTCCTTCCGGGCGCAATAATGGCACAGGGCCTTGGGTTCGCCGAAAACCCAACCCGGGGGGGGAAGCCGGTTCTCCAGGATGGCGGCCAAGACCTGGCGGTTCCAATCCGGGGTGGGCGGGCAGCCAGGAAGGTAATAATCCACCGGAATCACCTGGTCTAAGGTTTTGACCCTGGAAGTTAGGCCCGGCAGAGCGGGTTCTCGATTCGGTCGAACTTTTTCCGAGACCGACCCCGAAGGTCTTTCCTGTTCACGGCCAGCCAAGATCTCCTCCGGGCCAAACAAATTCGCTAATCCCACAACGCCCCCTAAATGGGCGCAGGTTCCGTGGGCCACGATGAATTGCGATTTCCGGCGCAACAGCCGAACGGTTTCCTCGTGTTCATCCAGGCGAATGGCCCCATTTATCCAGGAGGCTAAAAGGGCGCCATCCGCTCAGGCGCTCCAAGCGCTCTTTTTTATAATCCAAGGCAATCGGCCAGTAAATGATTTCCGCCTCCCGGGACAAGGACAGCAGGTCAAGCCCCAGGTCTAAAAGCGATTCTTCGCAACCGCCGCAACTGGAGGTCCAGGTGAAAGCGATCTTGGGTTTTTCCATGCTAGCCATCCATTTCCAACGGTCCGGCCTTCTGGATTTCTTCGGCCCATCGGGAGACAACCGTCGCGAATTTTTCGCCCTCCTGGGCGCTGATATTGGTTACTCTCAAACGGAGGTCAGCAAAACCCAATTGCCGCATCAGGGGTTTCAAAAGTTCGGTCATCCGGATCATCTGAGCGTTTCCTTTCTGGAAATGGCAATGGCCCGGGGGACAACCGGCGATCAGCACCCCCTGAGCTCCCTGGCGGAAGGCCAACAGGACCCAGGCCGGGTCCATCCGGCCACTGCAAGGGAGACGGACGGCCTTAAAAAAGGGGGGAATCGTTTTACCCGCCCGGCCGGCGGCATCCGCCCCGGCATAGGCGCACCACTCGCATAAGAATCCAATCAACCGGGGCTCGAAACGTTCTCTCAACGCAGCAACCCTTTCACTTCCGCCTCTACCTGATCCTCCTGAAAATGACGGGCCTCAATGGCCGCACTGGGACAGGCGGCGGCGCACAGGCCGCAGCCCCGGCACAAGGCCTCCCGGATCCGGGCCGCTCCTTCCCCCGGCCCAATTTCAATGGCCTGGTAAGGGCAGAGGTCAAGACAGAGGTTGCATCCCGAACAGTATTCTTCCCGAATGAAGGCCGTGGCTGTTTCCAGAATCAGCTTTTCACCGGGAATCAGTCGAGACAAAATCCGCCCGGCCGCGGCCTGGCCGTCCAGAATCGACTCGGAGATAGTCTTCAGACCCCGGGCGCATCCGGCCGCGAAGATCCCCTCCACGACCGTGTCCACCGGCCCCAAGCGCATTTCCTCGGTAATCAAAAACCCGTCTTTCCCCATGGGGATCTTCAGCCTTCCGGCCAGTTCCCGGGATCCTTTAGACCCCCCGGGGAGCCCCCGACGATGAGCAGGTCAAAATAATCCACCTGAACTTCCCTCCGGTCGTCCCGGTACTCCAGCCGTACCTGGTTTTCTTCTTCATCCCATTGGATCGCTGCGGGATCGTTCAAGCGGATGAAGGTCAGCTCGGGTTCCCCCGATAACCGTTGATAGCTCCGGTTAGCCTCCGGTCCCCATCCGGCCCGGTCCTCTAAATAAACCGTAACCCGGCTCTCGGGGATCTGGTCCCGGATCATCTGGGCAAATTTAAAGGAAACCTCCAAAAAAACCGGGGGCGCGACGCTCGATAGACCTGGGGTTTTCAAGCCGGAGCCGGGAAGAATCCCGATCCTCTTTGGGACCTGATCGGGGGGAGTCAGGATTCTTCCCGCGGTCGGTCCGTTGCTGTTCAACATCTCTTCCATCTCCAGGGCGAAAAGGATTCGTCTTCTGTCAGTTCCCCGGTTTGACCTTAGAGACTGTCCATCGCTCAAGTCGAAACCGGTGGCCAGAACAATCGCCCCCACTTTTATTTCCAGCGTCCCGTCTTCTTCTCCCAAGTCAATGGCGCCAAAGGGGCAGGCCTCCAGGCAAGCCCGGCAGGGGTCCCCTCTGAAAATGCCGACAATGGGTCCGGTCGATGACCGCCACATTGGGCAATGGGCCGGGCAGGGGCAGGCTAACGGCCTTCATCCCGGAGCATCCCCACAGAGGCGTCTGTTTTATTTCTACCGGACAGGCTTCCAGACAGGTCCCGCAGCCCAGACATTTTTCCAACTCGACCCCTCGGGCCCGGCGTTGCACGGAGACCTCGAAATTTCCCCAAAAACCCCTGACCTGCCGTACCTGGCTCAACAGGTGGACTTCAATCCGTTCCTGATGCATAACCGCATCCAGCAGCGGACTCAGCAGGCAGGATCCGCATTCCATCTGAGGAAATATTTTTTCGTATAAAACAGCTTTGCCCCCCACAAAAGGGGATTGTTCGACCAGATGAATCCGCCGTCCTTTCTGGGCCAGGTTCAGGGCGGCGGTTATCCCAGCGACACCGGCGCCGACCACCAGGACATCCGGGTTCATAGCGATCTCTAGGGACTGGATCGGCTGATGGAGTCGAACTCTTTCCACAGCCGCCCGAATGAGCGAACGGGCCTTTTCCGCGGCCTCCGACGGTTCGTCGGTCACCCAGGCGCACTGTTCCCGGAGATTGGCCATCTGCAGTTGATAGGGATTAAGGCCGGCCTTTTCGAGGACACCTCGGAAGGTTAACTCATGCTCCCGAGGCGAACAGCCGCCCACCACGACCTTGTCCAGTGCGAATTCTCGAATTTCCCGAGAGAGGAAGGCTTGCCCCTCGGTCGAGCAGAGTAAGGCATGGGTCCGGACCTCCGCCACTTCCGGCAGTTCCTGGGCAAATGCCGCCAGGTCCGTCACCGATATTTTTTCCCCGATGTTCGGCCCGCAGCTACAGATGAAAACGCCTACTCTGTCCGCCATGGTATTATTTTCGGAATATTATAAAATTTCTTTAAATCCAAACGGTTGAATTGAAACTTATCCTTCAACCGATTCGATTTATGGGATTATGATTTGGGAAATAAGAATTGTCAATCTTGTTTAGCCCGGTGGATGGTGGGTTGGCTTCACATCATCCACCCCAGATAGCTTCCAAGCTGAGCGGTCGATAAGGAATGCTTCCCCCGGATCAGGTCCGGGGGTGCAATGAACGGGGTGGGGCAATTTTCGAACGAATGTTTAAATTTGACCGGCCTTCTCTTGTCAGGTATGATTAAGTTATAAGGAATCTTTAGTCTATGGCTCTTTCTCCATTTTCACAAACCATCAATACCTATTGCGCCCGTATGGATCACGGGGGCTGTGGTCTGCGGGTTACCGCCGAAAACGGGAAAATCACCCGTATCCAAGGCGACCCGCAGTCGCCTATCAGCCGCGGCTATATCTGTCCCAAAGGCCTGGCCGGGGCCGCGCGGAACACCCATCCCGACCGGCTGACCACGCCGCTGATCCGGGAAGGCGATCGAGGCGCAGGCCGTTGGAAAAGCGTATCCTGGGCCGAAGCCCTGGAGTATATCGCCGGTCATTTGAATAAAATCCGCGAAGACTACGGCCCCCAAGCCGTGGTCTTCGCCCAGGGGGCGCCTAAAGGGCTGGAACATTTTGTCCTGATCCGCCTGGCCAACGTCTTCGGTTCCCCCAACGTCTGCGGCCCCCAGAACGTCTGCCACCTGCCCCGGGAACTGGCCGGAGTCATGACCGCCGGTTTTTTCCCGGTCCCGGACTATGATTCCCCCACGAGTCTAATCCTCAACTGGGGCAGCAACCTGCTGAAATCCAACGAGGAAGGCATCATTGCCTCCCGCCTGGTAGGTTCGCTGAAACGCGGGGCGGACCTGATCGTCATCGACCCCCGGCGCACACATCTGGCCGAAATCGCCCAGAGTCACCTGCAGCTCCGTCCCGGAAGCGACGGGATTCTGGCCCTGGGTCTGCTGCGGGTTATCCTGCGGGAAGGTCTTTATGACCGGGAGTTCGTGGACCAATGGACCGTTGGTTTCGAGGAACTGAAGCAGCAGGTGGAACCCTATACGCCCGAACGGGTGGCCGAGCTGTCCTGGCTGGAACCCCAGGAGATCATCCACACCGCCTGGACGTACGCCACCTCCAAACCGGCCTTGATTCAATGGGGAAACGCTCTCGAACATACGGAGAACAGCTTTCAGACCTGCCGGGCACTTCTTTGCCTCATGGCCGTGACCGGGAATCTGGACGTGCCGGGAGGGAATATCCTTCCGGAAATGCCCCCGGTGGCTCGCCTGGCTGATTTCGTCAAGGCCTCGCTCCTGCCGGATAAGGTTCAAAAAATGATCAGCCGGCACTATAAGCTGGCCCCTAATTTCATGATCGTTCCCCCTCCTCTGGTCGTGCAAGCCATTCGTCAGGCCAGGCCCTATCCGGTCCGGGCCATGTACGTCCAGGTGTCTAATCCCCTGCTGACCTACAGCCAGGCCCGGGAAACCCATGAAGCCCTAAAGGATCTGGATTTTCTGGTGGTGGCGGATATCTTTATGACCCCTACGGCCGCCCTGGCCGACGTGGTCCTCCCGGCCGCCACGGGTTTTGAATTTGACGACCTCGGCCACTATGGGCTGGCCCACGGGTGGATTTCGGCCAGGCCGAAGATCGTTGATCCTCCGGGAGAGGCTTGGCCGGACATCCGGATCTTAAGCGAACTGGGACGGGCCCTCGGCCACGGCGAACATTTTTGGGAGGATTATCACCAGGCCCTCGAAGAGGTGCTGGCCCCATCCGGCCTGACTTATGAAAAATTCAGGGACCAGGGGCTCTTAAAAGGGAATATAAATTACTTTAACTATCTGGCCAAAGGCTTTAAAACTCCATCGAAAAAAGTGGAACTTTTTTCGGCTCAGCTTTCGAAATGGGATTTCGCCCCCCTGCCGACATTCGGGGATCCCCTTCCGCCCAGCCTGGAATATCCCCTGCTGGCCACCAGCAGGAAGAGCCCCTATTTCTTCCATTCCGCCTATCGTCAGATTGCCTCCTTGAGAAAAAAACACCCGGACCCGGTGATCGAAATTCATCCCCTGGCGGCCCGGATTCTCGGCCTTCAGGAGGGCGAATGGGCGGCCATAGTGACTCCCCAGGGAAGAATCACCCAGAAGGTTCGCTTGACCGAGGCAATCGATCCCCGGGTAGTCTATGTCGATTACGGCTGGTGGTTTCCGGAGGCCGGCCCGGATCGGCTTTTTGATTGGGACCGATCCAATATCAATATCCTCACCGCTAACCAGCCCTTGGGCCGGGAAATGGGAACCCCCTGCCTCCGCGCCTTTCCCTGCCGAGTGGAGAAGATAGTCTCCTAGGGTCTTTTGGTTTATACGCCAAGGAACTCCGCTTACCCGGTCAGGGGTCCTTTGATCCGGCTACCCGCTGAAAAAGGTGTAGCGGTTTTTCCCTTCCCGCTTGGAGCGATAAAGGGTCCGGTCGGCATTGCGAATTAATTCTTCCATGGTCGTACCCTGGTAGGGAAAAAAGGCGACCCCGAAACTCAAGGTCAGCGTCTCGTGTTGAAGGAGGATTTCTTCCCTGTTCCGGTATGCGGCCACGGCCTTTTGAATGCGCTCGATGATCTGCACCGTTTCGTTTTGATCGGTATAGGGCAGGATAACTACGAATTCGTCTCCCCCGTAACGGGCCGACAGATCGATTTCCCGAATGTTTTTCTTTATCAATTGGGCCAGCGCTTTGATAATCAAATCCCCGGCTAGATGCCCGAAGCGATCATTGATATTCTTGAAATCGTCAATGTCGATGATCATCAGGCCGAGAGGATAGCGTTGCCGTTCCGCCCGTTTAATTTCCATTTCCAGGAATTTCTTGAAGTAGGTCTGATTATGCAGGCCGGTCAATCCATCGTAGATAGCGGAATTGAGCGCCCGCTCAAAATTATCCCGGAGTTGGTCTATATAGTGCTTTTTTTTGACCAGGACCTTAACCCGGGCTTTCAATTCCCGTCCGTTAATGGGTTTAATCAGGTAATCATCGGCCCCCTGTTCTACCCCCTTGATTTTGTTTTCCAGGTCAGGCAGGCAGGTGAGCAAGACGACCTGGAGGTCCTGAGTTTGATGCAGGCCCTTGATCCGTTGGCAGACTTCAAATCCGTCCACCCCGGGCAACAGGACGTCCAGCAAAACCAGATCAAAGTCCTCCTGTTGAATTCGATCCAGGGCCGCCTCACCGGTATTCACGGTTTCCAGTTCATAGGGCTCCGTGGCGAAATACTCCTGGATCATGCGGGCATCCTTATCATCATCTTCGACAATTAATATCTTCACCGGAGGGTGAACCCATTCCGCGAGGTGCGGGGTATTCTGATCGCTGGAAAAACCTTTTTCGGAGAGCGTTCGGGAACGTAGTTGCTCCCGGAAATATTTCAACCGCAAGAGCGAGTTGATCCGGGCCAGCAGTTCAATGGTGTTCACCGGCTTGTTCAGGAATTCATCGGCCCCGGCTTCAAACCCCTTGATCTTATCGTCCGTCCCGTCCAGGGCGGTAACCAGGATGATGGGGATATCCTGAGTGGCCGGATTGGTCTTCAGCCAGTGACTGACCTCGTACCCGTTCATCTCCGGCATCATGATGTCCAGCAGGATCAGGTCCGGGGGGTCTTTTAAGGTCATCCTCAGGGCATCCTGACCGCTGAAGGCCGCTGTGGTTTCGAATTGGTCCGGCGGCAGCTTGGAGGCCAACAACTTCACATTCAAGGGGTCGTCATCGACAATCAAAATGTGCCTTCTCAGACTGAACAAATCTCTTTCGGGCTGGACCTCCGGGCTAGGGGCGTGATTCAGGTACTCCCTGACCGACTCCATAAAAGTCCGGGTGTTGATCGGTTTGGTGATATACCCGCAACAACCGGCCTCCTGGGCCTGATCTCATCTCCGGGCATGGCGTATGAGGTGAGGGCCACCACCGGAATATTCCGAGTCTCCTGGTTTAACTTTATCTCCCGGGTGGCCTCCAGCCCGTCGGATCCCCGGAAGCTGAATATCCATTAGAATTAAATCGGGCTGGTGGAGGGAGGCCATTTGGATCCCCTTCTCGGCATCTTCCGCTTCCAAGACTCGATATCCGCCCAAGGATAGTAAACTGCGAACCAATTTCAGGTTCAAGGCGTTGTCCTCTATCACTAAAATCGTTGTTTCTTTCATTGATTCACCCTTCCATCCGGAGAATTCTCTACGGCATCAATCTACCGCTGGTTTCTAGAATAAACCGCGCTTTCGGGAGCGTAAAGGAAAAAATGGCCCCCGGACCTTCAGCCCGGCGCGCGGCCTGAATACGGCCCCCGTGCAGTTCCACCAGACGTCTGGTCAGCGAAAGTCCCAGGCCGGTTCCCTGATATTTCCGCCTGCTGGAATTATCCCCCTGTTCAAAGGGTTGAAAAATTCGTTCCAGGTCGGCTTCCGGCAGACCGATTCCGGTGTCACTGACGATGATCTCAACCCCCTTCCCATCCAGACCTCGGGCCCCCAATTCTACCTTACCCCCATCGGGTGTAAATTTAACCGCGTTGGAAAGCAGGTTATAGAGAATTTGTTTCAGCTTCCTTTCGTCCGCCTGAATCGTAGAAGGGATTCCCTGAAAACGAGAAGTGAGCGATATCCGGTGTTTCAGGGCATTTTCCTTGACCATGGTGAGGCTATCCCGCAATAGCGCTTCGAAGGGGATTTCCGAGGCCTCCAGGATCATCTTCCCGGCCTCCACCTTGGAGAGGTCCAGTATATCGTTAATCAGGGCTAACAAATGACGGCTGCTTTGAAGGATATCGCCCAGATATTCATCCTGGATGGCGTTTAGCGCCCCGAAGTGCCGGTCGGAAAGTAACTCGGAAAAGCCAATGATATGATTTAAAGGGGTCCGAAGTTCGTGACTCATATTGGCCAAAAACGCACTTTTGGCTCGATTGGAGGTTTCGGCGGTCTCCTTGGCTTTTTGCAACTGGATTTCAGTCTGTTTCCGTTCTTGGATCTCTTGGATCAAATCACGGTTGATTTGGTCCAACTCCGCCGTTCTTTCCTCCACCCTCTTTTCCAATTGGTCATGGGCCCTTTGAAGCGCTTCCTGGGCGTGTTTTCGTGCGGTAATATCGCTGGCGGCCAACTGAAACCCGGAAGGAATCCCTTCCCCTTCCGCCAGCCGGGCGTCCATTTCGATCCATTTCCGGCTTCCATCCTTCAGAACCACCTCCATCTCCATGGGAATGGAAGGGGCGCCGGATAGTCTCTCAGCCATGCGGTTAATCACAATTTGTCGGTCTCCCTCGGAAAAGAATCCTAGAGACAATCCATTCTTACCGATCACCTCTTTTCGCGGGGTTCCGGTAACCTCCTCGAACCTCCGATTGACGTATTGGATCAATCCCTGGCTGTCGATGTTCACCAATCCGATCGGGGCTTCTTCCATCAAGGTCCGATATCTCTCTTCCGACTCCTGAAGGGACTTTTCAGCCTGCCGGCGTTCATTCATTTCCTGCTGCATGGCTTTATTTGTTTCACTCAGCATCCGCCCCTGCTCCTCAACGGTATTAAAAGCATTCGAAAAGCGTAAGGAAAGAAAAAAGGACTGGGAAAAAATAAAAAGAAAAAGCCCCAGGTAAACAAACTGCCCGGTGGCGACGAGGGAATGATCGTAAAGAATGTCATTGGTCAACGCGGCAATCAGCAGCAGCAATCCCGAAAAAAGAATGCCGGCCCCGGGCCGTTTTCGATGCCTGGCCAAACCCAGGACCATCAGGACATAGGCCCCGGCGATCAGGGTCAGGAAATGGTAGATGGGAATGGTATACGAATAAAAAGCGGCTTTGGTAAAAAGGACTACCAGGGCCAGGGCCAGGATGGCTCCCTGGAGTAACCGAAGCAACCGTTTGTTCACTTCCTGCCGGAAGAGGGAATGAATGAAGGCTAAGAAAACGGGGACGCTCAAAAAGGAACTTAAGTTAGTGAGTTTAACTCTGAACTCCCAATCGGTGTAAGGGAACAGATCCAGGAAGTATCTTTCCCCGGCCAGGAGAGTATAGAGAGCAATCAGAAGACAGAAAAGACCAAAATGCAAAGAAGCCCGGTCCTTTCTTCGCAACAGAAATAGCCCCAGGTGGTACAATCCCATGATGAAGATGCTGCCGCAGAGAAAGAGCTGAAAGGCCAGGCTCCGCTCCCGCATCTGCCGGATATCCCTTTCGCTCCCGAGCCAGATGTGCTCGGTGGCGCCTCCTTTGCGATGGTAAAAATTGGAAACCTGGAGAATTAAATCCAGGTGATCGCTTCCCGGTTGAAAGGCGACCACTTGAGGCCTCCATTCGGGAACCATGCTGGCGCGGCTTATTCCGACCCGGCCGGCTGAAGCCATCATTTTTCCGTTTACATAAAGGGTATAGGCGGTGCCCAGAGATAAGAACTTAAAGGCCAGGGGGATTCGATTCGGCCTCATCAGCACCCGGAGACGATAGGTGGCATACCCCATCCCGGATATTTTTCTGCCATCCACCTCCCGACCGTTCCAGGTCCCGGGGACGGTCTGGTATTCCCTCTTCTCGGGCGGATTTCCATTTACAAAATCCTCCGGACCATAAAGCCTATCCCAATAGAATTCCCATAGGCCGTTCAGCGTGACCGGACCCTGGACAACCGGGTCCCAATTCCGCAGATCGAGGACTCCTTTTTCCGGTGAAAGGGCACTAAATCCCGAGCTGTTTCCCGATCCGCTGATCTGGGCCAGAGAAACAAAACAAATGCCGATCAATAAAATGGGGATTATCCGTTTTCTCATTTGAGGATTCAGGTGGTTCCTCCGAGAGAAACCTGTCCGGGCTCAGGCGGAATCTGTCCCATAAACGTCCCTCTCCGAGGGCAGCACAAAGTGAAAGGCACTGCCTTGACCTTGGCCTTCACTCTCGGCCCAGATCCGTCCGCCGTGAAGTTCAACTATTTTCTTGGTCAGGGACAGTCCCAGACCGGTTCCATGGGATTTGCGACCAGTCGAATGCTCCACCTGTTCGAAGGGCTGAAAGATCCGTTCCAGATCCCCCGGCGCCAACCCGATCCCTGAATCAATGACGCTGAAACGAAGTCCTTTTTCCTCGGCTGAACCCTCGTTTTCCGGAGAGACCCGAATCCGAATCGTTCCCCCCGCGGGAGTGAATTTAACGGCATTGGATAACAGGTTATACAGGATCTGTTTCAGCTTGCGTTCATCGGCTGGAAAAGATTCCGGCCGGTCGGGGATTTCGGTCATCAGCGTAAGCCGTTGTTTCAGGGCTTTTTCCTTCACCATGGTCAGACTATTATCGATCAACGGCCGCAGGAAGACCGTGGAGGGGATCAAATCCATCTTCCCGGCCTCCACCTTCGACAGGTCCAGGATCTCATTGATCAGGGCCAATAGATGGCGACTGCTCTGGAGCACGTCATTTAGGAATTCATCCTGCTTAGGGCTTAATTCGCCGAAATTCTTATCCACCACCAGTTCCGTGAACCCGATGATATGATTTAGCGGAGTTCGCAACTCATGACTCATATTGGCCAGGAATTCACTCTTGGCCCGGTTGGCGGCTTCGGCGATCATCTTGGCCTGCGCTAATTGCTCGACCTTTTTCCGTTCGGAAATATCACGGGAAACGCCCAGAATCCCCACCGGTCGCCCGGATTCGTCTCGTATGAAGGAAGCCCTCATCTCGGCCCAGGCAAAGGTTCCATCTTTGCATCTCTGTTGGACTTCTATAATCCGGGATCGCGTGGCCTCCGCGTTCCCGGCGGCTTCTTCCTCCAACTCCTCGGCCAGAGCTTGATAGACCCCTGGCAAGGATGTCGGGGACAGGGTTTCTTCCACACTCATCTCCAGGGCTTCGGCCACGGTATACCCGCGCATTTCTTGCACCGATGGACTGACATAGGTGAATTTCATGGAGGCCAGGTCCATAGTCCAAATGGTGTCGGTCACATTTTCGGCTAAGAGCCGATACCTGGCTTCTGAATCTTTAAGGTTGGATAATGAGGCTTCCAACTGCTGCCGGGATGCTTGCATTTGCTGAGTGAGTTGCCCCAAATCAAAGGCTAGTTTTCTGCTCTCCTCATACTTTTCTTGGATGATCCGATTGGCCTCCTGCAGGTCCTCTATGGCCCGTGTATACACCTGATAGCGACGAAACAACCGCTTCCCCAACGATGGCCGCCTCCCGGGGTCCCAGCGTACGCGGTAAAAACACCCTTTTGTTTCAGACTCTGATCGGTCTAACATCAGTTCGCGGCTTGGTTCTTCAGCAGCGACTTGACATGCGATTTCGTCCACCTGGGCCAGCGGCATATTGAATAGGGTCGGAATCCCAGCCAGGATCCCCCGGGTATATTCGCAATCTAAGGGAGTTTTTTGGTTAGGCTTAAAGTAGCGGTCTTCCAAAAGTACCCAGGAATCCCCCTTTTCGTGAATCCGGACTTCGCCAATGGCATATAAAAGTCGACTGTACCTTGGGGCCTGGGTGTAAATGAGTCGTGGACTGCCCACCAACCGGGCCAGTCGGTCCAGGATTCCAAAGGATTGAAACCGCTCGGAGGAAAGGGCCATCTTATAGACCGCATTTTCGTCCCCCAGGATGGCAATCATTTTCCGGTAGAGCGTTTGGAGAAAGGCGTGGGGGATCCAGTTGTTGGGGTCCGTCAAATACGGTTCATCATAGACAGCTCCATCCAAAAGCGGCCCCAACGAACCGTTGTTTCTTTCCCTAACATACAAGATCAAGGTCCGGGTAATTCGGCAACTGATTTCTCTATCCAATCGGCCAACCCCGATTTCCAGCGCAGAGTTATTGGGTTGCCCCCTTGACAGCTCTAAATTAGCCAAAAAAATACCTTTCCCCGTCTTTTTAAAATGAACTTGATCAGACCTCGAGGGTCGGCGGCTTTCCACCTAGATATCCGGCGATGGTCTCCAAAAAGGACCGAACCTCAATCGGTTTGGCTATAAAACCGGAAAACCCTAACCCATCGGGAGACTCTCCAATATCTACCGATCCAAATCCGGTCAAGGCGACCACCGGGATGGACCGCAGTTTTTCATCCTCCTTAAGGACGGCGGTGGCCTCGATACCGTCCATGCCCGGGAGCTGCAAATCCATGAGGATGAGGTCGGGAAGGTGTTCCCGGGCCAATTGCAGGCCCGCTTCCGCGTCACGGGCGGTCAGGATCTGATAATTTCCCAAACGGAGGACGGCCACCACCAATTTCATATTGAGTTCATTGTCTTCCACGATCAAGATGGTTTTTGCTTCGATGCCCATTTATGATTCCTCGCCTTTTTTGCTCGGTTCCGCACCGGGCTTCCTTTTCCGGACCGGTATCGAACAAGGTAACACAAAATGGAAGGCGCTGCCTTTCCCCTCCCCCTCACTGACGGCCCAGATTCTCCCGGCCTGGAGTTCAACCATTTTCCTGGTCAGGGCCAATCCCAGACCGGTCCCTTGGAATTTGCGGCTGGCCGAATTGTCCACCTGTTCGAAAGGCTTGAAGATACGTTCCAAGTCCCCCGGCGCCAACCCGATGCCCGAATCGATGACACTGAAACGAAGTCCTTGCTTTCCGTCTGGAACCCCGTTCTCCGGGGAGATCCGAACGTCAATGGTTCCCCCTGGAGGAGTGAATTTGACGGCATTGGACAACAGGTTATAAAGGACTTGTTTCAGCTTGCGTTCATCGGCCTGAATGGATTCCACCTGATCGGTGATTTCGGCATGCAGTTTAAGACGTTGTTTGAGCGCTTTTTCCTTAATCATAATCAGGCTGTTATTCACCAACGGCCTCAGGAAGACCAGGGACAGGTTCAGTTCCATTTTCCCGGCCTCCACCTTCGAAAGGTCCAGGATCTCATTGATCAGGGCCAGGAGATGACGTCCGCTCTGGAGCACATCGTTCAGGAATTCTTCCTGTTTAGGGTTTAATTGGCCGAAATTTCCGTCGACCACCAGTTCCGTAAAACCGAGAATGTGATTCAGCGGGGTTCGCAGCTCATGGCTCATATTGGCCAGGAATTCACTTTTGGCCCGACTGGCGGCTTCGGCGCTCTCCTTGGCCCGGATCAGGTCGTCGTTGGTCCTGGCCAGATCGGCCGTTCGATCGCTTACCCGTTGCTCCAATTCATCATGGGCTTGCTGCAACGCCTCCTCGGCCCGTTCCCTTTCTTTCAATTGGTGCTGTAACTCCCGGTTCCGAATTTCCAATTGGATCTGAGCCTGCCGGAGCGCCGTCTCCCGCTCTTGGATCCGGCCGACCATTTCATTGAACCGCTCGGTTAAAAAACTGATTTCATCGTTCCCCTTTACTTCGACCCGAAGGGAATAATCCTGTTTTTCGGAAATCTGGCGGGTCACTTCGGATAGAACCAGAATAGGTCCGGAGATGACCTTTTGCAGTTTAGTGGCTAACAGGTAGGAGATCAGGGCGGCCAAACTTACGAACACGACGGCGATAAGGGTAAACCGGGAGGACCGATCCTGAAAGGCCTTAAGGTCGGAATGCAGGAAAAGAGTGCCCATTCGCTCCCCTTCCAAGCGAATCGGCCGGAAGGAAATTAAACGGTCTGCCTGAAAAAAAAGTCCGTCCTTCCCCAGCTTTTCCGTTATTCGCCCTTGGGCCAACCCGTCACGTTGGTAGGTGGAGAATAAGGTCCCCGTCCGATCGTAAAGGGCGGCGGCAACGATATGTTTTTCCGCCTTCAAAGCCTCCAGCGTACGGGAAGCGCTGCCGGCATCGGAAAAAGTGAGGGCGGCCACGCTGTTGTCGCTGATAATCGCCCCCAGGGTTTCCAGATCGGTAACCATTTTACGCTTGAAATAAGAATGGTCGAAAATGCCAATCGGCACCAGGGCAAAAATCAGGGCCAGAAAGCTGATCCCCATGATCAGGGCAACGATCTTATTCCGAATGGTACTTCGATTTCTAAAAAAGGGCCGCATCCTTGATTCCTGTCAGGGGGATCACTGAATAATTTTGGCTAATTTCAGGAGCTGGGAGCTGACTTTTAGTTTGCTGCGCTGGACCGTATCCAAGTTGATCTCGAAGTTAATAGTATTATCCACCGCCACCAAGCCGATCATCCCCCCCTGGGGAGCAAAGCGATCGATGTCACTGACCGTCAATATGGGATGATTCTTCACCGCCGCCAAGATCGGGCGCAGGGCGCCTTTCTCCGATCCGCTGATAAAAAGGATTTGGCAGTCTTCGAAATTTTCCAGACGAGAAAGCCGCCGGATAACCAATTTCCGTCCCTTGACTGTTTTATCCTTAAGGGTTTCCAAGAGGGATCCAAAAGGGTCAACGCCCACGATCCCCAGCACCAGGGGAGTGGTCTCGTTTCTAAACGATTCCGATGGCCAATCCACGAATTTGGCAAAGTTATACAAAAAAGCCGCTTTCACCGCGTATTCTCGGGATTCCTCCGCTTCGCCCCTGGCCCCTCCAAGACCGAACAGGCATCCCCAAAACACAAGCCAGATGGTGAACCTGTTAAGGTTAATATATCGCATTAGAACCTCAAGTCCGCGGCGAGCTGCCATGAAGCCCAAAAAAACGAATAACTTCGGTGTTCGATTTCACTATCACCCTAAAACTGCCAGGTCAGTTTGCCGTAAACACCGCGCTGCATCTCATAGACCTGCGTGCTGAATTGTTCCGGGCGAAACTCCTGATGCCGGTCTTCCAACAAATTCTGTCCCACCAGGGCCAGTTCCAGATTTTTTATCGGCCGCCAGGCCAGTTTCAAATCCAGGGTGAAATAACTGGGCACACCGCCGTTATCAAACCCGTCCACATAGCGCAGCCAGGCATCCGCTTCGATGTTTTTTCCCAGATTCATACCGGAACGCACCGAGAATTGATGGCGGGGCAGGCTTTGATTTTGAGCTTCGGTTAACGTGACGGCTTTGATCGATTTTCATTTCGGCGAAGGTATACGATCCCTTTATCCGCCACCAATCCAGGGGCTGCCATTCCAGGGCCAGTTCCACCCCGTAGATATCCGCATTGAGGTTATTATTGAGATCAAGGGTGCTCAGCAAGTAGGGGTTCCCCTCGCTGAAGGCCAGTGTCGGCGGGGTATCAGGGACATTGGTGGAAGAGCGGAGCTTGCTATAGCGGTTGTAATATCCTGCCAGATCGAAGGTCAGGCGGTCGATCGGCCGCAACCGGTAACCCAGTTCATAGGCGATCAATTCCTCCGATTGGAAATTCGAGTTCCCCTTGATCTGAACCTGGATCGGCAAGGGACCGGGGTTCCCGCCCTGGCCGGGCGGGATGACCGCCACATTGGTCGTCACGGTCTGTTCCGCGCGTGAAGGGGTCCGGACGGAACGGGATACAGCCCCCCAGACCGATTGCTCTTTCGATGGCGTCCAGATCAGACGGGTGCTGGGCTGCACTTCAAACCCGGTATAATCGTTATGTTCGAATTTGGAACCGATCACCCAACGCAGCCGGTCCTTAATAAGCGTAATATCATCCTGGATAAAGGCGCTGAACAACTGATCGGTGCGGCTGGAAGGATTTATAGTTCTTAGAATCAGTATCCTTGATATTATCCCGAGTGACCCGGTACCCCAATCCCCAGACGATTTCCTGACCGCCGATCCATTTGAAGCGGTGCTGCAAATCGAAATCAAGGGTGTCTCGATCTTCCGCAGCAAAGGCATCCTGCGCTCCGTCCGGTCGTAGTAGGTCTGCAGGTTGATCTCGGAATTGTTTGAAATAACATGCTTCCACCGGCCGAGGATATTGCCGCCGGCCATATCCGGTTTTTCCTGGAAACTCTTGGTAAAAGGCGGGGACAGGGAAGAGATATCATAGGTCGAGCCCGACTTGCCCCGGTAGTAATCGCCTTGCAGGGTAAAGTTGTTTTGAGCGGAGGGTTCATGGTCCAACCGGAAGCCGGTCCGGAATTGGTCCCAGTCGTCGGCGGCCGTCGCACCCGAGCTGGTAACTGAGGCGTCCCGGTTAAAATATTTGACATAAGCCCGGGCATCCGAGTGCTCACCCAGCTTCAGACCGTAGCGGAAAGATCCAAAACCCTTTTCTTCCGTTCCGGCCCCCACCGTAGCCAGACCCCCCCGGGTCTCCCCGGCCTTCTTGGTGATGATATTGATTACCCCGTTGACGGCGTTGGCCCCCCAGAGGGTGGCCCCCGGCCCCCGGATGACCTCGATCCGGTCGATGTCTTCCAGGAGCGTATCCTGGACGTCCCACCAGACGCCTGAAAATACAGGGGAATAAACAGACCGGCCGTCCATCAGGACCAGCAGTTTGGTGGCAAAACGGCTGTTGAACCCCCGGGCGCTGATGGCCCATTTGTTGGCGTCGATGCGGGCCACCTCCACCCCGGGGGCCATCCGCAGTGCTTCGGGGATGCTGGTCACCCCGGAACGGCGGATGTCTTCCTGGGTGATGACAAAGATGGCCGACGGGGCGTCGGAGAGTTGCTCACCCTTCTTGGAAACCGAGGTGACCTCGATGCGCATGAGGTCTTCCAGACTGAGCTGAGTCAGATCTTTGACGGGTGACGAAGCCCAGCCATTGACCGTCAGGGAAAGAAGGACCACCAAAAACGCCAGGGCTGTTCGGGCCGGCGGTCGCCCGATCAATAGCCTGGTCCGTCCATAAGCCCTTATATAAAGAGCATAAAAACTTGTTTCCCGCCGAGTCCCCTCACTTTTTTCCCTTTTCCGATCCATAGTCACTCCTTTTCCAAGGGGCATAACATTCAATAGTTCTTTTAAATAGTTGCAATTCATGTGCCTGCTCATGATTAGCTCTCTGGGGTCTGGAGATTTCCCCGAAATTATCTGCCGGAATGAGAAATCGGTCAGTTGTCTTTCCCCTTCATCGCTCAATCGGTCTTTTGAAAAATACCAAGGCCGCTCCGTCGATAATCCTGGCCTCCCCCGTTCAGGGCAGTGTCGTTACGATTTTGGCCAGTTTTAAAAGTTGAAAACTAACCTCTATTCTTGTCGGTTTGATGGCCTCCAGATTGAATTCCAGCTTGATCTTCTCGTCTACGGTCACCAGTCCGATCATTCCTCCGGCTTCGGCAAAATGAGCTAAGTCGCTCACGGTTAACACCGGCCGCCCCCTCAACCCCGCTAAAATGGACTTCAGATGTGACTTTTCCGAGGGACTGATATAGACCATCTGTCCCTCTTCCGGTTGGTCCAAACGTTTGGCATATTTGATGATTAGGGGCCGCCCCTTGACCAGTTTATTCCGAATGGCCTCGGTGGCCGATCCAAAAGGATCGGTTCCATAAATTAGTAATATAAATGGGGCGGTATCGTTTTTGAATGTCCCGGCAGGGTAGTCCATGAATTTGGCCAAGTTATAGAGGAAACCGGCCTTGATCAGGTATTCCCGATTTTCCTGGGCCTGTACCGAAAAGGACGATAACCCGATCGTAATAAACATCACCACCATCAGGACCATTCTTCTGATTTTTGTCAGATAGTTTTCCACTGTCTATTTACGGTATTTCCAGGCCCGAGGCGAGAACCAAAGAAGCCTGAATGATTCTATTATCAAACACGGACCAGCCTTTCGCCATTAGAATCTGTAAGTCAGCTTAACCCGAAAGCTGCGTCCATCCTGGGGAATTTGGGCTTGGCGGAAATCTTCGGAGACGGGGTCCCCGTAGGCATAGTCAAAAAGGTTGTAGATGCTGGCTGAAAAATCCAGGTTTTTCCAAATCCTGGGGGCAAACAGGGTCAGGTTGGTGATCCAGAGCGCATCGGTTGCGCTTCCGGTCAGGGTCTTTCGCGAACTCATGTACCGCTGTTCCAGCCCGGCAAAAAACTTCTCTTTAACGATCGGAGCGGTTAGGTTGAGCTTGATCATGTGCCGCGGAGAATTGGATAGTTCAGCCCCGTTTTCCTGAACCCGCGTTTCTTGGTAAGTGTAACTGAGCCGGCCCTCCCAGCCGTTGGGCCAACGGCCGTTCAGAGCCAGCTCTATTCCCTTGGCTTCAATGGGTTTGGCGTTTTCAAAGGTCGTCGAGTTATCGGTAGGGTCCACCTTTTCATCGATCAGGTTGTCGATTTGGTAATAGTAAAACGAGCACAATCCTCGGAGGGTTTTGCTGAATTGCTGTTCCACCACGAGTTCATAGGTTTGGATAGTTTCCGGTTTAAGTTCCGGATTGCCCTTCTGTGTGGTTGAAAAATAATAGAGTTCAAAATTTTGAGGTGCTCGGAAGGCCCTTCCGTAAAGGAGTTTGAGGGTCGTATTGTCGGCGGGGTTGAAAATGACGGCTCCCCGGGGATTGGTGGTGGCGCCGAAAGTACTGTAATAGTCATAACGCAACCCGAAATTGAGGGCCAGCCGCTGAGTCAGGTAATAATCCCCCTGAACGTAGGTTCCCCAGAAGGTCGAATTTCGACGGTCATCCAAATATCGGGTATAGGGGTCGATGTCATAATTCCCTTGGTCCTGCTGGAGGTTGAGCGTGTATTCCATCCCTAAAGTCAGCTTCAGATTTCCCCGGATCACTTTAGTGGCCTTAATCTCCGTCCCAGCCCACTGGCCATAGGTATAATCCTTGTTTAAGGTACGGGGAGGGTAATCATACAGATAATGGCCGTAATAGGAGTAATAGTCATAGAAAAGCCGGGCCAGGACATCCCACTCCCGGCCGAAGGATTTTTCATAGCGCAAATCCAGATAGGCCCTTTCATCCGTGGTAAAGGTTTCCGTGTTATTAAAGATGGTGCCAAACGCGGCGGTCGGTATGGCCTTCCAACGGTATTGGTAGGCCCCCACCAGGGTCAGTTCCTTCCAAGAGCCCTTGGTAAAAAGACTTCTGGATTGGTCCTGGTCGCGGTTCGGGACTCGCCCGTTGTTGGTGGCCGGGTCGTCGAACTCCCTGAAATGAAGATTCCGCTGTCCCTGACTTTCCAGGTAGGAGCCGGACAGCAGGAAATCCGTCTGTCCGGGTTGATTACGATACCCATAGCTCATTCGCCCGTTATACGTTTCAAAAGTCCCTACGGCCCCGGAAACTTCGACCCCTTTCAGATCCTTCCCTTTCCTGGTGAAGATATTGATGACCCCAAAAAAAGCGCTGTCCCCATACAGGGAGGATCTGGGACCCCGGATAATCTCCACCCGATCGATCAAATCCAGATCGACAGGGAAGTCGGTACCGATAGGGGCCTGAGAGTAGAGATTATCATTAAGCTTGTGGCCGTCCACCAACATCAGGATACGCGAATTGTAGTCACTGGGCCGTCCGAAGCCCCGAACGCCAACATAACTATAATTTCGATCATAGGTGGTGTAAAAACCAGGGACGCTGTTCAGCAGCTCAGCCAGGGTCCTCCACCCGTAGTGCTGGATATCCCGGCTGGTTAGAACGGTCACCGAGGAAGGGGCCTCTTTTATTTTCTGAAGATACCGCGAGGCCCCGTATACGCTGGTGATCCTCAAGTCCATCAATTCCTCAATTCCCAGGGCGGCCACATCCGGCAACTCTTCTTTTTCCTGGGCACTTGAGGAAAAAGGGAAGGTAGTCAGCGACAAAAGAAAAATTAGACTGAATATCAATAAATGGACATTCATCCATCTTTTGTTGATTAACCATTGGATCCGAACGGCATCGATGAGGGTGGCCAGGCCAACGAGGGGAGGATCTATTCTTGTCCATTTCGCTCTCTGGGATTTCCCTTGAGGTTATGATTTTTTCCTAACGGAAGGCCTTCATTTAGACGAGCTTCGACAACTTTTCGTGGTGGTGCCGTATCAATTCCAAGGCCAAGCCAAGGGTCTTCCCTAGCGGTTGTCAGCCGGAAATTGAACTTCCCCTTGGGCTTTATGCACAAATTCTGCCAAGTCTCGGAAAAATCATCTTTTTGTTAAGATGATTCGGCCAAGAAAGGAAGATATTAAATTTATTTGGTTTAAACAGGATGTTGCCCGTTGTCAGCCGTTGTTTTTTATCAAAAGGTAGACTTTTCCTTGATTGAATTGAAGAGCGTATAGGTCTTTTACATAGTCATTATTATGACTTCCCAGGTCCTGACCAGGAGGTTTTCCGATTTTGGCTTGATCTTCGCCGCCATTTACTGCACAATTCAAAATCCAAAGAAAAAAGTAATTTTAGTCGACTTTGGAGAGCGGAAGGATTTCAGATGCGTCCCCTTGTTCCAGATGCCCAAGCGCTAGTCGGGTAGGACTTTCCCGATGCCCCCTACTTTCAGAAAACGATCACAAAAAACCGGGCTGCCGCCGGGGGCCTTAATTCACGTGGGCGAGCAGAAGAGCGAGCGGACCCGCATCACCCTGCTGGATTATGACGAACAGCACGTGGAGGAAAAAGAGCTTCCGGTGGTCGAGGAATGTCTCCTCTCCAAGGATAAAGAATCAGTCACCTGGATCAACGTGAGCGGTTTGCACCAGGTAGAACTCCTGGAAAGGTTAAACGACTGCTTCGGACTCCATCCCCTGGTCCTGGAAGACATTTTAAATACGGATCAACGCCCCAAAATGGAGGACTTCGGGGATTATCTATATATCGTCCTGAGGATGCTGGACTTGGACAAAAAGAATGAAAATGCCATTGTCAGCGAGCAGATCAGCCTGATTCTGGGTAAGAATTTTGTTTTGACCTTTCAGGAAAAGGAGGGGGACCTTTTTGACCCCTTGAGGGCACGTATCCGCAACGGCAAGGGCCGGTTGAGAAAAATGGGACCTGATTACCTGGTGCACGCCCTTTTGGACGCCATTGTGGACCAGTATTTCGTGGTGCTGGAAAAACTGGGGGAGCGTATAGAATTCCTGGAAGAAGAATTGGTTACCCGACCTACCCCTTCTACCCTCCAGATACTTCATAGATTAAAACGGGAGATGATCTTTTTACGCAAGTCGGTCTGGCCCCTGAGAGAAGTGGTCGGGACTTTGGAAAGGGGTGAATCTTCTCTAATCCAGGCCTCCACTAACTTGTATTTGCGTGACGTCTACGACCACACCATTCAAGTCATCGACAATGTCGAGACTTTTCGCGACATGCTTTCCGGGATGCTCGATATTTATCTCTCCAGTATCAGCAACCGCATGAATGAAATCATGAAGGTCCTGACCATCATTTCCACCATTTTTATTCCTTTGACTTTCATCGTCGGCTTGTACGGCATGAATTTTAAATTTATGCCGGAATTGGAATGGCCCTGGGGGTATCCCGCGGTCCTATTGCTGATGGTGGGGGTTACGGTCTTTATGCTCTTTTATTTCAGACGCAAAAAATGGCTTTAAAGGCCGTTAAAAAGGGAGGTTAGTAATTTAGGCCAGGATTCGAAGTCCGGAGTACCGTTGGAAAGCCCTTTCGCCGAGACCCCACGGCCAGACCGGATCTGGGGGGTACTCACCCCAAAGGGCGAAGCGTCAAAAAGGATTATACGTCCACCCGATAATAATCAGCCGTTTAGTTACCCAAAAAAACGCTTCATTAAACCACATGAAATTCCTGAAAATCATCTTCAAAAACACCCTGCGCCACAAATTGCGCACCGGCCTGACCGTTTTGGGCATCGCCGTCGCCCTGCTGGCCTTTTGCCTGCTGCGAACCGTCATCCAGGCCTGGTACGCCGGAGTGGAGGCATCTTCGGCCAACCGGATGATCACCCGGAACGCCGTCTCGCTGATCTTTCCCCTGCCTCTGTCCTATCTCCCCAAAATCCGGCAGATACCGGAAGTGCGCAATGTATCCTACGCCAACTGGTTCGGCGGGATCTACATCGATGAAAAACACTTTTTTCCTCAGTTTGCCATTGACTCCAAAAACTTTTTCAACCTCTATCCCGAGATCGGCATTCTTCCGGAGCAGAAGGCCGCCTTTCTAAGAGAGCGAAATTCCTGCCTGGTGGGCCGAAAGTTGGCCGCCAAATACCAATGGAAAATCGGAGAGGTCATCCCCCTCCGCGGGGTCATCTTTCCGGGCAATTGGGAGTTTGTCCTCCGGGGGATCTATCGGGGGGCACAGAAAACCGTGGATGAGACCCAATTCTTCTTTCATTGGGATTATCTCAACGAGCAGGTTAAAAAGGTCTCCCCGACCCGGGCCAACCTGGTGGGCTGGTATGTGATCCAATTGAAGGATCCCTTTAAAGCCCCGGAGGTGGCTCGGATCGTGGACCAGGGCTTCAAGAATTCCCTGGCCGAGACCTTGACGGAAACGGAAAAGGCCTTTCAGTTGGGTTTCGTGGCCATGACCGAGGCCATCGTGGTCTCCATCCAGGTGATTTCCATCGTGGTGATCGTCATCATTATGATCGTCCTGGCCAACACCATGGCCATGACCGCCCGCGAACGGATCGGAGAATATGCCATCTTGAAGACCCTGGGATTCGGACCCGGGTACATCCTCTGGCTCATTGCCGGGGAATCGCTCTTGATCGCCCTGGCCGGCGGGCTACTGGGAATACTCCTGACTTTCCCGATGGTTCAAGTGGTGGGTAAACCGTTGGCCACATTTTTCCCAATCTTCATTGTCACCGCCAAAACCCTTTGGCTGGCCATTGGAGCTTCGGCCTTGGTGGGTTTGTCGGCGGCCGTCTTCCCGGTCTGGCGGGCATCCACTATCCGCATCGCCGAGGGATTGCGGGGAATCGGGTAAAAAAGTTACCAAAAAGGACTGGAAGCCTTACTCAATACGCCTAACGCCTTGCACCTTACGACTTACGACTAGAAAGGAATCTATATGACCCAACCCTACACCCCCTTCGCAGCGGTTGATTTTTCTCTAATCGATCAGCGGATTTTTTATCCGCGGCGCGACCCGCACGCCCGGCCTCCCGTCGGGGCGGAAGATCATTCCTTCCCTGTTGAGCCGGGGATTGAAATCGGAGGCCGCTATTATCTGGCCGAACCCTCCGGGCCCCATCTGCTTTTCTTTCATGGCAACGGGGAAATCGCCTCCGACTACGACGAACTGGGCCCTTTGTACAATCGCTGGGGAATAAGCCTTTTGGTAGCGGACTACCGGGGCTATGGAAAAAGCCAGGGGACGCCTTCCGTAACCACCCTGCTCCCCGACGCCCTGGCGGTCTTCGACCAGGTTCACGAATGGACAAAGGAAACAGAGCGCACCGGCCCCTTTCTGATCATGGGTCGCTCCCTGGGCAGCGCCCCGGCCATTGAAATCGCTTACCGGCGCAAGGAAAAAATCGCCGCCCTGATCCTGGACAGCGCCTTCGCCTATTCCCTGCCCCTCCTCCGACTGATCGGCATTCCGGTGGAAGACTTGGGACTTCGCGAAGAAGACGGTTTCAAAAATTATGAAAAAATATTTTTCATTTCCAAACCCACTTTACTGATCGCCGGACAGCAGGATGAACTGATCCCGCCGACCGAGTCCGAAATCCTCCTGCAGAATTCCGGGGCCCACCGGAAAGAACTGACCTTGGTCCCCGGCGCGGGGCACAACGATATCTTCGCCCGCTGCGGGGAGGGCTATTTTGAGCTGGTGTCCCGCTTTGTCAAACCGTTCATGAGGAAACAGAAAAAATGAAACGTGGCGCCACGGAAGAAAGGTCTTCCCCTCCAAGAAAAAGTTTGAAAATCGCTGGGGATAAAAATAATCAGCCCGCGAACCGTAGCCGGATCCAAGACAGGAGAAAAAGCAGACAACTGATCAGGATGATAGTGGCCCCGGCCGGGGTGTCCAGGTAGAAGGAAAGCAGGATGCCGGTGAGGCCGGAGAAGGAGGCGACGCCTACGGCGATCCAGAATAGACTGGCTATTCCTTGAGCCAGGTTCCGGGCCGTGGCCGCCGGGATGACCAGCAGAGCGGTCACCATAAAAAGGCCTACGGCCCGAAGGCTGAAAGTCACTACCAGGGCCAGCAGGACGGCAAACAGGTATTCGGTTCTTCCGGCGGCGATCCCCCGGGAGGCGGCCAGATTCGTATTCAGGCTGATCAGAATCAGGCGGTTGAACCAACCGGCCATGAGGACGAATATCACCCCCCCTACCAGGAAAAGAATAACCAATTCCCCGTCGGTCAGGGACAGAATCGCCCCATACAAGTAGGCATCAAAGTTCCGGGTTTCCTGCCGGACGAAGAGCAGGGTAATCCCTATGGCCACCAGGCCCGAAAGGATGACGCTGATGATCGTATCCGAGGAGAGATCGGACCGGCTTTTTAAATGCGTGATAAACAGCCCGGATAAGACTGCCCAGCCCGATCACCGAATAAAAAGGATCCAGACCGAAAAGGACCCCCAAGGCCACCCCGGTGAAGGTGGAGTGACTGATGGCATCCGAAAAAAAAGCCATCCGGAAATTGACCACATGCACCCCCATGACGGCGCACAGCGGGGCAATGACCCCCATGGCCAGCACGGCCCGCCACATGAAAGGAAAACTGGGCCCATTCGAAGGGGACCCAGGATTGGAGGACGGCATAGAGGGGGTTGCATGTTCAGAATCCAACCAGGGAGAAGGGAGAAGGAAAGGAGAGGGAAGATGGAAGAGGGAAGAGGGAAGCGATAGGTTTTGAAAACGATTCGACGGATCTCCTTTGCCCCCCTTATTCTGAGCGGGGGAATCCTTCCGCCGGTCACCTCCCTTTGGCAAAGGGAGATGGGGAGGGATTTTTGAATGATCGAAAACGAATGAAAGAAATTCGAAAATTTCATCTAGTTTCCTTCCCCTCCACCAGCTCCGGCTTCTGGGTTCTTCTCGGGCTTTTTTCCGGGAGGTATCGGTTTGCGGTTCCAGAGGGAGAGTGCAATGGGGCCCATGGGTGTGGGGATAGATTTGGATATGCAGGCCGTAGGTTTTCAGAGAGGTTTTCTTCCGTCAAGGCGCTGACTCCCCCGGAACAGCGGACGGTTTTGTTGAGACATATCACCTGCTCGGCATGATTCGTCACCACCGAAAGATCATGGGAGATCAGCACCACCGTCAGGCGGCGTTGCTGCTGGATGTCCGAGAGGACATCGCAAAACATTTGCTCCCCCGGGGCGTCCACGCCGGCGGTAGGCTCGTCGAGCAGGAGGACCTGCGGATCCCCTTCCAGGGCCATGGCCAGGAGGACCCGCTGCATTTCTCCGCCGGACAGTTTCCCCAGGAAACGATCTTCCAGCCCTCCGGCGCCCACCCGGTCCAGGCTCTCCCGGATACTCTGGCGGAGCGGCTCATTTTTTCCCAGCCAGAGGCGGCCGCTGGCTGATCGACCAGGGCCAACAGGTCCTGGACGGTGCAGGGCAGGCCCCGGTCCAAGTCCAGCCGCTGGGGCACATAACCGATTCGGGGCGGCGCCGACGGATAGGACGGAAAACGGATACGACCGGAATAGGGAATCAAGCCCATGATCGCCAGGAGCAGTGTGGTTTTGCCGGCGCCGTTGGGGCCGATCAGCGCTGTGATCCGGCCCGGCCGGAATATCGCAGCTCACTTCCTGGAGGATGACATTTTTATGGAGGCTGACGCTGATCCCTTCGACGGCAACGGCTGTGGCCTTGTTTACTACCGCGTATTCCAGAATGGCCTCCTTAGCGAAATATTCTTTTCATGGCTTCCAGGTTGGCTCTTCATCACCCGTTCATAGGTGTCGGCAGCCGGCTGACCGGTAGCCACGGGGTCCAGAAGAAGAATCGGGGTCCCGGTTTCCCGGGCCAGAGTCCGGGCGGTCTTATCGGAATACTGGGGTTCGGTGACAATGGCCGTCACCCCGTCCTTTTTGATCACCCGGATCAACCGGGCCATTTCCCGCGGAGAGGGCTCGACACCGGGGGCCGATTGGATCGAACCCCACATCCTGCCAACCCAGGTCTCGGGCCAGATAATCGAAACTGTTGTGAACGGTCAAAACCTTTTTATTCCGGGAACGGCCCACCAGAGACTTCATTTCCTCAAACAAGTTCTCCAGCTTCCGTTGATACGCCTTTCCGTTGGCCCGATAAAGCTCGGCTCGACCCGGATCAATCCGGGCCAGGCCCTCGGCGATGGCCTTAACCATCAAGGCCGCCTGTTTCGGCGAGACCCAGGCATGCCCGTTCACCGCGGTTTCCGCATCGGAAAGATCGTGGCTGACCGATCGTTTTCTCTTTTCAGGCGGATGATCGGTATCCGGTCCTTCCAAGGGCGCTATCCCTTCCGTAGCGATAATCCACTGGACTCGGGGATGGGCCTGTTTGAAGGGTTTGGTCAAGAATTCTTCCAGGCCCAACCCATTCACGATGATCACCTCAGCTTGAGCAATTCGCTTCATTTCCCCGGGAGTTAAATCATAGTCATGAGGGCAACCCAGATTGGGAGGCAAAAGCATCTCCACCCGGACCCCGGCTGTCTTCCCCACCACGTTCAAGGTAAAAATGGTCACCGGCAGGGTCGTGGTGACGATTCGCAAACCGGTTTCTTTTGCCTTGACCTCCGCCGTTTGAGCGGTCAGGAGATTTGGAAACATAAGTCCAAAAGCGAATAACCCGACCAGAAAGGCCTTATGGCTTACCATCTTCTTTAGAATCCCCGCTTATCCTGTTCATACGCCTCTTTTCTAATTGTATAAACCGCTTGATTTATACAAATAATTACTAGAATATATTTATTGAAAATCGTCAAGGATTTTGTATGACCCTTTCTGCCTCGAATCATGATCGCCTGTTGGAAGAGCTGCTCCCGGCCATTCGGAAAAATTGCCGGATCTCCGATGCCACCCACAGCGGCTTTTATTCCCTTTGCGGGTTGTTTCTGCGTTTGAAAGATCAATTCCTCTGGGAAAAGGATCTGCCCCCCTGGACCGAAACCGATAAGGCGGCTTTGATGGACTGGATCGAGGGCCGCGAGAATCTCTGGCTCAGCCATCTGGACCTACCTTTTGAGGACCTCACCCTGCAAGGTCGGGGTTTTGGTTTCCTGGACAATCGGCGGATCAACGACCTCATTTTACCCGAGGGGCTCTATTACGGGGCCGGGTTGGGACGGGGTTTGAAACCGACTTTTTTTCTGGGAGAGGTGATCGAGCAACGGAAATTTGGCGGTTATACGGTCATCACCCTGGATCGGGAATATGCCAGCGACCTGCTGGTGACCCCGGCCGTTCGACGGGGAAAATGGATCATCATGCGCCTGAGTCCTTTGCGTTTTCTCCTTTGGGGAAAGATCCAGGAAATAGAACACCTGGAACGGGAGGCGACCAAAGCGGCCTTGACTTATTACGGCTGGGACCCGGACCGGCCGACTGAAGCCCAGTTGGAACGCCTGGTCCGTGAGGAAATCGAGGCGTCCTCTGGCATGAGATTGGGGAAGGGCGCGACCAGACCCTGCCTTTCAGGTTCTGGACCAACCTGTTGCGTCTTTTTCCCCACAGCCGTCTGGAAATCTATCTGCGCAGTTTGAAAGATCTGTTAGGCGACACCCACCCGGCCGGCCCGCTGCGCCACATTGTCCAAAACCGGAAGGCCGGCTCCTGGGCTTTTTATGTTTCCAACTTGAAGGACCTGGCTCGGCTGATCGTCCCGGAAATCGTCGAGGCCTTCTATTCCTTCCAAAAAAATTCCGATTGGGGACGGATCGAACAAACCCGCCGCAAAATCCGCCGTCGATTGGTCGCTCAAGGCAACCGAATTCGGGCTTTGGCCACTTGCTTCCCGACCAGCCGGAAGGGTTCCGGGAGGCTTTTGAGGAGGAGTTCATGATACCCCTTAAGATATAAAAAAAGATGAACATCGAACATCGAATGCCCAACATCCAACATCGAATGAAAAAAAAGTCATCCACCTCCGGCAAAGCCGGGGATTTACCAAAGAGAAATTATTCGTTCTTCCTTTTGGACGGGTGGCCACAATATCGGGTTTATTGGACTGAAATCAGGCCATACCGGATCGAAGGCTTCTAAAGGGCCAGAGTCAAGAAATATACCATTCAACATTCGATGTTGGACGTTCGATGTTCGATGTTCATTTAGGTGTCGGCGCCTATCCCACCTGGTTCCCCCCACCCTACAACAGTGACCGTAAGAGCCGCTCGATCTCGTTCTTGGGCAGGGCCCCCACCTGACGGTTGACCAATTGCCCCCCTTTAAAAAAAAGGAGCGTCGGGATGCTCTGAATTTGAAATTGCCCGGCGATCCTCTGATTCTGATCCGTGTTCAATTTGGCGATTTTAACCCGTCCCGCGTATTCCCCGGCCAATTGTTCCATGATCGGGCCCACCGTTCGGCAGGGGCCGCACCAGGGGGCCCAGCAGTCCACCAGTACCGGCCCGGCGTGCTGGGTCACTTCGCGGGCAAAGGTCTGGTCGGTCACCTCCACCGGGCGACTCGAAAAAGACCCTGCCGCCGACAATGGAGTTTTGCATTTTCCGCAAATCGCCCGCTCCCCTTGCCGGGCCGCCGGAATCCTATTTTTTGCCCCGCATCGGGGACAGGGAACAATAATCTCATCACCGGTCATGGCCACCCCACTGATTGTTTTAATCAATACAAAATAAGAATGGTTGGAACGCAAAATCAAGCATGACGGACCAGCTAAAGTCCAAAACCCTGTCATTGCGACCCGGACTAGCCGGGGGAAGCTGAATCCCCACCATGGTAACTTATCTGATTGGGGATTGCTTCGTCGCTTCACTCCTCGCAATGACACCGCTGGGGATTTTTTGCCAGACCATCAATTTTCACCTTCTCCAAAAATCATCTTTTATTGACCCAATAGATCCCCACGGAGATCAGGGCCAGGGAGATCAGCAGGGAGAGGCTGATCGGTTCCCCCGGAACGAACAGGCTGCTGAGGAAGACCCCGGAGATGGGAGTAAAAAAGGAAAAAGCGGCTAACGTGGTGGCAGGGTAGATATGCAAAAGATAAAACCAGGCCCAGTAACTCAACCAGGCCACGATAATCGTTTGATAAAATAGTGAAAGAAGTATCGTCTGATCGGGATACGGATGGGACTCCCCTCCAGGAAGAAACTCAAGCCAAACAGGACCGGAGCGGAAAACAACAGTTGATAGATCAGGGTCTCAAAAGCATTGCAGGAGCGGATCAGAAATTTCTTGATATAGAGGGTGGTGGCCGCCCAGCCCAACGCGCCCAGCAGGACATAAAAATCTCCCTTCAACACGGTGGCCGAAAAATCCGCAACCCCTCTGAGAAGGCGAAGGCCAGTCCGGTAAAGGCCAGGAGCAATCCCGCGAACCGCTTCCAGCTCAGACGATCCCCCGGAAGGAAGTAATGCGTCCCAGGGCCACCCAGAAGGGATGAGTGTAAAGGAAGATATAAGCCCGGCCGGCAAAGGTATAGCGTTGGGACAAGTAAATAAAGGCGAACTCCACCCCGAAAAGCACCCCCACCATAACCGCGTGCATTTTATTGAAAGCCGGTGGGAAGACCCGCTCCTTCCGAATACGCATCCAAAAATACATTAGACCGGCGGCCACCAGGGAACGCAGACCCGCCGTGAACATCGGGGCCATTCCCCGGTTGGTGAATTTGATGGCCGCCATGTTCCCGCCCCAGAGGGTGCAGAGGATCAGCAGAATGACAACGGCTTTCCAATCCAAATGGGTTTTTTGCGTATAGAGGGAGGACATAAGGGAAAGAAAGGGGTGACCTTAGATATAGAATCCTTAAACTCGAAATCCGAAACACGAAATCCAATTTAATTTTTTTGAAATCCGCCTTCCGGTTTGGCCCCGGTCGGCTTCAAAATTTAGACGATACCGAAAAAATCCGGGCGTTCTGATTGGTCCTTAAAACGACTTCTTCCGGATTCATCCGCTTAATCCGGGCCAGCTCGGTCAAGCTCTGGATCACCTGGGCCGGGCGGGCTTCCACCCCCTGATAGCGCACAGGAGAATCGGTTTCCAGCAGTATCTGTTTTAGGGGCGTGATGGCTACGGCTTCCTGGTGCTTGGGACTGTAGGCCAGCGCCGGAGTGGCGGAAATGGAATACCCCTGGAGCAGCAGGTTCTTCAGGACGTCTACCGGTCCGCTGTACCAATGAAAAATGGCCTGGGTGAGATCATTCTTCCGGACCAGTTCATACAGCTCTCCCCATGGGCCAATCGGGAGTGAATGATAACCGGCTTTTTTC
>CAVUPH010000006.1:0-245291 GCA_963743305.1 uncultured delta proteobacterium
GATCAGGCAAGCTGTTCGTGAAGTGGAACCTGACGCAGAGATCATTCTTTACGGTTCCCGCTCCCGTGGAGATGCTCTCTCGGAATCAGACTGGGACTTTCTTATCCTGGTTGATGGCCCTCTGAGTGATGAACGTACAGATCGAATCCGTCACAGGCTCTATGAAGTAGAATGGGAATCTGGAGAGGTCATCTCCTCGATTGTACGGAACCGTGAGGAATGGAATAGTGGCATCTACCAGGCCATGCCATTTCACCAGCGAGTCCGGCAGGAAGGAATCAGACTGTGACGGAATGGAGCAGGGATCTGGTGGCGTACCGTATGACACGAGCAGATGAGACTCTGGAAGATGCTCGTATTCTTGCCAGGGCGGGACGGTGGAATGCCTGCGTCAAGAATCGCAGGTTCTGCCATGGATCTCAAAGGCAGAAGAACTACTTGGGTATATCGCCAGTTTGATTCAAAAACAAACAAGTTGACACACATGCTTTCTCTAGCCGCTGTGGGAAAGCCCTGCCCAACCAATATGGTTGAGACGATATTGTCCGGGGTGGCGAACATCCCCACCGAAGACCGCATCAAGATCGGCCGCCTGATCGAGGCCATGACCGGCGGCACAGCCCTGGTGGAGTCCATGCACGGCGCCGGCTCCCCCCAGGCCCAGCGGGTGATGATCCTCCGGGAAGGAGACCTGGAAAAGAAGGTTAAACTGGCCAAGGCTCTGGCCGGGATCCCGCCCACCCGGGCCAAGAAGGCGGAGGCCAGCGCTTAAGAAAGAGGGAAAGCATCCGATACAGATTATCAAATATGGCGCCCCTGGAGTCAAAATTTCAAATATGTTTGGCTATGTTTTAGCGAGTGAGGCTATGAAGTTCGAATTATCAGCGATTGGGTCAATAGGTACAGCCATGGCGGTACTCGCTACCCGCATGGCAGGTCCGCAAGAATACTCAGCAAGCCAGAACGGATTTCGAAGACGACCTTTCCAGAGAGTACAGAGAGTTGACGCGTGAAATTCCAGTTGAAGCACACCTCGGGATGGAGTTAAGCGAAGACGTTTTTAAGAAGGCGTTTCCACATCTGTTCCAGTACATAGACCTGTCTAATGAACAGGTATTTCTGAGAATGAATGGCCGGGTAAGCCGCGCAACCTGGCATAGTTGGAGTGATGGCATAAAAACCAACCTATCTAACACATTGTTTGCAAAGGCTTGGGAGGAGGTAAAGGCTAAAGCGAAGTCAAGTTTTCATGAGCTCCGCACGCTTGAGGAGAAAGACTTCTCAAGTGATCCAAGGAAGTGGCTCCCATGGTGATACAGGTTCTGCAGTGTCTTTTTTCCTAATCATTCACTTCAGCCGACACCAAAGAAGGGGCTGTGACCCTTGAATATCACTTGCGGCGGCTGGTGTCCTAGGGTTGTGATCCTAAAAAATCTAACGAAGGATTACTGGCAAGTATAATGGTTTATTTAAATAGCCAGGTGATCCACTTCTAATTGGCCATACATACATAACACCTGATTTGGTCCTGAATTTACGCCAGAAGAACTGGTCCCAAGACTCACACCAAGAGCGGGATCAGTACTGTCTTCAATTGTTGTGGAACTCCAATAGGCATATCCCTGCGTATTAATAAAGGGGTTCGCAATTGGAATAGATGGACCTTTAGTCGAAAAATCAATCAATGTGGTTAGCTCAATAACATTGGGAAGTCTCCAGTCTTTATAAGGACTCCCACATTTAGAGTAAGTACCAGTATTAATCCCATTTATAAAATCAAGAGCCGTTTGCCAATTTACCCCGTCAACCAAGATGAATATTCCGTTTTTAAGCAATTTGCATCTTTTAACCATATTAATTGAGTCAACCTATCCGTAACGGTTCCATCGTTGTTATCTGTAAATCTTGGAGAGGGCAACGCAACCCCCCATTTCACATCCCCATCGTCTCCACTGGCAAAACTCATGGTTTGGCTGGTTTTCCAAGTATTGGCTGGATAATTTTGGTCAATACTATTTTGTTGACCACCCCGAACGGGCAAAACATCTCTAGCCGTCCGATTTAGCTGGAGGAAACCAATAATTACTAAAGTTATATAATATAGAACAACCCAGGATTTCCCGGTTGCATCGGGAGGGGTTGTCGAAGACCAAAATGTTAGTGAACCTGAGCCCAAGTTGAAACCTTGAGAATTAAGCCAATTATTTCCCCCCCATAATCAACGTGCTTCTTGATAGTTCACCAAACTCAATAATTCACGGGCATTGGGTAAACGCCAATCATTTTTTTCACAAATTGATTGACTCTTTGAATAATCCAATGCTTGATACCAAGTCATTGTGTTGCTGGAGGGTGTTCTTGCCCACTCCAACCCTGTCAATTTATCTAAGATGCAATCACCATTCGTTTCAAATCTTGGTTCGGGCCAATCAACGCCCTTACGCAAATCTCCATCATCACCAGGGTAAAAAAATAGGGTCTGGCCGGTCTTGGGCAAAAGGACAAATCCGGGACAAGGTTGGCTAAAAAACTTATTGATACGATAAAACCTATTGATATCATTAGAAAGACTTTTTTCATATTGACCAGTCCCCCCTGTTCCGTAATTTAAAGAATAGAGATTCCAACTGATTAAATATATTCGGTATATTCTTATAAGTCTATAAATATTACATATAATTTGTAGGATATTATTACTCGTTTTTCTAAATGTCAACTGACAATGCGGCAGTTTTAAGGGACATCCTGATAATGCCCTCGTCATTCAAGACCGCTTGCGGGCTTGTTGTGTCGAGGATCATGATAAAAGGACCCTTTAGGCGGGTTCGGGATCATCTCATTCCCCCCCCCCGGGATCACGTTAATTCACCCCCCTGCAGGAAGGTAAGAGGTAACCGCCTGCCGATGAATCTGGAAAGATCGAAAGCGATCCGAAAGGAGACATCGGCATGTCCAAGGAGGGAAATTACGATGAACGAACTTGTCGAGTTGATTTACCAGTGGCACCAGGGAGCAGGATTTAAGGGTATTCGGCGATCCCTGGGGTTTGACCGCAAGACCATCCGGAAGTATGTCCAACTGGCCCAGGAAGCCGGAGTGCAGCGAGGCAAGTCCTTTCCCCCCGAATCAGGATCTGGTCAACCGGCTGAAGGGCCTGACCCGTTCGGAGCTGCTCCTGCGAGACCCCGGCCCAGGACCTGCTGGATCCGCATCAGGAATGGTTTCAGGAGTTGTTGAAGATCGATCAGATGACGGCCAAGCAAGTCTGGAGACTTTTCCAGGAACGGACCGGGACGGGGATCGGGTATTGCACCGAGGAGGCAGCGGGATCGAGGTAGGACAGCCAGTTGCCCGACTGCCCCCTCACAGACCCCGGCGTGCAGAATTCCCGCACCGGGTTCCTCAGAATTATTCGCTTAGGTGCTTCTGCCCTCAAAAGACCATTTCCAGTTGCTTATGCCATTTCTTTTCCGTGATCCGTGGTTTCTCTATCCGGAAGTGTTTCAGAAGTTCGTTAAATCCTGTCCATGTGTAACTCTTCCGCTGGCTTCTCCGATTCAGGCGCTTGAATAATAGCTTTATCGCCCGATTGTAGAATGTGCCAGACTCTTAAAGTTCCCAATGATCCCGGAGTAGTTGTAATACCCTCGGAGTTTGGCATTGAGTTTCCCAAAAAAGTCTGTCATCCGTAGATGCATGTTCTCACACCACCGGTCAAAGTTCCTTATTGAATTCCTGTATTTCTTTCGAGAGGTCCGTTTCAAAAGCCGGGGTTTCCCCGCTCTGCTTTTCCCCCATCGAAACTCAAATCCCAAAAATTCAAACATGGCCTTGTCCTCCCTGTGCAGCCGACTGAAACGGATTACCCGTGGCTTTTCTCTCCGCCAAGGTCAGACCAAACTTCTCCAGCCGTTTACCCAGTACCTCGTAAAACCGCTGGGCATCCCTCTGGCTTTGAAAGGCACCTATGAAGTCGTCGGCATATCGACATAGTAGGCCTGCCCGCAATGCGCCTTCACCACTTCCTCAAACCACTCATCCAAAGGCATAGTGTAAGTAGATATTGGCGTAACAGTTTAGTCCCTATCTCACCCGAGCGATCATCAGGAGATCAGCTGGAGTTATTAAACAGGGCGGCCTGAGCCGTAGCCGTGTTGGCGGTCAGGAGTGTTTGCAGGAATGCAATGGGAAGGACACCCTGCCTTCTGGCGGTTTGGACCAAACTGGGAAGAATGCTGTGGGTTTTCAGTCCGGTATCCGAGCGGGTTCCGAAGCATATTTTGCGGAAGATCACTAAATGACGGAGAGATTGTTCGGCATGGTTGTTGGTGGGCGGCACCCCGGGTCGCCGGAGGAAGGTAAATAGAAATTTCTGTTGGGGTCCGGCGAGATAGGCCCGGAGGGTCTCGGCGGGTTTGAAGGGCAGCGGATGTTTAGAGAGGAGGGCGAGTTCCCTGGAGAATCGTTTTTCCATAGGGGCCGCTTTCTTCCAGGGGATAGCGCCGGATTTCAGTTGTTGCCCGGCCAGGCAGAGTCGTGAGGCCAGGTCCCTAACGCGATCGCAGAAGGGTCCGGTGGCAGCGTCCCTCTCGGACTCCGGCAGGAGCGCCTGCTCCCGGCTGATTTCCTTGGCCTTGGTGATGATATGGGCCAGGCAGGCCTGCCAGTCCCTGCCGATACCGTTATAGGCGGCATAGCGGTCGCGCACCAGCGTGCCGTCAAAATCTTCTCCGAAGAGGGCTTGGGCCACCTCGGCCGACCGATGCCGGTCGATATGAAAGAAGGCGAGGTTTTCATTGCCGGCGAACCAGACGAAATGCGCCCAGGCCGTCGTTGCGCCAGGAGGTTTCGTCGGCATGGACCACCTCGGAGGCCCTGATTTTTTGGCGCAAGTCCTCATAGATCGGCGCACCTCGGGCCGCCGCTTTTCGATCGAACCCCAAGGCGGAAGCCGGAACAAACTTCAACCCGAACACCTCCCGGAACAACTCCGCATAAAGAGGATCACCCCTTCCCATAGCTGGGGTTTAGAAGTATCATACTGCACAGAATGGTAATGGGATCTGTCGACCCTGCGTTATTCTGATAAGTCTATTGGGTCTTGAAAAATAGCTTCTGGATATGCGAACAGCCTTGTGCTATAAAGTGATGAAGGAGGAAGCGTCATGAGTTTGGAAGAGAAGATTATTCGGCACATCCAGGAGTTGCCTGAATCCAAGAAGGCCGAAGTGCTTGATTTCGTTGAGTACCAAAAAACAAGACCGATGAAAGGGATTGGTCTGAATTTTCGTTGTCGTCGGCAATGCACGGGATGGAAGACGAGATCTCGTTGTACTCTCTCGAAGATCTCAAGGAGAAATTGTCTAAATGGATTCAATCCACATAACGAGACACTAAAACCGATTGCCAAAACTGCCGACCCCGCTTAGTTTTCTGTTAGGCCTCAATAAAAGCCTCCTCCCACGCCACCCTCTTCCAGGTTTTCCGGCATCTTTATCTCAATCTACTCCGGCCGGCCGCCTCCAAGAAAAACCGAAGGAACGTTGAAGGCAGCGTTGTTCACTGAGTTCAGCAACTGCCCCTACATTAGCAAAAGATTTCGGTAAAATCTATCCATTCCTATATTATGGCCCGGGGGATCAAAAAGTGGCCCTTCCGGTTATCGATTTTCCGGGAAGTCTACCCGATTTACAACACAGGCCGAGACGATTTTTATCCACCTGGCGCGATTGCGCCGATCACCGACTGGCCTCATTACGGCGATCATGGAGTGACGCCATTGCCCGAGCCGGGCTCATGGGGCGTGGGGCGGAAGAAAGCCGGCCGGGTCCGAGACATCGCGGAGGCCCGAGGCGGGCTAAACAAAGAAACCCTTCTTCCGGATGAGGCCATCCTGGCCGCCGCTTTTCCTCGAAAAGCCGAAGAACTCGGACAAGGCGTTGTAGCTGACCTGTTCACGCTTTGGAAGATCTATTTCCGGGTTGAAAATCCAGCATTAATCGGCTAATAATCTTCCCTTGTGGTGAAGGGCCCAGGCTTTTTCCGGCCGCCAGGACCGGCACTATTAAGGGGTTTACAGGATTATGATTATACTCCATGCGGTCTTTTTAGCCGACCACCTCTACCTCTGGGGGGAACAACCGGTCCATACCGACTTACCAACCGGCCCCAAATCGGCCCGAAAACCCAAGGGACCGGCAACGGCTCCACCCTTGCCCTTTGATCCCGGCCCTTCCGGACTGATGGCAGAACTCGTCGAGGCGGGCTTAAGACTCGCTCCTCCCAAGGAAAAAACCGATTCAAAAATCATCTGGCTGCCGACGTTGGAAGGAAAACCGATTCCCTCCAGCCCCCTGATTGCCGAACTTCCTGACCGGCAAGAACAAGTTAAAAAGGCGGTTATACGACCCTGGACGATTACGGGTCTTCCCTTGCCTCATGGAAAAAGCGGTGGAATTCCTTGGCCTCTGTGTGGACAAGTCCACCCTGGGACCCGGTTTGATTATCGGAAAAGACCTGGCCTTCTGGAGCCAGGCCCTGCGTTTTGCCGGGGCCTTGGTAACCAGGCAGCAGTTTCTTCCGACCCTTGCTGAAAAAAAAGATTTTAAGAACATCCAATATCAGGCCCTTTGGAAACCGATTCTCTCCGGTCCGGACCAGGACCGATTGAATAAACTGGCTAAAGCCCTGCCCCAGATCGGCCGGGCCTTGACCGCAGAAGCCCTGGCCCCTCCGGTTACGGCCTCCTTCACCGTGCTTTCCCGGTTTATTCATAAAACCGTAGATTATCTGGTTCGCTCGGCTGTCGGCGTTAAAACGGAAGGACCAAGGTCTTCTTTAAAATTTAAAGAAAATGGAGACAGCCTTCATGACCAATGGATCAGGGCCTTGCAAGTCCCCGATGGAAAGATGGAGGGAACTTCCGCCGATTTTCAGGAATTAGCCCAGCAGATCCGGGATTGGCAATACCCGGTGTCCCTTTCCACCAATACCCCTTATCGCCTTTCTTTTCGCTTGGAGGAACCGGAAGAAGGATTCGGGAAAACCTCGGCCAAAAAGCCCAAGAAGTCAAAGACGGATGACTGGTATTTGCGTTACCTCTTGCAGGGGGTTGAGGATCCCAGCTTTTTTCTCCCGGTTCAGGATATCTGGGGAAAAGGGTCGTCCGGAATCCCCACTACTGAAACGGTCCGATTTTAACCCCCAGGAATATCTGTTAGGGTCTTTAGGTCAGGCCTCGAAGATCTGTCCAGCCATAGAGGCCGGTTTAAAGACCCAGTCCCCGGGAGGAGTCCCACTCAATGCCCACGAGGCCTATGCCTTTCTTCATGATAGGGCTTGGGTCCTGGAACAGGCCGGTTTTGGGATCATTGTACCGGCCTGGTGGACCGGTCGGGAGACCAAGCGGCAAATATCCATCAGGGCCCAGGTGAAGGCCCCCCCCATGAAGGGCCGAAGCGGGTTTTTTCTCGATCAGATCCTGGAGTTCAACTGGGAGCTGGCCCTGGGGGGAGAAAAACTTTCCTTTGAAGAACTTCAGACCCTGGCCCGGATGAAGGCCCCGTTGGTGAAATATCGCGGCCAGTGGGTCCAGATGGGACCGGAAGAGATACAGGCCGCCCTGGAATTCTGGAAGAAAAAAGAAACCGGCCAGGCCACAATCCGGGAAATCATCCAATTGGCCCTTGGGGCGCGGAAGACCTTTGGCAATCTGCCCTTCGAAGGCCTCCAGGCCGCAGGTTGGGTGGCCGAGTTAATTAAACAATTGGAGGGTCATACCCCTTTTTCCGAACTTTCCCCCTCGCGGCAATTTAAGGGCCGGTTGCGTCCTTACCAGATCAAGGGATTTTCCTGGCTGGCCTTCCTGGGCCAGTGGGGTCTGGGGGCCTGTCTGGCCGATGACATGGGCCTGGGCAAAACCATCCAGGCCCTGGCTTTGATTCAACAGAACCGGCAGCAGGGAGGGGAAAAACCCGTACTGCTTATCTGCCCCATGTCGGTGGTCAATAACTGGGAAAAAGAGGCCGCCCGTTTTACCCCGGACCTGCCGATCCTGATCCACCATGGAACCACCAGGACCAGAGGGGCGGCCTTTAAAAAATTGACCCAACAGCAGGCCCTGGTCATTACCAGTTATGCTCTCCTGCACAGGGATTTCGAGATCCTTAAAAAGGTGTCCTGGTCCGGGGTGATCCTGGACGAGGCCCAGAACATCAAAAACCCGGAGACCAAGCAGGCCAAGGCCGCCCGGGCCATTCCGGCGGACTACCGCATCGCCCTTACCGGCACACCGGTGGAAAACCATGTGGGCGATCTCTGGTCGATCATGGAGTTTCTCAACCCCGGTTTCTTGGGCAGCCCCGGCGAGTTTCGCCGGAACTTTTTTATCCCCATCCAGGCGGAACAAAACCAGGAGGCCCTGGAGCGTTTAAAACGCTTGACCTCCCCCTTCATTCTCCGAAGACTCAAGACCGACAAGGCCATCATTCGCGATCTGCCGAAGAAAATGGAAATGAAGGTCTTTTGTCCCTTGACCAAGGAACAGGCCGGTCTTTACAGCGCCGTGGTCAAGGAGTCTCTGGAGGCTATAGAGGCCTCCGAGGGGATTGGTCGCAAAGGGGCCGTCCTGGCCACCTTGATCAAACTCAAACAGGTCTGTAATCATCCGGCCCAATTCCTGAAAGACCTTTCCCCTATTCCCGGCCGGTCCGGCAAGCTGGCCCGGCTGACCGAGATGACTGAAGAAATCCTGGCCATCCAGGAAGCCGCTCTGGTCTTCACCCAATTTACGGAAATGGGTGCCATCCTCAAGAAGCACCTGGAAGAGACCTTCGGCCAGGAGGTCCTTTTTCTGCACGGGGCGGTGCCCAAAAAACAGCGGGACCGCATGGTTGAGCGGTTCCAGAGCAGCGGAAACAGACCGGGCCTTTTTATCCTCTCCCTTAAGGCCGGAGGAACCGGACTCAATCTGACCCGGGCCAACCATGTCTTCCATTTTGATCGCTGGTGGAATCCGGCCGTGGAAAATCAGGCCACGGACCGGGTTTTTAGAATAGGGCAGACCAGGAATGTCCAGGTCCACAAGTTTCTGTGCGCCGGAACCCTGGAAGAAAAGATCGATCGAATGATCGATGCCAAACAGGAGATGGCCGGACGGGTTATAGGCACCGGGGAAGCCTGGCTGACCGAACTGTCCACCAAGGATCTGAGAGAACTATTCGCCTTAAGAAAAGAGGCCATAGGAGAATAACATGGGTAGATGGGGTTATTACGGATATTTTCCCCCTTCCCGGCCCAAGGAGGTCCAGGGAGGAATCAAGGCCCAGTCTTCCAAGGGAAACTTTGGGGTCAGTTGGTGGGCCAAACGCTGGATCGCCGTCCTGGAAAGTTTTAATATCGGGGCCCGCTTGGGCCGGGGTCGTTCTTATGCCCGTCAGGGTCAGGTCCTGTCGATTGCCATTGAACCGGGCCTGGTCAAGGCCGAAGTGCAAGGCTCCCGCTCCCAGCCGTATAAAATAAAAATCCGCATCAAACCGTTGTCCCCACCGGAATGGCAGAAGCTTATCCGGTTCTTATCGAAACAAGCCCTCTTTATGGCCAAGCTCCTGGCCGGCGAGATGCCCGAAGATATTGAAAAGGCCTTTCAACAGGTGGGTCTGGCCCTCTTCCCCCAGAAACATAAGGATCTGGTGACCGATTGTTCTTGTCCGGACTGGTCCAACCCTTGTAAACATATTGCCGCGGTTTATTATCTGTTGGGCGAAGAATTTGACCGGGACCCTTTCCTGATCTTCAACCTCCGGGGCCTGGGCCGAAGCGATCTCCTGGGCCACTTGGGCGCAGATCAGGAAAAAGCCCGCACGAAAAAACCCCCGGTCCATGAGGTCCTCCCGGAGACGGGTTCCCCCTCTGAACCTTTGATTAATGACCCCCTTCTTTTCTGGGAGGGAGAGGTTGTGCCCGATACCTTCTTTGGTGAAGTAAGGGTCCCCCCCGTCCAGGCCGCTCTGCCCAAACGCTTGGGCAACTTCCCTTTTTGGAGGGGGGAAAGACCTTTCCTGACCGAGATGGAGCCCATCTACGAGCAGGCCGCCCTGCATGGTCTGGATGTCTTTTTAGGGCAAGAAAAGGAGACCCCCAGCGGCGCAAAGGAGATACTAAGGGAAAAAGGCTTCGGTAGCCATTAAAGATGAAAAGGCGCCGGGACATTGTTCACTGAGTCCATAAAACCATCGAGATAGCGTTAGGATCTCCCGGATTAGCCACGAACGGGTCACTGAAGCTTCTTCGCCCGCCAGGCGTAAAAATCGTACGGCTACCACGCTCGTTGCGCCTGGTAATCACCCAGCGCGCGATCATAGTCTGAAATCGCCCTTAACAAAGCACATTCCCCTGCCCCTCGATGCGCTGTTCTTTGCCCAGGTAGCCGGGTCAGAGTCGATTACCGCATAAGTACCCGCCGGGATAACCACTCGAGGGAAGACTTCCCAGTTGGCGTCCGGCACACCTCCCTGGCCGGGGCTGCCTTTTGCCCCCCAGGGACCGTACATCTTGCCGTTCTCGGATCGCAATCCGATGGCGCCCGGTGCCTTGCCTCGGGCATTGTTCCAGTGGTAAGTCAAGATATGTGTGACCAGGACGGGCCGCTCGGTCACGAAAGTGGCGGAACTTGTTGGACCGTTAAAAACAGCATCAATATTCATCGTATTAAGGATCTCTACGGGTTGAGATTGCTGCGTCCTGGCCGGCGTTTGGGGCGCCGCGCCGGTTCCGCTTTGAAGTGTCGGATCCGGTTCAGGCGGAGGGAGTGGAGAGGAAGGGGCTATAACTCTTAGTTTCGCATTCTCGTCTTTCTGATCCAGCGAATACTTCTGTCCGCTGGCGACCTTTAGATCGTACTTGTGGATTCTACGCTCCTTGGCCTCGGCTTTCATGTTAAAGCCCGTGTAAACAGTAGCCGGACCGTTACCCGTCCCTTCGAAAATTACCTTGAAATCCGTGTTTCTCGGATAGTTCAGCTCTGTCCAGTAGGTACCGTCCGCCAGCCTAAGGGTGTTGATGAGAACCTCGGGAATTTCCAGGCGCGCGACGCCACCGGGGAAACCGCTTACGCGCCCGCGGCCGTCCATAAGGTACACATTGAGTGGACAATGCGCCTTAAGTGTGGCCGTATTCTGGCGGTTTTTGTATTCATTCAGGGTGCGTAAATACCTTTCATTGCGGTCGGTTATACTCTTCAACGTATTTCTCAGTCCCTCCGGCTGCTTTTGCATCCATATGGTCACCTCCTCCGGGATCTTCGGCGGATCATAGGGATTTGGATAGGCGTCCGAGAAGTACTTCCCTGTATAATATTCAAGTCGTGCCCAGGGATTACGTGTCTCCCCGCTCTTTTCAAGCGGGGGGAATTTCTTCGCCCACTCGGCCACAGGGTAGGTTATCGGCGTCCCTTCGTGGTTCTGCGTCGGCCAGGGATCAAGCACCGTTCCGGTTACCCTCCAATCCGTGCCTTTGGGGTAGAGGACGACCGCCTGATGCCCGCCCATCCATCCCGCAATAGGGCCGTATTCGAATCCTTCCTGGCCAAATCCTTCAAACAGTGCTTTTTCTTTCGGGTTACTGCTAGATTGAAGTTTGCCCAGCAAGGTGAGGATTTTACTCTGATACCCTCCACATTTGCATTCATCATATCGTGGATCCCCTGTGTTATCCGCCCATAAATTGTTTATGGGTCCTGTTGCCGCTATCCCCACCGGCATGGCGGCTTTGTAGCGTCTGAGAATCTCTTTCATCCTCGCTACCGGAGACTGGGGACCCCGGTTCTGGTCGGGGTCTGCCGGTGGGGCTGTCTGTCCGTGGGTATCCCAGGATCCCCTGACCACCACACCCCGCGTGCCGGCATTATAGTGACCCGTCATGACAATGGAGACACCGCCCGTTTTTGCGTTTTTGGGGATGGGCACGCGAACATCGAACGTCTGGGGCTTGTTCGGCTCGACCTTATACGTCTTGGATTCCGCTTTGCCGCCGGCGGACACCCCCACGACGACATCCGCGTAGTATCCCGCATTGCCTATCAGCGTCCCACTGATGGCCAAATCCCCGGAACCCGCGAATCCCGTGATCGTCAGGGTGCGCGTCCAGGTGAAGCCGGGAACGTCTGCGAATTTAGTCACATTCGCGCCGTTTATTTTATAGGTAACCTGCAATCCGTTGAAGGGGTCCTTCGGGAAAGTGCCTTCAGACTGAGCGTATCCATCCCCCGCACAAAGAATTGTTATAAGTGCCATTGCGAACAGACTGCCCACTGCCGTGCGAAACGAAATTAGCATGATTCGGACCCCCGGATGCTCTTGCAACCTTTTGAAATTTTAATAAGAATTACTTTATAGGGGCGCGAGTATAGAGGAAGCCCCAAGAGGCGTCAAGGAGAAAAGACAAACCGAACTTGACAACTCATAGCCGTGAGACCACAATTGACTTATAATGTCTGAAATTCGCAAGACTGAGGACAGATGAAACAGAAGGGAATCGATTTAAGATCCGATAAATCGGCTGCTCCAAGAAAATTTAACCGGACGGAGGAAAGCCCGGAATGGGTCAAAAATCTGTCCCGCTACGACAATCCCAATCTGGGGCTGGCGATTGAACAAATGGTCGGCACGTTTGTACCCTACTTTTTACTGCTCTTGCTGATATGGGTGACCATCAGACTGGGCGTCTCCTACTGGGCCGCTTTCCTGCTGGCTTTGATTGCCGTTCCCTTCTATATCCGGATCTTTATCTTTTTCCACGATTGTGGCCACGGTTCCTTTTTCCGGAACAAGAAAGCGAATACCCTCTTGGCCTATGTTTGCGGCATACTAACCTTTACGCCCTTCGAGCAATGGAGGCATGACCACGCCCTTCATCATGCCAGCATCGCGAATCTTGACCGCCGCGGCCCCGGAGAGATAAGGATAATGACGGTAGATGAGTATCTCGGGGCTTCACGGTCGCAGCGGATCAAGTACCGCTTATATCGGAATCCCTTCATCATGTTCGGTCTCGGTTATTTTTATACATTTATCATACTATACCGGTTTCCCCATCTCGATGACGATCCAAAAAGGCGACGAAGCGTATACTTCACAGACCTGGCCATCGCCGCTATGGTCGTTACGGCCTGGTACACCATAGGCATCAGAGAATACCTCCTAATTCAAATGCCGATTGCCCTCATTGCCGGGACTTTTGGTGTTTGGATCTTCTATCTCCAGCATAATTTTCCGGGCACCTATTTCGTCCGCCAGAAAGAGTGGAACCATCTGACGGCTTCCTTAAGGGGCGCCTCTTACTACAAGCTCCCTCCTATCCTTCAATGGGCCACCGGAAACATCGGATTTCATCACGCCCATCACGTGCGTCCCCGCATCCCCAACTACAACCTTCCCCAGTGCTACGCTGAAACGAAGGAATTGCACGTAAAAGGGCTTACCCTCCGTAGAAGCTTGGATGCCCTCTTCCTGAGCCTCTGGGATGAAGACAAGAAAACGCTTGTCGGTTTTCGGGATATTAAAAAGCTGAAACGGCGGTCATGAGTAGCGGTCAGACAACCTGCGCAAAACTGACGGAAGACCAGAAGGTACGATAACCCATTGAGTATTCAGCCAGCCCCCATCGCCATAAAAGGCGCTGAAAGACCAGCGGGCCAAGGAGAATCTATTTGAAAATCTCGCTGATCGAACTCTACCATACAACGTCCTGCCCCTGGCATACCCCCTGGAAGAGCCTTCCTGGATACCGCGGTACCGCGAAGGCATCATCGCCCCCCTACTGCCCGAGGCCCACGGGATGCTGCAGCCCTTTACCCAACCCGGATTTGGTTTTGAAATCAACCGGAGGCTGCTCAAGAAATATAGCCGGCGGCCGTTTTCATTGAACGGATAGACCTTGGTCAGGCCAGAAGAGGTGTCCGGGCAAAATTGCGTATCTTTTTATTTTCGGGTATGATGACCCGGTAAAGTCCTGATCAGGACAAGGTCGAGGTAAGGAAGTTAAAAAAGATTAGAGACGACAAAGGTTTTTGGGAACAGGTGGAGGTTTATATCCAAAAGCATTCCCAAGCCGATTTCAGCCACGGCATCTGCCCTGAATGCCTGAAAAAGCATTTTCCCGATATGGACAGTTAGGCCAATGAACGATAAGAAAAAGGCCGATTAGCAGCTCCTTCAGGAGTTGGAAGCGCTCCGCCGGAGGATTGCCGGCTTCGAAAAATTTGGAACCCGGAACCGGCCATCACTGGATGCACTACCGGACAGGGGATTAACCATCCAGACTATCAGTAACAACCTCCTGTCGGGGATGATTTATCAGGTCATCCGGAAGAATGACGGAACCAGGATTTTTACCTAGAGGAAGATGGGAATTTCCGCCGAGGAGATCGCCCAGTCCAACTCCCCGGGGTTGGTGGGGATGCCGGAAAGGGCTTTGATTGTCGGCGGAACCGTCGAGATCAAGGGGAAAAAAGGAAACGGGACCACGGTCAGGCTGCGCTTGCCGGTCACGACATAAATAAGCGGGTCTGATCGAGACCAGCCGGATCCGCTCCGACCCACTAATCGACCAATATTTTAAGCCTCGTCAGAAACCGGCCGGCGGCCTCCAATAAATCGGGTTCCTCCCCCAGGGCCACAAGCAGCTTCCCCTCTCCTTTAAACTGATAGCTTCGGGGTTCCTGGTGAACCAATTCGATCAGGCGGTCGAGGTTCCAGTCCCCCTGGGGTGAAAAGACCAGGGCCATCTCCCGGTCCAATAATTCCAGCCGCTGGATGCCCAGGGGTTTCATTTTGATTTTGAGAGAAATGATCTTCAGTAGATTATCCAACTCCGGGGGGATGGGACCGAAACGATCCTTTAATTCCCCGGCGATTTCCATCAGTCGATCTTCATCCGGGGTGGACCCCAGACGCTTGTAGACGGAAAGCCGTTGACCGGTAGCGGGGATATAGGACTCCGGAATCAGGGCCGCGGCCCGAACCCGGACTTCGGGCTCCCAGTCCGCCTCGATCTTTTCCCCCTTTAACCCGTTAATGGCCTGCTCCAGCATCTCGATATAAAATTCATACCCCACGGCGGCAATATGCCCGGACTGGCTGGTGCCCAGGAGGTTGCCGCCCCCGCGGATCTGCAGGTCGTGGAGGGCGATTTTAAAACCGGCCCCCAGTTCACTGAAGTCCATGAGGACCTTCAGCCGCTTCTGGGCATCGCGGGTGAGGGTGCTTTCCCCGGAGATAAGCAGATAGGCATAGGCCCGCTCCCGGGAGCGTCCCACCCGCCCCCGGAGCTGATACATCTGAGCCAGCCCCAGTCGGTCCGCCTGGTTGATGATAATGGTGTTGGCGCTGGGGATGTCCAACCCGGACTCAATAATGGTGGTGCAAACCAGCAGGTCGAGCTCCCGGTGGACGAATTGCAGCATCACCCGCTCCAGCTCATGGGCCGGCAATTGTCCATGGGCCACCCCGATACGGGCCTGAGGGAGGATTTTTCGCAGGTAAAAGGCCATGGCCTGGATGTTGTGGACCCGGTTATGGACGAAAAAAACCTGCCCGCCCCGCTGCAATTCCCGCTGCACGGCCTCGACGATCTTGTCTTCTTCGAAGCGGACGATGTAGGTCCGGATGGACTGTCGTTCTTCGGGCGGGGTTTCGATGGTACTCAGGTCCCGGATCCCGGAGAGGGAGAGGTGCAGGGTCCGGGGTATGGGGGTGGCGGTCAAGGTCAGGGAATCCACCTGCGTTCGCAGGGTCTTGAGCCGCTCCTTGTGGGTCACCCCGAATCGCTGCTCTTCGTCCACGATGATTAAACCCAGGTCCCGGAACTGAAGGTCTTTTTGCAGCAGGCGGTGCGTGCCCACCACCACATCGACCTTCCCGGCGGCCAGATCCGCCAGGGTCTCCTTCTGCTCCTTGGAAGATTTGAATCGACTTAAAATCCTCACTTCCAAGGGATAACCCTCAAAGCGCCGCACCATGGTTTGATAGTGCTGCTCCGCCAAAACCGTGGTCGGGACCAGGAAGGCCACCTGTTTGCCGTCCATGGCGGTCTTGAAGGCCGCCCGGAGGGCCACTTCGGTCTTACCGTACCCCACGTCCCCGCAGACCAGGCGGTCCATGGGTTTTTCCGCCTCCATGTCCGAGAGGACGTCTTCGATGGCTCGGAGCTGGTCCGGGGTTTCCTCGTAGGGAAAGCCGGCTTCGAATTCCTTGAATAACTGGTCCCGCGGAGAAAAGGCAAAGCCCTTGGTCAGAGACCGGCGGGCATACAAGTCGAGCAGTTCCTGGGCGATTTTTTCCACCGCCTTTTTGACCCGGGACTTGGCCTTGTTCCAGGACAACCCCCCCAAGCGATCCAGCCGGGGAACCTGTCCTTCCAATCCTAAAAATTTGTGGATCCCCTGCAGCCGGTCCACCGGCAAGTAGAGCTTATCTCCTTCGGCGTACGACAGGAAAAGGAATTCTCCTTCCAGGCCGTCGATCGTGAACCGCTGTAGACCCTGATAACTGGCGACACCGTGTTCCCGATGCACCACCAGGTCCCCCACCTGGAGATCGTCCAGGGAGCTGATATAGGCCTGGATGTTTTCCGCCTGCCCTTTTCTTCGCACCTCTTTTTTTAGCTCGAAGATCTCTTCTTCGGTGATGACCACCAGAGGCGGGACCTGAAGGCGGAACCCGGCGGACAACCTCCCGGTGACCAGGTACAGACCCGTCCCCTGGCAGCCGAAATTTACTTTTTGTTCGGAGATCACCTGGGCCTTCATCTGGTAAAAAGAAAGGATATCCCGGAGACGGCGGGCCTGATGATCCTGGGAAACCACCAGCCAGATTTCCTGGCCCAATTCCAACCAGCCCGTGATCAAGCGGGACATTTCAGCCCACGATTCCCGGGAAGTGGACTGGCCCCGGATGATTTGCCGGACATCCTGGTTTTCAACGGCCGGCAAATGCCAGATTCGGCCCTCCTCCTCGGCTCCGCCTTCCAGAGCCAGGTCTTCCAGGAGCAAATAATCCCGGCCGGCAAATTTCCGAAAGAACGTTTCCCAGGGCTCATCGCTGACGGTCTCCCAGCTTCGCTGTAAGGACAGGGAACCGTTCCAAATCCAGAGGGTATTGGCCGGGAGATAATCGTGAACGGTCCCGGCCGGCTCATAAAACCAGTCCAGCCAACGCTCGACCCCGCCTGCCGGCAGGCCTTCTTCCAAACGGTGCCTCAGCCAGTTGGCCTCTTTTTCCGATAGGGCCTCCGCGGCCTGGGCCGCGGCCAGCCGCGCCTGGGCCTTGGCCAGCCTTTCGGGCGCCACGATCACTTCGCTGATCGGCAGCAGGTACAACTCCGGGAGGTCCCGGAGGGACCGTTGGGTGGCCGGGTTGAACTCCCGGATGGACTCCACCAGGTCGCCGAAAAATTCGATCCGTACCGGGTTGGCATAAAGGGGCGGATAGACGTCCAGGATCCCCCCGCGGACGCTGAAATCCCCCGGCTCCTCGACCAGGGGCGTCGAGGCGTATCCCCAGAAGACCAGTTGCGCCAGGACTTTTTCCCGATCCGCCTCTTCGCCTCTGGCCAGGTAATCCACATTTTCGGAAAGGACCTCTCTGGGAATCACCGGGCTCAGCAAGGCCTCCAGGGAGGTCACGCCCAGGGCCTGCCCCGGGTGCGTCAGCAGGGCGTAGAGACAGCCCAGTCGTTGGGCGGCCAGGTCTGTTTGGGGGACAAATTCCCGAAAATCGGCCTTTTCGTAGGCCGGGAAAAGGATCGGGGCATCGGAAAGCAGGTGAGCCCCCTCCAGAAGTTGACGTTGGGTAAAAAACAGGAGGTCCTGGTAGAAGGATGAAGCCGTCCGGGCGTCGGGGCAGATCACCATTACCGGCCGCTGACTGCCGGACCGGATTTGAGCGGTGGCGTAGGGCCCGGCCGAACCTTGCAGGCCCCGCAACCGCGCCGGGAGCTGCCCGCCGCGAATAGCCTGGATCAGCCTTTCCAGGGCATCACCCGCCCGGCTTAAGCGGGCCACCTCATCTTCCCAGAAGGTTTCATTCATCGTGTTTCTTATTTAAAGCAGTTTGGAAAAAGATGCAAGGACTACGGCGGTCAGGAGTCAGGACTCAGAAGTCAGGAGTCGAAATAATTACGCTAAGGATCCCAAAAGACATTTCTTTTTGCGAACACCTCGCTTGGTGTTCTGAGCTATTTACACTTTCCTTAAACCTATGTTATGCTTTATAAATAGAAAGCGCTACTAAACCGGTAGGTGGAGGGAACCATGCTGACCGCTAATCGAGATCTGATGCAGCAGGCCCGGGAAGCCCTGAAAGGGAAATGGGGCTTGGCCGTGGTTGGAAATTTGATCTATCTGGCCCTGATGTCCGTGGGACAGTTCATCCCGCTGGTTGGGCATTTCTCTACCCTGATCATCGGCGGCCCCCTGCTGCTGGGAGTTACTTACTTCTTCCTGGCCCTGTCGAGAAAACAGGAGGCCGCGTTATCTCAGATCTTTGACGGCCTGCAACGGTTCGTGGATGCTCTGATCACCTACCTTTTGATGGCCTTATTCATTCTTCTCTGGTCCCTGCTGTTCATCATCCCCGGAATCATGGCCGCCCTGTCCTACGCCTTGACCTTTTTCCTCATGGCGGAAAATCCGGGATTGAAAGGAAAGGAGGCCCTAGCAGAGAAGCAAAACCTTGATGAACGGCAACCGCTGGAAGCTCTTCTGCCTCTTTCTGCGTTTTTTCGGCTGGTTCCTGCTGGGGGCTTTGACCATGGGCATCGGTTTTTTGTGGATCATGCCTTATCTACAGACCGCCGTGGCCCGCTTTTACGACGACCTTCTGGGAAATAGCGCTTCGGGCGCCGAGGCGGGGACCCGGTCCGGACCGCCGGTCGCACCGCCTCCCCCGCAACGGCCCTCGGCACCGGCCAAAGCGCCCCAACCGGCCAAACCCGCCAGGCCCCCTGAACCTCCGAAACCGGTCTATCACCCCAGGGCGCCCCTGTGCCTCAGTTGCCATACCCCGATCCCGGATCCGGAGGCGAAATTCTGCCCGGCTTGCGGGTTTCCCGTGATGGAAATCCCTGCGCCGCCACGGACGCCTTCATCCGCCGTCCAGACCCCCCAACCCGCGTACAGCCCGCCCGCTTCCCGTCCTGCCCCCCCTCCCCTTCCGCAAGAAACTCCCCGGCCGACCCCGGGGTCCCCGCCTCGCCCCCTGGATCTGGAGGCCACTCTTATGGTCGGCCCCCCCCAACTTATTTCGATGTCCCCGGCCGGGCAAAAAGAATTCTATGACCTGCGTCTCCCGGTGGTAAAAATCGGTCGCGCGGGCGACAACCACCTGGCTTTCCCCCAGGAAAAGACCATTTCGGGACATCACTGCGAGATTTTCCGGGAGGGAAAAAATTTCTTTATCCGGGATCTGGGCAGCACCAACGGGGTATTGGTAAACGGCCAAAAGGTGGATTCCGCACCACTGAAGGAAGGGGATGAAATCAAACTGGGGAACAAAAGCTTTTCTTTTACCCGGTCCGGATAATTTCCAGCATCCGGTCGAGGCGGAAGGTCCGCTGGCCCTTCCGCTCATAACAGTAGGCCCGCAGGCCCTCAAAGGCCTTTCCCTGGTACTCCATCGGCCCGAAGGCTTCCGGACGGATGCGGCGCCGGGATTTGGTGTCGTCCGGTTTCAGATAAACAATATCGAGATCCCCTTTTTGCGCAATCGCCTCTCTGACCAGGAGCACCTTTTCCTGGTGGGACAGCTTTTCCTCGGCCTTTTGATATTGAAAACGCGTTAGGAAATTCACTACCCGATAATCCATCAGGATATGCTGTTTTCGGATGGGTTGGCTGAGAACTAACCCCTCAAGCCCGGTACAGCGGCTCAAGGCCACATAAATCTGGCCGTGGGCAAAGGTGCCGCGACCGATGTCGATGACCACTTTGGCGAAGGTCTTCCCCTGGCTCTTATGAATGGTAATGGCCCAGGCCAGTTTAAGGGGATATTGAGTAAAGGATCCCACCGGCTCTGAAAATATCTTTTTAGCCTCCGGATCATAGTCAAAACGAAAAATCTGCCAGCGGAAGGGGGTTACCTCCACCCGCCGGCCGCTGGACAATTCCACTTCGATACGATCTTCCCCGTCGGCCTGGCGATGAATTTTAACAATCCGGCCGATCGAGCCGTTGACCCAACGGCCCAGGGAGTCGTTGTTCAGAAGCATGACCTGGGCCCCCCGCTTCACTTCGAGGTGCTCGTCGGTTGGATAGGCGGAGCGTTCAAAATCCCCCTGGGCCGTAGCCTCATAGGTATAAAATTGGCCGGGCAGACGGCCCAGCTTTTCCCGGTTTCGCGTCAGGGCCTGATCGTTGGTGCTGGTCAGGTAAATATAAAATTCGTTTTCCGGGGGGACAAAGGCCGGGTTGCAGTTACGATTCAGACGAGTCAAGTCCTCCTCATTGGCCGAGCGGTTGCGGATGGCATTCAACAAACCGATGAAGTCGGCATCGGTCTGCCGGTAAATTTTCTCCAGTTCCACCAGTTCCAGGTTGAACTCCGGGTCATTCAAAATATGGGCGGAAAAGAAGTAGGGCGTCTCATAGTGAAGGCTGAAGACGGTTTTTTCCGCCGAGGTGAGGACCGGAGGAAGCTGATACAGATCGCCGATTAGAATCATCTGAAGTCCCCCGAACGGCTGGGAGGACCGGGGCCCGTTGAGACGCAAGAATTTTTCCACGCAATCCAGGAGATCGGCCCGGACCATGGAGATCTCGTCGATTACCAGCGTGTCCAGATTTCGAAGGAGAACCGCCCGGGGACTGTCCTTGCGGGCAATTTTTTTGACGTTTTCCAGAGAAATATTCGGTTTGAATCCGCAGAACGAATGGATGGTCTGGCCCTGAACGTTGAGGGCGGCCACTCCGGTGGGCGCCAGCACGGCCACTTTCTTTTTCGTGGTTCTCCGGAAATAATCAAGCAGGGTGGATTTGCCCGTTCCCGCCTTGCCGGTGATGAAGACCTGCCGCCGGGTCTTCTCCATCAGGTCCAGGGCCCGTTGAAATTGCTCGTTGATCTCTACGGATTTAGTCTTAGCCATACTTTTATGGTTGTTCGCCCTTATGGGTGGGTGGCCACACTATATGGTGGATTAGTCTGAAATCGGATCTTCGTGGCCGTGGGGTCTCGGCGAAAGGGTTTTCCATATTGCTTTTCAGGTTCTAACCCGGCCCTCTTATTTTTAAATTTTTCAGAAGGCAGGGCCAGCAGAGATGCGATCAAAATACTTGGAGTATGGGCCTGCTTTAAATAAAATTAGTAATTTAAGCCCGGATTCGAAGTCCGGAGTACCTTGGAAAACCCTTTCGCCGAGACCCCACGGCCATACTAAGTCTGGCGGGTACCCACCCCAAAGGGCGAAGGGTCACTTTTATTACAGTTCGCCCTTTGGGGTGGATACCCCTCTACCGGGGATAGACGCCGCGTCTCGGCGTAAGGGTTTTCCAAAGGTTGGAACTGTACGCCGTTTCCCCGGGGGGGTCAAGGAAGAAGGGAATCATTCCCTCTAGGTCCACCGGCCTGATAGCGATGGAGGTTTTGTCGGCCTGGGCCCTAAAAGTTGTGTAACCATTGTAAATTAAACATCTTTTTTGCTTCCTCGTCATCCTCAAAAAAAATTAAGGATTTACATTTATTTTTTTTTCGATTATTCCGATAATGGTTAGGGATACATATTATTTTTCATCTTCTCTCCCTTCCTGTCAGATAATAAAAAGTGAAAACCAAACTTTCCCTTCCCGCAGCCCTTCAGGCTATCTGGGGGGGGAAAACCGATAGAAATGGGCGCTATATGACCAACACCGCGGAAACCACAAGGGAGGATTCCCCCTCCCGGCGATTGGGGAGCGATCCGCTCACCTGGCAGGCATTGATCGAATGGTCCCGGCCTCTTCCCTATTCGCAATATGAGGTGATTATGACCGAGGGGAGCCAGGCCTTTAACCTCTATTATGTCGAGTCTGGGACCGTGGAAGTAACTTACGGTGGTTTGGAAAAGGCCATCATCGTGGCCTTTATCAAAACCGGCGAACTTTTCGGGGAAATCGGTTTCTTCGACCACCAATCTCGGGTCCGCACCTTGAGAGCCACCGAAGACTCGGTCATCCGGACCTGGGATCAGGAATCCATGGAAAGGATGAAAAACCGGGAGCCGGTCCTCTACGGCGCCTTTGTCACCCTGCTGGCCCGATCAATCTGCGCTAAATTCCGACGGGTCCTCGAGGAGCGGGAACCCCTGGTGGCCTACTCCGCGGCCCTTTCCACCGGCCGTCGGTCTTTTCAGGAATCCGAGGCCTTGACGGCTCGATCCTTTCAAAGCCCCTTTTGGCCGAAGGTTAACCAGTTGGTGGAAACCTTTAAAGCCGACTTATTTGACCTGTCCATTCGGCTCCAAAAGGTCCCGGAGGGATCACCCCCGGAGCCTTTCCAGGAACGCTGTCAGATCATCCTGGACCACTTCAACACGGAATTGGAGGATCTTCGCCGTTCGATTGAGGGCCACGACCTGGAGGGCCCTTTTTGGGGATATGTCTTTAAAGAGATTTTTCCCTACTTTATGCGCAGTCGCTTCGCGGAGCGGGCCTACTATAAACCGAAGGGCTACGCCGGCGATTTTCAGATGATGGAAATGATTTACGCCAACCGGCCCCAAGGAGACGGACGACTGGGGGGACTGGTGGACCAATGGTGCCTGAACACCTCGGCCGCCCGGGCGGTGCGCGGCCGGCGGAGCCTGCTCAAAAAACTTTTGGAACAGGAGGCCGCCCGCCTGGCTTCCCGGCGGGAGAGCATGCGCATCCTCAATCTGGCCTGCGGGTCCTGCCGGGAACTATTTGACTTCCTGGGTGAAAGAACGGACCCGGCTCCCGTCGAGGCCATCTGCCTGGATGCGGACCCCGAGGCGCTGGAATTTACCCATCAAAAGGTCAATGTCTTTTCCCACCAGGCCGTCATTCGTTTTATGCAGGCCGATGTGCTCCGCTGGATCATCGGCCGGGAAAAGCATCCCTTTGGCCCCCTGGACTTTATCTACTCGGCCGGCCTGACCGACTACCTGGAGGATCACCTCTTCCAGGCCCTGGCCCGCCGAGCCTCTGAATACCTCAAGCCGGGCGGGGTGTTTGTGGCCGGAAATTTCGGACCCGGAAACCCCAATCGGGCCTTCATGGATCATCTGTTGCAATGGAAGCTGATTCACCGCGATCCGGAGAAGCTCCGCACCCTTCTGGCCGACACGCCTTTCGGCGCCGAGGTGGAAGTTTATTCCGAACCGGAAGGGGTCAATCTTTTCCTGATCGCCCGTAAAACGGCCGCGCCACTTTAGCCTGAGGAGAAACCCATCGTACTCAGCAAATCTTTTTTCGAAGATTGGAAGACCGCCGAAACGAATCCGGAACAGGTTTCGCGTTTTTATCAAGACCTGACTCCCCTCCTTCGTCATCGGGTGGATGTCATCCTCTTGCTGGGAGTCTTTCTGGTGCCTCTTTTCGCCCTGCTGGATTATTTCCTCTACCCGGCCCAATGGAGGACTTTCCTGGTCTATCGGATGATTGCCTCCGGCGGCTGCCTGATCTTTGGGCCGTTAACCGTTCCCGGGAATGGGGGGACCAGAGTTTTTACCTGGGATTGACGGCCTTCTACCTGGTCGGAGGGATCATCATCATGATGATCCTGGACCTGGACAGCTTATCCACCCCCTATTATGCCGGGTTGAACCTGGTGTTCATAGGTTTTTGCCTCCTCCTCCCGGTCCGGGCCAGTCGCACCTTTCTGCACACCCTGGTGCTCTACGTGATCTATTTGACCTTGACGCTGACTATCAACTGGCCCCATTACGACTTTGTTTTCCTGGCCAACAACCTTTTCGTCGTCGCGACCCTGGTCATCGCCTACGTGGGCGCCCATACCAATATGCGCCTCCGCTGGAAAGAGTATCTGCTGCGGGTGGACCTGGAAGGGGTGCAGGCCATGTTGCGGGAGCACTCCAGTTCCCTGGAAGTCCTGGTGGATAAGAAACAGCAGGCCCTGGTCCGAAAGGTCAAACAGTTGGAGGAACAGCAGGAGGTTCAGTTGAAGACCCAGCAGGCGACGATATTCGGACTGGCCAAACTGGCCGACTCCAGGGATAAATACACCGGCGAGCATCTGGACCGGATCCGCACCCTCTGCCGGGAAATCGCCCTGGAACTGGGACGGGACCAGAAATACCAGGGCCGGATTGACGCCGGCTTTGTGGACAACCTGACCGACTCCTGCAGCCTGCACGACCTGGGCAAAGTGGCGATTCCGGACGCCATCCTCCTCAAACCGGGCCCGCTCACGGCCGAGGAATACGAGGCCATCAAACGCCACACCTCCATCGGGGGAGAGGCGCTGCGCGATATGGATGAAAAGCTGGGGCAGGCCAGCTTCATCGCCATGGGCCGGGAAATCGCCCTCTTCCATCATGAACGCTACGACGGCGGCGGCTACCCCCATGGCTTAAAGGGGGAGGAAATTCCCTTATCGGCCCTCATCGTGGCGGTAGCCGACACCTACGACGCCCTGACCTCGGACCGCTGCTACCAGCCCGAACGCCCTCATGCCGAAGCGGTGGAAATCATCGCCCGGGAACGAGGCGCCCAGTTCCATCCGGATGTGGTGGACGCCTTCCTGCGTATCCAGGACCGGTTGAAAGAGCGGATCCGACGCGCAATGAAAAAATAAACCGGTCATCCGGAAAAGATTTTTCCCGTTTTTTTTGGGTTGGGGTTTCCTTACCGACCCCGGGGGCGGGCGAACAAGGCCGTCCAGTAGGTCCGGCATTCGCCGCCCCGAACCAGGCCGACGCCGACTTCCGTATAGGCCGGATCCAGTAGATTTTCCCGGTGAACGGAACTGTCCATCCAGGTGAGCAGCATCTCCTCCGCGGTATCCTGACCGCAGCCGATATTCTCCCCATAGGCCCTCCAGGCAAATCCCGCCCTTGCCAATCGCTCCTTTGGACCCCGTCCGTCCGGGCTGTCGTGGGAGAAGAAATTTCTCGCGCTCATGTCGCGGCTGTGGGCCCGAGCCACTTCCCCCAGAAGTCGGGAAGGCTTTAAGGGCCGCAATCCCATTTTGGTTCTGGTCTGATTTATCAATGAAATAAGTCGGCCTTCCGGGTCGGAATGCTCTACTGGACCCGGGGAGTTCCCCTTCGCCGCCAGGAGATCGGGTGATCCGCCTTTCGCAAAAGCGGGAGGGGCGAGAATCAGGGTAAGCAATAGGAAGGAAAAGAGCGAAACAGGATTAGGGGAGAAAAACATGGTTTCGACAAACCGGGTATTAACCGTAATGAAACCCTCCTTAACGGGCATCGTCTCATCACGCTCAGTCATCATCAAGTCCGTTTAACCTGGCCGGTCAATGCTGCTCCCGGCTGAAGTCCGTTCATCCTGATGCCTTTTTGTTTCCTTCCTGGCATTTGAAAAAGGGGGCGATGCCATCAGTTTAAATCCGATTGTCTAAAGGCGATATAATCTTCGGCCACTCGTTTGGGCTCCTCCATCATGGGAACGTGTCCGACTCCCTTCAGGATCGATACGGAAGATTTCGGCAATAAGTTATCCAGGATATCGGCGCCGGAGTGATGGAGTATTCGGTCTTGAATCCCCCAGACGATATGGGTTGGCATGGTTATTTCCTCGGCGATGTCCTCCAGAACGAAGGCTTCGTCATGAATCTCTTGATAGATCTCATTATGCAATTCATAATCGAGTATAGCGCGTTCGATCAGGAGTTCTTTGACCGGCCGGGGCAGGGAAGGAGGTTTCTCCATAACAAAAGTAAGCAGTTGATCGAACACCTTCAGGGTCCGGCCGGAAATCGGGATCCTGGTTCCCTGGTTTATAAGTTGTTGCATCTCGCTCGGTTGTGAGGAGTACACCCCGGCCGGAGCCAGCAGCCAGAGGCTCTTTACTTCGGAAGGGTTTTTGGCGGCGTAAATGGCTGAAATTTTACCGCCAAGCGAATGGCCTCCGAGATGCAAAGATTTAAGGCCCAAGGCACGAGCAAAGGCCTTTACGTTCTCCACTTGGACCAGCGCGGCGTAAGAACGTCCTGCCGGTTTATCGCTCTCACCAAAGCCGGGCAGGTCTGGGGCGATCACCCGGTAGTGTCTTGTTAAATATTTCGACACCTCTATCCAGTTGTCCTTATCTTCACCGCTGCCGTGAATCAGTAGTAAGGGATCGCCGAAGCCGCCTTCAAGGTAGGCGACACGGAATCCCGGAATCTCTATCGCTTTGGCCTTGAGGCCTGCCCGGGTGCGCTGGAATTGAATGATAGTCTCTGCAACCATTTTTTTTGGCGCGAAATTCATCCAAATCAGAAACCCAATGATGACCGTCGCCATCAGAGCAGCGCTAAAAACCAGAATTTTTTTTAGTAGAGGCATCCTAATGGATAAACAAGGATTAGTAGTCCAAATTTTCAACAAAGTAATCTTTTGGCCACAGGGTACCTTCAACGGTCTGAAAGGTTTTGGCGATGATCCAGGTCGGGACGGCTCGTCCGGGGGATTCGATGGGACGTCAGAATTCGTCGGATTGACCGCGGCAGAAAGAGACTTCCGCAGGTAAAAAAAATGCACTCGTTTCAAAGGCCATATCCAGTCCTCCGCCTTTAAATCCTGCCGATAAAAAACTGGCGGAAGTGCATGGGAATCGAACCCACCTGCCGCCCTCTCAGACGGCACACCGGATTTGAAGTCCGGGAGCCCCACCAGTGAGCTTTCCACTTCCGTAGAAAGGGATTATAAACTTCCGGACCGGTCAAGTCAAGCAAACTGGCTGTCAAGATCAGGATCTTCCTGTCTGTTTTTGCTGTTATTTTTCTCAGGAAAATGTATTAAGATAAAGGATAGTGGATCCGCTTCGGTTAATCCACCCTACGTTTTCAATTTCCTGGAGAGGGTTGGGACTGATTTTTGAAAACTACCGATGATTATGATGCAAAAATAAGGTATTGGGCTCTGCATCCAAGGGTTATCAAAATGCCAAAACCGACAGCCTGGCCGCCGTTCAGTGCAAAAAAATTCAACTCCTACCAGGAGATGAATGAATGGAAACGGCAGTACCTTTTGGAAATTGCCCGGATGGGTGGCCTTACGTGGACGAACTGATCCGCCTGTTTAACCAACACCAGATCCGTTACCTGCTTATCGGTGGGCAGGCGGTACGTCTGGAGGGAATGCCTCGGTTTTCCATGGAAAACAAAAAAGAAGTCGGTCGTTCTTGACCAAGTACCGCCTCCCAGAATCTAACCAAAAATTTTTTATTTAAGGATGACCGGTTTTCCCCCGGGTCAATGTTCCCATGTTCATAGGCAAACACCCCATCGATCATCCCTATATCCTGGCCCCCCTGGCCGGCTATACGGACCTGCCTTTTCGGCTGTTGGCCCGGCGCTTGGGCTGCGGGCTGGCTTATACAGAGATGATCAGCGCCGAAGGACTTTTTCGACAAAAGTCCCTGACCCTGGAACTGCTCGAAAGAGACCCGGCGGATCGTCCTTTGACCGTCCAGCTCTTTGGCGGACGTCCCGAGTCCTTGGCCCGGGCGGCCGCCTTCCTGGAGGACTGGGGGGCGGATATCATCGACCTCAACCTGGGCTGTCCGGTAAAAAAAGTGATTAAGACCGGGGCGGGCTCGGCCCTGCTGAAGGACCCTTCCCGGGCGCAAGCTATTTTCAAGGCCGTCCGGCAAGCCACTACCCTCCCCCTAACCGTCAAGCTCCGACCGGGTTGGCGCCCGGAAGCACCGACCGGAATGCTGGTGGCCCAAATGGCCGAGGATTGCGGTTTTGCCGCCGTGGCCCTGCACCCCCGCTGGGCGGTGCAGGGTTTCACCGGACAAGCCGACTGGGCGCTGGTGGGCGAATTTAAAAAAAGGCTCACCATTCCGGTGATCGGCAACGGGGATATCCTAAACGCCGCTCAGGCCCTGACCTTCATTAAGGAGACCGGCTGCGACGGGGTCATGATCGGTCGCCAGGCCCTCCGGACCCCCTGGATCTTCAGGCAGATCGAGGCTCTGGAGGCGGGTCTTCCGGTGGTCGACCCCGACCTCAAAGCCCGTAGAGATCTGGTCGACGAATACCGCCGCTGGATCCTGGACCATTATCAGGGAAACGCGCAGATCAAGGCCTTGAGACGCGCCTTGTTCGTGCTCACCCGGGGGCTTCCGGGAAGCGGCCAATTTCGGCAACAGGTGGGTTTGGCCCGGACACAGGAAATATTGCAGGAACTTTTTAACCTGTACTTCGTCGGTTTAGAAGGGAGCGTCCCCTTTGAAAGTTCGCTTAGCTAAAACCGCCGGGTTCTGCATGGGGGTGCGACGGGCCATGGAAATCGTCCTGGAGGCCGCCCGCCGCCATCAGGACCCTATTTACACCCACGGCCCCCTGATCCACAATCCCCAAGTCCTGCGCATGCTGGAGAAAAAAGGGATTACCGTTCTGGGCGACCCTTCCGTACATAAACCGGGGACGGTGGTCATCCGGGCCCACGGCGTTCCGCCCCGGGAATTTGAGAAACTCGAACAGGCCGGCTTCCAGGTCATCGACGCCACCTGCCCTCGGGTCATCAAAGTTCAGGCCATTATCAAACGCTACGCCGATGAGGGCTACACCCCGATAATCGTCGGGGATCAGGATCATCCCGAAGTCATCGGGCTTCTGGGTTACTCTGAAGATAAAGGGATCGTCATTTCTGATCTCCGGCAACTGGAGCAACTGCCTCCTTTGGACCGGGTGATCGTCGTAGCCCAGACCACCCAGGACGAAACCCTCTTTCAGCAGGTGGTTGAGGTCTTAGCCCGCCGCTATCCCGATTTGAAGGTCTTCAATACTATCTGTAACGCCACCCATGAGCGCCAGCAGGAGGTCCGGCAGTTGGCCCGGGAGGTGGACGGCCTGGTGGTCGTTGGAGGGTTTAACAGCGGGAATACCCGGCGTCTGGTAGGAATCGCCCGCTCGGTCGGCACCCCCTGCGACCAAGTGGAATCGGAACAGCAAGTGGACCGCGAAAGATTAAGCCGGATGAAAACCATCGGGGTCACGGCCGGGGCTTCGACACCCAATTGGATGATCCGAAAAGTAGTCCAGGAAGTGGAATCCATCCGCAGCCAAAGCGTTTCCCCCTTACGGGCCATCCTTTTCAACCTGGTCCGGATCCTTTTAAAGGGCAACCTGCTGGTGGCCCTGGGAGCCGCCGGCTTAAGCCTGGCCTCTTCCCGGCTCCGGCAGATGCCCTTGAGCGGCCTCTATTTTATCATCACCTTTCTCCATATCTATGCCCTGCACATCTTAAATCACCTCCTGGATACCGAAGCGGCCGAATACAACGATCCGGATCGCTCCCTCCTCTACCAGCGGCATCGAGGACTTTTCATGACCACCGGTGTCGGCGCGGCCGTCCTCTCGCTGTTTTTTACCTGGCGTCTGGGCTGGCTCCCTTTTACCCTCCTTTCGGCCATGACCATTTTGGGAATCCTGTATAGTTTTCGCATCGTCCCTACCCGGGGGCATTTTTCCGGATTGAAAAAAATCAAGGACATCCCCGCCTCCAAATCCCTTTCCGTGGCTTTAGGCTGGGGCGGGGTCACCACCCTGATCCCGGTCCTGGCCGAAAAAACCTGGACCGATCCGAATATCTTCTTTATTTTGTTTATCATTTGCAGCTTGGTTTATGTTCGCTCCGGCCTCTTTGATATCCTCGATATCCAGGGGGATTTAATTGTGGGCAAGGAAACCCTGCCGATCCTGATCGGAGAGAAAAAAACCTTAAAATTGCTGGAAGGGTTGGGCGCCGTCACCTTATCCCTAATGGTTCTGCTCACCTTGATGGGACGGATCCCCGGTTTCGGGCTTTGGCTCCTCCTGCCCGCGGCCTACCTCTTTTTATTCCTGATTCTTTTTGAGAAAAAATACGCCTTACCCGGAGGGATTTATTTTGAGGCCCTGGTGGAATTCACTTTTATTCTCTCCGGGCTACTGGCCTTGGTGGCACCCTGAAGGGTGACAATTCGAATTTCGAAACTCGAAACAAACGGCAATGTCCAAAGCCCAAATGACCGAAACGATTTCTTCTCCCCATCCGGGATGGGGTAAACCTTACCTCCTCTCCTTCGGGGGGATTGTTGCGCTTCCGGGGCAGATGGTTTTGAATTTCGAATTTTGAATCTGGCTTACCCCCCAAACCCAGCCTGACGATACTCCTTATGCTTCCCCTGGTCAGCGTGATCATCCCCACCTTCAACCGGGCGACCTGGGTCCGGGAGGCCGTCGATTCGGTGCTGGCCCAGACTTTTCGGGATTTTGAATTAATTGTGGTGGATGACGGGTCCACCGATACTACCCGGGAAGGGCTCGGCCTTTATGGGGATCGCCTGAGGGTTGTATACCAGACCCGGCAGGGAGTCAGCGCCGCCCGGAACCGGGGCCTGGAAATGGCCGCCGGGAAGTGGCTGGCCTTTCTCGATTCAGATGACCTCTGGCTTCCACAAAAATTGGAGACCCAGGTCGATTTCCTTAACCGGAACCCCCGGGCGGAAATCTGCCAGACCGAAGAAATCTGGATTCGGCACGGCCGCCGGGTGAACCCTAAGAAAAAACATCGGAAACCTTCGGGGGACATCTTTGCGCCTTCTTTATCGCTCTGCCTGGTCAGTCCCTCGGCCGTGATGCTGAAAATGAGCCTGCTCAAGGAAGTGGGTTTTTTCGATCAGTCCCTTCCGGCCTGTGAAGATTACGACCTCTGGCTGCGGATCTCCTGCCGGAAACCGGTATTCCTGATCGAGGAGCCGTTGGTGATTAAACGCGGGGGGCACCCGGACCAGCTCTCCCGTTGCCTGGCCACCCTGGACCGCTACCGTATCCAGTCGCTGGAGAAATTACTCGACTCCGGGCTGCTGTCACCCCGGCAATATGATTTGGCCTGGCAGGAGCTGGACCGTAAATGCCGGATCTACGGGCAAGGGTGTCTGAAACGAGGGAAGATCGAGGAAGGGGAGCGCTTCCTTAGTTTAGCGGCACGCTGGAAAAACCACTGACGTCCCATTACTATCTAAATAAGAATCGACCACCGCTTATGAGGCCTTTTCCCTGGGTAGTCATACCGGACTCGATCCGGTATCCAGGACATCCGAAGCTTATCCGAGGCTGGATTCCGGATCACGCTTCGCTTGTCCGGAATGACGAGCTGACTCGATCCGTTTAAAGCCTATTTTCATGCTTCGCGGGTGCCCTGCGGGGCATGGGAGTTTAATACGATAATAGAATACCACAAAAAACACAAGCTCAGACTACCGTCCTAACGTAAATCTCCCGGACGATTTGTTCGTCCAAGGCTACCGAAGTCTCACCGATTTGAATCACGTAGGAGGGTCGTCGCTGTTTAAGCTGAACGGTGGTGCCCGGTATAATTCCCAGGGCACTGAGCGGTTCCAGCCGCCCTTTGACCCGGGTGGAAATAAAGACCACCTTCCCTTCCCGGCCCAGTTCAAGGTCGCTCAGGGGCTGGATCAGAGGCTGGACCTGCCGGGTCAGCTTATGACAGCAGGGCCCCTTGGGAATCGGTTTTCCATGAGGGCAGACCGGCGGGTGCCCCAGAAAGGAACAGACGCTGTCCGTGACCGCCGGACTGAGCAGGTGCTCCAGTTTACAGGCCTCGGATTCGGCCTCCTCCTCGGAGAGCTCGAACAATTCCATGAGCAGCCGCTCGGTCAGTCGATGGCGGCGGATGATTCCTTCCGCCAGGAGCTCTCCTTTTTCACTCAACCGGAGGACCTCCCCTTCCCCTTCCACCAGGCCATCAGTGGTCATTTGCCGCACGATGGCCAGTGCTTCCGGGTCCCGGGCCTGCGCCAGCAGATCAGCGAGACCCGTAAGGCCCTTCTCCCGCAGGGTCCAGATCAGTTCCAGGAGTTCATCAATCCCTTCTTCCTGAGTCTTGAGAATACGCCCGCCATGCCAATGATGGCCCTGGCCGTTTTTTTCGGAGTGATCACGATGGGGTGACATGGCCCTTCCTTTTCTTGAATATTTTCTTGATCAGGGTTACGGTTTTGGAATCCTTGGGAAAACTGTAGCGGCAGTTCGGGCAGCAAACCAGGTTGCAGTGCTTCCCCAGGGGACAGGCGCTCTGGCAACCTGCCGGGGTTAAAAACAAATTTGTGGCCGCACAAAGGACAGTGATACAGGACCGGATCTTCCATCTTAAACCCCCATGCCCCCAGGGGACAACTTCCACGAAAATAGTGGATTAATCCTATTCAATGACCCTCGCCTAACCGATCTTCCAGCCCGAAAAGAACAGGGCCCAGTGCAGATAGCCCCCCTACCAGCACCGCGATCAGGACGACCACCGAGGCTATGATCAAGGCCACTTTCCAGCCGCGTTCCTTGATCATCATAAAAAAATTGGCCACACAGGGGACAAAGAGGGTGATGGTCACCAAAGCCACCAGGATCTGATTCTGATCCAAGAGACCCTGCCGGGCCAGGGTGAATAACCGGCCGCCCCGTAGTCTCTTCTCAGAAAGCCGAGAAGAAAGGGGCCGGTGGATTGGGCCGGCAAACCCAGCCAATGGACCACTACCGGGCTAGCCCAGCGCTCCAACGCCGCCAGGGACCCTGTTTTGTTCAAGGCGAAAAGAAGCAGGGTCCCTAAAATAAAGAGCGGGACCGCCTCCCGGAGATACCACTCCAGGCGGGATAGGGTCTTGATCAGAATATTGCTGAATTGAGGCCAGCGCAGCGGGGGCAGTTCCAGGATAAATTGCGTGCTGTCGCCCGGTATTACCCGAGCCGCCAGAAATCCCACTAGAATAATCACGCCGACGATAATCGCTACCCAGAAGAATAATGACCCAGACGGAAAACCCGGAGAGCATGCCCAGGACCACGGCCAGTTGGGCCGAACAGGGAACTCCCAGGGCCAGGAGCAGGGTGACGATGATCTTATCTTTGGGGGTTTCCAATATCCGCGTGGTCATGGTAGCCATGGTGTCGCAGCCCAACCCCAGAATCATGGGCAAAATGGCTTTCCCGTTCAGCCCCATAAGGCGGAAGACCCGGTTGCTCATGACCGCCAGCCTTGGCAGGTAGCCGGAATCCTCCAGAAAACCGAAAATCAGGAAGAAAAAAGTGACGATCGGCAGGATCAGAGCCAGGGCATAGGTCAAGGCCATGGTCAGGATCCCGTAGGGTCCCACAAATAGTTCCTGGACGAAAACCCAGGGGATGAAGACCTTAAACCAATGGGAAACCCAAGGGTTAATGTAGGTCCCGAAAACAACATCTTCCATGAAACCCACGGCCAGGTCCGCCCCCAGAACCCCGATGATCCAATAGGAAAGGTAAAGGACCAGGCCCAAACCGATCCAACCATACAGCGGGTGGGTGGAGAGATCGCCTAACCGTTGCCCCCAGGCCTGAGCGGCTCCTTGACGCTTGGACAAAATCCGCGACAATAAGGCCTCCACCTGTTCCAATCGCTCTACGTTGATCCGATACCCGATGGGCTCCGAGTACAGGCGCTGGTAGCGGACGCAGATCTTTTCGACCTCCTGGATGGCCGCCGCCTTTAAATTTTTTTCCAGCCAGGGCCTCAGGGTTTCGTCTCCGGAAAGAAGCATCAAGGCCAAGGAACGGCCGCTGATCGGGGCCGGCGGAAGCAGGGGTACTAACTGTTCAACCGCTTCTTCGATCAAGGCCGAGTAAGTGAAACGATAGGTTGATTTCTTGGTCCCGAGCAGGTTGGGGAGAATCTGGTCGAGACCCTTCTTCCGGGTGGCCACCGTGGGAAGCACCTTCACTCCCAGGATTTCCTCCAGGATTGGATGCTGGATCTCTATACCCCGGCTTTTGGCCTCGTCCACCATGTTGAGCACCAATACCAGAGGCAGTCCCATTTCGATAAGCTGCAGGGTGATGGTCAGACCCCGGTTTAGATTTTTGGCATCCAGCACGGATAGCACGGTATAGTTTTTCTCCGCCAGCAGGATATCCCGGGTAACCTTTTCATCTTCTGAATTGGGAGTGAGATTGTTGATCCCCGGGGTATCCAGAATGGTAAATTGGTGATCCTTATGCCCGCACGATCCGGAGGAGACCTCCACCGTGGTCCCCGGGTAGTTGGAAACCACCCGGTAGGCCCCGGTCAGGTAATTGAAAATAACGCTCTTCCCCACATTGGGATTTCCCACCAAGATAACCTTGTCCGGGGTATCGAGAAGAGATTCAGGTATTGATTGTGGTCCAGTCATAACGGTAGGCTAGCCTGAATCCGAGTGTCTCTGCTGAGCGCAGTCCCGGCAATGCCCGTAGAGTTCCAGGATATGGTGGGAAATGATGAAATGATGCTCTTGAGCCACCAGTCCCTGCAGGGATTCGATTGTCGGATTTTCAAATTCCAGAATCCGGCCGCAGTCCAGACAGATCAGATGATCATGATGTTTTCCATGAGGAATTGATTCGAAGTAACTGGTTTGTCTATTAAATTTTCTTTCAGCGGCCAGACCGCACCTGGTCAGCAACTTCAAGGTTCTATAGACGGTGGTCAATCCTATCTTGGAGTCCTTTTTCCGCACCTCAGCCAGCAGCTCTTCGCTGGAACTATGCCCCTGGTTGGAAAGAAAGGTATCCGCGATCAGATTCCGTTGGGCGCTCTGCCGAAGACCCTGGGATTTAACATAGTCTTTGAAAATTTTTTTATCCATAATGAAAATGAAATTCATTTTCATTATAATCATTAACGTCTAACTGTCAAATTATTATTTTAGAGGAGGGAGAATTTAAGAAGGACTATTAATTAATTCTTTAATTAAAACAAATTGATATCCTCTATCTTTCAAGTTTTGAATGATAATAGGCAGGGCGTCCAGGGTCTGGGTTCGATCATGGTAAAAGCCGACCCCTCCGGCATCGTGGAGGATGACGATAGCCCCGTTGCGGGTTTTATCCAGGACCGTTTGGATGATGTATTCTGTTCCCGGCAGGGAAACGTCGCTGGCCTTCACCGATCCGTTGATAATCGGCAGTTTCAATTCCCGACAGACCGCAACCAGGTCATTGGATACCCACCCCAGCGGGGATCGAAAAAATGCCGGATAGCGCCCGGTGATCCGATAAATGGCGTCTTGGGCCTCGACAATTTCTCGACGAATCCGATCGGGGGGGAGCCAGGGCAAATAAAAGAGGTGATGGTCGGAATGGTTTTCGATTTCATGGCCTCGGGTATTAATCTGCCGGACGATTTCCGGACAGGACCGGACTTCCCGACCAATCAGGAAGAAAGTGGCTTTGATCCCGAAGCGGTCCAGTATTTCCAAGACCTGCGGGGTGTAAATCGGGTGCGGACCGTCATCAAAGGTCAGGGCCACTATTTTTTCATCCGTCTCTCCACGGAAATATACGCCCTGGCAGCCCCCCAGAAGGACCAGGAGGAAAAGGAGGGAAAAAATAATATAGGAGCCTTTTATTCTTTTCACTTGTGCCCTCGAACCCTGACGTTCTATTCTTACACTATGCGGACTATCCGGCATCCTTGGCAATCAAAAAGTGCAACGCTTTCGCGGAGGGCGCTCTTTGACCGGATAAAGGGCGACAATACTTTTTTGGTCTAATATTAAATATATGCTATTATATTCCGATACATTCGAAGATAACCGGATCATCACCCTTTACCTGCGTTTTTGAGGAGGAAACCCCATGCGTCGAACGTCCCCCAAAGGACCCCTGATTATCACCCTGGTCGTAGTCGCCTTTTTGATGGCCGCTTTCGTCGGCTGCAGCCGGGAGGCCAAACTGGCCCGCCACTGGAAAAAAGCCGAAAAATTTCTTTCGGAAAACAAAATCAATGAAGCCATCATCGAATACAAAAATGTGGTCCAGCTCAACCCCCAGGATGCCCGGGCCCACTATAAATTGGGTCTGGCTTATATCCGGGTCCGCAACCCTCAGGCGGCCTTTTCCGAATTTTCAAAAAGCGTGGACCTGGACCCCAACCTGACCGACGCGAGGCTGCAACTAGGTTATCTATACCTGTTGGCGAAGGATCTACCCAAGGCCCGGGAGCAGGTGGAGAAGATCGTCTACAAGGAACCCGAAAACCCCGCTGCCCATCTTCTCAGCAGCACCCTGTACGCCGTGGAAAAGAATCCGGACAAAGCCATCGCCGAGGCCCGCAAAGCCCTTGAAAAAGACCCGAAAAAAATAGAGGCCTACCTGCAACTGGCCAAGCTCTACCTCTTAACCAAGGACCTGGTCCGGGCCGAACAGACCCTTAAAGAGGCCTTGAAGGTCGACCCCCGATCGCTTCAGGCCCGTTATGCCCTGGCCGGTTTTTATCAGCAGACCGGAAAAAAAGAACTGGCCGAGGCCGAATTGCTGGAGGCCGTTAAAACCGCCCCCCAGGATATCGGACCGGTTATGAACCTGGGACAATATTACGCTTCCCTGAACAGGCCGGAGGAGGCCGAAAAACAGTTCCTGAAAGCCGTGGCCCTGGATCCCAAAAAAATCCCCACCCAACTGCATTTGGCCGATTTCTACTTAGCCTGGGGCAAGAAAGATAAGGCCGTTGAAACCCTTCAAAAAGCGCTGAAAGAGGATCCGAAGAGCATCCCCTCTCTGGCCCGACTGGCCGAAATCGCCCTGAAAGAAAAAAAGTTTGATCAGGCCTCGGAACAGGTGGAGAAAATTCTTAGAACCAATCCTAAAAGCCAGGAGGGAACCTTCCTCAAGGGGCGACTGCATTTGGCCAAAAAAGAATTCAAAGAAGCCATCGGTCTTTTTCAGCCTTACCTGAAGGAAAACCCCAAATCCGCCATGGGCCATTACTTTCTGGGGCTGGCTTATTTGGGCGATAAAGATGTCCAGCAGGCTAAAAATGAACTGGGGGAGTCCATCAAACTCAATCCCCGCGGGGACGAGGCGCGCCTGCTGCTGGCCGACCTGCACCTTCGGGGAGGCGCTCCCGATCTGGCCATCGAACAGGCGCAAGCCGTTTTGAAGAATAACCCCAAATCCTTCCAGGCTCAACTGTTGTTAGGGAATGCCTTCTTGATGAAAAAAGATGGCGCCGGAGCGGCCAAGGCCTTTGATGAAGCCATTCAGGCCGCTCCCCAGAACCCGGTAGGCTATTATCAAAAAGGACGGGTGTTGTTGGCCCAAAAAAAAGAAAAAGAAGCGGTGGTCCAGTTGGAGAAGGCCCTCTCCTTGCAGCCCAATTATCTGGAAGCGCTCAACCTGCTCGTCGGCCTGTATGTCAACCAGAAGGATATGAAGAAGGCCCTGCAGCGGGTCGAGGCCCAAATCCAACTGAACCCCAAAAACCCGTTCTTTTACAATCTGTTGGGAAGACTCCAGGAACTCAATAAAGAACTGGAGAAGGCCGAAGCCAACTACAAGAAAGCCGTGGAGATGGACCCTAACGTCACCGGGTTTCACCTTTCCCTGGCCGGTTTCTACGCCCGTCATACCCTGGTCGACAAAGCCATCAAGGAATTTAACCTGGCCCTGCAACAGAACCCCCAGTGCCCTGCCCGCTCTAATGGGCCTGGGTATCCTTTACCAGGGGCAGAATCATATCGACCAGGCCAAAGAGGCCTATCAGAAGGCCCTGAAGGTCAATCCCAAGTTTGCCCCGGCCGCCAACAACCTGGCCTACCTGTACGCCGATAAGGGAGAGCATGTTGACGAGGCCTTAAACCTGGCCCAAAGCGCCAAAGAACAATTCCCGGAAGATCCGTCCATTTCCGACACCCTGGGCTGGGTCTATTACCAGAAGACTATTTACACCCGGGCAATCGTTTATTTCAAGGAAGCGTTGGAGAAGGTCAAGGACAACCCGGTCATTTATTACCATTTGGGATTAGCCTATTTCAAGAACAACCAAAAAGACCTGGCTAAACAAGCGTTGAATAAAGCCCTGGAACTGGACCCCAAATTTTCCGGGGCGGAAGCGGCCAAGGCCACGTTGCAGAAGATCAAGTAGGGCAGGCGTCTCGCCTGCCGGTTTTGTAGCGATAGAAAACATACGGAGCAACTCCCACCCAGACCAGCAGGAGCACCCAGACGCGCCCGCCGGCGAGGTTGTAATTGGCCAGCAACTCCGACCAAGGGTGTCCGCCCACGAAATGAAAAAACAAAAATTCAAAGGCGCAGTTTAAGGCCATACAAAAAATGCCAATTCCTGTCCGCCCCCCTCCCGGAGCGGGGCGGACAGCCACGCTCAATCAGCCAAATCACGGCCCCCAATTGGACCATCCCCGTTACGGTAGAGCCCTGGTAGGCCCGCAACTCGGAAAGCTGTTTCCCATCGGTGAAATCCCGTACCGCGCCGTTGGTCACGGAGATCACAAGCATCACCAGCCAAATGGAATCAGCGGATCAATTAGCAAAGAAAGCCATGGGGCTTGGACCAATAGAACGAATTCGGCTGATTGAGGCCATTTTATACAGCCTCGATAAGCCAGATCCAGATATCGAAAAGAGTTGGATCGCCGAGGCTGAAGCACGATATGAGGCCTATAAACGGGGGGAGCTAGCAGCAATTGATTGGGAAGACATCAGAAAGCGGTATGAACGTTGAAGGTTCGGTTGATATCCCCCGCCAATCTGGAGTTGGATGAGGCTGTAAGGTTCAAACCAATCGCTTAACCGCCGCCTCAAAATCCTCCCGGCTCGGATAGGCTTCCCGCCCCACCCCTGCCATACTTAGATGAGCCATGGCCAGACCGAGGGAACCGCAGGCCGGCAGTGGCAAGCCCCGCAAATACCCGCCGAGGAATCCGGCGGCGAAGACATCGCCGGCGCCGGTGGTATCTTTGGCTTGGATGATCGCAGCGGGAAGTTCCCAGACTCCGGTAGCCGCTTGGATGAAGGCGCCGGAACCTTTCTTCTTTACGGCAATGATCCGGGTCCCCAGGGCCAGAATTTCTTTTACCCCCTCTCGCCATTTCCGTCCGGTCAGCATTTCCAGCTCTCCCTGAGTGATGAACAGAATTTGACACCGGGCCAGCAGAGGGGCCAAGTTCAGGAGGCCCCGTTGAACATAGACCTCCCCCGGATCAAAACTGATTTGGACCTGTCCGGCCACCTCCCGGACCAGGCGTTCCTGGAGCGCCAGGCCCTCTCCCAGGATGGAAGTCAGATGCAGCATCCGGAAAGTCCGGACGAAATCCGGGTCCAGGTCCGCCCAGGTGAGTTCCCGGTTGGCGTTGGGCAGCAAGAGGATGATCCGGTCCCGGTCGGGTCCCAGGATAATCAGGGCCTGGCCGGTTCGCTGCTCCCGCCCTAGGTGCAGCCGAGGGATGGGGGCCATTTCCCGCAGGATAAAATTCCCGTCCTCATCTTGCCCGACCTTACCCATCATGCCGCTGTGGAAGCCCATTTTCGCCAAAGAAAAAGCCGTATTGGCGGCGCTCCCGCCGCCGGTCCGGGAGATCAATCGGGTTTTTTCCAGGATAGCCTTCTGTACGGCCTGTATTTCAGCGGGCTCGATCAGCACCCACTCCCGACGCTTTTTCCCCTCGGGGTAGAAGGGTTCCAGAAAAGCGAGATCCTCCGTTTCGTAGATATAATCCACATTCAGGGAACCCAAGCCGACCACATCGTTCATGTCATTTTACTCCCCAACTCATTTCGTCCTTGACTCGGGCTACATCTTCCGGCTCCAGGGGAAAAGGATAACTGCGGATGTCGCTGGGCGGCCCGTCCCCGAAGGGCCGGTTGCAGGCGGTTTCCAGTCCCCCCCCCGGGCAGCCGCTGGTCATAAAGGGCCGACCGGAGTCAATCCAACCCTCCAAATCCCCCGGCGGCAGACCGAAATCCTGGATCCGGCCCCCTTCATCGAAAGCCATGACCTGACTGCGGGACAGGTCGTTATCGATCAGGTACCGGGCCAACTGCACCCGGCGGTACTGCCCCGCCGGGCAGGGGGAAGCGTCGGCCAGGCGGGACCCTTTCTCCGGATAAAAGGAAAAAAGATGGGTCCGGGCTCCCAGATCGCGCACCGACTGAATACGACGGATCAGGTCCTCCTCGCGTTCCCCCATCCCGCAAATCAGGTGGCACCCGGCCCTGTTTTTACCGAAGACCTCGGCCGTAGCCGCCAGCATCGACCAATAGTGCTCAAACCGGTGCGGCCCCTTCGCCCCGGATCCCCGGTGCCGGTCAAAGAGGGCTTCATCGGCCAGGTCCAGGGCCACGGCCGCCATCTGAGCCCCGGCCTGCCGCAAGTCGGCTACGTCCTTCGTCTTCATACTGGTCGGGTTCATCAAAACCGAAATAGGCAGTCCCACTTCCTCCCGAAAGCGCCGGGTCAGGTACAGGGTGTCTTCCAAGGCCCGGGGGTGGGTGATCATGGAGAGGCAGACCCGGTGCAGCTTGTGCCGGTTCTCCAGAGTTCTCCGAATGACGGTTTCCAGGTCGTAGGTGGGCCAGCTCACCCGGATAAAGCTTTTTTCCGAAAAATCGCCGTCCCTGGAATTCTGGAGTCCGCAATAGGAGCAGTTGCCCCGGCAGCCGCTGGGATAGGTCAACAGCAGGTTCAGACAGTACAGCCGGGCGTTTCGAAAAAACAAACCCTCCTTCAAATTCAGGGTCATGGCCGCAGCCAGGCTCATCTGCAGATATTCCGGGCTGCTGAAGCGCTGGGGGTTCGGTTGGTTGTTAACAATCGACATCTGTCAATAGCTCCTTACACGGACATTTAGGACCGGTAGTATTCTTTATAGGCAATCCAATTTTCTTTGATCAATTCGGCAAAATCGATTCGCTTCCATTGCCGGATCATCTTTTTTCTTTTGGCGGCCGCCCGGGCCAGAGAAGGCCCCAGCAGGTCATGCAGTTCATCCCGGTAGCCGGCCAAGGGACCAGAGGTACCCCGGAGGACGGTCGCCGCGGCCGCTTCCCCGGCCAGTTCTCCGGAGATGAGGGCGTTTCCTACCCCGGCGCCGCTGAGGGGATGGCAGGTCCCGGCGGCATCCCCGGCCAAAATCATGTTTTCCAGCCAGAGGTCCTTCAACCCCCCCACCGGCACCAGGCCCCCGCCGGCCGGCTTTTCCGCCGCTTCCACCAGACCTTCTTCCTCCCGCTCCCGTTTAAATTCGTTCAGGATTTTTTTTAAATTCCTGGACTGTCCCGCGTCAAGGCCCACGCCCAAATTGGCCCGGTCCCCTTTGGGAAAAACCCAGCCGTACCCGCCCGGAATTTCCGGGTGGAAATAAATCCGGGTATGATCCAGGGACTTTGACAATTCCAAAGAAACCTGCGCGGCTACCAGAAAAGGTCCCGGGGTTTGACCCATCCAGCGGGCCACCTGGGAGCAGGGGCCGTCGGCCCCCACAATCACCCGGGAGCGAATGAAGACTTCCCGCCGTCCATCCCAGGCCCGGATCCCCTCCGGGGTTCTCCGGTAAACCTGAAGCCCGGTCTCCAGCCGGACCCCGGCCTCCACTGCCTGTCGGGCCAGTTCCTGATCGAATCGGTCCCGCCGGATCACGGCCCCGGGGAAAAGGTTCTCCTTCGGATCCTCGCCGGGCAAAAAGGTACGCATGGCCCTCACCGGCTGAACCGTAATGGCCCGGCTGGACAAATCGAGGTGCTTACCGACCGGCAGCGGCACGAATTCGGCGCAGCGGACCGGGACCCCCACCTGAGGACGGCGCTCCGCCAGGAGCACCGAAACCCCTTGGCGGGCGGCCGCCCGCGCCGCGACGCTTCCGGCCGGTCCGGCGCCGACCACCAGTACGTCACAGGTCCGCAGATCGTCCATTTCCGGCCCTCCTTCCGGGTCCCGGTCCCGGAGTCGTCCAAAGTTTTTTCCGGGCTTCCAGCACTTTCTTCAGCAAGTCCAGCCGCAAATGAGTCTGGGTTTCGAAGGAGCCCCGGTAGGCCTGATCTTCCTGTTTCAGTTCGTAACAGGTAGTGTTCTCGATGTCCAGCAACAGTCCCGGCAACCCGGCTTTTTTAAAAGCCTCCTGCCTTTTTAGTTGGAAGGCGTCACAACAACAGCCGATATAACCCCGGGTGCCGATCTTTTTTTCCTGAGTGAGTTCATCCACCAGATGCTCGTAATTCTGGATGGTCTTGACCGTCAAACCCTGTTCCCCGGCCAAGGCATAGGCCTCGCCGATGGTGCAGGCCCCGCATTGTTCGCATCCCTCTCGAAAGCGGTACTCACAGTCCGGTTGTTTGGCGCAGTAGGGCAGCAGGAGCAGATCGCTGCCGGAGAGGATACCCTCCAGGGTCCCGTGAAACGTGGTCAGATGATCCGCCTCCTCCAGGGTGAACCCGAAGTCAGGATAGGAACATTTATCCAAGGCCAGGGTAACGGATTTAATGAAATCCCGGGGAGCAAGGCCAAAAAGTTCCACCTGTCGATCCCTGAAAAAATCCTCCAGGATCTCCGGCAGATTTTGGATCGGCCGATCCTTGAGGAACCTTTCCAGATCATAAACGGCCCGCCGCGGATGGATAAAAAAGTCGCCGGTAATCAAGATATCGGCAATCCTCCCTCGCTTCCGGTCCACCTTGACCGCCGTCCGGATGAGCCCCCCCTCCTCTTTATGAATGGACCGCAGGATATCCTGCGGTCGGAGGGGAATCCTTCCCCCCTCGATCCACTCGCTCGATTGCCGGCGGGGAAGCAGTCGGCGGAAAAGGGCCCATTCCTCCGGCCCCGGGGCGCCGGGGGCCGTCCGCAGGCCCAGGTGTTCCTGAAGCCCCCTCTCGATCGCCGTTTTGACCGTTTCCAAAGAAGGGACATAACCCAATTGTTCCTTCAGACTGGTCACCCGCTCTTGGGCCGAGGATAATTCGCGGGCCTTCAGTTTTTCCGTCGGGATCCGCAGGGCCTTGATCAGGTGTTCCAGGTTGAAGTCGATCAGCAAGGTTCCCTGAAAAAGGAGGGTATTTCCCTCCAGGACGGCACCGGTCCCGGAAATCTTGCGTCCATCCACCTCGATATCGTTCCTGGGCCGGAACTCGGCCTTCAGGCCCAGAGTCTGCAATCCCAGGGCAACCGCCTGACAGATCGCCCGCGTGATTCCGGCCAGATCCGACCCGCCGGGCAGTGCCTCCCGGTCACAGATCAACTCCCAGCCCAACTGGCCTTCATCGAAATAAATCGCCCCTCCCCCGGTGACCCGCCGGTTGATCTGGATACCGCTGACTCGGCAGTAGTCGGTCCGAATCTCTTCCGAAACAGACTGGTGATAACCGACCAGCGCCACCGGAGGGCTAAACCGCAAATAGCGCAGGGTATTTGGTATGATCTCCCGGCAGCGAGCCGTCAACAGGGCTTCATCCCAGGCCAGGTTCTCCGCCCCGCTCAATAATCCGGTGTCGATCACTCGCCAGGTCATCGGAAGGATTGAATCAAGGCACAACATTCCGACGAGGTCCGTATTTCCAGACCCCGCTCTCGGGCCAAAATCAAAGCCTGCTCGCTGGGAAAAGCAATGCCGTCCAGCCCCAGAGTTACGGCCAGGATATCGGTCTGCTGCCGATGCCGGCCCAGGGGTCTTTCGCAGCCTAAAACCAGCGAAGTTCGGGGAAACATTTTCCGGGCCCGGGCAAAGAACTCCCCCAGCGTCTCGGGATCGGGAGGCTTGACCCCGGCCATGGCCGTCCGGGGAAGCGGCCGGAGTCCCACCAGAACCACGGCCTGCACCGGATAGCGGGCGATGATTTCCAAGGCCCGTATTTCGCCTTTAAGCTGACCGAAATGGAGCCCCATGATGACGTGCGGCGCCGTGGGAATGGCCCTTTCAGTCAGTCGCTTCAAGGACTCCTCGTAATCCCTGACCGCTGCCCGCAGATGGTAAACCTGACGGATGGTCTCTTCGTGGCCGATTATATCCAACAAAGCGGCCTCAATGCCGGCCTCGGCCAGACCGTCCGCCAGATCGGAAGACACCAATCCGGTGTGGACCAAGACCTTCAATCCCCATTCGGAGCGGATTTCTTTCAGGGTGGGAAGAAAAGGGGCCAGGGGCACGCCCCCCTCCTCCCCGGAACCGCCGCTGATTAACAGACTGCGTCCTCCCCGCTGGAATACCCTCTCGGCCTCGCGGCGAAGGTCCTGGGGAGTGACGGCCGCTTTCATATTGCGCAGGATCCTTCCCCCGCAATGTTTACAAAGCAGCCGGCATTCCGACCCGGTTATGGACAGCGCGGTGGTACCACAAGAGCCGGTCTCCAAAAAAAATCCCGGCTCATAGGTCCTGAATGCGGGCTGGAAGAAGTGAATCTGCCTGGAAGGCATAGGGCGAAAATTTTCCTTTATTTTATTGACCTATCATTGCTCGTCCTCTTTTTTGTTCCACGAAGGGGCCGGCTTGTCAAGAGTAAAGACCGGGGTTTCTATAATAATTTTATTGAAATTATATACTTTTCTTATATACTTAAAAGGATAAGGCTTGCTGGTCCAAAAATCAGTCAGTTGCCTGAAAAGCGAATCGCAAGAAAGGAGAATGGGAATGGGAAAGAAAGAAAAGCGTAGGTTGGCAGTCTGGATGGGTTTATTCGTCTTTATTTCGGCCTTGATGTTAGGGGTCGGCTGTAGCCGTGAACAGGCCCCTCCGCCCCCGCCGCAAGCGGCGGCCCCGGCACCAGCACCGGCGGCACCTGTCGGCACAACACCAGGAGCAGCCCCGGCGGCCCAGCCTGGAGCCCCGGCGCCCAACATATCCCAGGTGCAAACCGGTATGACCATAGACCAGGTCAAACAGATCATGGGCAACCCGGCCGAAATAAAGCAAAAAGGCGCGATCACCGAATATAAATATTATACCCCACAAAAGGTGGAAGTAAAATTCCAGAATAATCAGGTGACGGCAGTGGAAATGCATTAGCAGCGGAGTCCATCCCTGGGGGGATCTCCGCCGGTGCCCGGCAGGAGATCCCCCCATCTGAACCTGACAGGCCCCTTTTTTCACCATTTTTCTTAAGGACAGGAATCATCTTTATGAAGGACCAGGAACCATTTGACCAAACCTCCCGGCACAACGCGAAGGGAGAAGGTCACCGCCAGCCCTCTTTACCCAAGCCCCTGGGCGACCAGACCCAACTCTTCTCCCCGGGAGCCGGCCAGGGGGACGGGTCGGATAGTTTTCCGGAAGGCCTCCCCAAACCCCTCCTGGATGACGGAATGGCCACGGTAGCCTTTAAACCATTCACGGCCTTTAAAAAAGAAGATGTCATCCAACCCACCATCGAAGTAGTAAGCGGATTAGCCAACGAAAAGATTTTTAATCTGGGCCAAGAAAAATTAACCATCGGCCGATCCAATTACAACGCCCTGGTCCTGGATGATGAAAAAGTCTCCCGTTCCCACGCCGAGATACATTTTGAAGATGGGTATTATGTCGTTGAGGACCTGAACTCAACCAATGGGGTGCAGGTCAACGATCAACTCATTCATAAGATGCTGCTCAAATCCGGCGATCGCATTACCTTAGGGGACTCCGTCCTGCTCTTCACCCAGAAGGAACCAGAAATCTCATTAGGGGACAAGGTATCTTTTATCAATAAAAGCGACCTATTAAACTGGTTGGACCAGGAAACCAAGATCCTGCTGGCCCAAAATCTGGTAGTTCGCTTTTTCCCGAAAAATGCCGTCGTCCTGGCTCAAAATACCCTGGTTGAAAGTATGTATTTCCTCTATTCCGGTGAAATCCGGATCGTGGAGGTAAATGAGGAGGGAGGGGAACGGAATATTGACCGTCTGGGACCTGGAGATTTTTTTGGTGAACGGGCGCTGCTGGCCGGAGAAACGGGTAATCTCTCCATGATCGCCAGCGTGGACCTCTACCTTTTGGAACTCCGGAAAGAACGATTGAATGAATTACTCCAAAAAAAGCCGGAGCTCAACCAGGCTTTTTATCGGATGGTCCTCAAGAAACTGCGCACCGCCCAGTCCGAATCGGACCAGGAGGGTAAACGCCAGGATAACTTACGGCACATCATCACCCCCACCGATGTCCAGGTCATCGGGGAAGACCGCAAGATTAAGGACGCCAGGAATAGAATCGAAAAACTGGCCAAGGAGGCCAAGACCGCTCTGATCATCGGGCCTTCCGGGACCGGCAAAAAGACCCTGGCCCGCTATTTCCATAAAATGGGTGGCCACCCGGATTATCCCTATGTGGAAATATCTTTGGCCGACCTGGAGGAAAGCACCGTGGGGGCGGCGATCTTCGGCATCGAGCCCGACCCGGAGGCCACCCACATGAAGGGGCAGGTCGGCTACTTGGAGATGATCGAGAGCGGCACACTGGCCATCGCCCATGCCGAGCAACTGGACGCCCACCAACAAAGCAAGCTGGTCACTTATCTCAAGTACGGCTGGTTTCACCGGGTCTACGGTCAGGCCAGCGTCAAGGCCCAGACCAAGGTCATTCTTTTGGCCACCGGGACGGAAGCGGAGGTGTCAGACAAATTCATCCCCGAGTTGAGGGAACTGCTTAAAGATCGAATCGTCGTTCTCCCGCCCCTGATTCAACGGTTGAAAGACATCCCCCTCTTAGCCAATCACTATCTAAAACTCTTTTCCAGAAAGGACGGAAAACGCACCAGCGGTCTGTCCCGGGAGGCCACCGAAAAATTGGTTTCCTACACCTGGCCGGGAAACATCAAGGAATTGGAAAATGTGATTCAACGGGCGGCAATCGTTTCTTCCGAGGATATGATCATACCCGGAGATTTAATTTTTGTCGTCCCTTCGGAAAAGGAAATCCACAAGATCAACCTGGTTCGCAATGACCGGATCCGAAATTTCCTGCGTCACCCCCTGATCCCCAAGGTCTTTATCTGGTTCAATATTTTTATGGTGGTGGTCATGGCCGGATTCACCCTGTTTGGCGGCTCCCGTCCGGAGGGCCACCCCCTGACCGATTTCGGCAACAACCCGGGGATGCTAATCACTTGGCTGGTCTGGTTTCCTATCCTGCCCATCTCGGCTTTTTTGTTCGGCCGGGTGTGGTGTACCGCCTGCCCCATTGCCGGTATCGGCGAACTGGTCTCCCGGGTAAAAAAATTCAACCTGCCGGTGCCTAAAATTCTTAAACGGATGGATTTCTGGGTGGTCGTGATTTCCTTCATGGTCCTTGATTATGCCGAAGAATTATTCGGGGTGGCGGATAAACCCCTGGCTACCGGGCTGCTTTTAGTCATCATCGTGGGCCTCTCCGTACTCTTTTGTGTCCTCTTTGAACGGAAAACTTTTTGCCGGTACCTCTGCCCTCTGGCCGGGATGCTGGGGACCTACTCCACGATGAGTATGTTCGAAGTCCGGGGCAATAAGAAGGTTTGCCAGACCCAGTGTGGTCAGCACCTCTGTTACAAGGGGACCGAACAGGCCCCGGGTTGTCCCATGTTTTCCTACCCGGCCTCGATTTCCACCAGCACGGAATGCATGATGTGCCTGAACTGCCTCAAGAGCTGCGATAACCGGGGGGTTCAAATCAACCTCCGTCCGCCCCTGCAGGAACTCTGGCGTCAATCCCAGCCCGTTCTTAGTTTATCCCTCTTCGGCGTGATTCTGGTCGGGTTGATGGCCCGCCATCAATTTCCCAAACTCACTTACTGGCTGAACATCGAAAGCTCGCTGGGCTGGACCGAATGGGTCACCCACACGGTGCTCTATGCTTCTTTTGCCCTGATGGCCTTCATCCCCTTTGCCCTTAGTTCCACCCTTTCGGCCGCGGCCTCTCAGGAAAAAGTGTCGGAAAACATGGCCCATTACGGGATGGCCTTTATTCCGCTGGCCTTAGCCGGGCACCTTTCCCACGTGGCCCATGAATTTCTCAGCTCGGGGGTCTATGAATTCTTAAAATACATGGGCAAATTATATAATTACCTGACGGCCGGAATCCCGATCGGCAGTCAGGAGCCAGCCCTTTCTCCCTTTATTCACCATTCCATTATTACTTTTTTGAAATTCATGATGATCAGCGGGGGAATGCTGGGCTCCCTGATCGCCCTCTTTATGATCGCTCGAAGGATGTCGGAAAAGAATATCTTTGCCCGCGTCCTCCCTCATTTGCTGGTCTTGCTCCTTTTCTTTATTGGCTATGTGTTTATTTTTACCGGGGCCACCGGCGCCGCCCCGGAGACCCCCAGCCCGACCGCCGCTTTGGTCCCTACTGCCGGCCAACCCCAAAACCCAAGCCCCTCGGCCGCCGGAGGGCAACTTTTATTGACCATCCCCAACGTCCAGGGGGCCACGAACGTGGGCCTGACCAGCCCGGCTTCCGTTGACTGGCTTCGCTCGGCGCAAATGAATCCCGCCACGGGAAAATACCGGCTGGTCCTTTACGGGCAGTCCCAAGGGACCCCGGACGGCAAACAGGTCAGGGTTTACCTGGAAAACGAACCGACCCAGCCCCAATTTATTTCACCGCTGGACAACCGAGGATTTTTCAGCGGCTATATTCAACTGACAACGCCTAATCAAGGGATGTCCCTGATACTGGAAATATTGGATGTTAATAACCGAGTTTTAGCGGCCCACAAGGTGTTATTCTCTTAAGACCCGTAAGGAGCCTTTTTACCTATGTTCAACCCCGGGAACCTCATTGGAAAAGAAATCGATCAATTTCGCCTGGAAGAGTTTATCGGCCAGGGGGCTATGGGAATGGTCTATAAGGCCAAAGACTCCATTTTAAACCGGGTCGTGGCTCTAAAACTGATATCCAAGAAGGTGGAATTTACCACGCCGGCCATGGCGGAAGCCCGAAAAAGGCTGATTCAGGAGGCCCAGGCGGCCGGCCGCCTTTCCCATCCCAATATCGTCACCATCCATTCCTACGGGGAGACCGATGAATTCCAGTACATCTGTATGGAATACATTACCGGGAGGACCCTGGCCGAAGTCTTGAACGAAGCCAAGGTCCTGGCGGTGGAAGACGCTGTTTCCATCTTTGATCAAATCCTGCAGGCGCTGGAAATGTCCAGCAAGGAACAGATCGTTCACCGCGATATCAAGCCGACCAATATCATGATCATGGGTGACAAACGGGTCAAGGTCATGGATTTCGGGATTGCCAAGATCCCTTCCCTGTCCATCACTACCACCGGAACGGTCCTGGGAACCCCCTATTACATGTCGCCCGAACAGATCTCCGGACAAAAAGTCGATATCCGTTCGGACCTATTTTCGGTGGGCGCCGTCTTTTATCAGGTCCTGACCGGGGAGCGGCCTTTCGAAGGGGAAAGCACGGTCACCTTGGCCTATAAAATCGTCCAGGTGGAGCCTATCCCCCCCAAGGTTCTGAATGTCCACATCCCTCCAGCCGTTGAAACCATAGTCAAGAAAGCCCTGGCCAAGGATCCGGCGCTGCGCTACCAAACCCCTTCGGAAATGCTGAAGGACCTGCGGTCAGCCATGCGTCCCAGCCCACCCCCGACCCCGGCGGTCAGTGATACAACTATTAAAGCCAAAGCGGCTCCATCTTTTGATAAAACGGTGGAATTCAAGGCGGAGGAGAAACCGGTCGTTCGCGAAGAAAAAGCGAAAGCCCCGGAGTATAAAGAGCCGCCGGTCGAAGAAAAACCCAAACCGGCCCCGGCGCCCAAGGAACCGGCCCCTAAGCCGACGCCCGCACCCGCCGCCAAAACCGGCAATACGGCCTCAAAAACCATCGCGCTAACCGTAGTCTTGCTCCTGATCATGGTAGTGGGGATTGTTTTGGTCATCCGTCTGGTAAAGAAGACCTCTCCCGAAATCCCCGCGCTCCTTAAACCGCCCGAGACCAGCCCGGCCCCCCCCGGCGCCTCTTCCAACGACCAGACCAAGATCCAGGTGGAACGATTAATTCAGCAAGCCAAGAATGAAACCCAATCCGATCCGGCCAATGCCCAGAAGCTGCTGGAACAGGCGGTCCAACTGGACCCCAAAAACTTTGAAGCTCAATTTCAAACAGCCCGCTTATTAACCCTGCGTAAAAATTTCCCGGCCGCCATCGAACATTACCAGGCGGCTTTGCAAATCAATAATCAGAAACCGGAAATTTATTTCAACCTGGGGTTTATATATTTAAATCAAGGTGATTATGATTTAGCCATCAAATATTATGAATCCTGTCGGGCCCTTTCCCCGCCCTATCAAGATGAAGTCCTGACCAACTTGGGGATCGCCTTCTTAAAGAAAAATAACCCGGGCCAGGCCCAGACCTATTTCAAACAGGCTATCGGCCTGAACCCCAATAACAGCCTGGCCCGCAGTTACCTGCAGACCAGCCCGACCACCGGCGGCCCTCCCCCGCCTCCGGTCACGGGTGCGGCCGGTCCCCCCGCCGAGGCTAAAAGGCAGGCGAATACCCTGATCACTCAAGCCAAGGGCCAATTAACCGCCAATCCCGCCAAGGCCCAACAACTATTGGAGCAGGCCGTCACCCTGGACCCGACCAATTACGAAGCCCCGTATCAAATGGGCCGGCTCCTGACCTTTAAAAAAGATTATTCCGGTGCGGTGCTGCAATATCAAAAGGCCATCAATCTAAATAACAAAATTCCGGAAATCCATTTCAACCTGGGATATATTTACATGAGCCAGGGTAATTTCGATCAGGCGATAAAATATTTCGAATCCTGCCGGGCACTCTCTCCTTCTTACCAGGATGAGGTCTTGACCAACCTGGGGATCACCTATTTAAAGAAGAATGATCCTACCAAGGCTCAGTTCTATTTTCGGGAAGCCCTTAAAATCAATCCCAACAACAGCCTGGCCCGTAGCTACTTGCAGAATTTGGGAGGATGACCATGATCTCTATTTTAAAATTAATCCCTTTCCTCTCTTTGCTCCTCTGGTGCGGATGCGCCCAGGTCGAAAAAGAGGTAAAGTCTATTCAGGAAGGATTCATCAAGGGAGTCGAAGACACCAAAAAGGCCGTCACTCCGGCGGACAGCAAGCCCAAACAACCAGCCAAAGCAGCTAAAGCAGCCGAAGCTCCTGCTAAACCACCGGAACCGGTGAAGCCCAAAGAGATCCCGCCTCCACCGCCGGGGCCGGAACCCGTGGCTTCCAAGGAATCGCCGCCGGTTCCGGCCCCGGCCAAGGCAGCGGTCCCTGATGGATTCATCCTCCACAAAGTCCTGGCGGGTGAAACCCTGGCCACCATTGCCAAATGGTACAACGGCAAATCCACGGCCTGGAAGGCGATAGCTCCTCATAATCCCGGGGTCCCCCCTTTTCGCCTGAAGGTCGGCCAACAGATTAAAGTGCCCAAGTCCCTGGCCATTGCCCACCAGGAGCAGCCCGATTTTTCAACGGCCACCGGCCCTCCGGCCGGCAAAAAACCCCCTCAGGAATCGGAAACCTCCGAGGGGTCCAAGCCCGCACCCTCCAAATCGGTATTTGGACCCAAGTAGCCTTATAGGACTAAAATCCTGATATGATAATAGCCAATAGACCGAAAATTCCTGGGCTATCAAGGACCACCAATTTTTTGGGAGAACGCCCATGACCTCGTTTCGACCAATCGCCGTTCTGGCCACCGGGATTTTTTTTATTTTTCTGACCTCCGGCGCCAAGACCGCCCAGCAGACTATTTCCCTTGAATATAAACCCAATGCCAAATTAGAGGCTTCGCCGGCTTCCGTCACCCCGTTGAGGATATTCTTTGGTACATTTAAAGATGAGAGGTCTGATCCGAGGCAGATCGGGGAAAACCTGGAAGACAAGGCGGAACGGGTGGTCATAACCACCGACGACCCGGCAGCGCCAAGTGAATTCATCGGAGCGTCCCTGGCCAGCGTATTCAGAAAAAAAGGATTCAAGGTGGTAGATCAGGCCGGAAGGGCCGACAAGATCGTCGACGGATCACTGCTTAAATTCTGGACGGTGGAGACCAGCCGCTATGTTACCAAGACCCAGATCAAGATGGAAGTCCGGGATCCCTCCGGACGGGTCACCTTCAGCCGCCTGGTCACCGGAACCGGAAAAAATTTCGGGCGGAGTTTATCGGAGACCAATTATAATGAAAGCTTCAGCGACTCCCTGGTCATGATCATCGAGACGCTCTTCGGGGACCAGGATTTTATCAAGGCCCTCAGTGAAAAGCCTGTTCAGGCTCAACCGCCAGTCCCTGCACCCGCCGTGGCCAAAGAACTTCCAGGCACCGCGGCTAAAGCGCCGGTCAAATTGCCGGAACCGGTGGTTGAACGTCCCCCGCTGCCCGTGAAGCCGGAAAGCCTGCCCCCAACCGCAAGAGCTAGAGGACCCGAACGGCAGGCAGTCCCGGAACCGGCCAAAGTTCAAAGTCCCATGACCGCCAAAACTGAAACGGTCCCGCCCGAAACCAGACCGGTTAAAGTCGTCCCGCCGGAGCCGGAAAAGCCTCAACCGGAAATCATCGAGCACTGGGTATTCCCCGGTGAAACCATGGCCACTATTGCCAAATGGTACTCCGGCGATACGACCCGCTGGCCGGTAATCGCCCAACACAATCCGGAGTTGAGTCCCTTTAGACTCAAAGGAGGCGAGGTGGTGCGGGTGCCCCTCTCCCTGGCCACGGTGCATTCGGAACAACCGGAGCACTCCACGGCGGTCGGCCCGGCATCCAAGCCGGTCAAGAAAGTACCGAAAGTACCGCCGCCCCCCCCGGCGACCGAGGCAGCCCCGGCTCCGGCGATACCGGTTTTTGGTCCCAAGTAGTAGGTTTCGTATGAAAAGCCTAATCTAATCGAATGGAGAGGTCGAACCGTGAAAAAAGTAGGAATTATATTAGCGGTCTTATTGTTGGGGGCAGGATTCATCGAAGCCCGTGGATCCGAGCAGACCATCCAGGTGGAATACAAGCCCAATACCAAGGTAAAAAGTTCGCCGTCCTCGGTTTCTTCACAAAAAATTTTTTTTGACGAGTTCCGTGATCAGCGTTCCCAACCGCGCCTGCTGGGTGAAAACTTGGAAGACAGAGGGAACCGGGTCCTAGTGGTTTCTTCCGACCCTCAGGCGGCCGGAAACCTGGTTAAGTCCGCCCTGAATAAGGAATTTAGGAATAAAGGATTTTCCGTGGTCGGCAGCCCGGGGGCGGCTGAAAAAATCATTGGCGGATCCCTGGTAAAATTCTGGACGGTGGAAACCAACCGCTATAACACAGAGACCCTGTTAAGACTGGAAGTGCGCGACAAGAACGGTCGGGTTCTTTTCCAAAAAAATTATTCCGGCTCAGGAAAAAACTTCGGGCGCAGCCTGTCGGAAACCAACTATAATGAGAGTTTCAGCGATTCCCTGGTGATGATTACGGAAGCCCTTTTTTCCGACCATGAATTTCTCAAGGCCCTGGCCGAGAAACCAGCGGTGTTGCGGGCCGAAGAGAAAGCCCCTGCCGCTCCTCGGGCCGCGCCTTCTCCTGCTCCATCTCCCGCGTCTTCCCCCGCTCCGCTGACCCCGGCTATTTCTGAGCCCCCGCCCCGAAGGGAGACTACATTTTTCACAAAGTCTATGCCGGCGAAACCCTGGCTACCATTGCCAAGTGGTATTCAGGGAATGCCAACAACTGGAAGGTGCTGGCCAGCCACAACCTGGATAAGGAGCCTTTTAAATTGAAAGCCCAGGAAGTGGTCAGGATCCCGCTATCGCTGGCTTCGGTCAATAAGGAGCAGCCCGGTTTTTCAACGGCCTCCACCAAGGCCAGTGTACGCAAGGGCAAAAAAATACCCTCCTCCTCGCCGGCGGCGCCTGGGTCGACGCCGCCCATAACCGGACCGGCCTTTGGCCCCAAATAAAGGCGTTGCCGGTGCCTGGATGCAAGTTGTCAGTTGAAAAAACGGGAAGTCAGCCCTGTTATTCTCTGGTAAGAGGGTCACCGTTCGATGTTCATTTTGGCATGAAAAAGCCCCGCCCGACGAGATAAACCTCCGGGCTTTCCTGCCGGGAGCTGCGGGGTTTTTCGGTGTCGACCTGTCTAAAAAATTCTTTCATTCTGTTATGAAAGGCCAGGGAGTCTTCTCCCTGAAAAAGCTTCACTAAAAACCCCCCACCAGGTTTCAGGAGCCAGGCGGCGATTTCCAGGGCCCTCTGGGCCAAATCCAAAGATCGTTGGTGGTCCAACCATTTGATGCCCGAGGTATGGGGAGCCAAATCGCTCAACACCAGGTCTACCTCATGGCTCCAATCCGGCAATTGTTCCCGGGACAGGGTCAGGACATCGGCCTCAAGAAAAGCAATCGGGGGTTCCAGGGGAATGATCGGGGGCTTTTGGTCGATCCCCAAAATCCTTCCCTGGGGCCCGACGATTTGGGAACAGTACCGAAGCCATGATCCGGGATGACATCCCAGATCGACTACGCAAATTCCTGGACGGATCAAGCGGTAGCGTTGCTGAATCTCTTTCAGTTTGAACACGGAGCGGGCCGGAAAGCCCTCTTGTTTAGCTTTGCCCCGGTAGGAATCTTTAATCCCTGGGTGGGCCATAGAGACCTCCATTCAAAATTCGAAGTCCGATGAAATGTAAGAATGGTAATGCTGGGGAAAGAAGGAGGGTGGTAGCGGTGAATCTGGAAAGGAAGGGGGAATTTAGGATTTCTTCTTGCCCTCCCAATATTCCCGAAATTCAAAGGCGTAATTTTTGACCCAATCCCAGACCGCCTGATCACCCAGGTCATACCCGGCTTTTTCCGACTCAATCCATTTGTGCTTTAAGATTTCTTCCAGTTCCAGCCGCAGGATCTCAACATTATTCATGGGTTCTTTCTCCATGGCCTGGCCTTAGAGCAGGTTGTTTTCCAAAAAACTGAAATGTTCTTCCCGACCGATAATCAAATGGTCATGGATCTTAATCTGTAAATTTTGGGCCGCCTGGACCAGAATTCGGGTCAGTTCCTTGTCTTCCAGCGACGGGGTAACCGATCCGCTGGGATGATTGTGAACCATGATCAACGCCGTGGCCTTGAGTTGAATAGCCCTTTCCAAAACCTTGCGCGGGTAGACGACGGTTTGGTCCACCGTTCCCTCCTGAAGCACTTCGTCCCGTATCACCTGATTTCGGGTATTCAGATAGACCAACCGGAACTGCTCGTCTTTCAGCCAGCCCATTTTGGAATGGCAGTAATTCAATAAATCCCTGGGGGACGCGATAATATCGGCGGAATTCAGGAGTTTTTCCCCCAGATAACGATCCGAGGCTTCCTTGATCAGTTTAAACAAAAGAGCGGTATGGTCGGAAACCCCTTTGATCTTTTTGATTTCTTCCGTCGGTGCTTCCAGGAGGCCCCGGAAGGAGCCAAAAGTATGCAGCAACTTCTTGGCTAAGGGTTTTACATCTTTCCGGGCCAGGGCGTAGGTCAAAATGACTTCCACCACCTCGTAGTCCTGGAATGAAACCAAACCCATCCCCGACAGGCGGTCTTTAAGCCTCTGGCGGTGATCCCAATAATGGGGGGTGCCGTTTATTTCAGTAATAATTTATGGTTCCTTATAGACAAAAGGAAATTATAAATCAATGAATTTTAACACAGGTGGAAGTAATTCTTCAATTTATTTTAGAGGGAGGGATTCGGGGATTCACCCTTTCAATAGCGGATATATCAATCGATGGACGAGAGGTTTTCGAGAGGTTCTGATAATATCGGAAAGTTTAGGCCTTGTTCTCTTTATCGATCTCTTTAGGTTGGCTTGGAGGTTCCTTTTCATCTTCGCCGCTCACGCTGGTTTTAAATTCCCGGATGCTCTTTCCCAATCCCTTACCGATCTCGGGTAACTTTTTGGCCCCGAATATAAACAGGGCAATTCCTAAAATTATGATTAATTCCTGTGTCCCCAAACCAAACATAACTGCTCCTTCATCTTAGAGATTAATGCTCGGATTCCCGCAGGTTACGCCTGGTCTTCAAAGACACCACCACCAGGGTAACCCCGATCACCGTCAACACCAGGTAAGCCAAGCCTAAAAAAACAAAATGCCCCGCATCCCAGGGGACATCCCAGGGGAGTATGCTCCAGACACTATGAGTACTCAATGTTCCCGACATAGTTGCCTCCTCAATAAACTCTTATGTTTTTTTAACAGAACTTATCGTCCTTGTCAACTTTTTCTTGACAGATGCACCGGGTTTGGTTATATGTTCATAATTTTTAAGTGGTTTTTCTAAATAAACGGTAACTGTTGGAAATTAAAAAATAAACTATTTGAAAGGAGGTGAAATATAGGATGAAAAAAAGTTTAGCGGTGATGTCTATCCTCTTGGCCTTTGTTTTTTCCCTGAGCGTGATGGCTTGGGTCTATGCGGCTGACCAGAAGGTGCCCGATACCCTTAAGATCGATAACGACAAGGGCTTGTTTAAAGACGGCAAACGCACTAAGGCGGCCGTGGAATTCACCCACAAGAAACACGTCGAAATGCATAAGATCGCCTGCGCCGAGTGCCACCACGACTACAAGGACGGGAAAAATATCTGGAAACAGGGAGACAAGGTCCAGAAGTGCAGCGAATGCCACAAGGTGGCCGCAGAGGGTAAGAAGTTGAATCTACAACTGGCCTACCACAAAAATTGCCAGGACTGCCATAAGAAGCTGAAAGCCGAAGGCAAAAAGACCGGTCCCACCACGTGCGCGCAATGCCACCCGGTGGAAAAGAAGTAGGTATTTAAGTAGAGACATGCGAAAAAGGCCTGTGGATTTAGCCGTCCACAGGCCTTTTTCGTTTGGAAATCAGGCTTCCGTGATCGTAATGGCGGCCGGCTCGCATACCTCCAGACAGCTCTCGCAGCCCAAACATTCGTCGGCCCGCACCGGGACCGACCTCCCGTCCTGTAATTCGTAGACGTCTACCGGGCAAACCTCGATGCACTCCTCATCCCCTATGCACTTTTCTGGATCGACTGTTACTTTGAACATACCCGTTGACCCTCTTGTAATATTATTTTTGTCGAAACGTTATATTAGGGAAGGGTCCCTGAGCTGTCAAGGTAAAAGGATTTGGCCAAGAGGTTTAATCGGGATGCCCGCTTCTCGCAAGGCCTCCCCAATCGTTTTGGCTAACATCCACGCCCCGGGGGTGTCCCCGTGAAGGCAGAGGGTATCGGCTTTCAGTTCGATCTCCGGCCCCTCAATAGTGATCACGGTCCCCCGGGTTATCAACCGGACTGTCCGCTCCCTGACCTGCTCCACCTCCTGGATTACCGCTCCCGGCAGGTGGCGCGGGGCCAATCGACCATCCGCCAGGTAAGCCCGGTCGGGAAACACTTCCTGGGCTACTTTCAAACCCGTCGACCCGGCCATTTCCGCCAGGCGGGAACCGGACAGGGCCACCAGAATCAATTCGGGATCATAGGCCCTAACCGCCTCGATGATTTCCCGGGCTGTTTTTTCATCCCGGGCAGCCAGGTTGTACAAGGCCCCGTGCGGTTTGACATGCTGCAGTTTGATTTCATTCACTCGACAAAAAGCGGCCAAGGCCCCCACTTGGTAGAGGATATAGCGCCTTACCTCTCCGGGGAAGGTCTCCAAAATACGCCGGCCATATCCTAAAAGATCCGGGAAGCCTGGATGGGCACCCACGGCCACCCCGTGTTCCTTGGCCAATTGCACGGTCTGATCCATGACCGAGGGGTCGCCCGCATGATAGCCGCAGGCGATATTGACGGAGCTTATATAGGGGATAATCTTTTCATCCTCGCCGATTCGGTAGGAGCCAAAACTCTCTCCCATATCGCAATTTATATCGATACTCATCTGCTTCCCCCGATTACTAAAAAACGGAAGAATGGAATACTGGAATACGGTTGGTCAACCGCTGCCCCGGGTCAGGATGGCCCTCTAGTTATTTCACCTCTATTGAGCCAAATCCTTCTCCCGGAATCTTAACCCATCATTCCATATTTCCATTATTCCACTATTCCATTAGTCCGTCTATTCTCTTATCGGCTGGTCAAATCACCGCCAGGCTTTCATTGGGAACGTCGGTAATAAACATGTGCCCCGGGGCGTGGGTAATACAAAGATCCGCTTTGATGGACAGGGCGGCCAGGGAGGAGGTCACCCCGCAGGCCCAGAATACCGGAGTTTCCCCTTTATTAATGGTCACCGGGTCCCCGAAATCCGGACGGCTTAAGTCCCGGATCCCCAAAGCCCGGGGACTGCCGATATGGATCGGCGCCCCATGGACCGAGGCATAGCGAGAGGTGATCTGGACCGCCCTGGGGACCAGGGCCTCCGGGATAGGCCGCATGGTCACCACCAAGGGGGCCTTAAATGGACCGGCCGGATCGCAGGAACGGTTGGTCACATACATGGAAACATTTTTATTTTCCTCGATATTGCGGACCGGTACCCCGGCTTGGACTAGAGCCTCCTCGAAACTGAAGCTGCACCCCAAGAGAAAAGTGACCAGGCCTTGATTAAACCAGGCGCGGATGTTCTTCACTTCCTGAACCAATTGCCCCTTTTTCCAAATCCGGTACAGAGGCAGGTCGGTAGTGATATCGGCCCCGGGTGCGGTCCTGATCGGTTCTTTTTCACCCGGCTCCATTACTTCCAGAACCGGGCAGGGTTTGGGATTCCTCTGGCAGAAGAGGAGGAAATCAAAGGCCACCCGTCGCTCCAGAATGACCATGTTGGCCTGGGCAAATCCCGAGGCCAGGCCGGAAGTGGGTTTGGCCCAGCGCCCTTTCCGGCATCGCTCTCGAATCGCCCGGGGAGGGAACGGGCCCGGGGGGAGGTTAGTCATACTCATGCTCCTAAATTAGACCAATAGTTTTTTTTCAAATGGCCAAAAGGCTACCTAGACCTTATAATAAATTCAAAAGAAATCAAGGTGATTCTTTATGAAAATTGCGCTCATCTATCCCTATTTCCTGGTCGATCGGGTTCATTGGGAAGAAGTGACGGTTCCTCCGATCGGGTTGTATTATATTGGAGCCTTCCTGAAAGAGGCGGGGCAGGAGGTGGAAATCTGGAACTGGCACAATATCCGGAAATCCCCCGAAAAAATTCGGGAGCTTCTGGAGCTGGAAAGACCGGAGGTCATCGGTTTCTCCATTCTCCATGCCAATCGCTGGGGTGCCCTTGAGATCGCCCGCATCGCCAAGGAACTAAACCCCGAAGTGAAAATCGTCCTGGGTGGAATCGGGGCTACTTTTCTTTGGGAGCACCTCCTGATCCATTTTAAGGAAATCGATTTTATCGTCCTGGGGGAGGGGGAAATCCCCTTGGGGAATCTGATCCGGCACCTCGAAAAAAAAGGGGCGGCCCACCCGGAGGAGGTGGCAGGAATCGCCTTCCGGAAGAGCGGCAGGCCGGTCCAAACCCGAGCCTCCGAGCCGATCCGGAACCTGGACCTGCTGCCGGACCCGGCGAAATATTTCACCTTCCAACATGTGGTTTCCAGTAGGGGTTGTGCCTGGGACTGCTCCTTTTGCGGCTCCCCAAAATTCTGGGGACGCCGGGTCCGGTTCCACTCTCCGGACTACTTTGTCTCTCAACTCGAACGCCTCCACCTGAAAGGAATCGATTTTTTCTATATCTCGGATGACACTTTCACAGTGGACAAGGAGCGCCTCATCGCCGTCTGCCGGGGCATTATCGAGCGGCAACTGGTCCTGTCCTGGAATGCCATCTCCCGGGTGGACCGGGTGGACGAGGAAGTCCTCTACTGGATGCGAAAGGCCGGCTGCCTGCAGATCAGTTACGGGGTGGAGAGCGGCAGTGAAAGAATCCGACAGGCCCTTAACAAAACGATTCGAACCGAAGACGTTAAAAGGGCCTTTTCACTGACCAGACGCTACGGCATCCTGGCCCGAGCCTATTTCATCTATGGCGCTCCGGGGGAGTCGGAGGACACCATCCGCGAGACCCTTGATCTAATCCGGGAAATCAAACCCTTGGGAGCGATCTTCTATCTTCTGGATCTATTCCCGGGGACCGCGCTTTATGATCGACTAAGAAAGGAAACCCGGATCACCGATGAAATCTGGCTGAATCAGATCGAGGGAATCCTTTATTATGAAACCGACCCTCGGCTGACCGAAGAAAAAATCCTGGAATTTGGCCGGAAGCTTCGGACGACGTTTCTCGAAAACGTTCATTCCTACGCTGGTGAAATTGAGCTCAGCGACCGAAAGGACCTCGACCCACAAAATGCCGATTTCCTCTCCCGCCTGGGCCTGACTTTCAGCCATGGTGATTTCGCCAAAAAGCAGCAGGTTCGGGAAAAGGCGGCCACAGCGGAGAAGCTCTTTTGGAAATCCCTCGGCTACGCGCCCGATCATCGCGCCTATTTAGGATTGGGAATGCTGAAACAAAAAGCCGGGGACTTCAGGGAGTCCAATCGCCTGTTAATCGAGGGGCTCCTTCATTACCCGGACAGCCAAGAACTGACCCTTTGTCTGGGTTTGAATTATCTCAATCTGGGGGATTTCGAAAAGGCCTTGGACTACCTGGAGCGTTTCCCGGATTCGGATCAGGCCAATCGTTACGTGGCCCAATGTCGCCGGGCCTTGGGGAAATAGCTAAGGGCCTATTTGACGGACTTACCAAAATTCCGTCCATAGTCCGAGTGCGAATCAATCCCGGCCTTTTTCTTTTCCAATTGTTTGTCGGCTTTCTTTACAAATGGAGAAAATTCCTTCTCGACCTATTTACTAATTGAATTTACAGCACTTTTTCTTACTTAAGGGGACAACAATTTCATTTTGCCACTTAAACCCGTCGGAATAGCTTACAACTATTTTTGGCAACCATTTAGAATAGTAATGATAATATACGTATTTTAAAATAGTTATATTTTTGGCAAATCTTTTGCTTGTTATATGTTATAATTTTATTTTGAAGGGGTATATACCCCCGGCAAGCCAAATCCTAGAACCAATATCAGGTTAGGGGCTTTAAACTTATGAACCAGAAAGCGATCACTGCCCTGCCCTTTACTACCTGTCTTTTACCTCTTTCGCTGGTGCTCTTATCCGTGCTGGATGCTTTTTTTACTCTGATTTGTATCCAACGGGGCGGGAGCGAATTAAACCCCTTCATGCGCCTGGCACTGGGCTATGGACCGGAAACTTTTTTTACGGCCAAGATGCTCCTGACCATCATCCCGGCTATTGTTCTGGCCTCCTTGAGCCGCTTTCGCGCGGCTAATTATGGACTGTACCTGGTCAACTTCATTTACATCGGAATCCTTTTCATTCACTTGAAGAACCTCTTCCCGGCATAATCACCTAACCATGTCCTCTTGTATCCGCGATCTCGTCTGCCTGAGGTCGCCCGCCTGAACCACATTCTCTTGGCGATCCCATCATATCTTCTTTTCTGATTCCTGGTTGCGGATAAGCAGCGAATTGGATTAGAATAGGATTATCTTAGACGCTCCACCCTTTGGGGAGGATATTTCATGGGCTCCTTAGCCAAATTCAAAGACTTGTCCATAAACTGGGATATGGGTCCGGCCGATGCCGTGGCCGTCCATCTGGAATGGGGGAATACCGGCTATTCCGGCCACTATGGGAACCCCGAATCCGAATCTTTCTATTTCTCCATCGACACCTGGCAGGAGCCGTACCTGGTCCGCCTGCAGAAGATGACCAAGGACGGGCCGGAGACGCTGCAGGAATTGGAACTTCCGCGGGAATATTGGAGTTGTTGTGATTACGCCAAAGGAGTCCACCCCCTGCCCCCGGAGGTGCAAGAGTGGCTGAAAACTTTATTTTAGTTGGATGTCCGATCCGAAGGCCTGGGCAGGAGTCTACGGACACCCCCGCCCAGGCCCAATTCAGGAAATCGGTCGCTACGCTTACTTCCCGGGCATTCGCAACCTTTGCGTATTGGACAGGGTGGTAACGGCCCCTCCGGCCCCTATCGTCTTTGAGGGCCAATCTATCGTGCATACATCCCAAACCTGGTCGTCGGTTAGGGTTTGAGGGCCAAAGAAGTAGGATACTCCCTGAAGCCAGACCGTGACCGAAGGACTGGTCGGACCTAGATCGTGGTCGGAATAATAATGCACTCTGACCGTATAGCTGCCGTTTTCAAGTTTGTTTAGACTGATATGTTCCACCGTGCATTGGGTAATGCAGTCCACATCCAGTGCCGGATCATCGCAGGTAATGCCCGGCACTCCCCAGTCAGGATTCTTGTCTACATAATAGCATTCGCCGCCACTGGGATTGATAAGATGGAGATCCACATCAGCTCCCGGGGTCGGCCAGTTCAAGGTGATGAGAAGACTTCTATCGTCCGTAGGTTTGAAGTTGTCGGTCTCGCCCAAGGCCGGTTCGAAAATCCCATTGAAATTACTGTCCTCACAGCCGTCGTCCATTCCTCCATTGTCATTATCCGGGTCCAGTTCCTTGCGCAGGCCGTCACCGTCTATGTCCGCACTTCGCCGGCTAAAGGCCCCCGCGCTGTTGAAGACGTATTCCCTGATCTCCTTCTTATCCGGGACCCGGTCATTATCCGAATCCGCATATATTGGATCAGTTTTAAATCGGTTTATTTCATCGAAGTCGTTAATGCCGTCGCCATCGCTGTCGAGCTTAAGGTCGGCATCGTCCGATTTGACGCTGGGGGCCCCTGTCGTATTGGCAGGGCCGACCCAGACGTGGGCAATAGGGTCGTTGGCATAGCTCACCCATTTGGCCCCATCCCAGGGATCCAGAAGATGGATGAACTGCCAGGTAGTGACCCCGATAGTGAAATCAAAATAGCCGTCAATAGCCCGCATATGGCCGGGTATGCGGGCCATGATCGGACGGTTTCCGTCAATCCACGTTTTGATTTGGGCGAAGGTCGGTTTGCCGGCCTGTGCCGGGATAGTAGCCGGGGCGATTCCCAGGGCCCAGGCAAGGGTATTGGTTTCGATAGGATCCGGTGGTGGAGCAACGCCGACATTGTGCCCCAGTTGTTTTTCAGGTTGGCCACCTTTAAATATTTCATAGGTGATGCGATCCTGGCTAAGTTTACCGGTATAATAGGAGGCCATCATGGATATGGAGGCCCGGACACAGTAACAATTCCCGTGGGTGCCCCGTTCCGTATGAGGGCGGTCCCAAGCCAAATTCCCCGTTTCCGGGTCGCCATCCAGGCAGAGCATGGTGGTATCCTTGTGCTGCAATTGCCAGGTAATACCCAGGGTTTTGATGGCCCCTAATGGTCCGCTCACCGGAAAGGTTAAGCTGCGGACCTCAACGCCGGTTGACCAGGGGCTCTCGCTACCGGCCAAGAGGACCTTGACGCGCCAATAATAGGTTCCCGCCGCCACCGTGGATGGAGGAACTTCCTTTGAGGGCATATAAACGGCGTTCAAAAGCACTTTGTCCACCGACGGCGAACTGAAGTCGCTGTTATTGTCCATCTGAAACCGGTAGCCGCTGGCTTTCTCTATGGGTGCCCAAATGACGGAGAAGGTGGCGCCATCAATTGTCGCCCCTGCCGCAGGATAGAACCAGGATATACCGGGAACGGGGTTTTCGCTGCCCGGGCTCGCCTGATTGGCCGGGTAGAGCGTCCAATCATCCGGGTAGAGGGTCTGACTACCCGGAAGTGCGCCGATCGTTTCATTTGGCACCCGCGGATCATTCGGAGAGCCGTCTCCTAAACCGCGGGCCAGACTTTTAAACCACTGGGGGGTCCAGAGTCCGGCCTTGGTGGCATTGGCGGCTCGATCCCCCGGGTCGGCCCCCCAGGCCACAAACGATACGATAGCCGGTTCAGGAAAATCGGTAGGCGGCGCCGGGACTGGCGGATTGTAACTATTAAATACATTTAGTATAAGCGGGAGAAAAAGTTGAACTTGACCGCCGGCAACGTAAAGGCCTACTTGCCCGGCGGTTTTCCCGAGAATATCTACTAAATCCGACCCCGAATGGAGCGTCGCCACATTATCGCTGAAATCATAATCATCGCCGCCACTGCCGGCCCCATCAAAGACCACCACGACGAAAGCCCCACTTGGTACGGCGGGCAAGGCGGTGGGGATGGTATACCAGGCGCCGGCCTCGTTGGTGATCCGGTAACCGGCGATGTTGATCGGCGCGGCCCCTGAATTCTTCAGCTCCACCCATTGATGGCTGCCGGCGCCGGGGTTGAACAGGACCTCATTAATTCGTATTGCGCTGTTGGTGGCACTAATCGCGGTTCCCATTGATAAGATCAAAAGCGTACCCAGCAAAATCAAACCAATCAATCCTTGAAAGCCTTGACGTTTACTCATGGATCACCTCCATTGCTGTTCTTTGGGAGTCATCTTGTTGATTATTGTCCATTACCCTGCCGCGGGACCTATGGCAACGCAACAATACCGCGGCGGTTACCCTAATCGCTTTTTTTCTCTCCTCTTAAGTTATTGCTAATTCGGTTCGGCGGGGGGGTCGACTTATACTGACAGGCAATCCTTCGCCTGCTTATTTTTTGAATATCATAGTTAAGAAAAACATTCAAAGAAATAAATTTGGGGAGGATCAGACCTGATGATTTCGCAAAAAGTCCTCAGCGCTGTCATTGCGAGGAGTGAAGCGACGAAGCAATCCCCAAGAACCAGCTAGCTACTAGGATGGGGATTAGCTTCCCCCGGATCAAGTCCGGGGTCGCAATGACAGGTTTTTGGACTTTTTGCGAGGTTGTCAAAACTCTTTCGATCTCCTCTCCCATCACCAAGATCATGCTTCCGCCCCGGTCAGACAAACGCCTATTTTTTCCCATCGACCCTCTTCGACCCAATCGTATTTTTCCTTGAACAGCCGGTCGCTGAGCTGACGCTGTTCTTTCCGGGCGCGCTGCAGGAAAAGGGCGAACTGGTCGGGACCGCCGTTGTACATGGCGTAGACGGCCTGATAGAGCAGGTCGTCGTCGGGGGGTTTGGAAGGGCCGACCCGTTCCAGGCCGTAGCGCAGGTAGCGGGCCAGGATCTCCGTTCCGGCCCGGGCGTTGTAATGGATGTTCCAGCGCAGGCTCTCCGGCCGGTAGATTCCCCGCCAGACTTGGACGTTGATTTGCATCAGGCCGACCGAGCTACGGTTATAAGAGGTGAGGTAGCGGATTTTCCCGCCGCTGACGGTAAACTGCCGCCAGCAGCTCTCCTGCCAGGCCGTGGCCGTTACCAGATTTTTGAAACCTTTCCTCCGCTTCTGATCCGGGTTAGCCCCGTTATAAACCCGTTCAACGGCCTGGGAGATGAGTCCCCGGATTCTCGAAAGGTATGGGTCGATCTCCTTCCGGGGAGGTATCCAGGGTAAGAGTTCCTGATCGGCCCGGCTGCTGTCCGCGACATTGGCGGCAGCCTGTCGGATCATCCAACGCCCCGGGCTTTCCGGTCCCAGATCGGACTCCGGCCATAACCCCTCCGGAAGGTCCACCTCATCCGCATCATATTCCGGTCCGGGCTCTTCGATGGGCGGACCCAACAGTAATATCTCGCGCAAACGGGGATCCACTTCCTTCGAATACCGGGGCTCCCAGTCGGACTTGGGGGAAGCCAGCAGCCGGGCCAGCCGAATCAACCCGTTCCGGCTGACTTCCAGACCGAAGGCGGGTCCGATCCGGTCCAACGCCTTTAAGGCGTCCATGACGCTGAAAAAGGCCAGGTAGTTAACCAGATTGGGTGACGGTTCCTGAACCAGATATTTCCTGAGGATGGGGCTGAGGCCGGACCAGGAGGTCACCAATTGCCGACGTATCAGGTCGGGTGCCGAAGTACCGGCCTGGTCCAGCGCCGCGGCCGCCTGGTACCGCCCGGACAGGAGAATCTCCAGTACCCGGTCCCGCTCTTCCGGAGTCAACGGCTGCCCGGCCAGGGCCAGGATTTGAAAGACCACAAAGGGATCCCATAATTCCCAAAGTGCTTGCAACCGCTCCGGCTCTTTTTCGGGCGGGCCGGTTCCCTCTGGAATGGCCGCACCCGGATCCGGGACCTCCACCTCAAAAAGAACCGGAACGCGTAGGGCCTCGGGACCGGTTTCGACGGCCCCCGGACGAAGGGTTTTCAGCCAGGAGGAGATCCGGTCCCGGCCTTCCGGATGGACCATCAAGGGGATCAGCTCCCTGATTTGCGTTACCGGGGGCGCCAGGTTGAGGGAGAATTTTTCCAATTGCGGATGAACAAACCGTTTGACCAAGTCCCAGACGACCCGGGCAACGGAGATTTCATCCTCTGATCGTTGATACAAACGGGAATCCACCACTCGAAAGTGGAGCCGCCAGTACTGGGGTTCCAGAAGAGGTTCCAACCGGGCCTTGAAATTACCCTCCCAATCCACCGGCTGGAGGCACTCGGCCATGACCGATAATCCGGCCCGGACCTGAAGGCGGGCGGAGAGGATCAGCCCTCCCTCACTGGTCTTAACATCCGGGTCTCTCAATTCGATTCGATTGCAGTGATTCCCGGGATCGATCAAGATCGCCCGGGGTCCGGGTTCAGGAAACACCTGTTGGATTAAAAAGGCCCGCAGCAAAGGCGGATCGAGGGTGATGGGCAGGGATAGGGTCTCCGTGCCCGCCCAGGACGTACCCAGCCAGAACAGTCCCAACCAGCCCCAGGCAAAAATCCTTAAAATCGGTTTCATGGCTTAGACGACCCGGCCTTCTCCTTCATGCTTTTTTTAAGCCCCCGAATGTTTCTCAACACAAAGGCCTCCGGATCGAGAACTCCTTTCGAATCCCGGGGAAGGGAGTCCAACGGCATTTCTGCCCGAGCGGCATTTTTGTGTCCCCCGGCCGAAGCCCCCCACCTTTCAAAGAGCTTCTGAGCCGTTTTTCCCGCATTTCCCCGCAAATCCGCGTTTCGGAAGATGACGATCAATTTGTCTTTATGCGTCCCGGAGACGATGCTCCAGGTGGCTTCGGCCAGGCGGGTAAAAAAATCGGCGATGATCACCAGGATATCCGGATTTTCCACCTCGCCCAGATGGACGAAGGCCTTGTCCTTCACGAAAGTCAATTTCTCCAGAGCCAATTTATAACTGGTTAGGACTTTTCGGGTTATTTCCGAAGATTCAATTTTTTTGATCATATTCATATTGGAAAATTTATACAGATAGCGGAAGGCGCTGATGTCCTCCAGGGTAGCCCCCCGCACGAAATTATCCGTATCGGTCTTAATTCCGTAAAAAAGCGCGGTCGCCAATCTCTGGGAGGGGATGATTTTGAGCCCTTTCAGGTATTCGGTCATGATGGTGGCGGTGGCGCCGAAATGTTCGCGGACATCCACAAAATCCGCCGTCAATCCCCCTTCACAGGGATGGTGATCGATGACGATATCGAAGGGAATATCCCGAAACTCCGCGTAATGTTGCGGCTGGGAATCCAATACGGCCCATTTGGTTATCAGGGCGGGCTTCAGGTGCCGGAGGTGCTGCTGCTCTATTCTCAGGAACTTGATAAAGGCCAGATTGTCCGCCCGCTGCACCTGGTTGATATGATAGATTAATATTTTTTTGGCCTTCCTCCAGAAAATCCGTTTCAAAGCGATGGCGCTGGCCATAGCATCGGGATCGGCATTGATCAATATGCCCAGCGTGTCGTCGGGACCCACCGCCTTCATGAGACACCTTCCTTTTTCGGCCGAGGTGGCGGATTTGGTGAACGATTGCTGATTATGGGCCTTCAAGAAGGATATCTCTCCTTAAAATAGGAACGATTTTTTAACTAGCGCCAAAGTCTACCAGAAAGCGGTAGCATTTAGAAGAATTAGCTGATCTTCCAACCCCGGGGAGCCCCGACCTTTCCTGATCATCCAGGATCCGGGTATAAAATAAAAGAGGCCTAACCGCTTCCGGATAAGCCCCTTCTCTTCCTTTAAAAACGTGGTGCCGAGGCGCAGAATCGAACTGCGGACACGCGGATTTTCAGTCCGCTGCTCTACCGACTGAGCTACCTCGGCACGGGTTTCACTTTAAAGATTCCCGGAATTTTGTCAAGAAAAATATCGGTTTTTTATTCCAGGGTAAGGTCCACCGCGAATCCCTCGCTGATTTTCTTCTTCTCTTCCGCCGGGTTTACTTTCCATTTTTCGGAGAGCGCGGCCACGGTGGTCTCGTCATTGAGATCGAGGTCTACGGTTTTCGGAGCCGAGGGAGACACTGATTGGATTTTTGCAGTTCCCTCGTTTACCGGGGCTGCCTTGACTGAACCCGATGGGACCTTTTTCAAGATTTCCGTCAGGGAAAGGGGCTGCAACGGCCCTTCGGGAAGGTTTAAACGAATCCTCTCCCCCGAAAGGTCCGCCCGGCATTTGGAACAAGTGTCCGGATTGTCAAATTGATTGTAACCGCACTTCGGACAACGCATATAAACCTCCTTTTCAATTTCCCCCCAGGTCCCCCCAACAATATTGCAAGAGACCGATAAGAGTCAGGACTGCTGTTTCGGCCCTCAGTATCCTGGGCCCCAGGGAGATGGTAATAAAGTTTTTTTCTTTAGCCCGGCGGATTTCTTCCGAACCAAAGCCCCCTTCCGGTCCGATACAAACCATTACCTGTCCGGTCTCAGGGGGTTTATCGGCTATTTCCTTTAAGGTATTAGCCGTTTCTCCTTCATAGGGCAGGATTCGCAAGGCCTGCCCCCCGGTCTCCAGCACCTGATCAAAGGAGCAAGGCGCCATTAGTTCGGGCAATCGGTTCCGGCCGCACTGTTTGGCCGCTGCGGTGATGATCCGTTTCCATCGTTCCTGCTTGCCCCCCAATTCCTGTCTGGAAAAATTGCGCCCGGATTTGCTGGAAAAGTAAGGGCAAAACAAATTCACTCCCAGCTCCGTGCCTTTTTGATAGATCCATTCCAGGGGCTGTGGTCGAATCAGGGGAACAGCCAGCGTAATCCTCAGCGGGGATTCCCGGGGGACCCATTTTTTCCCCAACACTTCACAAAAAACCTGCCCCCTCTGCGTACCGGTTATTTGGGCATTAAATTCCCAGCCGGTATTATCAAAAAGAACGATCCGGTCACCGGGCCCCAGCCGTAGGACCCGCAGGATATGGTCGGCCTCCTCCCCCTCCAGCGAGGGTCTCTCCTGCTGAAGGCGACCGGAATCCATGAAAAAACGTCTGGGCGTCACAGATGTTTATAATCCCCTACCTGCCAAATAAACCGGGTGAACCATTTTTCTCTCGACCGCTCCTTTCCGTCGCTCGAGTTCACAGAGAGATCAGAGAACTTTTCTCTGCAATCTCTGTGCGCTCGGAAAGAGATCGTCTTTTGCTGTGACTAGACTATACCCCGGGCTCCTTTGAAAACAAGACACCGGCCCATTCCTCTTCCAGGTAAAGGCAGAGGAAGGTCAGCTTGCGGAGCACACAGGCCCGAATCAATTCTTTAGCCTGGGAATCTAAAATGCCGGACAAAACCAGAAATCCTCCGGGAGAGAGCAGGCTCTGGAGCACCCCGGTCAAAGGCAGCAGGTCAGCCAAGGTTAAATTGGCGAAAATCAGAGAGTAAACGCCCTGGATTGATTCCGCCGTCCCCTCCTGCACCCGGATGATGGATTCAAAACCGTTTATGGCCACATGCAGACGTGCCGCCGCCACCGCCAGGGGGTCCGAGTCAATGGCCAGGACCGACCGGGCATTGAACAGGGCCGCGGCCAGGGCCAAAATCCCGGTCCCGGTACCCACATCCAGGACCCGGGTCAAAGGGTGGCGGGAGTGACCGGTCTCTTCGGATAGGCCTTCCAGAACCCTCAGGCATAACCGTGTGCTGGCGTGGCCACCGGTCCCGAAGGCCTGGCCGGGATCGAGGCGCAGGACCTTTTCCTCGCCTTCAGGCCGGTATTCCTCCCAGGTTGGGCAGATAACGAGAGAGGGAGAGAGCCTCAAGGGTTTAAAATTCCGTTTCCAGTTATCCTGCCAGTTTTCGGAAGGGATCAGCCGTAGCTCCCAGCAGGGGGAAGGGACCTCCGGAAAAAATGAAAAATAGGAGGCGATCCTTTTTTTAAGTCGGATGAATTTCCGGCGAAAAGCCTCATCCCGAGGCAAAAATCCACGAACCCGTTGTGGCCCCTCTAAAGCCGCATCAGGGTCCACCTTATAGGTACCCCTTCCGGTTTCTTCGAAGAGGATAACCGCACAGTCTTCGGCCTGAAACGCCGGAATAGTGAGGGTGATTTCCATCCAGGCGGAATATTCATTTAGGCTATTCATAAGACGCCCTCTTTTTAGGGTTGCCGGATTTTTAAATATTCTATAAGATTTTAGAATTAAAATCAAACAGATTGCCCGAAGGAAGGAACCATGAACCCGGAGCGGTTAAAAAAAATCCTGACCCAGGTCAGACAGGGTAAACTCACGGTGGACGGGGCGCTGAAAAGCCTAAAACATCTGCCTTTTGAAGATATTGATTTCGCCCAAATCGACCACCACCGCTCCTTGCGCAAGGGATTCCCCGAAGTGATTTACGGGGAAGGCAAAACGGCCGCCCAGGTGCTGGAGATCATGGTCCGGATGACTCGTCAAGGAGAAAACGTCCTGATCACCCGTCTGGCCCCGAATAAGGCCCGGACGGTCTTAAAAAAATACCCCCGGGCCGTCTACCATCCCCTATCCCGGGTCCTGACTCTGGAAAAGATCCCGATGACGGTTAAATCCGCCCGGGGAACCGTACTCGTCATTTCCGCCGGGACCTCGGATATCCCCGTGGCCGAAGAAGCCTTGATCACGGCCCGGGTCATGGGCAATCCGGTGGAGCATCTTTATGATCTGGGGGTCGCCGGACTTCATCGTTTATTGGCCCATCAGAAAAAAATTGCCCTGGCTTCGGTCCTGATTGTGGTCGCCGGTATGGAAGGGGCTTTGCCCAGTGTGGTGGGCGGGTTGGTGGACCGGCCGGTGATCGCCGTGCCGACCAGCGTGGGCTACGGGGCCAGCTTCCAAGGGGTTGCCGCCCTGCTGGGCATGCTCAACTCCTGCGCCTCCGGGGTAGCCGTAGTCAACATCGACAACGGTTTCGGCGCTGCTTACCTGGCCACCCTGATCAACCGGCCTTTTCCCGCCGCGGAAGATCCTCTTCCCTGACCCGACTCCCAAAAGCCCTTCAGGCGGAGTTTACCCTGAGCCAACGACGAGATCCTTCGCTTTGCTCAGGATGACAGGTTGGGACTTTTTGCGGGGTCATCAAAAAAGGTTCGCCAGAGCTAAAACGGTTTGCCCTTCACCCCCGGGCGAGATCCTTCAACTGTTGGACCTGATCCCAGGAAAAAGGAGAAAGGCAGGGGAAAAGGGAATTGTTCTGATAAAGGGGTTCCTCCGCCAGGGGGAAGCGGGAAACGGCACAGGCCTCCGGCCAGAGAGGCGTCCCGGGGATGGGCGAATATTCGGCCAGCCGGGGCCGAAGGCCCATTTTTTTGACCTCCCTAATCGAGTCGGCTATTTCCCTGAGGCTCTGCCCCGGCAGACCCGCCAACAAGTAAGCCCCGATCTGCTCCCCGGAGAATCCGCCTTCTATTAAGGCCCTCACCGCCCGCTGCCACGATCCCGGATCGAGCTTGCCTCCCCAGGCCTTTTGCCGATCCCAGTTGGTGGTTTCCACACCCAGCCTCAGCGTTTTGAATCCGGCCCGAAAAAGCACCCGGGCCCGGTGCGAGTCGATCTCCCGCACCTGGAGGGCATTTGGAGCGTGAAAGCGGAGACCCCAACCCTCTCGAATGACCCGCTCCAATACCGGGCCCAAACGCCGCTCAAAATGGGTCAGCAGCGCGTCGTCATAAAAGGCAAAGTCTTGCACCCCATACCCCTGGTGCCAGTGCCGGATTTCCTCGAGGATGTTTTCCGGGGACCGTTCCCGAAATCGGGGCTGCAAGAGCCGGGAGGCGCAATAGGGACAGGCGAGCGGGCACCCGCGAGCGGTTAGTAAACAAACGTAGGGAAGCCGCGGATACAGATCGAAGGCCGGAAAGGGATACGTATCCAGGTCTTCCGGGTCGGGGACCTTGACCGGAGTCAATCCGGTCAAGCCCTTCAATAATTTTAAAATTGCCCCCTCCCCTTCTCCGGTGATAAGATAATCGACGCCGCTCAGGGCCTGGGCATGACGGGGCAGCAAACCGGCGTAGAGGCCTCCCAGGACCAACGGGGTCTCAGGGAAAACCTCTTTGACCAGGGAGACCGCCTCTTGAACTCCCGGATACCAGTAGGTCATCAGCGAGGTGATCAGTACGGCTTGAGGTTCCGGGATCTGCAACAAGGCGTCTCTAAAAATCCGGGGCGGGATCCCAAAGCGGTAATAAAACCTGGGGATCTCTTTCAAAGCAGGTGGCCGAGCGAGCCGCTGGCGCAAGTATGGCCCGATTCCGTAGCGCTTTCGCGAGCCTGGGGAGGATAACTCATGGGCCTGAGGAAGATCGGGGTCCAGGGCATCCAGCCAATAGATCCGGTACCCGTTGGCCCGCAAGGTCGCCGCCAGATACAACAGTCCTAACGGCTTGGCCCAGAGGTCAAAAGCGGAAAAATCCCCAATAGGGGGATTGATCAACAAAATAGAAGGACGATCTCTCATTGGAACAACAACCTATCCAGCTTAAAAATTTACGAAACTGGGTTACCCAGGAACCGCTTTTCCAAACCCTGCGACAAAGGGCCGATCGCCTGGGGTCTGCCTGTTACTTGACCGGCGGCCTGGTCCGGGATTGGTTTCTCGGGCGACCAACCCGGGACATCGATCTGGCGGTTTCCCGGCAAGCCCTAGAGTTGGCCCGGGAGTTTGCCCAAGCCGCTCAGGGCACTTTTGTCCTCTTAAAAGAGGACCGGGCGACCGCCCGAGTGGTCCTTCCCGGCCTTCAATTCGACTTTGCCGGTTTTCGCGCCGCCAGCCTCCCTGAGGACTTAAGGGATCGGGATTTCACCATCAACAGCCTGGCCTTGCCCTTGACTTCGGCCTTCGGTCCCGATCCTTGGGAACCCATCGATCCGCTGAACGGGGCGGGCGACCTGGATCAGGGAATCATCCGCCAGTGCACTCCGAATAGTTTTGACCGGGACCCGCTGCGCCTGTTGCGGGCCTATCGCTTCCAGGCGCAATTCGGGATGGAGATCGAAGCGGAGACCCGGCGGGGATTGCAAGAATGGGGTCCGACACTGAACCGGTCGGCGTCCGAGCGCCGGCTTTATGAATGGCTTCAGTTGCTGGCCCAGCCGCTGTCCGGCCCCAGCCTCTCGCTCATGAATGAAGACGGGATTCTGGATATCCTCTTCCCGGAGTTCCTCCCCCTGAAGAACACCCCCCAGAACAGCTTTCATCATTTAAACGTTTTTGACCACTCCTTTCTGGCTCTTCAATGTCTGGAACAAATCCTAACCCATAGGCCTCCTGGCCCGCCCGAATTATCCGAGGCCTTAAAAGCCCACCCGGAGAAAGAAGCCCTGCGACCCTTGTTGAAATGGACCGCGCTGGTCCACGACTTAGGAAAACCGGCCGCCGCCGAACGAAGAGCAAACCGCTGGACTTTTCATTCCCATGATCGGTTCGGTCAGGAACTGTTTAATAACATGGCCGAGCGTTTCCGGCTGGGCCGTCAGGCCAGGGAGACCATGGTGCGGTTGATCGGTTGGCACATGCGCCCTTTTCATCTGTTGCGGGAAGAGCCCTTAGGGGGAAGAAGGCCCCGGGCCTTACTCCGTTGGGTCAAGGAAACCGGCGAGGATCTGAACAGCATCTTTCTCCTGGCTTTAGCCGACTGCCGGGCGGCCCAAGGCCCGGACCGCCCCCCTGATTTGGAAGACCGGCTTATCCGCTTGTGGCGAGAGGCTTTGCAAATACAGAAGGAAATCATCATCCCTCTGGCGAGCGCTCCACCCCTAATCAACGGAAACGATCTGATCCACCTGGGACTTGTCCCCGGTCCCTTATTCAAAGAAATTTTAGACCGGATTAAAGAAGAACGATGGTCGGGGGCACTAACGACCCGTGAAGACGCCCTGGCCTGGATAGAAAGCGCCTTAGAAAAAAATCGGGTTCAAACTCGAAATCCGAATTTCGGGTTTAAGGTCTAGGAATGAAACAGGGGGGGCGTGTAGTTGGGATCGGACCAATAGCCGATACTCACGATTAGAACAAAAAGGGTCCAGAAAATAATCGAAATAATCAACCAGTCCTGGTTGCTATCATCCGCTTCGGCGTTCCCGGTCGTCTTACCCATCGTCGTCATTCGCTTCTTTCAGGGGTCGGTGGCAATAACCTATTTCCCGCTAAAAAATCCACAAGATATTTGCATTATAGACAAAAATAGGTTAATAACAAATTCTTAATAAAAGGTCAAGCACTAGCCAAAAATATTTGAAATATTTTTGGTGTAAATAGAAACCACTGTTCTGAGAATTTGTCTCTAACCATGGATGTCAGAATCTACCTCAACCATCCCCGGCAGCAAGGAGAAAAGGATCATGACCCGAAAAAAATTCGTGTTCGGTTTTGAAGAAGGCGACGGGAAAAACAAACAACTCCTGGGCGGCAAAGGCGCCAACTTATGCGGAATGACCCAAATCGGCCTGCCGGTCCCCCCCGGATTCGTTATTACCACCGAGGCCTGTCTTCGGTATTTCGAAGAAAATAAAAAGCTGCCCAAGGGCCTGATGGAGGAAGTTCGGGCACACATGGAGGACCTGGAGAAAAAGAGCGGCAAGGGTTTCGGCTCCAAAACCAACCCCCTGCTGGTTTCAGTCCGTTCAGGTTCGGCCATGTCCATGCCGGGCATGATGGATACCATTCTCAACCTAGGTTTAAACGACGAAACCGCCGAAGGCCTCTGTCAACTGACCCAAAACGATCGTTTCGTTTATGACGCTTACCGGCGTTTTTTACAGCTTTTCGGCAAGATCGCCCTGAACATCGGAGATGAAGATTTTGACCGGATCATGAACCAGAGCAAGGAACAAGCCGGGGTCCAAATGGATACGGACCTTCAAGTGGACCAATTAAAAGACTTGGCCCATAAGTTTAAGAAATTGATCAAGGAAAAAACCGGGAAGGAATTTCCCAATGACGTGAACAAGCAACTGGAACTGTCCATCGAGGCGGTTTTCAGTTCCTGGATGGGTAAACGGGCCGTGGATTATCGCCGGGAGTTTAACATCACCGCCGATCAGGCAAATGGGACGGCCGTCAATATTGTGGCCATGGTGTTCGGGAACATGGGCGAGACCAGCGCCACCGGAGTGGCCTTTACCCGGGACCCGGGCACCGGAGAGAATTATCTTTACGGCGAATATTTAGTCAACGCCCAGGGGGAAGACGTCGTAGCCGGAATCCGCACCCCCAAGCCCCTTCGACAGTTGCGCAAGGAAATGCCGTCCGTCTACCGGCAACTGGAGGCCCTGCGGCATACCCTGGAAAATCACTACCGGGAAATCCAGGATTTTGAATTCACCATCGAAAACGGAAAACTATACTGCCTCCAGACCCGCCACGGGAAAATGAATGCCTGGGCCGCGGTCCGGACCTCCATCGAATTGGTCCATCAGGGGCTCATCAATGAAGAAGAGGCTATCCTCCGGGTCAAACCGGAACACCTGGAACAGATGCTCCACCCCCAGATCGATCCCAAATATAAGGGGGTCCCTCTGGCTACTGGGATCAACGCCTCTCCCGGCGCGGCTTCCGGAAAAATAGTCCTCGATGCCGACAAGGCCGAGGCCCAGGGCCAGTTGGGGGAACCGATCCTCCTGGTCCGGGAAGAAACCAAACCGGAAGACATCCATGGTTTTTTTGCCGCCCGGGGGATCCTGACCAGCCGTGGGGGAAAGACTTCCCACGCGGCGGTGGTGGCCCGGGGCATGGGCAAGCCCTGCGTGGCCGGCTGCGAAGCCCTGGAGATCGACCTGAGCAAACGGGAAGTACATCTCGGCAACCAGATCTTTCGGGAAGGGGAGATCCTGACTATCGATGGATCCGCCGGAGCCGTCTACGCCGGTGAGGTGCCTACCGTGGAACCGGAATTCATGGATGAATTGCTGGAGCTTCTGGGCTGGGCCGACGACCTGAGATCCCTGGGGGTCATGGCCAACGCCGATACGCCGGAGATGGCCCGAAAGGCCCGAAGCTACGGGGCCCAGGGAATCGGACTGTGCCGGACCGAGCGGATGTTCAATGCCGTCGACCGGCTGCCCATCGTCCAGCGCATGATCCTGGCCACCGACCCTGAAGACCGGAAGAAAAGGGCCATGGATCTCATGCCCTTTCAAAAACAGGACTTCAAGGATATTTTAAAGGCCATGGAGGGCCTGCCGGTGACCATCCGCCTGCTGGATCCTCCCATCCATGAGTTCCTGCCCTCAGCGGAAGAGCTGATGACCGAAATTTCTCTGCTGAAAGATTTTTCCCGGGGCATCCGGACCATCTTCGAGCTTCCGGAGACCATTAAAATGCTCGACCCCAACCTGCACAAATACATCCCTTGGATCGAAGCCGTCAGCCGGGAATTGACGGAAATACGGGAAAAGAAAATCGATGAAGACCTGTTGCGCTTCAAGGAGGAGACCTTAAAGAAGGTGCGGGCCGTGTCCGAAGTCAATCCCATGCTGGGTCACCGGGGGGTGCGGCTCGGCATCTCTTACCCGGAGATCTATGATATGCAGATCCAAGCCATCCTGGAAGCCTCGGCTGAACTGCTGAAGGAAGGGGTGGATGTGCGCCCGGAAATCATGGTCCCGCAGGTGGGCGTCGTCGAAGAATTGGCTTGGGTCAAAGACCGGGTCAAGACGATTTATGAGGACGTTCGCCAGCGCTACCAGGTGGAGATCCCTTATAAATTCGGGACCATGATCGAGGTGGTCCGGGCCTGCATGCGGGCCAATAAACTGGCCGAAATCTCCGAGTTCTTTTCCTTCGGCACGAACGACCTGACCCAGGCCACCTTCTCCTTCTCCCGGGAAGACGCCGAGCGGGAGTTTCTGCCCCTGTACGACAAGTATCAGATCCTGCAGGACAACCCCTTTGAAACCCTGGATGAGGAAGGGGTCGGCCGGCTGATGATGATCAGCGTGGACTTCGCCCGCCAGGTCAAACCGGATTTGAAGATCGGGATCTGCGGGGAACACGGGGGGAACCCCAAGGCCATCTATTTTTGTCATAAAATCGGGCTCAGCTATGTCTCGGCCTCCCCCCACCGGGTGCCCATTGCCCGCCTGGCGGCCGCCCACGCCGTCTTGACCGCCCGTTTGGCGGATAAAGAGGCTGATAAGCGCTGATCCCCTCACTGAGGGAGGCTACCCTTTCGAGCCCAGGCGCAACCCCCCGTGGATAAAGAAGGTCTCCCCGGCCAGGGCCTCATTCCGATAGATCTCGCCTACCAGGGAGGCCACCTCCTCCGGCTCGATCAGACGCCCCAGGGGGACGTCGGCCACTATCTTTTCCAGGGCTTTCTGATTCATGCCCCGCACCATATCGGTACCCACATACCCGGGGGCCACGGCGGCGCAGCGGATCCGATCCGCCAGGCCCCGCCGGAAAAATTCGGCGGTCAACACTTTGGGCATCACCGACATGGCCGCCTTGGTGGAGGCGTAGTTGATCTGGCCGGCCGTCCCCAGGGACCCGGTGGAAGAGATCAGGCAGATCAGCCCCCGGCAGGCGTGGTTGATCATCCGCTCGACGCATTCCCGGACGGTCAGAAATACTCCGGTCAGATTGATGTCGATGACCCTTTGGAACGTGCCCAGCGACATCTTCTTGGTCACCTTTCCCGTTTCGCGATCGGTGGCCACCAGCAGGCCGTCCAGGATGATACCCGCAAAGGGGGCCACCAGGTTGATCTTCCCGAAGCGGTCGATCGCCGTATCCGCCAACCGAGCGCAATCGTCTTCTTGGGTCACATCGCAGACGACCGTAACCGTCTCCGGTCCGAGTTCGGCCCTGGCCTTTCCCAGGGCCGCTTCCGCCACGTCGGCCAATACCACGCGGCCGCCTCCGGCCGTCCAATACCGGGCCAGGGCCAGGCCGATGCCTCCTCCGCCGCCGGTGATGACCGCCACTGAATCCTTGATATCTAGCATGGTTTCCCTCCCTATTCTTTACCGTATTACCTGTCGCTTTATGGTCTATTCTATTTCCAAGAAATTTCCCGTCATCCCCGAATGCCTTTATCGGGGATCCCGTCTTTCCTGAAAAATAGCTGGATTCCCCCTCAAAAACGCTGCGGGAATGACGTCCACCGTTGTTACTGCTATTTCGAGACCGTTAAATAAACCCTCTAATGAGGGTGCAGAAGGTGTCCATTTTTTCCAGAAAGGCCGCGTGGCCGGTATCCGGCAGGCAGACGATCTGGGAATGAATCAAGGCCCGGCTCATTTCGAGCATCTGGGCGTAGGGCGTGATAATATCTTCCCGGGCGGCTATCAAGAGGACGGGGTGTTGAATCTTGGAAAGTTCGGCCCGGATATCGTAGGTGGCGTTGGAAGAGGCCAAACGGATAAAGCCGTCGAACCATTCCCGGGTCAATGCTTCCTTAAAAAGTTTTTTGCGAATCTCCAGCCAGTCATAATGGTGGTTGTAAAAGTTCCGGGAATAGATCGGCGGCAGGGCCAGGTCGAAGAAGGCCTCCCCGTCGTACAACCGGGCGGCCCGCTTCCACTGCTCCCCCAGAGCCAGCAGGTATTTATCCACGTAGGCCGAGGTGTTGGACAAGACCAGTTTGTCCACCTGCTCCGGATAGCGCAAGGTGAAGATCAGGCCCACCTGACCGCCGTAGGAAAGGCCCCAGAAATGGGCTTTCGGGATATTCAAGTGATCCAGGAGTCTCTTCAGGTCTTCGGCATGGAGGGCATTATCATAGCCCTCCTCCAGCCGGCTGGATCGGCCCTGGTCCCGCATATCATACACGATGAGCTGGTAGCGGTCTTTCAGTTTGGCAATGTGATCCACCCAGCTCAGCGTATTCATCATGATCCCGTTCAGCAGAACGAGCGGGGGCCCCTGGCCGTGGATTTCATAGTAGATGCCCAGTTCTTCGAAATACATATTTGCCTCTTTGAATTTGGCTTAGCTGACTTCCCCGGTTAAACTCGAAATCCGGTTACACTTTAGGTGTTTAAAAAAATATGCGTTTCAGAACAGCGTTAGAGTCAAAATCCACCTCAATCCCCCTTTTTAAAAGGGGGAGGTCTTTCTCCTCCCTTTGGAAAAGGGAGGCCGGGAGGGATTTATGAATGCTTTTTCAAACAACTCAATTAATACAAAATCCGAAATTCGAAACCGACTCGGCTAAGCCTTTCGGTAAACTCAAGGCCCTGAGCTTGTCGAAGGGCTCGTCGCTGGCTGAAACAAATTTAACCCGATGCACTATTTTCCGATCACCCCTCTGCTCCCCAGCGGACCACCGCGGCGGCATACGTGAATCCGATGCCGGCGGCGACTACCAGAACACAGGAGCCCTCCCGAACCGCGCCGGTTTTCAATCCCAGATCCAGAGCCAGCAGAACGTCATTGGTCCCGTGGCAGCCCCATGGGTCGAGGCCGGGTGATAGCTCCGGATCGATTCTCAGTCGGGAGAGCACATGCCGACGCTGAATCGGGGGCAGGTGTCGCAGAGCCAGGAAATCGGCCCGCCGTCCCGCCAGGGCTTTGGACGCCGTCTCGATCAGGGCCTCGATCCAGCGTCCGGCCAGGTAGTCCCTGACCTTCTCGGGATGGGGTGTGTTATAAAACATGAGCGGGGAGCCTAGGTTGTCGGGACGGAAGGGGATCTCCGTACCCCCGCCGGGAACATAGACCTCGTCCGCCATTTCCGAATCCACGATGAATACGATTTCCTCCAGGCTATGGCGGAACCCCTGCCTGCGCAGGACCAGGGCGCCGCCTCCGGCGGATAGAGGCAGCAGCCAGCGGGTATCGGGGTTGCGGTAATCCACCAGGTCCACATTGCGGGTTCCCCCGGCCAGCAAGACGGTGTTGATGGTCGGGTCGCTGATCATCATGTCCCGGGCCAGTCGCAAACCGAGCAGAGTGGTCACCCCCTGCCCTACCAAGTCGAAAGCCCAGGCCCGTCGGCAGCCCACCTCTTCCTGCAGCCGAATGGCGGCCGTCTGGGCCACATAGTCTTTGTATTCCTCGCCGGTCCAGAGGACCAGATCCACGTCCTCCGGTCTTATTTCACCGGCGCGTTCCAGGGCCTGCTTCGCGGCCTTGACCGCCATGGGGATCGGCTGGTCATCGAGACCGGGCCGGCACTTGCGCTCAATACCCAGGGCCCTGACCTCCTCGATCGCCAGACCCGATCGGAGCGCCACTTCCTCGGCGGTTTCAAACTCCGCCGGGGTATGTAAACCGTAACTCACTATTCCGATTTTTCCTTCTGTCGTACTCATATCAGATCTTGTTCCCTTAGGTATCTATCTTAGTCCAAACACCTGTGTCATGGCGAGCGAAGCGAAGCAATCCCCCGCTTGGGTCTGGCCAGGGTTGAATACTGCCCGGGAGATTGCTTCGTCACTTCGCTCCTCGCAATGACCGAGGGTCTGTATTTTCATGCTTCGCCGGTGACCCCGCCCACTCATAAGTTATCCGCCTTACCATGTTTTTCCTTAAGAATAAACTTCTGAACTTTCTCCGAAGCCACCGTTCGCGGCAACGACTTAAGGAGGATCAGGTATTTGGGAATCTTATATTTCGCTATTTTATTGCGCAAAAAATCCTGGAGTTCCTCCAGGCCCAGGCTCTCGCCGGGATGCGGCACCAAACAGGCCTTGCCGACCTCCCCCCACTTCTCATCCGGAACGCCGATAACCGCCACGGCGGCCACCCGGGGATGGGTTTCGATCAGCCGCTCGATTTCGGCGGGATAGATGTTGACGCCTCCGGAGATGAACATATCTTTCTTACGGCCCACAAGGCGATAATGACCGTCGGCGTCCTTTTGGATCAGGTCTCCGGTATGGAACCAGCCATCCTTCAGGGCCTCGGCGGTGGCCTCGGGCTTGTTCCAATAGCCGGCACAGACCATATCGCCGCGGACGATCAATTCCCCGTCGGTGCCCGCGGGTACTTCGTTCCCCTGGTCATCGATCTGCTTCAGGTCCACATGAGGCATGGGACGGCCCACGGTTTTCAATTTTCCGTCGGCCATGAACAGGTTGGGACCCGCCTCGGTCAGGCCATATCCTTCTCGGAGATGAAGGCCCTTTTCCTTTTTAAAAGTCTGAAATATCCTTTCAGTCAGCGGCGCACCGCCGGAGACCAGGAACCAGATACTGGATAAATCGGCGTCCGCAAACCGGGGAGATTCCATCAGCATTTGGTACATGGTCGGGACCGCGAAGAAGACGGTGACCCGTTCCCGTTCGATAAGGTCCAGTATCAAGTCGGCCTCGAAGCGCTGGATGAGGATGTTGGTCCCCAGTCCATGGAACAAGGGCAGGGTAAAGACGTTCCAGCCGGCGGTATAGAAAAGGGCGGAGTGCAGGATGGTCCGCTCGCCCCGGCGTAGTCCCCAGCCCAAATGGCTGTTGATGGAATTCCAGGTGATCATGCCGTAGGTCAGGATCACCCCCTTGGGCAGACCGGTGGTGCCCGAGGTATAAATGATCAATTGGGGATCATTCGCTTTCAGGTCCACTTCCGGAAGCGGGTCGGCGGGCAATTGGTCCCAGCGGGAAGCCAGGCTGGGGCCCAGTCGGTCATCCGGATCCAGGCAGACATAATGGTCCACGTTCAGTCGGGGCTGCAGTTCCCGTACCACCTCCAGGTGTTCCCGATCAAAGAAGCAGGCCCGGGGAGCGGCGTCCTTAAAAAAATAAGAGAATTCATCGATGGCCAGACGAAAATTAAGGGGCACCAGAATGGCCCCCAGTCGACCGGCGGCAAAGAAAAGGGCGATATAATCCGCCCGGTTGTAGGCCAGCACGGCTACCCGATCGCCTTTGCTTATTCCCAACCGGACCGACAGAAAATGGGCCAGACGATTGACGTCACGGTTGAGTTCACCATAGGTCAGGCGTTGATTCCGGGGGATATCCACCAGGGCTTCAATCTCCGGAACGCTTTTTCCCCAGCGACCGATCCAATCACCGTAGAGCATTTATTCCCCACCGCCCTTCTGGGGTCGACACGCGCCCCAGCGCAACAACACTACGTTCCAGGCATACCCGATCCCGGCGGAAATCATCAGGACCAGATCCCCTTCCTGGAGGCGCCCCTCCTCCAACGCCAGCTCCAGGGAGAGGATCTGATCGTTTTGGCCGTGGTGGCCGAACTCGGCCAGATAGCGCGTCTGTTCCGGTCGCAGGCCGAGGGACTTCATCAGAAAGTCGTGGGCGCTGCGCTTGACCAGCAGGGTCGCCAGGTAATCGACATCGGACCGGGCATATCCCCCTTTGGCCAGGGCCTGGTCGATGCAGAGGAGCCAGTTGCTCAGGCTCAGTCGCTCCAGCCTGTCCTTCATGCCCACCGGGTCCATCACGTCCAGATACTGTTTTCCCGTCTTCAGTCCCTCCAGGGTCAGGGGGGCGGCCGACCCTCCCTCGGGGCAGTAGACGTCCCAGGCGAAGGATCCGTCGGTCAGGAAGTGGCTTTCCAGTATCTCGTTGCGAGGACAGTCCCGCTGGACCACGCAGGCGGCCCCGCCGGCCGCCAGGTAATAGAGCCAGCGCACCCGGGGATTAGGGTAATGGATCAAATCGGCATTGCGGTATCCGCTGACGATCAGGATATTTTTCAACCCGGGATCCGACCGGATCATGTCCCGGACCAGCTTGAAAGCCACCAGGGTCGTACCGCAGCGTTGCTGCAGATCAAAGGACCAGGCCCGGCGCAGCCCCAGTTCTTTCTGGATCTTGGGGCCCACCGGCCAATTGCGATATTCCTTGACCTCTTCGCCGCTGTAGATAACCAGATCGATCTCCTCCGGTTTTAATCCCGAGTAATAGAGGGCCTTGCGAGCGGCCTTCAGTCCCATGGCCACCGTCCCGTCACCCGGGCCGGGGACGTTCTTCTGGTACCAGCCCAGTTTGGTGCGGATAATTTCCGCCGGGGTCTCGCATTGCGAGGCGATAAAATCGGCGTCATGATAGGTCCGCGGTATATAAGTGGCCAGGCTGAGCAGGCCGGCGGACGGAAGTTCATCAGACATGGCGCGCATCAGCCCCCTTCCGGACGGCGACCCTGGCGCCGTTTGATTATTTCCCGGGCGGTCCCCACGAAGCCTTTGGGGAAGAAAAAAACTACTAAAATGAAAAGGATGCCAAAATAGAGAATCCAGCGCTCGGCCAGGCGTTGGGCGATTTCGACATGGGGCAGCAGACTCCTGGCCACCTTCTGGAGGTCCGGCAGCCAGGTCTCGGCAATTTTGATGAAGGCGGCCCCGACGATGCTGCCGTACATCGTCCCCAGACCGCCGATGATGACCATGAGCAGCACGTTGAGCATGATGGGCAGGCTTAAGACGGAGCCGGGATTCACGTAGCACAGCCACATGGCATACAGGATCCCGGTCAATGAGGCGATACTGGAACTGAAAACGATGGCCAGGACCTGGTAGCGAAAGGTGTGATACCCCAAGGCGGTGGCCCGCGGTTCATTGTCACGGACGGCCTTGAGCACCCGTCCCACCGGGGAGCGGACAAACCGCAGCAAGCCGATAAACAGGAGCACGGAAACGATCAAAATAAAATAATAGGTCATGAGCCGTCCGTTGACCTCCATCCCGAACAACCGGGGGGCCGACCAATCCACGTTGAAAATACCGGGCAGCTTGAAAGACACCCCGTCTTCGGCTCGGGTCAGATCATACCACTGGACCGCCAGGATATCGGCGAATTCCGCCAGGGCCAGCGTCATCATGGCGAAGAAGATGGCCTTGACCCGGAGAGAAAAGAAGGCGATGACCAAAGCCATGGAAATGCTTAAGCCCAGGGCCACCCCGGCGGCCAGGATAATATGGACCATGGTGGGCGGGCCCCAGTGGTAAATAACCAGGGCCAGGGAATAGGCCCCGATGCCGAAAAACATGGAATGGCCGAGAGAAAGCAGGCCGCTGTATCCGAGAAGAAGATCGTAAGAGGCCACGAACACGGCAAAGATCATGATCTTGGCCACCAGATCGATGACCCTGAAGGAGGAAAAGGTCCAGGGGACGGCCAGTAAGACGGCCACCAGGATCACCTGAACAATAAAGGAGGGCCGGGTATACCGGGTTCGCTGTTCGAGGAGTCTTTCCTGTTGAACCGGACTGATGTGGGTCACCGCTGCCTCCCTGTTTAATTTCGGCCCAAGAGGCCTCGGGGCCGGATGAGCAAGATAATGGCCATGATCATAATGTTTACACCCAGAGCGAGCTTGGGCACCAAGAAGGACACATAATTAAAGGCCAGACCGACCATGAGGGCCCCCAGAAAACTGCCGGTCACCGAGCCCAGGCCGCCAATGATGACCACGATCAGCGCGAAGATCAGATTCTCGTCGCCCATACCGGGATAGATATGCCCATTGAAAAGGGAGATCATCACCCCGCCCATGGCGGCCAGGCCCGCCCCGGCAGCGAAGACGCCCGCAAAGATACGCTGGATATTGTAACCCATGACCTGGACGATCTCCTTGTTTTCCACCCCGGCCCGGACGATGATACCCAGCTTGGTCTTTCGAAGTACCAACTGGATACCCACAAAAACCGATCCCCCGACCAGGATGGCCACCCCCCGGAACTTGTTGACCACCACGTTGAACAGGTCCCAGGAGTTTTGGAAGGCCGCCGGTATGGCGATGGCTTCGTCATTGGGTCCCCAGAAGATCTTGATGATTTCGGTCATCACCAGGGCCGCGCCCATGGTGATGAGGATCTGTTTCAGGTGGTTCCCATAGGTCTTGCGGATGATCATTTTTTCCAGGATCAGACCCAAGATGGCCCCGACCGCCAGCGAGAGCAGCAGGACCAGGAGCAGACTCCCGATGCTTTTTTCCAGGGAGGCCATTTCCACCCAGCCTTTCCGGTTAAGAAAGCCAAGCAGAGAAAAACCGGCATAGGCCCCCCAGGCAAAGAAGGCCCCGTGGGTCAGGTTGAGCACATCCATCAGGCCGAAGATGACCGTCAATCCCGAGGCGGTCAGAAATAGGAGCACCCCCATGGTCACTCCGGCGATGGTCAAGGTCAGATAAGTGGTCAGGTCGGTCCACAAAAGGGGCACAACCCATATCCCTAGACCCAAGATCCAACTGGCTATCTTTCGGATATCAAATTCTCCACGGTTTACTGAACCTGCCAGTCCTGCCTCAACCGCCATGGTATCCCTCCTGTCAGGCTATGCCCAGGTATTTTTGTTTCAGATCATGGTCCTTCACCAGATCCTCCATAAGTCCCTGATGAACCACCCGGCCGTCATCCAGGATAAAATAATCCTGTCCCACCTTACTGGCTAAATAAAAATTCTGTTCCACCAAAACAATGGTGGTCGTTTCCTTGATCTGGTTGAGCGCCTCCCCCAGGTGTTCGACCACCACGGGCGCTAACCCCTTTGAGGGTTCGTCGATTAGAACGATTTGATGCTCCAGGGCCAGGGCCAGGGCTATAGCCAGCATTTGTTTCTGGCCTCCGGACAGGAGTCCGGCCTTGGAATGGAGGAACTTTTTGAGGTCCGGGAACAGTTTAAAGACGGTTTCCAATCGCTGCCAGGCTTCTCTGTTTTCCTTAAACATGGCCAAGCGGAAATTTTCTTCCACGGTCAATGAGTAGATAACGGCAAAATCTTCGGGAACGAACCCTAGGCCCAGACGGGCGATTTCAAAAGGCTTACGGCCCTGGATGGCTTGGCCGTCAAATGTTATCGTCCCCGCTGTGGCCGGGCTAAGACCCATGATGGTCCGCAAGGTCGTGGACTTGCCGGCGCCGTTTCTTCCTAAAAGCACGGTGGCTCTTCCCGGGTTGACCTCAAGAGACACCCCCTGGAGGATATGATGCTGTTGAATGTGGGTGTGCACATCCAGAAGAGAAAGGATCGATTCAATCATGCTTCACCCCTCCGGATAAATAGGCTTCCTGGACCTCCTGGTTTTGAGCGACCGTTTCGGGCGAACCGTCACAGATGAGACCACCGTCCTTGAGCACGGCGATCGTGTCCGAAACGGACATGATCATGTCAAATTTGTGCTCCACCAAAAGGATCGTCCGATTCCTTCCGGACTTGATTTGCTGGATGAGATCAAGGATGGCCGGGACCTCCTCCAGGCTCATGCCGGCCGTGGGTTCATCCAGCAGCAGCACCTCCGGGTCCAGGGCCAGGAGGATGGCGATTTCCAGCTTACGCTTCTCCCCGTGGGTCAGGCTGGCGGCGTCATCAGCCCAGCGATCGCTCAGGAGAACCTGTTGCAAAAGCTGATAGGCCTGATCCTCCAGGGCGCCGTAAGAACGGTAATAGCGCCAAAACACCAGTCCAATATCCGCCTTCGACTGGAGGGCCACCCGGACGTTTTCCAGGACACTTAAGGCCGGAAAGATGTTGGTCAACTGAAAAGACCGCCCCAGGCCCAGCTTGGTTCGTTCGGCCGGGCCCAGGCCGGTGATGTCTTCACCCTTGAACAGGACCTTTCCGGCCGTGGGCCGGTACTGTCCGCTGATCAGATTGAACAAGGTGGTCTTCCCGGCCCCGTTGGGACCGATGAGTGACTTGAGGCAGAAAGGCTCTACCTTGAGGTTGACCTTATTGACGGCAACGTTGCCGCCGAAATGGATGGTCAGGTCCCGGGTTTCGATAATCGGTGACTGGTTCATTCCGGACTCCAGTGGATAAATTTATACGCGCCGGTCTCCCGGCGCGTATAAATTTATGAACTTACTTTTTGTTGCGGATGGGGATATTCATGTCCTTCCAGGTCAGCTCCCTTACCAACTCAGGGATGGCCCATTTAACGTTGGGGTCCACCTTGATCTTGAAAACGTACATGGATTGCAGGGCCTGGTGATCCTCGGGTCTGAAGACCATTTCGCCCTTGGGAGTCTGGAAGTGCATCCCTTCCAGGGTCTTGATCAATTTTTCCGTATCTGTGGAGCCGGCCTTGGTCAGTCCGGCCACCACGGCCATGGCCGCCGAGAAACCGCCGCAGGTAAAGAAGTCCGGCGGAGCATGAAAACGTTTTTCATGTTCTTTAACCAGCCAGTCGTTGATCGGGTTCTTGGGGATATCGTAATAATAATAGATGGCCCCTTGCATACCGACCAAAGGTTTATAGAGGGCTAAGGCGTCCAAGATGTTGCCGCCGGTGGTAACCTTGATGCCATACTTCTCCAATCCCATTCCGGCGATGGAGAAGGGATTGCCCTTGCCGGCCCAGATGATGAAGATATATTTCTCGCCCTTCAGGTCTTTCATGGCTTGAATGATCCGCTGCACCGGGGCAGTAAAATCGGTGGTGTTGATCGGGGCGTATTCTTCGTGGACCACCTTGGCCCCTTTGGCTTCGGCCGCCTCTTTGTAGGCCTTGACCCCGTCCCGGCCGAAGGCATAGTCCTGGGCCAGGGTGGAAATAAATACACCGGGCTTGGCTACGGCCAATGCGTTGGAGATGGCATCCTGGGAGGAATTGCGGCCCGTGCGGAAGATATAGCGGTTCCAAGCCTCACCGGTGATGGAATCGGCTACGGCCGGTTCGACGATGAGTATCTTTTTGAATTCCTTGGCCACGGGAAGCATAGCCATGGCGACCGGCGAAAAAACCCCGCCCACGGCCAAGTCGGCATTGTCGTCTTTAAAGGCTTCGGTCAGCATCTGTTTACCCACGTCGGGCTTGGCCTGGGTGTCCTTGACGATGACCTTAATCGGCCGGTCCAGAACTTTCATGGTACCCTTGGTGGCATACTCCAAGCCCAGTTGAAACCCGTTGACGGATTGTTTGGCGTAAGCCTCCAGGGGGCCGGTCAGATCCACGACCTGGACGATCTTGATCGGCTCCGCCGCCAGTGCCCCGGAAACCAACAAACCACACACCAAAGCTGTTGCTGTCAACATCGATACCATTCTTCTCACATCCATGGTTCTCCTCCTTTTTTAGGGATTATTAATTATTAGATCATGAGGTTTGGTTGTTGCCGCGCCCCCCCAATTATCATCTTTCGGGGTGCCCACCGCGGGCAGGGGGGGGTTAACACTGGACCCTTGCCGTGCGATTCGAATTCCGGACTCCGCAATTGAGCCCCATTCACTTCAGCCTATCCCGAAGCTCGGTTTTTAAGACCTTGCCGGCCGCATTGCGGGGCAAGCGGTCGATAAAAACCACCTGTTTGGGAATCTTGTACCTGGCCAGCCGGCCCCGGAGGTGATCGAGGATCTCCGCCTCGCCCAAAAGTTGTCCCTCCTTGAGAACCACCACGGCCAGGCCGACCTCACCCCATTTTTTATCGGGAAGACCTATCACCGCCGCCTCGGAAACCGGGGATAGCTCGAAGAGGACGTTTTCCACCTCGGCCGGATACACATTTTCCCCGCCGGAGATGAACATGTCCTTTTTGCGCTCCACGATGGTCAGGTCACCCTCCTCGTCCATCCGGGCCAGATCGCCGGTATGAAACCAGCCCCCGGCCAAGGCCTCCGCCGTAGACTCCGGCCGGTTCCAGTAGCCCCGCATCAGGTTGGGCCCCCGGATGACCAGTTCTCCCACGGCGTCCGTCGCCACGTCCTGGAGATCGTCGTCCACTATCCGGGCCTCTACATGAAACAGGGCCCGGCCGATGGAGCCGGCCTTGCGGAGGGCCCGATCCTTTCCCAAAGTCGCTATGCTGGGGGCCGCCTCGCTCATGCCGAAACCCTGCTGGAGCACGATGCCCGCCCGGTGGTACTGCTCAACCAGGCTGACCGGCAGGGGCGCCCCGCCGCTCATGACCAGGCGGACCTTCTCGAAGGCCCGGGCCTGGAAATCTGGATGCTGGATCAAAAACAAAAAGACGGCCGGCACACCGAAAAATAAGGTGATGCTCTCTTCTTGCAACAGCCTTAAGGTTTCGGTCGGTTCGAAAGTGCGCTGAATGACCACCGTACCCCCCGCGTACAGCATCGGCAGGGTAAACAACCCGATGCCTCCGATATGAAACATGGGCAGGACCAGTAGGTTTCGATCCCGGGGAGTGAAGTAGAGGTCCATTTCCAGGTTAACGGCATTCCAAAAACTGGCCCCTTGGGTCAGCACGGCTCCCTTGGGCCGGCCGGTAGTGCCGGCGGTGTACATGATGATATGGGGAGTTTCCAGGCCAACCGGTTCGGCGGGTTCCGGCTCCTGCTCGGATTGCCCGGCCAGGACCTTTTCATAAGCCGGGGCGCCGGTCGTCCCTTCCTCTCCCAGAATCAGCCGGCGCCGGACCGGGGTTTGACCGATCAGGCCCTGAACCACCTCCGCAAACCCCGGGTCAAAAATCAGCGTTTCAGTCCCGCTGTCGGAGAGGTTGAAGGCCAGTTCGGCCGGGGAAAGCCTCCAGTTCAAGGGCACCAGCAGCAGTCCCAGCTTGGCCGTGGCAAAAATCACCTCGACATATTCCAGGCAGTTATAGGCCAGCAGCGCGCAACGGTCGCCCGGCTCCAGGCCTTGGGCCTGAAGGGCCCGGGAAAGCCGATTGACCCGGCTATTGAGTTCCCGGTAGCTGAGCCGGCGTCTCCCGTCCACCAAAGCCTCCCGGTCGCCATTCAAAAAAGCCCGTTTGGTCAACCAGAAACCGATTCCTTGCGCTTCCATCATCCGCCGCCGTCCTCAGAATAGTTTTTTCATCAGCCCGGCCAGATTCCGGGCGAAGGTGGTAACCACCTCCAAACCGATCAGATCTTTTTCCGCGTCGCGGGCCCCCCGGGTGCCGGCCACCCCTACATTCCAGTAGATCGATCCGGGAACGATCAGCCCGTTAAAAAAGAACCAGAGCAGAAGCTGGGAGAAGGCCAGATTGTGCCCGGCCCGCTGGGCCACGGTAATCGGTCCGCCGACCTTGCCGTTAAAAAATTTGCCGTTCCAGTAGGACACGAAGGTGGCCCGGGAAAGCAAGGCCATCATCTGGGGGACCACCGAACTGAGGTAGACCGGAGAACCGAGGATCAGGCCTTCGACCCGGCACATCCGGGTGAAGATTTCTTCAAAATCATCCCCCGTGATGGTGCAGAACCCCTGGGTCTGACAGTCATAACAACCGGTGCAGGGCTTGATTTCCCTATCCCGCAACGAAAGCAACTCCGTTTCGATCTCTTCTTCTTCCAACACCTTCAAGGCCGTTTCCACATAATAAAGGGTATTGCTTTGATCGCGTAGACTCCCGCTGATGCCCAAGACCTTCATCTTCTTCACTCCTTTTCCCGACAGAGTCCCTTGGGCGGCAACGCCGTAGAGGGCAGGACCCCGGTTTTGATCTGCTGACACATAAGCTCGACAAAATACGAATGATCAAAGCACTTCCGGAACTCCTCGGTTTCCACGCGGAGCCCCTCTGAAAGCGGCCGGTCCTGGGAAGCCCGGACGGCCTTTTTGGCCTGGGCCAGGGCGTAGGCCGGGCTTTTTAAGATGGGCTTTAGAAATTTGGCCGTTTCACTCAGGAGTTCTTCGGCCGGAACCAGGGTGTGAATCAGATTCAACTCCAGGGCCTCTTTCGCCGGGTAAAGGCGTCCGCTCAGGATCATCTCCAGGGCCCGGCCCAGACCCACCACCCGGGGCAGACGCTGGGTCCCTCCCCCGCCCGGGATCAACCCCACCTTCACCTCGGGGAGCCCGATGCGGGCCCGGTCCCCGGCGATGCGGAAATCGCAGGCCAGGGCCAATTCATAGCCGCCCCCGAAACAGAGGCCGTTGATCGCCGCCACCAGGAGCAAGGGACTGGCCTCCATGCGGTTAAATAAATTTTGAATGCGGCGGGAAAAGACCGCGGCTTCGTCCGGGTGGCACTGCATCATTTCGACGCCGTCGGCCCCGCCGATAAAATAGGTCTTGCCGGCCCCGGTAATCACCGCCGCCCGGGCCGGGGTACCCTCCGCCTCCGTCAGCGCCTGGTCCAGTTCAGCCATGAGCGCCGAGTTGATGGAGTTCCGGTCTTTTAGCCGATTGACGGTCAGCCAGCAGATGTCTTCCCGGTACTCGACCAGCAATAAGGAATATTTTTTCGACATTGGTTTTCTCTTTTGCCCTCGGGCCCTCTGCGGGCACTCCCGGAGCCTGAGAATTTCGATATTCGTCTCAAATCACCCACCCCCCGTTGGGGCTGAAAATCTGCCCGGTAAAGAAGTCCGACTCCGGGGAGGCCAGGTAGGCCACCAATCCTCCGATTTCCGCGGGTTCACCCAGCCGTTTCAACGGCGTTCTTTTGAGGACGTACTCCTCGAAACCTTCGGGGAGACCGTCCAACATCGGGGTCTCGATGTAGCCCGGGGCGATCACATTGACCCGGATATTGTATTTGGCCGCCTCCAGGGCCAGGGTTTTGCCCAGCATGTTGACCCCTCCCTTGGAGGCACTGTAATGCAGGGAACCCGGCGTCGGGGTCAACGAGGCCACCGAACTGAACAGGATGAGGCGACCGGTCCGGTGCTCCTTCATCCAACGAACCGCCTCCCGGCAGCAGTAAAACACCCCGTCCAGGTTAACGGACATCACCCTCCGCCATTCGTCGTCATCCAGCTCCTCGATGGAGGCGGTCCGTCCTAGAATCGCTGCCGTCTGCACCATGATGTCCAGACCTTCGGCCTGGCCCCTCAGGACGGCAAACAGCTCCCGCACGGATTCACTGCGAGAGACGTCCACCCGGAAGGCGTCGGCCCGGCCGCCAGACTCCCGGATGGCTTGAACCGTTTCGCGGGCGGTTTCCACCTGCAGATCGGCCACGAATACCCTGATCCCCTGCAAGGCCAAGGTCCCGGCCGCCGCCCGACCCATACCGGAACCGCCGCCCACTACCAGGGCTGTCTCCGCAGGTTTAGTTTTCAAGGCCAATTTTTCCTAATTGCCTTAAGCGCCAAAAGGTCTTGAAATGCAAATCGATCCAACAATCAGATATCCCTTCCTTTTTCATAGACCCGGGCCGGTTTGTCCGTAGGGAAAATTACCAGGCGGTCAGAATCCAGTTGGTCCAGAATGCCCCGGGCAACCTCCTCGGGGGTATCCATAAAGCTTTGGTATTTTTCAATCGCCGGGGCCATCTCCCTGGCCCCCGAAGAGGCGTTGAAGAATTCGGTGGCGGTCAGGTGGGGGCAGATGGCCAGGACGCGGATACCCGTTCCGGCCAGGTCCCGGACCAACCCGCGGGAAAAGCCCAGGAGCGCGTGTTTGCTGGCCACGTAGGCGGATACTTTGTCCGAATGGGCCAGCAATCCCCCGATGGAGGCCAGGTTGATGATGAGCCCTTCCCCCTGGGCCTGCATAATTTTTAGGGCCCCCCGGGTCAGCAGCACCGGAGCGAAGAAGTTGATTTCAAACAGCCGCCGCCACTGTTCTTCGCTAGTATCCATAAAAGGACCGTAGGCCCCGAGTCCGGCATTGTTGACCAGGATGTCCAGTCGCCCCCAGCGTTCCAGCGTTCTTTCTAGAATATCCCGGCGGCCTTGGGGGTCGGTCACATCGGCCGTGACGCTGAGGTGTTCACCGGGGCATGCGGCGGCCACCGCTTCCAGCTTTTCTTTTCTGCGGGCCGTCAGGGTAACCCGGGCCCCGGCCCGTGATAATCCTTTGCTCAGGGCGGCGCCTATGCCGGAGCTGGCCCCGGTAATGACTGCGATTTTACCCTCGAGATCGAACACGGATCAATTCCCGGGTTGATAATTTTTTTTAGAAACTGACAGGTGAACCAACTGTCAGATATTTATCAGCGACTCCTTAGGCTGTCAATAAAAAAATATAGGAACCGATTTTTTTCAAGGAGCCTGGAGGCCCTCCAATACCCATTGGGCCAATTCGTTCAAGAGCGCCGGGGGAAGTTCCACCTGGGGATAGGAATTCCAAACCAACCACTTTAAACCGATCAAGTGATTGAGCCCCATGAGGGAGCGGGCCAGAAAAGGCACTGGCAACGTTCGGATCTCCCCTCGTTTTACCCCCTCCCGCAGTCCGGAAACATAGCCCGCGGCCAACTTTTTATAGTACCACATGCCCGTCTCCAGACCCACGGTTTCACTTTCCCCCACCACCCGATAGATCCGGCTGTGTTGCCGCAGGAACCGAAAAAAGGTCACCAAGCCCTCCCGCTCCATATCGCGCCGGTCGGCCAGACCCTCCGTGGCCCGTTTCAGGGTCCGGCGCAATTCCCGGCTCAAATAGCGGACAAAGCCTTCGAGCAGATCCCTTTTGCTTTTGAAGTGAATGTAAAAAGTCCCCTGCGCCACCCCTGCCGAACGGGTAATTTCGGAAATAGTGGCCCGGTTGAACCCGTACTGACCAAATACGGTTTCGGCGGCCTGGAATAAGGCCCGCTTGGTCATCTGACCCTGGGCGGCGTCCTCCACCGCCTCCGGAATGTCTTCCGGTTTCCGCACCGAGGAAGAGGGCGACAGGTCCTTGGGCCGGCCCCACGGCTTGGTCCCACTAATTCCCTGTAGAATCAGCGCTACCGTCAAGGCGACCAAGCGGTCCGACCGGTAGGCTTCGGTTTTCGGCCCCCAATCCAGGGTATTAAAATAGACCATCCCGATGAGACCGTAGGTGATCAGGTTCGGATCAAAAGGACGGATGGTGCCCAGCCCGGCTTCCCGCCGGAAGAAGTTTCGATAGAAGCGGGCCATCGAATCGTAGTAACCGATGGTCACCGAATCGATGAGTTCAAATTCGCCCAGTATGCGGTGGAAATAAAAATGGCTGGAAATATGGTCATAGAGGAGCTGGACCACCCAGGTCAGGCGCTCCTCCAGACTTCGGAGTCCCGGCGGCAAACCTTCCGCCTTTTCCCAAAAGCGGGAGATGATCAGGTCATTCAGTTCCAGGAAAATCTGTTCCTTGTTCTTGAAATACTGATAGAAGGTCCCGATGGAGACCCCGCAGCGGCGGGTGATTTCCGAGACGGAGGTTTGGTAATACCCCAGATCCTTGAAGACCTCCTGGGCTGAGTCCAGGATCGCGGCCCGGGTGTTCAGGCCTTTGGACTTCAAGGAACGACGCGCTGGTGGGTTTTTAGTCGATGGGGGCATGTAGCGGTACCTTAAAGGTGAATCACCTTTCATATATACCAAAATTAAGCCCTGGGCAACAAAATTTTAGACCGGACTACGGAACAGGAGACTAGAAAGCCCGAGCGCAGGTGCGCCGGATGATCTCCTCTTTCATCTCGGGCAGGAGGTCGTTGAAGTAGGCGGAATATCCGGATACCCTGACCAGGAGGTGGGGGTAGGCCCGGGGATCGTCCCGGGCGGCGATCAGGACCGCTGGATCGATCACGTTGAGTTGAACCTGCATGCCTCCCCTCCGGAAATAGGTCCGCAACAGGTTTTGAACGGACTGCCGGCCGGTTTCCCCCCGCATCGTCTCCGGGCTGAACATGAGATTCAGGTTGACCCCGTTGGCGCAAAGCCGGGCATCCAGGCGGTTGACGGAATTCAGCAGGGCCGTCGGGCCCTTCCGGTCCCGCCCGTTGGCCGGCGCCAGGCCGGAGGCGAAGGCCTCCCCCTTTTTCCGCCCGCTGGGTAGGGCTCCGGTGACCTTCCCGAAATAGTGATGAGCGGTTACCGAATAAACCCCGGTGGTGTAGGCCCCGCCGCGCGTATTTCTCTGACCCTGAAGGAACCCGCTGAAGGTTTCTAGGACATAGCGGGTAGCAGCATCCACCTCCTCCAAGTCGTTGCCATATTTCCCTAGACCCTGCAGATAGGCCGTCAGGGAAGGATCGGGCAGGTTCTTTTTTAATTGCGCTACCAGATCCGGGAGACTCAGCCTGCCATCCCTGAAGACGGCCCGCTCAACGGCATAGAGGGAATCCCCCGCATCCGCCGGCCCCACGCACTGGATCCCGGAAAAGTTATAGCGGGCCCCCCCGGCGGTGGAACAGCGACCCTTTTCCAGGCAGCCGTCGAGCAGGAGACTGGTGAACGGGGTCGGATGATAAAGCGTATTGGCCCTTTCGACGGCCTGAAGGTCCTGAAGCAGGCGCTTAAGACCCTGGTCCAGTTGGATCTCAAAGGCCTTTTTTACCTCGGCCATGGACTGCAGCGCGGCCGGGGGCGGGGTCTTCGCCCCGATTCGCCCCCCTCCCCCGAAGCGCCGACCCTCGTTCAAAGCCAGTTCGAGCATAATCGGCACATTGAACAGCGCCGCGTCGGTGGAAGACAGGCTCTTCCCCTGGGAGACGGGCTCCACGCAGCCCACGGCGGTATAATTGCGCGCATCTTCCGGGGTGTAGCCGTTTTTCACCATCGTCTCGACAATGACGTCATCATTATACAGGGCTGGGGAGTTGCTCCCCCCGGACAACACGGTGAACACTTTCTCCAGGTACTCCGCCGGGGCTTTTCGGTGAATCCGGGCATGGTAGTTGGGTTGCCGCATCCGGAGTTCGTCCATCACCTCCAGGAAGATGAAAGAAAGCGCGTTGCTGGAGTCGGCTCCCTTCCGGTCCGTGCCGCCCACGGTCACTACCTGGCCGTTGAACTGGCCTCCGTGAAAACGGGTGATCGGCCCGGAAAAAATCGGGACGATCTCCGCCATCTTGATCGAAAAGGCGGCGATAAGTTCCTTGGCTTTTTCACGGGAGAGTCCGCCGTCCAGCCGGTCTTTTTCGTAATAAGGATAGAGATAGCCATCCATTCTCCCGGGTGAATTGCCGTTGTCCAGGCTTTCCAGGTTAATGGCGATCTGGGCGAAAAAGAGGCTTTGCAACGCTTCCCGAAAGGTGGCGGCCGGCCCGCGCGGCACCCGGCGGCAGACCTCGGCCAGGTCAAGCAACTCCTGACGCCGCTCGGGATCCCGCTCCTGCCGAGCCGTTTCCAGCGCACAGGCAGCGTACCGTTCCCCGAATTCTACCATTCCCCGGGCGATAATCTTAATGGCCTCATAAAAGGTCCAGGCCGTCGAACCGGCCGGGACCGCCGGCTGCCGCTCTTCGACCTCGGCGATGAGGCCCTCGGCCCCACAGGCAATCCATTTTTCATAATCGGGCGCAATATGGGCGATCCCCCCACTTTCGTTGATGAAATAGGTACGGGCTGAGAGCTGATCGACTATAAAACGCAGGGTCCGGGCTGTGGACGGGTAAACCTTGATCCCCAAAAATTTAAATAACCAGAAGGGAACGATCTTGAGAAGTTGCCTAACCTCTTCCCCGGAGATCTGCAGGGGGCTGGTTTTTCTTTTAGAGAAACGCAGGAGGTCCTGCATCACCACCAGGCCGTGCAGCTCGGGATAAATGGAGCCTCCTACCCTTTTGGAAGAAAAATTTCCGACCAGGAGTTCGTCGGGGTAGATCCGGATGGTCTTCTGGAGCAGCACCTCCCGGAGGGCCTCGGCCATCTGGATGAGCGGGGGTTTTTTCTGGTTTTCCCGGTTCCGAAAATACCGGGTCCAGATCAGGGCCCGTTCAGTGCAGACGCCGGGGCGCGCTTCCTGGACCGCCTGTTTCAAACGCTCTATTCTGCCTGTAGCCATGCGGCCCTTTCCATGAGGCCAAGCGTATTCATCAGAGCCCTTCTCCGGTTAGACATCCTGAGTCCTTCGCCTGCTGTCATCCGGAGAGAAGCGAAGGATCTCGTCTTTCGGCTCAGGGTAAACTCCGTGAAGGATCAGCTTAGTGTAATGCTTAAGTGCCTATGCCGGAATTCCCCCAAGGTTGCCTGGGGGATTCTTCAGTCGTCACGCCCGGGCGTGACGACTGAAGAATGACAACCCTTTTTTCCAGATTCATCAGCCATCAGAATATACCAAAATCCCTTCCTTTTCAAACAACTGCTTCGCCCGCTCCCGGGCTTCTACGGGATCCTCCGTCAGGTTTAACGGCCGGAGGCCGGTTTCAATGCGGGTCAGCTTGGCCTCGCCCAAAGAATGGTAGCGGAGAAGATGGATCCGGTCTTGGTTGTTTTCCTTTAAATACCGAGCGGTGGCTCGGATATTTTGGCTATGGTCGTTAATGGAAGGAATCACGGGCATCCTGGCTTCCAGACGAGGAAAGGCCCTCGCCAGTCTTTTGAAGTTTTCCAGTATCGGCCCGTTGGGGCTTCCCGTAACCCGGCGGTGCGACTCGGAGTCCATCAATTTCAGGTCGAAGTAGATTAAATCCAGGTACGGGAGCAGGGACTCCAGGTGCTCCCAATTTCCCAATCCGCAGGTTTCCAGATTGACCGACACTCCCGCTTCACGAACCCGGGGCAGGAAAGAGGCCAGGAAGCCGGCCTGCAAAACCGGTTCCCCGCCGGAGAGGGTGATCCCGCCCCCGGAGTCCTCATAGAAGTCCCGGTCCTTCAGGACCTCGGCCAGCAGCAAAGGAATACTCCATTCCACGCCGACCAGTCGCAAAGCCTCCGGGTAACAGACGGGGGCGCATTTTCCACAGGCGGTGCAACGGCTGCTTTCGATCCGCCCGGCTTCGTCCTCTAGAATGGCCCCCTCCGGGCAGGCCGCCTGGCAGGCAAAACAACGGATGCACCGTTCCCGGTAAAAGGCCATTTCCGGCTCGATCCTTTGCGATTCCGGGTTCTGGCACCAGAGGCACCGCAGGGGACAACCCTTGAGAAAAAGGGTCGTCCGAATCCCTGGTCCGTCATGGATACAATAACGCTGGACATCAAACAGCAGGGCCTTGTCCGGAGACCGATTCATGGATCCTTTAGGGTTTGATATAGGCGTAACCTTCCTGCTGCAATTTGACCAGTTCAGCCACACCGGCCGGGACTACGGTCATGGGGATCACCAAGTCTTTTCCCGGGTCAAGATTTACTCCCTGCAGGGTATTGCGGCAGATATCAAATTGTACTCCTCGTTCAATCAGGGCCGTCATCTTTTCGATTTGTTGAGGAATCGCTTTCTTTTTGGCCACCATCTCCCAGGCGGAGGAGTGAACCACAACCACTAGCTTCAGATTTTCCTTACCCACCGCATTAATATGATTTTGGATGTTGGCCAAACCGGCGTTATTAATCGAAACGTTATTGGTATTGAAATGGTAGACAGCTTTTTGGGGGCCATAGGTTTCGGCAGCCTCCGCCGTAGAGTTCAATCCCAGGAGGACGGATAGACCCAATAAACAAGATAGGGCCAATAGGGAAACGTTTTCCATAAGCCTCTCCTTTATTGAAACAACTTTTTCTTCCTGTTTATTATAAGTCCAAACAGAAAACAATTTCAATGGTATATTGGGGTGCGCTGTGTCTGCGGCGGTTCCCAGACACCGGAAAGGATGATGGGGTATTGGTTCCGCCAGCATCGATGCCGTTAATCGACCTGGATGAGGGGGAAGTTAAACCAGTCCACTCAGCATCTGGATCGACGATCCATCTAAAGGAAACAGGCTATCTAAAGTGGCACTGGCGGGTAATTCCTAAAAAAAATGGGTAGGGAGAGTCGATTGGCCCGCGACATCATCGCACTACTGCCAGACTTTTATCTTCCATTCCCCATTGGCCTTGACCAGCTCCTCTTTCAAAGTGACTGTAACCGGGCCCTTCCTGTTCATCCTGGCGGAAGGACCAAAGGTTAATTGCACCTCGGCTTGGGCCGTGTCGCTGGTCGGCAACTTGATGGAGTTGATTTGGTAGGATTGCAGTACGGAAGCCTCTTTACGGTGTTTGACGAATTCTTCCTGACTTACTTTGGCCTTATAGGCATCGTAATAACAGGTATAGGTGGTGGCATAATCCTGTTTTACGGCCGAGGAAAAAAATTTATCCAAGAGTTCCCGCGGCCCGCTCGTATCGGGTCCGCAACCCGCGATTAAAAAAATAATTCCCAGCCCTAAGCACCAGAACCATCTCTTTTGATTTTTCACTGTCACGATCCCGTTCTTTTCTCAATAATGGCCGCGGACACCACTCGCCTGATACTAAGTTAAACATCCTTTTGAATAATGCAACCCGGAGCGAGGGCTCGCGGCCCTCCCTCCGGGTAAGTGGGGTTTGAGTCAGGTATCATGTCGGCGCTCCGTCACCTGGACCGGGCGCCGACATGATTTTTGGTTAATCGCTTCCGGGCTTCCGGATACCGGTCCCGGTGCCGCCGGAGGCCGAAGCATGCATGGGCCGGACGGAAGAACCGCCGTGGCACACAGTACAGTTCCAGATCCAGTACGAATCTCCCTGGAATTTCTTGGGGATAGTCGGGTCGGCGACGTTGCCCGTGATAAATTCCCCATGGGGACTGTTGTGGCAGGCCGCACAGAAGATCTGGTTGTTCATATCACCCGCCACCGAGTTCTTCAGCAAGGAATTGCGGAAGAGGGTGTTGCTGTTTTCGGCATGCGCGGCGTCATGGCAGTCAGCGCATTTCGGCAAATCGACCCAGGGCTGACGACCGTTTTGGATGGAAGTCGCCACCGTCGCCAAATCGCCGTGACAGTCGGAACAGGTCTTTCCGGCCTGGGCCATGACTCCCCGCAAACACTGGGTCTTGGGGCCCGGGTGGCAGCTATAGCAGCCGTTCGTCGAGGCCTGATCGGCGGCACTGAGCTTGTCTTGGTGGAATTCGTGCATGGCCAGCGACAGGCTGGGGATACCCGGCTTGCCCGGGGCGCCCAGCGCATTATCCGCATGGCACTCCGCACAGGCGTGCACTTTGCCTTGGGAGCGATCGGCCACAAAGGTGGTCCCCATGGCGGCATCATGCTTCTGTAAGATGTCGAGCTGCGGGTTGCTCGTGCCGTGGCATCGGCTGCACATCATCTCGGTAGAAACCGGGGCGACGACGTTTGCGGTCTGCAAAATCCGGCCTCCGTTGTCGTTCACGGTAATAACGGCGGTCCCGTAAGGATCCCAGGTTCCGTCATCGTCGTAGGGGGTGATGGGAATGCCAACCGCCTCCCAACTCTTCCCGTCCGCCGCCGGCTTCATGGTCCCGGCCAGGGGCGTACCGGTGATGCCCACGTTAATCGGCGCGTTGAATCCATACTGCGGCGCGAAGGCCCAGAAATTGGTATGGAGAGCGGAATTCTTTTTCTTGGGGAAAACATAATTAACGGTTACACCGCTGGTGATCAGATCGGCACCTTCGCTACCGCGGCGAAACACCTGGGCCTTCAAGGTGTTAAAGGGGGGCAAGACCATGAAATAAGAGTAGTCGTCCTGGTCGCAGTGCATGCCCAAATCATTCCAGGCAAATATCACGTAGTTCATCCTGGCGGCCGGAATGGCCTGGTTTCCGTAACTTTTGGTCAGGGCCCAATCCACCTTCTTGGTGCCGGCCGTAACCGTGGCTACCTGTTTGGTAGTGAGGTATCCGGATTTGGTGATGGTCAGGGTAAAATTCCCGGCGGATTCGCTTAAGGTGTAGGCGCCGGTACTGCCCGTGCTGGTGCTGCGGCTGCCATCACTGATCACCGCCCCGGAAATGGCGGCGCCGGTGACTATGTCTTTCACTACCCCGGAGATGCCGGTCGGACCGCTTCCCCCCCCACCTCCGTTGGTGCCGGTGGAAATCGTCACGCTGGCGCTACGGCTGGCCGAGACATTGCCGCTGGCATCTTTGGCCCAGGCATAGAGTGTTTTGGCGCCTGTGGAGCCGGCGGAGTAAGCCGTCGGCGCCCCGGCACGTCCACCCCGTGGCATTGGCCAGCGGCTTGGTGGAGCTTTGATTGACCAGGTAGCCGGTTACTCCCACGTTGTCGGAGGCGCTAAAAGAGGATATAGGAACGGTCAGCGAGGCCGAGGTCGCCGGGACAGTGAAGGAGAGCACAGTGGGTGCGGTGGTGTCCGCGGTCGTCCCGCCGCCCCCGGTGCTAATCGTCACACTGGCGCTGCGGCTGGCCGAAACATTGTTGGCGGCATCCTTGGCCCAGGCATAGAGTGTTTTGCCTCCTGTAGTGGCGGCGACGTACGCCGTCGGCCTAGTGGCACTCCAACCCGCGGCACCGGCCTGCGGCTTGGTGGCGCTTTCATTGACCAGGTAGCCGGTCACCGCCACATTGTCGGTGGCGGTAAAAGAGGCTATGGATATCGTTAATGAAGCCGAGGTCGCCGGAACGGTGAAGGCGGTCACGATCGGGAGGGTGATGTCCGCGGTAGTCCCACCGCCGGCGGGTTTACTCGCCGCATCTCCCGGGAAAGTTCGGGCAGTGATCTCGGCGAGGTTGGTGTACGTATCCCCATCGGAATCCCTGGCCTCCAGGGCCGCAGTAAACGAATCGCCATTGGCTAAAAAATCGTTGCCGTAAGATGTCCGGGTTCCACCGCCGTTCGGATTTACGTGGCAAATGCCGCAGGTGTTGAGCACCGTTCCGGAAGTCCCGTATTTGGTATTAAACGAGGTCAGGTAAGCGCTCTTAGCCCATACATCGCCCGAGCCGGCTATCCAGGCAATCATCAGAGAGAAAATTGCGGGAGCGCTGAATACGAAGGATATCCTTTTCATAAATCACCTCTAAATGTGCCGCCAAAAATCAGGCGGGTTAGTTTGAAAATCTTTGGTTTACATCAAGACTGATTCCTTTTCCAATGGATCGACTTTCAGTTGTCGTCCGAGGGTCACCTCCTTTAACCTTTTAATAATTTTGTTTGAAATTCAACCAACAGTGTTAACTTAGATGTAACTCATTATTCATAAAATGCAATTATCATACCAAACGGATTATTTATATAACTATATTAAATTACTATTAAATAATTTTTTCTTTCATCATCCTCTAATCAGCATTATGTTAACATTTAACATCATTGACGTTAATCTGTTAACTGTAAGGGATTTTACCGCAATCTCCGATTTTGGCAAAATACCTTGGGCTCAAATAGTTTCTGAAAAATTTAGCGAAGGGAGAGGAGGGTTAAAAAGAAGTTAATAGGATGCCGCCCAGACGTTGTGTAGAAGACAGAGTTCTAAGAATTTGTCTCTAACTAAAAATGAATGCAAGAATCTAAATATTTCAAATAGTTTTGAATAGAGTTAGTATCCGGCAAAGGGGTTTTCGGTAAAAGAGACCGCCAGTTCAATAACCCGCATTTCCTTTGAGGCCAAAGCCGACCGTAACGCCTGTTCAAGCCCCTGAGGAGTGGAGACCCGCTCGGCCTCGAACCCGAAGGCAGCAGTCAGGGCCGGCAGGTCGGGATTGACCAGGTCCGTTTCGAAATCGCCCCGGCCGTAGATTTGGCGCTGCAGGAGATCGATCATCCCATAGGCCCCGTCATTAACCACGACCAAGGGAAAGCCGATGCCGTGTCGGCGGCAGGTAGCTAGTTCCTGTGCCCCGTAAAGGAAACCGCCATCTCCGATCACGGCGACCAACGGCCGATCGGGACAAGCGATCTTTAAACCGATGGCCGCGGGAAAGCTGAAGCCGATGATTGAAGACCCCTTGGCGGTCACCAGGCCGCCGGGCATTAAGGATTGATAGAAATACTCGGCCCAGTATCCGAGCAGGGTATTGTCAACCACCAGGCTGCCGTCACGGGGAATGGCCCGGCGAAGTATATCCAGATACTCGATTTCCCGGCAGTCTTGGGCAATGGTTTCCCTTTCTTCCCTGATCTTACCGCTCAGAATAGAAATCCGCTCGCCCCTGTTACCGTTTCCCGAGGTCTTGGATCGGACCCCTTCCGAAAGCCGTCGGGCGACGGCTCGGATATCGCCAGTAATGCACATTTCGGCGGGATAATTCTTTCCGATCCAAGTATCGTCCCAGTCGACATGAATCAGTCGAGGCAGAGACACTCCCCTTCGGCGAAAATCCGCGGCCCGCAGCCGGGTCCCGATGGCCAAGGCGATCGTGCTGGACCTCAGGTACTCCCGGGCCACTCCGCGGCGGGCGGCGTTGCCGAAGGCCAGATCCTGATCCTCAGGGACCAGGCCCTTTCCTTCCGCATTGGTGAATAGCGGCGCCTGGATCGTCCGGCAAAGAGTCTGGATCGCCTCCCCGATTCCGGCACGAACGGCGCCCGTTCCGGCAAGGACTACGGGACGTTCGGCCTCACAGAGGAGCTTCACCGCCCTATCGAGGTCTCCGGACCACTCTTCCGGACCCCGGTTCGGATCGGTAGCAGGCAGAACCTCCCCCTCCCCGGGGAGTTCCAGGTCCCAAAGGTCGGTGGGGACTTCACAATAGACCGGACCGGGACGAGCGGAAAGGGCCGTTTGAATCGCCGGGGAAACCATCGTCCGCACGTCGTCCCTGGTCCGAAGACAAAAGCGCTTCTTGGTTATGTTTTTGAAAATGAAATCCTGTTCTTTCAGTTCGTGGAGCGTCCCCGTGCCCTGTCCGATCTGGTTGGTGGGAATATTGGTCGTGACGGCCAGGACCGGCGACGAGCTCCCCCAGGCCTCGACCAGGGGGGCCACCAGGTAACCGGCGCCGGGGCCCGTGGAGGTAATGACCACCCCCACCCCTTTCCCGGCCCGGGCATAACCGTCGGCCATGTGGGTGGCGCAGGATTCATGCCGGCAGAGGATGTGTTGAATGGCGGGTTCCCCGCGCAAGGCATCGTAAAAGCCGATATTGTGAATACTGGGAATGCCGAAGACCCGCTCAACCCCGGCTTTTTTTAGCGCCTCGACAAAAAGTTCTGAAACTCTGGCCATCTAAGGGTTACCCGCCAAAATCGAGAACTAATTATTTGGCCCGATACACCACATGAATGATTGGATATCGATCATATCTCTCGGTTTGAAATCCTTCAACTCGGACCGGAAGTATTCGGAAAAATCCAAAACGGATTGATAGGTTTTCCAATTTAAATCCGGACGGTAGTTTATCTCGAAGGCGGACATTGCCGCAGCCAGTTGGGTGACGATCGGCTTTATAAAAATAAATTTGTCGGGGAAGACAATGAAAAGGAAATAGGACAGGGTGGTCCACTTGGCCGCCTTGATCCCCGCCAGGGTCCGGGCAAACGAGATAAATCGCTCCGCCAGGTCCTCTTTCCCATACAACAGTTGATAAAGTTTTTCGGAAAACAACTCCATGTTTTTTGAATCTTTCAGGCCATTCCTTAACGCCAATTTTTCGTTGGGGAAAATCAGGTTGGTGGCGTTGACCACTTTCAGTGCCCGCTTGCATATTTCCTCATAATCCTGTTGACCCAACAAGGTCTCCAATGGCCCGGGGCCTATTAAATTCAGGGCCAGTTCATGGGCCGCCACCTTATAATTTCTTTCGCCCTTCAAGTAGGCGGGGTCATAAAATCCTTCGGGATAATCCTTTAAGAACATTTCTTTTGATATTTGCAGGTTTTGGTACTTGCTGCCCCCGTCTTCCTTAAGGCACAAATGATCCAATACCGGGTTCCTGGCTTCCTCCCCGGAAATTTTTACCGGCTCAACGTGTTTTAACGAGAGGGTCTTTCGGCCATCCCCGGTAAAGAATACGCTAACCTTGTGATCCCGACTGTCCTCCAATACTTTCCCTAGTCCCCATTCCGGCATGCCGGGGTGTTTTACCCTTTCGCCCTTTTTGTAGTCCATTTTTTTACCTCATCCTTCTTAAATGATTGACGGGTCTGCTTTCTTATATGAAATTTCGGATTTGCGGATTCAAAGCAATCACCTTCCAAAAGAAAACCCTCCAGTCCGAATACGAACGGGAGGGTTGAATAGAAATTATCGCATCCTGCTTGGAACGCCAATTCTGACGTATTTATACTATACAATATAGGCCTTTAATTCGCGAAGTCAAAAGATATTTACTCCAGGGAGTCTCCCTCCCGGCCACCCAGAGGGAATAATGGAGTAAACTAATTGAATTTATTGTAATTATTATTTTCCTCTCCCAAGACGCCCGAAGGGTCTGGAACAACGAATTCACGGACGGTTTCCGCGGCGTATCGCAAAGCCTCCTTGATCTCCTCAGGCTCTAAGTGCGGCCTTTTCCTGGGATATTATCCCCATTTCATAATTTCTCTGCCCATGCTTGTGGTAGGAGGCTGCATCACGAATGGATTGGATGATGGATGTGAGGATGGTCATGCTGGGAACTCACTCGGTTTCAGTTGAAGCAGGAACTCCTCGCAGGGCACACACAGGATACCGTCACGCAAAAGTCGCTCCCTCCCACGATACAGCAGCCAGCGACGGCTTTCCGGAAAGTCTTCGCTGAAGTTTTTAAGTCCGCGCAGATCCTCCGGCCGCACCTGGGCGGAGTTTTTCACTTCCAGCGCGTGCAAGCCGCCCTCTCCATAGACCACAAAATCCACCTCCACTTTCGACCGTGTTTGCCAGTAATGCAATTGGTGATTACCACCCGAATAGTCACACCACGCCCGAAGATGTTGAGCAACGAGACTCTCCAGCGCAGCGCCCTCGATCTCCGAAGGAGCATCCAGGGGACCGGACGGCCGGTTGGCGCGGAAGACGCCGGCATCAAAAAAGAAAAACTTTGGATGTGTCGCCAGTTCGCGCTGCGCCCGCCGGGTGAAAACCGGCACTCGAAAAGCCAGTAAAAGATCCTCCAATATTTCCAGATAGCCCTCCACCGTCTTGCGGTTTACGTGGCACTCCCGGGCAACATTGGCCAGGTTGAGAACGGCCGCCTGCGAAAAGCTGATGGCTTCGAGGAAGCGGGAAAAGTTTCCGATATTGCGCACCAACCCTTCCATCTGCACTTCTTCCCGCAAATAGAGGCCGTTGTAAGCGCGCAGGATTTCCTCGGGCACCTTGCCCGCCCGCACGATGGGCAGCATGCCGAGGCGCAATGCCTCCTCCAGGTTGAATTGTGGGCCGAGTTCGGCGGCCATGAAGGGATACAACGATTTTTGTATCGCCCGTCCGCCTAAAAGATTCACACCGCCGCGCCGAAGCTTGCGGGCGCTTGAGCCAGTGAATATAAACTGCACCCCCTGCTTATCCTCGATCAGCAGATGGACGACTTCCAGCAACTCCGGCAGCTTTTGTACTTCGTCGATGACCACCTGCAGGACTCCAGGCCTGGCCCCTATCAACTCCCGCAGACGCTCGGGTCGCGCAGATAGCGAACGTAAGGTTTCCGGCTCCAGCAGATCTACCCGAAGCGCCTGTGGAAAAAGCCTCTGGGTCAACCAGGTCTTGCCCGTGCCGCGCGGACCCAGCAGGAAGAAGTGATCAGCAGGAGGTATGAAATATCGTGGTATTGATTCCATTTTGCGTCCCATAATAGAATAAACGATGCTATTTTATAAGCTATATTTCCAAAGTTGACAATTAAAAATAGGGACGGCCATAAAATTTTATCCTTCGATCTCGTAGAAAGCGCGTCCCGCCTTACTGGACATCAATGACTCCTACCCATCTGGTTATTTCCCGGGGTCCCATATGGACCTGAACGGACCCGCCGACCGCCTTGGCCAGACGCACCATGGTTTCAACCGTAAAATTAATATCACCCCGGAGGACTTTGGTTATATACGCCGGGGAAGCTCCCAACCGTTTGGCCAATTCCACACTGGAGATCTTATTCTCCTGCATCAGGCCGTATAATCCTTCGGTAAAATCCAGTATGATTTTAGCGGATAGAAAAGTGTCTCTTTGTCTGGCTTTATCGAAAAGATCCTGAAAAGATTTTCTCTTCATGGCATCACCTTCTTTTTTTTTCAATGATCATCAATGGTCTCTTGGCTTTGGTCTCCAGGTAGCTTTTGCGTAACCGTTCCGCCCGGGAAATTTCCCGGTCAGGCGTTTCTCGGCTTCTCTTAAGAAAGCCGTGGGTACAGAGGATTACTTTCCCCTCTTCATAGAACCACAAAACCCTCAATTGCCCTTGAATAAACTCAAAGGAAATAAGGAACAATTCGGAACCACCTCTTAGCGCAGTATTTCCCCGAATTGGATCGTTTCAGTGGGCGACCGGAAGTCGAGCCGATTGTCCGCTGGTGCCTGGATACTTACGAACTGGCCGGTTTGGAGTTCGCTCAATTCGTCCAGCGGGTAGTGCCCGGACGCCAGACCCTGGCTCAGCATCAGCGTTTGCAGACCATCCAGCAACTGGCCATCGGCTCCATCGGTTGCCAGATGGGGGAAGGTGCCCACTTTGAGGCCCGGGTGATGGTGGACGGACTGCGGCAACTTCGGGAGACCATTAAGACGACCGACGAACGGATCCGGGGGACTTGCCGGCAGTTTCCGGAGTATGGGTATCTGCTCACCATCCCCGGCTTTGGACCGGACGTTTCGGCCAAGGTGATCGGCGCGATCGGCAATCCCTTCCGCTTTCAAAACCGGAAGCAGGTGCTCAAGATGGCCGGATTGGATCTGGGCGCCGACCGGAGCGGAAAAACCTCGGAGGCGGCCACCCCGGTTATTTCCAAAACTGGATAAGGGATGCTGGGTGCCCGTCTCGGGCGGGATGCCGGATACTGATTTAGTTTACCCTGAGCCCGTCGAAGGGCTGGGGTTTAAAGTTCGCGGTGGGCAGCATGTCCAGCCGCAGGCAGGATGGGCACTGGGGAAACCAAATGAATCCCGTCTGTCCGTCAGGCGTCTAGGGAAGGTGCGCTCAAAAAATGGTCCAATTCCTATCCCATCAAAATCGTTGTCTTTCTCAAAATGAATTATTTCCTCTTGACAGGATGACTATAGGATGTCCCCTATCATAAAATTCTATCCTTTGGGGTGGTGGCTTATTCGAATACGCCCCGGTTGCACAACAACAAAGCAACCGATTAGACGCTCGCCCTGTTCTTTGACCAATTGCACCAGATCCCTGGAAACTTGCTTTCGGGCTGATGTGGGAAACCTTAATAGCACGAATTATCCCCGGGCTATTCGTCGGGGCTTTTCCATGAATATTATTTCTTCATGGGCCAACGTATCGGCGGCATAACGAATGGCGGTTTGAATATCCCCTGGCTTTAGCTTTGGGTAGGCCTCTAAGAGTTCCGCTTCCTTGGCCCCTTCACTTAGCTTTCGGAGGATAAGTTCCAGGGTGATCCGGGTTCCACGGATGACCGGTTTGCCCATCATAATTCTTGGATTGATTTCAATTCGGTCCGTAATGGTCATGCCAAACCTCCTGCTGTCCTTATCTCGGTATTGCCGGAAACGGGCTTTCCCAAATCTTTTTTCGGATTCTTCTTGAGGATATAAGGCTGAGAGTAGTTTGACAAGGCAAAAATTCAATGGCTGAAACCGGCAGGCTCCAGGTCCTCGGCCAGCAGCGCCCTCTCCAAGGCGATAACCTGTGGGAGTCCTCGGTCCAGGTAGTCTTTTCGGGAGATGTGGGGAAACACCACCATCCGGCCCACCGGGATTTTCAACTGCCCTCCATGGGGTCCGGTGCTCTGGTGGAATTCCTGATGCTTCCGAAGCTGGTCCATGAGTTCGTTTGCGTACCCCTTGGCCTGCCGGTCCGGGTTGGTCCGGTTTCTTCCTTGTCGCCTGTCCAGAATTTAAACGTGTGGGGAGTGATTTCACCGATCTGGTCGATCTCCCAGTCTTTGACTTCCAGTACCAGGAGCCCAAGGGAGGCGCCATATAGAATGAAGTCCGGCTCCGCGCCAGAGCTGCCTATGGTGGGCTCGTACAAGGCGATGAAGTCCCTTTCCGGACGGGCCGCGTCATGGAGGAACCGAAAGACCTTCTTTTCGCCGGCCGTTGGTTTTTCCAGGACTTCGATGTCTTCGGGTTGCATCCGAGCCATAGAATATCAATTCAATCGGTTGCAGAATGCCAGGTGACAGCGTCGTCGAGCTCCTGTTGGGCGAATACAAAAGCCGGGGGGCGCAGATCCGCTGCGACTATTCTCCAAATCTGCGGCAGACCTGATCCCTGAAGTCTGAAGACAACCATAATCCAACGGCCATCAGCTTTTCCAGACTTTCGCGAATCGAGGGGATTAACTTTCGCCTCTTGGCCAAGACTAACACTCAACCCGTTTCAGCCAATCGGTGGAAGGCAATCCCTGAGCCGCAAAATCTCTTTTCCCTTGAGCCAAAATTTCATGGCACACCTCTTCCGGGACGATAACTTCCGTAAATAGGGCCGGGAGCAGATTGGCTAACCCGCTTTGAAAAAGGCAGATAAGGGGGGAGGCATTGACCACGACCCGGTTAATGGGCATCTCTAAGCTCTTTTTCTATCTCATCGGCCGTGTACTGAAAAGGTCATAAATCGCCTCCTCATACTTGAATATTTTGATTATACCAGAAAGCCGAGAGTATTTCTGGGTAATTATACCCCGGGGGCAACCGGTCAGGCCATTATTCCGCCCGGGCGGCGCGCACCACCGCCGAGGTGGTCACCCCGAGGAACCGGGCCACGGCCGTCGCCGGAAACCCCAACTCGCCCACTGAGGCCCGACAAAACCCTCTTCGGGCTTCCGAGACCTTCCGCATCCGGCTCCCGGAGCGGAGCTCCGTTTCGGTGATTCCCCGGTCCGCGGCGATTTCCCGGGCCAGGATTTCCAAATCTACGCCCGGACCTTTTCTTCTCAGAGTTTCCTTTTCCATCTCCGCGGACTCCGACCAGATCTGCTCTACAAAGTCCCCATCGCCCAGAACGCGATCATCGGCAGCCATCCGCAGGCCTTTCCTCCGCAGCGAAAGCACCTGGGACCAGCCCCCCAGGCTACGGATCAACCCGCCGCCGACCAGCTCCGGCCGCCGGCCTTGGTCCACTCCTTCGGCCACAAAAGCCTCATACCGCCGAACCGCCTCCTTGGACCTTCCGGCAAAATAGGCCAGGATCGTGCCGGTATTCTGCCAGTCCCGCTCCACCTGGCCCGTCAGTGCCGAGTGGCCGGACCAGGGAAATCGGCCCAAGGCCTCCAGGTCCGGGACCAGCCCGGCCCGGAGGGGATTCAAATGGATATAGCGGGTCAGTTCCAGCAGATAGAGGTCCTCCTGGCAGACGATCGACTTGTAGCGGTTCTGAAAGAGGTGGCCGCGCCGTTTGTGCCGCAGGTTGAAGTTGATGGCGTAGCCGGTCATCAGGCGCCGCATGCTCCGGGCCAGGGGCTCTTTTTCAGTTCGCACCAGCAGGTGAAAATGGTTGGGCATCAATGCCCAGGCGAATACGGACCATCTACCCGAACGGCACAACTCCGCCATCCGGTCGATGAAGTCCTCCCGGTCTCCTTTGGTCCTAAATATCTTACTGGTCTCGATCCCCCGGCCCATGACGTGATGCAGGGTCCCGGGGGCATCCAGCCGCGGTTGCCTGGGCCTGTTTCTCTCGATAGCGCTTTTAGAAACTCTTGTCAGGTTATTCAGAAACTACGTTATTCTCTGCCCTTGGAATAATAAATATTTTTTGGCCTTTCGCGTCCATCTTTGCAAGATTCTTCAACCGGCGTTTGTGGTCCCGTTTCTTCTGTTTTCGCTTGTTGTTTGTACATAGGAGAGGTGACGCGCCCGATAGGTTTTCCAGTAGGAGGGGTGGTGCTACAGCCAATGCTTTTGGGCATTCCGATGGTCGGCCCAGTAGTCCGGATCTCGGCGCATCTTTTCCCGTTGCCAGAGGGCCTTCTTGGCTCGTTGGCATTCAGGGCGGCTACAGTACTCCTGGTTCTTGACCCGGGGGTCTGGAAGAAAAATGGCGTGGCAATGCCGACATCGTTTCCGGTCCATGGCTTTCCTCCCGGGGAAACAATAAATCGGACCGGGATTCTCGGAAACGGGAGAATATTAAAAAAATGGGGATAGCCAGGGAAGAAAATAGATCCCTGGCCGGGTTTTACGCCGATGCCCTGGACTACTTCTTAACCGAAAAAAATGGTAGACTTACTGAGCGGTGATATCAATCGTTTTTAGAAGACTTGAAAATTCCCTGTAATGCCTTCATGGCCGCCATAAACAGAATGGACAAATAGTCATAATATAATCAAATCAAAAGGAGAAAGAGATAGGGGGGTCAGCTTTCATGTCTCCAAAACGCTCGCACTCGATTCGAAAGGAGGGCGGTAAACATGGTTCAGGGCAGTGCAGTAATTCCCAGATCGGTAAGATAGTCAAAAGTTGAATCGTAAATCTCGGGTGACCGCGTCGGATCATCCGAGTCACCTGGCGGGACAAAAATCACCATTCCTTGCCTCGCTCGAGTGAGTAGGACTCGGTATGAGTTCCTGAGGTAACGCTGGTTGTCTGAATTTACGATATTGCACCACCGGTCGCCTCGGAAGTCGTGGAAGCTCCATCCTGAGTCGGTGAAACGCAGATCCCCATCCCACGTCACACACGCCCAGTCAAGCTCCAAACCCTGCACCTGAAACTCCGTAGCGGCGTCTTCGAGATAATAGCTCGAACGCGTGTCTCCCTTACCATTAAGAAACCAATGAACTGGATCGACGTTTACGCGGATATCTATCGCATGAGGTTTAAGTCGCTGGGCTTTCGATGAGGCCACCAATCCAAATCGCTCTGTTCCTCTAGCACGATTGCGAATCCACTGCTTTGCTAGTTTCAAGTTGCGGGTAACGGCGACCGGATACCGGTCGGCAAACCCGTCAAAAGCCTCTCGTGCATGGTATTTGTCACAATCAAGGAGTGCTTTGACAAAGGCTGAAACGTTCTCAGCCCGGAACGATCTCATGGAGACGGCCAGATGCAGGCAATCGTCGAAGGTAGTATTCTGTCGTTCGCGCACGGCTTCCAGAGCCTTACCTGCAGCATATTCACTGTCGATGAGACGCGATGAAATGTACATGTGCCAGTGCGGAAATCTCGATTCCACAGCATCAAGCCAAGCATCAATTCCGGCTTCTCCCGTATTGATCTCCTGCCCGCCACCGACTAGGCAAACAATCACAGCCCAATCCCTATGGCGATCCATGTATGAAATCAAAAACTCAGGCTCTGATTGAGAGAACCCGAAACGATTCTTTTTCCGACGCATGAAACTCGCAGTCTGCCGCAAGTTCCACGCACGTTGCGCCTCGTCAAAAATGACGACATGATCAATTGGCGGGCCGGGATGGATTAACGCTTCATCCCGGAAATGGTGAATATTCTGGATGAATGCTTTGACACTTTCGGCAACTTTCCCCTTCCGCATGTTCTCGCCTTCATTTTTTCTACGGGTGACCTCGTCACGCGTAAGGGCTTCGCGGAGCACGGCGACGAGCGGACCGTTTCCGGAAAGAAAGACGGCATGCGTTGGTTGATCTTTTTCTCGTCGCCGAGTGGCGAGGTTCAACCCAACGAGTGTCTTGCCCGCTCCGGGCACTCCTGTGACAAAGCAGATAAGTTTAGACCCTTTTCCCTTTGCTTCATCGACCATTTCTTCAATCCGCCGTGAAGTAATTCGGAGATTCTGTGCTCCGGCATCGTGACGTGCAATGGCCTCGACCGAATGCTGAGAATAAAGAGCCCGTGCGGCTTCCACGATGGTGGGGGTAGGATGATATGGAGCGCGCGACCATCGTTGCTCATCAAGCACCTCGCCTATTACGGTTCGTAGAACCAAGTCGATCGCTTCGCGTACCCCGGTGGGGTGCAAATGAATTGGACGATAAACCTGGTCTTCGTCGACGATTAGTTTTAACGGTTCCGATGCCGTGGCTCCAGTGGCGATCAGAACTGGAACGATCGAAACAGAATGACTGGCTTCGTGGAAATTTTTCAGGTCCAAAGCATAATCCCAAACTTGTTCCACTGCTGAGCGCTCAAAAATGCTTTCGCCGACTTTGAACTCGATCACAAACACCACAGAGCCGATCAATAGCACCGCATCAACCCTTCGACCCATACGAGGGATGTTGAACTCCATAAACAACGAACCAGTTAAACCAACAAGGCAGTCTTGCAGCACGCGAATCTGTTCCAGCCAAGCATCCTTCTGTGTTGGAATGAGCGCGAAGTCAGTGTTTCTTGCAAGCCGTCCGATAACTTTATCGGGATCAGTTAGCAGGAATTCAGCAATGAAGTCCCAATACCAGGCTCGGGAAGATGGCCCTGAGGCGCAAGCTGTTGCAGGCAGTGTTTCCATTAAGGGAGTAATTCCAGTTAGCTTCGTCCACTTGAAGGATAGGTTGTTGCACTCGCCACAAAAAAAATCCTGCGTCTTAATTAGGAGGCAGGGCCTTTTAGGTTCAATCATCCTCCCTAAGCTTAGGTTAGGTGGAAAAATAAATGGAAAATTAAATGGATAGCCCGGAAATAACACAATTCTCCAGGGCTGTCAATCGTTGAAACCAACAGGCATTGGCTAAATTCTACAAATTGGGCATTTCCTCAGCATACAAGAGGTTTCATTGGCAGCCTTACCCTTTCAGTCTAGTAATATAGAAGTTTTCCGGTGACACCGGGGTGCCATGGGCCGGTTGGAATCCAAAAACCTTCTCCGGATTTCCGAGTCCCTCTTCCCCAGTATTTTTCCTGTTTGGTGGCGGTTGTTTTACTCCCTGTTCCTCCGTCGGTTCGAAAAACTCCCCATCCGGGAGGACCGTTGGCCTTCCTCCTCATTCTTGGGCCGGCCAAACACCGACAGGTGGACCACCTGGCCGTCCAGGGCCAGGGCAAACGATAAAAATTTTTTGGGAAAAAATTTTATGAGAGGATGGAATGCTCCCAGCCTATGGTGCTGATCAAAAGCAGGTTGTTTTCAGGGATAGATCCCTCTCTGCCCTCCTTCGGTCCTGACGGTTAGCTCCGCCTAATATAACAAAGTGGCGGACCTGCCGGACTCAGAAAATTTTCTAGGTTTCGCCAAAATGTGTTGACTGTCCGGCTCCCTGGAGCTGTATGGGGAGCCCTTAGGATCTGTAAACAAATAACCTTGACAAAGCGACCCTACACCGTTCGCCCTGAGCTGCGAGCCTGTCGAGCAGTCGAAGGGTGAACGATACGGCCATGCTTCGACAGGCTCAGCATGAACGGAGCTATTCGCGGCATTGTACAGCTTATTTCTTGACGGGTTCTTAAAGCCCGGATGGATTCAAAGAGGGTGTTTAGGCAGATTCGGGGAGACTGGAAATGAACTGTTGCAGAGCCTCCTGCCAGAAAAGCGGCCGAAAGCCGACGGCTGCGATCAACTGAGAGGTGTCCAATACGGAAAAGGCCGGCCGGATCGCCGGCCGTTTAAATTCCCGGGCGCTGATGGGCCGGATTTCCAGGTTTGACCCGACCATCCTTAGAATCTCCCGGGCGAACTCATACCAGCTTACTCCCCCATCGGTCCGGTCCGTCAGATGATAGGTCCCGTATCTCTCGGATTCGGTTAAAACCAGGATCCCTCGGGCGAGGTTCACGGACCAGGTGGGGGACATGATCTGATCCGTCACCACGGAAATCGGATTTCCCTCCCGGGCCTTCTGCAAGATGGTGCGCACGAAATTGGGACCGTTCTTCCCGTATAAGGAACTGGTGCGGACAATAAAGTATTTTTTTAGCAACCCGGTCACCAGGCCTTCCCCCTCCCATTTGGTTTGCCCGTAGGCATTGAGGGGTCGCGGGGGATCTTCGGGCCGGTAGGGGACGCCGGATTGTCCATCGAAAACATAATCCGTGCTGATATGCAGCAAAGGGATATCCAGTTCTTGGCAGGCCAAGGCCAGGTGTCCAACCCCCAGGGCATTGACCCGGCGGGCCTCTTCCGAATGGGTTTCCGCTCCATCCACGTTGGTATATCCGGCACAGTTGATGACCAGATCAGGAAGGTGACGAGGGATGGTCTTAAAAACGGATTCCCGGTCGGTGATATCCAGATCCGGGAGAGAACAGGGGACCACTTCATGGCGGGTCCGAAGGATGGGGATCAGGTCAGCGGAGAGTAAACCGGGTACGCCGGTCACCAGGATCCTCATTACTTACTCCAAAACCCTTTGCTTTCCTGGGCCAGCTTCTTCTTGAGCGGCTGCCACCATTCGGGGTGTTCCTGATACCATTGAACGGTTTGCGCCAGCCCTGCTGAAAATTCCATCGTGGGGCGCCAGCCGATCTCCCGCCGGATCTTCTCGTTGCTCAAGGCGTAGCGCAGGTCATGCCCCGGTCGATCGGTCACATAGCGCAGCCATTCCTCTCCCCGGCCCAGGGTCTTCAAGACTTCCCGGGCCACTTCCATGTTCTTTCGCTCCGACTCTCCGCCCACGTTGTAGGCCTCGCCGATCCGGCCGGCCGAAAGAATCCGATCGATGGCCCGGCAGGCGTCTTCCACGAACAGCCAATCCCGCACATTCTCGCCCCGGCCATAAACCGGCACCGGTTGCCCCTCCAGAAGATTGGTGACCATCAAGGGAATGAATTTTTCCGGAAACTGGTAAGGGCCGTAATTATTGGATGGTCGAACGATCAAGACCGGAAAGTGGAAGGTTTCAAAGTAGGCCCGGGCTAAGAGATCTCCGGAGGCCTTACTGGCCGAGTAGGGTGAGTTGGGCCGGAAAGGCGTTTCCTCGGTAAATATACCCTCGGCGCCCAGGGCACCGTAAACCTCATCGGTGGAGACGTGCAGGAAACGGAAACCGTCTGCCTTATCCAGTTTTTCCTCCCAATAGCGTTTAAAAACCTCCAGCAGGGTATGGGTCCCCAGGACGTTGGTTTGAATGAATTCTTTCGATCCCCGGATGGATCGGTCCACGTGCGATTCGGCGGCGAAATGGACAACCGTTTGGACCGGGACCCGCTGTAACAGTTGGTTCAGCAGGGCTTCGTCCAGGATATCCCCTTCCACGAATTGGTACCAGGGTTCGGAGGCTAAGTCCCGAAGGTTCTCCGGATTGGCGGAATAGGTCAACTTATCCAGATTGACCAGCCGGTCCTCCGGGTGCGCCTGGTGGTACAGACGAATAAAATTGGACCCGATAAACCCCAGGCCGCCGGTTACCAGTATGGTTTTGTTCATAGCAAGCCTTTCCTCTCCTGGATTCCGGATCTCGTTTCACTCGTCCGGAATGACGGCTATTGCCTTTATCGCTCCGCGCTCTGCGCCAGGCGCCCTGCGTTCTTTAGACTTCCACCACCGCATTGTCTCCCACCATCAGCCTCAGGGCCTGGGACCGGTTTTTACCCTGGGTAATCCGGCTTTCCCGGCCTATGAGGCTGTCCTCCAGTCGGGGGATATTCTCGATGTGGCAGTCATTCAAAACAACCGAATGCTCCACTACGGAATGGATGATCCGGGTGCGGTGACCGATGGTGGTGTAGGGCCCGATAAAGGAATCGCTGATCTCCGCCCCTTCGCCGATCACCGCCGGACCGCGGATAATGCTGTTCACTACCCGGGCCTTGGTTCCCAGACGGACCCGACCGGTCACCTGGCTTTGAGCATCACATTCGCCGCAGAGGTCCCGTTTCACGTAATCATCCAGGACCGTGGTGTTGGCCGCCAGAAAATCATCCTTTTTGCCGGTGTCCAGCCACCAGCCCTCCAGTTTGTGCCCCTTGACCAGGCCTTTCATATTCATCAATTCCTGGATGGCATCGGTGATTTCCAACTCCCCGCGGGCCGAGGGCTTAATCCGGGCGATGGCCTCGTGGATCCGGGGCGAAAAAAAATAAATCCCCACCAGGGCCAGATTGGAAGGCGGTTTCTTCGGTTTCTCGATCAGGCGGGTGATACGCCCTTTTTTATCCAGAACCGCCACTCCGAAGGCGCTGGGATTGTCCACTTCCTTCAAGAAGAGGAAGGCGTCCAACTTTTCTTCCAGAAACCGCTCCCGGTAGCCTTTGATTCCCTCGGCCAAGAGATTATCCCCCAGGTACATGACAAAAGGGGATTGGCCCAGGAACGGCTGCCCGGTTTTGACCGCATGGGCCAGACCCAGGGGCTGATCCTGGAGGATGTAGGTAATGCGCAGTTCCCAGCGACGGCCGTCCCCCAAAAATCGACGGACATCCTCCTGGGTTTCCGGAGCTACGATCACCCCCACTTCCTTGATGCCGGCATCCATCAAGTGCTGAAAAACATACCCCAGGATCGGTTCGTTGGCCACCGGAACCAGTTGCTTGGCCAGGGTATGGGTGATGGGACGCAAACGGGTCCCTTTGCCGCCGGAGAGCACTAAGGCCTTCATAGGCCTCCTTTCTGACCAGAAATAATAAAAGGCTGAATGCCCATCTAACCCAAGTTGCGGCTAAAAGTCAAGAGTCGGCAGGAATACGCTTCTTTTTAGTCCTTGTTAATTTAAAGTAAATGGTTTAATAAATACGAGTCGGTCAGGGGAGAGGTTCCGGTTCCCGCCCCGGATGGGGGATAACGCTTCTTTTTAGAGAAAGGTGCGCTGATGTTCAAAGATGCCGTTAAACTGGTTCATTGCCTGGTGACTAAAGCCGATCCCGGTCCCTCCGGGCCGGAAGTCCGGTTTATCCCCCAAGCGGAGTATGATCTCTGGAAATATATGGTCGCCAGCCAGTACCATTTTACCGTGTCCGACGAAAAAATTTACCTCTATATTTCCCGCCGGGAATACGAGGCCCATGAGGCCTTGTGCTCGCGCTTGCCCCAGGTGGAAATCAATAAGATCACTTTGTATTTTTTTCTCAAAGCGGATCAGGTACTGGTACCGGTGATCCGCTATTTTCCCAAAGAACGATACCCCGCGATTAAGCCGTTATTTTTGAATCACTTTAGGGACTTTGAAGATCGAAACCACGCCACCAAGGTCCTGAAAGAAATCGTCGAAGAAGAAGGTCTGGGTCTGCGAAATCTTTAAACCGCCTCCCCGCCGCAATAGGGACACACCCGCCAGTTTTTCCGTAACCGTTTTCCGCACCCCCGGCACCGCTGAACCAGGGGCCGGGCGCATTGCGGGCAATAAAGATAATAATGCTCCAGCGGGTATAAACAATGGGGACAGCAGCGCGCCCCCAGATCATAAGGGACCACCCGCAGCAACTCTTCCAGGGAGATCAAGCCCTTTCGGGCCTTTTGCAGGGCCGTGGCCAGCAAAGGTTCCACCTCTTCCTGAGCGGTCAGATAACGGAGATCGTTTTCCGAAGTCCGGGAGAGCAAGGCTTCCCTGATGGCCGGGGTGACGGTCAACAGTTCAAACACCCCCTCCCGGCCGGTGACGCCCTGCCCTTGGCATTCCTGACACCCCTGACCGCGGTAAAAGGTCTGATCCGCCGAACCGGACAAGTGAAACCGTTCCAGAAATTCCGGATCCGGTCGGTAAGGGGTCAAGCACTGAGGACAGTTCCTCCGGACCAGGCGCTGCGCTAAGATTCCCAACAGTGAAGAAGAAATCAGGTACGGGGGCAGGCCCAAATCGGTTAATCGGGTAATGGTGGATACGGTGTCATTGGTATGGAGGGTACTCAAAACCAGGTGCCCGGTCATGGCCGCCCGAAAGGCAATCTGGGCGGTCTCTTCATCCCGGATTTCCCCGACCATAATGACGTCGGGGTCCTGGCGTAAAACCGACCGGAGCACCGAGGCAAAGGTCAGTCCAATTTTTTCATTCACCTGAATCTGATTAATCCCCTCCAGGAGGTACTCCACCGGATCTTCGATCGTGACAATATTTATTCTGGGACGGTGGAGGGAACGCAGCAGGGAGTACAGGGTGGTGGATTTCCCGCTCCCGGTCGGACCGACCACCAGTAGCATACCCTGGGACCGTTCCACCATGGCCTTTACCCGTTGAAGCGACCGGGAAGGGATCCCCAGATGGTCGGGCCCCGGGAACCCCCGGGAATCGCCCAGAAGCCGAACGACCACCTTCTCCCCCCAAAGGGTCGGCAGGCAGGAGACCCGCAGGTCCAGCGTTTTTCCTTGAACCACCCGGTGAAAGCTGCCATCCTGGGGATTGCGTTTCTCGCTGATGTTGAGGTTGCAGGTGATTTTAAATCGCGAAACCAGGGGTTCCTGAAGGGACTTGGGGAGCACCGGACCGGACACCAGCAGGCCATCCACCCGAAATCGAACCTGAACCGCTTGAGGTAATGGTTCCAGGTGGACGTCGCTGGCTCCCCGATCGACGGCCTCCGCCAATAGTTCATTCTGCAGACGCACCGCCGGGGCTGTTTCCTCCGAAAAAAGGGCTTTTTCATTCCGGAATTCCCTCGGGCTTAGAATCGCTTCCCTTCTGGCCGTTTGCATGGGCTGCCTCCCTCTAAAAGAGTATCTTTTGCACAGACAAAGCTACCATCATATTATATTCTGGACATCCACCCCAAAGACTGAACAACCTCAAATAACTGCAATGGTTATGCCAGGGAAGTGGTGCTTCAGGCGGGAAGGAGAGAAAAACATTCCAGCAGCCAGCGGACCATTTGCCTTCGTCTATCTAGAAATCGAGGATCTCTGAAGCCGTGCCGCCAGGTAGCGCCGGAGAGCTCATCGGAAACCATCAGCAGGGCCGCGGTTTTAATTCCGCGAAAGGCCCCCACCGTATAAAAAGCCGAAGTCTCCATGTCGACCCCCCAGAGGCCTCTGGACTGACAGGCCCGGATCTTGGCCCAGGTTTCCCGATAGGGAGCATCGGTCGTCCAGACCGGGCCCACGCGGTAAGACAGGCCCGAGTGGTCCAGCGCCCTTCCCAGGTCCGCCGAAAATTGGGGATGGGCTCGGGGATGGGGTTCGGGGGTGTAATGCCGGGAAGTGCCCTCATCGCTTTCGGCCCAGTCCGGGAGGAGGAGATCTCCCGGCAACAAATCCGATTTCAGACTGCCGGTCCAGCCGAAGAGCAGCACGCTCCGGGCCCCGAGGGCAATCAATTTCTCCAGCACCATGACCGCCTGCGGAGATCCCAGAACCGGTCCGGCCAAGGCCAGGGTCCGGGACGGGTGCGGCAAATGATAGAGTCGCAGCCAGGAATTTTTGAAACGGAGTTCCCCCGGAGGCCGGATCGTCTGGCTCAGCATTTTCAAGTCCCCGGGAACCGCCACCAGTATGGCCAATGGGCCGATGGCCGGTTCCCGACCGGATTTCTTGGGATTAATAGCGCAGTCGGAGGGTAAAGCCATCAATACCCGGTCGGTTCCTGGGACCTGTTCAACAATTCCCTGGCCAGGATTTTGGTAGATTCCGAGGGGGCGGCCCCGGACAACATCCGGGCCAATTCCAGCAACCGCTCTTCTTCGTTTAAAACTTTTATCTCGGTGTAGGTGCGTTTGGCTTTTACTTTCTTGATGACCTGATAGTGGCTGTCGGCGAAGGCGGCGATTTGCGGCAGATGGGTGATGCATAAAACCTGATGAATCCGGGCCAAGGCTTTCAGTTTGCGTCCGACCTTTTCTCCCAGGCTGCCCCCGATACCGGCATCCACTTCGTCAAAAATCAGGGTTTCGGTCACTCCGCGTTGGGAAAGCAATCCTTTAAGCACCAGAAGGATCCTGGACAATTCGCCCCCCGAAGCGATGCGGGCCAACGGACGTAGCCCTTCCCCGGGATTAGGGGCCAGCAGGAATTCCCCCTTTTCCAGGCCCTCCGGAGTCAGCAGTCGGCCCCCATAGGAAAATACCGCTTCGGTTTTGGGATCAAATGACGGTGAGGTAAACTGGATTTCAAAGCGACAGCCGGCAAGGCCCAATTCCTTAAATTCCTCTTCCACCAGGCGAATCAAGCGCCGGGCGCTTTCGCGACGCCGGGTGGAGAGGACTTCGGAAACCTCGAATACGGTCCGGCGTTGGTTTTCCACGGCCTGCTCCAAGGCGCTTTGGCGCTGGCCGCTGTCCTCCTGTTCTTTTAACTGCCCTTCCAGAGTGGCCGAATAATCCAAAATCGCTTCGGCCGTTGGACCGTATTTGACCGCTAACCGCTGGAACTGCTGGAGCCGGTCCTCTACCTCCTCCAGGGTCCGGGGATCGAAAATTAACCCTTGGCCGTACTGGCGAAGCACAATCCCGATTTCCGACAGTTCCACTCCCAGGCGGTCCAGGGTCTCTCGGCTGGCTTCCAGGGTGGGATCGATGACGGCTACCGATCGCACCAGCTCCTTTACCCGCCCCAGTAAATTGGAGAGGGAATGGTCCGAACCGTCCAAGATTTCCTGGGCCTGATGGATCTTTTCCCAGATCTTCTCAGCCTGACGCATGACCTCCTTGCGCCGGCGCAATTCCTGTTCCTCCCCGGGTTTGAGTTGGGCCTGGCGAATCTCCTGAAGCTGAAAATTCCAGAGTTCCACCAAGTCATTTCGTTGCCGAGCCACCTCCTTGAGCCTTTCCAGCAGACGAATCTGCCTTTCCAATTCCTCATAGCCTGCCCTGACTTCCTGGCGGAGATCTTCCAGATCGGCAAAACGGTCCAGAAAAGAAAGATGCTGATTCGGATTTAATAGGGTTTGATATTCATGCTGGTTGGAAATGCTGATCAGGGTTCGGGTGTGCTGGGCCAATTGGCTCAAACCGGCGACTTGGCCGTTAATCCAAGCCCGGCTTTTACCGGCGCCCTGAATGCTCCGACGAAACAGCCATTGGGGATCCCCTGAACAATCGGGGCAGGACGGCCCGACCTTCCGGCCGTCACCCGCTTCCAGCACAAACAGGGCCGAAACGTTGGCTTCCGTCGTCCCCTGACGGATTACCTCCGCCGTCGCTTTATTCCCCAAAAGAAGGTTCACGGCCTTGATGATAATCGATTTCCCGGCCCCGGTTTCCCCGGAAAGTACGTTCAGCCCCGGCCCGAAGACAATATCCAGGTTTTCGATGAGGGCAAGATTTTGGATTTGCAGCAGCTCCAGCATCGGACCGCGTTCCCTGAAAAAGGGTTTTTGGCTTCTTAACCGCCAAGGTTGATTCGAACCCCAGGAATAAAAAAAGGCCCTCCAAAAGACGATGCCATTTGAGGGCCTGGTGTTTTTAGATTTTCAGCGGATGGTCAAACCTTCATGACATTCGCGGCCTGCAACCCTTTATCCCCATCCTTGATTTCAAACTCCACATCCTGACCTTGTTTAAGCGTCTTAAACCCATCACTCTGGATAGCGGTGTAGTGAACAAAGACGTCGGATCCGCCCTCCCTTTCAATGAATCCAAACCCCTTGGCATCGTTAAACCACTTGACCTTCCCTCGACTCATCATGGTACCCCCTCCTTAAAAATAGGCTACACGGATGAAAGCTCCGTTACTGCAGGCCGGACAAAAAAAGGTAAAAAAGCGACGTCACCTTTTTACCTTGCTGGGAATTCGGACATTCATATAAAAATCAAAAACCTCGATAAGGGGCTATTTAACTTGGATTATAAAGCATGTCAAGATCTTTTTTAATCTCCGGCGGCTAAAGTTGCATCCAGCCCTTTAGTCTAAATTCCCCTATCAGCGGTGGATGAGGCAAGTAGGGATTATCTACCCGGTCGGAGCGCCGGAAAATCAAAGGGCCCGAGGAGTGAATGGATCCTCGGCTGACGATCAGGCCCTCCAGTCTGCCGTTGACCGGTGGAATAAACGCCCCTCCCGACCAGAATACCGCCGCTGCCTCCGTGGCCGCTTCCACGAGGATATCTCCGCCGGCCAGGAAGGCCACATTCAGTTTCTGGGCTCCGTTAAGCCGGGCCGTGCCCTTGAAGGTGATTTTTCCGGTACTGACCAGGGTTATCCCGCTCAATTCCTCCCCCTCAAGCGTTACCTCCCCATCCACGAATATCAGGTTTCCTTGTTGATCTCCGGACAACCTCAGGGTCTGGGGACCGACAAAGTAATGGTTTCCCTCCTCTTGGGCCTGTCCCCGCAGCCGGTCAAAATCGGCCGGTTGAAGTACGGGTACTTCCCAGGCCTCCCGATAGTCGCCGCGGAGGGGATCCGCGGATTGACTGACGGTGAATTGCTGCTGCCTCAGACCATCGACCAGTGTGGGGTCAAGATCGAACCCCTGATTGGCATGAATATGGGTCTGCATTTGGATGGGCCCTCCCAGGTGCAGGCTCCCGGCGGTTAACAGCCCGATTCGAAAGGGAGCGGTGGCATCCTGGGCCCCGCCGCTGAAGCCCCCCAGGATGGTGGCCTTGAGTCGAGCCGTTGTTTGATTAAGAGGATCGACCGCCTGAACAACGAATTCAGCAAAACCCGGAACCGCTCCGGGATCGTAGCGCAAAGACTCCACCCAAAGCCGATACTGTTTCCAATTGGCTTGCGCCGGCTCATGAAACGGCAGCGCTATTTCCGAACCGCTTTTTTTCAGGAGGAAGAATTCGGGATGGGCGCGAAAACCGGCCAGGAGGGTCTGAACCCCGGCCTCGGCCGCGTAGAGGACCTGTTGGCTATCCCGGTAATGGGCCATGATCTTCAAGTCCGCCCCGGACATCAAAAAGGCGGTGGTTCCGATGATGGTTACCCCCAGCATGGCCAGTAAAACCATGATCAGGGCCGCGCCCTTTTCCTGCTTACGGCTTTCCTTTTTAGGTCGCTTCAATTCCGTCTCCTCACCTGTGAGGTTAAAAGCAAAGGTTGTCCTTCCCTTTCAGCGGCTGTAGCCCTTCCTGGTTCCAGAAGTGCTCCGATTTCCAGGTCAAATGAACCGTTCGGCCCTGGTTTAATCTTTAGATGAACGATATCTTCCGCCACCGGTTCAAATCCGCCGGCGTTGATTTTTCGTTTCAACACCGGTCTCCCGGCTTCGTGGAAATGCCCGGCCGAATCATTCTGGTCGGTAAAGACGGCGTAACTGACCAGGCTCACTTCACCCACCTCTGTTCCAGAAGGCTGGGTCTGTTCTAAGCCCTGCCACCCTGGATCCCTGGGGTCGGCATCAAGGGTCAGGCTCCGGCCGTTGATCGCTCTGACCAGAGCGAATTGAGGAGGTTTCCCGAGATAGAGAACATCCCCTACCCGATACTGGTCGCTGACCTCGGAAGCGGATAACGACAGGGTTAAAATATTTCCTCCGGCCGGGACCTCCGAGGCCAGGACGGCCGGGTTGTTTTCATTCGGCAAGACGGTCACGATGGAAATAACATCCGGGTGAACTCCACCGGAGACTACGGTCACCGCTTCCTGGAGGTTTACGGCCAGTGGGTATTTAGGGAGATACGCCTCCGGGATCCCCAGGCCGGTGATCAGTCGCTGCGACTCATCCCCATCGGGATAGGCGGCCAGCCGGAGGTCGCGGCTGATCATTTCCAGGGAGGCCCGGAGAACCTGTTGGCGATTCACTTTTCGACCCTGTTGTCTGAAGGCATCGGCTTGATGAATATACAGCTCGTAGGTTACCCCCAGAATCGAGACGATCAGCCCCAGGGCCACCAGCAGTTCCAGAAGCTGAAAGCCGGTGGCGTCTTTGATCCGATAGCGAACCGAGTCTTGAACAGCATCCCCCGAAATCCGGACCATTTCTTTACCTCCTTTTTTTTGGGTGGACGGCCACAATATATGGTAGCTTAGTCTGAAAGCGGTGCTCCGTGGCCGCCGGGTCTCGGCGAAAGGGTTTTCTCCCGCCTCAGGGACTTTTCAGGTTCTAACCCGGTCCCCATCTTGTCAATTCTTCGGGGAGGCAGGGCCGGCCTGATAGGCATCAGAGGTCTCTGAATTTGGGCCTGCTTTAAATAAAATTAGCATCCTAGGCCCGGATTCGAAGTCCGGAGTACCTATGGAAAACCCTTTCGCCGAGACCCGACGGCCATACCAGCCATGATGGGTACCCACCCAAAAGGGCGAAGCGACGATTTATTGCACTCTTACCCTTCCTTGCGATGAAACAGTAATCAATTTCTGTCGTTCTCCGCTCTTCAGGAGAATGGAGGCACCGGCCGCCGTCCCCCGCGGGGAAAAAACCGGGTTGAAACTGCTGCTCAATAAGTCCACCCCCGGGTGATAGTAGGGATTTTCCGGGTTATTGAATTCTCGAGAGATTCCTGCCGGGACTCCTGTCCACTGGATGCCAGCGGAGGCGGAGGCCTTCTCGATCTGATAGGATTCCCGGCCCGGGGAAAAAACTATTCGGCAGGGGCGGTTTTGAGCAATGGCCATCATCCGAGTCGTCTGGATATCCAGGACGATATCCTTTACGGCTCCCTGCAGATGGAGGGATGGGTAGAGATCCCGGAAACCAAAACCGACCAGGGCCGCCGTCAGACCGACCAATCCCAGGGTGACGACGATCTCCAGGAGAGTCATTCCCTTAGACGAGTTCCACATCCCTTCCTCTCCTAAGCGTTATGTTGATTTATAAACATTCAAAGCCACATTTATGCCGCATAGGGGTGTTTAAAAAGATGAACGTCCAACATCTTTTCAGTAAACTTACCGCAGTCCATCCGTCGCCTGAAAGGCCTGGCGCTTATGGCTTTCCCTCCAGGGTCAAAAGGCCTCTCCGAAGGAACGGCAACAATTTTTCGAGTGATTTTTGGAGTTACCTGGGGGGGGTAAGGGAAGAAAAATTCAGATACCAGGCGATGAGCTCGGGTCCCAGGAAAAGATGGACCAGAGCGCCCAAAGCGAGGAAGGGTCCGAAAGGCAGGGCGTGGGTTCGCCCTTTTTTCCAGAACAGGATCAGGGCGATTCCCAGGATGCTGCCGATCAGTGAGGAGATGATTATGGTAACCAGGACACCGGTCCAGCCCAAAAAAGCGCCGATCATGGCTAATAATTTGATATCTCCCCCGCCCATACCTTCTCTTTTCGCCAATAGTTCGTAGCCGGTGGCCAGCAGGTAGAGGAGACCGCCTCCAACCAGTAATCCTATCAGGGAGGATTTCCATCCGGGTTCTCCCGTCAGCCAGGATAATCCCAGGCCCACGACCAACCCCGGCAACGAAATAACGTCCGGGATGATTTGGTGCTCCCAGTCGATAAAAGTGACCACCACCAGGGCGCCGGCCAAAACGGCGCCCTGAAGGAAGAGCCAGGAAATTCCAAAACGCCAAACCAGGGCGACCATCAGGAAAGCCGTAAGGAGTTCGATCAGCGGATAGCGATAAGCGATGGGTTGTCGACAGTAGCGGCATGCCCCTCTTAATAGCAAGAAACTTACCAAAGGGATATTCTCCCAGGGGGACAGGCCGTGCCCACAGCGGGGACAGTGCGAGCCCGGCCAAACGATGGACTCTTCCCGGGGCAGCCGATAAATACAGACATTGAAAAAACTGCCCAATACCAGACCCAACAGGCCAACCAGCCCATAAACCATTATCGGCAAACCGTTCCCCAGAGTTGTCATGGATTTAACCTTTCCTTCGGCCTACTATTCCGATAGTCTAATGAATTTGACAATTGTCCCGGTTCTCGGTACTATTACCATAAAGGGAAGAAACTTTACAGTCTTTGTGAACCGTTTACCTAATCGAATCCGCCGCCCGGACGCCGAGAAAGGGGCAGGTCTATGATCTACCGCATCAACCCGCAAAATCCGCAAAAAAGACTGATTTCCAAAGCGGTGGACATCTTAAGGACCGGAGGGGTGATCGCCTACCCGACCGACACCATTTACGGTTTTGGTTGCGACATCCTGAACAAAAAAGCGATCCAGCGGATTTATCAGATCAAAAAACGGGACCGCTCCAAACCCTTCAGTTTTATCTGTTCCAACCTGAAAAATATCAGCGAATACGCCCAGGTGACCGACTATGCCTATAAGACCATGAAGCGCTTACTGCCCGGCCCTTATACCTTCATCCTGCCGGGAAGCAAACTGGTGCCCAAGATCATGCTGACCAAAAGGAAAACGGTGGGCATCCGGGTTCCCAATAATAACATTTGTTTGGCTATTGTCGAAGCTTTAGGGCATCCGATCATCAGCACCAGCGTCGGTTGGTCTGGCCGGGAGGTCTTAAGCGACCCGCAGCAGATCGAAGAAACCTTCGGCTCCCAGATAGAACTCACGATTGACGGTGGAATCCTGCCCAACCAGCCCTCCAGCATCGTCTCGTTGTTGGACGACCTGCCGGAAGTCATTCGGGCCGGCCAGGGTGAGGTGAGTCAGTTTCTGTAAAAAGCGGGGGAAATCCATAACAAGTCGAAAACGAATGTCGGTGTTTGGCATTAGACCATGGAAGAAGGATGGGAGAGACTTTTTTCGATCTCCCCAGTAGAAAACCTGCAGAAAGATGAGGCCTCCCCCTAGACGGGTCTAGATAGCCCTCCAGGGGGGGGTCGGGTTAGAGACGAAGGTTGGTTCCCGGTTCAGTCGGTATTTTCCTGGGGATCGAGAGAGGTCTTGGTTTTATTTTCCAATCCTTCCCGCAACAAATCCCCCAGGTTGGAACTGGCTTCCCGGGAAGTATTGACATATTCCTTCACGTATTGTTGATCTTCTTCTTTTTTGGCCCGCCGAATAGACAATCCGATGCGCCGGTCCTTTTTATTGACATTGATGACTTTGGCGCTGATCAGGTCACCCACTTTAAATAGACCGACCGGGGTCTTGATTTTTTCCTTGCTCACCTCGGAAACATGCACCAGACCCTCGATCCCCTCTTCCAACTCCACGAAGATACCGAAATCGGTCACATTGGTGATAATTCCGGTAACCATTGTCCCGGGGGCGTATTTTCGGGGGATATCCTCCCAGGGATCGATCTCCAACTGTTTGATGCCCAAAGAAAAACGTTCCTGATCCTTATCGATATGCAGGACCTTGGCCTGAATCTCCTGACCTTTTTTGTACAACTCGGCCGGGTGCTTGATGCGCTTGATCCAGGAAATATCTGAAATATGAACCAGCCCGTCAATGCCTTCATCGATGCCGATAAACAAGCCGAAGTCGGTAATATTCTTAATTTTTCCTTCAATAACCGTCCCCTCCGGATATTTTTCGGCAATCACATCCCAGGGATTCGGCTCTATCTGTTTCATGCCCAACGAGATGCGTTTCTTATCGGGGTCCACGGAAATGACCACGGCTTCCACCTGATCCCCCACCGAAACAACTTTCGATGGATGACGGATCTTCTGCGTCCAGGACATTTCCGAAACGTGAATCAGCCCTTCCACCCCGGTCTCCAGTTCCACAAAGGCCCCGTATTCGGTTAAGTTCACCACTTTTCCCTGAACCCGGGAACCGATTTGGTATTTTTCCGTTACTACCGTCCAGGGATCGGCCAGAAGCTGTTTAAGTCCCAGAGAAACCCGCTGCCTTTCCCGGTCGAAATTCAAGACTACCACCCGTAGTGTTTCGCCCACCTGGCAGATATCGGAAGGGTGACTGGCCCGACCCCAGGAAATATCGGTCACGTGCAACAGTCCGTCAATACCGCCTAAATCGATAAAGATCCCATAATCGGTGATATTCTTCACCACTCCTTCCAGAATCTGCCCCTTTTCCAGGGTATCCAATATCTGGTTTCGCTGACTTTCCCTTTCTTTTTCCAATATGGATCGCCGGGACAGAACGACATTGTTCCGCTTCTTATTGTATTTCAATATCTTAAAAAAGAGGGTTTGGCCGATGAGATGATCCATATCCCGAACCGGTTGAAGATCCACTTGCGATCCGGGCAAAAAGGCCGGCAGGCCGATATCGACAGACAGGCCGCCCTTCACTTTCCCGACTACCCGGCCTTCAATGACCCCGTCATCCCGGTAGATCCGGCTGATTTCATCCCAGATTAAAATCTTCGCCGCCCGTTCCTTGGAAAGACGGATATCGCCGTCATCTTCGTCTTCCCGCTTTTCAATGAGCACATCGATCCAATCGCCGACCTTGGCGGTTATTTCCCCGCCAACCGAACTCATAAATTCATCGATCGGGATCCGTCCCTCGGACTTATATCCGATATCGACCATGACAAATTCTTTCTCAATGCTCACGATCTTACCCCGAACGACTTCCCCCTCCTGGTAGGTTTTCAAGCTTTCTTCATATAAAGTCTGGAATTCCTGTTCCCCCTGGACGGTTACCACGGATTCCTGGGTGGACGGTTCCTCCAAAGTCTGGAGATCCTCTTCCCCCCTGTCGGTTACCACGGATTCCTGGACGGACGGTTCCTCAGTGTTGGTTTCTTGTTCAGGTTTACCCATTTCCTCGTTGTTTTTTTCCATTTAATTGTTTATCCCCCTCAAAATCCTGGTTTATTATCCCGACCGCCTCTCCCTGACGGACAGGTGACCTTCAAAATCGAAATCAGCGTACAGACCAACCTCACTAAATCCGTATTAAAACTTTTCATTTATATCAAAAATAAATAAAAAATCAAGTTTTTTCGTCAGCTTCGAAAAATAATAGGTTGTTCGCCCTTTTGGGTGGGTGGCCACAATAAAATGCAGCTTAGGGGGTCGCCGGGTCTCGGCGAAAGGGTTTTCCACATTGTCTTTTGGGTTCTAACCCGGCCCCGGTGTCTTCAAATCTTCCGGGAGGCAGGGCCAGCCTGGGAGGCATCAAAAGACTCGGAGTATGGGCCTGCTTTAAAAAAAGTTAGTCACTTTGGCCCGGGATCAAAGTCCGAAGTACCTTGGAAAAACCTTTCGCCGAGACCCGGCGACCGTACCCGATAGGCGGGGAGCATCAAATAATTACCATATTCCCCGGTAGACTCCCGGCTCAGACCGCCGGAGGGGACAGGCTGATTTTGGCCAACATTTTTTGCAATACCTCGTCAATCGAACAGCCGGAAGTATCAAGGACCAAGGCGTCGCTGGCCGGACGCAAAGGGGCTAAGGCCCGCTGTTGATCTCGAAGATCCCGCTGAGCCATTTCGGCCAGCACTTCGTCCAGACTCGGCGAGGGATACCCCGACTGGACCAATTCCCTTAATCGTCGCCGGGCCCGAACCTCCAGGGAGGCCTCCAAAAAAAACTTGATGGGAGCTTCGGGAAAAACCACGGTCCCCATATCCCGTCCCTCGGCGATCAAGCCCCCCAAAGACCCTATCCGCCTTTGTTTTTCGGTCAGAATTTCCCTGACCTCAGGCCGGGACGAAAAAATTGAGGCCCATTGACTGATTTCCGATTGTCGAATTTTCCGGGTGACTTCCACCCCTCCTACTTGAACCGTTTGCCGGTCCCCCACCCCCTTTATTTCCACTTCAAGGGAAAGGATAAAGGCTTTTAATGGTTCTCCGCTTAAATGGCCTGCCCCCTTCTCTCGCAGAGCCCAGGCCACCGCCCGGTACATGGCCCCGGTATCCAGACATTCGAATCCCAGCCGATCGGCCAGCAGCCGGCATAAGGTGCTTTTCCCGCTGCCGGCCGGTCCGTCAATGGTGATGATGGGGAGCATACCCTGTTTTTCCTAACGAAAGGCGGAGGGCACTTAAAAACTTGGAGTTTTCCGAAGGAAGGCCGACATTGACCCGTATGAACCGATCCAAACCGAAGCTTTTCATGGAGCGAATGATTACCCCCTGGCGGAGCATGTTCTCGTACAATATCTGGGCTTCCAGGGGGACTTCAATCAAAATAAAGTTGGTTTGCGAAGGGACTACCCTCAACCCCAGACGTTCAAGCTCCACTTCCAGCTTTTTCCTGCCCCTCAGGATCAGGCGGCGGGTCTTTTGATAGAAAGAATCGTCTTCCAGTGCCCCCAACGCTCCGGCTAAGGCCAGTGAATTCACATTGAAGGGTTGTCGGACCCGATTCAGGTAGTCCGCCAGTTCCGGGCTGGTCAACCCGTAACCTATTCGTAACCCGGCGAGACCGTAGGCCTTGGAAAAAGTGCGAACCACCAACAGATTCTTGTACTTGGCCAAATAATCCGTCCCCACAGGGCAGTTAGGATCCTCCACAAAATCGATATAAGCCTCATCCAGAAGTATCAATACTCCGGACGGCACTCGTTTTATAAAATATTCCCAGTCCTTGCGGGACACAACGGTTCCGGTCGGATTGTTGGGATTGTTAACGATCACTATTCTGGTCCGCGGACCAATCCCTTTAAGCAGCCCTTTCAAGTCCACCGTAAATCCTGCTAAAGGGATCAATCGGTTTCGCCCGTTCAAGGCCTGAACGGCCTTGGTGTACATCAAAAAAGAGGGAAAAGGGGAAAGGACTTCGTCTCCCGGAGTCATGAAGGTTTTCAGGGCCAACTCAATGATCTCGTTGGATCCGTTGCCCAAAAATATCCGGCTCGCCTCCACCCTTAACCGTTCACTTAAGGCCTGCTTCAGATAATAGCCGCTTCCATCCGGGTAGCGGTGCAACTGGGCCAGCTCCCGTTGAATCGCCAAAACCGCTTTAGGGGAAGGTCCCAGCGGATTTTCATTGGAGGCCAGTTTAACTACTTCTCGGATCCCATATTCCCGGGTTAACTCGTCAATGGGTTTTCCGGGAGGATAGGGTACCAAGTCCTGGATGGTTTTCTTTACCGAGGGTAATCGCTTTTCCATAGAGCCCTTATATCATCCTACTTTGAAAAATCAACTGCTAATTTTTTCTGTTCAGAGGTGATCTTTTTCCTTGCATTTTTAAATAATATCAGTATCCTTTGCTATCAAGGTCTCTAAAAAGCGTTAAGTTTTCCCAAATTAAAAAGGAGAATTGGGGTTATGAATAAATCGCAATTGATTGAAGCCTTGGCCAAAATGCAGGGTTTGACCATTAAAAATGCCGAATTCGTGGTCACCAATTTTTTTGATAGTATTGAGTTGGCTTTAGTACACCGGGAGCGTGTGGAAATTCGGGGGTTCGGAAGTTTTAAGGTTAAGAACTACCAGGGTTACCAGGGAAGAAACCCCAAAACCGGCTCGGTGATCAATGTCAACCAAAAAAAGCTTCCTTTTTTTAAAGTCGGCAAAGAATTGAAAGAAATGGTCGATATCTTATAGAGTTATGCAGCTTGGTCGTGCTAGGCGGGGAGTTAGCGGTGCCCTGTACCCGAAATCCGCTTATGCGGGGCTGAATATCCTCTTGAGGACTTGAAATAGCCATGGTGATTACCTCTCTTGAAATTGGGATTGGACGTTACGCAACAAACGATTATGAACCCCGTCAGGTCCGGGAGGAAGCAGCGGTAAATAATGCGGTTTGTGTCGTAACTGCCTCTAGTCTTTTGTTTCAGGCAGGGGACACCCTGGCTGTTGGTTCGAGAGAGGATGCACGGCCAAGAATAGGTTTAAATCCTTAAAGGACGCGAGGGGATGCCTTTCAGCTTTTTGTTTCCTGATGTCAAACCCTTGACCCTAATTTCCTTTTTTGTCACGAAAACAAGACAGTACGAGATGGCTCCGGGCGATATTTATGTTTAATTATTTGAAATTATTTAATATTTTTATTTTACTGGTTTTGGCATATGAATTGCTTTAATTCCGACGAAATGTTTATATTTTAGATTGAGGATAAACGAATTTCCAAAGAGACGCTGAACCGAATTGATGCGCTTTTCCAAACCCACTAAACTCATCGGGGTCGATATAGGTTCACAAGCCATTAAGGTTTGCCAAGTTGATCAATCGTCCGCTGGAATTGCCCTCGAACATTACGGACAGACCGACCTCCCTCCCCACTCCATTCAAGACGGCAGCATAAAAGATCACCAGGTCATTGCCAGAAGCTTAGCCACCTTATTGGAGCACTTAGAAATCTCGACCAAGGAGGCGGCCTTTGCCATTTCCGGTTATTCGGTCATAATCAAGAAAATCACCCTGCCCTTGTTGACCGAAAAGGAGTTGTCCGAGACTATCCATCTGGAAGCCGAACAACATATCCCTTTTGATGTCCGGGAAGTGAATCTGGACTTCCAAATACTTGGGCCGTTAAAAGATGAACCGGATACCATGGCCGTTTTACTGGTAGCCGGAAAAAAAGATATTTTAGAGACCTATCAGCAGATACTTCAGACGGCTGGATTAGAGGTCAAGATTGCCGATGTGACCGCCTTTTCTCTCCAGAATGCCTACGAAGTCAATTACCCCTTGAGCGGGAACCCGATTGCCGTTCTGGATCTGGGATCGGACCTCATTACCGTTAATGTGTTTAATTCTTCGGGGCCTCTTTTCATCCGGGATTTGCCTTTGGGCGGCCGGCAGATAACTGAACAGATTCAAACCCAGGGCAAGCTGTCCTTTAATGAGGCCGAAGAGTCCAAGTTAAAATGGGACCCCTCCGTTCGGTCACTGGAGTCCATCGGTCCGGCCGTTTTGAATACCCTCGCCTCCTGGGCTGAGGAAATTAAAAGGGCCTTTGATTTCCTGGCCGCCTCCGATCCCGAAAGCCGCCCGACCAAGGTCGTTCTTTCCGGGGGATCAGCCTTGATCCCCGGACTGGCCCCGTTCTTTTCCCGGGAATTGAAGCTTCCGGTGGAACTGTTCAACCCCTTTACTCAGGTTAAAGTGAATCCCGACGTCTTTGATCGAGAGTCACTCAACCGGGTGGCCCCCCAGGCAGTGACCGCTCTGGGGTTGGCCTTACGCCGGAGAGGCGATCGATGATCCGGATCAATCTGTTATCCAGGGAGGAACCGCGGGGAACGGATAAGTCCTCGTGGATCCGGAATATTTTTATACTCTCCCTGGGAGCGATCCTGGCTTTCGTCATCATCGGGTACTGGATATTAGGCGCGCAGATTCAGCGTTTGGAGACAGAGCGCTTAAGCCTGGAAAAACAGGCCCAGGGTTTTTCGACCCTGCAACGGGAAATCAAGGTCTTGAAAGACAAGAAGGAATTGGCCCAGAACCGTCTGGTCCTGCTGACCCGACTGGAAAAAGAAAGACACGGCCCGGTGCGATTATTGGAGCAACTCGCCGTGGCCCTGCCGGTTAATCAGCTTTGGATCACCGCCCTAAAGGAAACGGACTCGGAGATCCGCTTGGACGGGATGAGCTTAAGCAATCAAGTCCTGGCCGATTACATGAAACGATTGGATACCCTGGAACCCATTTCGCGGGTCGATTTAATCCAATCCAGCCAGGTAACCTACCCGACAGCGACCAAGGGACAACCCCCTCCTACTTGGGAGATCAAAATCAACCAATTCACGATCACCGCCCTCAAAAAAGGGTCGGTGAGGCCTCCGGCGCCGGTGGAGAAAAAATAAAGCCATGGCCTTTTACACCCCGCTGGTCGATCAATGGATCATGCTCAGTCCGGCCAAAAAAATAGCCGCCGGGGCTTGCGGCCTGGTTTTGTTGGCCCTGGCCCTGAGTCTCTTCATTCTTAAGCCGAAATGGGATAAACGGGTGGAGCTTCAGGAAGATGTCCTTCGGGGTCGGGAACGGTTGGCCCAAATACAAAAAACGTTGGCTCAAATCAAACAATTTCAGAACGATCTGGTCCAGATTGATCTTCAACTCAAAGAAGTGACCGCTGTACTTCCCGCAGACAAGGAGATTCCGGAACTCTTAAAATCCGTTTCCTCTGTCGGTCAACAGAACGGCTTGGAATTTTTGCTTTTTAAGCCGGAACCGGAAATCGCCCGCGATTTTATTACTGAAGTCCCTGTTAGCGTTCAACTGAGGGGCCATTACCACCAGATGGGTATTTTCTTTGATCAGATCCGTCGTCTCCCCCGCTTGATTAACGTCCATAACCTGGAAATGGGGGCCTATGACGAAAAATCAGGCCAGATAACCGCCCGATGTCAATTGGTAACCTACAAGCTTTTGTCAACCCCGGTTCCGACACCGGGACAGCCCCCCCAAAGCCCCTCGGCCTCGGGGACCAAACCCGTTCCCCCGGAGAGCAAAGTAAAATGATCCAAAAATTCAAATATTTTTGGATAGGTATTTGTATCCTGGCCGCCTACGGGTGCGGTCCTTCCGGGGAAAGGCCGATCGCTCAAAAGCTAACACCCCTGACCTTGGGAAAAACCTTAACCCCTCAAATGGCCCTGCCGCCGTCGGCCGGTCCCTCGACTTTGCCGCCTAAAACTGAACCGTACTACGACCCCAGCGGAAAGCCGGATCCTTTCCAGCCACCGGTGCTGGAGCAGCCCCAACAGACCAAACAACAACTTCCGCTGCAAAAGTTTGAAGTAAGTGAATTTCAGTTGGTTTCAACTGTCACCGGTCCGGGTGAAAAAAAGGCTATGGTCCAGGATCCCTTTGGAAAAGGGTACCTTATCAAGGTGGGGACTCCCATCGGCAAAAACCAGGGGCGGGTGGTGGCTATTGCGAATCGGGAAATTTTGATAAAAGAAACAATTAAAGACTATTTGGGCCGGGAAAAGCCCCGAACCGTACTTTTAAAAATGCCCCTGGCCCCTTAGGTGCTTACATAACTTGCTAACCTATTTTCTATTTGAACGGAACTCCAATCATTCGGTGAGGAGCCAATGACACCTAAATTAAGATCGAAAACCGGGATACTGGTCTGGATGGGTTTAATCCTGATGACCCTGGGGTCTTTCAGCCCTTCTTCCTGGGCCAAGGAGGGGAATAAACCCCAGGCCAATTTAGTGAATATTCAGTCCAACCGAACTGCCGATCAATTACGGCTGCAATTAACGGTCACCCAACCGATTAAAATCCGGACCGTCTTTATTCTGGAAGAACCCCAAAGGTTGGTGCTGTATTTATCTCCCTGCCGCCTGGGTCTTAAACAGCCGCCGACTATTTCGGATGACCCGCTGGTTTCGGACTTACGCGTCTCCCAATTCAATCCCTCTACCACCCGGATCGTATTGATCGTCCCCCAACGGCCTTCTTTTAAGGTATATCCCTCCAAGGACTCTCCTTTGATCTGGCATGTGGATCTGGCGACGGCTTCCAAAAAGAAAACCGCTCCGGAGTTGGTTGGTGGCGGGCCTCCGCCCCGGACCAAAGAAGTCCTCAATTTGAACGAATTCAAACGGGAGCAGGAAACGGCGCTGATACCTCGCACGCCCGTCTCTCCCCCGCGGGTCACCTTTGATTTCTACAACGCCGACTTACACAACGTCCTCCGCCTGCTGGGGGAAGTGGGGCAGGTCAATATCATCGTCGGTGAAGAAGTGAAGGGCAAAGTGACCGTCAGTCTAAAAGGCGTCCCCTGGGATCAGGCGTTAGACATGATCTTGAATTCCAACCGGCTGATAAAAATAACCGACGGGAAAAACATCCGGATTTCCACTCTGAAGGATTATGTAGAGGTCGAAACCATCCGGCGGAAAGAAAGCCAGAGCGTGGTCAAGGAACAGCAGGACCTACTAAAAACCGAGCAGGAACTGCTAAAAACCGAAGACGCGCTCCAGAAAGTCCAGGAGGGCCGACTTCCCCTGCTGACCAAAACGATAAAGCTGAATTATATTGCAGCGGAGGAAATGAAAAAAATAATAGATGCCATCTGGGGCGGGGGGAAAGGACCGGACAGTCCGGGGATGAACGATGCCTCCGGTCCATCAACCACGGGTGCGACTAAATTGGGAAAAGGCATCTGTGCGGCCCTGAAACAAACGAACTCCATTTTTATCCGGTCCAACAGAATAGATATCGACCACATCGAAAAATTGATAAGGGCCAATGACCAGCCTACCCCGCAGGTAATGATCGAAGCCAGGGTTGTCGAAGCCAATTCCAGCTTTGCCCGGGACTTTGGACTGCAATGGGGGGGCGGCGCCAGTTATTCAAATCCGTATGGTCCGCTGGCGGGAACGCTGAGAGGATTCAGTTCCGATACCGGGAATGACGCCGTAAATCTTCCGATAGGATCCGGGTCTTCCCTCAATCCTTTTTCAGGGATGGCGGGGATCGGATTGACGATTGCTTCCGCCAATCTGAATATCGATGTCCGCTTGCGAGCCTTCGAACAACAGGGCGATGTTAAAATTATATCCTCACCAAAAATTTTAACCCTGGACAATAAAAAGGCAACGATCAAACAAGGCTTAAAACTACCGGTAACCACTCGCGACCAAAATAACGCTTTTACAACGGTGTATATAGATGCCAATCTAAGATTGGAGGTTACCCCCCATATAGCCAGAAACGGCAAGAAAATAACCATGAGCGTGAAACTTAACAACGACCGGATAGAGGATAGAATTCAAGATATCAACCTAAACCGGGCTATCAATACCCAGGAAGCCGAACTGGAATTGGCGATTAATGATGGAGAAACGCTGGTAATCGGGGGAATAAAAAGCCGAACGGAAAGCAACACGGATCGGGGGGTCCCCGGATTGAAAGATGTTCCCATCTTGGGTTGGCTGTTTAAATCCAAGGAAAAGAGCACGGACGATTCGGAATTATTGTTATTCATCACGCCCAAAATCATTTTGCCGCTGCAGGAAAAATTTGCTTCTGAAAATTAATTTTTTAAAGGGGAAAATATGAGCAGGTATAGGCATTGGATTCATATTCTTTATCCGCTTTTATTTAGTTTAATCTTTACCTGTGCGGGCCAGGCCGAAAACAGCAAAAAGGAAGTATTGCCCGCTTCCGCCATGTCCGGAATAATTAAGGGAACCTTTGAACCGGGGAAACTTTTACTATCTTCCAATGACAAGATCGTTATCGATTTGGAAAAAGTGTCTGGGACTAAACCCGGGGATTATGTGGAAATTTATCAACCCCTGGATATTGAAAAGAAAAAGGATGGCGAGGCGTTATATCGAAAAATCGGACTGGGAATACTTATTGAAAAGATTGACGAAAAGAAAGCCATTTGCATTATTGATTCCAGTGTAAAAGAAATATCCGTCGGGGATTTGGTCCGGGTGATTAATCCCCGGTAGGGGCTACTCGGTTTCAATTTTTTCGGAGACCCTTCATGCAAAAATTTATTAAGGTTCTACTTATTTTTTCAATCGGAATTTCCATGACCGCTGCCGGATTCAAAACGGGCTTCGCCTCGGATTCATCGGCCGGCGCCTTCGCATCACCCGCTTTCAAGGACCTGGAACCTTTCTATCAGGACATCTTGGGGCAGGTGGCTGAAAAATCCGCGGACTTGGTTTATAATTATGATACGAGGCCGTTGATCCGGACAGTGATCATGGATTTCCTTGATCCAGCCGGGCGGGAAATTGCCGTGGGGAATGAATTGTCCGCTTATTTACGATCAGCATTGGATCGGGAAAATCAGTTTTATGTATACGGGCGGGAGCAAATACACCGTTCCTTGGGGCACTTTTTTCAAGTAAATCGCGAGATGAAGCCTTATCTGGTGAGCCGACTGCAAGAGCTGGTGCCGGTAGCCTTTAAGAAACCGATCCATCTTATCGTGGCCGGTGAAATTCGAAAGACCGATGAAAATAGACTCCAGGTCAACGTCACGCTTATCCCATTTTATCAACAATTGAATCCGGTTGAAATAGAAGCGGAAAGCCTGCCTTTCCCCCAGCTTTCCTTTTTGAGTTCCAAGCTGACCGATGAAGAAATAAAACAGGCCTTGACCAAACCTAAAGGCGAGAAAAGGTTGGCCATAAATCCCGGCTATGGCCGCCTCATCATTCTGTCCAATTATCTTTTAGAAAAACCTCGAGAACAGGAACGCCGTTATTTGGGGACCTTGGAGGCCACCCGGCCCTCCAATGAAAAAGAGCAAGGGAGTACCCTCAGACAATTAAATCTGGGTGACCCCCAGGATTTGATCGGTTGGCTGGACAAACAGGAGCTGTATATCTATGAAGATAGGCAGATCGCCACTTTTAGAGATTACTATTATAATATATTGAGCGGGTTCGGAGCCGATCAGATCTGGTTTGATGCCGAGGTCAAGGGGGGGGATCATCAACTGGCCTTTAGCGTTTTCCCGGTCAACACCCTCAATAAAAAGGCGGTCTCCTACCCTTTCAAGCTGACCCCGGGGTCTACGACCTATCTCGTGGTCACGGTAGTATCCCAACCTCAAAGAGACCCGGATGTTTCGATAAAAATGGTAGTCGATCCGGATAATCGGTCCTATCCCTTTTAGTCCAAACCCGAATTACGGTAACCTGCGCCCCCCCATGCCCGGAGCGGGTACCTGCGAAGCATGAAAATCCATGTTTAGATATTAAACCCTCATGCCACAGAGGGCGCCCTGAAGCGGGTTACTTTAGAGCCGCGTTCCTCCTCGAGAAATAGCTTCTATTCATACTCTGGTATTCCCATTCCGGTGTGTTCTTCCAGGCCTGCAACTTTTTTTTCCTCGATCGAACTTTCTTTGAATTAGCCAAATCAGGAACAGGTCTTAGGTCATTAGTAACGGAGCCACGCTTTCCCCCCGTTTTCCGTCTGTGAGTTTTTTCTCCGGACGGAGCCTTCCACGGATTAAAGTCCCCTCGCTGTAAAGAAGGTCTTCCCTTTCTGTGAACCTCGGTGTCAGGGGTATTCCTCAAAGAGCGAGCCTCGGCTTCGACCGCACGCCAGTACTCGATTTCGGCTTGTTCACGCGCCCGTTCCAGCTCAGCCGAAACGGGTTTTGAATTTTCTGATAGACCCCGGCTTGGAAAATTACCCGCTGTAAGGGAATTGGAAAAACAGGGCACCCCGTTTTTATCGGTGTATCGGTGAATCGTTTCCGGATAACCCTGGGTCCAGCAACATAAGGCACCTAAAAGACAGCAACCAACCATTCGCGGTTTCATTTTTCCTCCTCGTCTTCACTCCCCGTTTAAATTTTTGAATAATCCCGGGGAATAGAAAATACAAGAAAGATGCCATGACTGGGATCCGTATGACCCTGCCGGGCGCACAAATAAAAAATCCTCCCTAACACGAGAGGATTTTTATCCTTGCTTTTGTCGGTCCCTATTTCCTGTTGGTGAGTCCTCAAACGAATAGGGACACAGACGAGGGCGTCTGTGCTACATTAGATACATTGGCCGGCATAAGCTTGGAATATTTTAAGGGGAACTTTAAGGGCTGGGGCTGTTTCCTATGGCTCCCTCTCCCCCACGCGGGAGATGGTGTGGGGGATAACCGTAGTAAAAGTAGGGGCGGCGGGGTCGCCGCCCCTACTGCAGAATGACAGTTGCTCAGGGCCATGAGCTTTGTCGAATGGTCGGAATCCAGGTCTTTTAAGCTCGAGGTTCCTGGATGGCGGACCAGGTCCGACATGACGACAAAAAAAACTACATCAGACGGTGGTCGAGTCTTTTTACCCTATTAACCGCTGGAGCAGCCTCGCTCTTCCATCCATTCCTTCAAAACCCGGAACGAGGCCACATGCAGGTCCGCTTTCAGGCAAGGATTCTTATAGGCAACCAAGGGAATTCCGGCCCTTTGTGCGGCCTCGGCATCGACCACCGAATCTCCGATGTAAACGGCATCTTCGGGCCGGAGTTGAAAGTGGGCGAGGATTTTAATCAGCGATTCCGGGTGGGGTTTAGGACAGGATACATCCAGGGCGCTGATCACCAGGTCGAAACATTCGCTCAGTCCATGGAAGGAAAGGACCTGCCTGATGGTGGTGGTGCGGTTGGTAGAAATGGCGGTCTTGACCGCCGGCCTTAAAAAGGTCAGGAACTCCTTAACCCCCGGTTCTTCCACCATGAGCCGGATGAAGGGTTCCGGGTCGAGATCCTGTCGATAGGCATGGGCGGCCAAACTTTCCTCTTCCGCCGGGAAAAGGAAATCGACGGCTTCAAACACCGTGTGCATATGCACGTAATTTAAGGCTTCTTCCGATAAGGGGGGGTTCCCGAAACGGGTCAACAGGAGATTATAAAACGCCCGGTTGGCTTCCCGAGAATCGAATAATACTCCGTCACAATCAAAGATTACAAGGCGGGGCCAGGGAAGACCGGAAGGGGGAGGAAAAGCCATACACTTTGATGAGGACTTCAGGACGTCGGGGGTCGTTACTGAGGACTCTGAAATATCGATCGAACTTGCCGTCCAGTTTCTCCGTTTCCAAGGCTATGACGATTTCTCCCTGCCCGCCGGGCTGGATCTGCGGATCGAACCGCACCACCTTCATGCTTCAGGTGTATTTGATTTTCGTAATGGAAAGCAGGGAATCTCCGGTATTAAGTACCTGGAACACTTTATAAACTGTGGAAGGGGCTCTGGTCAAATCCCCGGCATTATAGTCATCCGGCGAAATGGAAATCGAAGGACCGGAAGAAGAATAACTCCGCCCTCCCGGCCCTCCGAAGGGAAGAACCAGGCTCAGTCCGACCGCCAAAAGAAATATAAGCCGCTTCATTGAGGGATATTTTCAGACTTTCCCGTCCCACTGTCAAGGGAATAATCACTTCTCTTCCAAAAAGAAACGGGGGCTGGAAAACCATCCCCCGTTTCTTTCAAGAAGCCTAAACGGTCAGTTCAATTCTTTTTCCTGGGGAAAAATCGGCAAATAGCGGTACGACAAAGAAATCAGCAGGCCTCCGTAGGCCAGGATAGCAAAGGTGGGCGCCCATTCCTGCCAACTGGGCCAGTAGGTGACGAACCGGTCGAAAGGCATAACCGGGATGGCCAAGGTGACGATGGTCATAATAAACCGGTTAAAGACAATCCCGGCGCAGTCCAGGAGACAGGCAAAGACCAGCCAGCCGTAACTGTTTCGTCGTTTGGACAGGAGGATCCAGGCCGGAAGGATGCCCAGGACCCCGATTTCCATCACCATCAGCCAGATCCCGTAAGGACCCTGGAACTGACTCCCGAAGGTGATCCCCCGATTGGGCAGAATGGAAAAGGCCCAGCCGAGGGTATCCAAAATCTTGAGGATCAAGTAGACCGCCAGCAGGCTGCCGGCGATCTTGCCCATCAGAGAAAGCACCTCCAGTTTGACCAGTTTCCGGCCGGTTACCTTTTGGACAATAGCCGTGATCAGCACCGTGAAGGCCGGGCCGGAGGCGATGGCCGAGGAGATGAAGAGGAAGAAAGTCCAGGGCCAGATAAAAATCCCTTCCCGGAAGGCAAAAGGCCGGGCAAACATGACTCCGTACATTCCGCCCAAAGAACCCTGGTGGAAAAAGGAAAGAAAGGTACCGGTCCCGGCAAAAATAAACATCAGGTGGTGAAGGTTGTGGGCGAAGTAATGGGCCCCGGGGTTTTTATTGATACCCCGGTTCTCCAGAATCAAGGGCAGGTATTCGATGGCCAGGACCCCTAGATACAGGGTGATGCAGAACATCACTTCGGTCAACATGGAATGGACGTTGGGGTGCCAGAAACCGTACCAGGATCGTAAGGGCTGGCCCACGTCCAGGGTGAGTATCAGGATGGCCCCGCTATAACAGATAAAGCCGATGATCACGGCGAAATTGATAATGGCCTTCAGTTCTTTTTTACCGATGATATAGGTCAAAAACCCGGTAAAGAAGGCCCCGGCACCTAAGGCGATTATCGCCAGGTCAAAGGTGATCCAGAGGGCGAACCCGAAATAGTCGTTCATGTTGGTCTGGTTCAACCCGAAGATCAAAACCAGAATGCCTCCAACCAACCCCCAGCCTACGACCAGGAGAAGAAAAAAGATCCAGGTCAGAAATTTTGGCAGGGAACCCCGTTCCACCCCCTCCGGGAATAAGGCATGATCAACAGGCAAGGTCTTCTCCATTATGTTACCCCTTTTAATAGAATATCCTTAAGAAGCAATCGATTCGGTTATTTATGCCCGGACGAGACCCTTTTGAGGGTCTCCCCCTCCAAATAATTGTCAATTTGCCGCTGAATCCACTCCTGAGAGGTCAGATAATACACTTTGGGTTGGCTTCCCAGTTTTTCCAGCAGGCGAAAGGCCCGGGGACTTTTGCTCAGCCTGGCCACCGCACTTTCGGGGTTTTGCAGGTTCCCGAAGGTTATGGCCTGGGTAGGGCAGGCCTCGGCGCAGGCCGTGTTATATTCACCCTCTTTCAGGTCCCGGCGCTCTTCCATAAAGGCCCGGTCTTTCGCCCGCTGATAGCGATGATGGCAGAAAGTGCATTTATGGACCACTCCGCGCATGGCCACGGAAACGTCCGGATTCAGGTAGTTTTCCAGACCCTGAGGGAACACCGGGTCCCACCAGTGAAACAACCGGGCATGGTAGGGGCAGGCGGCCACACAGTACCGGCAACCGATGCAGCGGGGATAGATCTGGCTGACCACCCCTTGTTCATCAATCTTAGTGGCGTTGACCGGGCAGACCGAAACGCAGGGCGTATGGTTCTGGCAGTGCATACAGGGACGGGGGAAATAGGCTACCTTGGTCTTGGGAAAGGGCTTTCCGTTGTTCAAACGGTACAGCCGCATCCAGGTGCCCGTTCGCAGCTTGTCGGTCTCATCCGTTCGATAGGCGATATTATTTTCAGCCGAACAGGCGACGCCACAAGCCCCACATCCGGTGCATCGGTCTAAGTCGATCACCATGCCATAGAGTTCTTTGCCGAGAGGAATTTCTTTCATGGCTACCCTCTAGATTTTTACATCCATTGTTCCGAGAATTTGTCTTTAACCATGGACGTAAAAATCTAAATTAAAAGAAGTTATTTTGAAATATTTTTGGCTAAATTTTTCTAATTTTCACTTTGGTGACCCAGGAGATCGGTAACCCGCTTGCCGGGTCAATAATATTATCCAGCAGCGGATAGGGATTCGCCCCACGATTTTTCAAAGTCGGATCAAAGGCCTCGTGCCCCATTCCCAGGGGAACGAAAATGACCTGAGGCATGGCCCCTTCAAACAATTGGACCCCCACCTTAATGCTCCCTCCCGCCGATTCCAGTGTCACTCGGTCTCCCTGCTTCAACCCGAACTTCTTGGCGGTAGTCGGGTGAAACTGGGCCATCAGGTCATTGGCTTTTAGAATTTCTTCGCCCAGGTACTTGGTCATGAAAGGGGGATTGGGGAAGTATCCGTTTTGGAGCAACATCAAGGACAGCGGCACCATCAAAAGCGGGCTCTCCCCTCCGGGATAATAAGAGAAGCTCAGATCAATTTTTTCCGGTTCCTGGCGGAGGGCGGCAGGATAGAGGTCGATCTTTCCCTGTCCCCCGACCCCGGCGCCTTCCAGATGATACCAGGTCCCTTCCCGGACCAGCCCTTCCCAGAATTTATCAAAAGATTCAAAAGAGGCGGAGCCGGACTTGCCGGCTTCCGACGGCGGGCTATCGCTCAGGCGGCCCTTCTTGGTCTCGAAAACGGTTTTGGCGCTCTGCTTAACCACGGCTTCCATATTTTCGAAGCTTAAGGCCTCCTGAACCGCTCCGCCCAGACCTTTGGCCAAGGCGATCAGTACCTCGCCCGGATTTCGGTTTCCGTGAAGGGGGGGCAATACCGGCTTGGCCAGGCCATAAACCGGAAAGGGCACCCCCGGGACGCCATAGGCGTCATCCCAGCGCTCCAGGAAGGTCGGAGCCGGCAGGATCAAGTCCGCTAATTGGGTGGTTTCATCATAGAAAGAGGAAAAACTGACAATATATGGGATGCGGGCCACGGCGGCTTTGATCGCCTCATCCCCCAACCTAAAGGCCGGGTTGGCCTCGTGAAGCATCAGGAGGTTGATCGGATAAGGTTTCTGTTGGGCCGCATTGCTGAAAAATTGGATATAGTTGGGTTGGCCCGCCGGAAACTTGGAACTCCCGATGCTGTCCAGCCGAGGTTGGGCCAGCCCTTTCTCAGCTATGCCGTCCAGCGACGCCTTAGGCCAAGCGGCGGTCAGTCCACCCTCGGACTTTAAGAAAACCCCGCCGCTGCGATTCAACGCCCCGATCAGAACGTTCAAGGTAAGGATGGCCGCACCCTCAGAAAAAGGAATGGCCAGGTCCCCTTTCCCTCTCCCCATCAGGGCGACCGCTTGTTTGGCCGAGGCGAATTCCTTGGCCAGTTTTTCAATCTCCTCGGGAGGCAAGCCGGTAATCTTGGCCACCTTGTCCGGAGTATATTTTTTATCCAGCACTTCTTTCAAACCTTCCAAACCTGAAGTCCCCGCCTGGATAGCCTCCCGGTTAACCCAGCCTTTGGAAATCATGATTTGGGCCAAGCCCCAGGCCAAAGACCCCTCGGTCCCTGGTTTTACCGCCACCCATTCATCCGCCAGGGAGGCTGTCGTGGAGGCTAAGGGTTCCACCTGGACTAATTTGGCCCTTCCCGCCGGGGGATCTTTTCTCCATTCCCGGTAAGCCTGGCTCACCCAGGTCGGAGTTCCCCAACCGTCCAACAATCCCGCGCCGAAGCTGAGGATATATTTGGCCTGGGGCAGGTCATAGGCCCAGGAGGAACGGGCCCCCTGAAGGGAGGCCGTCACCATCTCTTCCATATCTCCCAGTCGCGGGGTTCGAATATAATTAGGGGAACCGTAGCTTCTCATGAATCGGGTCATCAACAGGGAAAGGCTTCCTTGTCCGCCGCGACCATCCAGAAGGGCCGCCGTGTGGGTCTGGTTATTCTGACGTAATTCCTTTAACCATTTGGTCAAATCACCATAGGCCTCTTCCCAGGAGACCGGCAACCAATCCCCTTTCCCCCGAGGACCGAAACGCTTCATCGGACCCTTCACGCGGATCTCTTCCTGGTACAGGTACTGCAACCCGGACAAGCCCAACGGACATAGCCCGCCTTGATTTACCGGATGGTTCGGCTGGCCTTCGATTTTAACGGCCCGCTTACTTTCGATCAGCCGGACTTTGATGCCGCAGGCCCCCGGACAAAGGAGGCAGATAGAATTCAGATAAGAGGATTCGCCGCTCTCGGGAATGGGGGCCCAACGCTGGCTCCATTTGGCCACTTCATCCATGGGCACCCAGGGCAGGGGTGAAACAATGGTCCCCACCGCGCCCCCGACGATAAACTTCAGGAAATCTCTGCGATCAATGGTTGGCATTTTCCTATTCCTCGTGTTTTACCTGAGTTAGGGTCTGTTCAGGTTCCAATTTATTTATGACATACAAAACAGGCGTTGCTTTTGCCTTTCTTTTGGTGACAGGCTTCACAGGTTTCCATCATCATCACTTCAGGAGCGTAGCCTGAAATCCACTTGTATTTATATACCGGGTTTTTATCGGTTTTGCCGCCCACCATCTTGTGGCAATCCGTGCAGTTTTGTTTGGCCATTTTGACATGAGCCACGTGGGAGAAAAAAACGTTGTCGGGCTGCTGAGAGTAGATCAACCAGGAAATATTTCTATTCTCTTTCTTCAGTTGCTCCGCCAATTTAATAAAATCGGCCTCCTCCTTGGAACTGCCCTGAGCCGACTCGTGGCATTCCAGACATTTGGCCAGAGGCGGAATACCGGCGAAGGTGCCATCCTTCCGGAAGGAATGGCAATCCTCACACTGCGCCCCGGCACCTCCCTCCCCATGCTTGAGATGGCTGAAATGCACGGGTTGGACCTTCTTGCTCTGGATAAGTCCCGGGAAGATCAGCCAGCCTAAAATCAAGGATGCCACGACCCCGACCCAGAAAAACATCCAGGTGCCCTTGGATTTTCCCTCTTTTTCCATCTCTTTTTCCATATTCCCTGTCCTAATTTTGTTATTTTATAAAAAAACCCGATCCGGTCTATAGCAATCCATAGTCCAGGTCGGGCCGATACGATATACGATAATGGATAACCCCCAGGGTTTCAATCGCAGGCATCTTTTATTGGCTATTTCGATTTGTTGGGAATTATAAAGAGTAAAAGTACTTCGTTAATACTTCCCCAACCCTTTTTTGTCAAGAAAAAATTCTTTTTTCAGGTCAAAGGCTTTGCGAATAATCGGGCCGGTTCCCGGAGTTAGCGCCAGGCGCTCAATACCCCCTAAAGGATAGAAAGCGGCTTCCAGGGCATCGCTTCCCCCCTTTAGCCGGCCAGCCACCACCCGGCAAAGGTAATCGATCAGCACATAATGATAAAGGACGCGATCCTGTTCATCGACGAATTAATAAAACCCGGTCCTCCTCAAAAACAATGGCCCCGACCCCGATAAAGGGCCGTTCGGGGTAACGACGGTCATCCATATTTATTAACGGTTAACCTCATGGCCGGCATAGGCGGCAGGGGCTGAAGCCCTGGAGATAGGCGTCTTTCTTGTGCTTGAAAAGGACCAGGTTCCTTACCGTTATCTTTTGTCCGACGAGGCAATTCCTTCGATGAAATTTCCTGGTGATCCGCTGACCAGTGTATTCCGATTCGGTTTCTTCCAGGGCCTTGCTCCAGATACCCCGCCGCTCGTCTATGGCTACCCGCTGCCACTTCAACAGGGCTTCGAACTTCTTCGTATTGGGCGCCTGGTAGAGCACCTGGGCCAAGCCTTTTTTGACCATCTCCCCGTTCACCCAAAGGCCGTTCTTCAAATACACGTGGGCCAACAGCCGCTGGTAGCGGTCCAGAAGCTCCACCTCATATTCCAGCCGGATGTCCTGACCCCGAACCAGTTGACGATTGAAACGATGGGCCTCTTCGGCCAAGGGTTCGCCTTTCCCCGGCCCTCCCCGCTCCGGGGAATCAATCCCCAGGTAGCGGACCCGCCGACCTTTATCCAGCGTAATCGAATCCCCATCCTCCACGCTGACCACCCGGCGCCACTCCGCCGGGGATTCGGACCAAGTCAAGCCGGCCAAAAAGAAAAAAACGGAGGGCAGAGAAATAATAAAGACCAGAAGACGGAGCGGGGCGATCGTTCGGTTAGACGAAAAATTCAGACCAGACGGCATTGGTTTAATTGTTTTGTTGGACTGCCTGGCGAAGGTATTCGATGGTCAGAACCAGGCCCTCTTCCAGCTCCACTTCCGGAAACCAGTCCAAACGCTCCTGGGCTAAAGCAATATCCGGTTTCCGCTGAATGGGATCGTCCTGGGGCAGGGGTTTGAAAATAATCGGGGCCGATGAACCGGTCATGGCTTTCACTTTTTCGGCCAGGGACAGTATGGTGAATTCCCGGGGGTTGCCCAGGTTGACCGGGCCGGGAAAGGCCTCCTGCTCCATCATGCCCTTCAGCCCCCGCACCATATCGGAGATGTAACAAAAAGAACGGGTCTGCCGCCCATCGCCATACACTGTCAACGGTTCACCGCGCAGGGCCTGGATGATGAGATTGCTGACCACCCGGCCGTCGTCCAGGGCCATCCTCGGGCCATAGGTATTGAAAATCCGTACAATTCGGATATCCACCCGGTGCTGGCGGTGATAATCCATCATTAAGGTCTCGGCGACCCGCTTTCCTTCGTCGTAACAGGCCCGTGGTCCGATGCAGTGGACGTTGCCCCAATAGGTTTCTTTCTGGGGATGCACGGCCGGGTCCCCATAGACCTCCGAAGTGGAGGCCTGCAGGATTCGGGCCTTGACCCGTTTGGCCAATCCGAGCATGTTCAGAGTGCCCATGACGTTCGTTTTGACGGTTTTAACCGGATTGAACTGGTAGTGGATGGGCGATGCCGGACAGGCCAGATTATAGATTTGATCCACCTCCAGGACGATGGGGTTGATAATATCATGTCGCAGCAACTCAAAATGAGGATTATCCCGCAGATGAAGGATATTCTCCTTCGATCCGGTATAATAGTTATCCAGGCAAACTACATCATTTCCATCCTGGAGCAAAACTTCGCAGAGGTGACTGCCGATAAAGCCGGCCCCCCCCGTCACGAGAATTTTTTTCATGCCTTCCCCTTTAGGTGCTTATTCCATTGTTCTGAGAATTGGTCGCTAACAACGGAGGTAAGAATCTACTATAAAAAACGTTCTTTAAAATCCTTTTTAGAGGTTTTTTATTACAGCCAAAAAAACTCGATTTTTTTTGGCTAGTCCGAAGATGATAGCAGTATTGGCATGAGTCACCCGATTTGTCAAGTCCGTCAACCATCCCAACTCATTGAAAGAAATAAAATTAGTCCTTTACCCCTTTCCAAATATATGCTACCGTTTGAGTTTCAAGAACAGATTCGAATGATCAAGTTTGACGGACTCGCAAGAAGTCCGTCAGCAGCCCGAGCGCGATTAAGCGCCGGGCTGGGGTAGGGGTGGAACCATTTGAATTCACTTCAAATGGCGGGGGAGGGGAAGCCCTCCCCCGCCGAGCAGAAAGTCGTTTTTTGACTTTTTGCGAGGTCATCAAGTTTGATGGTTTGGCAAAAAGTCCCCTGGGCTCTCATTGCGAGGAGTGAAGCGACGAAGCAATCTCGTATTGTAGGCTAGTTACCAAAGACGAGATTGCTTCGCTTCGCTCGCAATGACGGGTTCTTGGCCTTTTTGCGAGAGGCTCTGAGGAGGGACGTTTTGGCTGATAAAATACTCTACCCGGAAATGATCGAACAATTGCCGGATATCGATATTCCCATCCCGGGGGTCCGGGGTAAACTCTTTCAGGGCGAGGGCCGGCAGGCCGTGTTCTTTTCCGTGGAGACCACAGGGGAAATCCCTCCCCATCAGCACCAGGCCCAATGGGGGGTGGTGCTGGAAGGGGAGATGCAGATGACCATCGGCGGGGTTACTCAAAGGTACGAAAAGGGGGATTCCTATTTTATTCCCGCCGGCGTCACCCATTCGATTCAAATCCTTTCTCCCCTGAAGGCTCTGGATTTTTTTGATGAACCGGCCCGCTACCGGCCCAAACCCTAGCCAAAAATATTTGAAAATTTTCTTTTTATCTTTAAATGTTTACCTCCATTGTTCTGAGAATTTGTCTCTAACAATAGAGGTAAACATTTAGAGGAGGAGACCACCGATGGCCATAGCTCAAAAAATAAAAAACTCCATGGAGCAGTCCTCCTGGATCCGAAAGATGTTTGAACAGGGGGCACTGCTCAAGGCCCAATACGGAGCCGATCAGGTCTGTGATTTCAGCCTGGGCAACCCGAACCTGGAACCGCCGCTGGTGGTCCATCAGGCCCTCATTAAAATCCTTCAGGAATCCCCGGCCGCCCTGCACGCCTACATGCCCAACGCCGGGTACCCGGAGACCCGGACCGCCGTGGCCGATTTTCTTTCCCGGGAGCACGGATTGCCGTTCACCCTCAAAGACATCATCATGACCTGCGGCGCTGCCGGGGCCATCAACGCCGTTTTAAAGGCGCTAATCAACCCTGGCGACGAAGTCATTATTTTAGCCCCCTATTTTGTCGAATACCTTTTCTATGTGGACAATTTCCAGGGCCAGCCCAAAATCGTTTCCACGAGGCCCGATTTCTTACCGGACCTTAAGGCTATCCAGGAGGCCATTACCCCCCGGACCAAGGCGATCTTGATCAACTCTCCCAATAACCCTACCGGACGAGTCTATGGCCAAACGATTATCCGCGGTCTGGGAGATTTGCTGGCCGATTATTCACGAAAGGGGCAGGTGATCTATCTGCTGGCCGATGAACCCTACCGAAAAATCGTTTATGACGGCGTCCAGGTTCCAAGTGCCTTCCAGGCTTATAACGAAAGCATCGTGGTCACCTCTTATTCCAAAGATCTTTCCCTGCCGGGGGAGCGGATCGGTTTTCTAGCCGTGCACCCGCAAGCCCCTGATCGGGACGAATTGATTAATGCCCTGACCCTCACCAATCGCATACTGGGTTTTGTCAATGCCCCCGCTCTGATGCAGCGGGTGTTAGTCGATCTGCAGGGACAAACCGTGGACATTAACCTCTATCAAAGAAAACGCGACCTTTTCTGTGACGGACTCTCCCAGGCCGGCTATCAGTTCGATCGGCCCGAGGGGGCCTTTTATCTCTTCCCCCGCTCCCCCATTCCCGATGAGGTGGCCTTCGTCCAGGCCTTGCAGGAAGAGCGGATCCTGACCGTCCCTGGAAGGGGCTTTGGAGCCCCCGGCTATTTTCGGATCGCCTACTGTGTGGCCGACGAGGTGATCGAACGTTCCCTGCCGGGCTTTACCAGGGTCATGAAAAAATTCACCCCTTAGCCCCCCTGAGTCTGTCGATGGTATGAAATTAGCGGCCATCGCCCTGAGCGGCGGTGTGGACAGCGCCACGGCGGCCTGGCTGCTCCAGGAACAGGGTTTTGAGGTCCTGGGTCTGCATGCCGACTTGGGATTGACCGATCCGGCCAAGACCGCCCTCCTGCGGGAAGTGGCTGGCTTTCTCCGTATCCGTCTGGAAATCATCCCCTTGCAGGAGGCCTTTCGGAAGCAGGTCATGGATTACCTGCTGGCGGAATACCAAAGGGCCCGGACCCCCAACCCCTGCGTGGTCTGCAACCAAACCGTCAAATTCGAACATCTCTTCCGCGCCGCCCGGGAATCGGGGGCTGAAAAATTCGCCACCGGTCATTATGCCCGGACTGTCCTCTGCCCCTGGGGCCAGGGGTTTACTATCGGTCGGGGGGCTGACCCCGCTAAAGACCAATCCTATTTTTTGCACCGCCTTAACCGGGAAGTCCTCCCGCACCTTCTGTTTCCCTTGGGTGACCGGACTAAAACCGAAGTAAAAACCCTGGCCCGGGAATTAAGGCTTCCTGTTTTCGGGGGGGAAGAAAGCCAGGATGCCTGCTTTCTCCCGCCGGGCGGGTACCGGGAATTCTTGATCCGGGAAGCGGGGCCTACCTGGATACGGCGAGGAAATATGGTGGACCTACAGGGCCGAAAGCTGGGGGAGCACCAGGGATTATACGCCTACACCATCGGTCAACGCCGGGGCCTGGGGCTGCCCGGGAAAGAACCCTACTATGTGGTCCGGATGGATCCCCAAAAAAATGAGCTGGTTATTGGATCTAAAAGGGACTTGGAACAGATTAGTTGCCGGCTGGGGAAGGTCCACTGGCTTTGCCGTCCCCCGCAAATCGACGGGCTGAGGGTCCAAGTGCAGATCCGCTACCGCCACCCTCCGGCTTCAGCCAACCTCTCTCTGAAATCGGATCAAAACCTCTGGGTTCACTTTGACCACCCCGAGAAAGCCGTCACTCCCGGCCAGGCCGCTGTAATCTATTTGGACGGCACGGTGCTGGGCGGCGGCTGGATTGAATCCAATCTTTAAAAAAGTGAAAATGAAAAAAGTCGCCATTCAGACCTTTGGCTGCAAAGTCAACCAGTTCGAATCCGAGGCCCTGATTCGGGCCTTTCAGGAACGGGGCTGGAATCCGGTGCCTTTCCAGGAAGCCGCCGACCTCTATCTGATCAATACCTGCGCCGTGACCGCCGAGGCCCAGCGCCAGTCGGCCCAAGCCGTGCGCGGGGCCATCCGTCGCTCTCCGGAGGCCCTGATTGCCGCCGCCGGGTGCGCCGCTCAACTCTTCCCGGACTATTTCAGCCAGATAGCCGGATTGGACTACCTCTTCGGGACCGGGAATAAATTGCGGTTCCCTTCCAGCGATGATTTTTCCCGAAAACCCGCTTCTCTTCAGATCCGGCTTGAACCGGTTTCTTCCTTTCCGCCCTTATCCCTGGAATGCCCGAATCCCTTATTTCGTACCCGGGCGGTTTTCCGCATCCAGGAAGGCTGCGACGCCCACTGCAGCTACTGTGTCGTCCCGCAGGCCCGCGGACCTTCCCGTAGCCTGTCACCCGAGCAGGTCCGAGAGGGCCTCTTCCGTTTAGAAGCCTCGGGGATCCTGGAGATAATTCTGACCGGTATTCATTTGGGTCAATACGGACGGGACCTCCAGCCCCCCTGGAGTTTGACCGAATTACTGCGAGAGGTACTGAAAACTCCCGGACGACCTTTTCTACGCTTGAGTTCCCTGGAAATGCATGAGATCACGCCGGACCTGATTTCTCTGTTTCAAAAAGAACCGCGGCTGTGTTCACACCTGCATATCCCGCTGCAAAGCGGCGACGGACGTATTCTTACTCGAATGAGCCGACCCTACTCGACTGTTGAATACGCAGACCTCCTCCACCGACTCCACGCCGAACTTCCTTTAGCGTCTTTGGGGGCGGACGTCATCGTGGGTTTTCCCGGGGAAGATGAAGACGCTTTTCAACGAACCCATGATTTGATTGCCACTCTGCCTTTGGCCTATCTCCACGTCTTCCCCTATTCCCCTCGGCCCGGCACGTCGGCCGCCCTTTTTACCGGACAGGTCCCGGCCGGGGAGAAGAAAGAGCGCGCCCGGCGGCTCCGGGCCTTGGATCGAGACAAGCGATCTGAGTTTTACGGGCGATGTGTCGGGCAAGAGTTCTCGGCCTTGGTGCTCCGTACAACCGACCCGGATGGCTGGTGTGAAGGAGTGACCGACAATTATTTGCCCATTCGATTCCAGGGGCTTTTCCACCCGAACACCCGTCTCCGGGTCCGAATCACCGGACGAGACGGAAAAGGGATATTGGCTGAACCTTTGAATGAATGGATTTGAAAATCCGGATTATTCATGGTATTAGTATAAAAACAGCTTTTACCCGCGGGGCTCCCCCACACCTCCACCCGCGTGGGGGGGGGAAAGAGGGAGCTTAAGAAACGATCCGAGTCCTCTAGCTTCCCTCCCCGCTGGGGGAGGGGACTTCGACATGAGCTCAGTCGAACGATTGAGTAGAAGGATAACTCGGGATTTTCATGCTTCGCGAGTGCTTCCCCAGGGCGGGGGAGTAAAATACCAAACCAGAGGGTTATCCCGGAAAGAGGAGCCAACCGATGAAAGTCAAAAATAGAATGACCACCGATGTCACCACCCTGACCCCGGATACGACCATGCTTCGAGCCATGACCATCATTCAGCAGAAGGGAATCCGCCATTTGCCGGTTATCCAGGGAAAACAGGTCGTAGGTATGGTTACCGAACGGGATATCCGGCGGATGAGCGCCTCGGATTCCTCTACGCTGTCGATCTATGAGCTGAACTACCTGCTGGATAAGATTAAGGTCTCCCAGTTTATGACCAAGAAAGTTTTTACCGTGGATCCCGATGAACCCATCGAAGTGGCGGCCAAGCAGATTTATGACCACAAGATCGGTTCCCTGCCGGTGGTAAAAAACGGCGAACTGGTGGGGTTGATCACCAGTTCGGATATTTTGGAAACATTCATCGAGGTCCTGGGCATCAATGAGCCCAGTGTCCGCATCGAATTAGAACTGGAGAACCGCACCGGTTCCTTGGCCGACGCGGCCAAGATCATCAAGGACTTGGGGCTCTATCTGGTCAGCGCGGTCACCCTGCCCAAAACCGAAGGTCTAACTCGAGCCACGGTTTTCCGCGTTCAGCCCACGGATTTGAAAAAACTAAAGGAGCAACTCAGCGCCGCCGGTCCTCCCATCGTGTCCGTCCACGACTAAGCCGTTTTCTTTATCGGCGCTTCGCCCTTTTGGGTGGGTACCCTCCCAAAAGGGCGAAGCGCCAAATGATCTAAAAGCAGGCCCAAGCCTAGAGACCTTTAACGCCTTTCCACCCGGCCCTGCTTCCAAGACGATTTGAAGCCTCCGGGGCCGGGTTAGAACTGAAGAAAGAAGTGTGGAAAACCCTTTCCCCGAGACCCAGACGGCCACGGGAGCTTGGATCCGGGTTTTAATCGTCCGCGCCGAGACAGAGATCATCCGTATTCAAGTAAACCACGCCGTATTCCCTGTTTTTGCCTCCCAGCAGGATCAGCGTCTTATCTTCCACGCTTTCAATTTTTCGCATTTCCGGATGATCGAAGACCTTGACCCGGTCCCATTTAATCCCATCGACCGTCCGATATAGGGCGGAAGTCCCCTGACGGCTTTCCCAACCGGAGTCGGCCAGTGCGAATAAATATCGACCGCAGGCGGCCAGACTCGTCACCCCGTTCATATGAATATCGGCCAGTACTTCCACCCGCTTCAACCCATCATAACGGTAGATTCCGGCCGTGTTAGGGGCCTGTCGATTGTTGCTCCACCCGCCGGTCCCCAGATAAAGAGTTCCATTCCAGGAAAAGGCGCATTGATATTCAGCCCCCCCTTCCAAGGAAGGAACAGGGTCATAACGACGTCCATCCCCGGTCCTGAACGCCGTGGCCTTCCCCTGGGAATAAGGGGTCCCCTGGTGCCCTAATAGATAAAGCGATCCCTGGAAAACGACGGGAACCCAAGCCCAGTCGCCCAGGGCGACGACTTCCTCGAACCTTTTCCCATCCGCAGACCGCAACACCTTTATCCCTTTTTTGAAACTACCGGTCAGGTAGAGTTGATTTTGAAAAACCTGCGCGAAAAAAATCCCCTCCGAGGGCGGAATGGGCACCGGATCCCAGTTACCGGTCTCCCGATTCCAGCGGCGAATTTCTGAGGGACTTTTTTCAACCAAGGCATAAAGGGCATTTCGGAAAACGATAAAATCCAGTACGGCTTCCGCCGGATCATCCGGATGGGGAAGGATGCTCCCTTTCATCCCTGAACCCAACTGATCGAATTTTGCGGAATAAACCGCGCCCGGGCTGTGGGTCCCGGCGAAAATCAACCCTTCAAAAAATTTTCCGGATACAAACCGCGAAGCCTGTTTGTCCTTAAAGAAAAAGGCCTTCCATCCTTTTTCCCCGGAAAGGGCGGGAGGCACTATCGACAAAAGATAAGGGAGAAAAAGGGCTAAGAAAAAAATTAAACGGAAAAGGAGTCGGAACATGGAATGATATAGTTAACTATTTTATATTATGTTGGCAAACACCCAGGGTCTCCCTGATCCAGGATCTCCCGAATTTTTACGGAAACCTCTTTCAGATCGAAAGGTTTCTGGATAAATCCCTGGCATCCCTGGCCCAGGATCTCTCTGGCTAGGCCGTTGATGCTGTAGCCGCTGGAAAGAAGCACTTTAACCTCAGGATTCAGCTTTTTCAGGATTTGGAAAGTTTCCCCGCCGCCCATGCCCGGCATGACCAGGTCCAGGATCACCAGATCGATTTCCCCCGCTTTTTGGGAGTAGAGATCCAGGGCCTCTCGGCCGTTATGGGCCACGAATACCGTATACCCCAATTTTTCCAATAATTGGGCTGCCACTTGGAGGATGATCTCCTCGTCGTCCACCAGCAGGATCCCTTCCTGGCCCGTCATGAGGGTGGCCTGCTCTTTCTTTTCTTCTTCGACCGACTTGGCGGAGGCGGGAATATAGAAATTAAAGGTGGTCCCCCGGTCCGGCTCGCTGTAGACCGTGATGAATCCCTCGTGTCCCTTAATGATCCCGTAAACGGTCGCCAGTCCCAGGCCGGTCCCCCGCCCTCGCTCCTTGGTGGTAAAAAAAGGCTCGAAGATCCTTTGTTTGGTTTCCTCATCCATCCCGATCCCGGTGTCGGTCACCGAGGTCTTCACATAATTTCCCAATTTGACCTCAAAAGGCTGGACATAATGCTCATCTAAGAAAACGTTTTGGGTTTCCAAGTAGAGATCCCCTCCCTGGGGCATGGCTTGCCAGGCATTGACCAGCAGATTAAGGAGGACCTGTTCCATCTGCCCCCGATCGACTTCCACCGTCCACACCCCCCGGGCAAATTTTTTGTGAATCCTCAGGCCCTTTTGGGTCCGCCCAAACAGGGCGGAAGCCTTGTCGATCAAGTCGTTGAGATCGGTGGCTTTGACCTGGTATTTCCCCCTTCGGGCAAACCCCAGCAATTGTTTGGTCAGGTCCGCCCCGCTGCGCACGCAGCCTTCGATATGCTGCAAGCGCTCCCGGTCCGGGTGAGGGGAAGGCAGGTCCATGAGCATCAGGGAAACATTCCCTTGGATAGCCATCAGCAGGTTGTTAAAGTCATGGGCGATCCCCCCGGCCAGGGTCCCCACCGCCTCCATCTTCTGGGCCTGAATAAGCTGAATCTCCAGTTTCTTTCGATCGGTGATGTCTTCGTAAATGACTAATTGGTCCCCGGTTTCCATGGACACCGGGCTGAAATGAATGACCTTTTCCTCCCCGTCTTTACAGATCACCTTAAAAGTCCTCGGACGGGACTCGCCGCTGGGAAAATCCCGCAGGTCTTGCAACCACTGGGCTACGACTTCGTGCCGATAAGCCACATCCGGATAGGCTTTCCGGAACCATTCCCGTCCGTCCGGGATATCTTCCAGCGTATAACCGAAAATGGCAGTAAATTTGGGGTTGAGGTATTTGCAGCGGCCCTCCGGCCCCATCAAGGAGACGCCCAAAGGAGAGGCATCGATCAGGATCTGAAATCTTTCTTTCTCCCTTTTTAAATTCTCCTCCACTCTTTTCAGTTCGGTGATGTCCAACCCATATACATTGACATACCCTTCCTCGGATACCGCGGCCACGGTAAAAGAGAAAGTACGGTCATGTATCCGGTCTTCCCATTGCCGGGACGTTCCCGAAGACAAGACCTCTTTGATGACCTTATCCAGCTCCGTTGGGACTTGGCTGCCGGTTTCCTTTTTCCAGTGTCGCAACAGGGCTTCACTGGCCAGATTGTAATATAATAGGGTCCCGTCCATCTGGATCCGTAATACGGGATTGGGGTTCTCACCGGGGAACTTGGCCAATTTTCTGATCTCATCCTGGGCTCGTTTCTTTTCAGTGATATCTTCAAAGATCGAATAAACCTGAAAAGGCTGATCTTCTCCCGGCCGGAACTGAGGTACGGCATGGATATTGATCCAGGCATAATCTTTGCTTGCGGGATGATAGACCCCCATGATTACATTTTTCACTTCCTGGCCCGTCTCCAGGGCCTTTATGGCCGGGTGGGTTTCCCCGGGAAAATCGGATCCGTCCTCATGAAGGGCCCGCCAGAGGGGATCCACGGAGGTGCGTCCCAGCAGTTGATCGTGGGTCAGTCCCAGGATCCGTTCGGCCGCCGGGTTGGCGCGGAGGATTTCCCCGTGGCGGTCCTGATAAACCACCCCCAAAGGCAGAGTTTCAAATAAAACTTGAAAGCGCTCCTCACTGGCACGGAGCGCTTCTTCGCTTTTTTTTTGCTGCGCCATACGGGCCTCCAGTTGAGCGATCCGCCGGCGCAATTCCTCGGCTTCCTCTTTCATTTCGCTGCTCGTCTGCTCCTGATCTTCCCTGTTTTCCTTAGTCCAATGATTCACCAATAGCTCGAGGACTTCAGGCAATTTGCCCCGTTCCAAGGTCACCCCATCTAAAAATCACTATTTCAAATTGAACTTCAATGAATCTTATTGTATTTTATGGAAAGAGTCAAATACGGAGGAGGACCCTAATGGAAACGACCGAATGGAATCCGGGAAAGCTATTGGAAGTCTCGGGAAGCTATTGGAAGGCCTGCACCCTGCACGCCGGCGTCAAGCTCGAAATTTTTTCCCTGATCGGGGACCGGTCCCGCACGGCCCGGGATATCGCCGATGACCTGAAAGGCGATCTCAGGGGAGTGACCATGCTGCTGAACGCCCTCTCCGCCCTGGGACTGTTGTCCAAAAAGGAAAACGCCTATGCCAACAGGGACATCAGTAAAACCTTTCTGAAGAAGGATTCGCCGCAGTATCTCGGCTATATGGTCATGCACCATCACCACCTGGTGGAGTCCTGGAGCAAACTGGACCAAGGGGTCATCACCGGCAAGGCGACCCGGTCCCGGTCCGGCTTCGAAGAAGCGGTGGTGCGGGAAAGTTTTCTCATGGGCATGTTCAATATGGCCATGAACCTGGCCCCCCGGATCGTTCCGCAGATAGACCTCTCCGGCCGCAAACACCTGCTGGATCTGGGGGGAGGTCCGGGTACCTACGCCATCCATTTCTGCCTGAAGAACCCCGGGTTGAAGGCCACGGTCTATGACCTGCCCACCACCCGGTCCTTTGCCGAAAAAACCATCGCTCGTTTCGGGTTGTCCGATCGCATTGAATTCCAGGAAGGCGATTACCTGGAGGGATCGATTCAGGGGACCTTTGATGTGGTCTGGCTGTCCCATATTCTCCATGGGGAAGGACCGGAGGATTGTCAGCGAATGATCCGGAAAGCCGTTTCCAGCTTAGCGCCCGGCGGATTGATTTTGATCCACGAATTTATCTTGAACGACGAAATGGACGGCCCGGTCTTCCCGGCCCTTTTTTCCCTGAATATGCTCTTGGGAACGGAAAACGGCCAGTCCTATTCCGATCGTCAGACTCCGGGAGATGCTGGTCCAGGCCGGGGTCCGGGAACTCCGGCGAATCCCCGTTCAGACGCCGAATGATTCCGGAATCATTCAGGGAAGGATCGAGGGTACCGAGACGGACCGAAGAAACCATGATTAAGAAAACCTTCGCCGGCTCCACCCAACCGTTCTGTCCCGTCTTTCGTAGGGTCGGCGACCCCGCCGAACACCTCGGACTTGGGGTTCACCACCTTTTTGGGCTAATCGTTCTATTCCCACTGCAAGCACCCATTCTCCTTACCATCCAGGCCGGCGGGGTCGCCGGCCCTACTTTTCCTTGTTGAACCCGACCGGATATGATAATGGAAAAGCATGCTCAGGATATTGTCCCTTCCTCTACTTATTATACTGGTATTTTCTGTTTTCCCGGCCCCTCTATCGTCCGCCGCCCTCGAAGGCCCTTTCAGGGTTAAAAATCAATTCCCTCTTTTCCTCCATCTGAATTCACCCATCCTGGAAAAGGCCGCTCAGGAGGATTCGCTCGTCTTGAGCCTGCATTATTCCAGCGCCTTTATGAAAAGAGGGTCCTCCGACTGGCTGGTTGACCTCGATTTGGAGTCGGCGGAATTTGATTTCGTCTTTAAAAGAAATCTACCCGGGTGGATCGAACTGGGACTGGAGATCCCTTTACTGGCCTTCAGCTCCGGGGTCCTGGATCAGCCGCTGGAGAGCTATCACAGCGCCTTTGGCTTCCCCGACTACGGCCGCAGCCGGTACCCGAAAAACGAGTTTCACTACCGGCTGTTTCGAAAAGGAAAACTCCTGGTCGAGGGGGAAAGCGGCAAGGTCGGGCTGGGTGACCTGCGACTGACCGGAAAAAAGGAGTTTTCTTTCGGAGAAACGCTCTGGGCCGTCAAGGCGGATCTGGAATTGCCGACCGGGGACCCCAATACCGGTTTCGGGAACGGCAGCCTGGATTGGGGGCTGGCGCTCCTGGGGGAACGAAAACTGGGCCAAACGTTCAAGCTGACCGGCGCCTTGGGTCTGGTGCTGCCCGGGGACTTAAGGGCCAGGGAAACCATAGGCCTGCAACCCTATTATTATCTCGGCGCGGTCGTGGAGTGGGCCTGGTGGAAAAATTTTGAAGTCCTGGGCCAGTGTCTGGCCCAGACCTCCCCCTTCCCGGAAACCGGGATATCCGCTATCGATCAGACCGGCGTTATCCTGACCTTGGGAGGCCGGTACATCTTCGGCCTGAATTCTCTGGAATTGTCCTTTACTGAAGACCTGAACACTACCGGGGCCCCGGATTTCACGTTTCAGCTTGGCCTTAAACATAAGTTCTAATAGCTATTATCTGGTTGGTTGGATTACGAAAAATTCTGTCTTAACATCCCCTGCCCGACGGGGCGCCCGCAAAGCATAAAAAGGACAGTTACCCTGGTCATTGCGAGGAGTGGAGCGACGAAGCAATCCCCCGGGTGGCTTATAGCATTTTCCAAGCTCGACTTGGAGATTGCTTCCCCCGGATCAGTCCGGGGTCGCCATGAGAGAGGTTTTCAATTTTATTTTCGGGTTAAAAGGAGGATGAAAATGAAATGGATTGATGCGGTCACGGACGATTCGGTCCGAATTCTGAAACTTAACCATGGCGTCACCAACGCCCTCAATGGGGAACTCTTAAAAGAACTTGAAGATTGCCTGTTGGAAATCAGAAACGATCCCGAATCCTCCGCCCTGGTGCTGACCAGCGCCAACGAGAAGTTCTTCTCTGCCGGTTTTGATCTCCCCGAACTCTATTCCCAGGAGGTCTCGGGATTCAAGGGATTTTTTCATTCGTTCAACCGGATTTGCCTCGACCTCTACACCCTGCCCCGGCCCACGGTAGCCGCCCTGACCGGCCACGCCGTGGCCGGTGGTTTTATTCTGGCTTCCTGCTGCGACTATCGATTTATGGCCCAGGGGAAAAAATTATGCGGTTTGAACGAGATTCAAATCGGGGTACCGGTGCCCTACATCGCCGATTTGATTCTCCGCCAACTGGTGGGGGATCGGGCGGCCACCGAGATCATGTACACCGGTACCCTGGTGCCGGCCGAAAACGCGCTTCAATTAAAATTCCTGGATGCCCTGGTTTCACCCGAAGGACTCCTCAGCGAAGCCGTTTCCAAAGCCCGCACCCTCGGCCGTCTCCCCCGGGCGGCTTTCCAGACCATCAAAACCAATCGGACGGCCGAAATAGCCGCCCTGGGCCGGCAAAAACTGGAGGAAGATGTCCAGACCTTTTTGAAGATGTGGTATAGCGAAGAAGCTCGGGCGCGTTTAAAGGAAGCCATGAAGAAATTTTGAACCGGCAGAGCGCTGGGTGCGGAGCGCGGGCCGTAAAACGACAATCAAGAAAACAAAACTTACTTGTCGGTTTAGTTCGAGCGTTCCTTTCGCCCTTTGCTCTTTGCCCTTTGCTTTTTCCGCTATGCGCCCTGCGCTTCGCGCTCCGCGCCTTACAGGAGAGGAATTATGGAAGTCAAAATCGGAGAGACCTTATTCTTTCTGGAGGAGGGTGACATAACCCGACAGGAAACCGAGGCCATCGTTAACGCCGCCAATTCCCGCCTGGCCGGAGGAGGCGGGGTTGACGGGGCCATCCACCGCGCCGGTGGCCCGGCCATCATGGATGAATGCCGAAAAATCGGGGGCTGCCCCACCGGCCAAGCCGTCATCACCACCGGCGGAAAATTGAAGGCCCATCGCGTGATCCACACCGTGGGGCCTATTTATCGAGGCGGGACCCATGGAGAAGCCGACCTCCTGGCCAGCGCTTATCTCGAAAGCCTGAAGCTGGCTCGGAAAAACGGCATTCGCTCTCTGGCCTTTCCGTCGCTCAGCACCGGGGCTTATGGATACCCATTGAATGAGGCGGCGGGGATCGCCTTAAAAACGGTACTAGGGTTCATCAAAGCCGACCCGGTATTCGACCGGGTCGGCTTCGTCCTTTTCGGCCCTTCTTCCTATCAGGCCTATGAAAGGGCTCTAGCAAATTTGATTTAAAAGACGACTCTTCATCGGACGCCGTCCGGATAATTGTCGCGGGAGGATCTCAGAGAACCCCAATACCCGGTGAAGAAGAGGGGTTCTTTGATGGAGAAGTACTACTTCCCACCGGCAAGTTTTATCTTTTCGGCCGAAGCCGGGGTAAGGGGCTTGTCGTCTGGTTTGACGTTGTTGGCCTGGAGGGCAAAGGAGATGATCTCCAGGTATTCATTGTCCTTCAAGCTGCCGGGCTTATTCGCCGGCATTTTTTTCTTCGCGAACTCATAGGCCTGACCGGCTGTCTTCATTTTCGGTAAATATCCAGGACCGGCTACCGGAGAAACCTTAACGCCGGCCATTTTGCCGAATTGCTCGGGAACCGTGCCGCCCTCACCATTGGCCCCATGGCATACGGCACAATATTTACCATAAAGCTCCTTTCCCTTTGACGCCTGCTCAGGGGTATAGGCAAAGGTTGTTGCCACCACCAAAGCCGAAATCATGACACCTAGAATCAACTGCCAAATCTTGTGCGACATGCTGTCCTCCTTTTTGATTTATGTTCAACAAAACGTTCAGAAACAGAAGAAATTGGCACTAGAGAAAAAACGATACGCAAAAACCTCCACATCGGATCGTCCCCCTCTACTATCTTCTTCTATGTCTGTAACCTCCAGCGGATTCGCCGACTAAATATCCACCCAGGGCACCTATCCCCGCGCCAAGGGCAGCCCCTCCGAGGGTATTCCCCCCTACCAAAGTACTGAACAAAGCCCCACCCCCCGCACCAATGGCTGCTCCGCTTAAGGTTCCCTGTTGCGTTCTAGACATCCCAACGCATCCGCTTAAGGCTACCATAAGAACGAGAATAGTTACGGCAATAAAGATCCGTTTCATTTTTCATCCCCCTTTGGTTTAGTTTTCGGGCCTCAATGGGCGCCCGGCGATCCCCGTGGTTATATTCGGCCTGACCACGGAGTGCCAGAGCACGCCGACCACGGGCTTATCCAAATGGTCCGGATTCGTTTGATAGTATTGGTCGATCAAGGCCACCGTTTGATTAATAGTAAGCGGCGTTTTATTGTACCCTTCGACGACTTTCGAGGAGAAATTGTCCCTTTTCAAGTCCGGATACTTATTCATTAAGTATTCTTCGATGGCTACCGTGTGCCAAACTCCCAAAATGAAAGCCATCTTGGAGTCTTCCGTCATCTTTTGCCAGAGCTCTCCGGTCAATACCGTCATGGCGAAGGTCTTTCCCATTTCTTTGGTCAAGCCCTTCTCCCCGCGCTCCGCGGCCGTTACGTATATCGAAGTTAAGGCGATTCCGATTACGGCGGCGGCCACCACCAAATTCCTGGCCATTATTAATTTTCTCATGACTCCCTCCCCTGAAATTTTTGAAACCTCGCGGCTTTCTTTCCATAGAGAATGCTCATCGCCAGCCCTTGTGGATCTTCGATTTATTCTACGATATTATTCTCTATGAATGGTCTTAGATAAATAACGGGAAGTACGTATTTTTCGAACAAATATTATGTATTTCACTGGCCCATGGTTCAAGGCTCCAACTTTCGCTGCAAGGTGGACCGTCAAATCAGGTCAGAAGCGCTTAAGCCCTTTATTATCCCTGTTTTTTCTCCTTGACCCTTCTCAAGGCCTATTTTAAACTCTGCCCTAACCGAAAGAAATTCTTATCTAACAAATTGAAGAGACAGACTCATCCCATCTGGTCTTTAGAACCCGGCCAGGCCGTGCGGCCGGGACGGCCCCATATTATCCTGATTTTCCTCTGGACCAGTATCGCTCTGTTGGTTGGGGAATTGGGTACTTTTTCTATCCCTTTGGTTGAACAAGCAAGTCTTTTCTGGCCGGCGATGGTCTTTCAAACTGTAGGCGGATTGTGGTTTGGAGGACTTGGAATTCTCTCCGCCATGATCTTTCCCCTCGTCTCCAATGCCCTGGGCGGGTTTCCCTGGCCCCAAAACCTAGCCTGGATCGCGGGCAACTTCATCCAGGGTGGATTATTGCGCTTCTATTTTCAATATAAAGGTTGGGATCCGTCTCTACCTACCGGCAAGGAGATCTGGGCCTTCATCTGGATCGGGGCCATCCTTTCCAATGTCCTGGGCGTGTTGGTCACCATGAGTATCTTGGGCTTGACTCCCTACGGGTTGCCTTGGTCCAGAAGCCTGACCTACTGTGCCACTTCCATTATCGGCAACGGCCTGCCCTGCATCCTGCTGGGCCTTCCCCTGTTGAAATATTTTTCACCTTTGGTCGTCAATTCTCCCCTCTTTTTCCCACGGTTATGGCTGACTAAAAGGTCCCCGGATCCGGCACCCGTTTCCTTCGGCGACTTCCCTATCGTTTTGAAACTGATGATAGGATTTTTTGCCGGGGGCTTTTTCCCCCTGGCCATCCTGGCGGCGTTTTCCGTATCGGAAGAGGAGCGTCAGTTTAACGTATTTCTAATCCTGGGTTTATTTTTGTGCCTCATTCTTTCAGGAGTTATTGCCAATCATATTAATACACCCCTTAACCGTATCAAGGAACGTCTACGTCAAATCGGTGACGGGGACTTTAAAAAAGAGTTCAAGATTGAAAGCCGGGATGAACTGGGCAGGATTGGCGACGGCCTTCAAGAGATGGCCTTGAATTTGGCCCGGCTTTACGCCGAGCAGGAAGCGCTTTTCTTAGAGACGATCCTTTCCTTGGCCGAGGCCATTGATGCCCGCGATCCTTATACCCGGGGCCATTCCGATCGGGTCAGTCAGTACGCCTTGAGGACAGCCCAAGCCATGGGCCTTTCCGGAAAAGAGAGCACGGAGATTTACCAGGCGGCCATCCTCCATGATATCGGTAAAATAGGAATACGGGAGGACGTTCTGAATTATGACGGCCCTCTGGATCCGGAGAAATACGCCCATATGAAGACCCACCCCGAGATCGGTGCTCGCATTCTGGGAGTCGTGAAGGATTTCGGGAAAATCCGTCTGATGGTGCGGGCCCATCACGAGCATTATGACGGCGGCGGGTACCCCGACGGATTGAAAGGCGGGCATACTCCTTTAGGGGCCAGGATCCTAGCCGTCGCCGATGTCTACGATGCCTTGACCACCGATCGTCCTTACCGGGTCGCCTGGAAGAAGGAAAAGGCATTGCAAACCATCCAGGAAAAAGCCGGGTCCCAATTTGATCCCCAGGTGGTATCCGTTTTCATCTCCATCATGACGGGATCGCAATAAACGGACTCGTTCCCATCTCCTCTTTTTCAACTATCGGTATCACCGGATCCACCTGACCGTTCGATCTACCCCCGATAGCGATCGGCTATTTCCGGGGTCTCGGGTTGATGAGCCCTATCCCCCAAAGTATTGCCCTTTTTTTCAGGTTATCGGGGAAACGATGAGGCAGACTCACCTGGAGATTACCCCACCATGAAACAACCCTAAGTAACGATGCCGATCAAAAAGCCAAATTGCTATTCGGATAAAAATAAGATAATATCCTAATCGCTGAATCGACGAAGAGTCCAGGTGGTTTCGAGGGTGAAAATTAAACCGCAGGTTTGGTTTTTATTAGTGGCCTTTGGTTGGGGCGGGTTCCTGTTCATTCATCGGGCGCAGGCCCGGTCCGGCATTTCGTTAATCGAAAAAAAAATCTCGGCTCCGGTCTTAGCCGACACGGCGGATAATCGTGCGGGGAATTTCCTGGTCATTTTGAACAATCAACCGCAGGGGAAGTGGCCGGCCGGAATGGAAGGAGATCGAAAACAGAAAAGAAAAAAAATAGTCCAAATCCTGAGGCAGGCGGCGGGGTCCAGCCAGCCAGGGATCACAGCCGAACTGGACCTTCTGGGGGCTCATTATCGCCCTCTCTGGATCATCAACGCCATTGCCGTCAAAGGGACCCGAGCGGTGGCGGAAACTATGGCGCTGCGGGAGGATGTCACCCGGATCGAATCCGATCGGGCCTTCCCGGTTCTGCCGGAAAGGCCCGGGCTCACGCTGCCGGGCACTCCGAGTAGCCCACCCTGGAACATCCAGATGATCAAGGCGCCGTTTCTTTGGGGATTGGGGTTTACCGGGGAGGGTACGGTTTACGCCAACGCCGATACCGGTGCCCAATGGGACCATCCGGCGTTGATAAACAAATACCTGGGCTGGAACGGGCAGAGGGCAGATCACGAATATCACTGGTGGGATGCTATCCATGAGGACTTGAGCGGCAACGGGACCAATCCCTGCGGTTTTTCTTCGCCGGTCCCTTGTGATGATTACGGCCATGGGACCCACACCATGGGCATCGCGGTAGGCGATGACGGAGAAACCAATCAAATCGGCGTGGCCCCTGGGTCTAAGTGGATCTCCTGCCGAAACATGGAGGAGGGCTACGGAAGGCCTAGCACCTATCTGGAATGCTATCAGTTCTTCCTGGCGCCGACGGATTTGAATGGCTTGAACCCCGATCCGGAAAAAGCGCCCGAGGTGGTGGGGAATTCCTATAGCTGTTTTACCTCGGAAGGCTGTTCCCCTCATATCCTGCAACCGGCGCTGGAAATGCTGCGGGCGGCGGGCATTTTCATGGCGGCCTCGGCTGGCAACAAAGGTTCTTCTTGTGAGAGCATCGTGGATCCGCCGGGTCTGGAGGACTCGGTAGTGACTGTTGGCGGGGTCAATTCCCTGGAGGGGATTTATGGCCCGAGCGGCCGGGGACCGGTTACGGTGGACGGCAGCAACCGCCTCAAGCCCGACCTGGTGGCCCCCGGAGAGGGGGTGCTTTCCAGTACCCCCGGAAACACCTATGCCGTTATGAGCGGCACCTCCATGGCAGTCCCCCACGTGGCCGGAGCAGTGGCCCTGCTCTGGTCGGCCTTTCCATATTTGGCCGGCCAGGTGGAACAAACGGAATCTATTTTAAAGCAGTCGGCTAAAAAAATTATAACGACCGAGACTTGCGGTGGGATACCGCCCGATCAGTTCCCCAATCCCGTCGTCGGCTCTGGACTGATCGATCTCCAGACGGCCTATGACTTAATCGTCAATCCGTTTGCCTACCGGACCTGTCTTCCCCTGATTATGGATGGGTATCAAAAAAGTCATTAAAGGCAGCCCCCGCTGATAACGAAGCAACTAAACCATAGACCTGTAACTTATTATCAAAAGGAGGGAAAAACGATGAGACCTGTATTTTTCGGTATTGTTTTCATTTTGGTGGTTTTGGCCGGTCTGCTCGCTTCGCCGGTCTTTACCGGCTCTGATCGGGCGATGGCGGCCCCCGATATCTTCGCCAGCCCGGTTCACGGCGGCTGCTACATCGCCGGGCCGTCCGATTGCCGGATACATGTGGAACCTTTTACCATCAACATAGCGGCTGGCACGAAATTGGTGCAGTTTCAGTTGGTGGCTATCCAGGGGGGTACCGGCGTTCAAAAGGTAATCTATGATTTTCGGCCAGACCAATCCAATCCGGCGCCCTCCCTCGGGACTACCTATACGCCCTCACTGGTTACCCAGGACTTCGCCGCTACCTGCGGCCAATCGTATGAGATCAGTCTACAGGGCAAAGACACCGGCGACACCAGCGTCTTCAACCTGGGCTTAACCGGCCAGTTCACCTGTCCAACGACCATGCCCTAATTTCTAACGGGCCCTTCGGTTATCTGAAGCAACCTAAGACTGAGAGGGGAATTCTATGACCTTAAAGCAGATAGGGAATTTACTGAAAGCGGGGATCTTCTTAGCCCTGGCCCTGTTGTGGGGATTTTGTCCCCCCAGGTGGCACAGGCCGGGCCGGATATTTTTGCCAGCCCGGTACAGGCCGGCTGCTACCTGGCGAAGAATGACCGCTGCAAGATCCACGTGGATCCTTTTACAATCAACCTGGCGGCTGGCAAGAAACTGGTGCAGTTTCAGTTGGTGGCTATCCAGGGGGGCACCGGCGTTCAGAAGGTAATTTATGACTTTCGGCCTGACCAATCCAATCCGGTGCCTCCTTCCGGAAACACTTTCACGCCTTCACTGGTCGCCAAGGATTTCGGCGCCACCTGCGGCCAGTCCTATGAGATCAGCTTGCAGGGTAAAGATACCGGCGACGCCGGCCTATTCAATCTGGGGTTGACTGCCCAATTTTCCTGTCCCAAGGGAGATTTCCGGGATTTCCTGCCGTTAATCAACAAAAATTGAAAGATGCGCAATGGTGCCGTTCCAAAGGTAAACGGCACCCCGTTCATCTGGAGGCCTCAAAACATTTCCGGGAACTTTTTGGAGCCCTCCCTGCTCTAAACCAGGAAAGAAGTTCATTTCCAAGGTTTAAGGAGGTTCCCGATGAAAGGCTTCACACGAATTCTGGCGTTTTTGACCTTGCTTTTAACATCGCTCTATTCAGGCAACGCCTTCCCCGATCCCGGAGAACACGAGGACCGGACGCTCTCTCCCTTTTTCTTCATCAAAAGCGACAACCCGCGGGTAGATCAATTGCCGCTGAAATCCACTTCGGCTAAGGTGAACATCTCCGGGGTCATGGCGGATGTTTTGGTCACCCAGATCTATAAAAATGAAGGCCGAAAACCCCTGGAGGCCATCTATATCTTTCCGGCCTCCACTCGGGCGGCGGTCTATGGTCTGAAAATGACCATCGGGAAACGGGTCATCGAGGCCCGGATCCAAAAAAGAGCCGAGGCCCGGCGGACCTATGAACAGGCCCGGGAGCAGGGGAAAACAGCCTCTCTTCTGGAACAGCAACGGCCCAATGTCTTTCAGATGAATGTGGCCAATATCCTGCCGGGGGAAGCCATCCAGGTGGAATTGAACTATACGGAATTGTTGGTGCCGACGGACCGGGTTTATGAATTCGTGTATCCCACGGTGGTCGGGCCGCGTTATTCCAACCAGCCGACCGAGAAGGCCCCGCCCTCGGAGCATTGGGTGAAAAACCCTTATCTTCACCAGGGCGAAAATCCGCCTTATGCTTTTGATCTCTCCGTCAACCTGGCGGCCGGCATGCCCATCGCAGATCTGTCTTGCCCCTCCCATAAGGTGGAGACCCATTTCCCCAACCCTACCCTGGCCAAAGTGGCGTTGGATCGCTCCGAGACCCGGGGCGGGGATCGGGATTTTATCCTGCGCTACCGTTTGGCCGGAGGGCGGATCCAATCCGGCCTGCTGCTCGCTGAAGGGGAGAAAGAAAACTTTTTCCTGCTGATGATGCAGCCTCCCAAGCGGGTGGTCAAGGAACAGATACCTGGACGGGAATATATTTTTATCGTCGATGTCTCCGGGTCCATGCACGGCTTTCCCCTGGAGATCTCCAAGACTTTGTTGAAAAATCTGATCGGCCGGCTGCGTCCGGCGGACCGCTTCAATGTCCTGCTCTTCTCCGGCGGGTCCTCGCTGTTGGCTGAACAGTCCCTCGCGGCCGGCCAGGAAAATATCGACCGGGCGATCCGGCTCATCGACCGCCAGCAGGGGGGCGGCGGCACGGAGCTGCTGCCGGCCCTCAAGCGGGCACTCTCCCTGGAAAAGCCTGAGGGCTATTCGCGAACCCTGGTAATCGCCACCGACGGCTATGTCACCGTGGAAGAAGAAGTCTTTGATCTGATCCGGAAGAATATCGGACAGGCCAACCTCTTTGCCTTTGGAATCGGCAGCAGCGTCAACCGTCACCTCATTGAAGGAATGGCCCACGTGGGGCTGGGAGAACCCTTTATTCTCACCCGCCCGGAAGAAGCCGCCTCCCGGGCTGAACGGTTTCGGGAAATGATCCAATCGCCGCTGCTGACCCGGATCAAGGTCGACTTCAATGGATTTTCAGTGGCCGATGTTGAACCCGCCGGGGTTCCCGACCTTTTTGCCGAACGCCCCATCATCCTTTTTGGCAAATGGCGCGGACAGCCTCGGGGAAAGATTACCTTAACCGGCCTTTCGGGAGAGGGTCCCTTTCGGGAGGTCATCGAGGTGAAAGGAATCACTTCGCTGCCAACCAACCGGGCACTGCGCTACCTCTGGGCCCGACAGCGAATAACAATCTTGTCGGACTTTAACCAGCTTCGGTCCGACGACCGCCGCATCCGGGAGATAACCGAACTCGGACTCACCTACAACCTTTTAACCGCCTATACCTCTTTTATAGCCGTGGATACGCAAATCCGAAACCAGGGCGGGACTTCCTCTACGGTCAAACAACCCCTCCCCCTGCCCCAAGGAGTTTCCGATTATGCCCTGGGCGGGACTGGAAAGGTGGCGGGATTGGCGCCGATCAGGCCATCCGCCCGATTCGCTCCGGCCGAGTCCGCCGACTCGTCCCCTTTGAAAAGGGCTTTATTGAAAAACGAAGAAAAGGATCAGAAAAACGGATTTGCGATGGAAGAAGTCAGGGTGTCCGGAAATTTGGCCAAAGAGGAGGTCCTTCGGGCCATTGGGAAGCAAACTCGTGAAATAAAAAGCTGCTTCCCGAACGGTTCCCACCCGGAAAGAATTATGATGAAGCTGACAATTAACGCGGATGGAACCGTAAGGGCGGTAGATTTTTTCCCCAAGATCGATGCCGGTACCAGAAAATGCATTCTGGAAAAAGCGAAAGGGTGGATTTGCCCAGCCACTCGGGACGGTCTCCAGGGGGAAGTGTCCATAACCCTTGCCCCGGGGGTCTGATAGCAAAAGGCCAGGGTTCATTGGCGCACCTTCGGCCCAGGAACCCTGGCCTTTCTTCTAGCTGTCTTAAATCCCCAAATCTGGGCCGGGGAATAAATTTAACGGGTCAAATTTCAAAATCCAAACGTTCTGGTTTAGGCCGGCGACGAGCCCTTCGACAAGACTTCGGCGAGCCCTTCGATTGACTCAGGGCCTTGAGCTAGCCGAAAGGCTCAGTCGAGTCGCTCAGGGCCTTGAGTTTGCCGAGAGGCTCGGCCGAGTCGATTTCGTGTTTCTTATTTCGAATTTACCGGTCCCCTTACCCATAAAACCGGGTTTCCTCCCGAAAGATTTCTTTTCATACTCAAAACTCGGGACTGTTTTGCGGGCGATTCTTTTCTCATAATCGAATCCCGGGACTGTTTTGCGAGGTAAACGCTGGCCAAGGCTCTGCTCGATGGACCGGAACATTCTCTCTTCGTCCGGCGCAACGAGGGTGCAGGCATCGCCGGTGGCGTTGGCCCGCCCGGTCCGGCCGACCCGATGCACATAGTCTTCCGCCTGGCCCGGCACGTCAAAGTTGCAGACCAGCCCGATGGCTTCCACGTCAATGCCCCGGGCCGCGATGTCCGTGGCTACCAGGACCTGGAAGCGGCCCGCCTTGAAGCCGGCCAGGGCTTCGGTCCGTTGACCCTGGCTACGGTTGCCGTGAATCCGGCCGCAACGTACTCCCTTTTTTTCCAGGAAGTCGGCCAGACGATTGGCCCGGTGCTTGGTCCGGGTAAAGGCCAGGACGCTCTTCGGCTGGTCCTGCTTCAGGAGGGCCAGCAGGAGGTTCGATTTCATTTCCTGAGGTATAGTGTAGGCCACTTGGGTAATCCCGGCCGCCGACATGGGTTTCGGGGTGATGTTTAGAGAAACCGGATCCTTCAGCATCTCGCGGGCCAGGGTTACTATGGGTGGCGGCAAGGTGGCCGAAAAGAAAAGGGTCTGCCTCTTAACCGGGAGGCCTCCGAGGATACGCCGAATATCGGGCAGAAAGCCCATATCGAGCATCCGGTCCGCCTCGTCCAGCACCAGATGGGTAATACCGTCCAGGCGGGCGTAGTCACTCCGCATATGGTCAAGGAGCCGACCCGGGGTGGCGATAATGGCATCCACCTTTCGGCGAAAAGCTTGTACCTGCGGAACGGGAGAGACACCCCCGTAAACCGCCATGGCCTTAAGCGAAGTATAGCGGGCCAGGTCCTGTAGGTGATCCGTTATCTGCACGGCCAGTTCCCGAGTGGGGACCAGGACCAAAACCCTGGTTTTCCCCCGGGGCTGCCCGATCAGTTGGTGGAGGATGGGGAGCAGGAAGGCGGCGGTTTTGCCGCTTCCGGTCACCGCCGTAGCCATGATATCCCGGCCTTGGAGCAGTGGGGGGATGGCCAGCCGCTGGATCGGGGTAGGTTGCTCGAATCCTTTTTTCGCAATGGCTTTCAATAGGTTATGGTTAAGTTCAAAAGCTGTAAATGACATAATTCTCCTTTTTCCACGGGCAATCTAGACCTGAACAGGCAGGTCCGGCCCGAGAGATTAATCCGGCTGGTTCATTTGGAAGTCGTGGGACTTTAAATAAGAAAAACGGAGGGATTGCCGGTGAAGCCGCCGTTCAGGCTCTGCTGTTCCACTTGGTCTTGCGAAGTGCGCCAAAGGCTAAAGGCTGACGGGTTAGGCTTCCGGAGCTTTAGGCAAGAACTGATTTATTAATTTTCTAAAATACAACAAGCCTGAGTAGATGTCAAGGTAAAACCGCTTTGCCGATCAGCGGGTCATTATTGATGGCCCCATTTTTTATAGGCAACTAATAAAAAAGGGTGGATCTATAAGGATCCACCCTTTTTTATTAGTTGCCTTGGGAAAGGAATTACTTCTTTTCCATCGGGGCTGCGGGGGCTTTCTCTTCAGCCGGCTTTTCAGCGGCCGGAGTAGCCTTCTTGACCTTCTTCTTCTTGGCCGGGGCCTTCTTCTTCTTGGCCGGGGCCTTCATTTCTCCTTCAGCCTTGGGCTCGGCAGCCGGCTTTTCAGCAGCAGCAGCGGGAGCGGCGGCGGCCGGAGCCGCTTTCTCAGCAGCCTTATCGGCGGCGAAAGCAGCCATCGAGAAAGTCAAAGCAAAAGCCAAAACCGTCATTAAAGCGAATAACTTTTTCATAGATTTCCACCTCCTTTCCTCTAAATTAAACTTTTTCATGAGCCGTGAAGCGCTATGAACGTTTTGTGTTTTGACCATATAGTAAGCAATCACTATGCCAAATTGGAAACAATAAATACTTATAGCTAAATCGACATCTTATCAAAGTGGTGGATTCAGACGAGTCTTCCGGGAAGGGCTATTTTTCTATTTTTTGGAATATTACCGATTTCTAATGAAATATTGTCTATATTTTGGAATCACCATTGCAAAAAATGATTGACGAGAATTAGAATAACCGGGAAGTATATTCACGAACACCGGTGAAAAGGAGGTGCCCATGTTATCCCTGGTAGTAGTCCTGGCCCTTTCAGGTCTAATCGTCCTTTCCATAATTGTGATCTACAATAAGTTGATCCGGCTCAAAAACACTGTCCAATCGTCCTGGTCGGATGTGGATGTCCAGTTAAAAAAACGGTACGACCTGGTGCAGAACCTGGTTGAAACCGTTAAAGGATACGCCGCCCATGAGAAATCGGTCTTTCAAAAAGTGACGGAAGCCCGCTCCCAAGCTATGCAGACCGCCGGCCCTACTGAAAAAGCTTTGGCTGAAACCCAGTTCCAGGCAACACTTAAAACCCTCTTTGCCCTAGCCGAGGCCTACCCGGATCTGAAGGCCAGTGCCAATTTTACCCAGTTGCAGTCCCAGCTTCAATCCCTGGAAGGCGATATTGAGAATGCGCGGCGTTACTACAATGCCGTCGTTCGGGATTACAACATCCTGATTGAGTCTTTTCCTTCCAACCTCGTCGCCTCCGGATTCAAGTTTGAAAAATCGGACTTTTTCGAATTGCAGTCGCCGGAAACGGAACGTCAACCGGTGAAAGTCGGCTTTTCGTAAGGCTGCCGAATGGTAGGGCGTCATCACCGACACTGGGTTGTCGTTTCAATCTACCCAACCTACAGCTTCTACCAGGAACCGCCGGACTGGGATTCCTCCGGCGACGGTTTTGGCGGAGGAAGCTGGTAAGTTTCTTCCCGCCAAAAATTGGCAGCCCCTCGTCAACTTTTTGCGCCGCCGTCCCTTCCGGCCCCTGGGGCCAATCCTTCCATCATTTTAACTAATTGATATAAATACAAATCTTATTTTATTAGACTGTCGGCCCAAGTTGGTACTGGTATTGCATTTACGAAAGGCAACAACCAACGGTCTAATACCTAACAGATAAATTGTAAAACCAAATGATAGAAGGGGGTGAGGGAAACAGGCAGCGCGTTCAGATCCATCAGGTTGGGGAGAGGGTCACTTTAATTGGTAAGCATGGTCAGCCCTTAAAGTCTTTAAAAAATAAACCGATAAAACAATAAAAAATCATTCTAAGGAGGAACAAAAAATGATCAAGCAATTAAACAAGAAGAGGAATCAAAAAGGTTTTACCCTGGTGGAACTTTTGGTGGTAGTCGCCATCATCGGTATTCTGGCCGCCATTGCCATTCCGCAGTATAACCAGTACCGGAGCCGAGCATTTATCGCCTCAGCCAAATCGGATGCCAAGAACCTCTTCACCGCCGTTCAGGCCTTTATCTCCGACAATCCGGGTGCTGCCCTGGTAGCCGATACCAGCACGAACGGCGCGGCCTACGCCACGTATCTCTCGGCCGGCAGGACCAGCCCGTCAGTTACTTGCGCGGTTGATGCGAATGGGGTGGTCACGGCCACCACTACCAATGCCGGCGGGAGTTATATTATCGATGCCAATGGTACGGTGACGAACACTCTGGCGCCTCATTAATCGATTCATGCCGGTCATAGCGGGCCTTTTCCACTCAATCGCTGCCGATGGTACGGTGGTGAGCACTTTGCCGCCCTGATAAAAAAACCTTCAAAAGTGCCCGGAGAATCTTCCCCGGGCACTTTTTTATTTTACCTCCTTCACTTTCCTCCGGCTCTCGTCTTATAGAATTTTTTCGATCTTTTTCAAGGCGCTTATCCTTGATGTGTTGGCAAAAAGTCCAAAGAGACCTGTGATTGCGGCCCCGGACTTGATCCGGAGGGAATGCAGATCCGCCACCTATGGTAACTATCTTCAATTGACTTAAACAGGGGATTGGCATTCATCAGTCGGATGATCAGATCAACGCTTCGAAACAAATCCCCGGCCACAAAGAAGTTGCTGCCGGGGTCATCCCGTTGGAATATCTTCTTCAACGTTTCGCGGCCTTGCCCGGTTTGAACCAAAATGGTTCGGCAGCCCACCCCTTTCCCCGCCTCCAAATCCTTGAGGGTATCGCCCACAAAGACGCATTTTTTCAAATTCAAACGGTGCTCCCGGGCGGCCTGTTTCAACAGGGCGGTCCCGGGCTTGCGGCACTCGCAGCCTTCATCCGGGCGGTGCGGGCAATAATAGATCCCGGCTATTTCTCCCCCGGCCCGGGCGACTTCCCGGGTCATCTTGCGGTGCAGGCTATCCAAGGCCTCCCGGGTGAGGATCCCCCGGTTGATTACCGATTGATTGGTGATGATCAGCACGGGTATTCCAGCCTCCCGCAAGGCGCGCAAGGCCGCCTTGACCCCGGGAATAAACCGGAATTCCTCCCAGCTTTTGACATAATCCGCCCGATCCCGGCAAATTACCCCGTCACGGTCTAAGAAAAGAACACGATTCATTTGGTCTATCATTTTTCTTATTAAACCTCCATGCCCGGAGCGGACACCCTCGAAGTATGAAAATCCCCCCCCTTTGCCAAAGGGGGGAGTTAAATTCCCCCTTTAGCAAAGGGGGATTTAGGGGGATTTCAAAAGGGTTGGAATAACCACCGAATCTTCTATTTTCGTATTAAATGCAACCTTTAATAAAAGCTGTATTTTCTTGACATCATGATACGTTCGGATAGTATTTTTTCCGGGTACTTTGGAATTAGTTTAACTTTTCCCCAATCTTTCAAAAATCCCCCTACCCCCCCTTTATCAAAGTGGGGAACCCTACCATCAGACCCCTCCCTTCAATAAAGGGAGGTTGGGAGGGATTTTTTGATTCATTCTTTCGAAAGGAACCTTGCCTTATGGACTTATTTCAAGCCATCGAAAACCGCACCAGTTGCCGGGTCTTTTTGCCCGAGCCCGTTCCCAGGGAGTTAATCCGGGAGTTGCTCTCCTGGGCCGGGAAAGCCCCCTCGGCCATCAATGTCCAGCCCTGGGAATTCGTAGTGGTCACCGACCGGGAAAGAGATCGTCTGGTCCAGCGTCTTCTCCAGGCCCACCGGGAAAAGCAAGTTTCCTGCGGGGCCGGGACGTCTCGCCCTCTTCCGGAGCCCTGGATCGGTCGCCAGCGCCGGCTTTTTGCCGGGATGAAACCTGTCGCCGAACAGCTTTCCCTGGATTTGAATCACTTCATCGGCGAGGGGAGCTGCCGCTTTTACGAAGCGCCGGCGGTGCTGCTGGTTTTTCTAGACCGTCTCTTCCCCGCTTCCCGGATGGTCTGCGTGGGGATGGCCCTGGGCTATTTCCTGCTGGCCGCTCAGGCCAAAGGCCTGGGTACCTGCCCGATCGGGTTGATCAACGCTTATGAAGAAGAAATCAAAGAACAGCTCAACGTCCCGGAGGAGAAACAAATGCTCCTGGGAATTGCTTTGGGCTACCGGGATCCCCAATCCCCTCTGAACCAATTTAAATCCGATCGGGATGATATGGAAAAAATGATTCGTTGGATTTAATTTGGAAAAAATAATTCCATTCGGTCTTCGGCCTGGGGTCCATCTTTAATATAGCTGTGTCCCTCACGGTCTTAGAGGGCGTAATCCTGAAAAATTTAACTTCGAACATCGAACGTCCAACATCGAACATCGAATGTTTATTGGAAAAAGATGAAGAAACAGGAATAGGCGCAGAGTGTCCGGCAATGGAGGTTTGTTTTTCATTCGAAGTTGGACGTTCGATGTTCGAAGTTCGACGTTCATTGGTTTTGCCAAATTGGGTTCCCGCCCCGAGCCTGGGAGTTTAATGCGAAATCTGTAATTCCTTCACTTCAACGCCTTGACCTCCTGATCCAGCCGGGCAAAAAATCGGACCATAAAAAGGTGCCGGCTTTCAGCCAGGGCCTTCCCGGTCCGGGTTTGCATGCGATCCTTGACTTTCCTCAGTTTTACCTGAAATTCTCTGAAGGCGGTATCCTCCCAACTGTAGGAAACGGTCAGGGAAAGGTCTTTATGGGCATTGTGCAGCCTGGCCCCTACTTCCCCGGCAAACAAAAAGGCCCGTCCCACGCCCACGGCCCCGAGGGAGTCCAGCTTATCCGCATCAAAGAGGATCCGGGCTTCCAGACTGTCCGGGGGATGATTCCCTCTGAAGCGGTGGCTGCGAATACAGTGAATCACCGCCCGCCGGGTACCGGGGGAAAGGTTAAGGGGAGTCAGGATTTCAGCGGCTTTGCGGGCGCCGACCCGGGCATGACAGACCTTCCCCTTAGAGGCCTTCTCCTCCTGCCGCCCGATATCGTGCAGCAGGGCGGCCAATCCCAGTATGGTCAAATCGGCCTTTTCTTTCCGGCCGATCTTCTGGCACAATTCATAAACCCGCCGCACATGGTCCCAACCGTGGCTGCCTGGACCTTGTCCAACGGCCTTCCGGGCAATTTCTTTTATGATGTTCCAGTCCGCCTCCGCGAGCCGGATCTTGGTCAAACGGTGCATAGTCGCTCAATCACTTAAGAAAATGAATTACCCCAGCCGAAATTTTGGAAATTTTTAGCCGCAGACCAAGGCGGGGCAGGGTCGCGGCGACTTGCTCGGCTAAGAAAAATAGTCCGCCTTGGTCCGCGTGCGTCCGCGGCAAAAAAAGGTTCAATAAAGAGGGGGATTGACCGGCGGAAAGGGCGAAAGCCCGGGAGATTTATCGGATCTTTAGTTGATCCAGAAAACGCTTTTCGTAAGGTCCGGTTTCCGACAATTGGATCCAAGAGTTATCCGGATTCAAGCCTTTGACCACAGCCTGGCAAGTGATCTTAGTCGTCAACGCCTCTCGGCATTTCATTTCCAGCCGGTACCGTTCCTCAACTCTTTTATAGCCATCACCCGGCAGGGGATCATTTTGTACCGGCCCGGTTTCAATAAGACCCTGCGCCGGATCTACTTTCAGTACGGGAATTCGCAACCGTTTTAGTTCCTGCTGGACCTTATCTCCCACGCTGTCGCAGGGGATATCACTGACGATCAGGTTAAGACCCGACTCCTGCCGGACCTCCTGACAGGTCGCTGCCATGGAGACGAAGGAAGCCAAAACGACCAGAAGCAGGATCAGTCGCATGGTTGAACCCCTCGCCGCCTATCCGTCATCAGTAATCCACCCGGACGTTCATTTGAGTCCCGTTCGCCTGATAACGACCACGGTCGGGCATCTTTCGCTGCAACGACAGGAAAGAATTGATATCCCAGCCGGGTTCATGGGAATAAAGGAGCCCCATGAAATTTCTTAGCGTACCGGTAATGCTCCCGTTCCCTCCATCGGGGTCCATCAGGGTCCCGTCCGCGGTATGCCCGAAAAAGCCCAAGGCATGGGCCGTTTCATGGGTCAGGGTATTATCCAAACCTCCCCGGCAAAATTGCTGGTTGGAATTGATGGAGACTTCCGCCCTGGAAATCCTCCCGGAGTTAAAATAGAACGTATTGGTAACACCACAAAAGCTGGTAGAACCGGCCAAAGAAAAGGAGATGCCGTCGGAAGGAGGGGAACCGACAAAAACGAAATTAACCGGTCCGGCCCAGCGGTTTACGGCTGATTCGGCACCGGGAATTCCCGCGGTATATACTTTTATCGTATTGGATTGCCAGCGAATCGTGTGGCCGTCCAATTGCTGGGCATTGTGGTCGAAAAGAAATTGGTAATCCGAGTTCGATCCTCCACCTCCGGAGTCGGAACTGCTTCCCGAACAGGACCACAGGGAAACCGACAGCAGGCCCAAGAGGATCAACTGGATGACTTTGAATGGTCTCATCGTGAGGTTTCCATCCCGATATTAGAAAATTGGGGTGAGTGAAGGGGCTCGAACCCTCGACCTCTGGGGCCACAACCCAGTGCTCTAACCAACTGAGCTACACTCACCATAAGTCAAAAATAGAATATTTTACCAAAATCAATAGATTTGGCAAGGAGTTTTTTCACTTTTTCCCAACAAGCGGCATAAACTCTCCAGACCCTTTCTGCTTGACTTGCTTCAACTTTCTTTTTTATGTAGACTCATTCAGTTCGATCGTGCGATCCCTAAACCCCAACAGGCACAAAGGTCCAAAATCCAAATGAAACCCTCAGACCTGCTCGAGCTTTTCAAGCGCCGCACCCGACACCCCCGACGTCCCCGTTCGGCGGATATTATCCGCGTCCTGTTTAATCACTTTAAATACTTTACTCCCGTCGGGGAATCGCTGGTTTGCGGGGAAGGTCGTTTTAACGGAAAACGGATCCTGGTCATCGGGCAGGAAAAGCCCAACTTCGAAAAACTGCGGAAATCGGAAAACATCGGGAAATTGAATTTGGGAATGCTCTCGGCGGATGAACATTCCCAAATTTTAGGCATGTTGAACCAGGCCCGGTACATGGATGCCAACGATCTCTTCGTTCTTTGTTTGATCGACACCTACGGCGCCGATATCTCCATGGCTTCGGCCCGTCGTTTTCAAGCCTACTTCATCAGTCACCTGATCCGGGAATTCCTGACCATACCTATCCGCACCATTTCAGTAGTCCTGGGAGAAGGCGGGAGCGGCGGCGCGCTGGCCCTGCAGATGACGGACCGCCGGGGTCAAATGGAGGACGCCCTATACGCTACCGCCCCGCCCGAATCCATGGCTTCCATAATCTTTCGGGACGCCGGCCGTATCCAGGAAGCCCTGGAAATATCCAAACCGACGGCCAAGGATCTAAAACGGATAGGGGTCATCGACCAGATCCTTCCGGTGCCCGAGGAGGTTACCGACCTGGAGGGTTTTGCCGCCTCCATCGGCCGTTACCTTCAGAAATCGACTCAGGAGCTCTCCCGGATAAAAATCAATAAACTGCTGGAGCAGCGGGAAAGAAGGGCCTTATCTTTCGGCCTTCCCAAGCATCAGGGCAAGGTCCATGAATTAAAAAAATTACTGGAACGCCCCTTTAAAAAGTTTTTTTATAAACTTCCCCCGGATATCCAGGTGGTCAATTTTGACGGCTTAACTCAGGTGAACGAACAGTATGCCGACTTACAGGCCCTGGAACCCCAACAGGACTATATTCAATGCGGCCGGGAAAGAGGGCAAAATCCGCCCAGCGGCTGCGGGCAATTGATCAAACTGGAGGAATACCTGGAGAACCATCAGGTCTGCCCGCACTGCGGCCGGCGGACCGTCCTGGATGCCGGCGGCTGGATCCAGTGCCTGACGGATAAGGAGAGTTTTTTTGAGCTCAACCGGGACCTGGACGTCAGCCAATTACTGGAACCGGAGGACATGACCCCTTATTACCAGGATTTTTTGAATAAGCAGAAAAAACGGTCCCATTTTCTGGAATCCCTGGTGACGGGAGAGGCCACTCTTTACGGCCATTCGGTGATCCTGGCCATCTCGGATTTTTATTTCAGCGGCGGATCGATGGGGGTAGCCTTCGGGGAAAAATTCCGGCAGGCGGTAGATCGAGCCATCGAAAAAAAATATCCCTTCATCACTTTGTGCTGCTCTGGCGGCGCCCGACTCTATGAAGGAATCCTGGCTTTGATGCAGATGGTAAAGACCATCGCCTCCCTGCAACGGCTGAAACGGGAGGGCCTGCCCTTTATTTCCATCCTGGGCGATCCCTCCACCGGCGGCGCCATCGCCAGCTTTGCTTCCCTGGGAGACGTGATCATTGCCGAGCCCAATGCCCTGGTTATTTTCACCGGTCCCCGGGTTATGAAATCCAGAGGCTTCGAAGTGGACGAAAAATTGATCCGCTCCGATTCCCTGTGCGCCCTTTCCGGTCTCATTTTTCAATACCCGAACTTTTTCTACGGCATTCGCGGGATCCACACCGTGACGGAAAGAAAAGACTTGAAGCGGGAATTGGTTAAATATATCGAATTTTATTACCGGAACCTGCCCGCTGTTCGTTGAGTTGTAGATCCTGATGCCTCCTCTGGACCCGAATGACACTTCCCTCTACCGGGAAGTCGACAAAATTCCCCCGGAATACTGGGAGGAATTGAACCACCAATCCCCCGAGGACGTCTGCCGGCGGTCCTGGGTAACCCATGACCCCGATACCGGCTATGCCCTCCCCTTTTTGAACGATCGCCTGCTTTGCCGACCGGATACCCGCCGACTGCAGTGGGAGAAGGTTCCCGAAAGAAGTCCGAGTTTTCAGGAAGCGCTGGTTTCGCTGATCTACCTCCTCCGGACCCGGGAAATCCCGCTTTCGGGAATAAAGGTGAACGAGAAAGCGTTAAACGGCGGGCCTCTTTTTTTCCGCGGGCCCCATGCCCTTTCCAAAGAACCCTTGGAAAAAAAATTTGCCCGGGATCCGCGGGGATTTCTGCAGGCCGGACTTACCCTGGGGGGAATAGCCACTCATCAAGGGGATGGGGCATTTGAACTGCGCGCCCTCCCCCGAATTTCTTTGGAGTATATTCTTTATGCGGAAGACGACGAATTCCCGGCCCAACTGATCATTACCTTTGACCGGACGATCGATCGCCATTTGCCGTTAGACGTAATCTGGGCCTTGGTCAACGTCACCACCCGAAGCATTCTGAAGGCCGGGGAAGGCGGACCATAAGCGCCAGATTTATTGCTCCGGATCGACTGTAGAAGGGTCATTGAAAAAGATGAACGTCGAACATCGAACGTCCAACATCCAACATCGAATCTTGATGACCTCGCAAAAAGTCACCAGGGCAGTCATTGCGAGGAGTGAAGCGACGAAGCAATCCCCAATAATCAGCTACTGGCCAAGACGGAGATTGCTTCCCCGGATCAGGTCCGGGGTCGCTATTACGGTTTTTCCGATTTTTTGCAAAACCATCAATCTTTAATGGGATTTTATTTCTTGATTCGATGTTGGACGTTCGATGTTCGATGTTCATCTTTTAAAATGCACTAAAGGGCATATAAGAATGAAACAATCCATGAACGATTACTCCCCTTTTCTAATCGAACTCCCCCAACCGTTCCCTGGGCTGGAACGGTTTATCGGGGCCTGGGTTATACCCGGTCCACCAACTATCGTGGTGGACGTAGGCCCCAGATCCTCGATCCAGGGGCTCATTCAGGATCTGAAAGCCCGAGGGCTGGAACAGATCGATTATGTGTTGCTCTCCCACATTCACATCGATCATGCCGGCGGCCTGGGGCCTTTCTTAGCTGAATTTCCCCTGGCCATGGCCGTCTGCCAGGCCCAAGGCCGGAAGCATTTGCTGGACCCCGGTAAATTGTGGGAAGGAAGTGTAAAAACCCTGAAAGAGATGGCCTGGGCCTATGGGTCCATAGAGCCGGTCCCGGAAGAGCGCTTAATCGATCATCTGGATTTTTCCCTTCCGGGTTTGACCATCCTGGAAACGCCGGGACATGCGCCCCATCATTTGAGCTTCGTTTATCAGGAAAGGCTTTTCGCCGGTGAGGGGGCCGGGATCTATCTCCCTTTCCGAGACGGGCCTTATCTCCGACCCCCTACCCCACCCCGGTTCTTTTTTGATCAGGCTGTGGCCAGTGTCGACCAAATGCTGGCTTTAGCAGACCGGCCCATCTTTTTTGCTCATTTGGGCGCATTTCCCCATAGCCGGGAAATCCTGGGCGAATACCGGCAGCAGCTCTACCGCTGGCTGGATGCTACCCGGCAGGCCCTGGAATCCCACCCCGACGATCCGCTGGAAGCGGCCGCCACAGCGCTGTTGGATCAGGACCCCTGTCTGAAAAATTTCCGATTGCTGGATGAAAAGGCCCAACAGCGGGAGCGCACCTTCATGCAAAACAGCCTGGCCGGCTTTGCGGGTTATTTGCGGGACCGGTCTTAGGTGCTTATTCCATTATTCTGAGAATTTGTCTTTAAATCTGTTCAGTGGTTTTTATTACAGCCAAAAATATTTCAAATCTTTTCGGCTGGTTTTGAGGTGGGCAATGGATAAAGCAGGGATAAGGGAAACTGCCCGGCAATGGTTCAAAGACCTGGCTCCCGTTATCCTCGTCTTGTCTTTCTCCCTTGTTTTTCAGCTTTTTTGGGGGAACCCCCCTTCTACGGACGGCTGGAGGGTGGTCTACCGGGTAATTCTTCGATTTTTCCGCTATGCCGTTTTTCTCTGCCTCCCCCTCTACCTGGTAAAACCCATCTACAACTCGGTTCTTAAGAAGAAAAGTCTGATTTTAGTCCAGATCGAGCCCGCCGGGAGATTAACTATCAGCCGCCTTACGCATTGGCTTTTCCGGCCGTTTCAAGGTATCGGGATAGCCTTTATTTTTGCTACCAAGCTGTTGGCCGTCATCCAAATAATCTCCGGCCCTTCTCCGAACTCTTCTGTTCCCTTTACCCCCGGTCATTTTCAGACGGGTAGACTTCTGGTCGCTGCGGGTATCACCATAGTAATCTCCCTCCTGTTATCCACCCTCTGGACTTTTGACGATCTCGGGGTTCGGTACCATAACCGGAGGGATCAAGAGCTGAAGATGGTCGGGAAGTATATCGGGACTCTGATGCCGACAGTTTTCGGGCTTTATGGAATTTTCAGCCTCTACGCCCATTATCCCGGAGAAGGTGCCCTTATCCATGTCTTTCGAATTATCATCGCCTTGTATCCCCCGCTGGTATTCTTTGCCGTCATTCATACTTATTTTATCAGGAGCAGGCTCGAATATTTTTCCGGAAGGGTTCCCCTCATGAAAGGAGGGATTTGGCGGGGTCAAGAGTGAGACGGTGAACCAAAAAAGGCCCGCCAAGGCGGGAGGAAAACCCTTTCGCCGATACCCGACGGCCACGGAGGCCCAATTCCAGGTTAATCTACCCGGATTGTACCCGCCCATTTACAAACCCAGGAAAGCCGATTAATATAGGAAAATAGCATTCTATAGTTGCCTTACTAAAGGAGGTACTCTCATGAGCGAGCAAAATAAAAAACTGGTTTTTGTGGTAACGGCTGCGGAAGAGAGCCCGGAAAAGGCCACGATCCCCTTCGTCCTGGGGAACACCGCCTTGGCGATGGATTCCGAACCGATTATTATTCTTCAGATGACGGGCGTCTATTTGGGCATGAAGAATTACGCCCGCCACGTCCACGCGGCCGGTTTCCCGCCGTTGCAGGAACTGATCGATTTGTATCTGGAGGGCGGCGGGATCATCTATGTCTGCGAACCCTGCATCAAGGCCCGGCAAATCCTCCCCGAGGACCTGATACCCGCCGCTAAGATTGTAGCCGGCGCCACCCTGGTGGACGCCTTTTTAGAGGCTCAGAATGTAATGGTCTATTAATCCCCCTGCCCGCGACGGGCACCCCAAGCCTGAAAATATTTTATAATAAAAACTCCAGCACCGCCTGGTTGAAGCCCTTGGCCTGCTCTACGTTGGAGAGGTGGCGGGCGCCCGGCAAAATTACCAGCTTCGAATCAACCAGATGCTCTTGAATGGCCCGGGCGGCACTGACCGGCGTCCCCGAATCGTCCTCACCGACCACAATCAGCGTGGGGATTTTGATCTGCCCGAGTTTCTCCAAATAGTCCAGCTCCCTGATCGCCTGGCTGCAGCCTACGTAGCCGTTGATCGATGTTTTCAGGAATTGACAGCGTATTTTTTCCAGAATGGGCGGGCCTTGCCTGACAAAGTCCGGAGTAAACCACCGTTCGAGGGTCGGTTCCAGTAAGGGAGCCAACCCCTCTTTCCGAACCAGTTCGATCCGTTCCTGCCAGATATCCCTGGAACCGGGTGGATTGGCGGCCGCTGTGTCACATAAGGTGAGGCTCACCAGTCTGTCCGGGTAATATAACCCCAGGGCCTGCCCGATCATCCCCCCCATGGACAATCCAACAAAATGGATCTTGGCCAGGCCCAGTTCGTCCAGAAGCCTGACCACATCTTCGGCCAATAGCTCAAAGGTATACGGCCCGGCCACCGCCTCGCTCCCCCCGTGTCCGCGGGTATCATAGCGTAAGACCTGGAAATGAGACTCCAGCGCCGGCCGTTGCGGCTCCCACATAACCAAGCCGGACCCGAGGGAATGGCTGAGCACCACCACCGGCGCCCCTTCCTTACCGGTTACTTCATAATTCAATAAAATTCCGTTGGCCTTGACCTGCATGGGCTTCCTTTCAATTTTTCCTTCACTTTATTAATTTTGACGCTTCGCCCTTTTAGGTGGGCATCCCCTAGATCGGGTATGGCTGTGGGGTCTCGGCGAAAGGGTTTTCCAAAGGTGCTCCGGACTTCGAATTCGGGCCTAACTTACTAATTTTATTTAAAGCAGGCCCATACTCCGAGTATTTTGATGTCTTCTCGGCTGGCCCTGCCTCCTGGAAAATTTGAAAGTAAGAGGGCCGGGTTAGAACCTAAAAAGCAATATGGAAAACCCTTTCGCCGAGACTCCACGGCCACGGAAGCCGGATTTCAGGTTAATCTACCCTATCTTGTAGCCACCCACCCAAAAGGGCGAACAACCTTAATTTTTCCCGATCAGTAATAATACGAAAATCCGATTAGATAAACCAGACTCTGAATGCCTCCATTGGGTTTCTTAATATCCGCGTTGGAAACATGGCGATATCGAAAGGAGGTGTTGACCACCCAATGACTTCCTAGAAAATAGAGGAGGCCGAGACCGCCTTGACTGTCGAAATTAAACTGGGTGGATTGGCTATCCGTAGACCAGGTCATGTAGTAAGGCCCGGTTCCCACTTCAATGAAAGGATAAAGCTTCTCAGTAAGCGGGAACCCATACTTGAGGAAGAAGGCCAAACCGAACTCCATAGTATCATTAGGTTGGAGATTGTAACCGAAATGGGGCTCACACACCAACTCCAGCAAACCCTTGGGTTCCCATCCCAACTTCTTGCCCAAGGGTCTGAGGTCAAAACCAAAACGAACGCCTAAGGGGATAAACTCTAAGGTTTTTTGCCTTTCTAAATCCCCCTTCCCATATCCGGTAAAAAATCCAACTTCTTGAAGCCCTAAGCCCAAACCTCCCGCGGCTTCTTGGGGAAAAGCTCCGCCGGAGATAAAAAAAATCCCACCCAAAAACAGCAGCGTGGAGAGTTCTCGAATCGTTTTCCTCATAGTTCCTGCCCAAAATCTCCTTTTGGTATTTCATCAACCCATCTTCCCAAATCCCAAACAAGCCGACTCGGGACGTTCCGCCAAAACCTTCACGACCCTATTGAGAAAATCGTCAAGAAAGCGTTGGCTATCGACCTGGCCGAGGTGATCCCTTAAAACTCCCTCGGTTTCATCCTCCCTGAACGCCGCCAATGCACCGAAACTGAGCCGGCCTCGCAGATCAGCCGCCTTCGAGGTTGGTCTTTTTATCCAGCTCCTCCCAGCGAAGGTAAGCCTGTTCGATATCACGCTCCACTTCGGCCAACCGGGTCTTAATCTTTAAAGCCTCTTCCTTCCCCTTTTTGTAAAACAAAGGGTCGGCGCTGGCCCCATAGAGTCTTTGCTGCTCCGATTCCAGGACGCTGATGCGTTGAGGCAGTCCTTCAAACTCCCGCTTTTCGTTGAATCCCAGTTTCCAGGGTTTCAGCGGTTTAGGCTTTTGAGCCGATTTTCCCCCGGCCTTTCTTCCCGGAACGGGGCGCCTCTTTCGGCTCCGGCCTTTGAAGCAGCCAGTCGTCGTATCCGCCGGCATATTCGCTGACCCGCCCATTTTCTTCGAAAACGAGGGTGCTGGTAACCACTTGATTTAAAAAGGTCCGATCATGACTTACCAGCAAAAGGGTCCCTTGAAAGTCGAAGAGCAGCTCCTCCAACAGTTCCAGGGTTTCGGCATCCAGGTCGTTGGTCGGTTCGTCCAGCACCAGTACATTGGCCGGCTGGGTAAAAAGCTTGGCCAGCAGGAGCCTGTTTTTTTCTCCCCCGGAAAGGACCTGTACCGGCGTGCGGATTTTCTCCGCAGAAAAGAGAAAATCCCTTAGATAGCCGATCACGTGGCGCTGCTGCCCGTTCAGCAGGACAAAGTCATTCTCCTGACCGATATTTTCCAAGACCGTCTTTTGTTCATCGAGCGGGATCCTGAGCTGGTCGAAATAGGCGATCTGCAGGTGAGTGCCGTGGCGAACGCTCCCGGACTGGGGGGCCAGGTTTTTCAAAAGGATATTCAGCAGGGTGGTCTTGCCCGCCCCATTGGGCCCGATAATTCCCACCTTGTCCCCGCGCATGATCAGGGTGGAAAAATCCCGGACCACGGGGCTTTTCCCATAGGCAAAGCTCACCCGGTTGGCCTCGATAACCAGTTTTCCGGTCTTTTCCGCTTCCTGAAGCCGCAGTTTGACATTGCCTATTTTCCCGCGGCGGGCCCGGAGGGCTTCGCGCATCCGCAACAAGGCCTGGACCCGCCCCTCGTTTCTGGTTCGCCGGGCCTTGACACCCTGTCTGATCCAGGCCTCCTCCTGGGAAAGTTTTTTGTCGAACTGGTCATTTTGGTTTTCTTCGGCTTGCAAGACCGCCTGTCTACGTTCGAGATAAGTCCCATAGTCACAGTCATAGGAGAACAGGCGACCTCGATCCAGTTCCAACACCCGGGTGGCTATTTTTTTCAGAAAAGCCCGGTCATGGGTCACAAAGAGCAGGGTCTTCACATAGCGCAGGATAAAGCCCTCCAACCATAAGATGGTCTCGATATCCAGATGGTTGGTGGGCTCATCCAGCAGCAGAATGTCCGGCTCCAGGGCCAGGGCCCGGGCGAAAAGCGCGCGGCGTTTCATCCCCGCGGAAAGGTCGGCGAATTGGGCTTCAGGGGGAAGATGGGTCCTGGACAAAATAGTCTCGATCCGTTGAGAAAGAGCTACCCAATCCTCGGACCCCGAGAGGTCGGCCGGTTCATCCCAGCTTTCAGGAACGCCCGGGATTCCCCCGGATTCAGGTCTTAGGCCGATACGGTGGTATTCGGACAGGCCCGGCCCTTTCGGACCCAGGCCGCCGGCCACCACCTCGAAGATCGTTCCCTCGAATTCCCGGGGGACAACCTGGTCCAGGGCAGAAACGGTGAGGCCTTGCTGACGCCATACTTCCCCACTGTCCGGAAGGATTACTCCGTTCAAAAGCTTGAGCAGGGTAGACTTTCCTTCCCCGTTGCGACCCAAAAGACAGATACGCTCCCCTTTTTCGATCTGAAAGGTGATATTTTCAAGCAGCGGGGGCTTTGAGAATCCCCAGCACAGATCTCGTGCGCCGATTAAAGCCATTCCTTAACCTTCTTTATCTGGGATAATATATTAGCGGGTACGATCTCGAAGCTGCTGGATTAGCGGGGGTCCTTGGGCGAGATCCTGCAAATCAACTACCCCCAGAACGTATTTCCCGGAAGATTGCAGGCATACACCGCCATAAAGGGGGTCCCGGGCGCAAAGAATTTCACCGGAGGATTCCGGTTCCCTTTTCAGGGCGCCCCCCTTTTCTTTAAGGGCCTGTTCGTAGGCCTGTATCGTCTGGCGGGCTTCCGCGATCGATTCCTCCAGGAGAACAAAGATCCGGACCGGACGGCCGTCAAGGAGGGCCTGGGCGGTTAACCCTTTCTTGAAAAAGGGATACCCCAGGACGCTCTGGGGGATATATTTTTCGGTTTTGGGGATCAGGGCGGAAATCCCGAGTAATGTTAATTCCGGAGGGCTTTTGGATGAAGTCGGCAGATTCCTGGATATCAAACCGGCCAGGTTCAGAAAAACCGCCTGGTCTTGAGTGGCAGCACCGGAAGCATTGAGCTGAACAAAGTACCGGCCCTGGTAAAACATCAATTGCGACGGGCTGACAAAACCCTCGATACCCGCCTTTACCGGTTCGGCCGTCGGCTTACGATAGTTGGCGTAAATCCCGAAGGCTTCCAGGTCTGAACCCATCTCGTAGACATCGGCGGCAATACCCAGTTTTTCATTGCCGTCTTTTAAGTAAAGGCCGGCGGTCAGAATCTTAAAGCCGAACTGGAGATAGAGCTCGGCCTCCCCGTTGATATATTCGAAGAGGTCTTCCCCGGTGTATTTTTTGATTGGGCCTGCCAGTGCCCACCCGGGCAATAATCCGGAAAGCGGCAGTAGCCGCGTGTCGGCTTTCGCCTCCGGCAACAGCCCGATCCCTATCAGACAAAAAAAGAGTACCTGTATTATTCCTCGGATTTTCTTCATGGTGTCCGGTTGTTCTTCCGATTGGTTTCAGAGCGCTAGGCAAATACCCGTTTGGCCCGCTCCAGCTTGGCCGGGATATCGATCCCGTTTACACAGGAAGCCGTACATTCCGAACAATCCAGACAGGACTTCAAGGAGGCCTGAGGGGGGATTTCCCGATAGGTATCCATGGCCAAGTCTAGACTGTCGTAGGCTTCGGCGTACATCAGGGAACGGTTGATGTCGCTGATGGCCACTCCGCGAGAACAGAATCCCTCGCAGCTTCCGCAGAACTGACAGTAATAAGGACTGATGGCCTGACCATACCTTTTCAGGATCTGTTCATCCGCTCGGGTCAGGGCCATCCCCATGACGGCCAGATCCTCCCGGAGATGCGCGAGATCCTTCATCCCCGGGATGGCCGCCGTTATGTGGGTATCCTGCAAGGCCCACTTCAAAGCGGCCTGGTGTGGGCTGACCGGCCCCAGGGCCGAGGTCTGATACCCTCCGGCCTGGGTCTTCATGGCCACGATGCCGATCCCGGCCTGGGAGGCCCGGGCGATGGCTTGCTTGATTTCCGGGGGACTTTTAAAATTGTAGCCCACCAGGGCCACGTCGAAGAAGCGGTCCGGGTCGTCGGCCAGGGCATTGACGACTTCGGCTTGGTTGGTGTGGGTAGTCACCCCGAAAAACCGGACCTTGCCCTGCTTCCGCAATTGGACCAGGGCCTCCCGCACTTCCGGAAGGAAGGCCCGCTCTTTACTTTTGAGGCTATGGAGCTGGAGGACATCGAGGTAATCCGTCTGGAGCTCGGTAAGGCTCTCCTCCACGTCCCGAAAGATTTCTTTTTGGGTATCCGAGGTGGGTCGGGCTTTGGTGGCCAGATAGATTTTGTCTCGCCGCCCCTTGATGGCCTGGGCCACGATCCCCTCGTTCTTACCGTTCATGTAACGTCGGGCCGTATCGATGTAGTTGATGCCCTGGTCCAGGCCGGCCCGGATGACTTCCGGCTCCGGCGTCAGCATGGCCCCGAAGCTGACCACCGTGATTTTCAGGCCGGTGCGGCCCAAGGTCCGGTAAACCGGGACGGCTTTTTCAGCCGAGGTCATCGAAACGCCCTCGGCAATTTCGTTTAATCCGGTGAGCCCCAGGGCTGCGGCGGCCCCTCCGCAAACACCCGCCTTGATAAATTGCCGACGGTTTATTTTTTTATCAATGTTTTCCAAAATAACCTCCGCAAATGCTCTCGAGTCGTCATTGCGAGGAGTCACTTAGGCGTGACGACAAAGTAATCCCTATTTCAGCTTACTCCACCAACAACTTGGTTACTTCCCCCAGACATTTTTCCACCCATTGGTCCAGCACCGCATTCGCGGTGGCATTGATGGGATGAGGGATCAGGACAAAAGGATAATCCGGGAAACCATGGGCCAGGGCCATGGCCTTGCCGGAGGACAGGAAGGGTTCGGTACAAATCACCGCCGTGGGTCGACCCAGCTTCTCCATGATGATGCCATCGAGCACACTGCCCGAGCTGCAGGAGCCTCAGTCCCCGACCCCGGCAATAACCACCTGGCATTGCTCAGCCAGTATTTGGGCTTGATCGGCCGGGAGGCCGTGGGATACGGATGGCTTACGAACGTAGCGGTGACCGGCCAATCCCTCCCGGGCCAGCAATTTTTCCAGTATCCCCTTCAAGAGGTAATCGGAATTTTTTTTGCCGTTGTCAATGACCCCCAGGGTCACTCCCTTAAGTTTTTCCGGTCGCGGGGCCAGGGTAAAACTGGTTTTTATGGGTCCGTCGGTCGGATCCAGTACAATATAAGACATGGGGTCCCTCACCTATTATTCCAATAGAATTTGATTCTGACAGGTTCACAGTCGGATTTCGAATTTCGGGTTTCGAATTTTTTCTTTTCAGGTCGCCGGCCCCAACTGGGCCAGGGAGCGGGTTCAACCCCCGCCCGAACAGGTGCCGGCTTCAATCGGCCAGGTCACCGCCTTGGACATGTGCCTCCCGCCCCAGCCCGGGATAAAGGCCGAAAACCTCCCGGCTACTCCGCCGGCCATAATCAACAAAATATGGTTCGGGGAGGATACCGCCCTGATCATAGTGGTTTCATCCGCCGGGACTAGCGGCGCTTCAATCAGGCCGCCCCGTTTAAGATCGGCCAGGGGTCGGCAGGCTCGTTCATAAAGAAACTGCCGGACCCGATCTTTCTGCCACCCGCCCTCAATCAGCGTCTGGTAATGTTCCCGGCAGAGGACCACCACCCCTTCCGTATCCCCCAACATATTAAAGCTGCCCAGGCTGCGCATGCGGTCGGCCATGGTCAGCAAGATGTTTTCCGGTTTCAAGGCCCCGTGATTCTGAACCTGGTTGGGTCCTTCCGCCGCGAAAACCGTCACCGTGGCGCTCTCCCGGGGAAAACCCCGGGTCACTTGCAACGGCTCCCAACGGCTGTCTTCCTCTTCGGCGATACAATAGGTGTATTTTCCCGGGTTCCCCAAGGTACCTCGATCGAATTCTCTCCCCCCCAGATTAAACAGGATCAGACGGATCGCCCGGCCGATGGTGGCGTTGGCCCGATGGCCCGGCCCGAAAACATTTTGGCCGCTGTTCAATCCGATCTCCCGGATGATCGGTCCGTTGACGATCATTAAAATGGCGGTCCCGGCCGTGGTGGCCGTTACACCGTGCAAACCGAAATCGGGGTGGCTCATAGCCCGCACCGCCGCCACCACCACCGGAAAATATTCCGGGAGGCACCCGGCCATGACGGCATTGATGGCCGCCTTTTCCGCCGTGAAGACCCGGTTTCGTTCCGGAATGGATCCCAAGATTTCCGTTGACGGCAGTTGGGCCGCCGCCAGAAAAGCCCTTACTTTTTCCTCGGTCGGCGGGATGATCGGGAGGCCGTCGGTCCAGCCTCGGTCGTAAAAGTGGTCCCGGGCCTGCTCGGCATCACTGAACTCCAGCCTGTCGGCATTTCCCAAATTGATTAACATTCCGTTTCTCCCAAGTTATCTTCCGGTGGGGGTCTCCCAGACCATGACCCAGGCATCCTCTCCTTCCGGGGCATAATATCGGGGCCGGTGGTACAGCACCTTAAATCCCAACCTTTCGTAAAGTCCAATGGCCGCCTGGTTGGAAGGGCGGACTTCTAAAAATATTTTTTCGGCTTCTCGGCTTTCAGCTTCCTGAAGGAGATGATTCAGCAGCTTTCGTCCCAGGCCTTTACCCCGCAGGTCCGGGTGAACCGCAATATTCACCAATTGCAATTCCCCGGACAGGGTCCAAAAACAACTATATCCCAGCACCCTTTCCCCCGGCATTTCCTTAAGGACGAAGAGGCTGGCCGGGTACTTGGCCAGCTCTTCCTGGAACATGGCCCGGGTCCACGGATGGTGGAAGGAAGCCTGCTCGATGGCCCAAACGGCCTCCAGGTCTTTTTTCCGCGCCGCTTCAATAACCAGAAAATCCGAGGGAACGATGTTCAAAGGGATAAAAGGCCGGGCCGATCCTCTCCGGAGAGTCAGGCCACTTCTTTTCTTAGTATTTCCCCGGCCAGGGAAATGCTTCGCTTTCCGGAGGTCCGTACTTCTTCGGCCAGTTGATTCAGGGATTTTCCGCCTCGCTGGGTGGCGAGATGAATCAGCATAGGGAGGTTGACACCGGTCACCACCTCCACCTTACCTTCTTCCAAGAAGGAAAGACTGATATTGGAAGGGGTCCCGCCGAACATATCGGCCAGGATCAGGATGCCGTCACCGGAGTCCACCTGCTCAATGGCCGAGGCTACCTCGCGGCGCAGCAGGTCCACTTTCGCGTTGGGGTCCAGGGACACGGCTTGTACGCCTTTGATCTTCCCGGTTATGAATTCAGCGGCCCTGACCAATTCTTCGCTTAATTTGCAATGACCTACCACAATGATACCAATCATATCTAATAACCTCGCCAAAAACCGATTAACCGTTGATGTGGTTGATTTGGTTTATTTCGTTGGTTTCGTTTTGAAAACCAAAGAAACCAAAAGAGCCAAATCAACGAAATAAACCCTCACCCCATTTGGATGTCCCGGTGCTTGGTATTGACCATCAAATCCCGCTTCCTCAAAAAAACCGCCAAGGCATTGACGATGGCCACCGAGCGATGGCGCCCGCCGGTACAACCCACGGCAATGGTCAGATTGGATTTCCCTTCCTTTTGATATTCCGGGATCAGGAAAGAAATCAGTTTATAAAAATCCCTCAGGAAGGTCGTGGTTTCTTTCCATTTCATGATGTAATCGGCCACCGATTTTTGATTTCCATCCAAATCCTTTAACTCGGAGACAAAGAAAGGATTGGGTAAAAACCGAACATCCATTACTATATCGGCGTCGTAAGGCAACCCGTATTTGTAGCCGAAAGAAACCAAATGAACGACCATGGGGGGAGGGGACGCCACCCGAGAAAACAAACGCAGGATCTCCTCCCGCAACTGGTGCACATTCAAATTGGAGGTATCCAGCCGGTAGGTGGCCAACTTTTGGATGGGGGCCATTTTCCGGCGTTCCAATTGGATGTTTCCGGATAAAGTTTTGCCATCGCCCAAAGGATGGTGACGACGGGTTTGGCTGAATCGTCGGGCCAGGACTTCGTTTTCCGCGTATAAGAACAGTATTTCGATCAGGTAGCCCTTGCGTTTGATTTCCTGATAGATCTTGGGAAATTTGGTCAGGAAATCCTTGCCCCGCAGATCCATGACCAGGGCGATTTTAAAAACCTCCTTGGAGATTTCGTCTTTCAAATCCAGGAAACGCGGCAGCAAAGTGACGGGGAGGTTGTCGATGCAAAAAAAACCGATATCTTCGAAGGCCTTAAGGGCGGTACTCTTGCCGGACCCGGAAAGGCCGCTGATAATAACCAAACGGATATTTTTCGTGGGTTTGAGGGCCATGCCGTTGTGGCGATATCCTCTTCCCGCCCGGGGCGAAGAAAGATCTAGCCAAAAATATTTGAAATATTTTTAGATTCTTACATCCATTATTAGAGACAGATTCTCAGAACAATGGATGTAAGAATCTAAAGGGTCAGGTCATCCTGGTCCTGAATCAATTTTTGCAATTCTTTCTGGCCATTCGCGTTGGCCAAGCTTTCCTTGAAAAGGCTGTTTTTTAAGAAACGGGAAATCTTGGCCAGGGCCTTAAGATGGTCTCCGGCGGAATTTTCAGGGGCGATCAATACAAAAAAATAATGCGCCGGTTTTCCATCCATGGAGTCGAAAGGAATCCCCGCCCGGGATCGTCCAAAACAGATGATCATTTGATTAATAGACTTGGACTTACCATGGGGGATCGCAAAACCGTCGCCAATGCCGGTGCTCCCCAACTTTTCCCGATCCTTGAGAATTTGGAGTAATTTCTCCGCCGACACTCCGGAGAAATTCCGAGCAATCCGATCGGCCAATTCCATTAAAACCTCTTCCTTGGTCCGGGCGGCGAGTTCGGGAATGATGAGTTCCGGGTTTAGAAAATCACTAATTTTCATTTATTTAATTGGTAGGCTCGATCAGCCCGAAATTGCCGTCTTTCCGTTTATAAAGGACGTTGATGACTCGGGATTTGGAATTGGTAAAGACCAGGAACTCACTGCTGGATAGTTTTAGCTGCAGGGAAGCCTCTTCCACATCCATAGGCTTGGCAAATATTCTTTCCGTCCGGATCACTTCCGGGGTCAGGGCCGGTGTTTCTTCTTCTTCAGGGAACTCCATCTCCTTATCGCCGGACTTTGACCAGTTTTCGGGATTATGGTCTTTCAGCTTTTCCCGCTGGCGCTTGATCTGCTTTTCAATTTTATCCATGACCATATCTATGGCCGCATAAAGGTCTCCGGTCTCCTCCTGGGCTTTGATTTTGATCCCGTTGGCGTTTATGGAAATATCGGCCAGGTGTCGAAATTTTTGAACGGAGAGTACCACATGAACTTCAATCGGTTCTTCCATTATTTTTTTCAACCGGTTCAACCGGGTCTCGGCATAATTTTTCAAATGATCCGACGGATCGAGATTCCGAAAAGTTACGGAAATTTTCATAGTCCCTCCTCTGTTTGAATGATGGAATCTTCCTCTGGAGAATGATCCGGCACTTTGTTTTTTTCATTGATTCCGCCCGGGCCAAAATCCGGGTGTTTTCTTTTGCTGGAAGGTAAGATACCAAGAATTTCTCGATACTTGGCCACCGTTCGCCGAGCGATATGGATTTTTTCCCGTCGGAGCATCTCGGTAATTTCCTGATCGCTTAATGGTCGACGGTGGTCCTCCCGGGCGACGAACTGCCGAATTTTTTCCTTGACGCTTTCCGCAGCCACACCCTCCCCGTCCGGTCCGGGCAGCGAGCCATTAAAGAAAAACTTGAGTTCAAAAATACCTCGCGGGGTATGCACATACTTGTTGGTCGTCACCCGGCTGACGGTCGACTCGTGCATTTCCACATCTTCGGCCACATCCCGCAAAATCAGGGGCTTCAAGCCGGAAAGGCCGTGATCTAAAAACCCCCTTTGAATTTTAAAAATGCTCTCGGTCACCCGGTAAATGGTTCGCTGCCGCTGTTGAATACTTTTGATCAACCAGAGGGCCGAGCGCAGCTTTTCCTGAATATATTCCCTGGCCCCTTCCGGCATCTGTTCTTTGTCATTTAACGCCTTGCGGTAAAAGGAGTTGATCCGTAAGCGGGGCAGGCCATCATCGTTCAGGACGATGATATATTCGTCGCCCACCTTATAGATAAAAATGTCCGGACTGATATACTGCGGCTCTTCGGTACTGAAGGCCCGTCCCGGTTTGGGATTTAATTGCAGAATAATCCGGACGGCCTGATAGATTTCTTCCAGGGGGGCCTGCAGGATCTTGGCCAGGGCGGGGTAATTTTTTGTTTCTAAGAGATGAATATGGTTTTGAATTATTTCTTCCACCCAGGGCACCCGGTCCCCCAGATGTCGGATTTGAATCAGCAGGCATTCCTTCAAATCCCGCGCGGCCACCCCCAGCGGATCAAATTCTTGGATGGCCAGCAAGACTTTTTCAACCGCTTCCGGGGTCTCCTGGGTCGCGACGGCGATTTCTTCGAGCGAAGCGGACAGGTAGCCGTTCCGATCGAGATTGCCGATGATTTCGGTCCCCATCTTTTGTTCGGCGGGAGAAAAAACGGATAAGGATAATTGCCAAATTAAATGTTCGGCCAGGGAAACCTTGCGGGTAAGAATATTTTCATAGGAGGGGAGTTCGCGGTCTTCGGTCCCCTCATCTTGGTGGGGGGCGCTGTATTCATTCAGATAGTTATCCCAGTCCAAATCCTGCAAGGCACCTAAGGCCCCTTCGGAGAGGTCCACCTCACCGGTCGGAGCTTCCACCTCGGGTAAGGCTTCCTGACCTTCCTTTTCCCCCGGCAGATACTCCGGTTCCTCGACATTCAAATCTTCCAACACCGGGTTGGCTTCGATTTCCTGAGTCAAGGTTTCCAGCAACTCCAACCGGGAAAGCTGCAGCAATTTGATCGCCTGTTGAAGCTGGGGCGTCATAATCAACTGCTGGGAAAGCTTGAGCTGTTGTCTAATTTCCAGACCCATTAATTCAACCTGAATTTCTCGCCAAGGTAAATCTTCTTGGCTAATTCGCTTTCGGCCAATTCCTCCGGACTCCCCTCCTCCAAAATGACCCCCTCATTCAGAATGTAGGCCCGATCGCAAACCGACAAGGTTTCCCGGACGTTGTGATCGGAAATGAGGATCCCGATGTTTTTTTCCTTCAACTGGCGGATGATGTTTTGAATATCATTGACCGCCAAGGGATCGATACCGGCAAAGGGTTCATCCAACAGCATAATTTGAGGCGCCGTGACCAAGGCCCGGGTTATTTCCACCCGGCGCCGTTCGCCTCCGGACAGGGAATAGGCCTTATTCCGGGCCAAATGACTGAGCTTCAATTCTTTGAGCAATGACTCCAAGCGCCCTTCCCTCTCGGGAGAAGATAAGTCCAGGGTTTCCAGGATGGCCATGATATTCTCGGCCACCGTTAGTTTGGTAAAGACCGACGGCTCCTGGGGCAGGTAATTAATGCCTTTCCGCGCCCTTTGGTACATCGGCAATTCGCGAATGTCCTCCCCGTCGAACAAGATCCGCCCTTGATTGGGACGGGTTAACCCGACGATCATGTAAAAGGTGGTAGTTTTCCCGGCCCCGTTGGGCCCCAGCAGCCCCACGATCTCACCCTGGCTCAATTGCAGAGAAACCCGATTCACCACGGCCTTCCGGTGATAGAACTTGACCAGTTCCTGGACAGAGAGTTGTTTCATGGGAAGAACTACTTTTTTTCCTCTTGGTGAATGACCGCCTGAACCCGATTGGCTCCTTTACTGGTGACCTGGCTGCGGTTTTCCCTGATCCAGACCGTGATTTCCTCGCCCTTAACCAAATTTTTCCCCTGCCAGACCTTGGGATTCCCCGTCAACACTATTTTTTGTTCGTCGTTGAAGAAAGTAGCGTTTTCCCCCGTAGCCACATCTTCTCCCTGGACGATCTTTACGTGGCCGGTGGCGATTATCTTATCGATCTTGCTCTGTTGCGACAAGCCTTCCTTTTTTTCGGGTTTGGGGGCCTGGCTCAGCCCGGGCTTTTTTTCCGTGTCGCCGGTATAATAGACAGTCAGTTTGTCACAGTAGATATAAAGCGTTTCCTTTTCCTGGAGCTGTTTGGCCACTACGGACCCGGAAAAGGTAGCGATCTTGGCTTTATTATCGGCGTCCAGGGTGTCGGAGGTCACCACGATGGGATTCTTACTGCCGCCGACGGGCTTTTCCCCGGCCCCCCAGGCCGGGGAATGAAAAAAGGAAAGTCCCAGCATTCCCGCCAATAGGGCCGACATCACTATTTTGCCTGTCTTAATCATCGATCCTCCCTGACCCAACCCGGATGTCGGGCTTATGAATTAAAGGCTCCCCACGGAATTGGCCTTTATCCGCGGTTCGGCCCCTTAAAAAATTCCTGATAAAAAGTGGTCCTGGCCTTGTTTTTGATAAACAGTCTTTGGGAATCCAGTTGCATAATAGCCCCCCGGCCTTCCACCATTATTTCCGGGCCCTTGAACGTCACCACCCCGTCGGTGCACACCTCCCTTGTTTCGTCCCGGTAATAAAGGGTCGGAGCTTTCAACTCATAGCCCCTCTCTGATAAAATGACGACTTCGCCTTCCATATAAATATTTTTGGTCTGGGTATCTAAATAGCCCCGGTTCCCCACCAAGGAGATGGGTTTATCCTCTTTGGGGAAATAGAGGATGGTTACCTTCTTAAAGGAAACCAGATTCTTGTCCTTCTGGTACTCCACCTCCTCGGCCTTCAACTCCCAGAGTTTAACCCCGTCCTTGACTTGTGAGAAATTGATTTCTTTTAAACCCACATTACCGGGTGTTTGCCCGGTGACCGGTTTTTGGGATGGAACGATGGTGGGTTTCTGAGTCCTGAAGGCGTACAGGCCGATCCAAAAAGCGACCACGCACAGGATCCCGATCATCAGCAGATTTTTAACTTTCTTCATTCAGTTATTATACTCACAATGCCGTTGATAGGTCAATGAGACAATTCCCGGGAGGCTACTCCTCAAGGTCCAGGGCGTACCCGTTCACTATCTCTTTCCATTTACTCTGGGACTTCAGGATTTCCTCGGCCACCTCTCGAACCGCGCCCCAACCGCCAGATTTTCGGGTCACATAACCCACGGATCGATGGGTCAAGGGATGTCCGTTCGGGACTCCGATCGACAACCCCACTCGTTGCAGGAGCGGGAGATCGGCTAGATCATCCCCCATGTAGGCCACCTGTTTCAGGTTCCAGCCTTTATTCCTCAGCAAGCCTTGGACCACAGCCCACTTATCCTGAATATCCTGGAAAAGCAAGGAAATTCCGAGTTCTCCGGCCCGGGCCAGGACGGACCCGGAGGAGCGCCCGGAAATGATCCCCACCTCTATTCCGGCCTTTAGCAACCAGCGGATTCCCTGGCCGTCATGAACGTGAAAAATTTTCCTTTCCTTCCCGCGTTCATCCAACTGAATGCGTCCGTCGGTTAAAACGCCGTCCACGTCCAGCAGGAGTACCGCCACCCCGCGGGCCTTTCGTCGAAAATCATTTTTGGCAGCGGTCAAGGATTCCTCGGAATAATCATTGAAAAAAGAAGTCAGCAGACTCCCGAGAGGGCCTGATGGATGGCTAAAAGGGAGCGCAACAGCGACTCCAACTGATCCAAGGGCCAGGAATTGGGTCCATCGCAGAGGGCCTTATCCGGATCGAAATGAACTTCCAGGAAAAGACCGTTGGCCCCGGCCGCCACCGCTGCTTTGGCTAAAACGGGCACGAATTCCCGATTTCCCCCGGAAACCGACCCCCCCCCGCCGGGCAACTGGACGCTGTGAGTGGCATCAAAAATAACCGGGTAACCCAAGTGCCCCATAAGGGGAATGGCCCGAAAGTCCACCACCAGGTTGTTATAGCCGAAAGTGGTCCCCCGTTCGGTCAACAGAATATTTTCGTTGCCGGCGGCGACAACCTTTTCCACGGCATACCGTATATCATGGGGAGACAAAAACTGACCTTTCTTGATATTGACCGCCAACCCGGTCCGGGCGGCGGCCGTGAGCAGGTCGGTCTGACGGCAGAGAAATGCCGGAATCTGTATTATATCCAGTACCTTGGAAGCCGGTTCGATTTCAGTCACCTGATGGACATCGGATAGCACCGGAACCTGGAAGCGGTTACGGATAAAATCCAGCAAGTCCAAGCCCTTTTCCAAACCGGGACCGCGATAACTGGCCGGTGAGGTCCGGTTGGCTTTGTCGTAGGAGGCCTTGAAAATAAAGGGCACTTGGAGGCGTTGGGTGATATCCACCAACTCCCGGGCAATGGCTACGGTGGTGGATTCATCTTCAATCACGCAGGGACCGGCTATCAGCACTAAAGGGTGGGCCGCCCCCAGGATCAATTTACCCACCTGTACTTCTTTCAAGGCTGCCCCGCGGCCGCTTTTTGTTTGGCGTTTTCCAGGGAGGCCCGGATAAATTCCCGGAAGAGGGGATGGGGTTCCATGGGGCGGGATTTGAACTCCGGGTGAAACTGGCAACCCAAAAACCAGGGATGGTCCGGTAATTCAATGATTTCCACCAGTGCGCCGTCAGGCGAAATCCCGCTGAAAATCATCCCCTGGCCTTCCAGCGGGCCCTGGAATTCTATATTGAATTCATAACGATGGCGGTGGCGCTCAAAGATCTCTTCCCGCTGGTAGGCCTGAAAGGCCCGGCTGTTCGGTTTGAGCCGGCAGGGATAGGCCCCCAGTCGCATGGTGCCTCCCTTGTCGGAGAGTTCATCCCGCCGCCGGATGACACCGTCCTTATAGTCAAACCATTCCCGCATCAAATAAATCACCGGGTAGGGGGTTTCCGGGAAAAATTCCGTGCTATGGGCCTGGTCGTATCCAGCCTCCCGTCGGGCAAATTCAATCACCGCCAACTGCATGCCCAGACAAATCCCGAAGTAAGGGATTTTCCGCTCCCGGGCGTAGCCAATCGCCCTGATTTTCCCCTCCACCCCTCGAGCCCCAAACCCCCCGGGAACGAGTATTCCGTCCCCGGGCGCCAGCAATTCCGCCGGGTCTTTTTTCTCCAACTCTTCGGAGTCCACAAAGTCCAAAATAACCCGACAGTCATTATGAATCCCGCCATGAACCAGGGCCTCGTTCAGACTTTTATAGGATTCTTTTAAATCGATATATTTTCCGACGACGGCAATATGTACCGGATCCGTGATCCGGGCGATCCTTTCATTTAAGGACTGCCAGGCTTCCAGACGGGGGGAGCGAGTCCAGATATTGAGTTTGGAAACAATCTTGTCATCCAGGCCCTCCTGGTGAAAATTGAGCGGCACATCATAGATGCTTTCCACGTCCTTGGCGGTGATCACCGCTTCTTTTTCCACATTGCAGAAGAGAGCGATCTTGGCCTTCATTTCCTGCGTCAGGACCTTTTCGGTGCGACAGAGCAGAATATCCGGCTGGATGCCGATACTCCGGAGCTCTTTCACGCTGTGCTGAGTGGGTTTGGTCTTCACCTCGCCGGAGGCCTTGATATAGGGAACCAGGGTTAAATGGATGTAGAGCACATTCTCCTTGCCCACGTCCGACTTAAACTGCCGAATCGCCTCTAAAAAGGGAAGGCTTTCGATGTCGCCCACCGTTCCCCCGATCTCAATGATGGCCACATCCACATCGTCGGCTATCGATAAAATACTCTGCTTGATCTCGTCGGTTATATGGGGAATGACTTGAACCGTTCCTCCCAGGTAATCCCCCCTCCGTTCCTTGGTGATCACCGAATAATAAATCCGGCCGGTGGTAAAGTTGTTTTTCTGGGTCAGTTTAACCGAGGTATAACGCTCATAATGGCCTAAATCAAGGTCGGTTTCCGCCCCATCATCGGTCACGTACACCTCTCCGTGCTGGAAGGGATTCATGGTCCCGGGGTCGACATTGATGTAGGGGTCTAGTTTTTGAAAGGTGATTTTCAGGCCCCGCGCTTCCAGCAAAGCGCCAATGGAGGCTGAAGCCAACCCCTTGCCCAAAGAGGAAAGCACCCCACCGGTCACAAAGATAAATTTTGTCTTGGTCATAAAGAACCCCTCGCCCAAAGTTGAAAACGACTTTTTGCTCCCCGGTTTTTTGAGGCCCAGACTATACCTAAATCCCTAAAAAGTCAACTTTCCCCTCCGGTTTTGTCACTGTTATTAAATAAGGTTGTTCGCCCTTTTGGGTGGGTGGCCACAATATCTGGTAGATTAGACTAAAATCAGGCCTTCGTGGCCGATGGGTCTCGGCGAAAGGGTTTTCCACCTTGCTTTATAGGTTCTAACCCGGCCCCCATGTTTCTAAATCTTCACGGAGGCAGGGCCGGCCGAAGAGGCATCAAAAGCCTTTGAGTTTGGGCCTGCTTCAAATAAAATTGGTAATTTAGGCCCGGATTCAAAGTCCGGAGTACCTTTGGAAAGCCCTTTCGCCAAGACCCGGCGGCCACGGAGACCCGATTTCAAAAAAAAACACCCGATAGCCTAGCCGCTATCCCCAAAGGGCGAAGCGACAACTTATTTTAATTGACAAAATTATGAGAATATTTTAATCTATTCATTTCTCCTTGCTCCCTATGAGGGGGGCTATACTATCCGTAAGGAGGTTCTATGCGCAGGTACGAAGTGGTATTTATTGTTCATCCGGACTTGACGGATGAAGAGATCAAAGCGGTCAGCGATCGCTACGGCGAAATGATCGTGTCCCTAAAAGGGACGGTCATCAAAACCGAGGACTGGGGCCGAAGGAAATTAGCCTACGACATCAAAAAACAATCCAAAGGCGCTTATTCCCTGATTGATTTTTACGGCCCTGGAAATATGATCAAGGAAATTGAACGTAATTTCAATATTGACGACAAAATCTTAAAGTTTCTCACGGTTAAAATCAAAGACCCCTTTGACCCCGCCCAGTTGGAGCAGGAAAAGGAAGAAGCGATTCAGCCGGAATCTCTGATCTCCCCTGAAGAAATGGACGAAGGGTCTGAAAAATCCGTCGAAGTTCCAGAAAAGTCTGAAGCGGAAGAGGAGGGAGAATAGCCATGCCTATACCCCAGAATAGAAGAAAAAAACGCGTTTTTACCAGACGTAAAATCTGCCGATTTTGCGCCGACAAGACCATGCATATTGATTACAAGGACATGAAGACGCTCAAATACTTTACTACCGAGCGGGGGAAGATCATTCCCCGGCGCATCTCCGGCAACTGCGCGAAACACCAGAGGGAACTTACGGTAGCTATCAAAAGAACCCGTCAAATTGCCTTATTGCCCTACTTGTCCAAGACAACCAGTTAACCGGAGGCTTCAGACCCTGGCATTAGATTCGAATCGGAGGACCGTTTATGAAGCTTATTTTAAAAGAGGATGTGCCCCACCTGGGTAAAGCCGGTGATTTAGTGGAAGTGGCCCGGGGCTACGGACGCAATTTTTTGGTTCCCCAGGGCAAGGCTCTCGACGCCACGGCCCATCACCTCAGGGAGGTGGAGGAACAGAAACGCTTGATTATCAAAAAAACGACCAAAGACCTGGAAGGGGCTCAAAAATTGGCGGAACAAATCAACGCCTTGGAGCTGACCCTTTCCCGGAAGGTTTCCGATGGTGAAAAAATATTCGGTTCGGTGACCTCCAAAGACTTGGCCGAAGCCCTGGCCAAAGCCCAGATAACGTTTGACCGCAAAAATATACTTCTGGATGAGCCGATCCGGACCTTGGGGGATTTTGAAATCCCTTTGAAGGTTCATACCGGAATAACAGCCCAACTTCGCCTCAAGGTGTCTGAAGAAAAATAGTATCTTATGCGCCCCTCTGAGGAAGCGGCCCTTAAGGTACCCCCTCAAAACATTGAAGCCGAACAATCGGTCCTGGGGGGCATCCTCCTCGAACCCGAGGCCCTGTCCCGTATCTTGGAAATTCTGCAGGAAGATGATTTTTATCGAGAAGGGCACCGCAAGATATTCTTCGCCATGGTGGCCCTCTACCAGAAAGGGACACCGGTCGATCTCATCACTTTGACCGAATCCCTTCTCTCCCGGCAAAATCTGGAGGGGATCGGGGGGGCCAGTTATTTAACCTCCCTGACGGATGCCATCCCCTCCGCCGTCAATATTGAAGTCTATGCCCGGATCGTCCGGGAAAAAGCCATCCTCCGACGCCTGATCAACATCACCACGGAAATCGCCAGCAAATGTTATCAATTCTCCGGAGAGGTGGAGGATATTTTAGACCAGGCTGAAAAATCAATTTTTGAAATCACCGCCGCCAAAATCACCCCCCATATTTACCCCCTGAGCGAGGTCATCAAAGACAGCTTTCAGACCATAGAAGCGCTTTACGAGCGCAAAGAACGCATCAGTGGGGTTCCCACCGGATTCACCAAACTGGATCAACTGACATCGGGATTTCAACCTTCGGACCTGATCATTATCGCCGGACGCCCGAGCATGGGCAAAACGGCTTTTGCCCTGGATATTGCCCGCAACGCCGCTACCCAGGCCGAGATCCCAGCGGTCATTTTCTCCCTGGAAATGTCCCGCCAACAATTGGCTATCCGCATGTTGTGCAGTGAAGCCCGGGTGGATTCTTACAAGCTGCGGAGCGGTTTTATCGGAGAACGGGACTGGCCGCGGTTGACCAATGCCGCCGGCCTGCTCTCCGAAGCGCCGATTTATATCGACGACTCCCCGGGACTCACCGTGCTGCAGATGCGGGCCAAAGCCCGACGGTTAAAATCGGAGAAGGGATTGGGGCTGGCGGTGGTCGATTATCTCCAGTTGATGAGCGGTCGGGGAGGATCGGACCGCCGGGAACAGGAGATCTCGGAGATTTCACGTTCTCTCAAGGCCTTAGCCAAGGAACTCAACATACCCGTGGTGGCCCTCTCCCAGTTGAATCGCAAGGTGGAAGATCGTACCGACCGACGTCCCTTTATGGCCGATTTAAGAGAATCCGGGGCCATCGAACAGGACGCGGACGTGATTTTGTTCATCTACCGGGACGAGATGTATGATGAGAATTCGAAACAGAAAGGAACCGCTGAGGTCATCATCGGCAAACAGCGTAACGGCCCGATCGGGAAAATCACGCTGTCCTTTATAAATCAATACACCCGATTTGAAAATTTGGCCGGCGACGACGGGGAACCGTTCTAAGGAGGACCCTATCAGCCACATCTTCGGGAATACCTCCGGTTTAAAAGCCTCCCAACTGAAAAAACTTCAGTATCTTTACCGCCGCCACATCCCCCCTCAGCAAGTCATCACGCTGGAATTAGCCCAATCTCTGGCGGATATCTCCTTTGAGATAAAACGTCAAATAGGCCTGCTCATCAACCGCCGAGGCGACCTGCTCTACGTCATGGTGGGTCATGACCATTCCCTGTTGATCCCCGATTTGTCCGAATTTCGAGGCGCTAAGGGCCGTCTCAAAGGCTTGCGTCTGCTACACACGCACTTTAAAGAGGAATCCCTGAATGAGGAAGACCGGACCGATCTGGCCCGCCTGCGTCTGGATCTGGTGACCGTCCTTGGTCTGGACCGGTCCGGAAACGCCCTCTGGCTGCAAACCGCCCACCTGCTTCCCGATAACCCCGAAGGACTGACTTTTAGAGTCTTGGAACCCGAAAGACTGGGACAATCCCGACTGGAAGTGCAAAGCCTGGTCCGCTCTCTGGAGGAAGAATGGGGGCACAGGCTTTCGGTCCGCCGGGTGAGGCGTTCGGCGGAGCGGGCCATGTTGATCAGTATCACCCAACAGCCAAAATCCGTGGCCCAGGAATCCCTCGAGGAATTGAAAGAATTGGCCTACTCCGCCAACCTGGAGGTTGTGGAAACAGTTATCCAGACCCGGAAAGAAGTCAACCCTAAGTATTTGATGAGCAAGGACCGTTTGAGCAGCCTGTCCATCCGGGCTTTGCAACTGGAGGCCACCCTGTGGGTATTTGACCAGGAATTGAATCCCTCCCAGGTCAGTTCCATCACGGATTTCACCGACCTGAAGGTCATCGACCGCACCCAGTTGATCCTGGACATCTTTGCGCAGCGAGCCAGGACCCGGGAGGGGAAGATTCAGGTGGAGATGGCCCAATTGAAGTATATTCTGCCCCGCTTGAAGGGCCGGGATGACGCCCTCTCCCGGTTAACCGGGGGCATCGGCGGTCGGGGGCCGGGAGAAACCCGGTTGGAGATCGACCGGCGGAGGGTTCGCGAAAAAATTCACCGTCTGCAACGGGATCTGGAGGCCATTCGCAGCCAGCGTCAACAACGGCGAGGGAAGCGGGAACGAAGGAACATTCCCGTTATTTCCATCGTGGGATATACCAATGCCGGAAAATCCACCTTGCTGAATACCCTTACCCACAGCCGTTTGGCGGCCGAGGATCGTCTTTTCGCGACGTTGGATCCCACCAGCCGCCGGCTCAAGTTTCCCCACGACCGGGAAGTGATCATTACCGATACGGTGGGTTTCATTAAAAACCTGCCCAAAGATCTTCTGACCGCCTTTAGGGCTACCCTGGAAGAATTGGAGAATGCGGACTTGATCCTCCAGGTACTGGATATCAGCAACCCCCGTTTCGAGGAACATATGACCGTAGTAGAAAATCTTCTGAACCAACTCGGGCTTTCCACGATTCCCAGCTTGCGTGTTTTCAACAAAATAGACCGGGTGACCAAAGAATATGCCCAAATCCAGCGTTCCCGTTATCAGGCCGTCTTGGTCTCGGCGCTGCAAGAGCAGACTCTTGGGGAATTGATGGAACGACTCGAAGCGCTTATTGAGGAGCGCCAGGCCGACCATCGCTGATGGACACACTTTTTCTTCTTGACCGCCTCTACCCCTTAAACTATAATCGACCTGATTTTCAGTCTGGCCCGGTATTCAATATTTTTTTAAGTGATTCAAGAGAGTTATAGGTTCCCATCCGTCATACCTCGGGAAAAAGGCACAGGGCCGAATGTAAGAAAGGAGTCTCTGACCCCCCATGGAAAAAGTTCACCTAACGATTAACGGTCAACAAATTGAAACCCTGGCTGGAAAAACCGTCTGGGAGGCGGCCACGGAGTCCGGGTTCACGATTCCTGTTCTGTGCCACCATCCGGCCCTCCCCCCGGACGGCGCCTGTCGAATTTGCGTGGTGGAGAGAGAGCCGCAGGGTTCCCTGGAGACGGCCTGCAACTTTCCGGTTGAGGAAGGGTTGGTCCTCCAAACCCATTCGCCCAAAGTGATCGAGGCCCGGAAAGCCGTCCTGGAATTGTTGCTTTCCAATCACCCGCTGGACTGCTTGACCTGTGAAGCTACCGGGAACTGCCTCCTTCAGGACCTGGCCTATGAATATGAGGTTAAAGGCACCCGTTTTACGGGAGAACGGCAACAGTTCCCCATCGACACCTCCAATCCCTTTATTCAAGTGGACCGCAATAAATGTATTTTATGCCGTCGCTGTGTCCGGGCCTGCAAATATATAAACGGCGTCGAGGCGGTGAAAATCATCGAAAGGGGTTTCAACGCCGTCATCGCTTTTGGCGAGGACACCGAGGCCGGCATGGCCCAGAGCCCATGTGAGTTTTGCGGCAGTTGTCTGGCCATCTGTCCCACCGGCGCCCTGACGGCCAAGATGTCTCTCGGCCGAGGCCGGAACTGGGAATACCGGAGCGTCAAGACCACCTGTTCCTACTGCGGCGTCGGTTGCCAGCTTGATCTAAAGGTGAAAGATAATACCATCGTCCGAGTGGATTCCTCCTGGGGATCTCCGGCCAACCGCGGTTGGATGTGCGTCAAGGGCCGCTTTGGCTATGACTATGTCAGCCATCCCGATCGCCTGACCAAGCCCCGGGTGCGTAAGTATTTGTTGGAAGGAGAACGGACCGCCAAACGATTCGGCGATCCCTGGGTGGAAGTGGATTGGGACACGGCCCTGGACTTGACTGCCAATCGGTTACGGGCGATTCGCGACGAAGACGGCGGTGACCGGATCGGGGTCCTGACTTCGGCTAAGTGTTTGAATGAAGAAAATTATCTGATGAATAAATTCGCCCGGCAGGTTTTAGGGACCAACAATATAGACCATTGCGCCCGCCTCTGACACAGCAGCACCGTGGCCGGTCTGGCCATTTCCTACGGTTCGGGCGCCATGTCCAATTCGATTGAAGATATTGCCGAACAGGCCCGAGCCTTTTTGGTGATCGGATCCAATACCACCGAACAGCATCCGGTGATCGGGTTCCGGGTCCGCCAGGCCGTCAGACAACGGGGAGCCGTGCTGATCCTGGCCGATCCCCGACGGATCCCCCTGGCGGATTTCGCGACCTTGCACCTGCGTCATCATCCGGGCACCGATATCGCCCTGGTGAATGGACTGATGCATATCATCCTCTCTCAGGGCTGGGAAGACCAATCCTTTATCGCCGAGCGGACGGAAGGTTTTGAGGAATTCAAGAAAGGGATCCTGACTTATACTCCGGAACATAGTGTCCCAGATTACCGGAGTCCCCCTGACACAACTCCAGGAGGCGGCCGAACTGATGGCCAAAAACCGACCCATGGCCGTACTCTGGGCCATGGGTATCACCCAGCATATCACCGGGGTCAGCAATGTCCAGACGCTGGCCAATCTACAAATGGTCTTGGGCAACATGGGTATCCCCGGAGGCGGCGTCAACCCCTTGCGAGGACAGAACAATGTCCAGGGGGCCTGCGACATGGGCGGTCTGCCCAATGTCTATCCGGCCTACCAGGCCGTGACCGACCCCGAGGTCCAGCGGAAATTTGAAGCCGCCTGGGGGGTCCCTTTGTCACCCAAGGTGGGGATGACGGTTACCGAGATGATGCCCGGCATTCCCGAGGGGAAGATCAAAGCCCTCTATATACTAGGCGAAGATCCGATAATGAGCGATGCGGATACGAATCATGTGCGTCATTGCCTCAAGGAATGTTCCCTGGTCATACTCCAGGAACTCTTTTCCTCCGAAACCGAACCCTACGCCGACATCCTCCTGCCGGGAACAAGTTTTGCTGAAAAAACAGGCACCTTTACAAATACCGAACGACGGATCCAAATGGTCCGGAAGGCCATTGACTCCCCGGGAGAGGCTCGCGAGGATTGGCGCATCATCTCCGAGCTCGCCCGGCGCCTTCTCTCCCAAGGAGAGCGACGGGTGAGTGACGGGACCTACGGCGGATGGGAATATCAGCGCACCTCGGAAATTATGGAAGAGATCGCCGCTCTTTCCCCCAGTTATGCCGGGGTGACCCACGAGCGCCTGGAGCGGGGGGAAACCTTTCAGTGGCCGGTGAAGAACAGCACCGACCCCGGGACCCCGGTCCTGCATGTGGGAAAATTCGCCCGTGGAGTGGGGAAATTTACGGTTAACGAAAATCTCCCGGCCGCAGAAATGCCGAGCCGTGAATATCCCTATCTTCTGAGCACCGGAAGGGTGCTCTACCACTGGCACGGCGGACAGATGTCCCGAAGGGCCAAGGGCCTGTTGGAAATCTATCCCCGGCCGTTGGTTGAACTCAATCCGGCCGATGCCAAGAAGCTGGGTATGAATGGAAATAAACGGATTCGGGTCACTTCCCGAAGAGGAATGATCGAGAGTGATGCCTGGATCACCGACCGCGTCCCCCCGGGGATGGTCTATGGAAATTTTCATTTTCCGGAGGCCTCGGTTAACGAGTTGACCAACTCCGCCCTGGACCCGGTGTCCAAAATTCCAGAATACAAAATATGCGCCGTGCGGGTCGAAGCGCTGAAGGAAACCAACTGAGGCAGGTCCATCGTCTCAACCAGCCTTTTTTGGGCCCCCTCTTCTACCCCCTTTCGGCCCATTGACTCCGCCGGCGTGGGAGAGGGGCTTTTTTTGGTATGTCGTTTCGCTCTTTTGGGTGAGTGGCTAAGATAGAGGGCCGCTTAATACGAAAATAAAATAACCCCGTTCCCCAGGTCATTGCGAGGAGAGAAGCGACGAAGCAATGACGGATATCCCAAATATTTTAATGGTTCGGGGTAGCCGCTACGGCCACGGAATTCCGATTTCAGGCTAAACTACCCCAGTTTGTGGCCCTCCACCCAAAAGGACGAACTACCTTTCATTTTCAAATACGTGTTGACTATAATTCTGGAGTGGTTAGTATTGATTGAAATACTAAATAGCGAGGATCTCTATGGATATTCGAAAGATTTATGAATACGCCCTGCAGCGTGAGATAGAAGGAAAGCGTTTTTTTGAACAAAATGCCGAGCGCTTCGCACACGCGGCAGCCGTCGGGGTCTTTAAGAATTTGGCGCTGGAGGAACAAAAACATATCGAGTTTATCAATCGGCAGCTTCAGGATCTGGATCAGGAGGTTTCTTCTGCCTCGCCCGCGGGTTTGGAGGTGGAGAATCCGAATTTTTTCCTCAAGAAAGCCGAAAACGAACTGATCGACCAGACCGTCCTTCAATCCATGGTACCGGTCCTGCCGATTCTACGAATGGCTTATCTCATCGAACGAGACTTTGCCGAATTCTACCGGATGGCGGCCGATCGAGTGGAAGGGAAGGCCAAACAGTCCCTGGAAAAGTTGGCCCTCTGGGAAAAGGGTCATGAAAATCTGTTCAAAAACCTCCATGATCGGGCCTTTGAAGAATACGCCCAGATGCCTTGGGGGGGCTGATCATTTTCCGAACCCGTTGGCCTCGGGTCGCAATGAAGGTTCTGTCGACTTTTTGCGAACTCATCACCAGTCACTCTGGAAAAGCATGCTCTTTCCATTTTTTAGACTCAGTTCATCCTGCAACTTTTGAAAACGGGTACTGATCACACTGGCCACATTGCTCATGACCAGGTAACCGATTCTGGGGTCCTTGCTGAAAAGCTTTATCAGGCAATCCCGATTAATCTGGAGGACCTCAACGTCCGTGGTGAGGGCATAGGCGGAAAGCCGGTAAATATTTGGCGGGACCAGACTGGACCAGCCAAAAACCTTCCCGGGGAGTATCTTGGAAATAGACATCTCTCCGGCACTCTCTCGCCCCGGCAGATCAAAGCGCAAGTCGATTTGGCCGTCAACAACCGCCCAGAGGAAAAAAGCATCGTCATCTTCGCTGAATATCTTATCCCCCTGTTTAAACAACTTCACCTGGCAGCAGGGTTTGAGGAACTTCAACTGAATGGCATCTAAACCTCTAAAAACTTCCACCTGTCCCAAAAATCCGATTAAATCCATAAGGCCCACCTCTTCTTTCTCTGGGAAAAAGGTTATTTTGGTTTCAAATAAACCAGTTACCTAGGGCCCCTTTGGCTATCCTTCCTAACCGAATAAATACCCTTCCCTACTTTTTTGTATAACCGCTCGGGACCTCAAAGGATTCTCCCGGAACCGGGTCGGTATTGAGCGACTTTACTTCCATGGTGCTGGAAAAGAAGGGTGCGCCCTTTCCCCCCGACATTTTCTCTTCCGCCTTTTTTTGGACGACCTTTCCTAAAAGACCGCTGACCAGTCCGCCCAGTCCACCGGAGACATCCGTGGGTCGATCCCGCGAAGACGAATCCTCCCGAGCCGCTCCTTCCTGGCCCTCGCTTTCAAAATTCCAATCGATGACAGTCCGGATAGGGTAGCCTTTGATTTTGCCCATCTCGTTTTTCACCCGCCCCAGCCCTTTTTGTATCTCCTCCGGGGAGGCCTTGGACATGGCGGCCATGGCGGCCATCCCCATCTGGCGGGCCTCTTCCGTGGAAATTTCACTGCCCAGCAGTTTGGCCAGTGCGCGGTTAAACCGTTGTTCCTCGGCCTGGACCTTCTTGATGGTGGCTGTCTCCGGGGTCGTCCAGAGGTTGGTCGTCATGGTACTGCGGGATTTGGCCTTGGTCTCCAGGTCCTCCATTTCCAGCAGCCAGGTGACCAGATATTCCTCGCAAGAAAAACCGTTGATGGTGTCGGAGGCCCCGGTCTTTTTGACCGAAAACTCCGATCGGGTGATTCGAGCCGTTGACTTTTCCGGTTTCTCCTCCCGTTGCGGTTGCTCGGCAGCCGGCCTCTTTAAGGGCTGGATCGGGGTCTCGGTATAGGTCCTCTTTTTGGTATCCAGGGCCCAGGTCAAGGCCTTATCCACCCGGGTGATGGTAACCGTTTCCGTCTCCCCCGCCAGTTTGGAAAGAAAAGCCCCGGTGAATTTCAGGTTGTTGGAATCCCATTTTTTTTCACCTTGAATTCGATGAGTCATCATTCCCTCGGCGGCCCCCATTCCCTTTATTCCACCGGTTTTAAAAAAAGTCTCCACCGTGGCATCGCCCCAGGCCGCGGGGACATTCATGGCCCAAATGAAAAATAACCCGATTACCCCAATCATCCCACGCTTCATAATCGCTCCTGAAAAAGTATTTACGTCCAGCGCCCTCTTCTACCGAAAACCCAAATGGCCTATCGGACATTTGGGCCCCTTACTGACCTTACTGTAAGTTAAGGGAATCCACGGGAAACTGTCAAGGAGAAAACCGGGTTCAAAACCTCACCAGGCTGAAGGAAAAGTTATAATCGTTATTCTTGAGGGATTGCTTCGTCGCTTCGCGCCTCGCAATGACAGCCCGGGGCTTTTGGCGAGAACACTATTCTTTAGTTCCATCCAGCAGTTCCCTTATAACCGGCCTGATATAAATGTCCCCGAGAGGAAACCGCGTCAGCACCCCGACCATGATTTCTATTTTCTCCTTCACCGTCGACCGGGCGTGGATAATCAAAACATATTCCCCTTTCAAACGACAGAGCCCGCCCGCACTGGACGATTCTTCCAGGTTTACGATCTCGTAGCGAACCTCTATCCCCAGCTTATGGGCCAGCGCTTCGAGTTGATCCAAAAGGAATTCGTCACTCATTGGAAGGCCTTTTTTCCAACCAATCGAAATAATGCCTCTATATAAATAAACCCCAACCTATTATCCTTGTCAGGGACCCTCTTGGCAATCTATATTAACCAATGCAAAAGAAAAGGCTCTATGCTTTCCCCTTTAAGATCGGGACGACCTCCATGGTTTTTGGGGAGGATTTATTGGAAAACGTACGGCGACTGTCCCCCCTGGTTGATTTTGTGGAAATCGTCCTCTTCCGGACCCCAGACCTGCATAATCTGCCCACGGCCTTGGAGATCCGTGAATTAATAAAAATCGGCGGTGGAGAAGGACTTGGTTTCACGGTCCATCTGCCGGCCTCTCTGGAACCGGCATCGACGGACAAAAACCTCCGGGACGAGTCCCTAAAAACGATCCGCGAGATCTGCGGTCGACTGGAAGAACTGAACCCCGCACATTTTATCCTCCACCTGCCCTTTTCGCCTCCCACGTTGGTCCCGGTCCCGGATTTTTACTTTAAGACGAAAGACCCCGCCGGGGATTGGAACAGGTGGAGCAACAGGGCGGCCGAGGCATTAAACGCGCTTAGGGTCATTTGTCCTTCCTCGGAAGCGTTGCTGCTGGAAAATATCAACTATTCACCCCGCTTCCTGGAGCCTTTTTTAAAGGAAGGCCCTTGCCGATTATGCCTCGATCTGGGACACCTGCTCCTGGGTCGGGAAACGGTACTGGAGCAGCTCAGGGAATACTACGGGCATATTCAGGAGATCCATCTGCACGGCGTCAGCGGCCACGAAGAACACTTGAGTCTGACTCACCTGCCGGTCGAACGTCTTCAAAAGTGGTTGGCCTTTTTAAAAGAATCCGGTTATCGAAAATGGGTTACCCTGGAACTTTTCAGTCCGGAAGAACTTCAGGAATCGCTGGCCATTCTTTCCCGGCTGCTCTTAACCTAAAAGATATTTGCTTTGATCGGCCAAGGTGTGATAATGATCGAAAAACCCTGCGGGAGGAAATTGCCTTGGCTGATTTAAACTCCATTTCCAAAGATCTGATCGAACATCTGGAACTCCAATACGCCCCGGTGGGGATCACTCTTTTCCGAGAAGGAGAAACGACGCCGTCTGATATTCCGTTTTCTCCGGAAAATTTGAAAAGTTATTGCCAGGCCCTGGTCCTGGCTGGTGAGGGCCGCACGCTGCTCTTAAAAAAAGAGCAGTTGGGCTGCAAGCTGGGCACCTCGGTCCTGGGGATGGAAGAGGAGATGGAAGCCTACCTGGATGACGGGGTGCTGGAAAAATACGGGGTAGGCCTTTTTGCGACGGAAGAAGCCTCGGCCGAAACCCTGCTGAAATCCACTTACCTCCCCAAAGGAAAAACCCGGTCGGTGCTCATCGCCCCCTTGAAGGCCTTCAGCGGCCTTCCGCAGGTCGTAGTCTTTACCGCCAGCAGCGAGCAGGTTATGTGGCTGCTCTATGCCCTGAATTATGAAAAAGGCGGCCGCCAGGAGCTGCCCCAATCCGGCGGGGCTTTGGGCGGCTGCGCCGATATCACCGCCTGGCCGCTTCTGGAAGGGCAGCCCAATGTGACCTTTTTGGGTTTGGGTTGCCGGATCAAGTCAGCTATTGATGCCTGCCATCTGATGATGGGCCTTCCCGGATCCCTACTGGAACCCCTTCATACCCATATATTAGAAATGGCCAAGCCTATCTCCATGCTTAAAAACGCCCGGCCGAAGAAAACGTAAAGATAAGAACGCGGAGCGCTCTTTCCCATGAGTTAAAAGAAACGATTCGACAAATTCCACCTCGCTCCTCTTCACCAAAGGGGAAAAATCATTCCCTAAAACCCCCTCCTTTTACAAAAGGAGGCTGGGAGGGATTCTAATAATCGAATAAGAGGAAAGTATGTTTATTCCTTTCGAACTGGTTGGTCAGGCTTTTGAACACTACCAGATCACCGAGTTTATAGGCCGAGGGCCCCTGGGGTTCGTTTACCGGGCCACGGATACAACAAATCAACAAACCGTCATCCTGAAGCTGTTTCTGAAATCCACCGGAGATCCCGGCGAAATCTCTGAAGAGGCGGAAAAGCCTTTTTTCGAGGAAGCCCGGGCCCTACGAGAGCTGGAGCATCCCCAGGTGGCCGCTGTTTTGGAAGTTGGAGAAACCGAAGGCTTTCGCTATATCTGCACGGAATTTGTCCTGGGCAAGTCCCTGGACGATTTGCTCAATGAGCAGGGGGCCCTGCCGCTGGAAACGGCCCTGCCGCTCTTCCGCCAAGTGTTATCCGCTCTCCAGGCCGCTTATGAGCAAAACATCATTCATCGGAACCTGAAACCGGCCAATATCTTAATTCAACGGAACGGTCGGATCAAGATTACCGATTTTGGCCAAGTCAAGATCCCTTCCATGGCCGCTACCGTGGCCCTGACAGGGGCCGGCAGTCCTTTTTATATGTCCCCGGAAGCCATCTTAGGCCAACGAGGGGATATCCGTTCGGACATATTTTCCGTGGGGACTCTGCTTTACCGGGTGTTGACCGGGGAAAAACCCTTTGATGGCGAATCGACCGCCACCATCGTCCAACAGGTGGTGCAGCAGGACCCGACCTTTCCGAAACTGATCAATCCCCATATACCCGAGGAACTGGGAATCATCTGCACCAAGGCCATGGCCAAAGATCCGTCCAGGCGTTATCAAACCCCGCAGGAAATGCTGGATGCCTTAACGGCCTTCCAGCCCCTGGGATCGGGCGAAGGATCTACCACCCTGGTAGACCATAAAATCGAACCGCTCCCCCCTCGACCTCTGTCCGACGAAGGACCCGAGAAACCGCCGATTCAAGAAAGCGTTCCTGATCCCCAGCCCCTATCGGCTCCATCCGAGCCGATCAACCTGGAAAAGACTCAGCCTATTTCACCCCCCGGTCCTCCCGTCCAGGAAAAGCCGCTTTCCAGTCCCGTTACCGTCCCGGACAAAAAGCCGGAAAAAGTAATCAAAAGCCCAAAATCCGGCCCCAAAATCATACTGATCGGATCCATCTTTTTCGCCCTTATCCTGGCGCTGATCCTAGTGATCATCCGGCTGGTCAATAACCCGGGAGGCAACTTGATTTCCTCCGCCAGCCCGCCAGCGGCTCCTCAAAAGACGACCGTCGGTTCGACTCCGGCCGGACCGCTAACTGCCCCGACCATTCCTCCTTCATCCCCTTCGAACGCCACCCCCCAGGGAACTAACGGGATTCAATCTCCCTCTCAGGCGGAACAATTGCTTCTGCAAGCTAAGGCCGTTTGGAAGACCAATATGGATCAGGCCCAGACCCTATTGGAACAGGCCGTGATCCAGGCGCCCCAAAATTTTGAAGTCCATTTTCAATTGGGACGTCTATTAACACAAAGACAGCAGTACCCGGCCGCCGTTCAGGAATACCAACGAGCGCTGAATATCAATAACCGGATTCCGGAGGCCTATTTCAACCTCGGCTATATCCATCTCATCCAAGGCAATTACGACCTGGCCATTCAACACCTGGAGTGGTGCCGGGCCTTGTCCCCCCCCTACCAGGACGAAGTGCTGACCAACATCGGCATCGTTTACCTGCGCAAGAAAAATTTCAGACAGGCCCGCTCCTATTTTCAAGAGGCGAGCCGTCTGAATCCCCGGAATGTGGTGGCCCGGAACTACCTAAAAAAAATGGAACCCGGCGACAAGGAACATAAAAAGAAGGAGGGGCACGATTAGAGAGAGGGAAGATGGAAGAGGGAGAGAAGAGGCAAGACCGGTATCCGAAGATCCATCTTTATTCTTTATCCTCAGTCCTCGGTCCTTTCTACTCGCTTCTTAAGCCCCTCCACAACCCGCTCCAGAATCGCGGGCAGGATCCGGCCGGCTTGGCCCGAGATAACCAGGTCGGCCAGGTCATCGTAAGGGGTCGGGTCACGGTTGATAATCACCAGTCGGGCGCCACCCCGTTTGGCCGCCAGCGGCAGGGAGGCGGCCGGTTGCACCACCAGGGAAGAACCTATGACGATAAAAAGGTCGGAGGCGGCTGATCGTCGATAAGCTTCCCGGGTCTCCCGCTCCGGCATAGCCTGTCCGAAGGAGATGGTCGCTGGTTTGAGCGGCCCTTGGCAGTCGTCGCAGGCCGGGGCTTTGATCCCTTCGCTGATGCGACCCTGGATATCTTCACGGTCATATCTTTTGCCGCAGTTCAGGCAGGAAACCTGGAGCGCCGTGCCGTGCAGTTCAATGATTTTATCGGCGCCATGGCCGGCCTTTTCATGAAGCCCGTCGATATTCTGGGTAATGACAGCGTCCAACCTTCCCAGACGGTCCAATTCATAGATAGCCCGATGCGCGGCGTTAGGCTTGGCTTCCCGGATCGAGGCATACATTTCCGTAGCCATCCGCCAGTATTTTTCCCGACTGGCTTCCCTGACCAGAAAGTTCTGAAAATCAAAATCGGCCGGATTGTACCGGCTCCAGACCCCGCCGGGACTGCGGAAATCCGGAATGCCCGATTCGGTGCTCAACCCGGCACCGGTAAAAACAACCAGACGCCGGGATTGCAGGATCCAGTCGGCTGCCTGTTTTAGAGATTCCATCAGAAATTCCACAGCAAATCCTTCGTTAAAAGATATCAATCAGGAATATTGATGGTCTCGCAAAAAGTCCCCCGGGCTGTCGTTGCGAGGAGAAAAGCGACGAAGCAATCCCCAGGAATCAGCTAGTTGCCATGGTGGGGATTGCTTCGCTTCGCTCGCAATGACAGGTTTTTGGACTTTTTGCGAACTCAAGATAAATGGTGGAAGTTGCCTTCACGTTCTATCCAATATTCCAATATTCCGGCATTCCAGTTTTCCATTCTTCCATTCTTCCTGCCTTTTAAAGGAAGGCCAGACTCAACCACGACCAGTAGGTGATAATAATCAGGGCCAGCAGTAATATGATAATAAAAGGGATGGAGGCCTTATAGAGATCCAGTACCGGCCGTTCGAAGCGCATACTGGAAACAAACAGGTTGATCCCCACCGGCGGTAAGGAAGCGCCGATTTCCAGGTTGGTCAAAAGGACAATCCCCAAATGGACCGGATGGATATCGTAGGCCTGGGCCACGGGAAGAATTAGAGGGACCAGGATCGTCAGTGCCGGAAACAATCCCAACAGGCAGCCGGCCCCTAACAGGAAAAGATTCATCCAGACCAGAAAGGCCAGGGGACTTTCCACATGTCCCTTTAGAAAATCCAGAACCTTCATGGGGATCTCTGCATTGATCAAGGTGTTGGTTAACCCGAAGGAAACCCCGAGGATAATCAGGATCCCTCCGACCAAGATGGTGCTTTTCAGAATGATCGGCGGGAGTTCTTTTATTTTCACGTCCCGATAGACTCCCACCTCCACAATCAAAATGTACAACACGGTCAGGGCCGCGGCCTCACTGATAGCTACCAACCCGCTGTAGATGCCGCCCAGGACCACCAGCGGCAAAGGGATTTCCCAAATCGAGTCCCGGAGGGCCTGCCCTACTTCCCGCAGGGTGAATCGGTGCCGGACGGCGCCGGACCGAAGACCTTTCCAAAAACTGTAAACCGACAGGAGGATCACTATGACCAGACCCGGGAGAATGCCGGCCAAAAAAAGTTGGTCAATACTGGTCCGGGCCACCACGCCGTAGAGAATCAGCGGCAGGCTGGGCGGGAAAAGAAGCCCCAGGGTCCCCGACGTGGTCAGGAGCCCCAGGGAAAATTTTTCGGGGTACCCTTGTGATTTTAAAGCCGGGAAAAGGAGCCCACCCAGGGCTACGATCGTCAACCCGCTCGCCCCGGTCAGCGCCGTAAAAATGGCCGAAAAAAACAGCGCGATGATCGCCAGACCTCCGGGCAGCCAACCCAGCAGGGCCTGCGAAAGCCGAACCAGGCGCTGGGCTGGCTTTACTGGCCGCCAGGATATACCCGGCCAAAGCAAAAAGCGGCAGGGCCACCAGCATGGGGGTATGGGCCAGTTTATAGATTTCAATGATCAGCGCGGAAAAAGAGATGCCGCTGGAGTAGAGAAAAATAAGTCCGCTGAGGGCGATGACAATAAACAGCGGGGTGCCGGCCAGGGCCAGCAGGACGGTCAGGAAGGTGGAGACGAATCCCATGCCGGAGGCCGTTAGGAGTGACGGAGATGACGCCAGCCGGCGAATATAAATCGAACGCCGATAACGCCCAGCATGACCGGTATGATGGCTTGGGAAAACCACAACGGGATGCCCAGGATCAGAAACTTGCCGCCCTGGGCCTCATCCCGGACGAATTCGATGCCCGGCCAAACCAGGCTTAAACAGACCAGGGCCGACAGGAAATCCAAACCTCCCTGGACCAACCGTTGTTTGGCCGCCGGCAGATAGTTGGAGAGCAAGTCAATTTTTATATGCCGTTCCTGGCGGGTGGCCAGGGAAGCGCCCAGCAGGGCTACCCATAAGACCAGATGACGAACCAGCGGATCGATCCAGATGAGCCCAATGGCAATAACGTTACGAAATAAGATAGGCAGGAAGGCCAACAAGACCATCAACGTCAGGAGGAATATCAGCAGGACTTCTTCCAGTTTATTTAAAAAGGTATTGATCCGCGGCCACATGGCTTGTTTTGTACAATACCCTTCACCTAGTCAAAAAATTCTTGGTTTGAAAGAAAAGTCGAACACCTCCGTCATGGCGAGCGAAGCGAAACAATCCCTCGATTGAGCTCGGGGAGACTTGTAAGCTAACGGGGGGATTGCTTCGTCGCTCCGCTCCTCGCAATGACCGGTATATCAAGCATTTTCATGTCTTGTGGGTGCCCACCCCGGGACAGAGGCGTAGTACAATAAAAATCAGGTCCGGGTAAGTTAATTCAGTTTTCCTTTCGAAAGGTCTTCAGCAAGTTTTTAATCTCTTCAAAGGTTTTCTTGGAAAATTGTTCCTCTCCCAGGGTATCCATGGCTTTGAAGACCGAGGCCCGCAATTCTTTGGTATCCCTGGCTGCGGGGGTAACGATCTTTATTCCCTGTCGGGTCATCACCCCCAGGGCCTTCTGGTTTTCCTGGCGCACCAGACCTTTCATGGGCTCCAGGTGCCGTTTAAAGATCTCCTCCACCAAGCCCCGTTGAGCGGTCGGAATTTTGTCCAGGGCGGTTTTCTGCATGACCAGGGCCCCTACCGAATAGGAAAGGGGCAAGTTGGTCAAATAGGAAACTCGGGTGAACCACTGCATGGAAATAGCGGCCAGGGGGGAGGCGTAGACCGTATCGATCATCCCGGTTTGCAGCGACACCAAAACATCCGGGATACCCAGGGGAACCGGATTGACGCCCACTTCTTTAAAAACCGCTTTCCCGATGGCGGTATCCTCCCAGATCCAGACCTTTCCCTTTTTGAGGTCGGCGGCGCTCTTGATCGGCTCTTTGGACAGGAGATAGATAAATCCGTTTTCCCCCCAACCCATGATTTTATATCCGTTATCCCAGAAACCCTTTTCCAGAAAACCGGACTCCTTGGCCATCACGGCGTCCACCTCATTGTAATTCTCAAAGAGGAAGGGGATAGACAGTATTTTAATGTCTTTGAATATCAGCCCCAGGCCACCGCCGGTAAAAAAGCCTCCCTGGAGTTGTCCCACTTTAATCTTGCGGAGCATATCCTCCTCGTCGCCTTGGACACCTCCCGGGAAAACCCGCAGGCTGACCTGTTTGCCGGTTTTCTGTTCCAATTCCTGACTAATGCTTCGGAAGGCTTTCGTCCAGATACTCCCTTCCGGGGCCAAGGTGCCGATCTTCAAAACGACCTTGTCGCCTGCCGCTCCACAAGGCGCCGCCAAGAAAAGCAACAGTCCGCTAAGGACCAGTCCCAGTATCTTCCTGTTTTTTTTCATTCCCATATTCTCTGACACCATCTCCCTCCCGCTCAAAAAAACTCGTCTACTTGTTCCAGCAACTTTTGGGCTTTCTGTTTGGCCAGGGTATTTAGCAAAGTCAATTCCGGGTCCTGATCGACCGGCGTCTCCAGAACGTGTTTTAACGTCTTTTCAAAAAGATCCCGGTCCAGTCGCTGCCGGGCGTAATATTGGGCGTAATAGACCTCCGTCATCAGGAACTTGCCCTTACCCCAGCGCAACGCTTCCTGAAAATGTTCATTGGCTTTTTTTAAATTCCCGCCGAACTGCTCCGGCCGGGCGGACAGGAGGATCCCTTTGAAAAGGTGGGCGCCCCCGTAGTAATAACCCGGATCAAGTTGCAGGACTCGTTCCATGAGCGCCTCCACCCAGGGCAGCTCGGCCATGGCCTCCACGCCCGTCCGGGCTGTTGGCGATCCAGCTCCCCCAGACACTGCCCGCCCCAAAGAGCAGGGGCACATCTTCCCCGGTTGTTTGAACCAATTGCTCCTGAAAAAAACGCAGCGGCTGGCCTTGAAACCCCTTCAGGCTGGGGTGCAGATCCAGTGCTTTCAAGGCCTGGGTTTTGGCCCGGGCATACAGGGCCACGGCACGCCCCTGCTCGCTTTCCTCCAAAATAGACGCGTAGGAGGAGTAGGCCTGGGCTCCGGCCAGCAAGAGGGCGGCATTATCCGGGTATCGCTGGCTCATCCCGTCGATGAGCATCAGGTAGGAAGGAACGCCCTGACGAACCAGAACCAGATCCGATTGTCGATTAGCCGCCGAAGCGACTTCTTTCAATAAAGCCGTGGCCCCGTCGGCCACCATCGAACCGGTGGAAACACAACCGGCAGCCGGCAGGACCAACAAAGAGGCCATCCCTATCAATTTTCTCAGGAGACCGGTTTTCACTTTTCTTTGGACAATAATCCTAACATAATTAAATAACTAACATTAATCGAGGGGACCGTCAAAGGAAAAATTTCCCGGCCGTTCTCCTTTCCACAAACCGTGGGCTAGGTCCAAAAAAAAATACGACCCTGATTTTTCCCTATTTAGCTTTGACGGAATCGCAATGGGAAGTTGTCATCTTTTTTGCTCCGCAAGCGAACCAACAAGACCAAAGAGACCAATCCGATCCCGGCCAGAAAAAAGAGATGGGTAGCGCTAAGCGGACCGAGGAGGGGCAGGTTATCGTTTCGCAGGAACTGGACCAGAAATCGTTTGATAAAGTACAATTCCAGGAAGAGGAGAAAGAGGAAGCCATCGAAAGGATAGCCTCTTTTGGCTCCTACCTTTTTTGTACCGTATCTCTCCCAACTTACAAGTATAAGAAAAATGGCGAGGTTGGCCCCGAAACTTAACAATTGGGTGGGGTAACGCGCGGCCCAGATCCTATTTAGATCCGGAAGCACAATCGCCAGCGGTGAATCGCTCGGCGCTCCGCCGCAACAGCCCGCCGCCAGACATCCAAGACGGCCGATAGCCAGACCGAGAGGAACCGGTAAGCTTCCCAGGTCAAAGGCGCGGCCTATGGGAATCCCGTGGCGGCGCAAATAATAATACGCTGCCGGAATAGCCACCACCATCCCTCCGATCACCCGAACCGGACCGTGCCAGAAAAAAGTCCCGGTTACAAACCAGTCCCTAAAAGTGGTCCCGAAGGTCGGGATCAGAGACCCCAGAAATAAGCCAAGGATAACCAGCAGCATTGCCCTTCCAAGCACTTGGGGTGGGAAAGGAAGTCGCAAAAGTCGTTTAAAGCCGTACACCCCGATGACCAAATACATAACGGAGTACAACAGGGCATAGGTGTAAATGAAATAGGAACCGACGGTGATGTGGGGAAACATTGGGTGATTTACCCGGTTTTGGATTCCAAAATTCGAACCGCCGTGATCTCAATATCCGGAATTCGAAACACGATATCGACTCGACTGAGCGGCTCGACCGGGCTCGCCGAGCCATAAATCAGGGTTGACCGGGGCTATTGTTTCTGTAGGATGAGGGGCAGATAGTTATAAGTCATTCCTCCGGGCAGAGGCGGCGCCACCCAGATATCTGCCCAGATCAGGTCGGTTACCGAGCTTTTAACGGCAGGGTCCCCGACCTTTTCGGCGGAAACAACGACATTATAAGAGCCCGCCGGTGTTCCCTCCGGAACGGTGCCGACCAGCCAGATGAAATTGAGCCAGTTGGGAATAGTTGCGGATGGTCCAATTGGACTAGAGGTATCAGGAGCAGTTTCATCCCCCCAGTATAGCTTCCAGTTGGCCCCGGAAATCTGGGAATCGATGGAAAAATTCAATGAAATTGGGTAGCTGCTGGCATAGAGCTCATGAAAAATTTTGACCTCTTTAGGCGGTTTGATCCCCCAGGCGATAGCCGGGTTTCCGAATTTGATGGTGAAGGTGGTAGCGAGGCTATGGGGCTGCGGGCCGATACAGGTAATCCCGTCCGCTTGGATGGCCCCGCTGGTAGCGGCCAAGGATTTTCGCCCCCTGACTTTTTGGACCATTTGCCCAATGGGCGGAGGGTTCTGGCCTTCCTGGCAGAAATAAAGGGGCACGTCGCCGGTGTTTCCGAACAGGTCCAGAGGCAGATTCAGGAAAAACTCCCAGGCCGACAGGTTCAGATCGGCCGGGCAAAATGCCTTGGGGCTCTGAGCGACCCCAACCGTCACCCAGCGCTCTCCAACTACCGACGGAAGTCGATTCTGGACAAAGGTCATTCGCTCGGGCCGCAGTTCCAGGGGTATTGGATTCATAACCGATTGGGTTTTATCCGTCAACTGTAGCCTGGCCTGGTTCCCCGGGACCAGAAGGACCGGACTCTGATAATAAGCCGGATCAGCGGTGGGGAAAGTAACCGGGGTCCGAAGGGCCACGAAGGCGCTGTTCGACTGGAGCCAGTCCACAATCTGTTGGCAGAGGCCGGTGTCCATGGTGACATTTTCGACCCAATACCAGCGCTGCATGGCTAGGGCATTGGGAGCGCCCAGGACCGGTTGATTTCTGGCCGTTTGGGCATCGGTCCGGTTGATCGGAGTCTTCTCCACGGCAGCGGGGGAGCCGAGGGATGTTTCCAAAGTAACGGACTGAGCCCCGGTGGCGTTGGTGCTTTGCAGGGTCTCGTCCACTGTCCACGAGGTCTTACCTTCCGTCATTGCAGGGAAGTTGAACCGAACGGGAATATCCTTCGAGGGATTGATAAAGAAATAAGGGGGGCCGCCCGCCAAGGGTTGTTTAGCGGGGTCGGGAAAGGTCAGGTTGGACGCTCCGGGAGGAGGGTAATAGGTGAGACGATCGGGCTGATTACCCGACCAGGACAATTTCCGCTCCGCCTGGCTCCCGGGTGCTGGATTAAGCGATCCGGTGTTGGTAATGTTCGGATCCATATCCGGTTTGATAATCGTCGTTGAAGAGGTCCAGGCCGAAGAATGTGTGGTCGTTGGAGGTTGGGTGGGGGGCAGCGTTCCTGAGCCGTCGCAACTGGACGGGCTGGTGGCGTTGGTGCCGTCGCAGGCGGTAATAGAGAAATAACCGAATATCCCTCCCACCAAAACGATCAGGACCAGACCAAACTGGATGCAGACCCCGGTGGGGTTGCTATTGAGCCACTTCCAGATTCCGTTCATCGGGGACCTCCGTTCTTTGGAGATAATTATCCTTATTAAACGAGAGCGTTTCCTATCAAGTTTCATCCAGAGTCTTAGTCGATGTTAACTAGTAGCAAAAGGGGAAGTTTGTGTCAAAAGAAATGTGAGGCAGATACTACCTGGGCGGAATCTTAAGATGTACCGATATTGATTTTTCTTTCACCGGGTCATATATTATGCCGAGAAAGATGTGAGGACCGTTACCTGAGAAAAAAAGAGGAGACAAGCACATGAACCGAATCAGCAGAAATGTGGGTATTGGAATTTGGGCTTTGGTCCTGTTGACGGCTATATCTACTACTACCTGGGCAGCAGATGTTCCGCGAATCACGAAACAGGAACTCAAGGGAATGCTGGGGAAAGAAAATGTAATCATTCTCGACGTCCGCACCGACCTTGATCAGGAAAAAAGCAACCAGAAGATCCCGGGAGCAATTATTGAAGACCCGGGGAAAGTGGAAAGCTGGATGGCCAAATACCCCAAGGACAAAACCTTGATCTTTTACTGCGCCTGACCCACCGAAGCCACGAGCGCTCGGGTAGCGCAAAAATTTATCGACAATGGCTATACGCTGGTTTTCGCCCTGAAAGGCGGCTGGTGGGAATGGGTCGAAGCCAAGTACCCCTTGGAGAACAAATAGCAAAGTGTGACATCAAGGGATTTTTGGGAAGATTATCCCCGTTGCTGATTTCGCGAAAAGCCCTCTAAGTTTGTCATTGCGAGGCGCGAAGCGACGAAGCAATCCCCATTTTCAGGCTTCGGAGGTGCGCTACTGGGCATGGGAGTCTGATACTATTCTCAAAATTGCCAGAGATCGGAAAGGTTTCGCACAAACTGGCCCCACCCTTGATCAATGTACAGACCGAATTGGGCGATCAGCGCATAGGCGATCCCGAACTGGGCCAGGGCATAACCGGAACTCGAATCCCCAACCGTTCCATTTTTCTTTGGCCGGTTGCGGCGCGCCGCAATTCGGGCAGGCCAAGGACTGCTCGCTCACCTCATGTCCGCATTCTCGGCAGGGCTTCATAGTCTCCCGCCTCCAAAATCGAAACGACTTAAACTGGAAGGGTTTGGCTCCAGTTGTTGCACGTTATTTGCATTTATAAAATAAGGCCTTGGAAAAAAGGTAGTCAGATTAGAACTTATTTCGAAAGATATTGAAAGCTTTTCTTATTGTTTATCGGGATCTTGGACTATTGGCTTTAGTATTTCCGATGAATGGCTTGCTTCCTTAACCGGATTGATTTCCATGCAATTTGTGCTCCCGATGAACAATAAACCGTATAATCGATAGAACAGATTAGGGGGGGTCACATGGATTTTTCCGAGTCAACCTAGTATCAAAATAATTCGAACACCCCGGTCATTGCGAGCAAAGCGAAGCAATCCCCCTGTTAAGGTTTGGGAAGGTGTTGCGCTGACTGGGGGATTGCTTCGTCATTTTGCTCCTCGCAATGACCGGGGTAACTGCTATTTTCTCGCCTCGGGGGAAACCGACCCGGGCCTGGAGGTTTAGGCAATATGCCGATTGATTCCATATTGGATAGGTTCAATAAAAATTCCCGGAATATGTTCAGAGGTGGGGCTGGTTTTCAGTCTGACCGTTATTTTATTCCTGGCTCAATCTGAAAAACTCACCGCCTTCTCCGCCCCGGTCCTTAAGTGGCAAAACGGCGGTTGCCGGTCCACCTGGTGCCGGACCGGGTGGTACGCCTCGCCGGCCGTGGCCGACCTGGATAAGGACGGCAAAATGGAAGTCGTTTGGACCGACTACCGGATCGTAGTGGTGAAGGGGGAAGACGGGAGCAACCACTGGGTGGTGGATAATCCCGGCGGAGGCCGGGGCTGGCCCGGGGTGGTGGTGGCCGATCTGGACGGCAACCAGTCCCTGGAAATCGTCACCGCTCACAGCGGCGGCTACCTGTCGGTCTATCAGGCCAACGGCACGCCGCGCCCCGGATGGCCTCAGCAGCCCACCCCCGGGAATGAACTGCGCAGCCTGGCCGTGGGCGACGTGGACGGCAACGGGACGCTGGAGATCCTGACCGCCTCCACCCGGCCGGACAACCAGTGGTTCCTTTTCAATGCCGAAGGGACGTTGCGTCCCGGCTGGCCGGTCCTTTCGCCGGATTCAGATACCAACGGCTATGCCGCCGGGTGCTTCAATGAAAACGTGGGGCTGGCCGACCTGGACGGGGACGGCCAACTGGAAATGATCGGTCCCAACGACACCCATTACGTGGCCGGTTATCGCCAGGACGGGACCCCGCTTCGGGCCGCGTCGATTTACGGCCAGGTGGGCGGGCAGAATAAACCTTGGGCCAGGGTCGGCTTTCATCTGAGCCAGGCGGTCGATCTCCGGGGGTACGCCAACTGCACGGCCGGAGAGGAACCGTTGGAACCACGGCCTAACTTCGCGGACAGCGCCCCCTCTTTCGCGGACGTGGATGGAGACGGAACCCCGGAGATCATCATCGTCGGCAACCAGTATGACTGCCGCGCCGATCCCTACCGCTCCCTCTATCAACTGCCTTATATCCTGAATAAGGACCGGACCCGCTGGGCCGGCAGCGGCTTCAATTGGGAATCCCTGCCGATTCCGGACAGCCAGGCGGGGCCTCGGGCCGAAGACTACAATGTCATCGAAACCGCCCAGCCCAACCCGGTGGTCGTCGACCTGGACGGGGACGGTTTCAAGGAAATCCTCTACGCCTCCTATGACGGGCGGGTCCATGCCTACTGGCTGGACCGCACCGAGCACGGCTACTGGCCCTATCAGGTGACCAACCCGGCGGAAGGCTTTATCCGTTTCGCCTCGGAGCCGGTCGTGGCGGACCTGGACGGCGACGGAAAAGCCGAGGTGCTTTTCACCACCTGGACCCAGAAGGGCAGCAACGCGGGTGGCCAGTTGATTATCCTGAATCACTTGGGCCAATTGCTGCACGCCGTGGATCTACCCCGCAGCAGCCAGGATTGGGACGGCGCCCTGGGGGCCCCCACCCTGGCCGATATCGATGGAGACGGGGAACTGGAGGTGGTGATCGGCACGGCCCATACTGGTTTAGTCGCCTTCACCCTACCCGGTACTTCCAACGCCCGCGTCTTGTGGGGAACCGGAAGGGGTTCCTATCTCCGGACCGGACAGGCGACCAACATTCTGGGAAACATCCCTAAACAGGTAACGTTTTTCTATGACCTCCAGCAGCAACGCCTCAGCCCGGCCCGGGTTCAGGTGACCCCCAAGAACCTGGGAAGCACCCAGTCACTCCAATGGGCCGTCGTGTCGTCGGGAAGCTGGTTTTCCGTAGCCCCTTTAAGCGGCGCCACCCCCTCCCCTTTCACGATCACTCCGGAAAATTTCAATGCCCAACCCCCGGGGGTGTACACCGGACTGCTCAGTTTAACGGTAACTGACCCTCCGGACACCGCCGGCTCTCCGGCCCAAATTCCTTTGACCCTCAATGTGGTCGAACACCTTTATCCGGTCTATTTTCCCTTAATAATCAGATGATCTCCCGCACTGTTTAGGGTAGGACAACCAACAAGGGAACTTCCGGCCCTGGCAACAGGGGACGGATGGAGGGATCCGCTGGAGAGGTTGAGTTCGTTGCTTTTCTAGACTTCATTAGGAATGGTGGTTTCGCAAAAAGTCCCCAGCGCTGTCATTGCGAGGAGTGATGCGACGCAGCAATCCCCAAGAATCAGCCGGTTACCATAGGGGGGATTGCTTCGCTTCGCTCGCAATGACAGGTTCTTGGACTTTTTGCGAGGTTGTCAGGAATGGTCCAGTTCAAAATTCCCGGTTTTCCGTTTTACTTTTTAAAGCTGATGGAAATACCGGCACCGGTCCGACCTCTGAATAGTGGTCAAGTAGTTGGGCAAGCCTTGAACATAGTCTAGAAATTCTTTGATGCCTCCGAAAGGGTGGTTGACGTTGTGGGCCGTGAAGCAGCCGCCTTTTGGCAACTTCCCATCCAGGTCCTTAAAATACTGGAGGTACCATTCCTTGTCGGCATCGGAAAAAATGAAGTCAAAAGGGCCTTCCAATTGCCTCACCAGTTGATGGGCGTCGGCCAGCCGGGCATCAATTAAACTTGCCACTCCGGCCTGCTTGAAGTTTTCCAAGGCGGTTCTATAACGTCCTGCGTCGATTTCAATAGTGATTAAACGGCCACCGGTCTTACTCAAGGCCCAGGCCATCCAGATGGCGGAATGGCCCGTAGAGGTCCCGATTTCCAAAGCCTTGGTATAGTTGTTATTGAGGATCAGGTTGAACAACACCTGTCCGTCCTGGTAGGGCACATTCCAATCCTGCCAGTTCGCTCGGTTTCCCTTCAGGTATTTTTCCACCTTGGCATCCAGGTTTTCAGAAGCCGGTGGCTTTTGAGCCAAGGCTGTCATCAGAGTGGAGGCCCCAGCCACAAAAATTCCCACACCGAATAACATTCCCTTTATTGATTTCCGGTTCATAAGAACTCCTCATCCAGTGTTTCGTTTCACCCCATAAGCTTCAGTAGCCAACGCCCCTGGGGGGGATTGCTTCGTCGCTTCGCTCCTCGCAATGACACAACAGAGCACCCGCTACAATCCCGCCCCTAAAAGCCTGTCATTGCGAGCGCAGCGAAGCAATCCCCCAGCCAAGGATTTATCAAGCCTTTCAATCACAAACAAGGGTATAAATCTTCCCAATCCTTATTCATCCCATTTATCAAATTTACCTTTTTTTGCCTGGAGCCGCCTTTAATCTGCTTTTCTCTGGTTATGGCCCCAAAAGCATCCCCACACTCCTCATAATAAACCAGTTTGGTTAGGTGGTACCTCTTGGTAAATCCCTCAACCAATTTCTCCCGATGTTCAAAGATCCTTTTTTTGAGATCATTGGTTACCCCGGTATAAAGAACGCTGTGGTTCTTATTGGTCAGGATGTAGACAAAAAACTGTTTATCCATACAAGTCCTGTTCAAGAAGCTCTTAGGGGGATTGCTTCGTCGCTTCACTCCTCGCAATGACGGACCAAGGGATTCCTTCAACCCCCCCTAGCCACACCCCGTCATTGCGAGCGAAGCGAAGCAATCCCCACCTTAGCTTGGCCAGCCGGTTTGCTGAGATTGCTTCGTCGCTTCACTCCTCGCAGTGACAGACGAAGGAATACCCCTATCAAATCTACCATGCACGTCATTGCGAGCGCAGCGAAGCAATCCCCTGAGAAGCTTCCCAGCCCCAGTTTACAGTCCAGGGAGATTCTTTGCTCCCTCCCAACTCCGGGGCCTGCAGATCGCGGGAAATTTTTTCGGAAGGTTGTAGCACCGGGAGATCCTCCTTGGAACTGATGCCTAACTCCCGGAACCGACGGGCCGCGGTCAGCACCCGGGTCTCCAGGGAACCCACGGCCTCATTATAGGAGTGCACGCACTTATCCAAGGACCGGCCCACCTCGCTGAAATGGCGGGCCACCTTGGCCAGGCGGTTATAAAGCAGCTTTCCCAGGTCACTGATGGCCTGGGCGTTTTCCGCCAGTTGCTCCTGGCGCCAACCGTAGGCAATGGCCCGCAGCAGGGCAATCAAGGTCGTGGGGGTAGCCAGGATGACCCGTTGGTTCACCCCTTCTTCTATCAGCCGGGGATTCTGCTCCAGGGCGGCGCTGAAGAAATTTTCCCCCGGCAGAAAAAGGACCACGAACTCCGGCGCCTCGCTGAACTGGTCCCAATAGGCCTTGGCCGACAGTTTTTGCAGGTGGATCTGGACCTGCCGGGCGTGGTCCTGAAGCTTGGCTTTCCGGTCTTCTTCCGTCTGGGCTTCCAGAGAATCCAGAAAGGATTGCAAGGGGGCCTTGGAATCCACCACTACCATCTTTCGATTGGGCATGCGAACCACCATATCCGGGCGCAGGCGGCCGGTTTCTCCGGGAACCGTCTCCTGTTCGCATGAAATCGCAGTGCGCACTCATACCGGCCAACTCGGCCACCCGCCGCAAAGTGATCTCCCCCCAGCGGCCCCGTACCTGTGGAGACCGCAGGGCCTTGACCAGGTTGCCCGTCTCCTGCTGCAATTTTTCTTCGGTAACGGCCATTTGCTTCAGGTGCTGGCTCAGGCTTCCGTAGGCCTGCTGCCGGGCCTGCTCCATGGACTGCACCTGTTGGGCATATCGATCCAACGTATCCTTCAGGGGGGCGACCAGGGTCTCCACGGCCTTCTGCCGCTGGGCCAGATCCCCTTTAGCCTCGGTTTGAAATTTTTCCAGGGTGGCCCGGGCCAAATCCAGAAATTGTTGATTGTTGCTGCGAAGGCATTCAGAGGACAGGGCCTTGAAGGCATCGCTCATTTTATGCGAGGCTTCATCCAGGAGAGACAGCTTTTCTTCGACGGCCAGCCGTTCCTGATGCAAGGTGGTTTCCAGTTCGGCCTGCACCTGCTTCAGGCGGCTGATCTCCTCCCGCAACTCGAGGTTCTCCGCTTCTCGGCCCTGAAGGACATTCTTCACCTCCGGCAACTGTTCCAGTTCCTTGAGGGCCGCCACCTTCTCCTGCCCTTCTTGAATCAGAGAATCCCGCAGGTGTCCCAATTCCTTTTCCATTTCCTGATTTTTGGTCAGCAAATGGTCATAGGACAGTTCCTTGGCTCGAATCCGTTCTTCCAGCACCGCCAGTTCGGATTTGCAGGTTTGGATGGCTTCAGCGGCCTTACGGGTTAGACGAATCTTGAGCAGCAGGCCCACGATGACCAGGCCCAGAAGGGCACCGGCCAGAAAGGCCCAAAGGATAGATGGGGTGATCATTTTTTACCTCGGAGTTAGTATGTATAAAATTGAAAACTCTTGTCATTGCGAGCGAAGCGAAGCAATCTCCCGTTCAAGCTTAGGGGCGACATAAGCTGAAAGGGGGATTGCTTCGTCGCTTCACTCCTCGCAATGACAAATTCTACCACTCCTTGTGTCCTTCTCCTGAAATTTATTTCCATAACAAATCCCTCTCCTGCAGCCCCTTGATTTTATCGCGTAGTTCGGCGGCCTCTTCAAAATCCAGGCGCTTGGCCGCGGCCTTCATCTCTTTCTGCAGCTTTTTGAGCAGCGCCGGTATCTTGGCCGGATCGTCGTAATCCGCTTGCGCTTCTTTGGCCGCCGGGACGGTGTAATAGTCGGCCTCATAGACCGAGGCCATGATATCCTGAATGGACTTCTTGATGCTCGTAGGAGTTATCCGGTGCTTCCGGTTATAGGCCTTTTGCAGTTTCCGCCGCTTTTCGGTTTCCTCGATGGCCGCCTGCATGGACCGGGTGACCTGATCGGCGTAAAAATAGACCTCCCCTGAAAGATTCCGGGCCGCCCGCCCGCAGGTCTGAATCAGAGACCGAGCCGAACGCAGAAAGCCTTCCTTGTCCGCATCCAAAATAGCCACCAGGCTGACTTCAGGCAAATCCAGCCCTTCCCGGAGCAGGTTGATCCCGACCAAGACATCGAATTCCCCCAAACGCAGGTCCCTCAATATCTCGATACGCTCCAGGGTGTTGATATCCGAGTGCAGGTAACGGACCTTGATCCCTTTTTCCTGGTAATAATCGGTCAAGCTTTCGGCCAGACGCTTCGTCAGGGTGGTGACCAGCACCCGTTCCTGTTGAGCGACCCTTTTTCTAATGGCCTGCAGCAGATGGTCCACCTGATCCGTGGCCGGATAGACGCTGATCCGGGGATCCATCAAACCGGTAGGACGGATGATCTGCTCCGCCACCAGGCCGCCCGATTGCCGCATTTCGTAGTCCGCCGGCGTGGCGGAGACATAAATGACCTGGTGGACCATTTGCTCATATTCCTGAAAATTCAGGGGCCGGTTATCCAGGGCCGAGGGCAGTCGAAACCCGTAGTCCACCAGGGTCTGTTTGCGGGAACGGTCGCCCCGGTACATGCCCTGAAGCTGAGGAACCGCCAAATGACTCTCATCAATAAACAGCAGAAAATCCTGAGGGAAATATTCCAACAGGGTCGGCGGCGGCTGACCGGCCAACCGGCCGGTCAGGTGACGGGAATAATTTTCAATACCGTGGCAATAGCCTAACTCTTTCATCATCTCCAGGTCAAAGCGGGTCCGTTCCCCGATCCGTTGGGCCTCGATCAATTTCTGGTGCTCATGGAAGTAGATGAGACGTTCGGTAAGTTCCGCCTCGATGGCCTGGTAGGCCAGCTCCCTGCGCTCCGGACTGGTGACGTAATGGCTATTGGGAAAGATCTGGACCTGCGGCAGGCGTTCCCGGGTTTTACCTCGCAAGGGGTCAATGATCGACAGGCTTTCGATGGATTCACCAAAAAAAGAAATCCGGAGGGCCTGTTCCTCCTCATAAGCCGGAAAGACCTCCACCACGTCCCCCCGGACCCGAAAGGTTCCCCGGTGGAAGTCGATATCGTTGCGTTCGTAGAGCATGGAGACCAATTGACCCAAGACGGCATCCCGCGGGATTTCCTGTCCGGTTTCGAGTGACAGCAAGAGGTCCTGGTAGGCCTCCGGCGAACCCAGTCCGTAGATGCAGGACACGCTGGCCACGATCAGCACGTCGCTGCGGGTGAGCAACGACCGGGTGGCCGAGTGGCGCATCTTGTCGATTTCCTCGTTAATGGAAGAATCTTTTTCAATGTAGGTGTCGCTTGAAGGCAAATAGGCCTCCGGCTGGTAGTAATCATAATAACTGACAAAATACTCCACGGCATTTTCAGGGAAAGAAAGACTTGAACTCCCCGAAGAGCTGGGCGGCCAGGGTCTTGTTGGGGGCCAGGATCAAGGTGGGCTTCTGGACCTTGGCCACCACCTGGGCCATGGTAAAGGTCTTGCCCGACCCGGTGACTCCCAGCAGGACCTGGTGCTTTATCCCCTGCTCCACCCCGGCGGCCAGTTGTTCGATGGCCTGGGGCTGATCGCCCTGAGGGGTGAAATCGGAGACCAGATGGAAGGCGTTTTTTGAGTACATAAATTTAAAAAATCTCGTCGTAACGATGCCACTTCATTTTTCCGGACCTGATCCGAGACATGGTTTCCATCAGGCTCTCACAAAATTGTGGGGTCCCTGATGACGATCTCCGTTGGGTCTGTTTCGCCTTCGCGAATTCGATCAAATCCCGATCCATCGTAAGGCTTATTTTTCCTTTGGCCACTTTTATCCTCTCATCCTTGATGAACTCGCAAAAAGTCCCAGAGGCTGTCATTGCGAGGAGTGAAGCGACGAAGCAATCCCCGATAAGCAGCTACTTGTCAAGGTGGGGATTGCTTCCCCCGGATCACGTCCAGGGTCGCAATGACTGGCTTTTCGACTTTTTGCGGAACCACCATTCTTTATTGTATTTAGGATACGTCTGATATCCGACTATCCTAAAGGAGAGGCCTTAGACCGGTCAAGAAAATCCTTATCTAGGCTGTGACATCAAAGGGTGCGGGAGGAAAGAAAAGAATGCCATAAAAATCGGAATCTTGTTATAATTCTTTTATTCTGAAAAAATAGCGACCGGCTGCTTCCCATCTATGATTGACCTATACCAGGAACTGAGATCCCTGATCGTCCATCTGAACCGTCGTGAAATAGCCTATGCCCTTTGTGGCGGATTGTCTCTCGGCGGTGGAAATGGCCTGGGCTACGCGGGAAAAGACATGCTGGGAAGGCGAAGACCTCTGGGTGGTATCCCGGGAAGGACTGATGGCTATGAAATCCCTGAGGGGAAGCGGCCAGGACCAGGACGATCTGAAAAAACTGAAGGCCCTGGCTAGATGAAAACTGACAAAACTGACCGGTCAGAACAAGCGATCACTCTGCGCCTCAAGCAGGTCTCGCAGTTAAGGCGGGTCTGTCTATCCCTCGGCAAGGCCGGGTCGACAAACCTCTCCGCAGCGGATCGGGAAGACCATGGGGATCAAATTACCGGAAAAGTCAAATCCTCTCCTCAGCGAGTAACCCCTTAAACCCGCTATCCCGCTCCAACGGATCCTGGCAAAAAACGATGGTGTTGCCCTGTTCCTCCCCAAGATTGCACTCGTGAGTACCCCCTCGCGGAAATCGTGCTATTGCAAGCTTGACAATGGGTATAACTACGGTTATACTTATTTTATGAAAACAGCGATTTCCATCCCGGAAGAAGTTTTTCGATCAGCGGAGTCCCTGGCCAAACGCTTGGGTATGTCACGGAGCCAGCTTTATACGGCCGCCATTAACGAATACTTGAACAGACGCCAGGATCGCCAGATAACAGCCCTATTGAATTCCATTTACGAGGAGGAAGATTCCTCCTTGCCTTCCGCCATCATCAGGTTGCAGGTCAGCTCATTAAGCCGTGAGGAGTGGTGATGGAGCGGGGAGAGGTCTGGTGGGCGCAACTCCCGGATCCCAGCGCCTCAGAACCCGGTTACCGAAGACCGGTAGTGATCATCCAGTCCGATTCGTTCAATCGTAGCCGCATCCGAACCATCATCGCGGTCGTGCTGACCTCCAACCTTCGTCTGGCTGAAGCGCCGGGGAATCTATTGATCCCGGCCTCCGAATCCGGCCTGCCGAGGGATTCCGTCGCCAATGTCTCCCAGGTCATTGCAGTAGACCGAAGTTTCCTCACCGAAAAAGCCGGCCGCCTGCAGAGCAAAGCACTGCGTTCCATTGAAGAAGGGCTGCGGCTCGTGCTGGATTTATAGTCTTCCTCGTTTGATCCACCCTACACTACATCGAACTTGCCTCCTCGGAAAACCCATCGCCTTGGCATAAACCGGTTCAATCGCGAAATGCCCGATCTTGCCGATAAACCTTAATTTCCCCTTAATATAAGGATCCGCCATCCCTTCCTTGAAGGTATCAGCTTCATCCAGGGGATAAAATTGCCGGGAAACTCAAATACGCATTCCAGAGGCTTTCACCAGATTGATAATTTTCAAGGTGTGGATGCCGAATAAATTCCAGAAATATTCCCGGCCTTATCCTTAAATTTGACATAAACCGTTGAACCGGTCATCCCCCAGTCCTTCAAGGGTCTATAGGGCTCCCAAGAGGCCCCGCCGAAATCGGTATGATTACTGATCATCATTTGACCTACGCCGCTGACAACGTCGCTGGCAGTCAATTCCAATTTAACCAAAGTTCCCTGGATAGGGTTTTGAACCAAAGGGAGGAAGATCTTATAACCGACATGGGGCAATTTCACGGGGTACCCCCTATCAGTCCCAGAGATTATGATCCGGTTGCCGGTTAGTGCAACTATCCGGACATCGCCCAGCGGCGGATTCACATCTAATATAATATCATCTTGATAACTGCTCGAAATACTTCCATCCGCATTTTTGTATCGAATATAAACTACCCTGGGAGCGACAAAATATTTGAAGCCCTTTATTTGCCAGGGCTTTAGGCTGTTATAAGGCTCCCAGTAGGCCCCGGCAAACCCTGCGTCGTTACTGACCATCATTTCAGAGGTGAATGGTCTGGAACCGATGGTGAGGGTAACTAAGGTTTGATTAGTAAAGGGCGCTCCCTGATTAATCGAGAGGCCATATTCTCCCCCGGCGGCCGGATCAAGCGTAATCGGGCTGGAGATGGGGACAGAAACGTTTCCAGCTTCGTCTTGGAATTGGACCCAGACGGTCTTTAAACCATCCCCGCCAGCCAGCGTCCAGCTTTTCGAGCCGGCATACGTTTCCCATTCACTCCAGACAGTCCCCTCATTCGAAAATCTCATCCGGGCAACCTTCCCGGAGACATCCTCTCCCGAGAGCGCAAGCTGGACGCCGGCAAAAGTCGTACTGCGTGCGCCGTTGTTAATGACCAGGTTGCCGGTAGGGGCCTCCGTGTCTACCAGAGTGAAGGTCTCATAATCAGGAGTCCAATCCTCGACATTCCCCGCCCCATCCCTGGCCCGGACACGAAAATAGTAGGTTGCGTCTCCGGTTAGGTTGTAGGTGGTGCGGGTGGCCGGCGTGTTGACCAGTAGGTCGATCCACTGGCCGCCGGTTCCCGCTCGCACTTGCAAATCGTATCCGGCTACCCCGCTAAGGGCATCGAAACCCGACCAATTCAAGACCAGACTGTTCGAGGAATTTAGGGGTAAGGCCGTCATGGAGGACGTAGGCCTGGTGAAATCAACGGAGGTAAAAGTATTGTATTGGGCCGGCCAGTCTTCAATATTTCCGGCACCATCTTTTGCCCGGACACGGAAGTAATAGGTAATTCCCGGAACAAGGGCGTAATTAGTGCTGGTGAGGATAGTGTCTGGCAGGAGGTCGGTCCACTGACCATCGAGCCCCATCCGAACCTGGAGGTCGTAACGGGAGATACTGCCGGCGCCTTGGCCGGACCAGGAAAGGGAAACAGTAAAAAGCGACTCAGGGGGCAAGGAGGTCATGGAAGATATCGGATTGAGGGTATGATAAAGTTTTCGAATATACACCGGCCCGTAATCGACGGTAATCGTGCCTCCGGAAACCGAAAGGGGGGTTCCGAAAAGGTCGAAGGCTTCGGCCCCGGAGGGTAAGGGAACGGATTGGGGGGCGCCATCCGTTGCCCAGATCACCTCGATGGAAGTTCCCACCTGAGGCCAGAAGGAGTGGCCGAAGATCCCGGCCGGGTACCCGGAGACCGGACCCCGGTACCGGGCGCGGCTCAAAAAGTCGGCCGCGGTCTTAAAAGCCAGGTAGGAGGGCCGCGGGGTGTTGTCGGGTCGGAGCAGGCCGGTAAGACGCCACTCGCTTTTTAAGGCATAATAGACCAATCCCTGAAGGCCCAAGGCGATTCCATCGGCGTAGGCTTTGGCCACAAACACGGCCTGGGTTTCAAAACAGGGGTCGCTATTGACATCGCAATAAAGGGCGGTCTCGGTATTAATCAGCGGTTTATCCCCCCACCCGTATCGGTTGAGGATGTTTTTAAGAAAAGCGGTTTTTTCTGGAAGGGCAGTGGGCGAACCGGGCCAGTTAGGATTATAGAGCAGACCGGGGACTCCGGTGAAGTAGGAGTAAGAATGAAAGTTTACCAGGTCGAAAAAAGGACCCCCGCCGCCCCGAAGCACCCCTTCGAAGAAACGCGCGATCGTATTAGGGATCTCGTTGGGATTGTCCAGGACCAATCCCCCGAGCAGCACCTGGGCTTCGGGATCGGCCGCTTTGATGGCCGGGTAGGCCGCCTTGAGCATCTGCGCGTAATATTCTCCGCCGAAATACGGGTCACCCTCATCTCCCCAGCAGCCGAAAACGCTCCGTTCATAGTAGACCGGGGCATCGATCTCATTGCCCAACTCCCAGTATTTGATGTTGTAGGGAGATCCTTTGTAGCGGTTGACTACTGCGGCCAAGAATTCGGCAAAGCCCGCGAAGGCCGTGCTTTTTATCGGGCCGCAGGACGAGCCGGGGTATTTCTGGGCCCAGTCGGGAGTGTACTTCACCACGGCAATAACGTTGAGTCCGTTCTGGTTGGCCCGCTGGAGGCTGCTTTCATCGACGTTTTCCCAGTGAAAGGTGGGGGGGACGGTTGGCACCGGTTCGATCCGGTCCCACTCGAAGGCATCAAAGCGAACCCAGTGAACCCCGCCGGCCAATGCCTGAGACAGCCCTTCCGACTCGTCGATGGCATTGTTCATCTGAGCGCCGAAGATCGACGGCCCCTGAGCTTCTGCCAAACCTTGAGAAATCAAGATTGACAGCACCACTAAACTCAAAATTATGGCGCTATAAACATTCTTTTTCATCAGCCGCCTTTTGGCGCTTGCAGTATAAAAGACCTCGGGCAGAAGCCATAAAAACCCCATCTGCCAATTAGGCCAAAGAAGATATTTGGGACAGGTTTAACAGGGAAAGTCCAGTGTTTTGAGATTTAATCTAAAGGGTATTTCTCCTGCCTACAGCGTCACCCCGGTCCCGCCATCCGCGGAATAAACTCCAGCCGGGGTCCAGAAAGCCTGAAAAATTTGGATTCCGGCCATTCGACTAAGCTCATGGCCCTGAGTAAGCCGAAGGGCTTCCGCCGTCAAGTCCTCCTGCCATTTTTTCGATATGGGAAAAGCAACGATTATTGGTCGGCTGTATTTTGTCGTTGGCTTGGTTGTGGCTCAAATAGTTTTATCGAAAGCACCTTCCTGTACTGGAAAAAGTCCTTATCTGTGGTGAAAATGGGGACATCCAATCTTTTTGCAACTGCACATATTAGGAAGTCAATGTGAGAGCCTTGAATTCCTTTTTTTCTGCATTGATTGCACATTTCGGCTGCAGATTCATAATCAGAATCTTGAATAAGGGAATTTTCAAAATAAGATAGTTTTTCTTTTAATTCTTCAAATTTCTTAAAGTCACTATAACCGGAAAGGATTTCTTGACGAATTGGTCCAATGATCAGGGCTCTTTGATCCTTGATGAGAGATTCAAGCTGATCTATTTCATATGAATATTCTGTTTGTCGGGTCCGTAAAGCATAAGACCAGATAGGGGTATCGACGAGAACTTTCACCGGGCTCTTCCTTTTTTATAATCATATTTGGGGTCTGGATCCATTTTGCCAAAAAGATTAAGTATTTCTAACTGCTTATGTCTGTTTATGAATTCTTGTAAAGCCAAATTAACAGTTTCCTTTTTGGTTTTAAAGCCACTGACTTCCAATGCTTTTTCCAGTAATTTCTGGTCGATAGCTAAATTAGTTGCCATTGTTGTCCTCCTATCAACACAAAGTTTTACACAAAATACCACACAATTAAATGTATATCAAGGTCAACGAAAATCAGATGCCGGCCTAGATGTGTTCCTACGCTGCCCAACGTGAGCGTCGCCCGGAGCCGGCAGTCTCGGCGATCGGGTGCACGCTATAGTCGGGGCATCCCCCTTGGAGGATATCACGCTCGTCCCCACAGTTCGCCTGTCTCTTATCAAGACATTCAAGTAGGAAATCCTCTCCTCAACACGACCCATAAGCCACCTTCGGTAATCATTGTCGCCTTTTTCTTCAGTTCGGCCGCTTCGAGGAGCGACCACAGGTCCCTTTCGGTTATCCTGACCCGGCCCAGAGCTTGGTTGAGGCCCTTCGAGCGCATCTCGATGCCCCGGATGACATCCTCCGGAGTATGGCATCCGAATCCGCCTCCGACAAAAGCCAGGCCTCCAGGCTTCAGAGACCGGTAGATGGCCGACAGGTCGGGTCTAAAAAAGGACGGGAAAAAGAAAGCCCCCCTGAAAACGATTAGATCGAAGGCCTCCGCGGAAACCCCTGATAGTTTGTCGTCGCTTTCGGCTATGGTCACCTTGTCTTCAAGCCCCATTTCCCGTGCCTCTCCTTTCAAGGTCTCTGCAACTTCGCCGGGAAACACGGCCATATGAAAGGACGCGCCGATGCCTTCGCGGGCGAGTTCCAGCGCCAGCCCGGAAAAAGGTCCTACTTCGAGGACACTGCCATCATGTCGGCCATACAATTCGCTCACTTGCCGAGCCAGGTAGGGCCTGACAGGCTCCCAGAGGCGGTTCAACTCCATGATTGGGTCTATTTCCATCATCGTCACAGACTCACTCGGGATCCACAGGAGTATCGCCGGAAAAGTCGGGGCTTGGAAAACCGCCGTCGGGGACGTCCTCGCAAATACCCCGTTCCCCAGCCCTTGCCCGTGGATCCCGAAATCATTAAAGATAGCAAAAACAGGCTGTTTCTGTTAAGTTAACGGCATTGGGCCGGGCACAATGCCGTTAGAGGCGCCGGGGAGTCTATTGATCCCGGCCTCCGAATCCGGCCTGCCGAGGGATTCCGTCGCCAATGTCTCCCAGGTCATTACGGTAGACCGGGATTTCCTCACCGAAAAAGCCGGCCGCCTGCGGAGCAAAGCACTGCGTTCCATCGAGGAAGGGCTGCGGCTCGTGCTGGACTTATAATCCTCCTCATCCGGCACTTATGCCCTTTCTCTTGATTCGCGGATTGCCTCCACGATCTCCCGTTTGGACAGACCTTTGTCCATCCCTGGGACGTCAAAGGGCGAACGGCGAGGACCGGCAGACCGGGGAACGATCGCATACATATCGCCCTTGCGACGCCGGATGACTACCTCTTCGGTCTTTGATTCCTCAAGGATCGTGGCCAGTCTTTCTCTTGCTTCAGAATACGTATATACCTTCATAAGTCTACGTCACCACCTTTATTGCAAGGATTTTCGCCACCTCGCACATACGATTGTCCAGGCTGATGAGGGGCAGTTTCGTTTCCAGACAACACTGAAGATAGAAGGCGTCATAGTGAAGCGTGATCACCCCAGTTCAAAAGTCGTCACACCGAACAGCCGGCTTAAGGGCAAATCAGGGCCTTTCCCCGTGTACATGCGGGCCGTCTCGAACGCCACCATCATGTTGTGCCGCTTCGCCAAATCGACTGCCGCCGAATTCACTTCCGGCGTGTTCAGGAACATAGGCGCGCCGTCCGGGGTATGGGCCTTCAAAGATAGGAATAGCTGATCCGCAAGCTGCGGACTGTCCGCAAACAACGGACCCATCTTATCCTCAAGCAATCCGACAAGGAAACCATCCGGATCGGCGGCGCGGAAGCAATCCGCATCGTACCACCCGGGGTTCCATCCTTCTGCCGCTGCCCAGTCGAAAGCGATATCCATTTCTTGCCGAGTCATCACTCGGATTCTGTAGCTGAACTTCTGCACGATGCACCTTCAGTCTTCCTATCCACTTGCGCGTACAGACTGCCAATCACGCCTGATCATCTCTCCTATTCTTTTGGCGCGCTCGGAGTAGAGCGCGATATGCTCCCAGTCAGGTTCTTGGCCGACCTTCTGCATAAGCAAGCCATCCCCCTTGGGCCTACAGGGCTGTATGCCGCCGAGGAAGTAGCCGTGACCACGCAGGATATCCGTTGCGGCCGATATAAATGGCGAGTCGAGTGGCAGCCAGGCCTGGAAGATCACTGTGCCTTTTTCGAGCGCTTCCCTTTCCAAACGGCCAATGAATGATTCAAAATCCGACCCAAGGCGATCGATGGTGATCCGTGCGACCTGTGCCGATTCGAATACGCGCATGCTGCCCTGGCTGCTTCCCTCAGCCGGCAAATCACTGCTCGAAAACACAAAGGTCCGCTCCAGATTCAAACCGGCATAAAGGTACTCCAATTCATCCCGATAGACCGTCGGGATCTGGACGGTTTGCGCCCTGGGTTTGAGCATGCAATACCCGAGCAGCACAGAAACGCGGCCGGATGCGCCCGAGTCCAGGCCATAGGCAACCGCCGGCATCAGATCGACTTCAAGACCCGATTCTTTGAAGTCCAACTGCAAGCACATCTTCTGTATAATCGTATGACTGCACACGGGTTCCCCTACAATTCCCTCCACGCAAAAACGTTTCGAGGTATCAAAGAGCGTATGCTTGAACAAGGGGAGGAAGATGCCTTGACTGCGATAAGCCGGCAGCACAGCTCCTGCCGCGTTTTCATAGAGGTGGCTGGCAGGGTCCATCAGAACGAGCGCATTATGGCCGACGACTTCGCCGGCGCGTGTGCGGGCCACACAGGAGATGATCTGACCGGCGGCATTCTCTGCGATTAGCTGGTCCGGGAGATAATAAGTCCTGATCGGGTATCCTTCTCCGTAGACTTCCCGAAAAAGCCGGGCAATTCCGGGCGCGTCTTCCTTGCGGAAAAAATCTATCTCGATTTCCTCTCTGGTCGTGTCTGCAGCTTGGGTTTCACTCATCGTCCACCTTTCTCTTATAACAGTCTTTGCCACGGTTATCGAAAATCAAACTGGATCTTGAGGGTTCCTCGTTCAACGGCCTTAGCAAAGGCTTCCTTATATTGTTCGGGTCTGTAAATCCCGGTTATCATTTGCGTGAGGGGAAGGATACCCTTAGACATGGTCCGGAGGGCCGGGCCGAAGGGGCCGCAGCGGGAACCGAAAAGGGTAATCTCATCTATTACCAGGGGTGTGAGGTTCATCTCTTTCCCGGCGGCCAAGGTGGTCTTCAGCACGATAATGCCTCGGGGACGCACGCATTGAACGGCGATCTCGAAGCCGGCCGCTGACCCAGTGGCTTCTATCACTACATCAAAACTCTTAGCCGGTTTGAGGTCAGTCCGGTGGATGGTGACTATACCCTGTTCCGAGGCCAGGCGGAGTTTTTCCGCGTGGTTTCCGGAAACGGTTACTTCCAGTCCGATCCGGTTAAGGACAAAGGCGCAGAGCAGCCCGAGTTTTCCATCGCCCAGCACCAAGACGCGATTGGTGGGGGTTAGATGTATCTGTTCCAGAATCTCAAAAGCCGCTGCGAGGGGTTCGACAAAAACGGCCACCTCGTCCGTCAGTTGGGGGGGGACGGCCCAAAGGTTAGAAACCGGCAAGGTGAGGTACTCGGCAAAGGCGCCATCTTTGTTCATGATGCCTAAAGTGAACCGATTTGGGCAATGGGTCTTCATTTCCTTTTGACAATAATCGCAGGCGCCGCAATAACAGTTGATCTCGCCCACCACCCGCTGTCCGACCAGTTGCTGATCCGGCCCGTTAACCCTCTCCACCAGACCAACGAACTCGTGACCCAGGACGCCCTTGAATCCCATGTAGCCCTTGGTGATTTCCAGGTCCGTATTGCAAATCCCGGCCATCAGGACCTTGACCAGGCCCTCATTCGGCCTCGGTTCAGGAACGGGATAGTTTGTGAAATATTTCAGTTCCGTGTCAAAAACAATGGCTTTCATTATTTAATCCCCTTGGAGGATATCACGCTCGTCCGCACAGTTCGCCTGTCGCTTATCAAGACATTCAAGTGGGAAATTCTCTCCTCAACACGACCCATAAGCCGCCTTCGGTAATCATTGTCGTTTTTTTTTCCAGTTCGGCCGCTTTGAGGAGCGACCACAGGTCCCTTTCGGTTATCCTGAACCGGCCCAAAGCTTGGTTGAGGCCCTTCGAGCGCATCTCGATGCCCCGGATGACGTCCTCCGAAGTATGGGATCCGAATCCGCCTCCGACAAAAGCCAGGCCTCCAGGCTTCAGAGACCGGTAGATTGCCGACAGGTCGGGTCTGAAAAAGGACGGGAAAAAGAAAGCCCCCCTATGAAAGGACGCGCCGATGCCTTTGCGGGCGAGTTCCAGCGCCAGCCCGGAAAAAGGGCCTACTTCGAGGACACTGCCATCATGTCGGCCATACAATTCGCTCACTTGCTGAGCCAGGTAGGGCCTGACAGGCTCCCAGAGGCGGTTCAACTCCATGATTGGGTCTATTTCCATCATCGTCACAGACTCACTCCTCCTCTATCCCCCGCCCTCAGGTCCTGAGGACCCTCGCCCCGGGGATTACCTCCGCTCGATTATACTCCTGCCCCGTCCTCCCGGCTATTAATTGCATCGACCTGGGAATGGCCTCTTGATCTTGGCCGCCGGAAACTAGGAGATGGACATGATTGGTGGAGAGGCGTTCCAGGACCTGCCCTATAAATAAAGTTGCTGATCACCAGTGCAAGAGGCTTCCACCGCTGGTAATAAAAGCCCCGGGCTTTTGCATCTGGAGAACTGGCGTGTTGAGGCTCAAAATATCCGCTTGACAACTCCCTTTTTATATGTACAATAACATGTACAATATAGGAGGTGCAAGATGGATGCGATAACCTATACCTCTGCAAGGCAAAACCTTGCAAAAACGATGGGAAAAGTTTGCAGGGACCATGCCCCGGTAATCGTAACACGCAAGTCTGGGAATTCTGTGGTCATTATGTCACTCGAGGACTATGAAGCCCTTGAAGAGACAGCCTACCTTTTACGGTCACCAAAAAACACAAGGCGGTTAATGGAATCCATTGCCCAGCTTGAGAACGGCAAAGGAACGGCAAAGGAACTCGTAGAGTGAAGCTCATTTTCTCCGACAATGCCTGGGAGGACTATCTCTATTGGCAAAAAACCGACAAAAAAATTCTCCGACGTATCAATACCCTTATTAATGAGACCAAACGGGATCCCTTTGAGGGTATTGGCAAGCCGGAACCATTGAAACATGCCCTTTCTGGCTACTGGTCCAGGCGAATTACCGATGAGCACAGGTTAGTCTATAAGATTTCCGAAGATGCAATCCATATCGCGCAACTACGATACCATTACTGATCCTTTCCCTGGCCCCCAACGGCACGGCTCACCTTCGGCTCACCCGCCGTGGGTGAGCCGTAATGGTGCAGGCGCTGGTCCGGCTTCCGTTCTTCATCGGACATTATGATACTGAACTCAGTGATGTCCCCTTGTCTTCAAATGCAGGCGGTCGACCCTAGTTTTGCATAGTCAATACTGTTATCGGGCTAGTAAAGTCAACCTCTCGGACTTGAGCAATTCATGTGCAAACTTGCGAATAAGGATAAAATGATGGTTCTCGGGCGTACCGACTTCGACACCGTTGATCTTGAGAGAGCTGACCTGCGATAAGCCCTGCCGTAACTCCTGAATAATCTCTGGCGCAATCGCTTGCACGTGAGCCCCCCCTTCCTCTGTTGGCCGTGCCAAGAATGATTTCTTTCCTCGTCAACGTGCTTTTCTGCTTCCAAACGATTTCCTCCCACCACTCATTAACAGCCATCAGAATTGGCGGTACGGGTAGAGGGGAAGGGGGCGGAGGTACCGCCTTCAACTGAACTGAATAATACAGGCATGACCGTGAGACGGGTTGAAAATTCCCTGGCAGTTTCTCAGATAAGCCAAATGAAGTTGCGAGTTTCACCTGCTCCTTAACACGCATCTGCCGTAAAAGGGATTTGTTATTTTTTGTATCGTGTATCAGAACGCGAATGACCACAGCCAAATGAACTGCTTCATCAAAGTGGCCAGCATCGTAGAGTTCACAAGATCGACGTAGGTATTCAAGCTGTCGGCGTAGGTGATCTGTTAGGGTGACAGCGCTGTGTTTTAGGTTCTTATCCTTGCCGGCCTTTGGGGGGCTATTGTCGGATACGAGTTTAAATTGGTTGCAAGTGGGATCAGCGTCCGGACCCCCATTTGGAATAGGTACGCAACATCATTGTCTTCCGGGTGCACGAGATGTGAATTCAAGAGACGCACGATTTTACTGTACCAACGCAGGTTCGCGGTTTTGCATTGTTTTAAGGACATTGGTAAAGCGCCCACACGTCGTGGTTCCAAGACCCGGTCGCAGTGCTCGAACAGAATGGCGAAATCTTCCGGTGTAAGATACTCGTCAGCAGCAAGATGAATCCATTGCATTTCCCCCTGCTCATTCCTCTCTTGAAGGACAGGTTGAAGATAGTAGTCTTTGTTGAGCTTGCGTAGCTGGGAAAAGAACTCTTTGACGTTTTTGTACTTAACAAAGCTCGCGTAAGCGGGGATGGCTTTTTCACCTGTGGCCAGGACGAACCCAAAGGCAAGAAGCTCAAGAATTTTTCTTAGCTGAAGTGTGGCGACTTCGACCGTCGTTTCTTCGTAAATTGCGTTGGCAGTTCCACGAGAGAATGCTTGAAATACCTTTCCCCGCTCCTTGACACACCTTAGTTGCTCCAAATACATTTCAATTGCATTCTGATTCACTTCGGAATGGCCTCTTGATCTTTGTCGCTGGAAACCAGGAGATGGACATGATTGGAGGTGGCAATATAGTCCAATATGGCCAACCCAAATCGCTTTTTAGCTTCAAAAACCATCCCAGTCACCGCTGTCGATCCCTGGCAAATTTTAACAAGAATCTCCCTGCTTATTGTATTTATGGGCAATATCAACTGATTGAAAACGTAATAATCATGTCCCTTGGCATCGGTGTTCCGCTTAGAAGTCTGTTTTCAGGGGCAAAATGGGCACTTTAAGGCGCCATTTTCCCCCATGTTTGATTCAATTCATTGAGAACTCACCCAGTTCGTCTGGTCCGACCCTCCATTCT
>CAVUPH010000007.1:0-301551 GCA_963743305.1 uncultured delta proteobacterium
CCCGGACTTCCCGGCAGGTTTCCCCTCGTCGAAGGCCGCCATGACCCCCACGCAGACCGCCGAGATATGGACCTCGCCCCGGCCGATAGATGCTGGTACGACGATCCGGAGATGGGCGCGGGGGATAGGGAACAAGATGGAGGTCATCATTTCTCCCGGAGCCAGCGCGGTCAGCCGCGGTCCTTTGAAGAACCGGTCCAGGGGCAGGCGTCTTTCGCGGGCCGGGCCGGCCAGGGTGACTTCCGCGCCCAGGGCCATGAGGGTGGGGGCGTTGTCCGCGGAAGGGGCGGCGTTGCAGAGGTTTCCCGCCACCGTCCCATATTGCGGACCTGCACGTTGGCCGTTTCCTGGGCGGCGTAGGCCACCGCCGGATAGTGTTTTCGAATGGCGGGATGGGAAGTCACGTCAACCAGTCGGGCCATGGCGCCGATGGTCAGGCCGACTTTAGGTTGAAAGCCTATGGCCTTCAACGTCTGGATCCCCTCCAGGCCGATGATCGCCTGGGGCTTTAACAGACCCTGTTTCATCCGGATCAGCAGGTCGGTGCCCCCGGCCAAGATCCGGGCACTGTCTCCCTTTTCCGCCAGCAGGTCCAAAGCCTCTTCCAGGGTCCGGGGTGCGAAATACTCAAATTTCGGCAGTCTCATCCGGTCACCTCTTCTTCCTGGTGGTCCCGCATCTTTTCCGCGGCCACCGAGATCGCCTCTACGATCTGGTTGTATCCCGTGCAGCGGCAGAGATGCCCGGAGAGACCGGCCCGGATTTCCTTTTCCGTGGGCGAGGGGTTATGACTCAGCAGGTTCAGGGCGGACATTTCCATGCCGGCGGTGCAAAAACCGCACTGAATCGCCCCGACCTGGATAAAGGCCTCTTGAATGGGGTGCAGCGTTTCGCCCGAGGGGGCCAGGCCCTCCACGGTCCGGACGGATTTGCCGTTCACCGTCACCGCCAGGGTCAGGCAGGAATTGACGGACCGCCCATCGACCAAGACCGTGCAGGCCCCGCAGTCCCCGGTGCCGCAACCCAGTTTGGTGCCGGTCAGGTTGAGGTCCTCGCGCAGCACCTCATTCAAGGTCCGCCAGGGATCCACCGAAGGGAACTTTTTCGTCCCCGTTCACGTTTAAGTTGACTTGATGCTTCATATTACCTCCCTTAAAGAGTCGTCATTCCGGACAACGCGAGACGCGATCCGGAATCCAGCCCCGGTTAAGCTCTGAAAGCCCTGGATACCGGATAAGTCCGGTATGACTGCAAAGACAAAATCTCAAAAACATGCTTGGACCACTTAGAGTTGTCGCTTTTAGTTTAGAACCCCCATTGCCGGAGCCAAACCTCAGAAGTATGTAAAACTTCAAAGCGCCGGCGTCAGCTTGCGGACTGACATCGAGCTGAAAACAATCGTCATTCCGCAAGCTAAGGCATGTCCAGCTGGATAAGCTCTGGAGGTCCTGGATACCGGATCAAGTCCGGCATGACGATCCAGGAAAAAGGCCTAAAATGTGGTGATCAATTCTATTTTCGTTTTAAACCCTTCTATCCTTTCCCTGCCAGTAATCGTCCCGGATCACCCGCTTGAGTATTTTTCCGGTAGGGCTTTTCGGAAGCTGGGAGCGGAACTCAACCGATTTGGGCTTTTTATAGCTGGCGAGGTTCTTTTTGCACAGGGCGATGATCTCTTCTTCCGTGGCCTGCCCGCCCGCCTTCAGAACGACCAGGGCCTTGACGGATTCCCCCCAGTAGTCATCCGGAACGCCGATGACGGCCGCCTCCAGGACCGCTTGATGGGTGTAGAGGACCTCCTCGATTTCCCGGGGATAGATATTTTTTCCGCCGCTGATGATCATGTCATTTTTTCGGTCGACAATAAAAACATAGCGATCCGCATCAAACCGGCAATAATCTCCCGTGTGCAGCCAGCCGTCCCGGATGGTCCGGGCGGTTTCTTCCGGCAGCTCCCAATAGCCGATGGTCATGGCCTCGCTGCGGACGATGAGCTCCCCCACCGCTCCTGTTTCCACATCTCGGCCGTCTTCATCGACGATCCGCACCTCGTAATCCACGATCGGCCGCCCGGCGGAAGCCAACCGGGCCACTTGGGCCTCGGAACCCTCGAGCCGGTGATCCTCCGGCCGGAGGGCCGTGGTAGCCGGTCCGGTTTCCGTCTGGCCGTACAACTGCATGAACTGGCAGGGGAACTTTTTCATGGCCCGTTTGAGCAGTTCCACCGGCATGGGCGCAGCGGCGTAGGGCAGCAAACGGAAGCGGCTCAGGTCGTAGCCCTCCAGATCGTCCATTTGCAGCAAGGCGTTGATCATGGTGGGAACGAACTGGCAGATGGTGATTCCCTCTCGGGACAGGAGTTCCAGGACTTCTTTCGGATCAAAACGACCCTCCCGCCGGACGGCCACGGTGTTGGACATCAGGAAATGACGCAGATTATCCACGAAGGTCACATGGTAAAAAGGAAACAGCAGCAGGGCGCGGTCGTCGTAGCGGACCCCCATTTCCAGGGCGCAGCTCATCATGTTGACCCAATCGTGGCGATGGGTCCGCATGGCTCCCTTGGGGCGGCCGGTGGTCCCGGAGGTCAGGAAAATGCTGATCAGATCATCGTCGGAAATCGAGATTTCGGGTTCCTGCTCGGCTCCGACTTCCATAAGGGCGCTATAGGTCAAATAAGCGGCGAGGTCCCCTCGCAGGCTGACCGGAAACTCCAGAAAAGGGTAATTCCGGCAGGATCGTCCGGATCATTTCGCCGAAATCGTCGTCAAAAACAAGGAAACGGGGCCGGATATAAGAGAGGATTTGAACCAGTTCTCCGGCGGTCAAGAGGTTGTTCACCGGGACAAAAACCGCTCCGGATTTGGCGCAGGCAAAATAGAGTTCAATGAACTCCGGACCGTTGTGCAGCAACACGGCCGTTCGATCGCCCTTTTGCAGCCCCTGCTGCAACAGGCCGTGGGCGGCCCGGTTAACCCGTCGATTCAAGGCGTCATAGGAGATCCGCCGGTCTTCGAAAATCAGGGCGGTTTTGTCCGGAAAATTAAAGGCGCTCCGTCTAAGAATATTCCCGACTTCCATAGGTATTCGCAAAAGTCAAAACGACTCTCTCGGCGGGAGGGCTCCCCTCCCCCCATTTGAAGTGATTCAGTTTCCACCCCCACCCCAGCCGCGCTTATCCGCGCTCGGGCGCTGACGGCTTTCATGGACTCAATAATAAACGCGGGGAAATTTCGGGTTCTCCTCGTCGTCTTCCCAGAGGACGCCCAGTTTTTCCTTGAAAAATGTTCCCAGACGTTGGAAAAGCCTGGCCCAGTGGGTCTGTCCCTGCGCCAGACCGTCCAGAATTTCGGCCACGATTTCGGGCAGCCGCTGGATTTCCTCCTTGGGAATAAAGGAGACCGCTCCCAGCTTGACCGACTGATCGAGGCTTTCCACATTGATGGCCTTGGCGGTCAACATAGCGGCCGGTTGCCTCCGAAGGCGACAGGCCTCCAGGAGGTCGAACCCTCTGACCCCCATAATGTCCAAAATGACCAGATCGAAGGTCTCGTTCTCAATGTGTCTAAGGGCTTCTTCAAAGTTTTCGGCAGTCACCACCCGGGCGGGCTCCAGGACCTCGGCCACAGTTTCCAGGACATCGGGTTCATCATCGACCACTAAGATTTTTTTCCCGGCTAACGGGGTATCCTTATCCATGACTAACACCTCTTTTCGTAAGGAGGGGATTTTATCGTCCCCTCCTGATGAGCCCTCGAAAAGACGGGAGGGCCAAGGGAGTAAGCCCGGTTATTTCGGCAGATCGTCCGGCGATTCCCAGTCTTTCATAAAATGCATCCAGGGGGCCCGCTCCACGAAGACGTCGTGCGCCAGGGGCACCGGCGGATGGGACTTCCATTTGGGATCGAATTCGTTTTTGATCTTCAGCATGAATTCGTGATAGTTCGGCCCGTATTTCGGCCCGGTCAGATACAGCGGTTGATGGGGGCCCAGCAGGGAGGTGTAGAAGTGGTTCTTGATGTTCATCTTGGCGGTGTCCACATAGAACTGATCCACCGCATTGGTGTCATCATCCTGGTCCCAGTAGACCAGGAATTCCGAGTAGCCCTGGTGTCCCAGCTCGAAGCTCTGGAACCAGCCGGGGTCGCCGTAGTCCGGCATCAGCGGCGGGGTGTATTTCTTCTTCAGTTCGGCGTAGGAGGGGCCGTGGGTCCGGCGACTGGGTCAGGGTTTCGATGACGTAGTCCACCGAGACGTAGCCGCCGCACATGAGCCACATGCCGGCCGAGTCGGCGTTCTTGATCCAGGACTCGTCGGAGGGCTTGGTTCGGCGGGCAATGCCGCCCAAGGGCGTCATGATGTCCATCAGGACCCGTTCATCGTATTCCATCTGCTCTTCCGAGGTGAAGCCGATGAGCAGCACCCGGACGATGAAGAAGTTGGCCACCGTCTCCTCGTTTTCCTTGCTCCAGAGGTCCCAGAAATCTTCCTTGGACTCCGCCTTGGCAATGGCCCGCCAGAAGAGGGGCACCTTGGTGACGGCCCCGGCAATCTCGGCATGGCCGATTTCCCGCATGGCCTGGACCTGGGCCTCCTTGGAGGGCACGGTGAAATTGATCCACTTGATCCGCTTTTCCGGCAGGGCCAGGGCCGTGTTGGGCGAGATGCCGGTGGGCTCCAGGCGTTCCGGCTGGAAGGGCAGGATCTTGATGGCCATCCGGGTGACGATGCCGAGACAGCCGCGCAGCCCGGTATAGCCCCGCAGCAGACCCCGCAGGTCCGGGCCGGGGCTTTCTCCCCAGAAGGGATCGTCGCCGGTGGCCAGGGAACCCAGCCGGAGGATCTCGCCGTCCGGCAGGACCAGCTCCGTGCCCAGGATGCGCCGGTGGGGCAGGCCGATCCGGTGGCTCAGGGGCGACCAGCCGTCGCCGATCAGGTTGGCGATGGCCGAGGCCTGGGCCCCGCCGCCGCCGATGACGACATAGGCCCCGTGCTTCATGCGATTCCTCCTGGATGGGCGAGTAGATCATCCCCGGGCCGACCTCGACGTAGAAGTGCTTTTCATCCAGGATCGAAATCGTTCATGCGCTTCAGGTCGATCAGCAGGGCGTCCTCCACATGGGGGTGGGAACGGGGTCCGTAAAAGCCGGTGCTGTAGGGGACGTAGGGGATCTTGTGGCGGTTACAGACCTTGACTATCTTCTGAGACTTCCTCGGTGGTCCTGGGCATGATCACGCAGCCCGGGATGTTGGTCATCACCCGCTCGTACCCCAGCCCGCTCTCGTAGCCGCCCGGGCCCGCAGCGGTAGCCCTCGCAGATCACCGGGTCGTCGGAGATGTAGCTCGGCGCCGACCACGGATTCCAGCACCTTGATATGATTCTTCGGAAAGAGCCATGCTTAACCCCCTTTCCCCTTGACCGCCGCGAGGATAGATACTTCGGAGATGTCGTGGACCTGCACCGCCGTCGCTCGCCGGCCGCGGCCTGGCCGAAGTTGTTCTTGCACCAGGGGCAGGTGGTGACCAGCGCCTCGGCGCCACCTCCCTGACCTCGGCCAGCCGCTGCTCCGCCGCCCAGCGGCGAAGTCGGGGAAGGCCTCCTTGGCGCCCCGGCCCGCCCCGCAGCAGAAGGCGTTCTCGCGTTGGCGGACCATCTCCACCAACTTGACGCCGGGGATGGCCTTCAGAATATCGCGCGGGGCTGTAGACGCCGTTGGTCCCGCGGCGTCGTTTCAGGCGGGGTTGCACCACCCCACCAGCCCCGCTTCCCCTCCCAGGGCGTCCAGGGCTCGCTGAGCCGGCTCAGGCTGCAGGAGTCATGATAGGCGAACCGCAGATTTGACGGGGTTGTTGAGTTTGAGCGTCGCCGTTCTTCAGCAGCCTCGTCGACGAATTCCACCAGGTGCACCACCCTGAAGCCCAGCTCCTAGGTGGGGATGTTCAGCAGCTTCGGGTAGTCCACCTTCCACATGCGGTAGCCCTCGGCGCAGCTCAGCAGCAGCGTCTTGGCGCCGGTCTCGGCTGACCTTCTCGATGTTGCGCTCGGCCAGCTCCTTGGCCTCGATCGAACAGCCCGACGGAGAAGAGCGTGTTGCCGCAGCACCACTCGTCCGGCATCAGCATGAACGGGGTTCCGGTGGCCTTCAGTATCTTCGCCGTCGCCTGGGCGATCTCCGGATTGCGTAGGACGCCGAGCAGCCGACGAAGTAGAGGACATCGGCCTTGGCCGCCGGCTTGATCCCCGCGGTCAGCCACTTTTTCCGGTTGTCGTGCGGCGCCCCAAACTGGTTATGCGACTTGGCGATGTTTTCGGCGATCTTCTTGTGCGCGGGCATCGGGCCTGCGCCGTCTTTAACGGCCTTCATCCCGGAGCGCCTCCAGGCTCAGCTCGATCTCCAGGTCCAGGTTCCGCTTGCAGCCGACGTCGCAGGCGCCGCAGAGGGGGCAGGCGTAGATGATTTCCAGGGCTTGTTCGTCCAGGCGAGCTTCCCTTCGGCGATGGCGTGGCCGATTCTCATTTTGCCGTAGGCCCCGTAGGCATCGAACTCATACTTGGCGGCGCTGGGGCAGCGGGTCATAAACCGGACGCCCGGCATATAGGTGTGGTCCACCCAGTAGCAGCCCTTGCATTTGATGCACCGGCTCATGTCGTAGACAAAGTTTTGGATATCGGCGATATCGAATTTGAAGTCCGCTTTCGGTTTGTAATAGCGGATAGGTTGTTCGTTGGCCATTGTCATCCTCCTTAGAAACAAAGTTGTGAAGGATTCATGATGTTGTTGGGATCAAAGACCTTTTTCAGCCGCTTGAGCTGATGGGCATACGCCGCGGCCCGCTCGTAGACCATCGGCGCCAGGTCCCCGTAAGGCCGGGTGAAGACCGCCCCTTCCTTGAGCAGTTCCTTGGCCGCTTCCTTGAAAAGGGCCCGGATGGCCTCTATCTCGGACGGATCCCGGGGATCGTAGAAAAAATTGAACTCCAGGCGGCAGGCCCGGTTGTGCTCGATGGGCTGGAAGTAGATGCCCAGTTCCCGGATGGGATAGTCGTAGCCCTCGGCGATTTCCACGACCCGATCGATGAAATCCGGGGCCATGAGAGGCCGGGTGTGAAAAAAGAGGCTCTGACAGGCCCCCTTGAGCCTATTCTTCCAGTGGGGCCGATCGGCCGGCCAGGGGTTGCGCAGCAGGTCCAGCATTTTATGGTGCAGACCGGGAAATCCCGGGAGGGTCTCCCCCAGTTTCAGACCCGGAAATTCGTTCCGGAGGACTTCCGCCGAGAAAATGCTCTTCGTAGGCGATCTTTTCCTCCGGACGTCGCTTGAGCCCGCTGATCACCAGGATCAGAGTCCAGGGAGGCAGGGCCGCTTCCAGTCGGTCGAAATCCTCCGGCCATTCCTCGGCCAGCAGCGGCTCGCCAGGTCCACTTGATTCAGCAGCAGGACTTCCTGGCCGATCCGCCGCGGCAGGATACGGTGCAGAAACTGGATCGCCTCCTCCAGATCATCCACCGGGGCGAAAAGGACCTTGTCCATCCTGGGGATCGATTCGATTTTTAGGTTGGTCCAGGTGACGACGCCCATGGTGCCCTGGGCGCACTGGAAAAACCGGTAAAAATCGAGACCCGGCCCCGAAGGATTCGCCCCCTTGGAGCTGGAGTCGGGATACCCGTTGACACTGGCGGAACCCATGCGGAAAATCTCACCGGTGGGCCAGACCACTTCCATAGCCTGCAGGGGTTCGCCGTAATCATAGACCGGGTTGGTGGGTACCTCCCGCTCCAGGAAGTCGGTGAGTACGGAGCGCTCGGCCGGGGGGGTCAGGGGCATAATGACCCGGAAGCCCGTTTTTTTTAGTTCAGCGGTCAGTTGTCCCCAGGTGACTCCGGCCTCGAACCGGACCCGGCGGTTGTCGGCATCGATTTCCAGGATGCGGTTCATCCGCGACAGGTCGAGGACCACCCCTCCCTCCCTGGGGATGGTGGCGCCATAGAAATGGACCTTGGAACTGCAGGGCACGACCGGCAGGCTCTTTTCCTGACAGAACCGGACGACCCGAGCCACTTCCTCGGAACTCCCCGGTTTCACAACGTAATTGGGCGCCCCGGCGCGGGTGTAGCTGAAATCAGTGGCATAATTCCGTAATTGAACCGGGTCATCCGAGAAGTTTTCAGCTCCCACGAATTCGGACAGTTTTGATTTAACGTCCACTGTTGACCTCCCTCGTTATTGAATTGGCAAATAATAAAAATGATTGATAGTCAATGTATTGACTATTTTTTTTGTACCTAAACCTGAACCCCTTGTCAAGGATTTTTTTTGCATCTTTTTTTACCCAGCTTAAAGTAGTCGATTCAGGAGATCGTCGTTCCTTGGGGGCATTTTGGATAGGTTTGAACTTGATTATGTAGGACTATTCTGTTATAAAATCGACATTTGGATAAGAAATCTGTTTGGCAACCCTTTAACGGAGGAGTCAATGCCAATTTGAAACCCTACTTCTTTTATGGAGGTGGGGTTTTTTCAATATAGGGCATGAGACTTATTGAGCTGGGGACCGAAAGCCAACAAGGAAAAGCCGATTTCCTTTGAAAGGCAGATGGAGGGGATTGCCAGGATACCGGAGCGGCACCGTGATATTTTTTATTTCGCAGTGGAAACGGCGCTTCGGATCGGGGAAGTTTGCGCCCTGCAGGCCCGAGATTTCGAATTAGACCGCCGGCGCGTCTGATCCAACGGACCTATTCTCATTACAAATTAAGCGAGACGACGAAGCAGGGCAAGGTGGACTATATTCCGCTATCAGATAGGGCGCTTTCGCTGGCCGGGCGAAACCTTAAAAATAAGATCGGAACCGCTTGGGCCTTTACCCGGGACGGAGCCCATGGCTACCATCCGGCCTATCTTCGCAAATTATGGCGGAAATACTCCGGGATTCCCGAAAAGCTTTACGTTTCGGTCAGGCACTCGACCCTTACCGATTGGGCTGCTCAGGGTGCCAACGCCTTTAAAGTCCAAGCGCTGGCCCGGCATTCGGATATTCGGACCAGTTCCAACTATGCGGAAGCGGCTCAAGGCCGGCTTTATGAGATTGTCAATCGTGATACAAATGAAATGAAATTAAGACGTTAAAGCTACTCATTTTTTGAGGTAAATTCGAAATGACTACGACCGACCTACTCGGCATTCTCGGGATTGGTAGCGTGATCGGCATCATAATCTCGAAGTTTTTTGATATCCTGTGGTTACAGAACACTATTATGCGAAACGAAAGCATCAAATGGCTCCGTGATCAAAGGCTCAGAGTCTTTACGGGAGATATGGGCCGATTTTGTCACGCTGGGGTTGAGAGATACCCGACAAGATTTTCTAGAAATAGTGGCAACAGCTTCGGAAGCTATTTTGCTGATAGGTGACAAGGTTCTGCAGGCCAGGATCGAGACATTTATCGATGAACTCTCGATGCTTCATAGAGAAACCAGAGACCCGCCTACTGAAAGCGAAATAGACGAGGAATCGGGCGCCTTAGTTCCGAGGCCACGCTTATAGTTGAATCTTTGCGCGGAGCCTTGATGGATAGAAGTCTCGTTAGATTGATAAGAGATAACAAGTAGATGGGTTGGATATGGTAAAACACGAAAAAATAGACAAGAATATAGACTGGATCGCGTATCGGTGCGTTAGTGGTCTCTTTCATTACTCTTGGCTATACGGTTTATAACAACCATGTTCAAAACAAGATAATCCAAGGCACCGGGTTTATTGCTCAGGGCCTACAAAACAGGCCTACATTGAGAATAATGGGAGAGCCTGAATTAATAAAAATACAATATCAATCAAGGGCCTTAGTGTCGGGCAAGGAGGTTACTAAAATAATTAAGACAACCCTAACGGTTGACACGAGAATAAAAATTAGGAATGATGGCAATTCCAACGCGCAGCTGATTTTTTATGCAATAACAGATCGTCTATCGGGGCTACCCGAGTTAAGGGACAAAAACTTCCAACAAAGAAGAGTTCAAGAAGTTCGCAGAAAAGCTTTCCATACAAGCACACTCAATGGACAATTACTACAAAACAATAGATATTCTGCCGGGAAAAGAGCAAACGCTTGAAGCAGTATCTAGGCAGGTGGCGGAAATAAGAGAAGGCGCATTCAATATCCATTATTACTTGGTCTACGAGAATGAGGCCGGCAATGTCTATGATACCTATTACTGGGCAAGATTCCAATCGAAACAGTTTACCATTAATCCTCAAGCGGATAGCGCCACTATTGAGAAAGCTCTTAGAGACTCAATCGTTTTTATCGATGACCACCATTCCTACACGATTTACGACAAAGAAGATTCTCTTTTCTTGAGGAATTTTCGCGAGTTTCTAAAAAATGAGTATAAATATATTCCACCATCTCCACTAAGGGGTTCAGGTAAGGTTCAGGTAGCCGATTGGGCCTAAGTGAAATCAAATAGTTAGAACGGTAAGGGTGGGTTCGATTCCCATGCACTTCCGCCAGTTATTATTCTCCAATAATTTTTACCAGAACCCTTTTCTTTTTGCCTCCGTCAAACTCTCCGTAAAAAATCTGCTCCCAGGGGCCGAAATCGAGTTTTCCGCCGGTGACGGCCACCACCACCTCCCGGCCCATGACCTGGCGTTTCAGGTGGGCGTCGCCGTTGTCCTCACCGGTCCGGTTATGGAGATACTGACTGACGGGTTCGTGGGGGGCCAGTTTTTCCAGCCAGCGGTCATAGTCCCGGTGCAGCCCGGACTCGTCGTCATTGATAAAGACCGAGGCGGTGATGTGCATGGCATTGACCACGATGAGGGCGGTATTTAAACATCCGGAGCCCCCATTTCCCCCGCTTCTTGATTGCTTATCTTTGTAAAAACATTCGTAAAAATACATTATATACAATTCAATTCTAACTTGAATTTGATAAATGGAGTATATATAATGCAATTATGCTATTCGATATCGGCAAGACAATTCGCGAGGCACGGAAGAACTGCAAAATGACCCAGGAGGAATTAGCCGAAAAACTGGGGATGAGCCGGACCACGATCGGGCAGATCGAAAATGGCACGGTTCAAGAGGTTGGAGTGCGGAAATTGATCCGCCTCCTCGATCTTCTAGGACTGGAGTTGAAGGTCCGGTCCAAAGGCAGGCCGCCTACCTTGGAGGAATTGCGTAACGAGGAGATTGGCTGATGGGAGGAGTCACGTCGCTGGCCGTATGGGCCGGGGACAAGCCATCAGGTATTCTGGCCCGGGAGGGAGGTCGGGATTATGTCTTCGCCTATTCCCCGGAAGCCGCTGCCGACGCCCAGGTTTCCCTGACCATGCCGGTTCGGTTGGAGAGTTGGCTTAGCCGCGAACTGCATCCCATATTTCAGATGAACCTGCCGGAAGGTGCCCTGTTGGAGACGATTCGGCGGGCCATTGCCAAGCTGGTAGGCGAAGATGATCTGTCGATCCTCCGTGTAACCGGGGGGAATCAGGTGGGGAGAAACCGGTTCTCCCTCCCCGGGGACGATTCGCCCCGTCTATCCGAAACTCCCGAGTCTCTCGATGAGATGCTCACCTACCCGGATAGTCGGGAGCTCTTCCAGGAACTGGTGGCCCGCTACGCCCTCCGTTCGGGGATTTCCGGAATCCAACCCAAGGTTATGCTGGAGGCCACCGAGCGCGGCACCCTTTCAGCGTCGGGTTTTATCGTCAAGTCCGGGGGCACGGATTACCCGCAAATAGCCGCCAATGAGTATTTCTGCATGACGGCGGCCAAGCGGGCCGGCTTGCCGGTGCCGGAATTCCATCTCTCCCGGAACGGCGGCTTATTCATCCTGCGTCGATTTGACCTGACCCCGGAGGGCACCTCTATCGGGTTCGAGGATATGTGCAGCCTCCAGGCCCTGGGGACCGCGCAAAAATACACCGGGAGCTACGAACGGGTGGCCCGGAGCATCCGGGACTTTGTTTCCGGTGACTACCTGCCGGCAGCCCAGGAGCAGTTTTTCGCGACCCTGGTGCTGTCGGTGATGGTGCGCAACGGAGACGGCCATTTAAAGAATTTCGGAGTCCTGTACCCCACCCCTTCCGGTGTGGTGACGCTGGCGCCGGTCTACGACCTGGTGACCACCACGGCCTATCTCAAAAAGGACGTACCCGCTCTTTCCATAGCGGGAACCAAGAAATGGTGGCCCCGTAAAACACTGGAGCGCTTTGCCGTGTCTCATCTTTCGCTGCCGGTTAGGATCGTCGCCGACACCATCGAACGCCTGGCCGAGGCGGTAACGGAAACGCGGACAAGTCTTTCAGCCTACCGGAATGAACATCCGGAATTCCGGGAGATCGGCGGGCGGATGTTGGCGGAGTGGAATGAAGGGGTGAAGGAGATGGTTGAACTTAGATCAGTAATATAAACCCCGTTTTTTCCCCTGGATTATTCTTCAAACCGATTATTCGATCATTCCGCTGCAGGGCAAAGGTTTAATTCGTTCTTTTCTTATTATTATAGGGGACCCTTTAATTGGGTGATCAATATTTGTTGACTTTTTTCCTGGTAGGAGGTAGGAAAATTAGAGAAAATTAACAAAAATTCCTTTGGTAACCCTCTGACCAAGGAGGTCCAGTGAAAGAATAATAGACCCCATTTCTCATCAGAGAGATGGGGTTTTTATTCAGTGTTATCCCGAGGCAGGTGCAACTTATGATTTAAACCGGTACAGGGGGGGGAAATGAATTATTTTGAAGATTTTGAAAAGATAATCGAAAGAGCAAAAACAAAGCCCAAAAAAACCATTATAATACTTATAGTGTTATTAATATTTGCTTTTGCGATAGCATATGGCAAAGCATTTTTCTCAGCAATGGCAATAAATCATGCCAAACCTTCAATTCCTGCCCAAAGTGAAAAATCTGAATCATGCACAACGCTTATTAAACAAGCAGGTAGTGAAAAAGCCAATAACACAGCCATAATAGAACAGGAAACCAAAGGGAGCCAGAGCCCAGCGATTGTAACGAATAAAGACGTAAAGATAATTTACAAAGGTAGCAAATGAACAAATTGAAACTAATTGAACATTATGTGCTTGCTCTCGCTTCAGTTGCAATCCTTCTATTAGGCTCAATCCTCTTAGCTAATGCACAGCAAATAATCAAACAGGAAACACATGGTGTGCAAAGTCCAGCTATTAAAGCCGGTGGTAATGTGACGGTTATCTATAAGAGTCTACCTAAAGCAGAACGAGAGCTTATTTTTAGGCAAATGGGTAACAACCAACAGCTTATTGATCGCCTCTTAATGGAGTTGGAGGCACAAAATGCTGAATTGGAAAATAGCAGAGTTGAGATTAAAGAATGGGTAAAGAAATATGAGGAGTTAAAATTTAAAATTTCTGAACTATCGGAAGCAACTGAACAGTCTAAAAAAGCTAAAGCAGAGGCTAAAGCAGCGCTGATTGGAGGAGACTTGAAAAAGGCCGAATCTGCAACTCTTAGAGGTGGTAGTATTAGCGGCGGATCGATTAGATAAATTGAAAGGAATGTGGGGGGAGAATTAGCATAATTCAAAGGGAATCAAGTTCAATTTTCCACTCCTTGGTTTATTATTAGGATAAACAAGTCTCTTATTAGGTAAAGGCCATGTGGGTTCGATTCCCATGCACTTCCGCCAGTTATTATTCTCCAATAATTTTTACCAGAACCCTTTTCTTTCTTCCCCCGTCAAATTCTCCGTAAAAAATCTGCTCCCAGGGGCCGAAATCGAGTTTTCCTCCGGTGACGGCCACCACCACCTCCCGGCCCATGACCTGGCGTTTCAGGTGGGCGTCGCCGTTGTCCTCCCCGGTCCGATTATGGAGATACTGACTGACGGGTTCGTGGGGGGCCAGTTTTTCCAGCCAGCGGTCATAGTCCCGGTGCAGCCCGGACTCGTCGTCGTTGATAAAGACGAGGCGGTGATGTGCATGGCCTTGACCAGGACAGGCCTTCCGGATCGGCTGGCTTTGAACTGTACCCGGAGGGCATATGACAAACCGACATTATTAAGCGTAGAAAATCTTGATACGGCAGCGAAACATTCAAGCGCGAAGTGGCTGATTTAAAAAAACAGCTTGCGGAGAAGCCCAACCCCGCGGTATTATCCGCAAAGAAGGCCGGGTAATCTGGGTGGCGTTTCAGGAGGAATCAAGCCATGGAGTTAGCAAATCATACTTTGGAGTATGACGGCGGGGAGTGGCTGGCCATTCTCCCGGAACTGGAAATCTACGGCGATGGACTGACGGAAGGGGAGGCCATCGAAGACCTCAAGTCCGAACTGCTGGATCTTTATGAAGACCTGAACAGCATCCGGGCCCAAAAACTGGGGCGGGGTCTCCTGGCTAAAAAGCGGATTATCAACAAGATCGTCCGGAAGACCAAAACCCGGCCTATATAGACATTATACATCAACCAAAGGAAAACGCCATGCCTGAAGAAACCGCCTTATTTTTTAACGTCCTGATCAAGAAGACAGACGAAGGCTTTCTGGCCCATTGCCTGGAACTTGACCTGGTGACCACCTCGCCCACGGTAGAGCAGGTACGGGAAGATATTATTGACGTGATCGCCTCCCAGGTGGACTACGCCTTCACCCATGACAATCTGGATTTCCTCTACCATCCGGCGCCTCCGGACGTCTGGACTGAATTCTTTTCCTGCCGTGGGGCATCGGTTGAGATAAAGCGATCCATAGCCTCCCCCGGGGGCACTGTTCCGCCCTGGATCATCGCCAAGACCTGTAAATCTCCTAATTTACAGCATGTCTAAGCGACCGTTGACGGTCCGGGAACTCCTCCAAAATGAAATCAGCCACGGGCATCTTTTCGATTCCCATGCACTTCCACCAGCTACTATTCTCCAATAATCTTTACCAGTACCCTTTTCTTTCTTCCCCCATCAAACTCTCCGTAAAAAATCTGCTCCCAGGGGCCGAAATCGAGTTTTCCTCCGGTGACGGCCACCACCACCTCCCGGCCCATGACCTGGCGTTTCAGGTGGGCGTCGCCGTTGTCCTCCCCGGTCCGATTATGGAGATACTGACTGACGGGTTCGTGGGGGGCCAGTTTTTCCAGCCATTTTGGAAATAACAAATGAAGATAAAATGACTATAGTTTGTGATTATAATGATCTGCCAAATAAACCAAATAAAAATTTTACTATCCGACCATGGTATAATAATATTGCCAGAGGTCCTGATATGTTTGTAAAAAATTCCCCTAATGGATTCTTTATAACCTGTCGCATCAATAAAATTCAGTCCAAAGAGATGGCTTTTACCAAAGATTGTTTTTTTCTTGGTGCCATGAAATCAAAAGTAATCAATATTGCAGTAAAAATATTTTGCGATGAATTTGCCGAACCAAAACAAGAAAAGCTTGAGGTTGGTTTTGAAGTTAAGGATCGGATTTATCCAGTTGATGATTTAGCCAGGGCCCCGTGGACCTTGTCATCATTACCATTACCCCCGCGGCCGGGGTGTCGGAAGAGACCCTGAAGGAAAAGGTAGCCGAGATCCTGGCCCCCTACACCGTCCGGTATCAACTGATTTTAGGTTGAGGCAGACGAAAACCCGGGTCCGTTTTCCACTTTGATACCCAAACCCGCCCGCATTCGATCTAGTCCCTGTTGATGCACCGCCCATTGCCGTCCTCCGGTCAGACCCCCGTCCACGATCAGGTTGTGGCCGTTGACAAAGGTGGATTCGTCCGAAGCGAGAAAAACGGCCGCCAGGGCGATATCCTCCGGAAGACCGGGCCGCGGAATGGGCTGCATGACCGCCAGGGCCTGTTTGATGGCTTCGATGCTTTGCTCGGCTTCCTCGGTCGGCAAGCCAAGGGCTTTGCCGAAAATGCCGGTGGCAATGCCTCCGGGTGAGATGCAGTTGACCCGGATGTTACTCTCTCCCAATTCCATGGCCACGCATTTTGTCAGGTGGATAACGGCCGCCTTGGCCGCCGAGTAAATCATTGACGAGGAATATCCGGCCAGGACACCGGCGACGCTGCCGTTGTTAATGATGCTGCCTGAGCCCTGGGCCCGCATGACCGGCGCCGCGTGTTTCATGCCCAGCAGGACCCCGCCCAGCAGGACCGACAAGGCCGCCTCATATTCGTCCCAAGGGATGGTTTCTATCCCTCCCACCGGGGCCGGACAACCGGCGTTATTGAAAAGGCAATCCAGGCGTCCGAAACGTTTCACAGCGTAGTCGATCATGGCCCGGACATCGGCCTCCCGGGACACGTCGGTTTTCAGGAAATCGACCCGGGGGCCTAAAGCCTCTGCCAGTTCGCGTCCCTCCTTTTCCCGCCGGGCGGCGATGAGAACGAAGGCCCCTTCCCGGAAAAAAAGTTCAACGGTCCGTCGCCCGATGCCGCTGGTCCCTCCCGTAATGATCGCCGTTTTACCGTTTAATCGTCCACTCACGTCTTTTTTTCCTTTCCGTCCCCATTCCCGGAAGGGACTAACGTCTCCAAGGCTTTGTATACCCCTTCATCAAGGATAGGATTAATCTTCCTATTGAATATATATAACAATCGATCCTATTTCAATGCTTGAATTACCTGGTTGGAAATGGGTGCCGACCTTCGTTCCCTTTATGACAGGATCTAAAACATTCGATTCCCATGCACTTCCACCAGCTACTATTCCCCAATAATCTTTACCAGGACCCTTTTCTTTCTTCCCCCGTCAAATTCCCCGTAAAAAATCTGCTCCCAGGGGCCGAAATCGAGTTTTCCCCCGGTGACGGCCACCACCACCTCACGGCCCATGACCTGGCGTTTCAGGTAGGCGTCGCCGTTATCCTCCCCGGTCCGATTATGGAGGTACTGACTGACGGGTTCGTGGGGGGCCTGTTTTTCCAGCCAGCGGTCATAGTCCCGGTGCAGCCCGGACTCATCATCATTGATAAAGACCGAGGCGGTGATTTGCATGGCGTTGACTAGAATGAGGCCCTCCCGGATGCCGCTCTCCTTCAAACAGCGCTCGACCTCCTCGGTGATCCTGATGAAGGCCCGTCGCCCGGGGATGTTGAATCACAGGGATTTTTTGCCGGACAAAAATGATCTTGACAAATGTCTTTAATACTTTCATATAATTTCTTTCATTCCGACACATTCCCTTGAGTTTTTAGACAAATAAAATTTATAAAAGCGCCTCGCTGGATAAGGCAGATTGGAGTGTATTATGCGAGTTTGCAGAAACAACCGGACTGTCAAACAATCGATTGGCGATAAGGTCGAATACGGTGAAAGGACAGGCGGGGGGGGCCTTTCCTTCCTAATCGTGATGGCGATATGGATCCTGGGCGCTCCCTCCGCTTGGGCCCAGCCGGTCACGCTGCATTTCGAAGAGTATCCGGGGGGGACCCGGATCGACAACCAGTACCAGCCGCTGGGGGCCCATCCCCATTTCATGAACGATTACCAACCGGATGTTACCTATTATCGCGCCAGCCCTATAATCGAGGCCCACTCCAACGCCAAGAGCGGTTCCACGGTCCTGGTGAACGGGTATTCGGACCTGGAGTTTCACAGCAGCGCCACGGTGCCTCTGGTCGTCTGGTTTGAGCAGCCGGTGAGTGGGGTGGGAATGTGGCTGGGGACAAGAACGGGGATGGGCTGCAGCGGTGGGGTTCAGGCCAAGGTATCGATTTATGACGGCGGCGGCGCCCTCCTGGAAGAAAAAACGGCTACGGCCAGCAGCGCCTTCAACACACCACTGGAACTCGACGATACCCTGGGCAGGATCCGCAAGGTGGCCATCGATTACGGCGATTCGCTCTGTCCGGAGGCGATCGATGAATTCGCTTTTCAATCGGGTTCCGGCCAGACCGTCGACACCACTCCGCCCCAGGTGACTATTACTTCGCACACCAATTTTCAAACCGTAGCCGGTAATTCCGTGCTGCTGGCCGGCACGGTCCAGGAAAATTCCGGGATCCTAACCAGCGTGATGGTCAACGATAGCAACCCGATCCCCTTTTACCCGGTGGCCGGCGGCGGGGGAACGCTCTTCCAGTTCAGCAAGCCCCTGACCCTGCACGGCGGCAGCAACGCCATCACCGTGGCGGCTTACGACGGGGCCGGCAATAAAGGTAAGGCCTCGCTGACTCTCAACCAGGGCACTCCTGCGGACATCACTCTGAAGCAGTTCCACCTGACCCAGCGGGGAATCATGCAGAATATCTCCTGTGATGTGGACGGCAGTGGAACGAATAAGGAATTCGTGGCCGGAAAATCCGCCGTGGTCCGCATTTTTCTGGACGTCAAGACCGTCGCGGGGGACGACACCTATGTCTCCTCGGTGGAACTCCGGCTCTACCGCAAAGAGCAGGGGGTCGATCTGCTGGTCGATACCTTCATCGGAAGCGGCACGTCGCCTTTCATCAGCAATTTCAAATCCCCCAGTGAAATGGCCGGGATCCATTTCTATATCCCCGGAGACAAATTGGACCCGGCGGGGGAGTACAAATTCGAGGTTCAGGCCTATGTGGGTGTCAACCCGGTTTATCCAAAAGTAACCTCCTATTGCGGCGGTCCGAACCAGGACGGGGATTATTTCACCTTTGTCGAGACCAAACCCGTCCGCATATTCATTGTGCCGGTCGAGGCCGCCAACACCAATCCCCACCAGTCAGCGGACCATGTCAAAAATTATTACAGCCAACTGGAGACCCTGGCCCGAACCTTCCCGGTTCGCGACGGTTACAGCCAACCGTGGGAGAACCGCAAGACCGGTGTCTATTTCATCGAAGGCGATCCGCTGCGCCTTTGCGACGGCAGCGAGGCCATGCACCAACAATACCCCCAGGTGTGCGAAGGCAGCGGCTGGACCTGGCGGTTGACGGACAAGGACCCCGGCGGGATACTGAGAAGGGCCAACCATTTTTTTGTATATGACCCTAACAATCCGTCCATCACTTGCGGGGGCAACCCGGCGCTACGCAATCAGGGGGGCATGGTGACTTTCAACGGTGCCCTTTTGACCGGCCCGCTGGAGACCGTGAATTTCGTTCCGGACCTGGGCCTTTTCCGCCCCGGGTCCCACCCGGAATGGGATGATGGGGCGGGAATCATTAAATATTATGTTCCCATCGACGATGACCACGACGGCCAGATCGGTCCGGGCGATCTGCAGCATTTCGTGGCGGAGTACTACGATAATTTCTCGAAGCAATGGCTCTCCGATCTAACCTATTACAATCACGGCGAGACCTATCGCTTTTTTCGAGATCAAGATGGAAACCAGTGTCAAAGCCGGGATGAGGACGGCAATCTTACCGAGCCCCAGGCCGATGTGGTGCGCCTGTGGGAGAATGCCGGAAAAGTGGCCTATCACGCGGCGGAAAAGGCCATGGACGGCTACTATGCCAGTCACCCGGTCCCGGCAGAGGAAAAGGCCAATTTCGCCTCACTCTGGTTCCCCACCGTGGTGCATCCAGACCGGCGGGATTTTAATTTCTGGGGCCCCGGCTCTTCCACCGGCCGATCGAACTGGATCCGGGTCACCTATGACCAGACCATGGCTCATGAAATGGGACATAATGTGGGCGGCCTCAAAGATACCTATCATCAGGGCGGTTGTTTTAATCCCCCGAATCGACTCAATGCTTGGAACGCCTTCATCGGATTTGAAAGCGTGCCGGCTGCTAACATCGGCAACCTCTGGGATGTCATGGATTGTTCCAGAAGTCCGGAACAATCCATTTTCAATAAAGCGAATTATGACGCTCTGTTCGACAAGCTCAAGGTGTCTACCGCGTCTGTTGGAGGCCTCCAAGACGCCGGACCCAAACTCCTCATGGCCGGTAGGATTACCAACAGCGGACAGGCTGAAAACGTGCATATCCAACTCAGTACCCACCTGGAAGCCACGGTGGCCAACCCGTTTGGTCCTTATTTGCTGCGCTTCGGTGCCGGCTCGGCCGCCCTGTCTGAGTTCCCCTTTGCGGTGGATGGCACAATCCATCCTCCCCAGGGGGTTTCCAGTTGGCCCTTGCCCTTCAGCCCTTTCCGGGTCGTGGCGCCCGTCCCCGGCGGCACCGAGTGGGTGGAACTGCGCAATCAGGATGTTCTTTTAAAGAAATTCGTAAAATCGGCGAAGGCCCCCACGGTGCAACTCCTTTTCCCGCAAGGGGGGGAATCTTTCGGCGCCAATGACGAGGTTACGATTCGCTGGACATCCGGCGATGCCGACGGGGACCCCCTGGTCCATACCCTTTACTATTCTCCGGACGGCATCAGCCGCTGGATGCCGATCGCTTCAGGTGTGGCCGGCAATGAGTTCCGTTGGAAACTGGCCGACTTTCCGGGGACCACATCCAACAGCGGATTGATCCGAATCGTGGCCTCCGACGGATTCAATACCGGGGAGCACATCCTGTCCGCGGGGATTACCGTTGCCGGTAAGCCCCCTCAAGCGGCCATCTTCCATCCGGAAGCCGATCAGGTCTTCCTGGAATGCCAACCGATCCGGGTCCGGGGAATGGCCCGGGAGCCTCAGGGCCAACTGTTATTCATCCTGTGGTACGTGGATGACGTCCTGGTCGACTGGAGCTTCAATCTGAACCCGGTCCTGGGACCTCTCGCGCCCGGGGTGCACAAGATTTCCCTGGTGACGTTCAATGTGACCTTGGCGGCGGCGGTCAGCAGCGTTTCGATCTCCGTCCTGGCCGACAGCGACTGTGACGGTATGAGCGATTATTTTGAGGAACTTCATGGTCTGAATCCCTACTTTGCGGAGGACGCCCGACTGGACCCCGATCAGGATGGGATGAGTAATCTGGAAGAGGCCTGGCGGGGTACCGATCCCGACGTACCCGAACTGGCCAGCTTGACGATCGTCGTTCAGCCGGCCCAGGGAGGGATCGTCAAGGGGGATGGAATAGACTGCCCGGGAGTCTGCGGCAAAAAATTAAATTATGATGTGAGTGCCAACCTGACGGCCGGGTCGAAGCCGGGGTTTGCATTTGCCGGCTGGGAGAATTGTGACATCGCCCAAGGGGAATCCTGCACCGCTTACGTTTACGGAGACCGGACGATAACGGCAATTTTCGAGCAATCGTTTTTTCACCTGCATCTCCCGATCATTTTTAGAAGTCAATAGGTCGACTCCCGATTTTTGCCGACAATGGAGGCCAGGACGACCCTCCCTGAAGCTTGATCGTGAGACGCCGTTGGTCGTAAGGAATTCTCATGGGATACCGTTAACTGCTTCTGGTTTATTACACTCTCAGTTTTTAAAAAATCGCAAGATTTCGAAAATTGAGCAACGGTTCACGAATAAAGCATCTTTATTTTATTGATAATTGTAATTTATCGTGTTATTAATATAACTTAAGTCAAGTTTGAAGGAGTTGCAAAAGTCTGTCAGAGAGGGTTTGTCATTTTGAGTCCCGCGCTATCGCGGGACTCAGAATCTCGTTTTTTCAGATAGTTCCGAGATCCTTCACTTCGTTCAGGATGACAGTTCGGGACTTTTTGCGAGATCATCAAGTCTCTCCTCGCCTAGAATTGAATTAAAAAAATTGGACTTCTAAACTTAACCCCAACCTTTCGGGAGCGGGATATGAAGTGGGAGTTGAAGTTTGCGATGTGAAGCCTTCATAGGGAATTAAACCCTTGTGGAGGCTTTTTTCTTAATGGGCTTATATCTAAATTTTTTTCGCATATCTTTATGTCATCGTTCTTAAAGGGTAATCTCCGTAGCTGAAAAATATTCAGCCCAGGCCTTAACCCGTTTATTTGTATCAGGAGGCACCATGAAAATAGGGAAATGGATGTGGACAGGGTTACCTCTGCTCCTGATGATTGGATGGGGTATTCCCCCCGGCGAGGGCTTGGGGCAAGATATAGGGTGGATGCAGAAGGGAGTCCGCTTATGGTATTTCGGTGGTGTGGATAGCGGAGGGGTTACCTCATCAGATGCGGAAGAGGCCTATTTGATTGAATCGATTGAAGGCGCAGATGTTCGAATGACGCACTATGCCGCCTTAAACCATTGGGGGTCGCCTCACCCGACCGAAACCGGTGCTACTCCCCTCCTGGATAGCGGACCTTGCTGGATACACCCGCTGCAATTGAATAAACTTAAAACTAATGATTATTGGAGGGGCCAAAAGATTATCTTCTTAAAACGCTCCAGTTTTGCTAATGACCCCCCGCCATACCAGCTCCTGCCCGGAAACGCCCTTTATAATTTGAATCCCCAGAGAGAATTGGTGATGATTTCCTATATTCTTCCCGATTTCAGTACGGGCAATGCCTATTTCGATGCGGAAACGGGCCTTCTGCTCTATTATCACAACTTGTGGGGAACAAATAATAAAATGTTCTTCATCCTGAGTGAGATCAATTATGATTTTGACACCAGGAAGGCTTTTCCCGAAGATGGCGGTCCGCATACGGGTTTCCATTCCTGGGTGAGTGAACGATCGTTGGGTAATTTTCTTACGGGGGGAGGCACGGTAGATATTCATTCTCAGATTGAAAGCCGTTATGGAGATATTGTCAGAATGTGGGTTATAACGGACCTTTCCAAGTCCACTGTAATCCACTTGACAGAGAACTATTGCTTTTTCGGCAGTATTCCCTTGGTGCGGCGCATCGATTACCTACTGCAGCCGCCCCAGACCCCGCCCGACCAGTGGGAGCCGTACGGCCAATACCTCTGGTGGTGGGTACCGCCCAATACCTTGGAAGGCACAAGCATCAATGTCCTTGGAGTTCCTATGTCCCGGACCGTTTCCACTTCTCAGACGATCGGCGCGGGGCCGGTTACGTTTTCAGCCACCGAGGCCCCGCAACGCTTTCACTTTTCCGAACTGGTTTTCGGAGAGGACGGCTATTTGATTCAGTTTTCCGCCAAGGATCCTTCCATTGGGCTCGATGTAAATCCGGGCGATTACCTCTTTACGAACGGAACAGTTTTATATGGACTCGATTATTATCAAGAATACATGGGTACGGCGACCCCATCCAAACCTTCGGCCTTTAATAAAGTCGGCCCGGCCAACGGAGCGACTATCCCGGTCAGCAACCTGACATTAAGCTGGAGGAATAGCCCCGGGGCGGCCGGTTACGAATATTGCTATAAGAAAACTAACAATACCCTATGTGACGGAAACTGGATTACAGCCGGCTCCAGCAACTCTGTCGTTCTCAGTGGGTTGGACATAGGCATAAGCTATTATTGGCAGGTGAGGGCTCTTAACGATTTTGGAACCATTGACGCGGACGAAGGGAACTGGTGGGGGTTTAGTGCAACTCCCTATTATTACTTATATCTGCCGATGACTTTGAGATAAATATTCCTTAATCTCTGTGAATCCGTAATTAGATCGTCTATATCCCCGAGTGTCTTTGTCGGGGATCCAGAATCGTACCAGACCGGGTCTGGATTCCCGCCCGGAAGCGCTGCGGGAATGACGATAAGAAAACCACAAGACGGTCGATTCTATTATGAGACCATTAATACAAAGCATGTTTTTATTCCAATTGATTGATTGGCTGGGAGAGTATTCGATTCCCCTGCACATCCACCCGTTACTATTCTCCAATAATTTTGACCAGCACCCTTTTCCTCCTTCCCCCGTCAAACTCCCCATAAAAAATCTGTTCCCAGGGACCGAAATCGAGTTTTCCCCCGGTGACGGCCACCACCACCTCCCGGCCCATGACCTGGCGCTTCAGGTGGGCGTCGCCGTTGTCCTCCCCGGTCCGATTATGGAGATACTGGCTGACGGGTTCGTGGGGGGCCAGTTTTTCCAGCCAGCGGTCATAGTCCCGGTGCAGGCCGGACTCGTCGTCGTTGATGAAGACCGAAGCGGTGATGTGCATGGCGTTGACCAGGATGAGACCCTCCCGGATCCCGCTGTCTTTCAAACAGCGCTCGACCTCCACGGTGATATTGATGAAGGCCCGCCGCCCCGCGGTGTTAAACCATAATTCTTTTCGATAGGATTTCATAGGAAAATTTCCTGATCATCGCGGGCGGCCAGGGTGTTGGGGAAGATTTTTCGAGCCTCGGCCTGGGCCTCCCGGCGGTCCTTGAGCGTCGTATATAAACTGGCATCAAAATGGACCAGGACCAATTTTTTAGCGCCGGCTTCCTTCGCGGCCTGGGCGGCTAGGACCGGATTGAGGTGGGGCCATTTGGTGGTTTCCCCGCCCTTGTAGGCACATTCGGTAATCAGCAGGTCGGCCTGCCGGGCCAGGAGGCCTAAATTGCGGCAAGGACCGGTATCGGTGCAATAGACGATGGTTTTTTGCTCCAGGGTAAAGCGGTAGCCGTAGCAGGGGGCCACATGCGCCAATTTTCTCGATTCCACCGAAAAAGGGAGGGCCGATAGGGAAAGCCGACTGTGAATGCGCAAGGGAGTGTTCAGCTTTCTTAGGTCGGCGGTAAACGGCTGACGGATCAATTGGGTCAATAATTTTTTGGCGCCCGGCGGCCCGTAGACCTCCATTCCTCGGGATAGATTGAATTTGTTCAGAATATGCAGACCCACCACATGATCCAGATGGAAATGGCTTAAAAAGAGGTAGATCGGTTTGCTGGGATTAAGATAACGGTCAATTTTGTGAAGGCCGTTGCCGGCATCCAGGATGATGGTTTCTTTTTGGGTCTCCAGCAGAATACAGAGGGTATTGCCGGTAGGGGTATCGTACCAGCCGTTGGTTCCCAGGAAGACTAATCGCATCCGCGCAGTGCTCCTTCCTTAAATTTGATAACCTAGTAAAACGGATCTTCTGCGAATCCGGCAAATTTTGGATAAAAATACCAAAGAATTAAGGAAAGCGGTAGAAAAAATTTTTACCGAATGAAATAATTCTCTGTGCTATAATCCACCGCTGGTTGTGATTTCTGGGGTGCGGGCGCACGAGGCCGTTTGGCCGTAAGAACCCGTCAAGAAATAAGCTATACCATCTCGCTAATATCTCCGTTCATGCTGAGCCTGTCGAAGCATGGCTGTCTCGTTCACCCTTCGACTGCTCGACAGGCTCGCAGCTCAGGGCGAACGGATATGGGACCGTTTGTCAATGTTATTTGTTTACAGATCCTAACCGCGACCTGTCGCGATCGATGAAAGCGCAGTCGTGCTTGCGCACTCCAAACGGGAATCCATATATTCGGTTGACAACAGAAGGGACTTCTTGTACTCTTTTGAAATAATTTAATTGGAATAATTTAAAAAGAGTATAACAAAGGGGAGTGCTGTTGAGGAATCCATTCACTTTAGGAATGACCGGGAAGGACGATTTCTGCGACCGGGATCAAGAAATGGAAGACCTCCTGCGCCATGCCAGAAACGGCGACAACACGGTCCTTTATTCCCCCCGCCGTTATGGAAAATCATCTCTGATCGCCATGGTTCTCGATAGGCTGGGGAGGGAGGGATTCACCACGGTCTATGTCGATTTGTTTCCCATTACCTCGGAACAGGATTTTATCTCCAGGTTTTCTACCGGCATTTTTAAGGGGATTGGAAGAGGGGCGGATCCGCGGACGGTTGGGGATAAGGTGGTCGGTCTGTTCAAAAAGATGATCCCCAGCATTGACGTAACCCCTGACGGATATAACTTTTCCATTAAATTCGATCGCACGATGGATCCGGGATTACTCCTGGATGACCTCCTGGAGGGACTTTATACTTATGCCACCACAAAGAAACTCAAGATCTGCATTGCCCTCGACGAATTTCAGGAGATCACTGAACTTCCCGAATCAAAAAAGATAGAAGGGATTTTGCGCTCGCATATTCAGATTCACAGGGATATCGCCTACTTTTTTGTGGGAAGCCGCAGACGTATACTGAATGACATGTTTACGAATAAAAGTCGGGCCTTCTATAAAAGTGCTTTTTCCTATGTCCTGAAAGAGATCCCTGATGGTGATTTCAGTTCATATATCGTGAAAAAATTTAAGGACACCGGTAAGAAGTGCACCCCGGAGACGGCTTTAGAGATATACGATAAAGTAAGAGGGTACCCTTATTATGTCCAGAAACTGGCCTCGATTGCCTGGGATTTGACGACAAAACACTGTGCCCCGGACCTGGTAGGATCGGCATCTCGAACACTGCTTCGTATGGAAGCGGCCGACTTCGAGGGTATTTGGAGTGGGCTGACCTTGATACAGAGGTCCCTGCTCAAAGCCATCGCTCAAGAGCCTACCCCCTCCCCATATGCCAGAGAATTTCTGGAAAGACATCGTCTTTCAGTAGGGGGGACTCAGAAGGCAATGAGTATCCTTCTTTCCAGAGATCTCATCGAAAAGGATCAGGAAAATAAATATAGGCTGACAGATCCCCTAATGGGAGCGTGGCTGAAGGAAACCTGACTCAGAGACTATTGATGCTTCCCGGGCTGGCCCTGCTTCCGGGAAGATTTAGAAACACTGGGGCCGGGTTAGAACCTATAGTGCAAGGTGGAAAACCCTTTCGCCGAGACCAGACGGCCAAACCGGATCTGGGGGGTACCCACCCAAAAGGGCGAAGCGTCAAAAAATATTATGGCTTGGAAATTTAGGATACCAATTCTTCTCTGCTTCCTTGCTCCTCGGGCAGCCCGTCCTGCTCTTCGCGGGCAGCGAGCCCTTGACCCTGACGGCCGTGGGGGACATTATGATGGGCTCCACCGGGCAGCGGACCGCGCTGCCGCCCGATGACGGGGAAGGGCTGTTTCAGGGGGTCAGTGAGCAGCTTCGGGACGGCGATCTGGTCTTCGGAAACCTGGAAGGTACCCTGTCGGATGGGGAAGAGGGAGGGAAATGCCGGGAGGATAAAAGCCCTTGGTGCTTCGAATTCAGGACCCCCGCCCGCTATGTCCGACACTTGAAGCAGAACGGCTTCAACGTGGTCAATCTGGCCAATAACCATGCCTGGGATTTCGGCCCGGAAGGGATCCGGAACACCCTCGAGACCCTTCAAGGCGCGGGGATCAAGGCCGCGGGCGGGACCGCCCTGGCTTTTTTCGAAATCCGAGGAAAGCGAATCGTGGTGGCGGGCTTCTCCTATCAGGCTTCAAAATATTCCTATTCGATCCTGGAAATTCCCCGGGCCGTGGAAATCGTCAGGCAACTAAAAGCCCATTACGACCTGGTGATCGTCTCCTTTCACGGGGGGGCGGAAGGGCGCTCAGCCCAACATGTGGCCGACCGGAACGAGGTTTTCCTGGGGGAGAAGCGGGGCAACGTGGTTCGATTCGCCCGGTCGGTGGTGGAGGCCGGGGCGGATCTGGTTTTGGGACACGGCCCGCATGTCCTGCGGACCATGGAAGTGTATCAAGGAAAACTGATCGCTTATAGCCTGGGCAATTTTTTAACCTACGGGCTGTTTAACCTGAAAGGCCCCAACGGGATCAGCGTGATTTTGAAAGTTCGCCTGGATGCGGATTCCGGGCGTTTTCTCGACGGGCAGTTGGTCCCGGTGAGGCTGGTCAATGGCGGCATCCCGGAAATCGACCCGGAAGGGGAGGGGATCCGAATCGTTCGCCGGTTATTCGAGGAAGATCTCGATTCCCGCTCGCCTGACCTTATGCGAAAACGGGAGCCTCTGGGTGGCCGATGGAATCCGGACCTGTGCCGCGGAAAGGAATCAGGCCCTTGGAAGGCGTTGACGAAAAGGAGGCTGCCGCGCTTCGAGAACTGGCCGACTGGAAGGGGATTGAACGAGAATACACCGATCTCCGGGGTCAGGTCCATGTGCTTCCCGAGGAGACCCTGCGGGTTTTTTTAAAGGCCATGGGGCTGGACCTTCAGACCCCGGAGGACATCGAGCAGGCCCTGCGCCAAGAGCGGGAGAGGTCCTGGAGACAACTGACCCAACCGGTTCGGGTGGAGTATCAGTCCCATGTGCCCGAAGAAATCGTTTTTCAATTTCCCCTGGCGGAGGGTTTCCCTCCGGATCATCTGATTCAGCATCTAAAAATCGAATTATCGATCGAAGAAGAGGAGGGTTACCAACGAATCCAAAGCTTCGATCCCGAAGCGATCCGGATCGGGGAGTCGCAACACCTCGCGGAAGGGCTCTTCCAGAGGGCCGCCATTCCCTTTCCTAGGGGATTGCCTTTGGGGGTTCACCGCTTTTCGCTTACGGTGGCTTTTCAGGATAAGCGCTGGGAACAGGAAATCACCGTCATTCTTTGCCCGGATCGGGCCTATCTTCCACCGGTCCTGGCGGAGGGCGGAAAACGGGCCGGGTTGATAGCGGCCGTGCACGGTCTGCGGTCCGCCCGCAATTGGGGGATCGGGGATTTCAGTGATTTAAAAAAACTGGTCGGCTGGGCCGCGGACCGGCTTCGGGTGGATGTGATCGGGGTCCTGCCCCTTCATGCCCTGGCTAACCGGGAGCCGTATAATATCAGCCCCTACTACCCCACCAGCCGGTTTTATCGGAATACGATCTACCTGGATGTGACCGCCATCGAGGAATATCACCGGTCCTGGCCGGCCCGGGCCCTGGCCTGTTCGCCGGAATTTGTAAAGATCGTTATCGAGCTCAGGGAATCGCCCTGGGTGGAATATGAAGTGGCGTCCCAATTAAAGGGGATGGTCCTGGAAGAAGTCTTTAAGACCTTCCTGGAAAGGCACTGGAAGCCTGATCAGGCGGGCGACCCCCGCCTGAAATCCTTTAAAAGTTATTTGAAACGGGAAGGAAAGCCCCTGGAGCTTTTTGCCGCCTTCTGCGCCCTGGACGAATTTTTTCGAAAGCAGCCCCCCTTCCGGCAGGTTTGGCGGGATTGGCCCCTGCCTTTTCAAGACCCAGGTTCCAAGGAGGTGGAGGCCTTTTGCCGGGAGCAGGGAGAAAGGCTTTTGTTCCACCAGTACCTCCAATGGCAGGTGGAAGAACAACTGGAAGAGGTTCAGCGAGCCGTCCGGGAAAAGGGGGCGGAGGTCGGCCTCTGCCTGGACCTGGCCCTGGGTACGGACCCCGGGGGCGCCGATGCCTGGGCCTACCGCGATTTTCTGGTACCCGGGCTAAAGGCCGGGGCGCCGCCCGATGATTTTGCCCCCCTGGGACAGGATTGGGGCTTTCAGCCGGCCAATCGGGAAAAACACCGGGACCAGGGTTATCGCCTGCAGGCCGATGAAATTCGTAGAAACTGCCGGCCGGGAGGTGCCCTGCGGATCGATCACGTGATGAAATTCTTCCGTCTCTTCTGGATTGCGGAGGGGCAGGGCGCGGCCCAGGGGGGGTATGTGAGGGATTATTCCGATGACTTGATAAAAATCCTTTGTCTGGAAAGCCTGCGGAGTAAAACGTTGATTATCGGCGAGGACCTGGGAACCGTCCCGACAGAGGTTCGGGAGGTTTTGCGGCAACATGGCATTTTTTCCTACCGGCTATTCTATTTTGAAAAAAAGGAATCCGGGGAATTCAAAGACCCGGGCGAATATCCGGAATGGGCCTTGGCGGCGGTCAGCACCCATGACCTGCCCACGCTGGCCGGTTTCTGGTCTTCCGGGGATATCCGCCTGCGCCGGGATTTGGGGTTTCTTCCTGATGATGTCGCTTTCCAGGGAAGCCTGCTTCAGCGCATTCATGATAAGCGCCAGATGATCGACACCCTGCAGCGCTGCGGATTTCTGTCCGCCATCGAGGCTCGAGAGCTTCATGCCCAGGATCAACCTCGGGTCACTCCGGCGTTGCACCGGGCGGTCATCGGTTTTCTGGTTTCCACGACGGCTAAACTGGTGGTCCTCAACCAGGAAGATCTATTTTTGGAGATGAACCAGCAGAATCTGCCCGGCTCCACCAACCAATATCCCAACTGGAAAAGCAAAATGCGCTATTCCCTGGAGGATCTGGTCCACCACCCCGAGGCCCGGGAACTGGCCGATTGCTACCGGGAGTGGATCGAGCGGTCGGGGAGGGGGATCCGGTGAAGCCGGTCAGCGAGAGAGTCCGGTCACTCCCTTTTTTCCAGTACTGTTCTGACTTTGGCGGCCAGCTCTCTCACCGAGAAGGGCTTGGGGATGAACTGTACACCCTCGTCCAGCATGCCCCGGTGGGCGATCACATCAGCGGTGTAGCCGGACATGAACAGGCATTTCATCGTCGGCCTGATCGCTTTAATTCGTTCCGCCAAGTCCCGGCCGTTCATTTCGGGCAGGATAACGTCGGCCATCAGAAGGTGAATCTCCCCGGTGTATTGCTCGACCAAACGCAGGGCCTTCCCCGGTGCGCTCGCGGTCAGCACGATATATCCCAGCTTATTGAGGATCCCGCCGGCGAGTTTTAGCAGCGCGACCTCGTCCTCCACCACCAGCACGGTCTCGCCCTGACTTAACGGGAGCGCTCCCTCGCTTTCCTCCTGGATATCGACGGCCTGGCCCGCCTGACGGGCCAGGTAAACTTTAAAGGTCGTTCCTTTCCCCGGTTCACTATAGACGTTGATGAAGCCGTTGTTCTGTTTGACGATGCCGTAAACCGTGGCCAGCCCCAGACCGGTTCCCTGCCCCACCTCCTTGGTAGTAAAAAACGGTTCAAAAATGTGATCGAGGGTTCCTTTATCCATACCACAGCCATCGTCGCTTACGGCCAGCAGCGTGTACTCCCCCGGTACAAACCCCGGGTGATCGGCACAGTAGGCCTGATCAAAGACGGCGTTTCCCGTTTCGATGGTGACCTTGCCGACATGTTTAATGGCGTCCCGGGCGTTGACGCACAGATTGGCCAAGATTTGTTCGACCTGGCCGAGGTCCATCTTGACCGGCCACAGGCCCGACTCCGGCTGCCAAGCCAGATTGATGTCTTCGCCGATCAGCCGCCGGAGCATCTTGAGCATACCTTCCACAGTCTCATTCAGGTCGAGCACCTGAGGGTCGATCGTCTGCTTGCGGGCAAAGGCCAGCAATTGCCGAGTGAGTTCGACAGAACGCTGAGCGGCTTCCTGGATTTCCGTAAGATTGTCATGGAGGAGCGTCCCGGGACCCGCCCCGTCTAAAGCCATTTGCGTGTATCCTAGAATGATCCCCAGCATGTTATTAAAATCATGGGCCACACCGCCCGCCAGTCGGCCTACCGCCTCCATCTTCTGGGCCTGGCGGACCTGGGACTCCAGGGAAAGTTTCTCGGTGATGTCCTCGACCATCTCGATCGCTGCCGTAACCTCGCCCGAGGCGTTGAGGATCGGAGAAGAAACGATGCGGTAATTTTGAACGCCACCGGCCCGCGGTGTTTGCGCCGTGGCTTCGTGGACCAGGCCGTCCTGCAGTGTCTTGTGGGTGGGACAATAGTCACACACCTCCTCGCGTGGCGGGTCGTTGAACGCGCGGTAGCAGATCGGGTGTTGCCCCGGATCGATGGCCGGGAACCACTCGCGCATCCGGTGGTTCAGGTCGAGAACCTCCATATTGGGACTGATAAGGGCCACGCCGATCCCGATATTGTCCAGGATGCTGCGCATCTTGGCTTCACTCCCTTCTAAGTCCCTCTCGGCCTGCTTGCGGGCGGTAATGTCACGGGCGATCGCCTGGATGGCTATAGGTGTTCCGTTGGATATGACGGAAGATCCTTGTGTCTCAACGTATACAGGGGTACCGTCTTTGCGCCACAACCTGAACTCAATCAAGGTCTTTTGAATACCGGTTTCGCGAATCTCCTCTAGTATTTTGATTGCCAGCGGAAGCTGATCTTCGCTTAAGAGGGAGGCAAAATTGAGGGAACGGATCTCTGGCCTTGTATAGCCAAGACGATTCAAGGCGGCTTGGTTGGCATCGATGAAGCGACCTTCGATATCCATGGTGTAGACCAGGTCGAGCGAACGGTCGAAAAGAGCCTTGTAGCGCTCCTCGCTCTCCCGCAGGTTCTCCTCCGCCCGCTTGCGCACGATGATGTCCTGCTGAAGGTTTTCCAGGACGTGCTTTATTTCCTCGGTCCTCCTGGTTACCTCGAACTCCAGCTCTTTCTGGTAATTACGCATCAAGTCGTTGTAGGCCTTGACCCGCAGCAGGGACCGGACCCGGGCTAAAAGCTCCAGCTTATCAACGGGATATGAAATAAAATCATCACACCCGGCTTCAATTCCCTTTATCCGATCTTCCGTTTCCTGCAATACGGTAACCAAGATTATCGGAAGCAATCGCTGGGCCTGATCTTGTCTGACCCTGCGGATAACTTCAAAACCATCCATGCCGGGCATCATTACGTCCAGAAGGATCAGATCGATTGGATTATCAGAAAGTATCTCCAGCGCTTCTTCACCGTTGGTCGCCTTGACAATTTCATAACCTTGCGGAAGAAGATAGGCTTCGAGCAGTTCAATGTGTTGGGGCTCGTCATCTACAACTAAGATTACCGGTTTGTCTCTCATCCTCTATCTTTCTCGAATTTGATTTTTCAGTAGATTAGATAGCCGACTTAATAAATTGACTAATTTCTTTCGCAAAGGTGCGCGTATTTATCGGCTTGCCTATAAATCCGGTGTTGGATATGTCTTTTATCTCTTCTCGGCCTTCTGCCAAAACAGAAGCGGTCACAAAAACAATGGGAATATCGCCTGTTTCTTTTTCTTGACGTAATATTTTGGCGGCTTCGGTGCCGCGCATATCCGGAAGCCGCACATCCATTACTATAATATCCGGTATTTCTCTCCTGGCAATGGCCATTCCATCGGCAGCATTTTCAGCTCCAAATACTTCAAAGCCGGCGACCATCAAAAGGTCTTTCTCCAACATCAGATTGTTTCCGTTATCATCGACAATTAATGCTTTCGGCCTCATCGCACACCACCCTCCTGGATATAATAGGAAGAGTAAATCGGACCGAGGTGCCTTTATTTAGCCCCTCTGATTCTACAGAAAGATCCCCGCCGTGAAGCTCAACCAGTTTTTTAGAAAGCGGCAAACCGAGTCCGGTCCCCTCAGTTACCCGAGAATAGGGAGTATCGACCCGGAAGAACCCTTCAAATATCTTCCCCATGTTTTCAGGGGCGATACCGACCCCCGTATCCCAGACCACTATTTCTATCTCGGAATCAGCTTTCTTCGCCCGCATGCCAATCTTACCACCCTCGGGGGTAAATTTAACCGCGTTTGAAAGCAGGTTGTAAATTATCTCTTTCACCTTGAGATCATCTGCCTCTATATTTGGCAGATCTTCGGCTATTTCAAGCAACATTTCAATTTTCTTTTTGCTCATCAAATCCGCTACCAGCAGTGAAATCTCATTTAATAGGCTTTTCATGGGTAAGTTGGACAAAGCCAACTTCATCTTTCCGGCTTCAACTTTGGCCATATCAAGTATCTGGTTAATCAGTAAGAGAAGGTGCTTCCCGCTGGTTAAAACATTCGTAACGTATTTTTTCTGCTTCTCATTAAGCGGTCCGAAGGTCTCATCGTATAATACCTCAGAGAAACCGTTAATGGAGTTAAGCGGGGTCCTGAGTTCATGCGACATGTTGGCCAGAAACTCAGATTTTACCTGAGCGGTACGTTTTAACTCGCTGGCCAACTCCTTCAATTCTTCATGGGCTGTTTCCAGACCGTTTTCTATTTCCCTGCGCTCAGTGACGTCCTCGATGGCCAGGAGGATGATACGCTCTTTTCCCCACACTCTTTGAATCTGCCGGGCATTCAAAAGCATGGTGCGCCTGCCGATGGAAGCAAAATCATGTTCAACCTCATAGTTATCAAAGGTTGTCTTTTGAGGAAGTATGGTTTCCAGCAATTCCCGCAACTTAGGGATATCCCACTGTTTATTGCCCAGGTCATAAATAAGGTGTCCCACGGTCTCTTCAGGCATTACCTTAAAGAATTCATAAAAGGAGCGGTTGACCGTGACCACCCTTAAATCCTGATCCAGGGCGATTAAGGGTTCCCGTACGGTGTTGATGATGCTCTCGGCATAGCGACGGGCCTCCTCGACTGCCAGCTCAGCCGACTTATTCCCGGTTATTGATTTTTCCAGCGCGGCATTTTTCGAACGTAATTCCGATAATTCATGGACGAATTGCGCTCTGGTTTTGTCATCATCTTTCATGCGGCCACCTATTAGATGTTAGAACTGAAACAAAAGGCGCTCCACCCTTTCGGGTGGGTACCCCCCCTATCTGGTATGGTCGAAGGGTCTCGGCGAAAAGATTTATCATAACACCACCATTCCCCAGAATAAGGTAATTGATTCTAAAAAGCCAGAAATTGATGATCCGATCACCGATGTACTTCGCCAGGGAGTCCGGCAACTGTTGACCGCCGCTTTAGAGGCCATCCCTACCTTAGAGGATCCCTTCAGTGCCCTATGCAAGAACTATTAATGCTGTCCATAGTTCACTTTGGTCTTATCCGAGCTCACCACCATGGGACTTTTTGCGAAACCATCAAAAGGTCTATATTTCCATTTTTTCCCGATGGCTAAATCGAATTTATGAATCGAGGGACTAAGGCGTAATCGGACGGATTTCTATTCGAATTGCAACCGGCTCTTCTTGGGGAGGAGGGAGACGTCCTTTTCCCTGGATTTCACCCAGGGTGTTCAGTTGGTCGAGGAGTTCGGGGATTGTTGGAGACGCTACGGCGGCGGTAATAATCTCTACCTCAGGCCTTGTCTCCTGGTGGACATTCTTAGCGCCTATCTGCCGGAGCAGGTCCAGGGCTTTTACTGCGGCTTCCTGAACGTCTCGAACCCGGAGGGTAAACCCTGTCGGGGTTGATTTAAAAGCGGCGGCCGGTCCGACCGTTGAGCGGCCTGAGGCCGATTTACCCTTCTCTTCCAATAATTCAAAGGCTCGTGGTTGCGCCCGGTCCTTTTCTTTCGTGACCGCCCCCAAGGCTGGGGCCGGTTTGCTTTCAGAGGGCTCCATTTTTTTCAGAGGGGCAGCGGGATTTACGGGCGCCTCCATTTTATTGGCGAAGATTTCATTCGGGGTTTCCCTGGCCGGCGGCATCGAGGATCCGGCTGCCGCAGCTCTCTTCTCTTCCGCACTTTTATCCCCCGGGATCCCTGATCCCGAGAGTTGGCGGGCAGCCGGTTCTTTCTCCAGCCGACTCCGGGCCGCAGTTTTGGTTTCCAGATTTGGGGGGATTATCGGGGCTGCCGGGGCCGTGGGAACCGGAGCAGTCTCCTTTCCCTTTTCCTGATAGGCAAACTCCTTAGGGACGGGGGAAACCGATTCCGAAGGCGCCCTTAAAAGCGGCGTCTCCGGTTCGTTGACTTGGAAGACATAAACCGCCAGAATCACTACCAGGACGGAAGCCATCGCCTCCAGGGGAATTTTAATATGGAGGGGATAAAACAATTTTCTAAGGAGACCTCTTTCCCCGGCTGCTTCTTCACGGACCCGGACCATAACCTTTTGAGTGAACCAGGGAGGGGGAGCGACCTCCGGGAGACGGCTCAAAAGGTCCTTGGTCCGGTTCAGGTCCTGGAGAGCCCGGCGGCAGGGTTCACAGGAGTGAAGGTGGTTTTCCAGGTCCTTTTGGTCCTGACCGGAAATCAATCCTTCCTGATAGGCCGGGAGTCTTTTCTCAAATTCCTGGCAGGGGTTCATAAGTCACCAAAACCTTTTTTCAGACAATTCTTGACGGACTCCCTGGCCCGGAAAAGACGGGATTTGACCGTTCCATCGGGGAGTTTAAGGGTCTGCTGTATCTCCTCATAGGAATGTCCCAGAATATCGCGGAGGACCAAAACTTCCCGATAGCCCTCGTCCAATTGACTGATGCATTCCTGAACCTTTTTTTCGATTTCCTTCTTTTCCAATTGGACCAGGACCGAGGCCTCCAGGGAGGGAGGATCGGGGTCCAAACGTCCCGACCCTGCCGCCGGAGGATCATCGAGGGACAGCGCGTGGTGACGTTCCCGGGAGGCGATCTGCTTCAAGCGGTTTCTGACCTGATTGAGCACGATGCCATAGAGCCAGCTCGAAAATTTTGCCTCGCCTCTAAATTTTCTGATGGCGCGGAACGCGGATAAAAAGGCCTCCTGCACTGCGTCGGCGGCCTCTTCATAATCCCCCAGCAGCCGGTAGGCGAGGTTGAGCATCTTCTTCTGGTACTTTTCCACCAGGGCTTCAAAGGCTCGGAGATCTCCCTTCTGCGTCGATCGGACCAGGACTTCGTCCTCATCGGCCATCGACCGGATTGTTCCATCGTTACTATTAGAGCTGTTCACCGGCTCAATTGTTCCCATCGGAATGACTTGGGCACCCTTTGTTTTAAAATATAGAGTTATAGCTTTTTTTATGCTACAAAACAACCTATGGATCTAAAGGTCCCCTCATCCGTAACCCTGTTTATTCCCTGTCTGATGGATTCCCTTTATCCTCAGGCGGCCCGGGATCTGGTGGAATTGCTGAAAAAATGCGGCTTCCGAGTGGATTATCCGAAAGGACAGACCTGCTGCGGGCAGCCGGCTTTTAACCAGGGCTATTTTGATGTCGCCCGGAAGCTGGCTCGCCGGTTTCTCGATATTTTCGAAGCGGCGGAATGCATTGTCTGTCCCTCCGGTTCCTGCACGGCCATGGTCAGGAACCACTACCCGGAACTATTGACGGCAGAGCCGGTCTGGCTGGAAAAGGCCCTGGCCGTGGGGGGGAAAATATTTGAGGCTTCACAGTTCCTGACCGCCTTCGCGGCCTCCGAAAAGATTCGGGCCCATTTCCAGGGAAAAGTCACTTATCACGACTCCTGCCACTCCGCCCGCAGCCTGGGAATATACGAGGAGCCCAGGCGGTTGCTCTCTCAAGTCCAAGGGCTGGAGTTGGTTGAAATGGCCGATTCCAAGGCCTGCTGCGGTTTCGGCGGGCTGTTTTCCCGGCGTTTTCCCGAGGTCTCGCAGGCCATCACCGTGGAAAAGATAAAACAAATCCTGGCCACCGGGGCGGAATGGGTGGTCGGCAACGACCCGGGCTGCCTGATGAATATCCAGGGCGGTTTGAACCGGCTCAAGTCGCCGATCCAGGTTAAACACCTCGTGGAAATACTAAATAGCCGATGAACATACGAACCGAACAGTTTAGAAAACAGGCCGCCCTGGCCCTGGAAGATAAGACCATGCAGGAGGCCATATCCCGGGCTTCCGGTCGTTTCAGCCAGAACCGGACCAAGGCCTTCGGGGAGCTGCCTGAGGCCGAGGCCCTTCGGACCCGGGCCCACGATATCAAGGCCGAAGCCATAGCGCATCTGGACGATTACCTGGAGGAATTCACGGCCTCGGCCCAAAAGCTGGGCATTACCGTGCACCGCGCCGCGGACGGGGCCGACGCCTGCCGCTATATCGGAGACCTGGCTCAATCCCAGGGGATCGAGATGGTGGTCAAGGGCAAGTCCATGACCACTGAAGAGATCGACCTGAACCGCTACCTGGAGGCCGCCGGAATCCAGGTCTGGGAGACCGACCTGGGCGAATTTATCATCCAGTTGGCCGGGGAAGGGCCTTCCCATATTATCGCCCCGGCCCTGCACAAGACCCAGCAGGAGATCGCCCTCCTTTTCAATAAAAAATTAGGGGTGCCGCTCTATGATGACCCGGTAAAACTGACCCAGGTGGCCCGGGAATTCCTGCGGGACAAATATTTTCAGGCCGGTCTGGGGATCAGCGGGGCCAACTTCGCGCTGGCCCGAACCGGAACCATCGTCATCTTGGAAAACGAGGGTAACGCCCGTTTCTCCACTACCTTCCCCCGGATCCATGTGGCGCTGGTGGGGATAGAAAAGGTGATTCCCGGACTTCGGGAACTGGGGATCTTTCTGAAACTACTGGCCCGAAGCGCCACCGGACAGAAAGCCTCCACCTATGTTTCTCTGATCCAGGGGCCCCGTCGGCCCGGAGAACTGGACGGTCCGGAAGAAATGCACATCGTGCTGTTGGATAACGGACGAAGCCGCTTCCGCCGGGACGACGAAATGCGGCCGTCGCTGTATTGCCTGCGTTGCGGAGCCTGTTTGAATGTCTGCCCGGTTTACCAGCGGATCGGCGGTCATGCCTATGGCTGGGTTTACAGCGGACCCATCGGGTCCCTGATGACGCCCCAATTCTTGGGGATTCAACGGGCTAAATACCTGCCTCTGGCCTCCACCCTCTGCCGGGCCTGCGCCGAGGTCTGTCCGGTCCGGATTCCTCTGCCCGATTTGCTCCTGACCCTGCGCCGGCGGATTGTGGAGCAGCACGGTCTTCCCTGGCTGGAAAGAAAAATGATGGAAATCTGGGGGTTCTGTCAAAGCAGCCCGGAAAGATACCAAGCGGCCCTTGGTCTGGCCCGGATCGGGGAGGGATTCACCTCAGGTCTTTTGCCGACCGGGGGAGACCTGCCTGAAAAAAACTTTCATCGGATTTGGGAAGATGGACAGGACTGATTGGCTCGACCGGCTGGAACTGGAACTCAAGGCCCTGCAGGCCCGAACCTTTCGGGCCGAGGACCCGGCCGCTTTAAAGGAAATTTTACAAACCCTATGTCGGGACTGTCTTCCTGAGGCCGTTGCCCGGGAAGACCGCCCCTGGCTGGAAAAACTGGATCTGGGGTTTCCCGTTTATCAGCCGGCGGATAGACTTCATCCGGGAAACGGGTCATGGAAACCGCTTCGGGATATTACCGTGGGGATCACCGGGGTGGATTACGCTTTGGCGGAAACCGGCACCCTGGTGCTGACTTCGGGACAGTCGAGAGGACGAGGACTTTCCTTGGCCCCTCGTCACCATATCGCCTTGTTGCCCTTGGAACGGTTGCTGTTCTCCTTAGACCAGTTCCTGGATCTTTATTCCGACGGGGAAAGCTTTTTGACCCAGGGCAGCGCCGTGACCTTTATTTCCGGGGCCAGCCGCACGGCGGACATTGAGCTGAATCTGGTCCTCGGCGCCCACGGTCCCAAGGAATTGAGTGTCGTGACCCTGTGTTTTCCGGTGGGGATAGCGGGTTGATAGTTTGAGGTTACGCCCAGAACGAGAATAGAATCGATGATCTCGTCACTAAAGAAAACGAGGAGTTTCAGGTCATGCCCATTTTTATTCAAGGAACCGGATCATATCTTCCTCCCCAGGTGTTGCACAACCGAGACCTGGAAAAAATATTGGACACCAACGATGAATGGATCACCCAGCGGACCGGGATTCGTGAGCGGCGGGTGGCCGAGCCCCAGGTGGCCGCCTCCGATCTGGCCCTGGAGGCCTCCCGGAGGGCTTTGGAAATGGCCGGCGTGAGCGTGACGGACTTGCAGCTCATCATCGTAGCCACCATCACCCCGGATACCCACTGCCCGGCCGCGTCCAACTGGCTGCAGGCCAAATTGGGGGCCGACCAGGCGGTGACCTTTGACATTACCGCCGCCTGCTCCGGTTTCGTTTTTGCCCTGAACGTGGCGGAACAATATCTGAAGGCCGGGACTTTCCAGACTATCCTGGTCGTGGCCTCGGAGATCATGACCCGGACTTTGAACTGGAAGGACCGGACTTCGGCTATCCTCTGGGGGGACGGGGCCGGCGCCGTGGTGTTGACCGCGAACCCGGGAGGGCAGGGTCATCCGATCCTTTCCACCCACATTCACACCGACGGGGCCAACGGGGCCAATCTGCTCCTGCCGGGTGGCGGCTCCAAGACCACGCCCATCTCCCATGAAAGCGTGGATCGGGACCTCCATACGCTTAAACTAATCGAGGCCAGCGCCTCGGTGCGGGTGGCGGTGAAACATTTTGCTGAAGCCTGTGTCGAAGCCGTGGAAACCAACGGGTACACCCTGGGAGAGGTGGACTGGGTAATTCCCCACCAGGCCAACCTGCGAATGCTCCAGTCTCTGGCCAAGCGGCTGAATGTGCCTATAGAGAAGTTCTACCTGACGTTGCAGAAATTCGGGAATATTTCGTCGGCCTCCATCCCCATCGCTTTGGACGAGGCCGTCCGGACAGGGGCCATTCGGAAAGACCAGTTGGTAGTGCTAACGGCCTTTGGGGGAGGATTGACTTGGGCGAGCGCGTTGATTCGCTGGTAAATAGGACCCAGTGAGTAGTAGGCGGTAAGCAGTAAGGGGAGTGGGGCCAGGGGTTTAAAAAAAGGGAACTAAATCAAAAAGGGGGCTGGAGTCTTCTCCAGCCCCCTTTTTTGTTCATCGGTTGGATTACGTTCCCATCTCCCAGGAGGATAGGTACTTTTTCTGCTCCGGAGTCAGGGTATCGATTTTGATCCCCATAGAGGCCAATTTAAGGCGGGCGATCTCCTGATCGATATCCTCGGGGACCGGATAAACCGTCTTCTTCAATTTCTTGGCCTGGCGGACCATATATTCCGAACAAAGGGCCTGATTGGCGAAACTCATGTCCATAACGCTGGAAGGGTGGCCTTCCGCGGCCGCCAGGTTAATCAGCCGACCTTCTCCCAGGACATTGATTTTTCGGCCCGTGGTCAGGGTATATTCTTCCACATATTCTCGGATCACGCGGCGTTTCTTGCTGATCTGAGCCAAACCCTTCAGATCCAGTTCGACATTGAAATGTCCGGAATTGGCGACGATGGCCCCGGTTTTCATGACGGAAAAATGCTCTTTTCGGATGACCTTGATATCCCCGGTCAGCGTACAAAAGAAATCCCCGATTTTGGCCGCCTCGGCCATGGGCAGGACCCGGAAGCCGTCCATCACCGCCTCCAGGGCCTTTAGGGGGTCCACTTCCGCGATAACCACATCCGCCCCCAACCCCTTGGCCCGCACGGCCACTCCCCGGCCGCACCAGCCGTAGCCGCAGATCACAAAGACGGATCCGGCCAGCAGGCGGTTGGTGGCCCGGATAATCCCGTCAATAGTGCTTTGACCGGTGCCGTAGCGGTTGTCAAATAGATGCTTGGTTTTGGCGTCGTTGACCGCCACTATAGGGTAAGCCAGGACTTTAGAGTCGGCCATACTCCGCAGGCGGATGACCCCGGTGGTGGTTTCCTCGGTGCCGCCGACGATCCCTTTCAGCAGTCCCCTTTTCTCCGAGTGGATCGTGGAAACCAGATCGGCGCCGTCGTCCATGGTCAGATGGGGTTTGAAGTCCAGGGTCTGATAGATGTGCCGGTAATACGTCTGGCTGTCTTCCCCCTTGATGGCGAAGACCGGGATCTGATCGTAGTGAACCAGGGCGGCGGCCACATCGTCCTGGGTGCTCAGCGGGTTGGAGGCGCAGAGGGCGACTTCCGCCCCTCCGGCTTTCAGGGTCCGGACCAGGCTGGCCGTTTCGGTGGTTACATGAAGACAAGCCGCCAAACGGTACCCTTTTAAGGGTTTTTCCTTGGCGAAGCGTTTTTGAATGTTGTCTAATACCGGCATGCTTTGATGCGCCCATTCGATCCGCAAATTTCCCTGGGCGGCTAACTGAAGATCTTTGACGTCGTATTCCACAAATTATCCTTTCTTTTGAGGCCTATTTCGCGGTTATTTTTTGGAAGCCCGCGGTTTATTATGAATTCCGGCTTTTCCCCGGAGGACGTCGATCTTGTCGATCTTTTCCCAGGTGAAACCGGGTTCAGTCCGTCCGAAGTGGCCATAGGCCGCTGTGTCTTTAAAAATCGGGCGCAACAAGTTCAGATGCCGGATGATGTCGGCCGGTTTGAAACTGAAGGTCTCCCGGATGATGCGGTTTAACTGATCATCGGGAAGCTTCCCGGTCCCGCGGGTATCCACGAAAATGGAAAGCGGGTCGGCCTGCCCGATGGTATAGGCCACCTGGAGCCGACAGACGTCGGCCAGACCGGCGGCGACCACGTTTTTGGCCACATAGCGAGCCATGTAGGAAGAACTGCGATCCACCTTGGAGGGATCCTTCCCGGAAAAGGCCCCGCCTCCGTGGCTTCCCCGGCCCCCGTAGGTGTCGGCGATGATTTTTCGGCCGGTCATACCGCAGTCCCCCAAGGGGCCGCCGACGACGAAACGCCCGGTGGTGTTGATCAAAAACTGGGTTTTCTTGCTCAGCAAAGAGGCCGGAATGACTTTCTTGATGACGGTTTCAATAATGCCTTCCCGGAGTTTTTTATAGGTGACATCAGGGGTGTGCTGGGCGGCAATCACCACGGTGGGGATGGAAACCGGTTTTCCATTTAAATACTCCACGGTCACCTGAGTCTTCCCGTCAGGACGGAGGAATTTAAGGATCCCCTTCTTGCGGACCTCCGCCAGTCGGCGTGCCAGTCGATGGGCGTACCAAATAGGCATGGGCATATAATCTTTGGTTTCGTTGCAGGCGTAACCGAACATCATCCCCTGGTCTCCGGCCCCCTGTTCTTTCTTCACGTCTCCGTTGACCCCCTGAGCGATATCCGGAGACTGCTTGTCGATGCTGGTCAAAACGGCGCAGGTCTCCCAGTCGAAACCCATGGAAGAATCGTTATACCCTATTTCCTTGATGGTCCGCCGGACGATTCCCGGCATTTCCACGTAAGTGTTCGTGGTAATCTCTCCGGCAATTAGAACCAAACCGGTGGTGACCAGGGTCTCGCAGGCGACGCGGGAGTTGGGGTCATCCTTTAAAATGGCATCCAAGATGGAATCCGAGATCTGATCGGCTACTTTGTCCGGATGACCTTCGGTGACCGATTCCGAGGTAAAAAAATAGTTGGCTGAACTCATGGGCAACCCTCCTTGAAAAAATAAACCATATTAGTCAATCAGTTACAATTGTCAAGCCTTAAATATATGATTGTTCGCCCTTTGGAAAACTCTTTCGTCGAGACCCGACGGCCATACCAGATCTGGGAGGTACCCACCCCAAAGGGCGAAGCGGCAAATATATTTAAGCAGACGGCGGGCGGGCGGCGGAGCCGGAAGAAGGGTGGCTGTTGGCCCCCGGGGCGATCAAGCCTCCGGAAACAATCAGCTTGAAGGCCTCTTCAACGGTCATTTGAAGAAAATGCAGCTCTTTTTTCGGGGCCAGCACGTAATAACCGGTGGTGGGATTGGGGGTACAGGGGATAAAAATATGCCAGATCGGTTCGCCGGCCTGACGTTCCAGTTCACCCCGGGCCGGGCCCGCGGAGAATCCTATGGAAAATACCCCCTGACGAGGGAATTCCAACATCACCACCTGTTTAAAATGGCCGCCCGAATTCAGGAAGATGGCCTCAGTGAATTGTTTTAAGGCCTGGTAAATATTCCGGACTATGGGAATTCGGCGTACTAAGGCCTCCCATAAGCCCACCATCTTTTTCCCGGCATAATTGTGGGTCGCTATACCGACCACCAAGAGGAGCAGGGTCAAAAGGACCAGCCCCAACCCGGGGAGGTGAAACCCCAGCAGGGTGTCAGGGTGGTAGGTCTTGGGGATAACGGAGAGGAATTCATCCATGACCCCGATCAGGGCCTGGATGATATAGAGGGTGATGGCCACCGGAACGACGACGATCAGCCCGGTGAGGAGGTAACTTTTTATCCAGTTTTTTAGGCGGGACACCCCGGGCCTCTACTAGGCGGCTCTGAGCAAACGGCGATTCCCGGCGTCCACCTGGACGATCTTCGGTTGAAAATTTTTTAGCTCTTGTTCGTTCAGCGCAGCGTAGGTGGCAATGATGATCAGGTCCCCCACCACTCCTCTGCGGGCGGCCGCTCCGTTCAGGCAGATCTCCCCGCTTCCGCGGGCCCCTTCCACGGCATAGGTTTCAAATCGCTCCCCATTGGAAATGTTATAGACGTTGATTTGCTCAAAGGGAAGGATATCGGCGGCTTCCATCAGGTCCAAGTCTATGGTCATACTGCCCTGGTAATGGATATTGCTATCCGTGATCGTGGCCCGATGAATTTTGGATTTCAAAAGGTGACGCAGCATGGTTACTCTACCTCCAAGAGACAGTTATCGATCAGTCGGGTCTTGCCGACCCGGACCGCCAGGGCTAGAATGCCCTGAGGATTGATTGTTTCCAATTCTTTCAGGGTTTGGGGGTGAACGATTTTGGCATAGTCGATCCGATTTTCCGGGTGGCCGGTCAGAACCCGGGTTACTTCGGCCAGGATTAATCCGGTCTCCCGTTCTCCCTCTCGGCACCTTTTTTGGGCGGCTGAAAGGGATTGAGAGAGGGACAGGGCGGCCATTCGGTCCTCCGCGGAAAGATACACATTTCTGGAGCTCATGGCCAACCCGTCGGCTTCCCGAACAGTCGGTCGACCGATGACCTCGATGTCCATATTCAGGTCCCGGGTCATTTGCTTAATGGTGACCACCTGTTGGTAGTCCTTCAGCCCGAAAATCGCCATGTGTGGTTTAACTAATTGAAACAACTTGCAAACAATGGTGGCTACCCCCCGGAAATGCCCCGCCCGGCTGGCCCCGCATAAGCCCTTAGTGACCTCCTCCACGGAAACGTACGTCTGATAGTCCTCCGGGTAAAGGTCTTCATGGCGGGGGGTAAAGAGGATATCCATCCCCGCCTCTTCGGCTAGTTGACGGTCCCGCTCGAAGTCGCGGGGGTATTTTTCGAAATCCTCCCCGACCCCGAACTGCAGGGGGTTGACGAACAGACTGACCACTACCTTATCGGCCACATCCCGGCCGTGGTTCATTAAATTCAGGTGGCCGGAGTGGAAAAAACCCATGGTCGGCACCAGGGCAATCGTCCGGCCGGTCCGACGTTGATTATCCGCCCAAGATTGCATGACTTTAAGTTCTTGAATGATCTCCATTTGCGAGCCCGTCAAACAAAAAAAAACCCCCGGACTTCTCCCAGAGGCTGTTCAGCGCTTTTTCAGGAAGTCTCAGTCCAATCCGCTTGGATCCAAGCCGCCAAGTTAAATTAACTTAAACAGTATAATTTTTTTAATTCAGAATGTCAACTATCATGTGATGGTCTTTTATAATCATGGAGAAGGACTTCTCCGAAGAGAGTTTTCTTGACGGCTGGAACCCTTCGGGTTATACTCTTTATTATGTTGATGTTATTAGTATTATGGCGACCTTGCAGACCACCGATTCCATCTACCCGTACCAGTAGACAACTTTAACCACCAACCCCTGGTGATTTGTTCCCTGAGAAGAATCAGGTCTTCAAAGGGATTTCACCATTTTTTGCGAGAGCTTAGGAAACTCGGAGGGTATTTCAGAGGGTTGAATTCCCTTGACATATAACGACTTTTGATTATAGTAAACAGTTTATTTTAATTGCGGATAGACTTTGATGGCTGATTTAGCCCCGAAGACGAAAATTATCCCGGTAGAAGCCATCCTCCGGGAGCGCTTGACCATAAACCAGGTCCTTGACCGGGACTGGTTAAAAGAGCAGATCCGGGAAAGAAATCTGGACTTTTCCACCGTTGGAGACTTCTCTTTGGCCGGAGATCTTTTCGCTGCCGGATCGGAGATTTTTTTTCGAGGACGCCTGAAAGCGGAGTTTCGTCTTTCCTGCGGTCGGTGTCTGGAAGAATTCAGCATCAAAATGGACGATCCGCTGGAAGCGCAATGGCGGGTGTTCAGTCCCCCGGGGTTGAAAGGCGGCGGGAACCTGGATCAAAGGATTCAGTTGGAGGACCTGGAAACCGGGGTCAGGCAGGAAGGTGGGATTGATCTTTGGGAGACGATGCTGGAACAGGTTATTCTGCATCTTCCCATGCGGCCTTTGTGCCGTGATTCCTGTCAAGGTTTGTGTCCGGTCTGCGGCGAAAATAGAAATATCCACCCCTGCCGGTGCGGAGAAAAGGGGAAAAACGACAATTGATGACCTCGCAAAAAGTCAAAATACAGCTTAGCTGATTCTGGAGGAAACGCAATGGCTTTACCTAAAAGAAGACATTCCCGGTCGCGGCAGGGAAAAAGGCGGGCCCATGATGCCTTGACGGCTCCGTCTCTGTCCGTCTGCCCGCAGTGCCACGAACCCAAACTTCCCCATTTTGTCTGTCCCTCCTGCGGGACCTATCGTGGGCGGAAAGTGGTTGTTCAGGAAGAGGAATAGGGATCAGCGCGGGACCATCCAACTTGGGCCGGCTTGGGGAATCAATTTTTGAATCCGATTAGAATTGCCGTCGATGCCATGGGCGGGGATCAGGCGCCGAGCGCCGCGGTACTGGGGGCTGTTCTGGCCACCAGGGAACTGGGCATCCCTATTGTCCTGGTGGGGAACCCCGAGGCCATTAAGCAGGGATTGGCCGGACAAACATTTAACCGGGAGCTGATAACCATCCACCCGGCTGCGCAAGTGGCCGAGATGAGCGATGCCCCCATCGAGGTCATTCGAAAAAAGAAGGATGCCTCCATTCGGGTAGCCTTGGAGCTGGTCAAAAGGGGGGAAGTCCAGGGGGTAGTCAGCGCCGGGAACTCCGGCGCCACCATGGCCTTAGGGGTAGTGGTCCTGGGCAAGCTGCCCGGGGTGGACCGTCCGGCCTTAGGGGCTATTTTACCTTCCCCCCATACCCCGACGCTGGTCATCGACGTAGGGGCCAATGTGGATTGTTCGGCATCCCAGTTGATCCAGTTCGCCATCATGGCCGAACCCCTGGCTCGGTATATCATGAAACGGCCGAATCCCCGGATCGGCCTGTTGAGCATCGGGGAGGAAGAGTCCAAAGGAAATGAACTGGTTCACCAGACCTTCGAGGGGTTGAAGAAGACCCCCTTGAATTTCATCGGCAATGTGGAAGGACGAGACCTATTCAGCGGGAAGGTCGACGTGATCGTTTGCGACGGATTCGTGGGGAATGTCTGCCTTAAATTGAGTGAGGGACTGGCCGAAGCCCTTGGCCAGATGCTGAAGCAAGAAGTCCTCAAGGCGGGCCTGGTTTCCAAGCTGGGGTCTCAATTGATGAAGCCGGCTTTTAATCGTTTTTTTAAAAGGGTGGATTACGCCGAAGAGGGAGGGGTTCCTCTTCTGGGGGTCAACGGGGTAGTGGTCATCAGCCACGGGGCTTCCGGACCCAAGGCCATCATGAATGCCGTTCGGGTGGCCCGGCGGGCGGTTGAGAACCGGATCATCGACCAGGTTCTCGATTCTTTGAACCGGCACGAGCCTTTCTATCGAAAAAATAAACCCCAACGCTTTTGGGAGAGCTTCCGGAAGAAAACCGGGTAACGGCCTAAATCCCCCCTGGCCCCTCCTTTGCTAAGGAGGGGAATAAATTCCACTGGACTCCTCCCTTTTTTAAAGGGAGGTTGGGAGGGATTTTTCAGAGGATTTTGAATAAAGCAATAATCGGTTCGAGATACCGAACCAGGAAATATAGAATGAGGGGTTCAACATGGATTACTTCCTGACCGAAGAGCAGCAGATGATTAAAGAGATTGCCCGAAAAATCGCCGATGAGCGCATCAAACCGGTTCGGGCTGAATTGGATGAAAAGGAGGAATTCCCCTGGGATATTCTTAAGCTGATCGGCCAGTCGGACCTCTTTGGCGTCTATATACCCCAGGAATACGGCGGTTTCGGGGGAGGGAGCTTCGAAAATTGTCTGGCTGTGGAGGAATTGTCCCGGGCCTGTCTGGGCGTTTCCACCAGTTACGCGGCCAGCGCCCTGGGGGCGTACCCGCTCCTTTTATACGGCAACGAAGAGCAGAAGAAAAGATATTTGCCCGAAATCGCCAGCGGCCGGAAGCTGGCCGCTTTCGCGCTGACCGAATCCACGGCCGGCAGTGATGCCAGCGGCATCATGACTACGGCGGAATTAAAGGGGAATGACTATATCCTCAACGGCACGAAACAATGGATTACCAATGGGGGCGAGGCGGAGATCTATACCGTGATCGCCATCACCGACCGCAGCAAGGGCCCTCGCGGGGCCAGCGCCTTTATCCTGGAAAAGGGCGATCCCGGTTTTGATTTCGGTAAGAAAGAAAGTAAAATGGGTATACGGGCCTCGGCCACCCGGGAACTGATTTTCAACCAATGCCGGATCCCCAAAGACCGGTTGATCGCCCGGGAGGGGATGGGTTTTATCGTGGCCATGAAAACCTTCGACCAGTCCCGTCCCGGGGTGGGGGCTCAAGGGGTCGGCTTGGCCCAGGGGGCGCTGGAGGAGGCCGTCCAATACGCCCGTACCCGCGTCCAATTCGGCAAACCCATTATAGCCTTTCAAGCCATCCAGCACCTGCTGGCTGACATGGCTACGCTGACCGAGGCGGCCCGAGCCCTGGTGTACTCGGTGGCCCGGTATGTCGACAGCGGGGCCAAGGAGGTATCCAAGGTGTCCGCCATGGCCAAAGTCTTCGCCAGCGACGCGGCCATGAAAGTGACTACCGACGCCGTTCAAGTTTTTGGAGGGACCGGATACATGCGGGATTACCCGGTTGAAAAGATGATGCGTGATGCCAAGATCCTGCAAATCTACGAGGGAACCAACCAGGTTCAGCGCAACATCATCGGCCAGGAGCTGAATAAGGAAGGCGGAAGGAAGAAAAGCTGAAGACGCGAAGCGCGGAGCGCAGAGCGCTGAGCGCCAAAAAAGAAGCTTCTGGCCAGATTCCTTGTCGGAACAGGTAAAAGAGCATCAGCAAAATAATTTTCGAAAGATTTTGGTCTTAACGCTCCGCGCTCCGCGCCTTGCGCTTCGCCAATAATATCGATTCCATAGCATGCATATCATCGTTTGTATCAAACAGGTCCCCGATGCCCGGCAGGTCAGGCTGGATCCGGAGACCCATACCCTGATTCGTACCGGGGTGGAAAGCATCATCAATCCGTACGACATGTATGCCCTGGAAGAAGGGTTGCGGCTCAAAGAGCGGTTGGGAGGCACCGTGACGGTGCTGACCATGGGCCCGCCACAGGCCGAGGCCGCGTTACGGGAGGCCATTTCCTACGGGGCGGATGAGGCGGTATTGCTTTCGGACCGGGCCTTTGCCGGGGCCGATACCTGGGCGACTACCTATACCCTGGCCCGGGGCGTTGAAAAAATCGGTCCCTTTGATTTGATCCTTTGCGGCAAGCAAGCCGTAGACGGGGACACCGCCCAGGTAGGACCCGGGCTGGCCGAACGGCTTTCTCTGCCCTATGCCGCCTGGGTGCGAAAGATCGAAACCCTGGAGCAGGGGTTGATCCGGGTCCAACGCCTGATGGATGACGGCTACGATCGTCTGGAACTTGCCCTTCCGGCCCTGCTGACCGTGGTTAAGGAGATCAATGAACCGCGGGTTCCTTCATTGAAAGGGAAGATGCGGGCCAAGAGTCAGAAGATCCCCCTTTACGGCGCAGCCGCTATCGGGGCCGATCCCCAGCAGACCGGTCTGGCCGGTTCCTATACCCAGGTCATTCGGATTTTCGCCCCGGTGCGCGCCCGGGAAAAGGAGTGGTTGACGGGTTCGGTGGAGAACCAGGTGGGGCAGCTCCTTCAAAAATTATCCGCCCGGCAATTAATACCTGCTGCTATTTCCTGTTCGAGGTCAGCGCACGATGGGTTCTGAAATTTTGATCGACTTAGAGCGGTGTTCCGGTTGCGAAAGCTGTCTGGAAGTCTGCCCCTTCAGTGCGCTGGAATGGCGCGACGGAAAACCAGTGGTCAACGACCAATGCACTCTCTGCGGGGCCTGCGCCGAGGTTTGCCCGGAAGAAGCGATTACCCTTCCGGAAAGGGCTTCGGCGAGCGGTCCGGAAGCAGGCTATCAGGGCGTGATGGTTTTTGCTGAACAGCGTCTGGGGCGATTGGCGGATGTGGCCTTTGAACTGCTGGCCAAGGGCCGCGAATTGGCCGGTACCCTGGGCGTGAGCCTGACGGCGGCCTTATTCGGGCGGAATCTGGCCCCCTTGGCGGCGGAGCTGGTGGCGCAGGGGGCCGATCGGGTCTATACGGTGGATCATCCCCGGGTGGAGGGATTTACCGACGAAGCTTACGGGGAGGCCCTGACCCAGATTATCCGGGCGGTACGGCCGGAAATCCTGCTGGCCGGCGCCACCTCCGTCGGCCGTTCCTTTATCCCCAAAGTGGCCACCCAGGTGGGCACGGGGTTGACGGCTGACTGCACCGATTTAACTATCGATCCGGAAAAAAAACATCTGCTGCAGACCCGTCCGGCCTTTGGGGGCAATATTATGGCCACCATTATCTGTCCGCGGAGGCGTCCGCAAATGGCCACGGTCAGAGCCCGGGTGATGAAACGAGGGTCGGTACAGCCCGGACGACCCGGGGAAGTGATTCCCTTTGAGGTGGATTGGAAACGGGCGCCCGGTAAGACCAGGCTGCTGGAAATTGTCGAAGAACTTACGGAGAAAGTGCGGCTGGCCGAAGCCGATATTATCGTGACGGGAGGCCGGGGTTTGCAGGAGGGAAAAAATTTTTCTCTGATCCGGGAATTGGCCGATTGTCTGGGCGGGGCCGTGGGGGCCTCCCGGGGGGCGGTGGATTCGGACTGGATTCCCTACGCCCATCAAGTGGGGCAAACCGGGAAGACCGTGGCCCCTAAATTGTATCTGGCCGTCGGCGTTTCCGGGGCGGTCCAGCATTTGGTGGGGATGCAGTCCTCCGAAACCATTGTGGCCGTGAACATTGATCCCCAGGCCCCTATCTTTGAGGTGGCCACCTATGGTATAGTGGGCGACCTTTTTGAGGTGGTCCCGGAGATGATCCGGCAATTAAAAGCGGCTGGGGGGCGGTAAAGCCTAAGGGAGGACGTATGTCGGAACAGAAGATGATATTAATTACCGGAGCTTCCCGAGGGATCGGCCGGGCCATCGCCCTGCGGCTGGCCCAGCCGGGGGTTGTCCTCCTGTTGAACCATTACGACCGGGAACCGGACGCGGCCGAACAAACACTGCAGGACATTGTGGAGCGGGGCGCTCAAGGAAAGATTTACTATTACAATGTGGCCGACTTCCAGGAAACCCAAGCTCAGGTGGAAGGGATGCTGACGGAATGGGGTCGGATCGAGGTGCTGGTCAATAATGCCGGCATCACCCGAGACACCCTGTTGATGCGCATGAAAGAAGAAGATTGGGACCTGGTGCTGAACATCAATCTCAAGGGCGTTTATAACTCCACTCAGGCGGTCATTCGCTCCATGATTAAAAATAAGTCCGGTAAGATCGTCAACATCGCCTCGGTGGTCGGAGCTATAGGAAATGCCGGGCAATCCAATTACGCCGCTTCCAAGGCGGGGATCATCGGGTTCAGTAAATCGGTGGCTAAGGAAGTAGCCGGTCGGGGCATTACAGTCAACGCCGTGGCCCCCGGTTTTATCGACACGGAAATGACCGCCGTTCTACCTGCACCGGTACGCCAGGAATTTTTGAAATCCATCCCCATGGGCCGCAGCGGGCAACCCGAGGAGGTGGCCGAACTGGTGGCCTTCCTGATCTCGGGAGCGGCCGCCTATATTACCGGCCAGGTGATTCATATCAACGGGGGGATGTATATGTAAGGGGCTCGGATGAGTCCCCCCCTTCGAAATATGAAAATAAGGGGCGACAGAATACACCGGACATTAATAGTTAATAATCAATTGTTAATTATTAATTATTATTCCATGCCTTGTGATGCCGAATTATACAATCATAATAAAGTAAGTAAGCAAGTAAAGGAGGGTAATCACCCATGACTGTCGAAGAAAAAGTTAAAGCTATTATTCGTGAACAGTTGAGTGTTTCCGAGGAGGACGTGGTTTCCCAGGCCTCCTTTGTGGATGACTTGGGAGCGGATTCTTTGGACCTGGTGGAAATGATCATGGCCATGGAGGAAGCCTTTAATATTTCGATTGCTGATGAAGATGCCGAGAAAATAAAAACCGTTCAAGACGCCATAAATTATGTGCAGGAACATTCCAAGTAACGGGAAGCCAAACCCCTGCTCCCCGGTGTGAGGAGGTAGGTCTTGAAAAAACGCGTAGTGGTAACCGGTCTGGGACTGGTGACTCCGGTGGGCATCGGGGTGCAGGAGAGCTGGGAAGCACTCTGCCGGGGTAAATCCGGGATCGGGCCGATTACCCGTTTCGACGCCGGCGGTTTTAAAACCCGGATCGCGGGCGAGGTCAAGGGGTTTAAACCCGAGGACTTTGTTCCCCAGAAGATGATCAGGCGGTTGGATGTCTTTATCCACTACGCCTTGGCGGCCGCCCGCATGGCGAAGGAACAGTCCCGCTTGCGGATCACCCCGGAATTGGCCCCTGGGGTCGGGGTAATCACCGGCAGCGGGCTGGGGGGGTTGCGGACCATCGAGGAAACCCATAAGACCCTGCTTTCCAGGGGTCCGGATCGGATCAGTCCGTTTTTTATCCCCATGATCATCGCCAATATGGCCCCCGGTCAAATCGCTATCGAATTCGGGGCCAAAGGCCCCAATCTTTCACTGGAGACGGCTTGCGCCGCCGGGGCCCATGCCATTGGGGATTCCTTCAAATTGATTCAGCGCGGGGCGGCCAAGGTGATGTTCTGCGGGGGGGTGGAATCGGTTATCACCCCCTTGGCGGTGGGCGGGTTCAATGCCATGAGGGCCCTGTCCACCCGGAACGACGAACCGGAAAAGGCCTCCCGTCCTTTCGATCGGGACCGGGACGGGTTTGTCATGGGCGAAGGCAGCGGCATCTTGCTGCTGGAGGACCTGGACTTTGCCCTGGAACGAGGGGCTTTGATCCTGAGCGAAATTGTGGGCTATGGATTGACCGGGGACGCCTATCACATGACGGCCCCTTCACCGGATGGAGACGGGGCCATTCGCTGCATGCAGATGGCCCTGAGTGACGCCGGATTGGCCCCGCAGGAAGTTCAATACATCAACGCCCACGGCACCTCCACCGAGTTAAATGACGCCGCCGAGACCAAGGCCATCAAGGCCGTGTTCCGGGAGCACAGCCGTCAATTGGCGGTCAGTTCGACCAAGTCCATGACCGGTCACCTCCTGGGGGGCGCGGGCGGGGTGGAGGCGGTAATATCGGTCCTGGCCCTGATGAACGGGATGATCCCGCCAACCATCAACTATGAAACGCCGGATCCGGATTGCGACCTGGATTATGTCCCCAACCAGGTCCGGAAGGCGGATCTCTCTTGCGTCCTTTCCAACTCTTTTGGCTTCGGGGGGACCAATGCCGTGCTGATATTCAAAAAGTATGTGCCCTGAAAAAAGAAAAATCGACCTGATCCTCGGCGCCGATCACGGGGGAGTGGCCTTAAAGGATGTATTGCTACCCTACTTGACGACCCGGGGAATCCCTTGGGAGGATGTCGGGACTTTTGGGACCGAGTCGGTGGACTATCCGGATCTGGCCGGAAAAGTGGCCCAGGCTGTTTCCCGGGGGAAAGTCCCTCGGGGAATCCTGATCTGTGGGACCGGGATCGGGATGGCCATCACCGCCAATCGCTTTCCCAAGGTGCGGGCGGCGGTCTGTAACGACCTTTTTTCGGCCAAAATGGCCCGGGCCCATAATGATGCCAATATCTTGGCCTTGGGCGGACGAATGATCGGACCGGGGCTGGCCCTGGAAATCGTGGAGACTTTTCTAAACACACCCTTTGAGAGGGGCCGTCACTTGAGAAGGATCCGAAAACTGGAGGTGGGTTGCTCGTGGGGGAAGTGAGGAAAGGCAAAGGGCCGGCGCTGGCGCAGGTGGATCCCGAAGTCGCCCGGGCCATTCGCGGTGAGTTGAAAAGACAGAGCGAGAGGCTGGAATTAATCGCCTCGGAAAATTTTACCAGCCGGGCCGTGATGGAGGCCCAGGCCAGCGTGTTGACCAATAAATACGCCGAAGGATACCCGGGAAAACGGTATTATGGGGGCTGTGAATTCGTCGATCAGGTGGAAATCCTGGCCATTGATCGGGCCCGAAGGCTTTTCCAGGCCGACTATGTCAATGTACAGCCCCATTCCGGTTCTCAAGCCAACATGGCCATATTATTTTCAGCCCTGGAACCCGGGGATACCATTTTGGGCATGGATCTGGCCCACGGCGGACATCTGACCCACGGCAGCCCGGTCAGTTTTTCCGGGCGGTTTTTTAAAGTCCGCTCGTACGGGGTGGACCGTCAGACCCAGCGGATCGATTACGGTCAGGTGGCCGATCTGGCCGGAAGCTGTCGTCCCAAGCTGATTATTGCCGGGGCCAGCGCCTATTCCCGAATCATCGACTTTGCCGCCTTTGCCCAAATCGCTCGGGAAGTCGGGGCCTTCCTGATGGTCGATATGGCCCATATCGCCGGGTTGGTGGCCGCCGAACTTCACCCTTCCCCGGTGCCTTATGCCGACTTCGTCACCTCCACCACTCACAAGACGCTGCGTGGTCCCAGAGGCGGGCTGATTCTGGCCAAGGAAAAATACGGCAAACTTTTGAACAGCCAGATTTTCCCGGGAATTCAGGGGGGGCCCATGATGCATACCATCGCCGCCAAGGCCGTGTCTTTTAAGGAGGCCTTGACTCCGGAGTTCAAGGTTTATCAGCAGCAGGTAATTCGCAACGCCCAAAAATTGGCGGCTGAACTTATAAACCGTGGCTATAAACTGGTGGCCGACGGAACGGACAATCATTTGATGCTGGTCGATTTGAGCACCAAGGATCTGACCGGGCTGGAAGCGGAAAAGGCCCTGGAAGCGGCCGGGATCACAGTGAATAAGAATAGTATTCCCTTTGAGACCAAAAGCCCGCGGATCACCAGCGGAGTGCGCATCGGAACCCCGGCCGTCACCACCCGGGGGATGAAGGAGTCCGAAATGGGACGCCTGGCGGAATTCATAGATCGGGCCTTGGCGCCGACGGCCAATAGCCAAGCGCTCCGGACTATTCGGGAAGAGGTTCGAAAATTCAGCCGGAAATTCCCGCTGTTCCCTCAAATCGGCTGACCGATGAATGCCGCGGGGCGACCTAGCTGGATTGAGTATTTTATGGATATCGCCGACCTGGTAGCCAAGCGATCCACTTGCCTGCGCAGGCGGGTGGGGGCCGTGGCGGTCAAGGAAAAAAGGATCCTGGCCACCGGGTACAACGGAGTGCCGTCCGGGATTCCCCATTGTCTGGATGTCGGTTGCCTGAGGGAACAGGAAGGAATACCTTCGGGGGAACGGCATGAGCTTTGCCGGGGGATTCATGCCGAGCAGAACGTGATCATCCAGGCGGCCTATTCCGGGGTAGCGATCCAGGGGGCCTCGCTGTACTGCACCAACTTGCCTTGCCTTATCTGTTCTAAGATGCTGATCAATGCCGGGATTCGGGAAATATTTTATCGGCAAGGGTACGCGGATCGTCTCTCCGAGGATATGCTCGAGACCGCTCGGGTGCCTTTAATCCAGATTACCCGGTAAAAAATACGGCCGGAACTTGCGGACGGAAAAAGGGTTGCCATGAAATGTCCCTATTGCAGTTCGTTCAATAATAAAGTGGTGGATTCCCGGTTGAGCAAGGAAGGGCTGCTGATCCGCCGGCGAAGGGAATGCGACGATTGTCAAAAACGTTTTACCACTTATGAAAAAGTGGAGGAGATCAACCCGGTGGTCATCAAGAAAGACGGCCGTCGGGAACCCTACGACCGGGACAAGGTGGCCGAAGGGATCCATCGGGCCTGTCGCAAGCGGCCCATCAGTGTGGAGGACATTGAAGCTTTTCTGGATACCCTGGAACAAGCGCTGCAGGAGTCAGGACGGAAGGAGATCTCCTGCTCGGAGATCGGAGAAAGGGTCATGGCCCAGCTTCATGAATGGGATGATGTGGCCTATGTCCGCTTTGCCTCGGTTTACCGGCAATTCCAGGATACCAGCGATTTCATGCAGGAACTGAAAGACCTCCTGGAGAGCAAAAAACGGGGGAAAAAGGTCGGTAAGGGCAGGAAAGCGGACGGCCAGTGACCGGGAAACCCGAAGAGTCCAGCGCCTATCTGCGGCTGGCTTTGCGTTTGGCCCGCAAAGGATCGGGCCGGACTTCGCCGAATCCCCTGGTGGGGGCGGTAGTGGTCCGGGGCGGCCAGGTGGTCGGGGCGGGATATCACCAAAAAGCGGGAGGCCCTCATGCCGAACGAATCGCCTTGGCGCAGGCCGGCCCCAAGGCCCGTGGGTCCACTTTGTACGTGAACCTGGAACCCTGCAACCATACGGGGCGCACCCCTCCCTGCACCGAAGCCATCCTGGAAAGCGGCGTCAAGAAAGTGGTTTTCGGGATGGAGGATCCCAACCCGCGGGTCACCGGCGGCGGCGGCGCTTATCTGCGGTCCCGGGGAATTGAGGTGGCGGGTGGGCTCCTGGAAAGGGAATGCCGGGCCCTGAATGAAGTTTACCTGAAGTGGGTGACCACCGGCTTTCCCTTTGTCACCTTGAAAGCCGCCCTGAGCCTGGACGGAAAGATTGCCACCCGAAGTGGTGATTCCCAGTGGATCAGTAATGAACTATCCCGGGCCAAGGTACATCGGCTTCGGAGCCGGGTGGCTGGAATCCTGGTGGGCAGCGGAACGGTCCTGGCCGACGACCCGCTCCTGACTCCCAGGCACTCTCGAAAAATTGTCCGGACCCCGTTAAGGGTGATTGTGGACCCGCACCTGAAAACCCCCCTGCCGGCCAGGTTGTTTTCAGACCCGGGACCGGTGCTGATTGCCGCCGCTGAAGGCGCGCCGAAAAAGAAGGCGGCCGCCCTGGAGCGAAAAGGAGTCAACCTGTTATTCCTTCCGGCTCGGGGAGGACGGTTCGATCTGAAGGCCTTGCTGGCCTATTTGGGGCGGAAAGAGATCACCGATCTTCTGGTGGAAGGAGGGGCAGAGATATTCGGTTCATTTCTAAGCCAGGGACTGGCCGATCGGATCTGGCTGTTTTACGCCCCGATACTCATCGGCGGTCAATCGGCCAAGGGAATGATCGGGGGGCGCGGGGTGGCCACGGTGGCCGAGGCCTCAAAATTTGAGCGCCTGAAGTGGCAGTCTCTGGGTGGTGATTTTTTTGTGGAAGGCTATCTCCAGAAATGAAAAGGTGCTACTATAATCAGAGGACGCCAGAGGACAGACAGTGTTTACCGGATTGATTGAAGGGCGGGGGACGGTCGCGCGTCTGGAAAAAAATGGCCGGAGCCTCCGTCTGTGGGTCAAGGCTGGATTTCCCTGGCCCGATCCCCGGGTGGGAGAGAGCATTGCGGTCAATGGAGTCTGCCTGACGGCCACCTCCTGGCAGGATGCGGTCTTTTCCGTGGATGTTTCCGAGGAAACCCTTTCCCGTTCCACCTTGAATCTGTTAAAGATCGGGGCCGGCGTAAATCTGGAAAGGGCCTTGAGACTCTCCGACCGCCTGGGAGGCCATCTGGTGACGGGTCATGTGGACGGGTTGGGGGAGATCAGCCGCAGAGAAATCCGAGGAGATTTTTGGTGGATCCAGATCGCCTTTCCCGAAAACTTGGGGCCCTTTATCGTCGAAAAAGGGTCCATTGCCGTGGAGGGGATTAGTTTAACGGTCAATAAGGTTTCCGGGCTCACCTTGGACTTGACGATTATCCCCCAGACGGCCGACCAGACGACCCTGGCGGCGAAAAAGGTGGGGGAGGCGGTTAACCTGGAAACCGACCTGATCGGTAAATATGTGGTTCATCTTTTCCAGCGGACCCGATCGGCAGGAGCGAAGCCGGAATCCAAAATAAACGCGGATTTCTTAGCCCGGCACGGATTTTTATAATGAACGTTAGAAATTTCGAAAACAAGGAGCAGCGCGTATGCCCATGGTAGCGATTGAAGAGGCATTGGAAGATATTAAAGCCGGGAGAATGGTCATCCTGGTGGATGACGAAGACCGGGAGAATGAGGGGGACCTGACCATGGCCGCCGAGAAGGTCACCCCGGAGGCGATAAGTTTTATGGCCAAGCACGGGCGGGGTTTGATTTGCCTCTCCCTGACCCCGGAACGGATCGAGCAGTTGCAGTTGCCCATGATGGTCCAAAACAATACCTCCCCGTTTAAAACGGCCTTTACTATTTCCATCGAGGCCCGGCGGGGTGTAACCACCGGTATTTCAGCCCACGACCGGGCAACGACCATCCGGACGGCTATTGCCGAAGATACCCTCCCGGAGGACCTGGTCAGTCCCGGTCATGTGTTCCCGTTGCGGGCCCGTAAGGGCGGGGTTCTGGTGCGTACCGGTCAAACGGAAGGGTCGGTGGACCTGGCCCGGATGGCCGGCTTAAAACCCTATGGGGTGATTTGTGAGATCATGAAGGATGACGGGACCATGGCTCGCCTTCCGGATCTGGAGATCTTCGGCCGGGAACACGGGTTGAAAATTATTTCCATCCGGGACCTGATTGAATACCGATTCCAGAACGAATCTTTCGTGCACCGGCGGGCGGAAACGGTTCTGCCCACGGCCTATGGGGCTTTCACGGCCATTGTCTATGAAAATGACGTGGATGAACACCAGCATCTGGCCCTGGTAAAAGGGGAAATCAAATCGAAAGAGGAAATCCTGGTCCGGGTTCATTCCGAATGCCTGACCGGGGATGTCTTTAGATCGTTGCGCTGTGACTGCGGAGACCAGTTGATTTCCGCCCTGCAGCGGATTGAGGAAGAAGGCCGGGGGGTCCTCCTCTATATGCACCAGGAGGGTCGCGGGATCGGACTGGTCAACAAGCTGCGGGCCTATATGCTCCAGGATCAGGGAAAGGACACCGTGGAAGCCAATGAGGCCTTGGGGTTTAAGGCCGACCTGCGCGATTACGGTATCGGGGCCCAGATCTTAGCCGATTTGGGAGTGCGCAAAATGCGCCTGATGACCAATAATCCCAAAAAAATAATCGGCCTGGAAGGCTACGGGATCCAGGTAACCGAACGGGTGCCGATCGAGGTCTTTCCCCAGAAAGAGAATATCAACTACTTGAAAACCAAATGCGAAAAAATGGGGCATCTGCTAAATTTGCCCCTCTGAATTTAATTGTCGGGAGGGGAACATGACTAGAGTCTATGAGGGAAAACTGCAAGCGGAAGGGATGAAATTCGCTTTGGTGGTCAGCCGCTTTAATGATTTTATCAGTGATCATCTGCAGGGAGGGGCCCTGGATGCCCTGATCCGCAACGGGGCCCGAGCGGAGGATGTGGATGTTTTTAAAGTCCCCGGGGCTTACGAGATCCCTTTCCTGGCCAAGAAAATCGCCCTGCTCAACAAATACGATGCCGTGATTTGCCTGGGGGCGGTGATCCGGGGGGCTACGCCCCATTTTGAATACGTCAGCGCTGAAGTATCCAAGGGGGTGGCCACTGCCTCCCTGGAAACCGGGGTGCCGATGGTCTTCGGCGTGATCACGGCCGATACCTTGGAACAGGCCATTGAAAGGGCCGGATCCAAGGCCGGCAATAAAGGTTGGAGCGCGGCCATAGCGGGGATTGAGATGGTCGATCTCCTTCGTCGGCTGAACGATTAGCCTTTTATAGAAAATCCCGAAGACTTCTTCCGACGTTATGGCCAGTCGACGGCAATCCAGGGAATCGGCCATTCAGGCCCTTTACCAACTGGACTTAAATCCCGGGGACTTTCTACAGGGGTTGATGCTTTTCGAGAACAATTATCCTCCCCCGGAGGACGGCTATCCCTTCTTCCGAAAATTGGTTCAAGGGGTTTGTGAACAAAAGAAAGCCATTGATCTACTGATTCGCCGTCATTCTCAGCATTGGCGGTTGGAGAGGATGTCTCCGGTGGATCGCAATATCCTGCGGTTGGCCGTCTATGAACTGCGGTTCGGCGGTGAGACGCCTCCCAAGTCCGCCATCAATGAAGCCATCGATTTGGGAAAACGATATGGAAGTGAAGAATCCAGCGCCTTTATCAACGGGATACTGGATAGTATTTTAGCCGAGATCCAAACGCCGGTCGCAGAGGCGGGGTCGCCGGAAGAAATAGATCGGGAGGGGAATAAAACACCTCTTCCGGCCTCCGGAAAGGCGAAGGGACGACCGAGGAAGGGCAGGGCATAAACCTAAGTTATTCTTGCTCGGATGGACTGTGGAAGGGTTACTGGAAAACATGAACATCGAACATCGAACGTCCAACATCCAACGTCGAATGGGGATGTTTGTTTTTCATTCGATGTTGGACGTTCGACGTTCATCTTTCAAAACACCCCTAGACGGCACAAATGAAGTCTTTGAATGTTTATAAAACAACTTATCGCTTAGGGGGGAAGTGGGATTGGTCATAAAAAACAAATATAATCCGGAAGCGATTGAAACCAAGTGGCAGGTCCGCTGGGGAAAGGAAAAACCGTACCGGGCCCAAGAAGCGCCGGATCGGGAGAAATATTATCTCCTGGAAATGTTTCCCTATCCCTCCGGGAAGATCCACATGGGGCATGTGCGCAACTACTCCATCGGAGACGTGGTGGCCCGTTATAAAAGGATGCGGGGTTTTAACGTCCTCCATCCCATGGGCTGGGATGCCTTCGGAATGCCGGCGGAAAATGCGGCCCTGGCCCGCGGCATTCATCCGGCCCGCTGGACCTACGACAATATTGCCGCCATGCGGGTTCAACTGAAACGCTTGGGTTTCAGTTACGACTGGGACCGGGAGCTGGCCACCTGTGATCCCTCCTATTATCGCTGGGAGCAGCTTTTTTTTCTCAAGATGTGGGAACGCGGGCTGGTGGTTCGAAAAAAATCGCAGGTCAACTGGTGCGCCCACTGCCAAACGGTCTTAGCCAACGAGCAAGTGGTGGGCGACGGCCGTTGCTGGCGCTGCGATCAGACTGTGGGCTCCAAAGAACTGGAACAGTGGTTTTTTCGGATCACCCGGTATGCCGATGAGCTGTTGGAGGGTTGTGCCGCCCTTTCCGGTTGGCCGGAAAAGGTCCTGGTCATGCAGCGCAACTGGATCGGCAGGAGTGAAGGGGCGGAAATCGATTTTCCTTTGGAAAAGGGATCGGGCGTCCTGTCGGTCTTTACCACGCGTCCCGACACCTTGTTCGGCGCCACCTTCATGAGCCTGGCGCCGGAACATCCCCTGGTCCGGGAATTGATCCGGGGCACGTCACAGGAAAATCCGGTTCAGGATTTTATTCGGAAGGTGCAGGCCCAGGATCCGTCCCAGCGACTGGATGCGGACCTGGTCAAGGAAGGCATCTTTACCGGGGCCTATTGTCTCCATCCGCTGACCGGGGAGCGGATGCCCATTTATGCGGCCAATTTCGTAGTCTGGGGTTACGGAACCGGAGCGGTTATGGCGGTCCCGACCCATGACCAGCGGGATTTTGAATTTGCCCGCCAATACGGGCTTCCTCTCCGGGTAGTGGTCCAGCCGCCAGAAGCGCCTCCGTTGACGCCGGAGGCTATGACCGAGGCCTATGAAGGGCCCGGGCATCTGGTCCATTCGGGACCCTTCAACGGCCTGGAGAACGAGGCCGGCAAAGAAGCCATTACCCGGCATCTTGAAAAATCGGGGCAGGGGCGGAAGAAAGTCCAATACCGGCTGCGGGACTGGGGGGTATCCCGTCAGCGTTACTGGGGGGCGCCGATCCCCATGGTCTATTGTCCGCAATGCGGTATTGTTCCGGTGCCCGAGACGGAGCTGCCGGTGGTGTTGCCCCTGGAGGCCCAAATTCCGCCCAGCGGAGGATCGCCTTTGCCGCTGCTTCCGGAATTTGTCCAGACCCGTTGTCCGAAATGCCAAGGTCCGGGAAGACGGGAGACCGATACCATGGACACTTTTGTGGAATCCTCCTGGTATTTTGAGCGGTATACCTGTCCGGACTTCGATCAGGGGCCATTGGATCCGAAAAGGGTCCGCTATTGGATGCCCGTGGATCAATACATCGGGGGCATCGAGCACGCCGTCCTGCACCTCCTCTATTCCCGTTTTTTTACCCGAGTGCTCCGGGATCTGGGCTGGGTAACGGTCAGTGAACCCTTTACCAATCTCCTCACCCAGGGGATGGTGATCAAGGACGGTTCCAAGATGTCCAAATCCAAGGGCAATGTGGTTGATCCCGATGCCCTGATTCGCCAATACGGGGCCGATACGGTCCGTCTTTTCTGCCTGTTCGCCGCACCGCCGGAAAGGGACTTGGACTGGAACGATCAGGGAGTGGAGGGATCCTTTCGTTTTCTGAACCGGGTCTGGAATCTGATCCAGGAAGATCGGGAGCTTCTGGAAGGAGCGGGTGCTATCCCGGACGCGGCCGCCCTGGACGGAAAAAATCGAAGTCTGTACATCAAACTGAATCAAACCATTAAAAAAGTCACCGAGGATATCGAGGACCGTTTTCACTTTAATACGGCCATCAGCGCCATTATGGAATTGGTCAACGCCCTTTATCTGTTCCGGGGTGAAGGACTGCAGGATCCTCCGAGCCGGTCTGTTTTTTCTCAAGCCCTGAAAACCCTGCTGATCCTGCTGTCCCCCCTAGTCCCTCACCTGGCTGAAGAGCTTTGGGAGCTATTGGGCCAGGAGGGGCAGGCCCAGGGTCAGCCCTGGCCTGCCTGGGATCCCGGGGCCTTGACTGAAGAGGACCGGGTACTGGTGGTTCAAGTCAACGGGAAGGTTCGCAGCCGGCTGACCGTGAAGGTCAGCGCCGCGGAAGGGGAAATGATACGGCAGGCCCTGGAAGACCCCAGAATTCAGGAATGGCTCCAGGGGAAGGAAATCATCAAAACGGTGGTCGTTCAGAATAAACTGATCAATATCGTCATTCGATAATCAGGCCGGCTGGCAAACCCCAGGGGTTTAAGAAAAACGGATCACCCGGAAAAGGTTCGCACCGTCCGGAAAGAAGGAAAAAGATGAATAAAAAAATAATCTTGAGGGTACTCCTGCTGCTGGGGTTTATGGCTTTGGGGTTGGTTAGCGGATGTGGGTATGGATTTCGGGGAGCGGTGAATAACCTGCCCCCCGATATTAAGGGGGTTAATATCCCGGTATTCGTCAACAATACCACCGAAGGGGGGGCCGAGGTCGTTTTTGCCAACGCCTTAATTTACGAATTCACCCGCGGCGGGGTTATTGGGGTGGTTCCGGAAGCCAACGCCCAGGGAATCATTTACGGAAGGATTAAATCGGCTACAGTGGATTCGGTGATTTACGCCAGTCAGACCCAGTCGGTGGACCGGAAGGTGACCGTGGTCCTGGAGGTCATTTTTCGGCGGGCGGACAACAAGAAAATCCTCTGGCAGAATCTGGATATGATCCGCTATGAGAATTTCCGAGCAGGGGCGGATCCCAATCAGAACGATCGGAATCGGGAGGAAGCCCTGAGAAAGATTGCCAAGGACCTGGCGGAAAGAATTTATAGTGGAATTTTAGAAAATTTTTAGTCGCCGCCTAAGGAGACCACCGGTCGTCCTTTCGTTGGATCATGGAGCGGAGACCGGCGTTTTCTTACGCGGACGGGACGGAGTGTCGGTTCAGCTTTTTCGACAACCGGGATATCTTCCGCGAAGCCGTACGAGGGTGTACGACTCCTTTGGAGGCGGCTCGGTCGATTTGGGCCATGGCCTGAATCAACGCCGGGCGGGCCGATTCAACGGTGCCAGTCTCCAAGACTTGATAAAATTTCTTAATAGTTGTTTTAACTAATGATTTTGTGCTCACGTTACGCAGGCGACGCGCCTGGGACTGCTTCACCCGTTTCAAGGCTGAGGGATGGTTGGCCAAAAGGTTCTCCTTTTTCTTGAAAAAAATTTAAAATAGGTATACTATAGTCATTTATTAAAAAAGTCAACGAATTTATTTGGCACGATGGGGATGTAGCTCAGATGGGAGAGCGGTACGTTCGCAACGTACAGGCCGGGGGTTCGATCCCCCCCATCTCCACCAATGAATATTCATTATTAATTCATAATTTATCTTCCCTTTATTTTCATGCCTCACGGGGCATGATGTTGAGTACGGCTTCGTCCGGAAACCCCTTTTGCCGAAGGGGATTTAAGGTATGTAGGATGCCCCCGAAGCGGATTGGAAAAGTAGACCGAGAAACCAAAGAAACCCAGGTTCGCGTTGCCTTGCGGTTGGACGGTACCGGGAAAACCCGGATTCAAACCCCGGTCCCTTTTCTGAATCATATGCTGGAGCTTTTGGCCCATCATGGCCGGATGGATTTGACCATTCTGGCCTCCGGGGATATTGAGGTGGGTTTTCATCATACGGTCGAGGACATCGGGCTTTGTTTGGGCGAGGCCCTGAATCAATGCTTCCAGGATTTGGCTGGGGTGAATCGCTACGGGAGTGCCCTCTTGCCCATGGATGAGGCCCTGGTGTTGGTGGCCCTGGATATTTCCCGGCGTCCCTATTTGCACTATGGCTGGAAAACCAGGAAAATCCGGGTGGAAGGCTTTGATATCGGGCTCATCAAGGAGTTTTTTCAGGCCCTGGTCAATCGCGCCGGGGTGACCCTTCATATTCAGGTGATCCACGGCGAGAACCTGCACCATATTATTGAAGCCATGTTTAAAGGGTTAGGCCGGGCCCTCCAGCAAGCCGGCCGCCGCCTGCCAGGGCGGCTACAAGTCGTCTCGACCAAGGGGATATTGGGATGAAACGAATTTTCACGAATCGACTGGGGGGAATCCTTACTGCTCTGGGCCTTTTGGGGGGTCTGTTGACCGGCGCCTGGGCCGCCGATGCGCCGGCTAAGAAACGTCTGGTCCTGGTCCCCTTTCAGGTTGAGAGCCGAGGCAACGCGGACGTCATCCGCTGTCGGGCCTGTGGCAATATCTTGGGCGCTGGAAAGGTGGAAGGAGATCCCAGTCCCGCCTTGACCCTATTGCTTTGGAATTTGCTGCAGGATCAGGTCAAGGGCTACGAATTGATCAGCCCCGGGCAGGCGGAAGGGGCCTATCAGACCCAACTGGCTAAAAAAATTGAACAAGACCCCATGGTTCTGATGAAGGCCATCGGGCAGGAGCTGAAGGCCGATGGGGTAATCTGGGGAGGGATTTTTCGCTTCGAGAATCGAAAAGGAACCGCTTACGGGGTGCAGGAGCCGGCTTCCGTTTCCCTGGATCTGCATCTTCTCCGGGTCAGTGACGGGTCGATCGTTTGGAAGACCCAGTGGAGCCATACCCAGAAATCCCTCAGTGAAGACCTCTTCCAATTGGGGGAGGTGGCCAAGAGGGGTCTGCGCTGGTTGACGGCGGACGAATTGGCCCAGTCGGGCCTGGCCCAGATGATCAAAAATTTTCCCGGCCCCCACGCTTGGGAATGAGCGGGCAAAACAAGCCGAGTGCGGGTTTGGGGGGGAGCGCTAGGTCGCGAGGGCCTCGATGATTATCATTCCGGCGGTGGATATTAAGCAGGGCCTGTGTGTCCGCCTTCGGGAAGGGAAGGCGGACGCGGTGACCGTTTTTTCCGATGACCCGGCACAGATGGCCCGGCAGTGGGTCGCTCAGGGGGCGGAACGTCTCCATGTGGTGGACTTGGACGGGGCCTTCGAAAAGGGGCCCCGTAATTTTTCCCTTATTAAAAAACTGGTCCGATCCGTCTCCATCCCGGTCCAACTGGGAGGGGGACTTCGTGATCTGAAGACCATCGTCCGTTATTTGAAGGCCGGGGTCGCCCAGGTTATTTTGGGAACCATTGCGCAGAAGCAGCCAGCTCTGGCCCGGGAAGCCTGCCGCCTCTTTCCCGGCCGGATCATCATTGGCATAGACGCCCGGGACAACCGGGTGGCCGTCGAAGGTTGGACCGAGGTTACTGCTCAGGATCCTCTGGATTTGGGCCGAAAATACGAAGACTGGGGGGTGCGGGCCATCATCTATACCGATATCCGCCGGGATGGGACTCAGAAAGGACCGGCCCAGCGGTCCACGCAACGTCTGGCCCAGGGACTGCAAGTCCCTATTATTGCGGCCGGCGGGATTGCCACCCTGGAAGATGTTCAAAAAATGGCCCGGTTGGAAAAATATGGGGTGGCGGGGCTGATAACCGGGAAGGCGATCTACAGCGGTTCCTTACGTTTGCCGGAGGCCATCGGCTGGCTTAAGAATAATTCCCAGGCCGGCCGCCTTTTTGAATAATACCTATTGACTTATTCAGTTATTATAATCATAATAAAGGTTTGACTAAAAAAACAATTTAAATAAATTTTCGATGGGAGGGAGGGAATTGAATGACGGGCGTAAGGATCAAGTCTGCTGAATCCTTTGAAAACGCCTTAAGACGGTTCAAGAAACAGTGCGAAAAGGCCGGAATTCTTTCAGAGGTCCGCAAAAGAGAATATTATGAAAAGCCCAGCGTCAAGCGGAAAAAGAAGGCCTTAGCCGCCAAAAAAAGAGCACTCCGGAGAATGCGGAAATTTGAATCATGATTTCTCTCCGGGTGCGGATCGAGGCCGTTTTTACTTAAGCGTTTAAATCCCGAGCTAAAGAGCGGCTTCTAGAAGGCGCCTATTACGCACTTCGTTGAAAAACCGGATTGAACAATTTCAAAAGGAGAAATTATCGGCGGTTGAGATTTGAAAACCGTCCTGATATTTGCCTAAAATCCATGAAGCTCCCACCAGAGTATCGGCGGGAGCTTCAAAACTTTCGGGAAACCGTGGGAATCCCCTGGACCATAGATTCTTAGCTAGATGTTGGGTTAGCGTTTTGGTCCAATCACGAGTCTGCAGCGTCTCCGCATCGTTGACCGCCAACCCCCAATCGAGCCCGCGAGCCGACGGATAAGCCGATGGCCTTCATCTCCGAATCGTTTGTCAGTCAACTCAAGGAGGCTTCCAATATCGTTTCGGTTATTTCGAGATTTGTCCCCTTAAAGAAGGCCGGACGCAATTTTTTAGGGCTTTGTCCTTTCCATCAGGAAAAGACGCCCTCCTTGACGGTTAATGAAGAAAAACAGATTTTTCATTGCTTCGGCTGCGGGTTAGGGGGCAATGTCTTTACGTTTCTCATGCACTACCAGCGCTTGAGTTTTCCGGAAGCGGTTAACGAATTGGCCCAGTTTCTGGGGATGGCGGTCCCGACCGCCGTGCTTTCCAGCGAACAGGTGGTGGAAAATCGCCAGCGGGATGAACTAAGGACCATTCATCAACTAGCGGCGGATTTTTATCATCGCCAACTGATGTCCGCCCAGGGGGGACGGCCGGGCCGGGAATATCTGCGCCGGCGGAAAATGACCCGGGGGATCATCGAAGAGTTTACCCTGGGCTATGCTCCGGACGCCTGGGATCGGTTGGCCCAATTTTTACAGCAACAGGGTTTGGAACCGTCCCGGATAGAACAATCGGGCCTGGTAATCAAGAAAGACCGGGGAGGGTTTTATGACCGGTTCCGCAATCGACTGATCTTTCCGATCTGGGATGAAAAAAAACGGGTGGTGGCATTCGGGGGTCGGACCTTGGGGGAAGACAATCCTAAGTATTTGAATTCCCCTGAATCCCTCATTTTCAGCAAGGGACGGTCGCTCTATGGCCTACCCCAGGCTTTGCCGATCATTCGGCAGGAACGGCAAGCGTTGATCGTCGAGGGCTATTTTGACTGTTTGAGCCTCCATCTTCATGGTTTTAAACAGACGGTGGCCACCTTGGGGACGGCCCTGGGCGCCCATCAAGTTCACCGCTTGAAGGGGATGGCCGAAGAACTTATATTGGTCTATGACGGGGATTCGGCCGGACGGCAGGCGGCCTTGCGCAGTGTGGCTATTTTCCAGGAGGAGGGGGTTTCCGCCCGGATCAAAGTCCTGCCCCCCCAGGCCGATCCGGACAGTTACTTGTTCCAGGTCGGGGCCGAGCGGTTTGCCGCGGAGTTGAAGGAGTCCGTCCCGATGATGGTTTTTTTTCTGGACCAGCATTTGGAGGGGGTCTCGGGCGACATTCAAGATCGACTCCGAGCCTTGGAAAAAGTCCTGCCGACGATCCAGTCCCTGGCCCCGGCCGAGCAGGCGTATTATGTCCAATTGCTCGGCGAACGGTTGACGCTGTCGGAATCGGCGATCAACCAGATGCTGAGGGCCCAAGGGCGGACTAATCCGGCAGCCCGGATTGCTGAAAAAATCAAAGGGGATCAGGTTCAGGGCCTGGAGTGGCGGATCATCGAAGCCCTGCTGCGAATCCCTCAGGCGCCGGAACGGCTCTTGAACCGGGATTTGCACCACGTCGTGGTCGGTGTGGAAGCCGTCCAGGTGTTTAACGCCATTTCTCAGACGGTGAAAGAAAAAGGCCAGATGGATCTGGTTTGGCTGCTGGAGCGGTTGGAGAATCAAACCCTCAAAAATCGGGTGGCGGCCCTGGCCCTTCAGGAGTTTGTCGACGAGCGCGATCAGGATTCTTTTTTGCTAGACTTGTTGAAGACCCTTGAACTGAGAGCCATTCGCCGTCGGGAAAGGTCTCTGCTCCAGGCCATTCAGGACCAGGAGCGACAAGGGATGACGTCTGAGTTGATGGCCCTGCTGGAGAGGAAACAGGACCTGCTTAAACAACGGAAGCAACTATTAGCCCCCATGAAGAATTAAGGAGCTCTAATGTCTAAAAATACCACTCTGGAAGATTTCAAGATGATTTCTCTGACCAAAGAAAAGGAATATCTGGATCTGGAGGAGGGCGGGGAGGCTTTGACCCAGGAATTAGTGGGTCACGAACCCATCGATGATATGTTGTTGATCTTTGAAGAAACGGATATTCAGCTTCTGGACGCCACGCCCCGGGGCCGAACCAAAGATAAGCTGGAGGAGGAGCGAACCGAGGAAGAGGAGGAAACGGAAATTCGCTGGGGGACGGAAGTAGGGGCTAAAACCACCGACCCGGTAAAAATGTACTTGAAGGAAATGGGATATTATTCCCTCCTGACCCGGGAAGGGGAGGTGGAAATCGCCAAACGGATCGAAGAGGGCAAGCACGAGGTCATTAATGCCTTGCTGGAATCCCCGGTAGGCATTAAGGAATTTATCACCCTGGGTGAAAAATTCCAACAGGGGATCGTCAAGCTGAGAGAGATCGTTCGAGACAGCGATGACGAAGAACCGTTTATCGAAACCGAGGCCCATCGAAAAAAAGTCCTGCAGCTTTTCTTGGAAGTCAAGACGATCTATGAAAAGAACATCAAGCTGCAGGAGAAATTAGGGCAGGATTTGGTGGCCGCTCGCAAGAAAAAGATCAAGGATCAGATCGATGAGAATAAGCACCGGATCGTCGAGCGCCTAAAAGAATTGCGGTTGGATAAACGGCAGATCGACCGGGTAGTCAATAAGCTTCGGGCTTTCGTTGATCGCATCGAAAAGGGGGAAGCGGAGATTCAGGAGGCCTTAAAAAGGGTCTCGATTCCTTTGACGGATCTAAAAAAACCACTCCGCAAGTTTAAACAGGACGGCCAGTCCCGGTCCTTAGTGCGGCTGACCGGTCTTTCCAAGGAAGAGCTACTGGAACTGGACCGCCGGGTCCGCAACGGGGAGCGGAAAGTTCGCCGGGTGGAACAAGAATCGAAGATGACTTCCAAGTTTTTGAAGAAAATCCTCCGGCAAATCGAGAACGGGGAGTATAAGGCCAAGTATGCCAAATCCGAACTGATCGAGGCCAATTTGCGTCTGGTGGTCAGCATCGCCAAGAAATATACCAATCGTGGTCTGCAGTTTCTGGATTTGATCCAAGAGGGCAACATCGGACTGATGAAGGCGGTGGACAAGTTTGAATACCAGCGAGGGTATAAATTTAGCACTTATGCCACCTGGTGGGTACGTCAGGCCATAACCCGGGCTATCGCCGACCAGGCCCGAACCATTCGCATCCCGGTGCACATGATCGAAACCATCAATAAGCTGATTCGTACTGCCCGCTATCTGGTCCAGGAGATGGGACGGGAACCCACCCCGGAGGAAATCGCCGAGCGAATGGAATTCCCGCTGGATAAGGTGCGTAAGGTCTTAAAGATTGCCAAAGAGCCCATTTCCCTGGAAACACCGATCGGCGAGGAGGAGGACAGTCATCTGCGGGATTTCATTGAAGACAAGAAGATATTGTCGCCCTCGGAAGCGGTGATCCGTCTGAACCTCTCCGAGCAGACCCGTAAGGTGCTGTCCACCCTGACTTCCAGGGAAGAGAAGGTCTTACGCATGCGGTTCGGTATCGGGGAAAAAGCCGATCATACCCTGGAAGAAGTGGGCCGGGATTTTGACGTCACCCGGGAACGTATCCGCCAGATTGAGGCTAAGGCCCTGCGCAAACTCCGCCATCCCAGCCGGAGTAAGCGGTTGAAAAGCTTCGTGGATTAGAATGAGAAAGGATCGATTGGCAACTGCCGACCGGACGGCTGCGAGCGCTTTGGGCGGATAGGCGTTTGAAACGGCCTACGGTCACCCGTTGACCTCTTCCTCGGCCTCCCCGACCACCGCGCCGCCGTAGCTGTTTCCCTTGGGAGGCTTCCCCGGAGTTGAATCCAAACCAGGCCGGCTATTTTGTGACCAGGACATCTCGCTTCCTCTGATCATTCAACCCCCTCTTTGTTTCTTCGGTAGAACGTATTTTTCACTTCGGGATATTTAACATCCGAGATATTAGGGTGTCTGAGAAGAAAACGGGCAGTTTAGTCAGGTCTATTGACTTAAGAGGTCCATTAGACTATATTTTTTCCTCTTGAGGGACCCCAGGCGGTTCCCGGGCGCTCCTGAGGGAGCTCCACTCTTTTGATTTCTTGGCGAGGTCATGATGGTTGAAGAACTTTCGGAAAAACAGGCATTAACGAACCGTCCCCGCGGGGGCGTACGCCGGCGTTGGTGGGCCGTTGTTCTGCTGGTCGCCCTGATCGGCGGGGCCGGGACGGTGGCCTATTTAGTGAAGGGGGGAAATACGCGAGCTCCGGGGGCTAAACCAGCGGCCGGCCCTCCCGTTCGCGCCGTAGCGGTGGCAGCCGTGGCCGCCAAGCTAGGGGAAATGCCCATCTACCTTAATGGGCTGGGATCCGTGATCCCCCTGAATACGGTCACGGTTAAGAGCCGCGTCGACGGACAGCTTATGGAGGTCCTCTTCCAGGAGGGGCAGACCGTGAATAAGGGTCAACTCCTGGCCCGGATCGACCCTCGACCTTTCGAGGTGCAGTTGACCCAGGCCGAAGGGCAGATGGCGCGGGACCAAGCGCTCCTGAAAAACGCCGTTCTCGACTTGGAGCGCTACCGAGGTCTCTGGCAGCAGGACTCCATCCCCAAACAGCAACTCGACACCCAGGAGGCCCTGGTGCGCCAGTACGAAGGAACGGTGAGGGCCGACCAGGGGCCGATCGATAACGCCAAGCTGCAATTGGTTTACTGCCGGATAACGGCTCCCCTCAGCGGCCGGGTCGGTCTACGTCTGGTGGATCCGGGCAATATCATCCATGCCGCCGATCCCAGCGGGCTGGTGGTTACCACCCAGCTTCAACCCATCTCGGTTATTTTTTCTCTGCCCGAGGACAACATTCCCCAGATACTCGCCCAGCTCAAGGCCGGCCGGCGTCCTCCAGTTCTGGCCCTCGACCGGGATCAGAGCAAAAAACTGGCCCGGGGACATCTGCTGACCATCGACAATCAGATCGATGCCAACACCGGGACCGTGCGGCTGAAGGCCCTGTTTGAAAACAAGGACAATCAATTGTTTCCCAACCAATTCGTCAATGCCCGCTTGTTGGCGGAGGTCAGAAAAGATGTTATCATCATCCCGGCGGCGGCCATCCAACAAGGTCCCCGAGGGGCCTTCGTCTATTTGGTTAACGCGGACCGGACCGTGTCCGTCCGCCCGGTCAGCGTCGGCGAGATACAGGGCGCCGAGGCCTCCCTCCAGTCCGGTCTGACCAGCGGGGATCGGGTGGTCGTGGACGGCGCCGAACGGCTGCGGGAAGGGGCCAGAGTGGAATTGCGGGAGAAGGGCAACGGGAACGGAAACGGCCGGCGGAGTCGCTGATGAACCTTTCCCGCCCTTTCATCCTGCGACCGGTGGCCACCACCTTGCTGATGGTGGCCCTCCTTCTGGCCGGCGTCGTGGCCTACCGTGAACTGGCCGTCTCGGCCCTGCCCCAGGTGGATTATCCCACCATTCAAGTTCGGACCTTTTATCCCGGCGCCAGTCCCGATGTTATGGCCTCGTCGGTGACCGCCCCTCTGGAACGACAATTCGGGCAAATGCCCGGTCTGACCCAGATGACCTCTACCAGCTCCAGCGGCAGTTCGATCATCACCCTGCAGTTCACCCTGGACTTGAGTCTCGACGTGGCCGAGCAGCAGGTCCAAGCCGCGATCAACGCGTCCTTTACCTTTCTTCCCCGAGACCTGCCGTCTCCGCCGGTGTATAGCAAAGTCAATCCGGCCGATGCCCCGATCCTGACCCTGGCCCTGACCTCCAAGACCTTAACCCTGCCCACCGTGGAAGATCTGGCCGACACCCGGTTCGCCCAAAAGATCTCTCAATTACCCGGTGTGGGTCTGGTGAGCATCAGCGGCGGTCAGCGGCCGGCGGTGCGGATTTTGGCCAATCCTACGGCCCTGGCCGCCTATGGACTGTCTTTGGAAGACCTGCGGACGGCCATTACCAATGCCAACGTCAATCTGGCCAAGGGCAGCTTCGACGGCCCACGCCAGGCCTATAGCATCGAGGCCAACGATCAGCTTTTTACCAGCAGTCAATACCGTCCTCTGATCATCGCTTATAAAAACGGGGCACCCATAAAATTGTCCGCTGTGGCCGAAACCGTGGACGATGCCGAAAATATCCAGCAGGCGGCCTGGACCGACACGGTCCCGGCCGTGATCTTAAATATCCAAAGGCAGCCGGGGGCCAATGTCATCGAAGTGGTCGACCGGATCAAGAAATTGATGCCCAAATTGCAGGGTTCCCTGCCGGCGGCCGTCCAAGTCTCGGTTCTGACCGACCGGACTACGACCATTCGCGCCTCGGTCCGGGATGTAGAGTTCGAGCTGATGCTGGCCGTGGCCCTGGTGATCCTGGTCATCTTTATCTTCCTGCGCAACCTTTCGGCCACGACGATTCCCAGCGTGGCCGTCCCCCTTTCTCTGGTGGGTACTTTTGGGGTCATGTATCTTTTGGGATATAGTCTGAACAACCTCACGTTGATGGCCCTGACCATTTCCACCGGATTCGTCGTCGATGACGCCATAGTCATGATCGAAAATATCACCCGGTTTATCGAGGAAGGAGATAATCCCCTCGAGGCCGCCCTCAAAGGCTCCAAACAGATCGGCTTTACCATCTTGTCTCTGACCGTTTCCCTGATCGCCGTGCTTATTCCCCTTTTGTTCATGGGCGACGTGGTGGGTCGGTTGTTCCGGGAATTTGCCGTCACTCTGGGGGTGACCATCATCATTTCCGCCGCCGTCTCCCTGACCCTGACGCCGATGATGTGCGCCCGTCTCCTCAAACACACTCCCCCGGAGCGTCAGGGCCGGTTTTACCGGGTCTCCGGGCAGATGTTCGACCGCATTATCGCCGACTACGGCCGGAGCTTGCGCTGGGTGCTCAGGCATCAGCAGGCGACCCTCATCGTGGCCGTCGGCACCCTGATCCTGACCGTGGTCTTGTTTTTCATCGTTCCGAAAGGGTTTTTCCCGGTCCAGGACACGGGGCTTCTCCTCGGCATATCGGACGCCCCCCAAACGATCTCCTTTCCCGCCATGGCCGGGAGACAACAGGACCTGGCCAGGGTGATCCTCAAGGATCCGGCGGTCATGAGCCTGTCCTCTTTTATCGGGATCGACGGGACCAACGCCACCCTCAACAGCGGACGGGTCCTGATCAACCTCAAGCCCCTGGAAGAGCGGGGGATCAGCGCCACCCAGGTGATCAACCGGCTCCAGCCGGAGCTGGCCCGGGTCGAAGGGATCCGGCTCTTTCTCCAGCCGGTACAGGACCTGACGGTCGACGCCCGGGTGAGCCGTACCCAATTCCAGTATACCATGGAAGACCCCGACGCCCAGGAATTGTATGTCTGGGCCCCCAGGCTGGTGCAGGCCTTAAGCCGGCGACCCGAGCTTCAGGAGGTCAGCAGCGATCAGCAGGACCAGGGCCTGCGGCTGGCCGTGGACATCGACCGCAATACGGCTTCCCGCTTCGGCATCCAACCGCAACTCATCGACGATACGCTTTACGATGGTTACGGACAGCGAATCATCTCGACCATCTTTACCCAATTGAACCAGTACCGGGTCATTCTGGGCCTCAAGCCGGAGTTTCAGCAGGATCCGAGTAAAATAGGAAACCTCTACCTCCCGGGGAAAACCGGAGGGCCGGTACCGCTCAGCGCCTTCACCCGGACCTCGGAGACGACCGGACCGCTGCTCATCAGCCGCCAGGGACAATTCCCCTCGGTGACCATCTCCTTCGACTTAAAAAAAGGGGCCTCTTTGGGAACGGCCGTTCAAGCCGTGGAGGAAACGGCCCGGCAGTTAGGCCTGCCCTCCAGCATCCGGGGGAGTTTTCAGGGAACGGCCCAGGCCTTCAAGGCTTCCCTGGCCAGCGAGCCCCTGCTGATCCTGGCGGCCCTGATAACGGTCTACATCGTCCTGGGCATCCTTTACGAGAGCTACATCCACCCCATCACCATTCTTTCCACCCTGCCCTCAGCCGGGGTGGGGGCCTTCCTGGCCCTGTTGATATTTCGATCCGAATTCAGTGTCATTGCCCTGATCGGCATCATCCTGCTCATCGGCATCGTCAAAAAGAACGGGATTATGATGGTCGATTTCGCCCTTGAGGCCGAGCGTAAGGAGGGGAAGACACCGGAGGAGGCCATCTACCAGGCCTCTTTGTTGCGTTTCCGGCCGATCATGATGACCACCCTGGCCGCCCTGCTCGGGGCCCTTCCTCTGGCCATCGGCGGCGGAGTAGGGTCGGAGCTGCGACACCCCTTGGGGATATCCATCGTCGGCGGTCTGATCATCAGTCAGATCCTGACCTTCTACACCACGCCGGTCATCTATCTGGCCTTCGACCGGTTGGCCCAAAGGATCAAAAACCGTCGAACCCATAATTCAGACGATGAACCTTTCAGCCCACTTCATCAATAGACCGGTAGCCACCACCCTGCTCACTCTGGGACTGGCCCTGGCCGGGATAATCGCCTTTCGGCTGCTGCCCGTATCGCCGTTGCCTCAGGTGGATTTCCCCACCATCCAGGTCTCGGCGGGCTTGCCCGGGGCGGACCCCGAGACCATGGCCACCTCGGTGGCCGCCCCGCTGGAGCGACAGTTCGGGCGCATCGCCGGAGTCACCGAAATGACCTCCACCAGCTATCGGGGCTCTACGGGCATTGTCTTGCAGTTTGACCTGGACCGCAATATCAACGGCGCGGCCAGGGACGTCCAGGCGGCCATCAACGCCGCCCGGGGTTTTCTGCCGGCCAACCTTCCCAGCAACCCCACCTACCGCAAGGTCAATCCGGCCGATGCCCCCGTCCTGATTGTCGCCCTGACCTCGGAAACGATCGCTACGGCCAAGCTTTATGACGCGGCCTCGAGCATCATGCAGCAGAAACTTTCCCAGGTGGAGGGCGTGGGCCAGGTATTTATCGGCGGCAGTTCCCTGCCGGCCGTACGAGTGGAGTTGAACCCGACGGCCTTAAATAAATACGGGATCAGTCTGGAAGACGTTCGGGGCGTCTTGAGCCGGACCACGGTAAACCGGCCTAAAGGCCAGTTGTTTAACCAGGAAAAGACCTGGGAGATCCAGACCAACGACCAGCTCCGTACCGCGGACCAGTATCTGCCCTTGGTCATCAGTTACCGGGCCGGCGCCGCCCTCCGACTAACCGATGTGGGCCGGGTGACCGACTCGGTGGAAGACCTGCGCACCGCCGGGATGGTCAACGGAAAACCCGCGGTGATGGCGGTCATTTTTCGACAGCCCGGCGCCAACATCATCGAAACGGTCGATCGGGTCAAGGCCCTGCTGCCCCAGCTTAAGGCCGCCCTGCCCGGGGAAGTGGAATTTTCCGTCGTTTCCGACCGGACCCCTCCCATCCGGGGTTCCTTGAGAGACGTGGAACGGGCTTTGCTGATCTCCTTCCTGCTGGTCATCCTGGTGGTCTTCGGCTTCTTAAGGAGCTTCCGTTCCACCATCATTCCGGGCGTGGCCGTGGCCGTCTCCCTGATCGGCACCTTTGGGGTGATGTACCTGTTCGGCTACAACCTGGACAACCTTTCCCTGATGGCCCTGACCGTGGCCACGGGGTTTGTGGTCGATGACGCCATCGTGGTCCTGGAAAACATTACCCGCCATATCGAAGCGGGCGTCCCCCCCCGGGAGGCCGCCTTCCAGGGGGCCCGGGAAATCGGCTTTACCGTTTTGTCCATGAGTACCTCCCTGGTGGCCGTTTTCATTCCCATCCTGCTGATGGGCGGTATGGTGGGCCGATTGTTCCGTGAGTTTGCAGTCACCCTGTCCGCGGCCATCATGGTCTCTCTGGTGGTTTCCCTCACCACCACGCCGATGATGTGCGCCGCCTTCCTCAAGTCCGGGAAAGCCGGGGCCCATGGTCACTGGTATAAATTCAGTGAGGGCGTTTTTAACTGGATGCACCGACGCTACGAAATCACCTTGGGCTGGGCCCTGCGTCACTCCCGGTTCATGCTTCTGCTGATGCTTATGACCCTGTTGATCAACGGTGTTCCTCTTTATCGTCGTCCCCAAGGGGTTCTTCCCGGAACAGGATACCGGCCGGATTGCCGGTACCATTCAGGCCGAACAGGACATATCCTTTCAGGCCATGCGGGCCAAGCTGGCCCAAATATTGGACATCATCAAATCAGACCCGGAAGTGGTCTATGCCGCGGGTTTTACCGGGGGCGGGGGGGGCGGAGGTTCGGCGGCCAATACCGGCCGGATGTTTATTACCCTGAAACCCTTCGAGGAGCGGACATCCACTATCGGTCAGGCGATTGCCCGGCTGCGTAAAAAACTGGTCCAGGTGCCCGGCGCCCCGACCTATCTTCAGCCGGTCCAGGACCTGCGTATCGGAGGGAGGCTCAGTAATGCTATGTATCAATATACCCTCCAGGGTGACAATTTAGCCGACCTGACGACCTGGGCCCCCCGCATCGTTCAGCGGCTGCGCGACCTGCCGGGTCTGGTGGATGTGAGCAGCGACCAACAGAACAAGGGGCGGGAGGCCCGGTTGGAAATCGACCGGCCTACGGCCTCGCGGCTGGGGATCACCCCCCAGATGATCGACAACGTCCTCTACGACGCCTTTGGACAGCGGCAGGTGGCCATCAATTATACGCTGTTAAACCAATACCACTTGATCATGGAGCTGGCCCCGGAATATTGGCAGCAACCGGAAACGCTCAAAGATATTTATGTCCGCGGGACCAATCAGGCCATGGCGCCTTTAAGTGCCTTCAGCCGGTTCGAGCGCCGGGCCACTTCCCTGGCCGTCAACCACCAAAGTCAGTTCCCGGCGGTAACCCTCTCTTTCAATTTGCTGCCGGGAAAAGCGCTCGGGGAGGCCGTAACGGCTGTAGAAACCGCCACCCATCAAATGGGAATGCCGGCCTCCATCCGGGGCAGCTTTTCAGGGACGGCTCAGGCCTTTCAGGCCTCTTTGGCCAACCAGCCCCTGCTCATTCTGGCGGCCCTGGTGACGGTTTATATCGTCCTGGGCATCCTTTATGAGAGCTATATCCATCCCCTCACCATTCTCTCCACTTTGCCCTCAGCCGGGGTGGGGGCCCTGCTGGCCCTGCTGATTTTCCGCACCGACCTAAGCATTATCGCCTTTATCGGGATTATCCTGCTGATCGGCATCGTCAAAAAGAACGGGATCATGATGGTGGACTTCGCCGTAGAGTCTGAGCGTCAGGAAGGGAAAAGCCCGGAGGAAGCCATCTATCAGGCCTGTTTGTTACGGTTCCGCCCGATCATGATGACCACCATGGCGGCCCTGTTCGGCGCTCTCCCCCTGGCCCTGGGCCGGGGCGTAGGTTCGGAGCTTCGCCGTCCCCTCGGTATCGCCATCGTCGGCGGACTGGTTATCAGTCAGATGCTCACCCTCTATACGACACCCGTCATGTATCTCTATCTTGATCGGTTCAGGCTTCGTCTGAAAGGGTTGAGGCAAAAACGCCCTCGGGAAGCCATAGGAAATAGTCCGGAAATTGTGTGAGGTGACGATGTGAAGATCATTACCCGGAGAATAAAGTTGATGGGGACAGCGGCGCTGTTTCTCTTGTTCGCCGCCTGCGTGGTGGGGCCCGACTATCGAAGACCCGACGCTCCCGTGCCGGAAGCCTACAAAGAAAACGCCGCTTGGAAAACGGCTCAGCCGGCCGATGCCGTCACCCGGGGGGCCTGGTGGGAAGTCTTCGACGATCCGCAGTTGAACGGCCTGGAAGAGCAAATAAACCTTTCGAATCAGACCGTCAAAGCGGCCGAGGCCCAGGTCCGTCAGGCCCTGGCGCTGGTTCAGATGGCCAGGGCCAGTTATTTTCCCTTCGTCACCGGCGGCGTCTCCTTTACGCGGTCGGAGAGTTCCGCCACTCTCACCAAGAGCCAGGCGGTCGGGGGCAGCACCACTTCGGATTATCTCTTGCCCGTCAATCTGTCCTGGGAGGCCGATGTCTGGGGACGCATCCGCCGCACGGTCGAGGCCAGCCGGGACAGCGCCGAGGCGAGCGCCGCCGATCTCGAATCCGCCCGTCTGAGCGCGCAGAGCGCGCTGGCCCAAGCCTATTTTCAATTGCGAACGGTGGACACCCAGAGGCAGCTTTTCCAGGCGACGGTTACCGCCTACCAAAAGGCGCTGCAGTTGACCCAAAACCGTTACGGCGGCGGTGTGGCGGGGAAGGCCGATGTGCTCCAGTCGCAGACGCTTCTGGAGTCCACCCAGGCCCAGCTTATCGACCTGGGCGTGCAGCGCGCGCAGTTGGAGCACGCCCTGGCGCTCCTTATCGGGAAGCCGGCGTCGGCCTTCTCACTGGCGGAGACTCCGTCTAACCTAGTCCCGCCCGCCGTACCGGTCGCCCTGCCGTCGGAGCTTCTCGAGCGAAGGCCCGACATCGCGGCCGCGGAGCGGCGAGTAGCCGCGGCCAACGCGCAGATCGGCGTGGCCACCGCCGCCTTTTTCCCGAGATTTACCCTGGGCTTATTGGGCGGGTATGAAAGCGGCGTCGCTGCCAACTGGCTTACCTGGCCGAGTCACTTCTGGTCGCTGGGGCCGGCCCTGGCGCAGACGCTCTTTGCCGGCGGCTCGCTTCGAGCTCTGACCGACCAGGCGCGGGCGGCCTACGACGGCGCGGCGGCGTCTTACCGTCAGACCGTGCTGACGGGATTTCAGGAGGTCGAGGACAACCTGGCGGCGCTGCGTCTCCTGGAAGGGGAAGCGCGGGTGCAGGAGGCGGCGGTGCAGGCGGCGCAGCAATTGCTCACGGTGACCATGAACCAGTACCGGGCAGGGATAGTGAGCTATCTCAACGTGATTGTGGCGCAGACGACGGCCTTGGCGAATGAACGGGCGGCGGTAGATATTGCCGGGCGGAGGATGACGGCAACGGTACTGCTCATCAAGGCCCTGGGCGGCGGGTGGGCAGCGGCAGCATCTGCGTCAGGATTATAGCGCGGCTACCGATAGCCTGAGGGCAGACGGTTCCGGTTAAGTTCATGTTCAAAAGGGGATTAGGCCGTTCATCCTTTGATGCGCTGATGTTTTTTTTCGTCCCCGCCCTCCGCATCAGCGCCGGAGGAGTGCTGGACGCCGAGCAACCAAAATAAGAAGGCCAAAATCACGGTCAGGAAGAAGAGCGTGAAGGCCAGCGGTTGCCCGTGCCACAACCCGCCAAACCATTCCCGAAACTGTGTAATCAGAAGATTACCTTTGCCGCCATAGACCTCTAATTCGCGCAAATATTTTTTGGTATCTAGAAGATTGTAGCCCAGCGGGTTTGGAACGGCAGGCCCAGCGGTGACATAAACCATGATGGAACCACTCAGGCCAATAACGAAAATCATGACGGCTATCGCTTTAGCCCGGGTCGCTATCCGTTCGAGGCCCTTGGGAGCGTATCCCTCTTTTTTGAGAAGATATTTTTGAATCGTATCTAATTCACCCCCGGAGAGAGGGTGGCCGCGCTTTCGGAGTTCCAGGGCCGCCAGTTCAACGGCTTCCAGTCGATATTTTGAATAATGGGCTATATATTCCTTAAGTTCCGCATCTGAAAGAGTGGGGATCCTGGTATAAAATGGTTCTGCCATTGGCTTCCTGATCAATGGAGGCTTCGTCTTATGGGGTGGGTACCCCCCCCGAGATCTGACGAGGCCGTCCAGTCTCGGCGAAAGGGTTTTCCCTATCTCAATTTAACTGGAAAGTCACATAGGACAGTTCCGCCTCCCGTTCCACTTGGAGGACCACGTAGCTGCCGGGTTTCAGGTGATGCAAGGCCGAATAAAGCGACTCGAGGCTGCTGATGGCCGTTCCATTCAGGGCGTGAATGATGTCCCCGGTGGTCAGGGAGTTCTTGGTCAACCCCCCGGATGCGGCCGTTTTGGCTACCACGACGACTCCGGAGCCCTGACGAATCCCCGGAAGGAGCGAAAGGACCTTTTCGTCGACGTTGAGGCCCACAATCCCCAATTTTCGCACCAGGTTCTTTTCAGGGTCCGCCAAATCAAACAGACGATCTACGTTTTCATGGTGCTCAATGACCTCCACGTCGAAGGACAACTTCTTCGTTCCACGCAGGACCTCCATTTTGACGTTCTCCCCGGGGTTGACTAGAAAGAAGCTGATTCCAAAAAGGGGGAGATTGTCGACCGGTCTCCCCTTGACCGTCAGTTGGTGACGATAAAGCCATCGGGATCGATGATGGCTCCAGATCCAATGCCTCGTTGTTTGCCAAAGACCAAACTCCCTGCTCGATGACTTTCATCATCCAAAGGCTTGAATCCTGTGACCAGTACCTGGACCACACTCGGGGAAACCTTTCTTACCAGGGCTTCCACGGAAGCATTGAATTGAATGAGGGCTTCGGGAGCCTGAGCCTTCTGGGCCGAATGGGCCCGCAACTCTCCGGCCAGCAAGGCGCACCCTACGCTGAAGATTACGAGACCTGGTCGCATCCTGCTCAGTCGAAACAACAGTCCTTGAAATCGGATCCACCCGAAATTCCCCACGTACAAGACCGGATTCCCCACTTTATTTTCAGCGATCATCCTTCGCCTCTCTAGTCTGCGCTGGGTCCCTTGGTTCTATCTGGGAAAAGTATAGGGTAAGAAAAAAGACCGGTCAACTTCTAAAAGATGGAATAGGTAATGATGCCGCAGACCGCCACCATCAAAATCAAACCCAGGATGAAGGCCCCATCGGCAATTTTTTCCAGGCGATGCATTCGACGAAGACTGCGCATTCGCAAGGCCCAATAAGCACAAAGACAGGAGCAGAGAAAGAAAAGGGCGTCGAGAGAAAGAAGGTCGTCGGCCAAGGTATTGATCTTCTGGGTGGAAATGACCACGCGAATCAGTCCGATAACCGTTAGGCAGACGCCGACCATGGCGGCGGATACCGAAAAAAGGTGGATGGAAATGTCCTCTTCGAGCGGTTTAGGCATTCTGAGCTGAGGCATAGGTTCGGTCTCCAGGCGTGATCCGGGGGGAAAGGTGGTCCAGTCGGGTAGGAAGCGCCTTTCCCCGTAGTGATCAAGGATGCTTAGGGGTTATGGGGTAGCTTCTTCCTTTTTAGGTGATTTACCGACAAATTCCGGATAGAGTAATTGCAGACAGTCAGGGCAAATAGAATGGCTAAACTTCGCCAGAGAATTTGCACTGATATAGTCTTCGAGGGTCTTCCAGTCCACATCCTGTCTAATCTTTTTGCATTTTGCACCAATGGGGATAAAACCCTCAAGAATCCTGATTTCCTTCACTAATTTTTTTTGAAAATACCAAAAAGAAGAAGCGAGAACCAAGAAATAAATTACGACCTCAAATATAGCTTCGCCTCTGCGGTGGGAGAATTGTGTTGGTTCGTCGCCGAATAGGTAATGGGGTAAGTCCAAAAGCTCATTGGCTATGGTCAAAAAAACAAATACGGTCAGCATAGCTAAAAATACCATCCAGATTTTCTTGTGAGCCCGTAAAGGCAATGGATTATGACTTTTTGACATGGATCTGCCCTCCCTAGGGGTTTAATCAAATGCGGAGGCGACGATTTGCTGAAGGTCCTTCGGAGTGGTGGCCCCGAGGGCCTCCTGGGCCAGGGCTCGCGCCTGATCAATCGTCACCTGTCGGATAGCGTGACGTACCCGCGCCGCCAAAAATGGATTCAGACTGAGGTCCGTCACGCCCAGGCCCACCAACAGGCAGGCGACCACGGGATCACTGGCCGCTTCCCCGCAGACGGTTACCGCCACCCCCTGGTTCACGGCAGCACGGACTATCCGCTCCGTGGCCCGCAGCACGGAGGGATAGAGAAATGAAAGCACCCCCGAAGGTCCCTGCGATCCACGGTTCAGGGCCAAGATGGAGTGGGCGAGATCGTTGGTCCCGATGGAGACAAAATCCGCGATTTGCAGAATTCCCTGGATATCAAAGGCCGCGGCCGGAGTCTCGATCATGGCCCCGATAGGCGGTCGTTGGCTCAGTTGCTCGCTTTGCATTACTTCGTCCACCAAGCGGCAAGCCTCGCTCAAATCCGCCACGCCTATGACCATCGGGAACAAGATTTTCACGTCACCCCTTGGTGCGGCTCGGAGGATCGCCAGGATCTGGGTGCGGAACATGGTTTTCTCGGCCAGGGAATAGGCCAGACCGCGCAGGCCGGCGCGCAAAGCCAGATCGGTGGCGATGCCGTCAAAGCGCGGCATCTTGTCCCCCCCGAGATCCATCGTGCGGATGACGACCGGCCGCGGAGCAAGCAGGCCGGCCACCTCGGAATAGGCCGCTGTTTGCGTTTCCAGGTCCGGCGGTCGTTCCGCCTCCAGAAACAGGAACTCCGAGCGAAACAGGCCTACGCCATCCAGTCGATGCTCCAGGACTAGACAAGCTTCATCCGGACGGCCGATATTCGCCTGTAACCCGATCGCGACACCATCCTTGGTGATACAGGGCTGGATCGGCTCCTGCACGGTGGCCGCCCTGAACAGGGCGGATTGTGTCTGACGCGCCGCAAAGCGCGCCTTCTGGGCCGGGGTCGGGGCTACCGTAACGGTCCCCGCTTCGGCATCCACCAGCAACCGGTCCCCGGAGGCCAGCAGCGAGGTGGCGTCCTTGATGTCGCAGACGGCGGGAATATGTCTGACCCGGGTCAGGATCGCGACATGCGACGCGGGGCCCGTTCTCTCGGTGACGATGGCGGCGACGAGGGCCGGATCGATCTGCAGCGCATCAGACAAAAGGAGTTCTTCAGAGACTAAAATGGTTCCCGGCGGAAGGGCGGACAGGCGGTTCGAGGCCGAATGATCCGAAGTTCTGAGGTGGCGTAGAACTTGATGCCCCAAGTCGCGCACGTCAGCGCTGCGCTCCCGCAGGAATTCCTGTTTCAACCCTTGGAGCCGCGCCTGCATCTCTCGGACCTCTGCCAGTACAGCCTGTTCAATCCCCACCAGATCCTGAGACACGCGCCGTTTGCATTGCTTCGTAAAGGAGGGGTCTTTGAGCATGGCCAGACGCATCTCCACCAGAGCGATCTCATCGTCTGCCTTTTGGCGTTCAAACCGCTTCCGAAGGGTATCCAACTCGTGGATTGACGCCGTCAAGGCGCGGTCAAAGCGGTCACCCTCCGACTGCACCTCCTCCGGAGAAATGTTTGGCTCGCCGAGTGCGGATTCAGGCTCCGGCAGGTAGACCACGGCCACTCCGTCGGCTAAGCCAGGGGAAACCCCGCGGCCTTGCATGGTCGTGCCTACCAATCGGGAAAAGGCGCGAAGATGCTGCATCTCTTCGTCCTTCGTCGTCAGGTCTTTTTTGATCTGTCTGGTCTCAATGGCTTTTCGGCCTACTAAGTAGGCATACAATGACAAGGCGAGCACTTCAATCGCGGCATTGATGCTTTCCAAGGGAAGTAATTCAGGTACCCGCCAATAGACTTCAAAATAGACCCTCAGCAGCGGAAGCCAGACGGATAAGACATAGGCCAGAGTCCTTCTGCCCATCCAGGCCGCCAGGCCAATCGGCAGAACATAAAGGAGAGGAAAGCGGATATCTCGTCCCGTGACCAAGTCAACGGACAAGGTAACCAGCGTGACGAGTAGGCAAACGACCGTGGGGTTCCTCTCGGTGAGCTGTTTCATGGAACGCAGAGCAGTGGTCAGGTGTGCTTCCCTCCTCCTACCATTAGCCGCCAACAATAGTTGGGTTCATCCACAGATTAGAGAATATTGTTCAATAAATCATTATTACCATTAGGGGCACAGGACCATAAAAAGGTTAAATAACCGATTAAAAACCCCGGTTTCGTCCGCCCTAAAACCTCCCTTTTTCAATTACAGAATAGACTCATTATGCCAAGCGAGGAAAGCAAATTTAACCTAATGAAAAACTTCCTGGTCCAACCCATCATGACTAGGTAAGATTTGAGGATGTTTTATTGTCCAATTCAACCTGAAGAGGAGGATCCGTATGAAAAAGATCGTTGTTTTCTTGCTTATCTGTTCGATGCTTGTTCTATTTGTTCCCGCCAAACAAGTGGAGGCTCGCGGCGGGTTAGGGTGGTTACTTCCCGGATTGATTATCGGCGGGGCCATCGGCTGGAGCCTAACCCCTCGATATTACTACCCACCGCGTTACTATTATCCGCCTCCAGCCTATTATTATCCCCCGCCCGCCTATGACTACCCGCCCCCGGCCTATAGTTCACCTCCGCCCCCACCCGATACCGCTTCGAGGGAAAGTGATCAGGCGTCGAAGTCAGGGGGCCGGATCTTCATCTATCCTCGCCAAGGTCAAACCGAGGAAAAATTAGAGCGTGATCGCAACGATTGCCACAACTGGGCCTTGGGCCAAACCGGATACGACCCAACCAAGCCGCCGCCCAGCGATATGTCTCCTGTTCAGATAGAACAAGAAAGTGCGGATTACCAGCGGGCCGTGGGGGCCTGCCTGGATGCCCGGGGATACACGGTCAGATAATGGAAGTTCGAATTGTTTCTCAGAAAGGAGAAAATACAATGAAAACCAGGAGTAAGATAGTATCGCTGCTTGTTCTGACGGTTTTTTGCTTCACCGCCTATGAGGCCTACGCCTTCGGGGGCCCCGGCAGACGAGGGTTTGAGGGGAGGCATTTGAAATGGGTCTTGGCCAAAAGCGGGTTCCCGCTGACCGACGACCAGAAATCCCGGATCAAGGAAATATTTCAGCAAAACCGGGAACAGCTTAAGGCCGCCCGGACCGCTCTCTTCCAAGCACGCCGGGATCTTCACACAGCTGCTTTAGCCGATCAACTTTCGGACGAACAAATCAAAGGCCAGGTTGATGCCTCTCTAGTGCCTCAAATCACTAAGATGGCTGAAAACCGAGCCGTGATTTATAATCAAATCCTCTGGACTGTGTTGACCCCGGACCAACGGACGGCGCTGCAAGCCCAGGCCAGTTCCCAGCAGGCCCAGCCCTAAGGGCGGCTTAGCTTGACCAAAGGGGTCAGGGGTGCTTTTTTTCTTTGCCCCTGATCCCTTTTTATTGGGGGATATAGAAGATTTGCTCAAGCTAAGGTCCAGCCGATCGCCTTAATCCTCGTCCTAGGGAATTTAAATTGACTTTCTAAGGCAGTTCGCCTAAATTAGATAGTTTGGGTGGGCCCATAGCTCAGTTGGAAGAGCCACCGGCTCATAACCGGAAGGTCCCTGGTTCGAGGCCAGGTGGGCCCACCATTGATTATTTCAAACTCTGAAGATTAACATTAAAAATGATGCTCCATCAAAATGACAAAAAGAGAATCCCCAAACCGCTCAGGGGATGGGAGGACAAGAAAAGGGTGCCACGGTAATCGGGCGCCCTTTTTGTTTAATAGCGGATGGTGGTCACCACTAAAGAGATTATCCAGTGGCTCGATTCCCGATATCCTCCCCACTGGGCCGAGGATTGGGACCAGGTCGGACTCCAAGTGGGCGATCCCGGGCAAGCGATTCGGCGCCTGGGAATCGCCCTGGAAGCTTCACCTCGAACGATTCAATGGGCGGCTTCTGAATCCGTCCAATTGCTCTTATGTCACCATCCTTTATTATTCCAGCCAGTTAGCCAACTTCGCTATGATCGGGAACCCGGAAAGACCGTGCGGGAGCTGATCCGGAGGGAGATAGCCCTCTGGGTGGCCCACACCAACCTGGATGCGGCTCCGGAGGGAGTCAGCACAGCCCTGGCGAAAAGGTTGGGGTTAACCCGTTTGAAGCCCCTGGAGGAAAAAGTCAGGGACCTCTACAAACTGGTGGTCTTTGTTCCGGCGGGTTATGAAGAACGCCTGCAGGAGGCCCTCAAGTTTTCGGGTATCGGGCAAATCGGGACCTATCGGTTCTGTACCTTTTCCGCCCGGGGGGAAGGGCGGTTTACCCCTGAACCGGGGTCCCAGCCCTTTCAGGGAAAAGCCGGGCTTGAAACCCGGGCACCTGAAACCCGATTGGAAGTCCGGGTCCCCCGGGCGCAAGTCGATACTTTGCTTCAGCGTTTTCGTGCTTCCCATCCCTACGAGGAGATGGCCTACGACCTCTACCCGCTTCAGAACAGCGCGCTCGGGGTGGGGATCGGGCGGCAGGGAATTTATGACCCCCCGCAATCCTGGGACCAATTCATCTCTTTTCTGCGGGAGGGCGCTGAAGCGCCGTTTATCCAAGTGGCCGGAAAAATTCCGGAAAAAATTGAACGGGTCGCCGTCTGCGGTGGCGCCGGACGTTCTTTGCTTCCGGCCGCACTGGCCGCTCAAGTCCAGGTCTTCGTAACCGGGGAGATCGGTCACCATCCTACCGTGGAGTTTTCCGGAGAGGATCTGGCCCTGGTCAGCATCGGGCACTATGTGTCTGAAAAGTGGATCCTCCCGGTTTTAGGACAGCAATTGATCGAGGCCGCGGAGGCGCAGGGTTGGGAGTTGGAGGTCCGGATCCACCTTGAACCAGGCGATCCGACCTGTCGGTATTTTTAGATGGAAAGCGAATTCAATTAGGGGGAAACGGATGGAGGAACAAATTCGTCGGTTGATTTACCTGCAACAGATCGATAACGATATCCAACAAGTGAAGGTCCAAGCGGAGGAGACTCCCCGTCGTTTGGCCGGGATTGACTTGGAACTCCAAGCGGCCCGGCAAACCTATGAGACCTTTTTGAACAAGCTGGAGGAAGTAAAAAAACAGCGACGCGACCTGGAAAAGGAAGTTGAACAATTCGATCAGAAAATTAAGAAAAGTCGGACAAAACTGATGGAGGTAAAAAACAATAAAGAATATAAGGCGATGCTCACCGAGATTGACGACCTGAATAGAAGCAAGGCCGGCCAGGAAGACGCTCTTTTGGAATTGATGGAACAAATGGAGGCCTTGACCCTTCAGGTGCGGGAGCAAAAAAAAGTTTTGGATCTAAAAATCGTTTCCGGCAAAACCCAAAAAGAAGAATGGGAAAAAGCCGGTGAAGTTTATGCCCGGGAATTAGCCCGGTTTGAGGAAGATCGCCAAAAAGCAGCCGCCCGGGTGGAAGATTCGCATCTTAAACAATATGAATTTTTGCGGGAGCGTTTGCGTGGTTTGGCCTTGGCCGAGGTACGTAATGCCGCCTGTATGTCCTGTCATATGCACATCCCGCACCAGTTATATAACGAAATTCAACGGTGCGACCGGATAATCAATTGTCCCAATTGCCTGCGAATCTTATTTTATTCGGGGAAACCCGAGGCCGCCAAGGAATAGATCCTGTCTGATTTAAAGAAACAAGCTGTCGGGCAGTGGGTGATTTTCTCCGATGGGGCGGCTAAGGGCAACCCCGGGCCTTCCGGGGCCGGATGGCTCATCCGTGATCCCCAAGGGCAAATCCGGGAAAATGGAAAGTTTCTGGGGGCTGGGACCAACAATGAGGCGGAATATCAGGCCTTGACGGCGGCCCTGGAAGAGGCCTTGTCTCTGGGGGCGAAAGCGGTTAAAGTGCACCTGGATTCCGAACTGCTGGTCCGCCAGATTAACGGACAATACCGGGTGAAAAGTGATCGCCTGCGGAAGTATTACCACCAGGCGCAGGATCTTTTGAGCCGTTTTCACGATTATGCTATAATTCATATCCCCCGGGAGCAGAATCGGGAAGCGGACCGGTTGGCCAATGAAGCCATCAAGGATCATTATAAAAACCAAACCAAAAATATTTGAATAATTGTTTATATATATAATCAACTGATAAATAGTGATACCATAGCGCGTGGAAGTGGATCAGATGATCGCCCGCTTTTGGGCGGGAGGAAAGTCCGAGCTCCAGAGGGCAGGATGCTGGGTAACACCCAGTCCCGGTGACGGGAAGGAAAGTGCCACAGAAAATATACCGCTCCGCCTCCGGCGGAGTAAGGGTGAAAAGGCGGGGTAAGAGCCCACCGGTATCCCGAGCGATCGGGATAGCCTGGTAAACCCCATCCGGAGCAAGACCAAATAGGGGGGCGTTACGGGTAGCCCGCCCAAGGCCCCCGGGTTGGTTGCTTGAGGTCCGAAGCAATTCGGACTCTTAGAGGAATGATCATCATCCCGGCCGGCGTGAGCCTCCGGGAAACAGGACTCGGCTTATGATCCACTTCCACCTATTTTTTTTTCACCAGCCTCAGGGGCGGCCAAGTGAGGCCACCCGCTGAAAAAAAATAGGATCAGGCCTTGAAGACCATCGCCTTGATTACCGCCGGCGGGAAAGGACAACGGATGCAATCCCCCACGGCAAAACAGTTTTTGCTCCTGGGGGGAAAGCCTGTCCTGGCGCAGACCATTGCGGTTTTTGAAGCCTGTCCGGCCGTGGATGAGATCTTTGTCATAGCTCCGCAAGATGAAATGGCGAAGGTTCAAACGGATATCGTCGAAAAGTACCACTATAAGAAAGTGCTCAAGGTGGTTCAGGGGGGCCGGAGACGGCAACAGTCCGTCTGGAATGGGTTACGGGCGATAAAGTCGGATTGTTCCTGGGTAGTGGTTCACGACGGGGTCCGCCCTCTGATCAACCCCCAATTGATTGAAGCCGGTATGCTGGAAGCCCGGCAGACCGGGGCCGCCATCGTAGCCGTTCCCGCCCGGGATACGGTCAAACGATTAGCCCCGGGGGGGAAATTGCAGACCCTGCCCCGGGAAGAGATCTGGCTGGCCCAGACGCCGCAGATTTTTGAATTTTCCCTGCTTTGCCAGGCCCACCAGAAAGCGATTCAGGATAAATTCACGGGAACGGATGACGCTTCCCTGGTGGAACGATTGGGGCATCCCGTCAGCCTGATTTCCGGAGACTACCGAAACATAAAGATTACCACCCCGGAAGACCTGACGATCGCTGAGACGCTGATCAAGAAGGAAAAAAAAGATCTATGATCCCGCCCTTCCGAGTGGGATTGGGCTATGATGTCCACCGTCTGGTTCCGGAAAGGGCCTTGATCCTGGGAGGGATCGAAATCCCTTATTTCCTGGGGCTGGAAGGCCACTCCGACGCCGATGTGCTGGCCCATGCCCTGGGAGACGCCCTCCTGGGGGCCGCCGGGTTGGGCGATTTGGGGCGGCATTTTCCGGATTCGGATCCCCAGTATAAGGGGGTATCCAGCCTCATCCTTTTGAAGGCCATCCTTTCGAAGATCCGGTCCGCAGGCTGGGAGATCGGCTACCTCGATAGTACGATCGTGGCCCAGCAGCCCAAGCTGGCGGACTTTATCCCTTCCATGCGTCAGACCCTGGCCGAGAGCCTTCAAATCGCTTCGGACCAAATTCATATCAAAGCGACTACTTCCGAGGGACTCGGATTTTGCGGCCGGCAAGAGGGGATCGCCGCCTACGCGGTGGCCCTGATCAATCAATAAGATAATAGGTGCTACCCTGCCATGTCTTTAAGGATTTACAATTCCCAAACCCGTCAAAAGGAAAATTTTGTTCCCGGAAATCCTCCTCAGGTGGGGATCTATGTCTGCGGGGTGACCGTCTATGACAGTTGTCATATCGGTCATGCCCGGTCCATGATCGTTTTCGACGTGATCGTTCGCTTCCTCCGCTCTCAGGGCTATGAGGTAACCTACGTCCGCAATTTTACCGACATTGACGACAAGATCATCGCCCGCTCCAATCAGGAAGGGGTCCGGCCAGAAGATTTAGCGGAAAAGTACATTGCGGAATTTAGAGAGGATATGGCGGTCCTGGGAGTGTTGTCTCCTGAGGCGGAACCTCGGGCCACACGCCATATCCCGGCAATCATCGCTTTAGTTCAGAAGCTGATTGATCAGGGCGCGGCCTACGCAGTTGACGGGGATGTTTTTTTCTCGGTAGAGCATTTCAAACCCTACGGCCAACTTTCCGGGAGGAACCTCGAGGAAATGCAGGCCGGGGCGAGGATCGAAGTGGACCCCCGGAAGCGCCATCCCATGGACTTTGCCCTTTGGAAAGCCGGAAAACCGGGAGAACCAACCTGGGAAAGCCCGTGGGGCCCGGGACGGCCGGGATGGCATATCGAATGTTCGGCCATGAGCTCCTTTTACCTGGGGGAGACTTTCGACATCCATGGCGGCGGGCAGGATCTTATTTTCCCGCATCATGAGAACGAACAGGCCCAATCCATGGCCGCCTCGGGTCAGCCTCTGGCCCGGTACTGGGTCCATAACGGTTTTGTCACCATCCGGGGTGAAAAAATGTCCAAATCACTGGGCAATTTTTTAACGATTCGGGAGATGGTCCGGCGTTTTCATCCCGAAGCGGTTCGTTTGTTTTTACTCTCACGGCATTACCGCACCCCGCTGGATTATTCGGAGGAAGCGCTGCAGGAGGCCCAGAACCACCTGCACCGTCTTTACCAACTGGTCAAGGACCTGGAGCATCCGGAAAACCGTTGGCAGCGGGGGGGAGCGGAAGACTTTTCGGAGGAGAAAATTCACGAACTGGCAGGAGCGGTGGACCAATTCCAGGAGAAATTTGAGGGGGCCTTGGAGGACGACTTCAATACCGCTCAGGCCCTGGGGTACTTTCACGATCTTTCCCGCAAGCTGAATCGCCTGCTGGACAGTCTGAAGCTAAAAACCATTGGCACTTCGAAAGATGCTCTGGTCCGGGCCGCCGGTGTTCTGAAAGCCGCCGGCTTGCTGCTGGGTATTCTGAACCTGCCGCTGGACGATTTCTTTGACCAAGAGAGAGAACGGGTTTTGGAAAGCCGCGGGTTGTCTAAACAACGCATCGCTGATCTCATTGCCAAACGGGTTCAGGCTCGCCGGGAAAAGGATTGGGCCCAGGCCGACGCCCTGCGCGCTCAGCTTCAGGAGATGGGGGTTATCCTCAAGGACAATCCCCAGGGCACGGAGTGGGATTTGGAAGAATATTTGGTTCGGCAATAAACGAGACCCTCGAATATAGTCTAAAAAAGACATGGTTCGGGTGCGTCAAGCACTGACGGTTACCGGAAAACTTGGAGGAGAAGGCGATGGACGATTTAGTCGGCAAACGAGTATTGGTTACCGGAGGTTCAAAGGGGATCGGACTGGGGATAGCCCGCTATTTCTCCGAAGCCGGGGCCAGGGTGGCCATTTGCGGACGGAAGGAGGCCAACTTAGTGAAGGCCCGGGAACAACTGGGCGAGGTGGTTACCGTGGCGGCCCACTTGGGCAAGGCCGAAGAGGTGGAACAGTTGTTTAAAACCGTCGCGAATACCTTCGGAAGCCTGGATATTCTGATCAACAATATGGGAATGAATATTTTCACCCCCTCGACCGTGGAAGCGGATATCGGTCTCTGGGATAAAATTATAGAAGGAAATCTGAAGTCGGCCTTTTTATGCTGCCGACAGGCCTTTCCCTTGATGAAAACCAACGGCGGGGTCATCGTCAACCTCAGTTCCATCGCCGGCCACCGGGCTGCTCCCGGCATGGGTATTTACGGGATCGCCAAGGCGGGACTTAACATGCTGACTAAGGTACTGGCCAAGGAATTGGCTTCCTACGGCATCCGGGTCAATGCCGTCGCCCCGGGAATGGTGGAAACTGATTTTTCCAGGCCTTTTTGGGGTAACGACGATATCCTCAAGGAGCTCCTGAAAGCCATTCCCTTGGGCCGGATCGCGCGCATCGAGGATGTGGTTCGGGTGGTGGCCTTCCTCTCCTCGGATCAAGCCGGTTATCTGACCGGCGAAATCATTTCCGTATCCGGCGGGACCGAGGCTTAAACCGGAATGGAAACCAAGGAAAAGAAAACAAGGACCACCAAGCAGCGGCAGGTTATTTTGGAAGAAATTAAAAAGGTGAGTACTCACCCGACTGCTGATGAGGTCCATGCCCTGGTGAGGAAGAGGCTTCCCAAAATCAGCCTGGGAACCATCTACCGCAACCTGGAATTTATGGCCGGACAAAACCAGATCCTGCGGTTGGATTGGGCCGGAAACCAACGCCGTTATGATGGGAATACTTCCAACCATTTTCACTTGCGCTGTGTACAATGCGGACAGGTTAAAGACCTGCTCATGGACTATCCTCAAGAAATGGAAGAAAAGGTGGCCTTAGAGACAGATTATGCGCTTTTAGGCTGCCGTCTGGAATTTGTTGGACTTTGTCCGCAATGCCAGCCAAAAAGCAAAAAAGCTATTAGCGTCAACTGATGAGAACCAGAGAAAGGAGCCGATAGTCATGGAGTTAAAAGGGTCCAAAACGGAAAGAAACCTATTAACCGCTTTTGCCGGTGAATCGCAAGCCCGGAACCGTTATACCTATTTTGCCAGTCAGGCCAAAAAAGAAGGGTATGTTCAGATCCAGTATATCTTCGAAGAAACGGCCAATCAGGAAAAGGAACATGCCAAACGGCTGTTTAAACTGCTGCCGGGGGGGGAAGTGGAAATTCAGGCCCGATTTCCCGCCGGGGTAATCGGAACCACGGCGGACAACCTCAAGGAGGCCGCCGGAGGAGAGAATTACGAGTGGACGGATATGTACCCGTCCTTTGCCCGGGTGGCCGCGGAAGAGGGTTTTGAGGAAATCGCCAAGATTTTCGAGTCCATCGCGGTGGCTGAAAAACAACACGAACGACGCTACCTCGGTTTCCTGGCTAATATCAAAAACGGGACGGTTTTTAAAAAAGATACCGTCGTGACCTGGCGTTGCCGCAACTGCGGTTACCTGCAGGAGGGCCGCGAAGCCCCGGACAAGTGTCCCGCCTGTGACCACCAGCGGGAGCAATTCGAATTGCTCTGCGAGGACTGGTAACCACGGATTATTTTTTGACTTTTCGTCCTTTTGGGTGGGGTGTCCCCGATAGCCGGTTGGCCGCCTGGGTCTCTTGGAAAGGGTTTTCCAAAGGCCATCCGAACTCCGAATCCGGGCCTAAGTCATCAACTTTATATAAAGCAGGCCCAAAAGCGGAGACCTTTATCGCCTTCGCGCTGGCCCTGCCTCCAGGACGATTTGAAAACACGGGGGCCGGGTTAGGACCGATAAAGCAGTGTGGAAAACCCTTTCCAAGAGACCCAGGCGGCCACGGAAGCTTGCGCCCTAGCTCGTACCCACTCAAAAGGACGAAAAACCAGCACGTTGTTGCATTCAGTCCCGAGTTTTGTTATCCTGAAAGCCAACCGGACAGGAGGGGTGAGAATCCCGCCCCGCTCAGGAACTAACCCAAAATGCGATGAGGAGACCATGAGTGCCACCAGAGAGCGCTTCACCCAGATGCTGTGTACGGCCCAGGAGATGGAAGAGAAGGGCAGGGCCTTTTATGAAAAGGCCAGGTCCACTTCCGAGAACCCGCTGGGGAAAGAGATCTTTCGCCTGCTCATTGATGACGAAATCGTCCATCTAGAGCGGATCCGGAAAATTTCCGATTCCCTGACCAAGGATCAAAATTGGTCCGAGGACTGGAAAAAACTTCAGTGTCCCTACCAGGATCTGGGGCAGGTCTTTCGGGACCTGGTGTCCCGATACAGCCCGGCCGGCATTGCGGGCAGCAACGATCTCGAGGCCCTGAAACTCGCCCTGGATTTTGAGCTGCGGAGCGTCGCCTTCTACGAAAGCCAGTTGGCCCAGGCCGTTGATCCTTTGGAAAAGGCCTTTCTGGTCCAGATGATCCAGGAAGAAAAAGGCCATGCCCTGACTCTTGAGGATACACGCTATTACCTTTCAGACCCCGAAGGCTGGTTCATGGAAAAAGAACGGGCCGGTTTAGACGGGGTTTAGCTCCCCGGTTCAGCGTGCATGTCGCCGGATCCGATCAACATAGTCATCGGTGGAGAGGCCGGTCAGGGTCTGAACACCATCGGGCAGCTCTTGACCATATCCCTGGTTCGAAGCGGGTATGAAGTCGTAGTCACCCAGGACTACCAATCCCGAATCCGGGGCGGACATAATACCTTTCGGGTCCGGGCCTCCACGGAATCCTTAGCGGCGCCCCAGGAGGCCATCGACCTCTTAGTGGCCCTGGACTCCGCGAGCGTGGACCTCCATCGACCGGAACTTTCCCCGCGGGGTATTATCCTGATCGATGGCGATTTATCCTCCCCGGAAGACTGCTGCCGGAAGGTTCCCTTAAAGGAATTGGCGCCGGACCGCTATGCCAATATTACCGCCCTGGGGGTGGTCAGTACGCTGCTGGGCTTGCGGGAAGAAATCGTGCTTCAAGCCACGGCAGATTTTTTCGGCCATAAAAGCCCCCAGGCCGCCGAAGGAAATCGCCAGGCCCTCCAGGCCGCTTTTACCTGGACAAAAAAACAGTCCATTTCCTTTCCCGCCCTGCCGGAAACCAGTCGTTCCGTCTCGAAACTGATCCTCACCGGGAATGAGGCGGTGGCCTTAGGGGCGCTGTCCGCGGGGCTGAAATTTTTTGCCTTTTATCCCATGAGCCCTTCCACCTCCATTGGTCTGACCCTGGCGGCTCAGGCCAAGAAGATGGGGCTGGTGGTGGAGCAGGCCGAGGATGAAATCGCCGCCATCAACCTGGCCCTGGGGGCCTCTTTCGCCGGGGCGCCCAGTATGGTGGCCACCTCCGGGGGAGGGTTTGCCCTGATGACCGAGGGGGTTAGCTTGGCGGGAATGACCGAAACCCCCATCGTGATCGTGGTGGCCCAACGGCCCGGTCCGGCTACCGGTTTGCCCACCCGCACCGAACAGGGGGACCTGGAATTCGTTCTCCATTCCGGGCACGGGGAGTTTCCCCGGGCCGTTTTCACGCCCGGATCGGTGGAGGAATGTTTTCTCCTGGCCCGAAAAGCCTTGGAACTGGCCGAGCGATCGCAGGGACCGGTGTTTATTCTGACCGATCAGTTCTTGGCCGATTCCTACCGAGCGGTAGACCCTTTTGACCTATCCCAACTCCCCCCTATCCTCCCCCGAACCACCCCGGCGATCAGCGAACCCTATCTTCGGTATGCCCTGACGGAGAGCGGCGTCTCACCGCGGCTCTATCCCGGGCTGTCCGATCACCTGGTGGTGGCTGACAGCGACGAACATACGGAAGACGGACACCTGACCGAAGACCTAACCGTCCGGATAAAAATGGTCGATAAAAGAGGGCGAAAGCTGAGGATGATCCAGGAAGCGGCGGTTCCCCCGGAATTCAAGGGTGAACCCCGACCGGATCTTTTATTGGTTACCTGGGGTTCCGGTCGAGGGGCGGTCTGGGAGACGGTTTCCCTGTTAAACCTCCGGGGGAAGCGAACGGCCATGCTTCATTTTTCTCAAGTCTGGCCTCTGATTCCCTTTCAGTTTTTATCCCTCCTTCATGAAGCCGGGGAAATCATAGGCGTCGAAATGAATGCCACTGGACAGTTCAGTCGCCTCCTCCGGCGGGAGACCGGGGTGACCATCAAAAAAACGATCCTTCGCTATGACGGCTCACCCCTCACCCCGGAATACCTCCTCCGGGAATTGGAACAGCGCCAATGGTTGGTGGACTCGTAAGAAGTCCATCGACCATTGGCCCGAGCGCGACTAAGCGCCGGGCTGGGGTAGGGGTGGTACCATTGGAATTCACTTCCAATGGCGGGGGAGGGGAAACCATCCCCCGCCGAGCAGAAAGTCGTATTTTGACTTTTTGCGAGGTCATTAATGGTTGATGTAGAAGAATTCGGAACCTTCGAAACGGCCTGGTGCCCGGGTTGCGGCAATCACGCGCTGCTCTCGGCGGTGAAGAAGGCCCTCTCCGAGGAAGGGCTCAAACCGCGTCAAGTGCTGTTTGTCTCGGGGATCGGTCAGGCGGCTAAAGCTCCGCACTATCTGAGGGCCAATCTGTTTAACGGACTCCATGGTCGGGCCTTACCGGTGGCTACCGGGGCCAAGCTGGCCAACCCGGGGCTGGTGGTGATCGCCGAGAGCGGGGATGGCTGCAATTACGGCGAGGGAGGCAACCATTTTTTAGCCGCCATCCGGAGAAATATCAATTTGACCCTGCTGGTGCATAATAACCAGGTTTACGGCTTGACCAAGGGGCAGGCCAGCCCTACCACGGGGGAGGGTTTTATCACCAAGGCCCAGCCCGAAGGGGTCCCTTCGGCAGCCCTTTAACCCGGTAGCCGTGGCGGTGGCCATGGAGGCCGGTTTTGTGGCCCGGGGCTTCTCCGGTTTTCCGGATCATCTTTCCGGCCTGATCCGGGAAGCGATCCGCCATCCGGGATTTTCCCTGATTGATATTTTGCAAAACTGTGTCTCCTTCAACCGGGTCAACACCCTGGCCTGGTATAAGAAGCGCTGCACCCCCTTGCCGGACGATTACGATCCCCTGCACTGGGAGGGGGCCATGAGTAAGGCCCGGGAGTGGGGAGACCGCATTCCCATAGGAGTGCTCTACAAAAATATGCGACCCCCGTTTGAAACGCATTTCCCCGTGCTGCAACAGGGGCCGCTGGCCGAACAGAAAGTGGATCGGGAATTGCTCCGCCGTATTCTGGAGACCTATCAATAGGCGCTTCGTGGAGCACCTTTGGAAAACCGTTTCGCCGAGATCCGGCGGCCATACCAGAACTGGTGGATACCCACCCAAAAGGGCGAAGCGTCAAATAATATTCTCTAACGTCCCAATAGTTGAAATCCTAAGTCCAAAGAATCACCTTTTTTGGGGAAGGGATTTTGAGGAGAGCGGCAGATGAAAAAAATCATCGGAGTCCTGTTGGTGGTGAGCTTCCTGGTGGCGGTGTCCGTTTTGGCCGCCTCGCCTGCGAAAAAGGAAGTAGTCAGCGACGATACCCAGAACTGCCTGGGCTGTCACCGGGAAATCTCTTCGGGGATCGTCAAGGACTGGGAAAACAGCCGGCACGGCCGGATGACCCCCCGGGAGGGACTCAAAAAAACGAAGCTGGAACGCCGGGTTTCCAGTGAGAAAATCCCCGAGGCCGTGGCAGGCACGGTGGTGGGCTGCGCCGAATGCCACACCCTGAATGCCGGGAAACATAAGGATTCGTTTGAACACAACGGGTATCAGGTCCACGTGGTGGTTACGCCGGAGGACTGTGCCGCCTGTCATGGAAAAGAGGTCCAGCAATACGGGCAGAACCTGATGGCCAAGGCCTACGGAAACCTAATGAATAATCCGGTCTACCGCCTGTTGCTCGAGGACATCAACAGCACGGCCTCTTTTAAGGAAAATAAGCTGATCCTGACCAAACCCGATTCGGAAACCAATGCCGATGCCTGCCTGTTTTGCCACGGAACAATCATCGAGGTCCAAGGCCTGAAGAAACGTGACACTCCTCAGGGCGAAATGAGTTTTCCCATCCTTAGCGGCTGGCCCAATCAAGGGGTTGGTCGGGTAAATCCCGATGGGAGTTTGGGTTCTTGCGCGGCCTGCCACACCCGCCATAGCTTTTCCATCGAGATGGCCCGAAAACCGTACACCTGTTCCAAGTGTCACAAGGGGCCCGATGTGCCGGCGTTCCCCGTCTACGAAGTCAGCAAACACGGCAACCAACACGCCGCGCTGAACCAGCACTGGGATTTCCAAGAAGTCCCCTGGAAGGTTGGTAAGGATTTCACCGCGCCCACTTGCGCCACCTGCCATGTCAGCCTGATCGTGGGGGACGGAAAACAGGTGGTGGCTGAGCGGACTCACCGAATGAACGACCGATTGCCCTGGCGTATTTTTGGGCTGATTTATGCCCACCCGCATCCCAAAGCGGCGGATACCACCGTAATAAAGAACAAAGCCGGTTTGTCTCTGGCTACCGATTTCAGCGGGGAACCGGCTCAGGCTTTTTTGATCGATAAGGCCGAGCAGGATAAACGGCTGAAAACCATGCAGCAGGTCTGCCTGGGCTGTCACAGCCAAAACTGGGTGGAGGGCCACTTTAAACGCTTGGAGCACACCATCCAGACTACCAATCAGATGACCCTGGCCGCCACCCAGGTGGTCTCGGCGGCCTGGGAACGGGGGCTGGCTAAGGGTTTGGCCCAGAAGAGCAGCCCCTTTGATGAGGCCATTGAAAAGAAGTGGTTTGAACAATGGTCGTTTTACGCCAACTCCACTCGGTTTGCCTCGGCCATGATGGGGGCCGATTACGGGGTCTTCGCCCACGGACGCTGGTATCTAAGAAAAAATCTTCAGGAAATGGTGGAGTGGCTGGAAGAGAGGGAGAAGGGTTTGTTAAGAAAATAAATGAACATCGAACATCGAAATTTCAGTTTAATCACGCGAGGAGGAGATGAGACATGAAAAAATACGTTTGTGACGTCTGCGGATATGTTTATGACCCGGTCTTAGGCGATCCGGATAACGGGGTGGCCCCGGGAACGGCCTTTGAAGATGTCCCGGCCGACTGGCTCTGCCCGTTGTGCGGTGTCGGGAAAGACGCGTTCAGTCCGGAGGAGTAAAAGGGAAGCGAGAAGGAGCCGAGGATGAAAAGAATACTATGGTTCTTACTGGGAACTGCTGTTTCTGGCTGCCGGATGGTTTGTCCCCCCGGCCGGGCAGGCGGCAGCGGGCCCTCCGGCCAAGGGGGAACCTTTCCCGGCCCTGATGTTGCCCGGTCCGAAGAGTGCGGAAGACAGGAATTATCTGGGGCTTTCCGGGACCGGGGCTTTTAAGATCTCCCAGGTCAAGGCCCAGGCGGTGCTCATTGAGATCTTCAGCATGTACTGCCCCTTCTGCCAAAAGGACGCGCCCGGGATCAACGAACTGTTCCAGGCCATCGAAAGGGATCCCGAGTTAAAAGGCCGGATTAAAATTCTGGGTATCGGGGTCGGGAATTCCGCCTACGAAGTGGGGGTTTATAGAAAGATCTACAGCGTTCCCTTCCCCCTTATCCCGGATGAGCTTTTTGTCCTGCATAAGGCCCTGGGGGCGACCCGTACTCCTTACTTCTTCCTGGTAAGCATCAATCCGGGCGGGACCGGGGAAGTGACCTATTCCGAATTGGCCGGCTTCAAGGGGGTGCAATCCTTTTTGGAGATCATTCGAAAGGCAGCCGGGATCAAATAGAACGGACTCCCCGGATGCCCCTTGGCGAGGTGAGCCGATTGGAGGTTTCTATGAATCGCCTGAAAAGTTTATCTATGTTCCTATTGGTGGCGGTCCTGGTTTCGCTGGGATCGGCCGGACCGGTTTTCAGCCGCTCCGAGGCCTTTAAGGAAAATATTTATCCCGTGGGCCAACTCAAGCCCACGGACAGTGAACTCAAGGTCAAAGTGGGAGAAAAGGCCCCGGATTTCACTCTTCCCTCCGTAGGGGGGGAGAAGGTTTCCCTGCACCAGTTTCTCGGGAAAAAAAACGTGGTCCTGTCGTTTGTTCCGGCTGCCTGGACCCCGGTCTGCTCGGATCAATGGCCCGGGTATAATATCACCCAGGGGCTCTTTGAGGAGCATAACGCGATCCTGCTGGGGATTACGGTGGACAATATCCCCACGCTCTTTTCCTGGACCAACCAAATGGGCCGGCTCTGGTTTCCGGTGCTCTCCGATTTTTTCCCCCACGGGGCGGTAGCCGCCCGGTTCGGTGTTCTCCGAACGGACGGCACCTCGGAGCGGGCCCTGTTCGTCATCGATAAAAAGGGGATCATTCGCTATATCGACGTTCATGATATCAACCAGCGTCCCCCTCTGGAAGCCTGATGGGGGAATTGGGAAAGCTGGAAAAATAGATGATTTTCAAGGTCCGGATTAAAGACCTGCTGGACTTGGAAGACTATACCGGGTTGATGGATCTGTCCGATGCCCATGGAGGGAAAGTCAGCAACAGTTTAATCAGTCTGACGGCGGACTTGGACTAAAATCGACGCTGGCGGGCCATCCGAGCCTTGGGAATGGTAACCGCCCGGATGTACGACCGGGAACCGGAACAGGCCCGGCAGGTTATTCGTCAATTGCTCTGGAACCTGAATGAGGAATCCGGGGGGATCGGCTGGGGGATGCCCGAGGCCTTCGGGGAAATACTGGCCGTCCGCGAGGAATTGGCCGTGGAATACGGGTGCCTGTTGGCCTGTTTGCTCGTTGAACCGGAGAGGACCCTGGACCACGAGGAGTTGCAGCGGGGTGTGATTTGGGCCCTGGGCCGGTTAAAGGTGTTTCCCAAGGAGATGCGGGAAGAGATCGTCCCGGCCCTGATCAAGGTGCTTCGGCAGGATAGTCCGACCCTTCGGGCCACAGCCGCCTGGGCGCTGGGAGAGATGGGAGCCCGGGAGGCCTTTCAGCCTCTGAAGGACTTGCCGAAACTGGAGGGAATGCTTAGTTTATGGACGGATAATCAGTTGATCCGAATCTCGCTCAATGAGGCCGATGAGGAAACAAATAAGCGAAACTGTGAGGAAAGGAGGTGGAGGACGTGAACGATTGGAAATGCAGCAAATGCGGATATACGCTGAAGGCCGATGCGCCGCCGGAAAAATGTCCGGCCTGTAAAGAAACCTGCGAATTCGTCAATGTGACCTGTTACATTCCAGAATGTGGTTTTACCGGTTCGGATAATCGTCTGAAGGGAGAATCCTAATGTCCAAGAAGAAATATAAGGTTCGGGCGGAGTGTCCGGCCTGCGCCTGTGGCGACGTATCCTTTTTAGGTCCTGAAAAGTTGAGGGAAAAATTTATCGGCGATGAAAAAGAGATCGACATCCTTTGTCCCCTCTGCGGCACGAAACACCGGGGACGGGTGGTGGCCGAAGAGGAGGCCGGCGGTCAATGACGGTTCTGGGGATATACGGCAGTCCCCGCCAGGGGGGCAACAGCGACCAGCTCCTGGATCAAGCCCTGGAAGGGGCGCGGTCGGTTGGGGCGACCATTGAAAAGGTCTACGCCCGAGATCTGAAGATGTCGGGATGTCTGGAGTGCGGCGGGTGCACGCCGACGGGCGTTTGCGTGGTCCAGGATGAGATGGCCCGGGTATATCCCTTACTGGAGGAGGCGCGGGTTACTATTCTATCCTCCCCCATATTTTTTTACGGGGTCACGGCTCAGTTGAAGGCCCTGGTGGATCGCGTTCAGGCCATGTGGTCCAAACGGCTCTTGGAAAAAAAGACGCCGGAGGAGCGTAAACGGTATGATCATGGGAAGGGCTATCTGATCGCCGTAGGGGCCACCAAGGGCAAGACCCTTTTTGACGGGTCGCAGATGATGGCCAAGTATTTTTTTGACGCCTTGGATATGACCTATGAAGGCGGACTGTTTTATAAGGGCATCGAATACAAGGGAAACATCAAAGATAACCCGGAGGCCCTCCGGGAGGCTTATGACTTGGGGGTGAAAGCCGTCCAAGGGGAGCCCGGACATTAATAATCAATTGTTAATTATTGATGGTTAATGAAGACCGGATAGAACTGTTTTTTTCTGTATCATCCTACCATAGGAGGGAGATTATGACTACACCCATGCATTGTCCGGGATTTGAAAGTATGAAGCATCTGAAATCCTTCTCCTGCAAATGTCCTAGCTGCGGGCGGGAAGCGGAGATCTTCTCCGATGAGTTTGACCGAAAACATTTTTGCAAGGGTTGTCATCAGGAAATCGATTTCACCCAATGCACTCTGGAAGGGGCGGCCGACCCCCCGCCCATCCGCTAAAGTCATCCTCAGAATCAAAGGGCGGGGAGGCCCGACTCAACCTTTCCGCCCGACTATTTTTCTGACCTTTTTGAGGAGGGACCATGTCCGCCGAACCGTTCACCAACCGTCTGGCCGGGGAGAAAAGCCCCTACCTCCTCCAGCATGCCCACAATCCGGTTGACTGGTATCCCTGGGGTGAAGAGGCCTTTGGCCAGGCCAGGGAAGAGCACAAGCCGATTTTTCTGTCCATCGGCTACGCCACCTGCCACTGGTGCCATGTCATGGCCCACGAATCCTTTGAAGACCAGGAGGTCGCCCGGCTGATTAACCTTCATTTTGTAGCGGTCAAGGTGGACCGGGAAGAGCGCCCCGATATCGACCAAATCTATATGGCCGTGTGTCAGGCCTTGACCGGCCGCGGCGGCTGGCCCTTGTCCCTGTTTCTGACTCCGGATAGAAAACCTTTTTTCGCCGGGACCTATTTTCCCAAGACCGGCCGGCTGGGGATGTCGGGTTTCACGGAGCTGTTGACCCAGATCGCCGCCCTCTGGGAAAAAGACCGGGACCGGATTCTGAAAGCCGGCGAGGAAATTACCCAATCCCTTCAGTCCCGGGTGTCAACGGCTGGAACGGGCTCGGTTCCGGACCTGAAGACCCTGGAAACCGGCTATGACCAGTTAGCTAAAAGTTTTGACTCCCGCTGGGGAGGGTTCGGAGAAGCCCCCAAATTTCCCACCCCTCATCATTTGACCTTCCTGATTCGCTGGGACCGACGCCGCCCCGATTCCCGGGCCAGGGAAATCGTCACCAGAACCCTGGAGGCCATGCGTGGCGGAGGGATTTTTGATCAAGTGGGCTTAGGGTTTCATCGCTACTCGGTGGATGCCCAGTGGCTGGTGCCGCATTTTGAAAAAATGCTTTATGATCAGGCCCTGCTGGCCATGGCCTATACCGAAGCCTATCAGGCCTGGCGGAACCCGGACCACGCGCAGGTGGTCAGGGAAATCTTTACCTATGTTCTCCGGGACATGACTTCCCCGGAGGGTGGATTTTTTTCGGCGGAGGATGCCGACAGCGAGGGGCGGGAGGGTTTGTTCTATGTCTGGAAGCCGGAGGAAGTCAAGAAAACATTAGGCCCGGATTTGGGCGACCTTTTTTGCCGCTGTTACGATATTCAGCCCGGCGGTAATTTTGAGGAAGGGGAGAGCATTCCCCATCTACCGCTGTCCCTGATTCAGGCGGCGGACCGGGAAAAAATCCCCCTGGAAGAGTTGACCCGGAAGCTGGAAGCGGCCCGGCAGATCCTTTTTGAACTCCGGGAGCAGCGGATCCATCCCCTGAAAGACGACAAGGTCCTCACCGCCTGGAACGGCCTGATGATCGCCGCCTTAGCCAAGGCGGCCCAGGCCCTGAATGAGCCGGCCTTTGCCCGGGCCGCGGCCCGTTCGGCGACCTTTATCCTGGAAAAGATGCGGGACCCCTCCGGTCGGCTCTACCGGCGTTTCCGGGAGGGCCACCTGGCCAATCCGGGGTACCTGGAAGATTACGTCTATTTCGTCTGGGGGTTGATCGAGCTCTACGAAGCCACTTTTGACCTGAACTTTTTGCAGGAGGCAGTCAATTTGCACCGGATGGCCGTTGAACTGTTCTGGGATGAGGAGCAGGGCGGATTTTTCTTTACGGCCAAGGACGGCGAACCCCTGATCTCCCGGGAAAAGGAGATTTACGACGGGGCCGTTCCCTCCGGAAACTCCGTCGGGCTGCTCAACCTCTTGCGACTCGGCAAGATAACCGGAGCTTCGGAGTGGTCTGAAAAAGCAGACCAATTGTTGCGAAGCTTTTCCGCTACCATTTCGGGCTACCCCATGGCCTATACCCAGGTCTTGAATGCCCTGGACTGGGTGGTGGGACCCAGCCGGGAGATCGTTATCTCCGGGGACCCCGATCATCCGGTTTCCCGGGAGATGGTTCGTCTGGTCCGGGAGGCCTTTCTGCCCAACAAGGTCCTGCTTTTTAAAGCCACGGGACCGGAAGGGGAGGCGCTGAACCGGGTGGCCCCATTCGTGGGTCCCCTGGTTCCGGCGGCCGATAAACCGACAGCCTACGTCTGCGAACAATATGCCTGCCGGCAACCGGTCCAGGAGGCGGAGGTACTTCGGTCACTCCTTTTATGAAAACCAACCTGGAAATGATTCGTCTGGTTTTCTTTTGGGGAGGCCTGGTGCTGTACGGGCTGCTCGAGTGGCGGATCCCCTACCGCCCCAACACCGTCTCCAAGCCCCGACGCTGGCTGGACAATGTGGGCTTGTCGGTTACCAACGGCATCATCCTTTATCTTCTTTTTTTCTCCCTCATCGTCCAAACCGCGGCTTATGTCAGCGAACGGCAGTTGGGGATTCTGAACCTGATTTCGATGCCGACCTGGCTGCGGATCGTCCTCACCGTGGCGGTCCTGGATTTCATGCTTTATATCTGGCATTTCCTGAACCACGAAATGCCCTTCTTCTGGCGCTTTCACCGGGTCCATCACAGCGATTTGAATCTGGATGTCTCCTCGGCCCTGCGTTTTCATCTGGGCGAACTGAGCCTGTCGGCCGTCATCAAGATTTCCCTGATCTATTTCCTGGGGGCCGATATCCGGGGGGTGGTGATTTTTGAAATTCTGGTAGTACTCACCTCTCAATTCCAGCACAGCAACATCCGCCTGCCGGCCTGGTTTGAAAAACTCTGGCTGGTTTTGTTTGTGCCGCCTTCCATGCACCGCATCCACCACTCGGTGGTGATCAAGGAACGGAACACCAATTACGGGACCATTGTCTCCCTGTGGGATAAAATGCTGGGTACTTTCCTGTATAACCTGGACCAAACCCGGATCAAGATCGGCGTGGGGGCCTATCCGCAGGCGGAAAAAGTGCGGTATCCCCATTTGCTGGTCATGCCCTTTACCAAAGCGATCCGCTGAAGGATGTAGGACAATGCGTCCTGACTCTCAGACACAGTCTCTTAGAAGGGCCCTGCTGCCTATCCTGGCATCAGGGAGAGTCAGAAACAGGATTTATTGAATGACTTTCTCGGACCCTTCCTTCATGGAACCCCAATTTTTCTTTTGACAATCATTAAACTTACTGATATTCCTACAAAATAAAACGATAAATAGTCGATGTTGCCTGCGGCATCGGCAATCATCCTTTAGAACTCGGTGGCACCGGCGTGCATGGGCCTTCGGCCCCCGCACGCTGCGGGCCACGGGTCAACGCCGCATTGGCCGGCTGGAGCGAATCTGGTTTTTCTTCCTCCAGGTGCAAAGCGATTTCAAATGCTTGAATGTATTGAAATCTGTCATGACTATATCCATACATCAGGAAAACGGCCAGGGAGGTTGAACAGTATGAAGGCGAGAAGAATAACATTTTGTGTCGTAGCATTTGGATCTCTAGCTTTATGGTTGCTTCTTCCAAACCAAGTCATGGCCTCTGAATCACCTTGCAGTGCTTCATTACAGTATTTGAAAGCTCAATACGATTCAGATCAGGCCACAAGAGAAGCTTTCGATAAGGTTCATGCCGGGTTGCAGGGCCTCCCGGCAGGTTATTCCTATAACAAATCCGGTGAAAATCCCTGGAAAGCCACGAGCAGTGGGAAAGGCGTCTACCTGAAGATGCTCGGCCTCTTCGAACATTGGTGTGCGGCCCTTCCGGAGATCGAAGGGGATTCGGACAATGCTCTTGATCCCATTTTATATTTCGCATGGTTGTACTATCGGAACCCTGCTGGCCAGGATTTTGTTCAGGGGCGCGATCCTTCCGCCCCGGGTCGAGAGCTGAAAACAGGGCCGACGTTTCTTGCAAAATGGCAGCACGACTACCTCGGCTACATGAACAGCAAAGACTCTGCGAAGCTTGTTCCCCAATGGGTCCAGGACCCGCGCATCGAGATTGGTGACTACAAAAAATCAAAGGCTGAGGACTACACAAGTTGGAACGAGTTCTTTGCGCGAAATCTGAAGAGCGAGAAGGACGGTTCCTACCCCAGTCGCCCCGTCACCATGCCAGATCGAGGTTATGTGATCGTCTCTCCTACAGACTGCATCATGAATCCTTTGGTGCAGGTAGTGAGGTCCGAGGGGAGCTACCAGCGCAAATACGTCAAGAACCCTCTTCAGCTCGATACGGTGCTCGACGTGAAGAACATTCCGATATCGGTGAAGGACTTGCTCGGGACGGTGCCGGACGAGATCAAGAAGGAGTTCGTTGAAGGAAGCGGCCTGGCGTGTGTGTTGATGCCCAACACCTACCACCACTTTCATTCCCCAGTCGACGGAAGGGTCATTCATGCGGAGGTGGTCAAGACGGGCACCCCTGGAACGCCCGGTACTTTCGGTTACCCGGATTTCCCTAACTGGGTGCCGTTGAGCGGCAATGTGGGGCGTCCGGGCACAGATTTCAGCCAGTTCCAGGCCTTCCAGCGCGGCGTGATTGTCACCAAGGTGGAATATGAAAACCTGCCCGATAAGAAACCGGAGACGCTGACCGGCTATGTCGCCTCCATTCCCGTCGGATTGGACTCCGTCGGTTCGGTGGTGCTCAATACCTGCGACAGCGAGCAGACCGACCATGTCAACTGCTTCACCATCGGAGGAAAGGTGGAGAAGGGCAAAACCAAGTTCGGGAATTTCTTTTTCGGCGGCTCTCTGGACATCCTGCTCTTTTCAAAGGGGATGATCGCTCCTGCCGTTCAAACCCGAATGGGTAATCAAATCGGAGTGATCAATATCGGACGCGCACCGAAATCGTCCTGGTCTTTGGATTGAGCTGGTCGTATCTTCTAAAATAAATGTCAAATAAGAAAATAATCATCATCGGCGCCATCATCAGGAGCTTTTTAAATGCCACTTGGCCGCTGACGGCCTACGCCGCGGAATCCGCGCCGCCGCAGGAGAGGGTCGCCATGACAGGTTTTTGGACTTTTTGCGATACCCATAAGGATTAGCCACATGAAAAAGTCATTCGGCGCTAAAACCCTCATCTACCCAACGCCGGTCTGGTGCGTCGGCTCTTACGACTCCAACGGAAACCCGAACGTCATGACCGTCGCCTGGGGTGGAATTTGCTGCTCCCAGCCCCCCTGTGTGACCATTTCTCTCCGCAAGGCCACCTTCACCTATGGGAGCATCATGGCCAGGCAGGCCTACACCTTGAGCGTACCTTCTGTCGAGCATGTCCGGGAAGCCGATTTCTTCGGCGTGGTTTCCGGCCGGAGCGTCGACAAGTTCAAGGAGACCGGCCTGACCCCGGTCCGATCCGACTTGGTTGACGCCCCCTACGTTGGTGAGTTCCCCATGATCCTGGAATGCAAGGTTATCCACTACTACGAGATCGGGCTGCACACCCATTTCGTGGGAGAGATATTGGACGTCAAGATCGACGAGGCCTTTTTGGGTGGTGATGGGAAACCGGATATCGAGAAGATACGCCCGATCATCTTCAGCCCTGACGTTCAACATTACCACAGCGTTGGGCCTTTCATCGGCAAGGCATTTGACATTGGCAGGAAACGGTAAGGGGGCGGTCACCCACTCCTTTTTCGGGCACCGATCAAAAGGGAGGCCCACCCGGGATGAGTTCCTCCAAACTAGGATCGGCAACAAGAATTAGATCATTTCCAAAAAAGAAAGAGAGGAGAAAGCCCAATGAGAAATGAAAAGAAACTGGCCATCGTATTGGCTGCTTGCCTCATGTTGGGGGGTAACACGCTGGTCCTGGCCAAGGGTGGCGGAGGTGGTGGAGGAGGAAAAGGCGGGGGCGGCGTGGCCGGGGTTCATAGCGGCGGTTCAGGGAGAACACTGGGGAAACATTTCGGTAATAAAGGGACTACCGCCAAGCAAAAGAAGTCCACAAAATCCAAGCAGGCGAAGCACGCCAAGAAACAGAAGCCTGCGCCTAAGCGGGTAGCGCCAAAGGCCACTCCAGCCATTCCGGCGACACCAGCGGTCCCGACCCCGGGAGTACCCGGTGCGGTGCCTGCTGTGCCAGCCACCCCGACAGCGCCTTCCAAGCCGGCGGGTCCAAAACCGATTTCGCCTGGCGCACCACCAGCCATCCCCGGGGCCCCAGCCAAAGCGGCATTGCCACCGGCTCCGCCGGTTCCGCCGGCACCCCCCGTGCCAATTAAACCCTAATTTCATCAAGGCCAAGAAGCTCACGCAAGCCAAGGCTGCCGAGATGCTGGGGAGGACGGGGAGAGCATTCCCCATCTCCCGCTGTCCTTGAGTCAGGCGGCGGCCCGGTAGATCCTATTTGAACTCCGGGAGTGGCGGATCCATCCCCTGAAAGACGACCAAGTCCTCACGGCCTGGAACGGCCTGATGATCGCCGCTTTAGCCAAGGCGGCCCAGGCCCTGAATGAGCCGGCCTTTGCCCGGGCCGCGGCCCGCTCGGCGGCCTTTTAAATCCTCTTTCCGGTATTGATTCGCATTTCGGTTTCTTGGCGGAACTGGGGAGAAGCTTGAAGCGCCGGCTTTCGATAGGAGTATGGGGGTTGAGATAGCTGGCTGTTTGGCTCTCAGGTTGGGTTGACACCAGATTTGGTCAATCAACCAATTATTCCAGAACTAGATGTCCCTACTCCTTTCTTTCTTGTTGACTTTAATAACCGGATTATTATAAGTTGCCCAATTGATGTAGGAATTATGGAATTATCTGGGCGGGATTCTATGGGTTCAAGTTTTTAGGATAAAAAGGCCGAAAGATTGTCACTATCTTATAAAAAGATAACGGAAGGAGTGAAATGATGGCGTACTTACAACCCATTAATAAGGCTTTAAAACTTATTTTAGTTGTTTTTCTAGTCGTCATGGGTCTTCAGGCGTTTTCAGGGAAAGCTCAGGCCGGGACTATCCAGGGGACCGTCAGGGATTTTACCAGCGGAAACCCGATATCCGGGATTTATGTGGAGGCCTTTGAGGTAAATTTTGGATATGTTTCCACCGGTGCTTCGCAAAACACCACGGATGCCAACGGGCAATACGCCTTAACGGTTTTTGGTAGCCCTAATGCCATTTATAAAGTATTCTTCCGTAGAACCAATTCCTCCATCACTTATATGGGCCAGTGGTATAACGACGCCTCTTCTTATTCCGCCGCGACCCCAGTAACGATTACCAGCGGGGCTACGGTTTCCGGCATCGATGCCTCCATGAAAATCGCCAGCGGAGGGTTTATATCCGGCCGGGTGACCGGGCCCAACGGCGCGGGGGTTTCAGGCGCCAACGTCTGGGTTTACGATTATGGCCAAAAAGTGCAATCGAAGCGTAGTCTGCTCTCGGCCGTTGCCGACACTAATGGATATTATACTATTCTCTCGCCTGTCCCCCCCGGGACCTATAAAGTTGAATGTTATGATGGTGCTGTGGGAAGCAATAATCAGATCGAGTGGTGGCAAGGGAAAACCGGTTTCTCGACGGCGGATCCGTTTGTGGTCACTGCGGTGGGTGCTAACAAAGCCGATTGCCAACTTGCCGAGGGCGGGATAATTACCGGGGGCGTCACAGACCTATCGAACAGTCCAATCAATAACGCCGGCATAGTAGTCTATGATCAGAATCAAAGTATAGTTACTTATGGTTCCACGGACGTCACCGGGATTTATACCATCAGGCGTATACCTCCCGGAAATTATAAGGTAAAGTTTAACGGCCCCTATAATACCAACTATTCCCCCCAATGGTATAACAATCAGGCCTCCTTCAACCAGGCGAATTGGGTCCCGGTGGTCGTCGGTAATCCCGCGTCCAATATCAATGCCCAGCTTCTTATCGGGGGAACTATCTCGGGGTCAACCTCTACCGGCACCGCACTGGCCGACCGCCGTTCGCAGTCTGTGACGGGAGGGATCCTGGCGGGGTCCCCGACCTCCGGGGTTACCGTTAATGTGTACGATGAATTCCAAAAGAAAGTTTCCTCCGGGGTGTCCGGCGTGGACGGCACCTTTTCGGTGGTGGGCCTTCCTTCCGGAAATTACAAAGTCGAGTTTACCCGATATAATTTAGGGAGCACCTGGTTTAACGGTCATCGGACTTTTGACAGCGCCGACTGGGTTCCGGTGATTGCCGGGAGTACTAAACCCGAGGTAAGCGGACAACTGGTTCCATCCGCGGTTATTTCCGGCAAAGTAACGGATACGCTGGGGACGGGGATAGCTAAAGTAACGGTGCGAGCCTATGACGACACGACGCTGGAACAATTAAATCCCTCTGCTCTTACCGATAGCTTGGGTATTTACACGCTAAACAGCCTTTCTCCTGGGAGCAGCAAACTTTATTATGATTCCCATGGGACCGGTTTCTTTTCGGAATGGTGGGCTGAGAAAAAATCGGTAACCGAGGCGACCCCCATCGATCTCATCTCCGGGCAGACGTATGCCAACAAAGATGCCGTGTTGGACCCCAGTAAGGAAGTATATTTGCCTTTGGTCCTGAAAAATTAAATTGGAGCCCTCAGGGGGACGAGGAATCGCCTCGTCCCCCCCCTCTCCACAAGTTGTCGCAGGTCTTTCCACAGGTATTCCCTCCTTGAAGGAAAAAGGGCGAAAAAACAAAACCGTTTCCCATGGCCAAACTCCACGGGAAAGGAGCAATAAAAAGGGGCTCTATTTCCTTTGGTCCCTTCTCGTGGTCACTTTTCTGACCTATCTCCCGGCCCTGACCGCCCATTTCGTGAACTGGGATGATCCCCTTTACGTTACCGACAGCCCCTGGATCCGGTTGTCGATTGAAAACATAAAGGCCCTTTTTTTCTCCTTTCCCGGGAAAGTCAACCTACCTTTGACCAGGCTTTCCCTTTCCCTGAACCACGCCGTCTCCGGATTTAACCCCTGGTCCTATCATTTTATAAATATCCTGCTGCACCTGTTGAATACCGCTCTGGTCTATTCGCTGGTGCGCACAGTTTCCCGGGCCCTGAACGGCGACAAAGTGGAGGAAGTTGCCCTGATCACGGCCGCTTTTTTCGGGCTTCATCCCCTGCATGTGGAATCCGTGGCCTGGGTGGCGGAACGGAAGGACGTTTTATACACGGCTTTTTTCCTTGGATCCCTGATCTGCTATTTATGGTATATCCTGCAAGAAAAAACGGGCCTTTTCTTCTTGTCCCTGGCCCTGTTCATTTTTTCCTTATTATCCAAAGCCCAGGCCGTTACCTTACCCCTGATCCTGGTGGCGTTGGACTGGCTGGTACAAAGAAAAACCACCATCGGGCGGTGGCTGATGGAAAAGGGGCCTTTTTTCGCCATTTCACTGGCTTTTGGTCTCTGGAATCTCCTGCTAACCAAAGGCTTGCAGGCGACAGACCCGGAATTTATCAATCCGTTGAGTCACTTTACCTTTTGGCAACGCCTGCTACTTACCGGCTATGCCTTCAGCCACTACCTATTAAAAACCATAGCCCCTTTCAAATTGTCCGTGATCTATCCTTACCCCGAACTGACCGGAGGGGCGCTTTCCTCTCTTTACTCGATCTACCTTATCCCGATCATCGGCATCATCGTCCTCTTGGTTTATCTGGGCCGAAGGGACCGGGTGGCCGCATTCGCCGTTTTGTTTTTTTTGATCAACATTGGCGTAACCTTTCAGACGATTATCGGTATCACCCCCTCTATCATGAACGATCGCTACACCTATCTCGCTTCCATCGGGGTATTCTTCCTCTTCGCCCTGCTGCTCCGCCAGGCCCTGATCCGCTGGAGCCCCTGGACGAGAGGGATCCAGGTGTTCCTTCTGGTCGGTCTGGGTCTGCTGGCCGTGGTCGCCTTCCAGCGAACCAAGGTCTGGCAGGACAGCCTCAGCCTGTGGAACGACGTACTCGTCAAATACGACCGCGTGGCCCTTGCCTGGATAAACCGGGGGGAGGCCCGAGCAGGCCTGAGGGATTTTGCCGGGGCGGAAAATGATTTTGACCGGGCGCTGGAACTCGACCCCCAAAGCAGCCTGGCCTGGGCCAACCGGGGGGCGGCCAGAATCAAAAGGGGTGATTTCAAAGGAGCAATGTCGGACCTGGAACAGGCGGTTTTACTCAATCCGGCCTATGGGGATGCCTATCTGAACCGCGGAACGGCCAGGGTTTCACTGGGCGATGTCCAAGGCGCCCTGCAGGATTTTACCAAAGCGGTCACGCTGCAACCCGGCTCGGTCAAGGCTTTGACCAACCGGGGGTTTGCCAAGCTGATCCTGGGGGACCCGAAGGGCGCCCTGGCGGACTGCGATCGGGCGCTGGCCTTGGCCCCCGAATACGGGAAGGCGCTCTGGGGGCGCGGGTCGGCCCGGATCAGGATGGGAAACCGGTCGGAGGGCTGCGCGGATTTGAAAAATGCCTTGAATGTGGGGGGGGACTCCGCTAGATTGGAATTTCAGGAACATTGTCAAAATCTTAAATAGTTTTTCGAGGATTATGATGCGCTGGAAGCAATTATTCACACCGGTTAAAGCCGTCGAACCGGAAGAAGCCATGGCTCTGATAGCCCAATGGGCGGAGGGCTCTTATACCCTGCTGGACGTCCGGCAGCCGGGGGAATATGAACGAGAGCATTTGCCTGGGGCGAAGTTGGTTCCTCTACCGAATCTCGCGGACTCCTTAAAGGAATTGGATCCACAGAAGCCGGTTATTGTTTACTGAGCGGTAGGCGGAAGGAGCCGCGTGGCGGCTCAATTCTTATCGGGACAAGGGTTCGGGGAAGTCTATAACCTCAAGGGGGGGATCAAAGCCTGGCAGGGGGCGAAGGCCTTCGGCCCGGTGGAGTTGAACCTGGATTTGATACACGGCGATGAAACCCCGCCGGAGATCATTTCCCTGGCCTACGGGATGGAAGAGGCCTTGCGCCGGTTTTATGTCTTTTTTAAAGACAGGACCTCCGAGGGAGAACTTCAAAAACTCTTAATCCTTTTGGCCTCGGTGGAGGAAAAACATAAGGAAATCTTGCAGGCCTTGTACCTGGAACTCCACGATGCCTCGCGGGAGTCAAAACCATTGGAGGAGAGGACCCAGGCCGAAGTGCTGGAAGGAGGTTTTCGATTTACCGATTTTATCCGAGAAAATGAACCGCTGTTGAAAAGCCCCGCTGCTGTGCTGGAGACCGCCCTGATGCTGGAGACCCAGGCCCTGGACCTTTACCTGCGGTTCGCGGCCAAGGTGGGGGAGGGTGGTACGAAAAACGTCCTTTTTCGCCTGGGGGACGAGGAAAAGGCCCATCTAGCCTCCCTGGGCCGACTGCTGGATGAAACGTTGCAACGAAAATAAATCAGCGGGTTAAACGGTCCGGGGAGAGGGGGAGAGATCCTTGCTCTTATCCGACCGGGGCGAATAACCGGACCCAGGGCTGATTTCCTTTAATGTGGGTAGACCCTATTCACGAATCGTCCTTTTGGGGTACACGTGAAAATTATCTGCATTTTTTTCTTGACAAAGATGTTTAGATGGTATACGCTTATTTTTCATGAGCCAATCGAACGCCTCCAGGTTTTCACTTGTTGGGAAATTCGGCCGGGTGGCAAAACTCTGGGAGCAGTTGGACAAAAAGCCGCGCCAATTCGGGACCGGGGAAGACTTCTCCGGCTCTGAAATCCACCTGATTGAGGTAGTAGGACAGAACGAGGGGCTCAGCGTGACCGCCCTGGCTAAACGGTTAGGTATAACCAAGGGTGCGGTATCTCAAACACTGAAAAGGCTGGCCGGCAAAGAGATCATTGTGAAAGAGACCGATCCGTCCAACACGTCGCGGGTGACCGTGAATCTTTCGACGAAAGGCAAAGTGGCCTTCTTCGCCCATCTGCACTGGCATGAGACCATGGATGGCGGCTTTCGGGACTATTTCCTGGGGCTTATCTGAGGAGCGGATTCGGTTCCTTGATGAGTTTCTGACTATACTGGAGCAATTCCTGAAGAGGAGGAAATGATTTTTTTTCAGTATAGTGTATAGCAAATAAACACAGTAGACAGGAGGCTCTCATGAGATGGACCATCAGCGGCAAGGGTGTGGACCGAATGCCCGGTTTTGCTTTTCGGATGATGAAGGTGCTGTTCGAGGTCAGGGACAGATTCGTGTCGGTATCCTCCCTCCTGGAGGAGTTCGATATTAAACCGGGGCAGACCGTGGTCGACTATGGCTGCGGTCCGGGATCATACCTCCAGCGCGCCTCCGAATTGACGGGACCACAGGGACGGGTATTCGCTCTCGATATCCACGAACTCGCCATCCAGGCAGTGATGAAACGGGCCATTAAGGAACGGCTGACCAATGTGACCGCGGTAGTAACAGACCGCAATAAATGTTCCTTGGCCGATGAGACGGCCGATGTCATCTACGCGCTGGACATGTTTCATATGGTGAGCGATCCCAGGGGCCTGCTGAGGGACTTGAACCGGATATCGAAAAGAAGCGGCTTTCTTTTTATAGACAACGGTCATCAAAGCAGAGACGAGGCCCGATCGAAGATTATTGATTCGGGTGGGTGGGAGCTGGTCGAGGAAAAGAGGCGCTACATGAAATGGCGTCCTCTCAAAAAAGAGGCGTAGCCGAACGCCAGCATTCAACCAACCAGAGGTCCTCCTTCCGCAGAAGTCCGCTCCCAATTCGCCGCTCGAAGGGTTCAAAGGATTGGCAGCGGGTCTGATTCCCTAGGACTCCGCTCCTGGGCGGCCGAGATTTTCCGAACTCTCGGAGCCGAACCTCTCCACCGCATCGTCGCACCGAATATTCGCGGCGCCGATGGCCTAGCCCCGCGCCTGGTCCGCGGGCAACCCGCCGAAACGGAGAACCGCTTATTGCTTCAGGATCAGGGGCAAATAAATCGCACGGAACAGGTCGAAGCTGTCAAATAGGGCGTAAGTTCCCGTGTTGCCGCTATAGCTGTTAACCGTTACCCGGCTACCGTCGATATCCACCACGCTGAAATAATAGGTGTCGGGGGCATTGAAGACCTGCCAGAGCGTGGGATCCACTATGAGGGGGTCAGTGTCCACCGGGGCGCCGCAGGTGCCGCTGAGAAGCTGAACGACATTGTTCTGCCAGGGGGGACGCGGCGGGTCGGTCTGGAGGTCGGGGGTAATACTGCTGTCAATGGTCTTCCGGGAATAGAGATGCGAATGCCCGCAGGCGTAGAGGTCAAACCGGTTCTGATCCAGGATAGACCACAGTTTCGTAAAGCTGACATTCGCAATAGACGGTTCGGAAGGGTTATTGGTGACATAGTAATAGGGCGTATGCATGAAAAGAAATTTATGGCGGGCCGTGGTTTTGGTCAATTGGTCGGCCAGCCAGTCTAATTGAGTATCATCGATGTTACCGCCCACGTCGGGGTTGGGATTATCGGCGGTAAGGTAATAGGGGTCCAGCGTGGCAAAGAAGGCGTCGCCGCCGGGAGAGGTGAAGGAATAGACCAGACGCTCATAACCGGGCGGCCCGTTGCCGGGATTCTCCGAAAAGGCTATTTGGAATTGGTGCTGGTTCTCCAAAAGGAATCCGCCTGTGGTTGGGAAGCCAAAGAGTTCATGATTGCCGATGGCAGTGTATAAGGCTACTCCGGCGCTCGTCAGGGGCGCGAAAAGGTCTTTCCAGGTCTGGAAGGTATATTCGCTGCCGTTAAATCCGGTGGAGACCATATCGCCGGCGAAGACCACAAACGCCGGTTGGGGAGATAAGGCCTGGATTTGGGAAATGATGGCGTTCAAAACGGGCGTGTTGATCGGCAAGCTGGCGCCTCCCTGGCTGTCAGCCATAAAGACGAAACGCAGTTTTTCGCAATGCCCGGAGGTTGGCAGGAACACCGCCGTGAGCAGTGCCGCAACCAGGCAGAGGACCGGGACGACTCTTTTTAACTTGGCAATCATTGGTGAACTCCTTGAATTAACTGAGATTAGAGGGTGAGGTTAGGGTGATAGGAATTTGGGGTGAGGTAAGATCTTTCTCTTACTGGTATAAGTATGGGGCCAACGGCCCGGGTGAGTCAAGAAGAATGTTTCTTGACCCCGGGGCCGTCTCCCGGCAGATAAGAATCCGGGATCGAGCGGAGACCTTTAGAACAAAACCAATCACCAGGAGAACGACGGAGGCCAGGCTGAGCGAGGCGCGAACTATATTGGCGACTTGGAGTCTTCGGCGCTCCTCATGTAGCGCAGCCACAGCGCTGCTTTCCAGGGCCTCGACTCTGGCATAGATCGGGAGAGCGGTGGACTTGGAGACGATCGAGGTGATCACCCAAAGGACCAGCCCCGCCGTGAACCAGCGATTGCTGAAACCATAGAAGATAAAATAGGGCACCATGCCGATAAAGGTAATACTCGATACAGCGATGGCATAAGGCGACCTCAAGGCGCGTGTTTTCAACAGGGTCAAGAAACGTTTGAAGGCGGCCTCGTCCAAATCATTCATTACCCCCTGGATCACCCCGGCGACAAATATCACAAATCCGGCACAGAGGGCCGTGGGGACGAGAAGCAGGATTTCAACAAAAGTTTGAGTCATCTTTCAATCCTTCATCTGCTCCTTGGCAGATTTGATGAATCGTCCGAAGGCTCTGTCCTTTTTCCGTTTATCCACGTAGGACATCTCGTGGTACTCGGACTCCTTCTTGAGCTTCAGGTAACTGGAATAGCGTTCTTGACTCAACTCACCGCCGGCCACTGCCGCCAGCACAGCGCAGCCCGGTTCCTGGCCGTGGCTGCAGTTGACATAACGACAATTTTCAGAAAGCTCGACAACATCTTCAAAGCCTTGGTTGACCCCCTCAGTCGCACCGAGAAGGCCGAGTTCCCTCATGCCGGGGGTGTCAATTAACATGGAACCCTGGTTGAGGACGATGAGCTGTCGACGCGCAGTTGTGTGGGTGCCTTCTCCCGTTCCACTGACGATTTTTGTTTTAAAGGCGTCCTGCCCGATCAGGCGATTGATAAGGGTTGTCTTGCCGACCCCCGAGGACCCGATCAGGCAATACGTTTTTCCCGGGATTAACACCTGTTGGAATTCATCCAATCCGACTCCGGTGATGTTGCTGAGGGCCAGGACCTTGGCGGTGATGCCGGTCAATCGAATAGCCGCCAGCTTCTGTTCCAGTTCATCCTCGGTGATCAAGTCCGTCTTGGTAAGAATAACCATCGGGTCCACACCGCCGTCGGCGGCCATTACCAAATACCGATCCATCCTCCGCACATTGAAGTCAAAATGGCACGATTGAACAATAAAAGCGCTATCGATGTTGGCGGCAATCATCTGGAAATCCACCTTTTCACCGGCGGACTTGCGGCGCAGGAACGTCTTTCTCGGCAACACTCCATGGATAATGGCTGCCGTAGCATCACTGTGATATCGCACGGTCACCCAATCGCCGACACAGGGCAGATCCGCCGGGGATTCAACCTGGAAATAGAACTTCCCGGCGAGTTCCGCGGGGATTTCCCCGACTTCATTTCTGATGAGGTATGAGCCACGATCAACTGCCGATAGGCGCGCAATGGCGAGACCCTCTTGAAGCCAGTCACTGACCTGCGCTTGAAACCATTGATCGAAACCTAGATCACGTAATTGCGTCATATCTTGTCACCACCGTCCGGCCAACTTTTCCAGGTTTTTTGTAACTTGCGGATAAATTAAGATATATAGCCTAAGTGGACAGCCTATCCTGAAACGACGTCTTGATCAACCGGCAGGTATATCTTCCGCCATTGAATCCCGGTACTCCTGAACGGTCAGCAAACGCCATTTATCCGGTCCCTGCAATTCCAGCACCCGGTCATGAAACTCCACAATGCTGGTGCGATGGCCGACGCTGATATAGTTGATCCCCAGTTGCTGCAACCGGTGGTAAAGATTGGCTTCGTCAGCGACACCCAGAGCGCTGGTGGCCTCGTCCAGGACGGCGTACCCGGGCTGATTGATCAGCAGGCGGGCGAAGGCCAGCCGCTGTTGTTCCCCCAGGGAAAGAACGTCGGCCCAGTCCAGTACGACATCGAATCCGCCGACGCGCTCAGGCAGGGCCTCCAGCCGGACCATTTCGAGAATCTGCCTCAGCCCGGTTTCCGTGATCTCGTTTTTGATTTGGGGATAGATCAGTTGTTCCCGTAAGGATCCGAGGAGCATGTAAGGACGTTGGGGCAGAAAGAAGATTTCCGCCAGCGGCGGCCGCTTGACGATCCCCTGGCCCTGGTTCCACAACCCGGCGATGGCTCTGAGCAGCGAGCTTTTGCCTACGCCGCTTTGGCCGACGACCAGCAGATTTATTCTGGCTTCCGGGTCCAGGGTCAGGTCCTGAATCAAAGTCCGCTGCCGGTTGGGCGTCATCAGGGTCACCTGGCTCAAGGCAAAGTGGTCCGCCGGTTCGGAGGTGATCCCCACGGATGGCGCCCGGTCCGGGGCGATAGCCTCGGCAAAGACCGAAAGACGCTGCACCCCGGCGGCAAAATTGGTGATCGGTTCAATTTGGGCGACGATGAGTGACAGGGCCGCATAGACCTGGGTGAAGGCGAAATTGGCCTGGACCATGTCGCCGTATTCGATCTTGCCGCTGAAATACAGAGGGAACAGGACCAGGAAGGGCAAGACCACCGGCAGATAGCTGTAAGCCGTGGTGAAGAAGGAGAGGTTTCGCTGCCAGCCGATGAGCAGACTGAAATTCTTGAGGACATTTCGGAAGCGACCGCTGATCTGGTCGATTTCCGGTTTCTCGCCCTGATAGAAGGCGATGGATTCCGTGTTGTCGCGCACATGGATCAGGGAGTAGCGGAAATCGGCCTCGTAGCGCAATTGATTGAAGTTCAGGGGCACCAGGCGCCGCCCGATCAGGGCCGTGAGTCCCGTACCCACGGCCGAGTATCCCAGTACGACAATTACCAACAGTCCGGATTTGGACCAAAGAATGCCTGAAAAGGAGAGCAGGTCCATCAGGGAGCCGAGCAGGATCAGTAAAAACGAGAGCGAGGTCCGGGTAAAGGAGCGAATGTCTTCCATGATCCGTTGATCGGGGTTGTCGATCAGTCCTTGGGCTTCGATCTCGTAATAGTTGCGGTTCCGGAAATAGTTGGCCAGAAAGTCGCCGGTCAGCCACTCCCGCCAGCGCAGGCCCAAATAATTCTGGACGTAACTGTACAGGGCGACGATGGGAATGCCCAGGAGAAAGCCGCCGAAATAGGTGAACACATACAGATAGGCCAGCTCCTGATTTTTTTTCACCAGGGCGTTGGTAAAGTAATTGCCGATGTAGCTGAAAGCCACGTTGATGCCCGTCACGGACAGGGAGAGCAGCAGCACGACGGCCAGCAGGGTCCAGGCCCGGCGACGGGGGCGCAGAGGGCCGCCGAACAAGCCGAAGACGAGGGCCGGAATCACCAGGGCGGCAGCGGCCAACAGCCACGCCTTGGAGCTGAAAATGCCCGTCACCATGGGCACCAGGCCCGCTGCGATCCGGACGGTCAAGTCCGGTGCGAAATGGTTAACCGTCAGGATAATCCCGGCTACGATCATGAAAAGCAGGCCGAACAGAAAGACCAGCAGCATGATCATCAACAACAGGGTTATCCAGGACCCGCCGCGGATACGGGGGAAAAAATAAGGCTGGGCAATGGTAACAAAGCTTGTCCAAAGCGTGCGTTTGTTTGGAAGGGTGTTATCGGGAGTCATGGTTGTAGATTCGAAAGATCTGGCCTCATTAATTTATTAAAAATCAACATGATGTGTTCGTAAAAAGTCGCCAGCGCCGTCATTGCGAGGAGTGAAGCGACGAAGCAATCCCCCAGCGGCAACTATTGGTTCTCTTGGCCCGGCCCAATGCCGTTAATCAACTTAGAGGTTAATTTGAAAAGCGATCTCCTCCGGCAGACTCAGTTTTTTGATTATCTCCAGGCCCGGCCGCCACTGATAGCGGTTCAGATCAATCGTCCCGTCCGTCCTTGAAGGAAAGGCCTTCTTCCTCCAATAAAACCCGTTGCCGTTCCCCACTGCCGACTTTGTAGGTCGAAAGCCCGCCGTACTGATTGATCACCCGCTGCCAGGGTACACTCTGCCCATTAAAGTAGAGGATACGCCCCACCTGCCGCGCGGCCCGCGGTGTATCGGCCAGGGCCGCCACCTGTCCATAGGTCAGAACGGACCCGGGTGGAATGGCCCGCACAATCTCCAGCACCCGTTGCTGGAAATATTTTCCAGATGCCCCTTTTGATTTTTTCCCAGGAAACGCCTGCCCGGTCATTCTTAACCCGCTTAGCCCCTTTTTTTCTTTTTTCCCTTGAACCTCAAAAATTTTGTATTTTATACGCTCTCTACTCAAAAGAAAAGATCTTAAAGGAGGATAAAGCTTTTATCATAAACCGGAACGCTGATAGGTTTTAAGGGCTACTGCCGGTTCAACTCGATCTGCAGGATAGCGCCGGAGATCTCTATCAAAGAACCCAGGCTGTCCTGAAGGTTGGCCGTCACGGCTAGCATAAAATCCCTTTGCGGCAGGTAAGCGAAATAGGCATTGAAGCCGGAGATCCCGCCCGTTTTCCCCGGCACAAGCTGATCTCCATATTTCAGCATTTCCAGGCAGTAACCAAAGGTCATCCCCGTTCCGGGTTGCTCAAAGGGATGTCCGTTATTCAGACGGGCGGGAGCGAACATCGCTTCGAGGCTCGCTTTCTTCAGAAATTTACCCGGTTGCAAGGCCTTTTTCAGTTTGACGAGATCTGCGGGAGTGGATACTATGCCCCCGCTGGCGTAAGGGGCCAATAGGCTGGCGTATTTGGCATTCCGCAGGCTCCCGCTGGCCGTCTCGAACTCATAGCCCGCGACCCGATTTCGGACGACGTCGGCGTTGCGGCCCAGTCGGGTGTGAATCATGCCCAAGGGCTTGCAAAACACGTTCGGCGAGAAAGTCACCGTAGGCTACTCCGGACACCTTTTCGATCACCAGCCCCAAGAGCATACATCCCGAGTTGCTGTATTGAGCGCGCTGGCCCGGCTCGAAATCCAGCGGCAAGGACTCCAGCATCTTCACCACCTCCTGCGGACGCCAGTCCTTTTCCTGATTGGAGCCGAAGGGCTCAACGCTGAGGATCTCTTTGATCCCGGAGGTGTGCTGAAGTAGGTGGCGCAGCGTAATTTCCTCGCCTCCCCTGAAGCCGGGAAAGTACTTCGAGAGCTTGTCCTCGACCCGCAGCTTGCCTTCTTCTTGAAGCAAAAGAATGGACAAAGCGGTGAATGTTTTAGTCAACGAGCCAATCTCGAAGACCGACTCCTTGGTCACCGGTATTTGGTACTCCAGATTCGCTGTCCCGTAGGACCTGTCAATCGTCCGGCCATCGGCCGAAGAGATGCTGATCGACAAGCCGGGGATCCGCGCTTTTTCCATAATCGGCTTCACGATGCCGTCCAGGGCTTCAGGGGTGAGGGGGCCTCGTTCAGAGGCAAAAGCCAGGGAGACCATCAGCCCTATGAGGACTGCTCCCAAAATGATCCTAGCCGTTTTGTACCATCGTGCCATCACGTCCTCCTTGTTTTCCTTAAGTTGGCGACAAAATCTCCACACCTCAGAACAACCCTAGAACGGCAATTTAGTCGGGATGCTGACCCGTGGAACGAAGCTTACGGGGGCGGAGGCCCATGCGAGCGAGGGACATCGGTGTCCAATGACCTGGCTGTTGCCGCAGGCGGTGCCAACACCTGGCTGTGTCGCGCCGGATTTGTACCCGAAACTTATTTAAAACTACTATTGTTTGCCAAACCTCAAAAAACAGAAATTGCGCACGCGGGTAGGCTTCGATACCAGCCAATCGTTAGGTTTGCAGACTATTCTCAACATGCTCAAGAAACTCAGTTTTGACTTTTCTCAGAAACTGATTCGCAACACCCTGCCTGTGAAATTTTCTTGCGCAATATTCGCGAAAATCCCAATCCTTCTTTTCAGAGTCTGACCATTTTTCCCGCAAAAAGCTAAAAAGAGATGCGATGTTCAGTCCTAGAACGTATTCAAACTCTTCCACGGAACAAATATGCAAATGGAACTCATCAGGGATTTCAACACCTTTATCACGGGCAACCTCGATAGCAAGTGCCTTCAGGACGGAATTAGAAAAATACGTTCGGTCATAAGTAATTAAAAGCCTTTGGATCTCAGTTGCATCAGACAATTGTGAAAGTTCATCGTAGGTACCTGCGATTAGATCCCTCTCAAACGAGAACAACTGCTTTATTGCTTCACTAAATGTGTTAAGAAGGCTCTTCCTGATGACATCAATTTCGCCTGAGGTTTTCGCCGGTAAATATAGGCCAGATTGTTTGACCTCAATGAGCACGGCTTTATTAACTGTCTCATAATAGTATTGACATAATTTCAATTAATTGCTACCATAGCATCCATGAAAAACAACATGGATGCTCGGAAGCTGGATCATAAAACGCTGACCGAATTGAGAACGCGAAGTATAGAAAGCGTTCAAGTCGGGAACAGTCCGGAAGCCGTCGCTATAGTAATGGGAATTAGTCGGGCGACGATCTACAACTGGATCTCTCTTTATCGTCATGGCGGTTGGCAGGCCCTGGATGCCAAAAAGCGTGGGGGCAGAAAACCGAAGCTGGATGGTCCGGCTTTGAAATGGATCTATCAGACCGTCACCCTGAAAAATCCGATGCAATTGAAGTTCACCTTTGCCCTGTGGACGGCGAAAATGATCGGGCAGGTGATCCACCAGCAATTTGGTATCAAACTCAGCAAAGCTTCGGTGTGCCGGTTGTTGAATCATTTAGGCTTGACCCCGCAGCGACCTGTTTGGAGGGCCTACCAGCAAAAACCGGAGGAAGTTCAGCGGTGGCTGAACGAGGAATACCCCCGGATTAAGCAAATGGCCAAGCGGGAGAAGGCGATTATCTTCTTTGGGGACGAGGCGGGAATACGTTCCGACCATCATGCCGGCACGACCTGGGCTCAGAAAGGGAAAACCCCGATCGTCACCAGCACCGGTGCCCGTTTCGGTTTGAACATGATTTCGGCGGTTAGCGCTCAAGGGGAATTCCGCTTTATGGTGGTCAAGGGACGTGTGAAAGCGGCCCCGTTTATTGAGTTCATCAAGCGCTTGCTGCATGGAGTGCAGCAGCGTGTTTTCCTGATTGTGGATGGGCATCCCGTTCATAAAGCCAAAATGGTATCCCGTTTCATTGAAACGGTCAAGGATCGTTTCCAGATGTTTCTGCTACCGCCGTATTCTCCGGAATTAAATCCGGATGAACGGGTATGGAATGATTTGAAAAACAATTCGATCGGACAACAAGTGATAACCAATCCACAACAACTTCATCGCGCCGTGATCAGTCATTTGCGATTTATTCAAAAATCTCCCCAGCGCATTCGGTCCTATTATCATTGTGAAACAACAAAATATGCCGCATAATGTCCATACTATTATGAGACGGTTAATATCTCCCTCGATGACAATCCAGTCTGGGGTTCTTTTTTCGGGCTTGCCGTACTTCCATTCAGGAAGTAATTTGAAATTCTTCTTTGATTCATTTATCAAGAGGCCAACGTAGGCTTGAAAGACGTGTCCAAAAGCGTCACGAAAATCATTATTTCTTTTTCCGTCTTCCTTGAAAAAATCAGACAAATCGAAGTATATCCCTCTGGTGATGCGTTCTATCAACAAACGTCTGATGGGCACAAGATACGGTTTTGCTATTTGGGGGGTTGGATTGCGGTCTGGAACGATTACTGGATACTTGGTTAGGAAGTTAAACCGATTCTTTTCATATTCTGGACTTGGCAGTTTTTTTTGAAAACTCGAAGACTTTGTTCTGAAATCTTGGTAGCTAGATGAAATCCAGTTCAAAAAATTGCTCTGCTTTTGGAGTGTAAAGAATTGCTTGTCATTTTTGGGGATTTGACTTTCATTATATGGGCGAAAGAAACCCCTGCTTGAGGCTCCAAAATAAGCAAAGCCTAGGACCAAAATCTCTTCAATCTTAAGGCCTGTGAGCTCAGCTAACGCCTTCTCAATGTCTACATACTTTGCCTCCGGTACTTGATGCCATAGCTTACAGTAGAGAAGGAAAGTGCGAGGTACGATATTATTGATTTCCCTATGGTAATCAAACTGCGTTACGCCAAGTCTAACGAGGAAGGAGTCAAGAGACCCTTCTGAAACTAATGGTTCGGGAAGACCAAAATACATATCAGCAGCCTTTGCGAGATCGCTCATGGCCATGATTTTACTTCGATAGTCATTTGAATTTTCTATCGCAATCATGGCCAAATATGCTAAAATACTATCAGAGATGGGGACGTTCTCGATTCTCCGAATAGGCTCAGGGTCATCGTCCACTAAGATCGTTGAAGAAATCTCTCCAATAAGTTTTAAAGCCTCATTGAGCTGGAATCTTTTCATGAACTTGGCAATGTCACCCGTTCCGTATTGATTTCCGCCACGTGTCTTATAGACAAAGAGATTTTTTCCAGCGATCTTACCTGAACTAAACATACTTCCCTGTAACCCTTTGATCATTTTAATCAAACTAACACGAAGTTCACCCGGGGGGTAAACGATCCGGTGGAACGACAGGCTGGACAATAACTTGTGTCTCAAGTCAAGGCCTGGCCTCACTACTCCTTTATGAATAAAGTCCGGCTCGATTGACTATTTAGTAACGCGGCACGATTTCACGAAGGCATGACCAAGCCGTGTAAACTCCACTTCTTGGTATGAATCCCATTCTGTGATTATTCCGATAACAATACCACCGCCTGGATTTTGTGCTGTCCTGCATAGATTAAGGCGAATCAGATTACCCATTAGTACCTCATACTCCCATGTCGCTAGATGGTGGACATCACGGATTTCTTCACCGTTCGAAAACCATCCAATTTGCTGATGAACACGGTCGGTCATCCATTCGAGAATTAGCGCCTCCTTGGAAGATATCTCGGACAAAATTCTGGGGAAAGCCGGAGGAACTTTATTGGGATCAGTAGCGGCGCTAGCAAGCAATGCAGCCCATCTGTCCTTCATATCGCTCTCTTCCTCTAATGAACCGGCCTCAAGTAGAGGTGCCACAACCTTAGGGAGTACTCGGCCTGGCTCGATTCCCTTTGCTTCTAGGAATGCTTTTGCTTTCAATACAAGATTAACCTTATTCTTGAATCGCCAATAAGCGACAGTGTCGCCGATGATGCCGCCCGTTTGTTCAAGCCCAGGGGTCAAGATCTTATCCAGATATTCCTTTGCCACATTGGCTGCTTCTTCAATTCCTTTCTCGATTGCTGTGTTCAACGGATCTTTCGAAGCAGGTAAGTTTGGCATAAAGTTATCCTTTCAATTCACAGTTAGGATTTGCCTCAAAGCGAACCCAGGAGCCAACAGAACCGCCTCAGATGCCTCGGTTGAATTCGCGTAGTCGACCTGTCGATGAATGGAGGGATTCTTAAAGGTCCCAATCGCACCAGTAAAAAGTTCTATTAGACTCACCCGTTCCCCAGATCCAATTCGGGATTGAAAAGCGATCCAACCTCGCCAAACACTCTTCGCGTTAATCTAACTCCGATTTGTGACTGGTCCTCACCGGACAGTTCGCAAACGCGTATCTCTACTTCGCGCATCGCCGCAAATGCAGCCAACTCATAATCGCCGATTAAAAACTGGGACTTAGCCCGAGATAGCCGTGGATGCAGCGATAGATCGATTCGTTCTGTTGCCGTAATTGTCTTGTTACCCTCAGCTGACACTCGGTGGCCGAGGCGAGACACAAGAAAAATGGGGTCGGACCCAATGCGGTCAACTTAACAGATTTAGTCTAAAAAACAAGTCGTTGCCGTCATTCCGGCGGAAGCCGGAATCCAGGTTTTTCAGGCTTTCTGGACCCCGGCTTTCGCCGGGGTGACGCTGTAGGCAGGGAAAATACCCTTAAGTTAACGGCATTGGGTCCGACCCCGATTACAACCACAATTCATTTATGGAAGAGTTTTCTTAAGTCGATGCGAAAACCAAAGATACCCGGTTTTAGCTCTACAGCATCATTTAATCGTGAGCCGAAAGATTGCCTCTCAATACCGTTGTTTTGATGTGCGAAGTCCCAACTGATTGTTTCGTTAGCGAGCTCGCGAATTGTCTGAGCTGCCTTCCTAACGGCTTGCTTATTTTTTCCCTCAAATGGAACAAGGTAGCAGTTTTCAATTGTGCCGCTTAGTTTCGATATCGGCTCTTTGGAAATAAAGAGCCCAGGAAGTTTGCTGTGGATGTATTCCCATAGCGGGCGGTTCTCTCGTACCTCAGATTCTATTCGGCCCGCATATCGCGGGTTTGGCATAAGCAAGGACACTTCGCCACCAAAAACTTCGCCCATTTTCTCTAACTCTTGCTGAACCATCTCAGTAAATTCTCTCTGCTCATCGATATAGTCAATGAAAAAATAGTAAACAAACAGCTTCGCATCAGGCTCAACTGTGCCTAGATAGGTTTGTGTAACCCACATATTGGCCTCCTTTATCTGCTCTGCCCAACAAACGGTTCGGCGGGAGTGGCCGCCTATTGCCACGTTCCGCTGAAGCCGGTGGTTAATGATTCAAAGGCCTTTTTTCATACCCTCAAGTTCATGTGATATACCAAGAAAGTCGAACTTTTCAATAAAAATCAGACGACTGATGGAAAGAGCACAGATGCCAATTTGCGCGCACGACTTAAGGCACAGATGAAGGGCATCCTCATTACCTATCATATAGGCGGATTGAAAGGCACGCTTCGCCTTGTCTGATTGGTACTTCGTTACAGACAAGAAAGCCTGCTGATTTGGATGCCCGCCATAGTCAATCGTCCTGTCATAGAGTTCGCCTGCTATATTGCGCAATTTTTCGTCCTCCAACTTCAATACCTCAAAGACAATTGAAATCCTGAATTTCTGTTTCACTTTTTTCCTGGCCTCGTCATCCTCGTCGCGCCTTAGCCAAACCTCACGGACTAATGGCTTGCGAGCTATATACAATCCATAAAGGGCACACTCAAGAGACCCTCTCAGCACCATGTAAGTTTCAGGGACCTGGCCACTTAAGGCCAGTCTGACTCCAGCCAAATAGGCTGAATGAGATCGGAAGAGGAAAAAGGATGCAAGCAGATCTGGAGTACTGTACATGTTCTCAGCAGCCTTGTTGAACGCCAAATGTATGCCCTTAAGTCGATTGTACCACTCTTTTAGGTTATAGAATGTGGCGTAAGTATTGTCTGTCGCGTCCTGGATAAACTTAGACAAGGAATCATCTCCCCACCCTGGAGGAACCTTTGGATATTCTTTCATTGAGTGCCCCTACATTCCGTCGAGACACCCTAATCGTTCAGGATTAGGAATGCGTCTTGGCGTGTCTGCTCGATCCGTTTGATGGGCCGAGAATCCGCAAGCCCAATATACTTGTTAGATTATCGCTGGGGGTCGGGCCATGTTGCCATCTTGATTATTCAGTTTTGACATCCCAGGAATAGGTGGTTTCACAACTTATATCGTTTTTATTCAGCCCCGAAAAGAGCATAATATTTAACAGCGCACCCCCGGAGCTGAACCCCCCACCAAATACTTTTTTCGAATAACCACCTTTTCACTACTCAAAAACTCATCATAGATCTATTTTAAGGGGCTGAATTGGCAGCATTCTTTTCCGAATCAAATACTCCGCGTATCCCGACCCCATTCATCCGCCTGCCTTTTTACCTCCGGGGTCAATCGGGCGTGGGTCATGGCCGTTTTAGCCATAGACGGCACCTCCTTTTTTGTGTACCAAAATTTTATATAAGGGCCAACCCCATGTCAAGGTCCTTTAATGCTCCAATCAACGGCGTTGGGTCGGGCCACGCTACCCCGTGATTGTTCAATTTTATTAACAATCTCATAAAATGCCTATTGACTTAGTTCATAAAACATTTAAGTCTTGAACTTCGTCTTTGGCTTTCACAAAGATTTGCTTCGGTGACCCAATAAATATGTTTTCGGATCTCCCTATCGGATTTAAAGACAAATAGTAAGGCCGTTTTTGTCTTAGTCGTCATCCTGGACTCGATCCGGGATCCAGAACATTGAAAACTCCAGGGGGCTGGATTCCGGATCTCCCTTCGGTCGTCCGGAATGACGACTTTGTACTCGGGTAATTCACTATAAGCTGCTTAGAACCCGTCGAGAAATAAGCTGTACAATACCGCTACTATCTCCGTTCATGCTGAGCCTGTCGAAGCATTGCCGTATCGTTCACCCTTCGACAAGCTCAGGGCGAACGGTTGTAGGGCCGTTTGTCAAGGTTATTTGTTTACAGATCCTTAGAGCCGTATCATTATGAGCTAAGTCAAAAGGCATTTCTCACGGTTTCGGGGTCAAAATGGGCGCTGTAAGGCTGTTGAAGATCCCGAACCTGCTGCTGTTCACCATCCTCGATGATCGAACGGCCGATGGCCAAGGCCCCTAAATCATCCCGGATTTCTTTTGAATTTGAATTTCGTTATATCCTGGGTAGAGCCATTCCTGAGGGTGAGCCACAACTCCCCCCGGACCATGTTCAAGTCGATATAAACCGCGTCAGCCAGCCTCAGGATTACGGCTTGTAAGCCTTGATCCGATCGATGACGTTCTGCTCGATATTGCGGTAGAAAAAAGCATAGTCATAGCCGTGATACCAACCCGGCAACGTATTGTAGGGCGGGAAAAAATTTTGGTAGTTCGCCGGAGCAGGCAGCGCGGCCGGGTCGATCACCAAGGCTCCATTATTGCTTTGTGCTCCGGTGTAATTGTTCACCTCATAGGTGTAGCTGCCGTCCGGCTGCGGCTTGAAAATTGCGGGGTCTGCTCCTGGCAACGAACCCTTGTAGAAGACTGCCCCCAAATTCGCCGCCGCCGGTGTGGCCGTCGACTCGCTGGCGCCGGGGTCAGTGGCAACCCAGGTCAGGGGGTTCACACTGTAAGCGTTCTTTCTCACCAATTCCATCTTCCCCCGCGAACCGGCTGGAACCATCGACCAATCCCCCGGAGTTTGCTGGGTGTTATAGGTGACAATGCAGCCGGTCTGAGCCTTGTCGCGGCAAATGCCGACCAAGGCTAACGAGTTGGGGAAACTATTCATGTCATCCGAGGTTACGGACCAACCGATCACATAGGCAGCCACCAGCAGTTTCCGCAGCGCCGGGTCCTGGAACTTGTTTTCCAGCAAAGAGAGCAACATGTTGGCTCCCTGGCTATGACCGGCCAGAATGAACGGACGCGCCTTGCCATTTGCAGCTTTGTTGTAGTGAGCCAGGTAGTAATCGAAGGCGTTCGACACATCCGCATAGGCAACTTGCAACGCTTGGTTGGCGGTGTCGGCAAACTGCGGGGTGTTTTGCCACAAGACAGCGTTCAGAACGTCGAACCCCGAGGACTGCCGGTAGTAGGGTATGTAAACGTTGGTACCAGCCTTCGCAAAGACCCCGATCTTAGAAGCGACTTGCCATTTAATGCTGGGATCAACGTAGGCTTGGGCCAGCGACTGGTTCCATCCCGGGCTCCAAGTTGAAGTCAAAGGAGGCTGCGACTTGCTGTCGTAGTTGTACGTAGTCGGATAGACGAAGAAGACATCCACGGTTTGTGAACCAGTCGGGAGGGCCAGCCAATTTTGCGTTTGGGCATAATCGGTGGGGACTGCGGCGGGAGCGGGATTCTCTCCACCCATACCGTAGGCAGCCAATGGCGACATGAGCGACAAGGCAAACACAAAACCCAAGATTTGAAAAAACTGAAGCCGAGGCTTCGTATTGCCATTCATTACGACATCCTTCTCGTTCCTGACCTTGTCCGTCATAATCCGCTCCCTTTGTTACCCTGAACATTGCATAAAAAACAGGGCGGAAAACTATATGGGCTAATATCCATGGGGGTTCCCCGGGAATTTTCTTTCTTATAAGGAATTCACCCGGGGTGAACTATAGTTTTCATCAAATTCCGCCCTCTTTTTTACCCTCCGGGAAAGCCGTGTGAGGCCTCAGCTCCTTTGTTGTCAAGGGCTCGCGGTATACGTCTACAGCTTCGCCCTTGACGCCTCGGATCTGAGGCCTCCTCGGCTTTTGCAACATCCAGGTTAATATGTTTCATGCGGCAGCAAAACCCGCCGGTTGGGTCGGTGTCATGTAACCCGCAGCTACGGCAATTCCGTAAAAAAGCGCTCCCAGCGGGGTTGATAACGATCCAGAATATTCAGGGAGATCACGACGGCCGAGGCGCGGCCGACGATTCGATCGCGGGCCACGAAGCCGAAATATCTCGAGTCGGCGCTGTTGTCTCGATTGTCGCCCATCATAAAATAGTGGTCCTCGGGGACGGTCACGGGGCCGAAAGTTCGCGGGGCCGGCTGTCGAGGGATGATTTGGATCGGATGTTTTCTGCCGGTCAGGTCTTCCAGGACACAGAATTGGTCCGCATCGGACGGCAGCCTCTGGCCTTGGTCGATCGGTTCGTAGGCGGCCTCCGTGCCGTTGACCAGCAAGTGGTTGTTCCGCAGGGCGATGGAATCCCCCGGAAGACCGATCACCCGTTTCACCAGCCGTTTACCGTCCTGAGGGGAAAAGAAGACGACGATCTCCCCCCGCCGCGGATTGCTCCATTGGGCGAGGTGCCGGGTGGTGAAGGGGACCTTCAGGTCGTAGGCCAGCTTGTTCACGAAAATCCGGTCCCCTTCCAGGATCGTAGGATTCATGGACCCGCTGGGCACCACGTTCCAATCGGCAATGGCCGACTTGAAAGAGCCCGCGACGAGCAGGGCCACCAAAATAGAAAAGATCCAACTTTTCCAGATGAGGGACTCCTTTTTCAGCCAGGTTTGAGACATAACGATACTCCTTGTTTAGGATTTAATATCTATTTCTCGTTTCCGCTACTTTTTAGGGGCCTCGACGATTGATACTCCGGTGTCATCTATCTTGAACGTCATTAGGTCTGCACCCACTACGACGGGACCATCGTAGGTCTTGCGTGTCGCCGCCAGCAGATCTTCCGGTGTGGGGAATGGAATACCCGCCTTCGGAAGGCCGGAGAGTACGAGGTGGGAGTAAACGGCCAGCTTGGGCCGGGCGGCAGCGAAAAGCTTCCCGGCGAGTTCCGGCGAGATATGGTGTTCATATATGGCCTTATAAACAGGATACTGATTAAAGAGCTTTTCAGGGATCATGGCTACCTCATGGATGAGCAGATCAGCGCCCTGGGCCGCTTTTTCAACGTTGGCACTATAACGGGTATCGCCCGAAATCACTACCGAGTGGTTTTTGTAGGTGATTTTGAAACCGTAGCAAGGTTTAACGAGATCGCCATGATCTACCTCAAAGGCGGTCACCAGAACACCATTCTTTTCATAAACGACACCCGGCTTAAAATCGTGCGCCTCTACTTGGATGCCGGCTAAAGGGTTCTTTTCATCCTCGAGACGAATGCGGCGATCTTCAGAAAAGGCTTCCCATAGATTTGCCATCATTTTCTCCGTTCCCGGAGGACCATAGATTAAAAAGGGCTTCTTCCGTCCGCCGAAGGCTGTTTGAATCCATCCGCTTAGCCATAGATCAGAAAGGCCATTGATATGATCGGAGTGCAGATGGGTAAGGAAATGAGCGTCGATGCTGCCGAGAGGAATCTGTTTCTGCCACAGACGGATGGTAACGCCTCGCCCCATATCAAAGACGAGTCGTTGTCCCCCGGCTTCAATTAAGGTGCTGTTTCCGAAGCGAATGGGAGAGGGCACCGGCATCCCGGTACCCAGCAGGGTGACTGAAAAATCATCTGACGACAGTGCTGGAGCGGAGAGGACGAGGGAAAGGCCGAGTAGACCTATAATCGTCAACCATCTGGTTCCTCCTGACGTCACTTTAAAAATGCTGCTGAACCTCATCGTTTAATACCTCCTTCTTGAAATGAATAGTGTTGCATCTTGGTTGTCCATGGCCTTTAGGCGGCGTTGACGGCCGTGGCGCGGCCGACGATCCGATCGCGGGCCACGAATCCGAAATATCGCGAGTCGGCGTTGTTGTCGCGATTGTCGCCCATCATGAAATAGTTCCCCTCGGGAATGGTCACCGGGCCGAAAGTCCGCAGTGCCGGCAGCCCGGGGGTAGTCAGGACTGGATGCTTTCTGCCGGGCTAATCAAATAACTCCGCATGGGTTCCAAGACGGGTCGGCCGGAGTTCAAAATCCGTCAACGTGTATATTAAAAGCAAATCGGGTTCGATATGGCACTCCCGAAAATCCCGCCAGGTGCCTTTCAATTTGTGATCTTTATAATAATCCGATAGGGGTTGAGGTTTGGATAGAATCTCCAAGGTCGCCTCAACCTTTTTAATGTTCCGACCCTGCCGGGCCGCCCTTTTGAGGTCTCTCTTGAATTGGGCCGTAGGTCGAATCGGCAGCATTAAAGCCCCAGATCACTGAATAAATCTTTTACGTTGTCATATTTTTCCCCTTTTCCCTTTCGGGCGTCTTCCATCGCCCGGATGGTTTGGGAATTGGGCAGGCGAAGATCAAAAGGGATTCCTTGATGAGCAATGATTTGTCGATAGAACATTTCCTGGGCCGCCGAAATGGAAATGCCCAGTTCTTTTAAAATGACTTCCGCCCGCATTTTTACCTCCGGGGTCAATCGGGCATGGGTCATGGCGGTTTTAGCCATAGACGGCACCTCCTTTTTTGTATACCAAAATGTTATATAAGGACAAACCCAATGTCAAGGCCCTTTAATTCTCCAATTTTAAGTTGGGGGATCAGGTAAGTTGTAAGTTGAGGGTCGGGCCAGGCTAATCCCGTAATTGTTCAATTTTACTAACAATCTCATAATGGATGTAAGAATCTACAGTGTGTAGGCAAAAAGATGGGCCCACCATTCTCGGAGACGGTCAAGCCAGGGCCGCTGTTTCCACTTTTCCAGTGAAACCGGTTCCGACTGCTCCAGGTCCTTGGCAAACAATGCTTCCATTTCCAAGGCGAAATTGCGGCCCAGGATGACGGCGTTTACTTCAAAGTTCTGGGAAAAGCTCAAAAAGTCCAGGTTGGTGGACCCGACGGTCGACCAGACGCCATCGATCACCGCGGTTTTGGCGTGCAGGACGGCGTTGCGGAATTCATAGAGCTTCACCCCAGCCTCCAGCAGTTCGTCGTAATAATACCGGCCGGCGTACCAGGGCAGCTTTTCATCGCTCGTCTTGGGCAGGATGATCTTAACATCGACGCCGCTCCGGGCAGCGTCTCTCAGGGCGCGTATCATCTGTGAGTCGGGAACGAAATAGGAATTCGTCAGGTGAATGGACCGCTCGGCGAAGGAGATGGCGGAGATATACATGACGAAAGTCGTTCGGCCCTTTTCACCCGGTGTGGTCGCCAGGACCTGCACCAGTTCCCGGCCCTCTTCCTTCAATTTCGGATAATACTCGCTTTCTGAAAGCGGAGGACCTTGCTGCTTTTCCCAAGCCCGGAGAAAAATTTTCTGAAACTCGGCCACGGCCGGCCCCTCTACCTGGATGTCCGTGTCGCGCCAGGAGAATTGCGTTTCGTCCTCCGGTTCACCTCCGGAAAACCGGCTGGAATAAACCTGGCTGATGTTCACCCCTCCGGTAATGGCGATCTTGCCGTCCACGACCAGGATCTTCCGATGATCCCGCAGGGTCACCCTCCATTTCTTCTTGACCTTGATCGGGTTTACGGGATTGAATTCGACCACATTGATCCCCTTGTCCCGTAAATCCTGAAAAAAAACAGCCGGAGTGGTCAGGCTGCCCACACTGTCATAGATGAGATTCACCTGGACGCCTTCCGCCTGTTTCCGTATAAAAAGATCGGCCAGCTTGCGGCCCATTTCCTCATCGTCTTCGAAGATGAAGGTTTCCATATTGACGTGGTGTTTGGCGTCCTGGATCACCTTGAGCATGGCGGCGTAGGTGGCAGGCCCGTCGACCAACAGTTCGACCCTATTTCCCTTGATGAGGGGGCTTCCGCTCATGGCTTCGTTGACCGCGGCCTGGCGCTCCAGGACATCGGTCGGATCGGCCGAGCGCTTTAGGCGTTCGATGAGGGCCTCGCCCCGACGAGGAGAGAGCCAGCCGCGGGCCGAAGCGATACGCGGCGGTTTACTGCCGGGAGGGAATGAACTGATAATTTTGGAGGCATCCGGGAGGGTGGCGCATCCTCCGAAGAAGAGGCCGGATAAGGCAATGAACCCCGGGGAGAAGGCCAGATAATAAAGCAGGAAACGCGGTACAAGCTTTTTGAGTATTTTCATATTTCCCCAATCATAATTCGGAATCGATTCGGTAGAGGCCTTCTTCCTTGGCCATCCGGACCGCCTCTTGAAACTCCAACCGGGTGAGGCGGCGGCGCAGGGGAGAGTCCGGAGGGATCAAGTCCCCGCAGGGGCGGTATTGATCCATCAGGTTGACATAGGTGTTTTTTGAAATCTCCGTGGCCAGAAAATGCATGGCCTCCCGGGTGCCGGCCAGCCCTTCGGGCAGGACCAGGTGCCGGACCAGTAATCCCCGGAGGGCGATCCCTTCCTCGTCCAGGTCCAGGTCGCCCACCTGGCGATGCATCTCTTTCAAGGCCGCCGTGATCACCTCCGGGTAGTCGGGCGCCTGGGAGTATTGGGCCGCGATGTCCCCCCGCGTATACTTGAAGTCCGGCATGTAGATGTCGAAGACCCCATCGAGAAGCCGCAGGGTGTCGACCGAGTCGTAGCCGCCCGTGTTGTAGACCAGGGGCACGGACAGACCCTTTTTGACGGCCGGGGGGAGGGCCTTCAGGATCTGGGCGGCAAAATGAGAGGGGCTGACGAAGTTGAGGTTATGGCAGCCGATCTCCTGCAGGTGAACCATGATCCGACTAAGCTGCTCGAAGGAAACAGCCTGGCCGTCCCCCAGGCGGCTGATCTCGTAGTTCTGGCAAAAGATGCAGCCCAGGTTGCAATGGGTCATAAAGATCGTGCCCGACCCATAGCGGCCCACCAGCGGTTTTTCTTCCCCCAGGTGCGGGCCGTAGGAGGAGATTTCAGGTAGGCCGCCGGCTCGACAGAAACCCTGCTCGCCGGCGGTCCGGTCGGTCCTGCATTTTCTCGGGCAGAGGGTGCATTCTTTGAGGATGGCTTCGGCCTCGGCGATCCGGCCGGGGAAGAGGCCCTTTTCATAGGTAGTCAGGTAGGCCGCCTGGAAATCCTTTCGTTTCATAACGGAAAAGTATAGGACAGGAAAATGACCCGATCAAGAGGAAATAGCGATAATGAAATCAACCCGGAGCGTAGGGGAAGGAGAGAACCTCCCTTTACCCGATTAGGCCGTCTTATTATAATGTGAAGCGTACCAATCCACTACTTCTCTAATCATTTTTTGATAGGAAGTTTTATGCTTCTTGGCTTGTTCTTTGAAAAAATCGATGCTCGATTTTTTTAATGAGATGGTGACCTTTAAATTGTCTTCCTTCAATACCAATTGATCCGGGGGAGGAAGGAAATCGTCCACAACCCGTAATTTTCCTATCGGCCCTTCAGAATATTTTGTTTTCGGTATCATAAAGTTTCTTTCCTTTTCTCCAGTACCCTGCGCCATAGATGCGAATCACATGGCCACGGTAGGTAAACCTGACGGTCAAGATGCCCTCGCCGACCCGTCCCATACAGTAATAGCGGTCTTCTTCGGAGCTATGGGTCACATCTTCTGCGATAACACGATGAGGATCCAGAAACGCCCGCTGAGCTACCGCTAAAGAAATCCCGTGCTTCGCCTGATTTTCCTTATCCTTTTCCTCATCCCACTCAAAGGTGGCTTTTATCATCAACGTACATTATCAAGGTTAAGAATAATTTGCAATACAAAAGTATGTAAAATAATATGGTCATTGCGATTTTCTTTCCATTTGACGACTCCTTCCAGGTCCTTTACTAATTTCCCATAGGCCGAGCGGTTGAGGCCCGCCGCCTCACGACCCTTCCTATTTATCACCGTTTAAAGGAAAAATATGCCGGTAAGCCTGTTTCGGTACCCAACGGAGGTATTCCACAGGTCGGGGCCCAATGGTTCGAAGATAGAACTGGCCTTCGAATTCGAAAACCGGAAACGCAAAGGCATCACAGTTATTTATATTCCACCCCATCAAATAGATTGAGCATAGGCGCTAAGGCGTGCTTCTCATCCTGAACATAGATAAAATGACTGATATGTGGCAAACGAGACGCTCACAGTAGCAAGCTGGAGGGTATATGGAGTGGCGTAGATACTTAAAAAACCAGGATGGAACCCTAACCATACCTGATAATTGGATCTTCATTCACTACTATGAGGCACTATCACTCCTATTTCGAGTTGAGAATGCGTTGCGAATATTTGTCTATGTAGTGCTTAAGAATGAGTTCGGTGAAAATTGGGACGCCCTCGAAATCTCAAGCGATGAAAACAGTAAGACTTCAATTCAGGCTTTAGCAAGGCAGCGAATAGAACAAAACAGGGCATTTGGTTATCTCAGTTATCCAATCAACTCCCCTCTTATGCATCTGACGAGCGGAGAATTGGTGAGACTGGTCATTCACGATTCCTATTGGAAGTATTTCAAACCATATTTCATGGCGGCAAAAAACGTAGTGACTCTAAAGCTCCAAGAAATCGGAAATATCAGAAATGCATTAGCGCACTTTAGACCCATCAAGGCGGATGACGTAGAGGTTGTGAAACAGAACGCTAATCAGGTTCTTGCTACCGTTGAGAAGACTTTGGTTGATATTGTTCGGTGTGACCAAGGGGTTCCCTCGAACACTGATGATGAATGGTATTCTGCCCTGCGTTCCATTGGTACCCAGCGGGCTAAGTTATCCTTCTCACAAAGCGTCGACAACAACTGGGTAAGGATTGACATGCGCTATTTTCCACCAATACTATCGCAAAATTCTTGGGCAAAACGGATAAGTTATAAAGTAATTAACATACGCCCGTTGGATGTTCTTAAATCCTATGGCGGTCTCTCAACGTCTGTAATCTTCCTTTCAGAATCGGTGACTTATGTGGCGATGCCCAAGGACTTTAAACCGAAGTTTCAAAAACGGCTCAGATTCACGTTTAGCAAAAAGACACTAGGTAAAAGACATGCTGAGGTAAGAAGCCAATTCGAGGAATTGCTTAAGCAAATCGACGAAGAAACGGATTTACTCTCCGAGGATCAACTTGCTCGAGGAAAGCTGCTCAACTCCTGCACGATTTCTGCGACCCAGAGGGACGATGAAGACCGTCAGTGGTGGGATTTTGGCTATAGCAATTTGTGGACGCCCGTCCAGGAAGATTACCCTGCTGAGTTTTGGCGGCCCCTGGATGCTTCCAACCCTGACTTCATCTCGAACACGGAGGAGTACCCGTGGATGCCCGTGCACGTTTCAGAGGCGGAAGTTCCATTTTAGCGAATGACAGAATGTAGTGACCGTCTAACCCGTCGTTCAACCTGATCGCAGATGCGTCCGTTCAACTCGGCGTTATTGGCCCTGATTTCCATTCGATCACCTCAGGTCTATTTTGAATCCATATTCGTTGGGCCGTGTTACCGGGTTGCTGCCGCAGCCCTTTCCACGGCTTGATCCTTTATCTTGCTCCTTTCCTAATTGGCTAGGACAATTTTGGCCCGGCCGGTTTTACGGCAAACACATAGGCTCTTCGGCTTTCGTACTCCACCCCGGGATAGGGTTCCCTTTCGATAACCTCTATCTTTTCAAATCCGCTGTTCTTTAGGCCACTGGCAATGAAATCGGTGGGAAAAAACCTGAAATCTATATCGATTTTCTGGCCGAGAAACTCGTCTAAGTGGATGGTCTCCTCCCCAACGTGGTAGGTGAGAAGGAATACACCGCCCGGCTGTAATACCCGAAAAACTTCACGGAAGGCCAGCCCAACCTGTTCCTTTGTGAAATGGGCGACAGCGTAAAAGGCGACAACACCGGCTATGGAGTCGGTTGCAAATTCAAGCGCAAGAATATTGCCCTTTTGGAAGTGTATCTCCGGGTGAATTGATCTGGCCTGTTCCAGAATTCCTTCCGATAGATCCAGCCCGGAAATTTCAAGACCAAGGTTTTTCAGATAGTCGGCCGTTTGACCGGGACCGCAGCCGAAATCCCAGACCGGCTTTCTATGCCCGATTTCTTGCGAGAAGCGGCGGAGAATTTCCCGGTCTTTCGGTTTCTTTTCGTGTTCCCCGGAGAAGGCTTCGGCATATTCTTTGGCTATCTTATCGTACTGGATCGCTACTGGGTCTATATCCTGTCCCATTGCCATAGTCCAAGGCCCGAGACGAGGAAGGCGCCTTAGGCAATAACCTCAATTAAATGGAATGCAAGCCGATCATGTTCCCTTCGGTGTCGTATAGGAGGGAGATGAATCCATACTCGCCTATGGAGGTTTTGCGCTTTTGAATCCTGGCGCCGAGCTTTTCAGCACGGCCCTCTTCAACGGCGCAATCCTCACACGCGAAGTAGACGATGGTGCTGTTGCCCCCGGACGGGTAGCCCTCCATTCTGACCAAAGCCCCCGAGATCCCCATTTGATCCATCTGCATCGGAAAACTCCAGATCTCAACGTCCGGGGTATTGAGCCGTTCCAGCTTCACTTCGAAGACGTTTTCGTAGAACATTCCTGGCCCGATTCATATCCTGAACATAAATCTCAAACCATCTCACCGGATTATGCGCCATGGGAGGTTTCCTTTCTTTCTTTTAAATGTTAGGTCAGACGTACTATCCCCCCGCTTGGGTTTCCAGGATTCGCCCTGTCCCTTCGTCATGGCTTTCTCAGGATCAGAGGCAACCCCAGTCGATGCGAATATAGCAGGTTTGCCGTCTCTATGGTCAGGGTCAGGTTGTCGACGTAAAAACTGGTTATGTTCGCCCAGTCCGTTTTGGCGTGGAAACTGATGATGATAGGTATTCCGAAAAATTGGGAGGGAATTTCCAGGCCGGGGGAGGACTTCCAGAAATCGGTCCAATCGAGGTTGCTTAAGATCAGCAGGTCCTGATAGACATAGATGTCATCCGCACGGGCTACTTCCACGTTCAGGTAATCCCAACTGAACCCGTCATTCTCCCAGGTATCGATGGCATACATGAACTTTAAGGTGGCCTTGGTGGCCGCAGCCGGAATGGTCACCTCCTGAAACATGTAATCCAAGGCATCATCGTATCCTCCCAGCCAGGCCAGCCAGTTTCCCTGAAAGGCGCAATTGACTCCCGCCGGGCAGGGGACGACCCAGAAAATGAACCCGTTATCGATCCAGTTGCCGTCGTCGCCGTTTTCAAATCCCGGATTTTTCAGCAGATTGGTAAGGGTCCCGGAGCCGGTCTGAGAGATGGCAATAGACTTGCTCGCGGCCGTAATAGTTCCGGTTCTGAGGATGCCCGAATTCGGGGAGACGGAATAAGTAACGGTCCCGGGACCGGTTCCGGAGGTATTGGAGGTAAAGGTGATCCAGTTCACGTCCCTGGTGGTCGTCCAGGGGCAGCCGCTCTGGGTGTTTATGGTCAGGGTCCCTGGTCCGCCGCTGTCACCATAATCCTGGTTGGAGGCCTGGATGGAATAGGTACAGGTCGGTGATCCGCCGCCGCTGAGCTGAACATCCAAGGTCTGCCAGAAAAAGGCGCCTAAGGGTTGGGCGTTGTAATAGTACTGGCAGTCGTAATTCAGGTTCATTCTGATACGGAACAGGCCGTTTGGGCGATTTCCCCCCGCGCCGGTCCCCCAACTGTTCAACAGAAGCCAGGAGGGGTTGGCGGATCCGTCGTCGTATCCCAGAAGGACGACGGCGTGCCCCCCTCCTCCCCCTTGGGGATTGTAGATGGCCCCGCAATGAGCGCCCATGTCGAAAACCGCGTCTTCCCCCTGGTTGTTCCAAAAGTCGAAGAAGGTATTCCAGGCGGCCTGGTTGGGCAGAAAAAAACCGAACCAGATGGCTTTGCTCTGATTCAATACATTCTGGACATTGGTGATACTCGTTGATTGGTTCGACGACACCGGGACGGTAACCGGGGATATGGAATTGATGACGTAATTCGGAGTAGTGCCGATGGAGCCGCAGGAGACCAAACTCGAACCGGCTTCGCATTGCCGGTCCGCATCCGCGAAAAGGGCGTTGCCGTTTGTCCAGGGTACGGCGATCCCCCGCTGGCGGTACCAGTCGGCGAACATCTGCAGGGTCCCGCCGCAGCAGGCATATTGGTCCAGTTTACAGGAGTTCAGGAATTGGGTGGAAAGGCGGTCGGACACCCCGTTTTGAACGTGATGGGCGATCTCCAGGACCCCGGTGCCGGCCCAGTTCCAGCAATTGCCGCAGCTACCCTGTCTCCGCTCAGCGGGAACATAATTCAGATGGCTGAGCAGGCTCAGCGAAGTCCCCAGGTTGGCGTCTCTCAGCAGGCGGAGGTTTTTTTGAATTCCGGCATCGAGGTGGGCCAACGGCGTGGACTTATACTGCCGGATCCACTCCAGCAGGGTCTCCGGATCGGGACGCATGATCGAGGCGTTTTTGATTTCGAAATCCGGGGCCGGTTTCTCCTGGCCCTGGACGGAGGAGAGGCTGGACAAAACCAGCAAAACCATTATCCAATAAAGGGCTGCTTTTTTCATGGGCATTCTCCCGATGGAAGGTTTTAAATTAAATTATCTGGTTCCGTAGTCGCTCAGGTCAATCCCGGCCAACTCAAACAGGGTCGGGGTGCAGGTCCCCTGGATGATGACCTGCAGCAGGCACTCAAAAATACGGCCCGTTTCGATTTTGTATTTTTCAAGGAATTTTTTACTGAGATAAGTTCCGTTTTTCATGGTCAGCAAAAATATCCTCCCTTCCGTTTGGGCGAAGGGTTCGATAATTTTACCCTCGGGTTGAAAAGAGTACCTTACCTCAAACGTTGTTTCGGTTTTTTCGGGTGAGATTATCGGTTGGATGGAGATGATTTGGGCTCGGCCTGGGTAACTCTTGTATTTGCAGGGACCGCCCATTACCGGGCCCCCCGCCGCGGCGGCTCCCAGGTCTCCAGGACCGGGGACGGTCAGTCCCCAAAAAAGAAGACCAAGGGTGAGGATGGACGGAAGGGACCTGGATATGTAGCACATTTCCATATAAACCCCCTTTGGCCCACGGCGGGCCAACCCAAGCCTGAAAATACAATTTTTTTATCGTTTAAGTTGTTGCGAGGAGTGAAACAATGATTAATTAGATATATTATACAACATATAATATACCAAAAAAAAACTAAAAAGTCGAATTTGGGGGATATTTCATTCGGACCTTGACAGATTACCCGGCGGCTGATTAAATCATTTTTGCCAGGGGCTTGAGATTAGCAAGAATCCAAAGAAGTCAGATAGGGGGAATTTCCGGATGAAACCGACCAATAATGCTTTTATAAAAAATGAAATCGATACGTTATCCATAAATCTCATCCGAATGTTGAGCGCCGATGCCGTACAGCAGGCCAACTCCGGCCACCCGGGGTTGCCCATGGGGGCGGCGCCCATGGCCTATGTGCTTTGGACGCGCTTTCTGAAGCACAATCCGGCCAACCCGAAGTGGTTTGACCGGGACCGGTTTGTTCTTTCGGCCGGTCATGGGTCCATGCTGCTTTACAGCCTTCTTTTTCTGACCGGCTATGGTCTGACCTTAGACGATTTGAAAGCCTTTCGCCAATGGGGCAGCAAGACTCCGGGACACCCGGAATACGGTCATACCCCCGGAGTGGAAACCACCACCGGTCCTTTGGGGCAGGGTTTGGCCAATGGGGTGGGGATGGCCATGGCCGAAGCCTTTTTAGCGGCCCGTTTCAATCGTCCCGGTTTCCCCTTGGTGGACCATTATACTTACGGGATTGTGAGCGACGGCGATTTGATGGAAGGGGTGTCTCACGAGGCGGCCTCCCTGGCCGGACACCTGAAGCTGGGCAAGCTGATTTATCTGTACGATGATAATCATATTTCCATCGAGGGTGGTACGGGCATCGCCTTCACCGAAGACCGGCTGAAGCGGTTTGAGGCGTATGAATGGCACGTGCAGCAGGTGGAAGACGGCAATGATTTGGAGGCCATCACCCGGGCCATCCAGGCCGCCCAAAAGGAAACGCAACGCCCTTCCCTGATCGCCGTCCGGACGATGATCGGCTGGGGAAGTCCCAACAAGCAGAATAAGGCCTCGGCCCACGGGGAACCCTTGGGGGTGGAGGAAGTAGGCCTGACCAAGGCCAACTTGTGCTGGCCGGCGGAACCCTCGTTTTGCGTGCCCGAACCGGCGCTGGCGGTTTTTCGGCAAGCGGTAGATCAGGGGAAGAAAATCGAAAACGAGTGGTCCTCCCTGGAGCATTCGTATGAACAGCTTTTCCCGGAACCGGCCCGTGAATTCAAACAGACCCTCCGGGGTGAACTGCCGAAAGGCTGGGACGCAGACATCCCTTCCTTCCCGGCCGATCCCCAGGGCACGGCCACCCGCAACACCTCGGGCAAGGTGCTGAACGCCCTCGCCGCCCGGATTCCGTATCTGCTTGGCGGCTCGGCCGATCTGGCCCCTTCCACAAAAACGTTGATCGCCGGCTCCCAGGATTTTACCAGTGGGCAGTTCGATCAGCGCAATATCCATTTCGGCGTCCGGGAACACGGTATGGGTTCGATCCTGAACGGAATGGCCCTGCATGGCGGCGTGATCCCTTATGGAGCCACCTTTTTGATCTTCTCCGATTACATGCGGCCGCCCATGCGGCTGGCGGCCATGATGGGTTTGAAGGTGATTTATGTCTTTACCCACGACAGCATCGGTTTGGGTGAGGACGGCCCGACCCATCAGCCTATCGAACAATTGGCCGGCCTCCGCTCCGTTCCCAACTTGACGGTCATCCGCCCGGCCGATGCCAACGAAACGGCCGAGGCCTGGCGTCAGGCCATCCGGCTCGATGGACCGGTTGCCCTGATCCTGACCCGGCAAAATGTCCCGACCTTGGACCGGACCCGGACGAATCCGGCTTCCGGCCTGGCCCGGGGCGGGTATGTCGTCAATAGATTGGAGGGGAAAAAGCCGGCGATCATCCTGATCGGGACCGGCTCCGAGCTGTCTCTGGCTTTGGAAGCGGCGGCCCAACTGGAGGCCCGGGGGAAAACGGTCCAGGTGGTCAGTCTGCCGAGCTGGGAATTGTTTGATCGTCAGCCCCAATCCTATCGGGATGAAGTGCTGCCCCCGACCGTCAAGGCCCGGGTGTCGATCGAGGCCGGCAGCCCCCAGGGCTGGGAACGCTACGTGGGGGACCAGGGCCGAATCATCGGCCTCGATCACTTCGGCGCCTCGGCTCCCTACAAGATTCTCTATCAACAGTTCGGGATAACGGTGGAGCGGCTGGTCGAAGCGGCCCTGCAGGTATCGGAGGGATAAGATTCACCTCGAAATACCCACTTCCGACTATTTACTTTTTCCCCATCGGCCGGTATTATATTGAAATCTACTAAGGGAAAAAACCAGTTAGCGAAGGGAGAAAACCATGGAGGAAAAGGAAAAATACAGAGCCCAAGTACAAGCCCAAATGATTAAATTCCACGAAACCCTATCCGAAATCAAATTGAAGATGCAGCAGAGGAACGAAAACCAACCGAATCTGTCCCTGGATCCCTTCATTCAGAAACATGAAAGGGCCCAGGCCAAGTTGAAGGAATTGGAGCAGGCCGATGAAAAGAGTTGGCCCGTGGCCAAAGCCGAACTGGACGACATGATGGGCGACATGGACGCCGAACTGAGGAAGGCCTGGGCCTATTTACCTTAAACTAAGTTGGTGTTCAGCAGGGGGTTGAGGGACCAGAGGGTATCCCTTAGCATAGGATCATCCCGGCAACGATTGTTTGGCTGCATTCCAGGCTTTTCTCAGCAGGTCAAGTGACCCCGGCCGAGTCTCGGTCCGGAAGCCGAACATCCGATTGAATTCCTCGATATTGTCTCGCATGGCTTTCTCGGAAAGGAGGCCGTTGGGTATGAGGAGGGAACGTTCATAACCGGAGTCGCTGAAGAGGCGGCCGGCCAATTCCTCGCTCCAGCCGCCCGCCTCTTTTCTGAAGATGTTTTTCCAATGCCGGGTCCAGCCTGGGATCATGAAGAATGTCCCGGCCACCCGGCACTGCTCTTGGTAATAGTTTTCCCGCCCGCCGATGATCAGCCCTACGCAGTCATCCACCGGGTGATCCTCATCCCAGGGAATAAATACCGGCACTCCGGAATCGGCCAGCAAGGCCGCCGGGTCGGCCAGGGCGTTGCCGCAGAGGCCGTAGCCCAGCAGGAGGGCATCCACCCGGGGGCCCATTTCCTTTGCCGCCGCGGCCAGCCCTTCCTGGAGCAGACGTTTCCGGCTGTGCAGGCCTAGTTCCAGGACCCGGATCAGCACCTCCAACCCGTTATCCGCATCTCGAACAAATTCTTCGGATCCTTTTATCCGTCGGGGACGGAGGCCCGATTCTTCCAGCAGGGCGGTCAACGTTCGGGAGTAATCATTCTCGACCACGGTTACCCGGGTGATTTCCGGGTCCGAGACCAGCAGATGCGCGAATTCCAGTTCGAGTATCTCACAGGTAAGAATACCAAGGGTAGGCATGATTTTTTATTCGGAGAGTATGACCTTAACCCGGCCGACCAGCCCGCCGATCAGTCGCACTTTTATCCCGTGGGGGTGAGTGGGCGAGTGGGTGAGAATCTCCTGGACGATTCCTTCGGTCAGTTTCCCGGAACCCTGGTCCTGTTTCTGCACTACCTGAACCCGAATTCCCGGTTGGATATCAGTTCTCTTTTTGCCGTCCATGGCTGAAGCTATCTAGGTTATTCCCAGGCCGACAGAAAACCTCGCTATAGCCATTCCACTGTCACAAGACTACCCAATTTTTTGAATTCGGGGTCCGCGGTGAGGATGGAGGCCTGGAAGCGGATAGCCGTGGCGGCGGCGAAGCAATCGGCATAAGAAATGGGGTGCCGGGCCTTGATTTCTGCCGCTTTCCAGATAAGGTCGCTGTCGGGGAGGACAAGTTCAATGAGTAGACGCAGGAAGTTTTCAAGAAATATTTTCGCTTCCGGCAGGCCGGACCGGCGGATTACCAAATAATAGACTTCCCCCAGATTGATCTGGTTCATATAGCCATTGAGGGATTGATCCCGGCAGGCCATCAACAGAGAGCGGACTCGCTGATAGCCTTTTTCCTTTCCTCGATCAATTCGTCAGCCAAGGACCCCGGCCGGTCTCTTAAAAAGCCGGTGAGGAATTCGATGGGATCGTCCGGAAGCGCTCGGATTTCCACATGATCGTCCACCCATTTAACGGATAGCGATTTACCTGGAGTAGCACCCATTTTATTTCGTATTTCTTTTGGCAAAACAATTTGACCTTTAGAGTATGTTTTGACGATTGGTATTTTAAATATCCTCCCATAAGGAGGAAGACAGGGTCCCTTGCAGAAATAGTAATAATTCAGGCCGGTTTAATAATAATAAAGCCCGGCCTGAATTAACCTGCACATTGCATAAAAAACAGGGCGGAAAACTATATGGGCTAATATCCATGGGGGTTCCCCGGGAATTTTCTTTCTTTTAAGAAATTCACCTGGGGTGAACTATAGTTTTCATCAAGTTCCACCCTGTTTTTTACCCTCCGGGAAAGCCGTGTGAGGCCTCATCTCCTTTGTTGTCAAGGGCTCGCGGTATACGTATACAGCTTCGCCCTTGACGCCTCGGATCTGAGGCCTCCTCGGCTTTTGCAACATCCAGGTTAATTACCTTCTGCAAGTTATGCCCGGTTATAAGTAGCCGACCCCCCTCCTGAATTCAGCGTGAAACTATTGACCGCCGTGGCGGTCAGATTAATAGTGGCCGGCTGGGCGGATCCCGTAGAAATCGTTACCTGGGTCCCCGATTGAGTCCAGGTGAAGTTTGAATTGATACTCCCTTGGTAAGAGCCGGTTCCATTTGAATTGAAGACAATGGTTGGAGGAAAATTCCCATTGGAATTGGTCAATTTCCAGGTGCCGATTAATGTGGAGGAAGCGTCTCCTCCGCTGTTCGTGCCGCTGCTGCTGCAACCCATTCCCAGAGCCAAAACCAGAACCAAAGTCACTAATAAATAAATTTTCAAACGCATCTCTTTTTCCTCCTCCTTTTTTTTAAAATCACGGGTTGACTGATTTATTTCCCTCGAGGGTTAAAACCTGTATTTCGGCATAATCACCAATGGCGTGCGATTGGGTATCGTCCGAGTCGGTTAATACCGCCAATCCGGAGGTTGTCGGACTTCTTTCGGCCTCGCCGTAGAGCTCGCGATAATCGGCAAGCACATTCCTCCTTTCGTTCACCCAGGCCCCCTGGCGGGACCGTCCGCTACGAACCACTACGATTTTGGTCGTCGAGGAATACGGGGAGGCAAAGGTGGTCCCGGCCGGAAGCGCGTCACTCCAGATATATTTGATCGTTTTGATAAAGGGCCAATGGCCGAAAACCACGTACAGACCGAGGACGCTGTCGTTTCGGCTTTTTTCCCGTTCGTTGCTGTTAACCGGGAAAACCACGGCCCGCCACTGCCATTGCAACAGGGGAAATTCCCGCAGGGCCCAGGGACGTTCGTAGCCCAGTTGGTCTCTCGTACCCTTGGCGTCCGCATGGAGAAACCGTTTGCCATTCTCTGCCTGGACCGTATAGACCCGGTTGGCGCTTTTCTCGTCCCACGATATCCAACCTGAAGGCAGCTTGCCGATCTCCTCGGCCTGAAAGTTTATCCGGAACGGGGTCTGGGCGAACAGCCTGGTTGAACATCCCAGGAAGATGATCAGGATCATCATCCCCATCTGTTCGTGCCGAGTGTAAATCCGCCCCCTTGGCCGGTGGGTTTTATTCATAAGGTCAACTTAAAAAACAACCCTGGAAAGAATTCCCGGTCGATTGAGAAGGATTGGATTTTAAGGCAAATCCAGTGATTAAAAGCCAGCGCCTGGATAAAATCCTTTGGTTGAAAAATTCCATTTGAATTAATTTCTATACTCAATTACCGTGATTCTCAAGAATTTTTTCTAATAAAACAGAAATACGAATTAAATGGAGGCCTGTTTCAAATGCCAAAAAGAACTATCACCCTGGTTTCGTTACTCATTCTGAACCTCTTCACCTGGACCGCCGCCTGGGTCTGGGCGGCTCCGTTATCTCTGGACCAGAACATCAAGGCGATTTTGGCTAAACAGACCGAAGTCAGAAACGGATTTGATTTCGTGGCCCTGGGGGACAGCCGGGACGGTGCGGACGTTTACGCCCGCTTGTTAACCCGGGTCAAGAGTCTCCATCCTCTTTTTATCCTCCATACGGGAGATTTTGTAAAAAGTGGGGACCCGGTCGAATATGAAAACTATAGTAAACAGATCGCCGCACTGGATATCCCGATAGTGCACCTTCCGGGAAATCATGACGTCCGTGCCGGGCACGATATCTATCGCCAATATGTGGGAGAAGCTAACTGGTATTTCGACCTGGGGGATATCCGTTTCATCGGCTTGGATAACGGAAGTGGAAAGTTCACAGCGGAGGCCTTGGCCTTAGCCCGGCATGCGCTCACCAGCCAAAAAACCTGTCTGGTAGCCTTCCATTACCCTCCGGCAGTAGGCCGTTGGAGCGTTCACGCCATGATCGACGATCAAAAAGGAGGGCAGGGCGGATTGGTATTGGATTTAATAAAAAAAGCCAAAGTGCCCCTGGTCTTACTCGGGCATATCCATCTCTATGATGAAATGGACATCGACGGCACCCAGTACGTCATTACCGCCGGAGGAGGCGCCAGGCTCTACAGTAAATATAATTTCGGAAAAGCGGAATACGGTTTTCTTCTCGTCCAGGTAAGGCCCCAGGGGATCACCCACCGCTGGGTGCCTTTGGACTAACCCTTCGTTTCAGTCCCTTCGCTCCTCAAAACGCTTCCTCCGGAATATCGAGGGCCGAAGTATCCTCCTGCTGCAGGGCCACCTGCCGGGAGAAGACGTTGGGCAGGATCTGACGGCAGAAGAAGCGGACGGTCTCGATCTTCCCCCGGTAGAAGATCCCCTGGGCCGATTGGGGATCCACATTTTTAAGCTTCTCCCGGGCCACCAGCCCCTGTTCAAGCAGCTCCCGGGCCATCACCGCCTCGGCCATGCATTCCAGGAAACGGGTGGCCGATAAGGGGATCAACCCCAGTCGGCCTTCCTGAAAGTACGCCAGGAAGCGGCCGGCATAATCGCCCAGCACCCCGCCGGCCTTCAGGAGCAGGGTAAAATCCTTGGCCAAGTCGGGATCTTCCGTGTTGGCCTGGGCAAAACCGGTCAATTTTCCAAGCCAATCCTGGAACACGGCGCCTCCGGACATCATCAGCTTCCGACCCACCAGATCCAGGGCCTGGATATAGGTCGTACCTTCATAGATCGAGGCGCTTTTCACGTCCCGAGCATACTGCTCAACGGGGAATTCCCGGCAGTAGCCCACGCCCCCCATGATCTGGATGGCCTCCCGGCAAAGCAGGTAGGCGAAATCGGAGCAATAGGCCTTGACCAGCGGGGTGAGCAAATCCACCGTCTGACCGGCCTCCCGCCGGACAGCTTCCTCCGGGTCGAACCGGGAGACATCCGTCAGGTAATAGAGCTTCAGGATGAAGGCCCGCATGGCCTCCGTGCCGGCCTTGAGGGTCAGGAGCATACGACGGACGTCCTCGTGTTCGACGATCCGCACTCGGGGACCTGATCGATTACTGAAAAGCGGTCCCTGGACCCGTTCTTTGGCGTAGCTCCGGGCGGCATCGTAGGCGGCTGAAGCCACCCCCAGGGCCAGGAGACCGGTCCCCAGGCGGGCTTCATTCATCATTTGAAACATCTTGGACATGCCGGTTTGAGGTTCGCCCAGAAGGATGCCCCGGCAGCGTCCGTTTTCCCCGAAGCTCAGACCGCAGGTGGCGGAGCCGTGCAATCCCATCTTGTGTTCGATGTTGGTACAGAAGACATCGTTGGGTTCTCCCAACGATCCATCCGCATTGACCCAGATCTTGGGTACGATGAAGAGGCTGATGCCTTTGGTCCCCTGGGGGACGCCCTCGATCCGGGCCAGGACCAGGTGGATGATGTTTTCGGTCAGGTCCTGTTCCCCGCTGCTGATAAAACGTTTGGTTCCTTCGATTTTATAGATACGGCCCGTTTCGGAAGAAGGGTCCGGCGTGGCCTTGGTTTTGATGTGTCCCACATCACTGCCGGCATCCGCCTCGGTCAGGCACATGGTCCCGCCCCAGATGCCGTTATACATCTTTTCACAGAAAAGGGCCTTTTCCTCTTCTGTCCCGAAACTCTCGATCAGGTGGCCGGCCCCAACCGCCAGTCCGGAATAAATTTTCATGGCCGAGTTGGCGCTGATGAAATACTCGGCCACCTGCCCGAAGATCGTCAAGGGAAGTCCCTGCCCGCCGAACCGGGGGGAAACGGACAGGCTGAACCAGCCGTTCTCGGACAGGACTTTCCAGCAGTCATGAAAGGAATCCGGGACCTTTACCCGGCCCTCCTCATAGGTCAATCCCTGTTGATCTCCGTCCTGCAGGGTAGGACCGATGACTTCCCGGGCTACCTTAAAACCTTCGGCCAGGGTCATTTTGAAGTCGTCCAGGGTAAAGTCTTTGAAGGCCTCGTATCCGAGCAGCCTCTCCAGATTCAACATCTCAAAAAGCACAAATCCCGGGTCACGGTCATCCCGCCGGAAAAAGTTTACACCCATGGGGGTCTCCTTTCTTTTGCTGCTGATCGGTTGGGGAAAAGGCTCTCTCCCCAAGAACCGGATAAATCGGGTTCATCCGAGCCTGTTAGCTGAACAGGCCGGACTTTTCAAACTCGGCAATTTCCTCGTCCCCGTATCCTAGGTTTTTCAGGACCTCGATGGTATGGGTCCCGGCCGGAACGCCGATATGGTTCGTATTCGGGAGCGGTTCCCGAGTATTTGATCGGGTGGGCCAATTGCTTGACTGAACCTCCTCCGGGAAGCGGCAACTCAACCACCATTTCCCTTTCCCGGGCCTGGGGATCGGAGAGGGCTTCGGCCAGGGTCAGGACCGGCTCCACGCAGGCGTCATAGTTCTTGAAAATCTCCCCCCACTCCCCGCGCGTCTTGGTTTTAATGATTTCCCGGATCTCACTTTTTATTTTGGGAAGGTCGGTGGTCACGACCGTTCCCGGTATCAGATCCGGACGGTCGATGGCCCGGCAAAAGGCGGCAAAAAATTGGGGTTCCAACCCGCCAAAGCTGAGGTGGCTGCCGTCGCTGGTTTCATAGAAATCGTATAAGGACCCGCCGTTCAATAGGTGTCCCTCCCGTTCCGGTTCTTGGCCGTCGGCCAGAAAAGCCGCCCCGACCATGGCGTTAAAGGCCATGACCCCGTCGGTCATGGCCACGTCGATGTACTGGCCTTCACCGGTCTGCTGCCGGTGAACCACAGCGGCCAAAATGCCGATCACGGAATTATTGGAACCGGAGGCGATGTCGGCGATCTGCATGCCCGTCAGGACCGGACCGGTTTCTTTCCTGCCGGAATAGGCCATCAGCCCGGACCGGGCCAGGTAGTTGATGTCATGGCCGGCGCGGTCGGCCATGGGCCCGGTCTGCCCATAGCCGGTCAGGGAACAGTAGATGAGGCGGGGTTGGCGCTCCTTTAAGGTTACATAATCCAGACCAAATTTGGCCATTACCCCGGGGCGGAACTGTTCGATGAGGATGTCGTACTCATCGAGAAGCTGGTAAACAATTTTGACGGCCCGGAGATCTTTGAGGTTTAAAGTCAGAGACTTTTTCCCCCGGCCCAGATAAGCCAGAATGGCGGAGATGTTCTCTTTCCCGATAAAAGGCGGCAGCATGGTGGTCAGGTCGATGCGCGTTCCCGAGACTACCCTCAGCACCTCAGCGCCCATATCGGCCAGCATCATCGTGGCGTAAGGGCCCGGCAACAGGGTGGTGAAATCCAGTACTTTTAAACCTTGTAAAGGTCCGGCCATGAAATCGCTCCTTTAAGCCCGTTGTTTGGCCTTATTTATAATCTTTTTGGAAGCATAAAAAGCAACCTTCTTAATCCCCGGCCCCGTTCCTGTCCCCGGCGCAGGACCTGTGCAGGGCTGGCATGGGGGTTTAGTACGAAAATGGCTTCTTTGATCTGCAACATGGCCAATAATCAACAATCAATTAATAATTACCCATTGATTATTGATTATTCATGTCTTTCGTTTTTTGTCATTCTGAAGGAGTCACGCCTAGGCGTGACGACTGAAGAATCCCCCGGGGAGGCCCTGAGCTGAAAGACGAGATCCTTCGCTTCTCTCAGGATGACCAGTCTGGAGATCTTAAACCTGGATTTTCAGGCTTCGTGGGTGCTCGTTCCGTACCTGAGGGGATAATGTCCAAATAAAGATCCAGCCGGGCGGTAGATAGTATGACCATTATCCTAAAAAATAGGGTAAAATAATAGGCGGTTGTCCGCCCATTGGGGTGGGTGGCCGCAGCCTAGGGTTGATTATCCTGGAATTGGGCCTCCGTGGCCTTCGGGTCTCGGCGAAAGGTTCTCTTCCTCCGGCGGGACTTTTTCGGCTCTAACCCGGGCCCCGTGTTTTCAAATCATCTCGGAGGCAGGGCCGGCCAAACAGGCATTAAAAGTCTCTGAGTGCGGAGAGTCGTTTTTTGACGATTGACGAGGTTAGCTGAGGATGAAAACCGTTTTTTCCATGTGGAAAAATACCCGCATGATTATCCTGACGGCGGTCTGCGCCGCCATATACGGCGCGGCCCTGATCGCCTTCAAAACGGCCATTCCCTTGATCCCGGGGATCACCGAGGTCCGGGTGGGAAATATTCTTCCCGTGCCCTTCGGCCTGCTTTTCGGTCCGGCCGGGGCCTGGGGTGCAGCCTTCGGGAATCTGATCGGAGATCTGCTGGGAGGGACCCTGAGTCCGGGTTCGGCCGGGGGCTTCGTGGGCAACTTTCTTTTGGCCTATCTCCCCTATACTCTCTGGACCCAGTGGGTCCCTTTCCACCAGAAAACCCGGGAATGGAAACCCGGAGGAATTGGACCCTGGGTAACGTATTTTCTGGTATCGTTTATCTCCGCAGGGGCCTGCGCGATAATCGTCGGGACCGTAGTGGATGCCTTGGGAATCGTTCCTTATCTTGTGCTGACCAAGATCATCACCATCAATAATACCGTGGCTGGCGGGATCGGGGTTGTTCTGCTGACAACGGTTTTCGGTTTCATTAAAGATGGCCTTCATCTTTTTTGGCCCGAGGTGTTGGACGAAGAGGAAATCGGCCGGCCGATCGCCGGCCCCTTGGGGGCCTGGGTGGTTTGTCTGGCCACCTTGTTTGGACTTTTCGGCGGCTACTTCAGCACGTTCGGTCCGGGCGCCATCGGCGGGCTGGCTTCACTGGCTATTATCCTGGGATGTCTGCTCCTCTAAAGCGGAACCCCCCCGTGCCCCCGGCCATTACCCTTGAAGGCCTGTCCTTCACCTATCCAAAACAGGATCAACCGGCCCTGCGAAAGATCAGCGGCTCCATGGACCAGGGGTGTTGGACCGTCCTGATGGGCAGGGAAGGGGCCGGCAAATCAACCCTCTGTTTTGCCTTAAATGGGTTGGTTCCTCATTTTTTTCGAGGAAGGTATCAGGGCCGGGTCATGGTCGGAGGCCGGGACCCGGCCCGGAGCAAAGTTTCGGAAATGGCCCGCCGAGTCGGTTTGGTTCTCCAGGATTTTGAGACCCAGCTTTTTTCGACCTCCGTGGAATTGGAAATGGTCTTTGGACTGGAAAACATAGGACTCCCTCAAGGGGAGATGGACGCCCGGATCCAAAAATATTTGAAGTGGGTCGGCTTGGAAAAGATGCGGCAGCGGGAACCGGCCAGCCTTTCCGGGGGGGAAAAACAAAGGCTGGCCATCGGCGCGGTCCTGGCCATGGAACCTGATTTTTTGGTTTTGGATGAACCAACTACCGATTTGGACCCTGCCGGCCGGCAGGACGTCTATGGAATTATTAATCATTGGCGAAATCTGGGCAAGACGCTGGTTTTGGTGGAACAGGACCCGGATGTGGTTTTGGAGGCCGATCGACTCTGGGTCATCCAAGAAGGGGAACTGAAGACCAGCGGGATTCCCGAGGACCTCTTCAGGAAAGGATCTTTTTCGGAGCAGGGGCTGCAACGTCCGGCTCTGATGGAGTTGTTCCGTCTGTTGGGTTGGTCGGAAGGGCCGCTGACCGTCGATGAGGCCGAGTCCCTGGTTCGGAAGAAAAGTCCTTTATCGACCGAAAAAAATTATGGGCCTAGGGAAGGTCGAATGAATACGGGTAAGGCCCTGATACAGGTTGATCGGGTCGAATACCGTTATCCCCGGGGGGGAGCCAAGGCCCTTAATCAAGTCACCCTGGAGATCCGGGAAGGGGAATTCATCGCCCTTCTGGGGCCTAATGGCTCTGGAAAGTCTACTCTGGCCAGGCTGTTGAATGGTCTGCTGAAGCCCTCGGCCGGCCGAGTCCTGGTGAAAGGCCGGCCGACCACAAGTTTCAGTCCTCCGGATATGGCCAAAGAGGTGGGCTATGTTTTTCAAAATCCCGATCACCAGCTTTTTGCCCGAACCGTTGCGGAAGAGGTGGGCTTTGGCCCCCGGGTGCTGGGCCTGGAGAGCCAAGCCCTTCAGCAGCGGGTCCAAGAAGCACTTGAGGCCGTCGGTTTGGAAGGATATGACCAAAGAGAGCCTTTTGCCCTGACCAAAGGAGAACGACAGCGCCTGGCCGTGGCCTCCATGCTGGCAGCCCGCCCCTGGCTTTTGATTTTGGACGAGCCCACCACCGGACTGGACAACGGGCATCAGCGGGGAATGCTGGAGATGTTAAATCGGCTTAACCATCAGGGCCACACCATCCTGATTGTTACCCATCATCTCTGGGTGGCCGCAGAATATTGCCGGCGTTGTGTGGTGCTGAGAGAGGGGCAGGTCTGGGTGGAAGGAGCCACGCGATCCGTTTTCCAGCAGGAGACGCTCCTGAAGGAAGCCTCCCTGGTTCTTCCTCCGATCATGCGGCTATCCAATCGGCTGAATTATCAGGGACTGACTGCTGCGGCCCTGGCCCGGGAAATAAGGCCGTGAATTTTTTTCTTTACTCCGAGCGAGAGACCCTGATCCATCGCCTCGATCCCCGGACCAAACTGGCCTCCCTGGCGTCCCTCTTTGCCTTAGCCTTGCTCTTCAATCATCCCCTCTATTCGGCTGGAGTAAGCCTGGTGGTAGCGACGGGATTCGTCGCGGCAAAGACCTGGGAGGGGTTGTGGCGGTTCCGTTGGCTGCTAGGACTTTTGTTTATTTTCAGCAGTATCCTTTGGCCGTTAACTTTGAAGGATTTTCCGGTCTGGTGGTCGGCAGGGCCGTTTCAGATCAGCAGGGAGGCAGTGGGGTATGGCTTGGCCATGGGAATTCGCCTGGTCACCTTTGTCAGTAGCGGCATTCTTTTTCTCTCGGTTACGCGAAACGAAGAAATCACCCAGGGTCTGATAAGGATAAAAGTCCCCTATCCGGCAGCTTTTGCGCTTTCTACCGCCCTGCGTTTACTGCCTACCTTTGTGGGGGCCGGGGCCACTATCATCGAGGCGCAGCGCTCTCGAGGATTGGACCTGGATAAAGGAAATATTTTTCGGCGGGTCGGGTACTTTATCCCCCAGGCCGTTCCCCTCTTGATTTACGCCCTTCGCTACACTAATTTTCTGGCCATGGCCTTGGAGTCCCGGGGGTTCGATCCCGGTTATCCGCGGACCTGGTATCGGGAATTGAAATTGGGACCCCACGATTACGGGGTGTTGGCTGGGGGGTTAATCCTTATGGGGTTGGCGGTTTTTATCCGGCTCGGACTGGCTATGGGGGCTGTCATCCCCCAGCGTCTCTAAGGCCCCCTCGAATAGAGGCTGAAAAACCTCACAGTTCCGGCAAATCATTATTTTGTCCTTCCAGCTTTTTTGGGCGGATCCGCGGCAGAAAGTTCCGCTGATGAACCAGCAAAGGTGTCCACAGCGAAACTCCCAGGCGGGGCAGCGAAGTTTTTGATTCGGGGGGCAATTTCTGATCAGCCAGCAGACTACGGGCCGGTGCTGGATATTTCTACTCCGGGAAAAAAGAAAAAAAACCTGCCGTTCAACGCCGCTCGGTATTTTTCGCCAGCCCTGTTCGTAGCTGTGTACCGCTTTGACGGAGAGGCCGAGTAGTCGGGCCATATCCCTCTGCGACTTCCCGATTTTTTTTCGAAACCCTGAGAACTCCCTGGAGGTCATAATTTTTGACGTTTCATCCTTTTGGGGAGGTACCTCCGCCTATTTGATAGGGCTGCAAGGTCTCGGAGGCCTGATTTTAGGTCAACCTGCCGATTTTGTGGACACCCGTCCAAGAGGTCGAACAAACAATGATTCTTAAAGGAATAAAAAGACGAAAAAAATCTTGTTTTCTGTGCTACCCTGTAGTATATGCCACTAAGTGGTAGCTTGACAACAAAATAGTATCAGGGACGGGTAAAAGGTTTAACTTTTATTCGGAAGGCGGGTCTGAAGGATGGTATTCGAAAAAGGGCGCGCCAAAAAGGCGATCGACCCCAATCGCCCCACGACCAAGGCCAAAGCGGCGGCAACCACACCGATCAGCGTCCAATAATGGATACCCAGGGTCAGGACGATGACCATGAGCAGAATGTCCAATCCGGTAGCCCAGGTAAGAATTGCGGTGCGGCGGGCGTTAACCAGCACGGATCGTTGGAAAGTCAGCGCCATCCAGAGAGCCGGGAGGGGAGCCAGAATTTGAAGGGGTATTCGAACAAAGGAGGCCAATTCCGGGGATAACCCGGATACCCGTTGAAACCATAACAAGGAAAGAGGGGAAAAACCAAAAAGCGCAAAAAGTCCGACCGTCAGGAACAGCAGTCCCAAGGCGAAGCGGAGCAGTTTTCGATAATTTTCCAGGTGGTCTCCCAGAAGGGCGATGGTAACTTCCTGGAAGGACAAACCGAAACTCATGAAAATAAGCAGTAGGGCTTGAAGCACCGGCCAGACGGCTAAGGATTCGATGGCCATCCGTCCTTGAGCCAGGAAATAGGAGATAACCGGGTTAATTCCCAGGGCCAGCATGGAGGTCAAGGCCAGGGGGAAATAAAAGGCGCTGATGGCCCGGTAGGTCAAGACTCGAGGAGACGAGAAGGAATCCTGATATCCTGAACGCAGGCAGCGGATGATTCTTCTGGCCATCAATCGGCTGGCCAGGGATTCAATCACCACCCCGGTAGTCAGGGCCCAAGCGCCCACACAGGCACCCGGCCAGGGGGAGAAAAGGAAGAGCAGTATCCCGGTTAGCGCCATGGCGGTCAGCCTGATTGCAGTCCCGGCGGCCACCAGCCAGGTGCTTCCGTGCTGGATGAGGATCCCGTGGTAAAAACGGCGATAACCGATGGCCCAGGGGACGGCAATCAGAATGAGGGAAGCCTGATGGGTCAGTTGGGCAACCCGGTCTGGAAGGCCGATGAGTTTCAGGGTGACGAAATAAAAAAGGGGCGGCCAAAGGCCCAGACCCATTACCCCGGTTACCACGGTGATCAAGCCCAGGGAAAAGTGGCGCATTTTGATATAGTCCTGCCAATTCCGGACCAGGGAGTTGGAGGCGCTGACCAACATGAGCACCGGGGCCTCAATGAACAGCGTTATCGCGAAGGCGACTCCAAAGGCCGCCAAATTGAACTTGGCTTCGGCTAAACGGGCGATGACGGCACTTAAGAAGGATCCCTCAAAGGCCATCATCAACCAGGTTACTTCCAGGGGTAACCAAAACAGGAAGATATTCTTATAGCGCTGGAGTTCCTGACGGTTTTTCATCTTGGGAGGATGGTTAGCATTTCAGGCCGGGGGAATCAAGTAAATTGAAACGGCGGGGGAGGGCAGAAGGAAATAAAGCCTGGTACTAAAAAATACAGCTAAGTTTCTCAATAAATACAGCATTTACCCCATTTTCTTTCAAGAAAAAGAGGTTATACTTTTCTAAAATTCGATTAAGAACCTTAAAGTGGAGAATGTTATGTTTTGTAAAAGACTGCAGGCGACCATGACGGTCAATGCCTGTCAAAAAAGGCAGAAGAAGGCCCTTACCTATTTGGAGTTGGAGGCCTGTCGGGAATGTCCCCAGAAGGGCTTGGTGAACGCGGGCTTGGAATCGGACCAGGATATTCTTAATATGATAAAGGAAATAGGTCTCCAATCTCCCCTGGGATTACAACTGCCCGGAGGAATCCAGCCCATGATGCCTGTCGCTGAGGATAGAAATGCAATGAACCCGGCCAAGATGGAGAAAACCGAGCAAAAAGGCTTTTATCGGCGAAGGATGAGAATGTCGCATTCCCTGGACCATTCCGTATAACGCGTTCTTCCCTCCCCAACGGGCGGGTGATCGGGATTCGTAAAGATTCCCATCATCCGCCCCCTCCTAAGGCTAATCAAAAATATTTGATTTATTGCTTCAAAAAGGCCCAGAACCTAATTAGTTACCGTTTTCCAACCCTAAAGTAAAACGCCAGCGGCAGTAGCAATCAGCGGGATGAGGATCCGGTGGGGCGAACAGACATTCCACCCCGATGGCCGGGTCGACGGCCTGGGCGAAACTCTGAAACTCTCCCAGGTGCATGAATTTGCAGACGAATTCGTTTAAACCCCGGCGTAAGCGAGCCTCCTGGGTAGGGCATTTGGGGACCGTAATGAATACCTCATTTTCGTTTTCTTCAATTTGATAACCTACTAAGGGGGTCCAGGGAAAGAAGCGCAAGGCCCGGACAAATCCTTTTAACCCTTTTTCTTCGATATGGAAACGCCGGATCAAATCCTTGGCCGCCATTGAAGGGACGCGGGACCAGACCCGTTCATTTATTCGTTCGGCGGTGGGCTGATCAAATGCTTCGGCCACATAGAGGAACCAGAAGGCATCCACCACCCGGTAATGCCAGAGCAGAAATTCCAGATAACTGCGCAATTGCGGCGCCTCTAAGGTCTCGAAGATGCTTAAATCCATATTTTTCCCTCCGGGTCAGGGTGTAATCCTTGTTCTGTTGACGGACTTCTTCCGAATCCGTCAATCTTAACGCAACGCACTAAAATTTCAAACTGTTTAATAGGATTAAAGGTTAGAGTCAAAAAAACCGATTGAAAAGGTATTCTTAAATCTTCTTGGGGGACTTATGCTCAATCGCCATCAGAACCGCCTATGCGCCGAATTTCCAGAGATTTTTCAAAATTATTTGGACCAAGCCAGCCGAATCGTTATCTTGCTGCTGGATCAGGAAAAGAACATTTTAGACTGCAACAAGGGTTTTTTGCGCGAATTCGGACTGGAAGAGAAGCCCTTAGGCGAGAATGTCAGAGATTTTACGGCACCCGGAGATTGGGAAAAACTGAAATTTCCAGAATTTATCCCTTTAAAACCACCGCTTCGGGGTGCCGCGCACGGTTTGGTTGATTATCAGGAATCAAGCCTTGATTTTCTTGATCGGATGTCAAAGAAGCACTTTCTTCATTGTTGTGTTTTCAACCTCGGGACGCAATACCTTGTTTTCGGGGAAAAAAACTAATATCCGCCGTATTTCCTCCTAGAGGAAGGTGACTGTTGGGGATCGGTCTGTCGATGAACACTTTTTGGATCATTTTAATTTTGGGTTCCGGAATGCTGGGAGGTCTGGTCTGTTGGCTGATCATGCGTCCGACCCGGCGGCGGGTGGATCTGTTGGCTCAAAAGATTAGGGGGATCGGCCCAGCCGGTTCGGCCAAGCGCCGGATCAGCCTTCCGAGTGAAGCCGACCAGATCACCCAATTGGCCGAATCTTTCAACCAATTGTTAGATAATCTGGAAGCGGCCCAGCAGGAAAAAAGCGAAGTGGAAGCGGACTTTAAGCGGTTGTTCCATCAGGGGTATACTGGAAATTACTGGTCCAGTCCGGAGGGCGAGATCCTGCGGTGCAACCCGGCTTTTGCCCAAATCTTGGGATACGATTCGGTCAAGGCCTTGGCCGGAGTTAACCTGAAATCTTTGGTAAAAGGGGCGACTCTATGGGAACAATGGAAGCAGGAACTGGGGAAAAATAAAAAGTTGGAATTTGAGGAGCAACCCTGGATAAAACGGGATCAGACCAACCTGATCGTCTCCGGAAAAATGCTGGCTATAATGGACGATCAAGGGGAGATTATCCAGATCCAGGGATTTTTGCAAGATATTACTCGAAACCGGGCGATTGAGGAAGACCTGAAAAATTTGCGGGATTGCGATCCCCTGACCGGATTATTGAACCGCTGGACGTTTGAGCAGGAAATGAAAAAAAATGACATCGGCCAAAGCGATCCGGTGGGGATTTTGATCGGTGATGTGAATGGGTTAAAATATGTCAACGATAACCTGGGACATGAGGCGGGCGACCGGCTCCTGGTGGCCAGCGCCCAAGCGATCCGGGATGCCTTTTCGGAAGATTGCCTGATGGCTCGGGTCGGGGGGGACGAATTCGCGGTGATGGTCGTTAAAACAGAGCGCCCTCTCTTTGAAAGGGCCAGGCAAAAAATCCGTGAGGCCGTCGACCACTATAACGGAGAAAACCCGGGTATACCGTTAAGTCTAGCCATCGGATTTCACCTCAACGATGAGGCGCCTTCTTCGGTTTATGAGATTTTTACTCAAGCCGAAAATAATTTGCTCCGGGAAAAGCTTCTTTGTAGTCAAAGTATCCATAGTTCCGTGGTGCAGACCTTAAACAAGGCCCTGGAGATGCGGGATTTTATAACCGGGGGGCATGCGCACCGAATCCGGGAAATAGCGGAAAAGTTGGCCCGGGCCATCGGGTTACCGGAGCGCAGCGTCATTGATATGCGGCTCCTGGCCCAATTTCATGATATCGGGAAAGTGGGGATCCCCGACCGGATATTGATGAAGCCGGGCCCTTTGTCGCCGGAAGAAGCCATAGAGATGCAGAGGCATAGTGAAGTGGGCTATCGAATCGCCCTGGCGGCGACCGACTTGGTGCCCATAGCCGACTGGATCTTGAAACATCACGAGTGGTGGAACGGCCAGGGATATCCTGGAGGGCTTAAAGGGGAAAAAATTCCCCTGGAGTCCCGCATCTTGGCCATTGTGGACTCCTACGACGTCATCACCAATGATCGTCCTTACCGAAAGGCGGCGCCCCATGAGGAAGCGCTGAAAGAGATTAAAAAGTACGCCGGAATACAGTTCGATCCGTATTTGGTCAGGATGTTTTGTCAGCTTTTTGAACAGCCGAATTCGAATGGAGTGAATCCGTTATGATTATCAGGAATCTTTTGCACCCCGAGGTCCAGGCCACCCGCTACCGGGCCCACGATGGGGGCGTGGCCCACATGGTCCTGGACAACCGTCACCTGCAAACGCTTATGTTTCTGGCCCAGGCTGCCGTGCCTTCGGGAGAAAAATTGTCCGGCCACCGGGACCCCATGGAAGAAATCTATATTATCCAATGCGGGCATGGAAGGATGCAGGTCGGGGAGGAGCGGCAGGAAGTTCAGGCTGGTGATGCCATCCACATTCCCATCGGCCAATATCATGAACTGATCAATACCGGTCAAGAGGAATTATCCATCTTGGTGGTGGCCGGGCTGATTCCCTAACAAGGCGGTAGAATTCGGCCCACGTAGGCATTCAATAATCATTAATAATTAACAGCAGACCGGGCATTCGTCCGGTAGATCGGCGTCGAAAACATAACCGCAAACCTGACAGACATGATAAACGACCCCCCGCTTTTTCATAGATAATTGACCCTCCTGTTTCAATCTCATTGACAGACCCGGCCGATCGGGTTATATTATCAGCAATCAAAGGGAAATGAATTTTTTTATTCCGATCCGACACTTAGGCGTTAAAGAGACCTAGAGTCCCTTGACTGGATAGAAGGAAAGTTATGCCGGAAAAAGATTATTACAAAGTATTAGGGGTGGAAAAGAAGGCCTCCGAGGAGGCGATTAAGAAGGTCTATCGCAAGCTGGCCATGAAATATCATCCCGACCGCAATAAAGGGGATAAAAAAGCGGAAGAAAAATTTAAGGAAATCAGCGAGGCCTACGCGGTCCTGAGCGACAAGGAAAAGAGAAAACAATACGATACCTATGGGGCCGACGGGTTTCAGCAGCGTTACAGCCAGGAAGACATCTTTCGCGGGTTCGATTTTAATAATATTTTCAGAGAATTTGGATTCGGCGGCGGTGGCGGAGGTTCTGAAAATATATTTTCAGGTCGGGGACGGAGCAGCGGCGGGCGCCAGTATCGAACCTATGTCCACCCCGGAGGCGACCGGGCCTATGAGTACGGAGACCCTTTTGGACAATATGGTGGGGGCGCCGGAATGCCGCAACAAGGGGCTGACCGTTTATATGAATTGGCCATCACCCTTCAGGAGGCGGCCAAAGGGGGCGAAAAGACCCTCACTTTCCCGTCCAGCAACAAGATGGAGAAGGTTTCCATCAAAATTCCGGCGGGGATTACCACGGGTAAGAAGTTGCGGATTGCCGCTAAAGGAGAACCAGGGCTATTCAAGGGCCCTCCCGGAGATCTGTATATCCAGATTAAAGTGTTAGAGGACCCCCTCTTTAAAGTGGAAGGTCATAACCTGGTCGTGGAAAAGACGATCAGTTTTAGTCAGGCGGCCCTGGGAACCCGGTTGGAGGTCCCTACCTTGGGGGGGAAGGCGTTACAAGTCAAAATTCCTCCGGGAACCCAGCCACAGGCCAAGTTGCGACTTAAAGGCTACGGGCTCCCCCCTTTCGGCGATAAAATCCAAGGGGACCAGATTGTCAAAATTATCCTGGAAGTCCCTCAGAAACTGACTGACCCTCAGAGAAAAATCCTTGAAAATCTGGCTAAGGAAGGCCTCTAAACTGTCGCATCCGGGTCCTGCTTAACGTTCAAGGACTATCCTTGAGAAAGGCCTGCCGCCGTCCCGCCCCCCCGGCGGGATGGTTTTTTAAGGGGCATCTTGAGTCCAGTGCCCGCCTTCTCAGCAGCGGCTTCCATTCTTGAGTACCAATCTTTAAACCCTATGCCTATTTTTCAACATTTAGCGATTGACTTGGGCACCACCTATTCGGTGGTTTGGATCCAGTCGTCGAATAACTTTGTCCAGGAGCCGACTTTTGTGGCCTTTAAGCGCCGGGATCGTCAGCCCCTGGCCATTGGTGGGGAGGCCAAACGGATGTCTGGCCTGACCCCGAACCATATTCAGGTCATCCAGCCTCTCAGGGAGGGGGTCATCTCGGATTTTGAAGTCTGCAGCGTTTTTTTGCAAACCCTGATTAAGAGGGTTTTATCCAAGCGGAAGGGATTCGTTCGAAATGTTCTGTTTTGTCTCCCTTGGGGGGCTACGGACGTTGAGATCCGAGCCTATCGGAAGCAGTTGGAGCTCTACCCTTTTTCCCGTATTTTTCTAGTCCGGGAGCCTTTGGCTGCGGCCTTGGGGGCTGATATCCCCATAGAAAATCCCGACGGAAATATTCTGGTGGACCTGGGCGGCGGGACTACGGAAATAACCACCTTGGCGATAAACGGGATCGTCCACTGCAATTCTCTGAAAACCGGAGGAAACAGCATGGACCAGACCATTCAGCATGAAATCGAGCTCAAAAAACAATTTTGCATCGGGTTGACCACCGCCGAAAGCATCAAAATAAATCATGGGACCATTGCTCCGCTGATCGAAGATTATTCTTTTGACATCAAAGGCTTTAATCGGCGTAATCTTCTTCCTCGGAGGATGTCCCTGGGGACCGCCGAGATACGAGACAGCTTGGAGCCCATCGTTCAAAAAATACTCCTGGGCATCAATTCGGCCTTCGAGTCACTGACCCCCGAACTGGCGGCGGACATTTCCACCAACGGGATCACTCTGGTGGGAGGGGGAGCCTATCTGCGGGGTTGGTCGGAGCGAATCAAGGATCGCTTTAATCTGCCCGTCCATATTCCCTCCAAACCGCACCTCTGCGTTATTAGAGGCATGCAAAAAATACTTAAAAGGTTTAAGACCTACCGTTTTCTTCTTGAGGAATAGCCTTTCTCCTGCCGAGAATCGAGCGCCTTACCGCTTCAGAAGATTTCAAAAGGATATTCGGCCAGGAATCGGTTGTCCAGAAAAAGACGGGCTTTCCAGGGTCCGATAAACTTGCTTTCGGAGGAAGAGAGGTTCCATAATCTTTTCTTGAAAGACAGCCAGCCCCAGGTTCGGTAATTGATGGTACCTTCGGGAACGGAAAATTTAAAACGGGTGGTTTCCTGGATTTTTTGATCCGGGCGGACCCAGTATACCATGAACTGATGGGAGTTTTTGAGGCCGGTCCAGACGGTAACCAGGTAAATACGATCACTCATAGAAAAGCGGCTGGATGGCGCGAGATTGGTGAGATCCTTGGTCATCAGGGATTGAAAAGTCGGAGCGGGCGCGGAGTGCAGGGTATTCGGGAGGAAAAGGATCAGCAGTGCCGCAATAAGCCACCCGGGCCCCCTATTGGATAGAAGCCGACAGCCCTTGACTTTGAATAATTTCTTTGACGAAATAGATGGGTTTGTTTTGAGATTCATGATAGGTGCGGACCTGCAACTCCCCGAGAAGTCCGATGCTTATGAATTGTATTCCTATAAATATCAATAAAATCGCCAGAAGTAAAATGGGACGGTTGGACAGGGCTATTCCCATGAAAAGCCGCTCAATGGATAAATAACCGGCCAGGATAAATCCGAAGAATCCGGACAGGATTCCCCAGAGACCGAATACATGGATAGGGCGGGTAGAATAGGTCAGTAAAAATTTTACGGTGATCAGGTCCAGAATAACCCGAACTGTACGGGAAAGTCCGTACTTGGAGCGTCCAAATTTTCGGGGGCGATGGTTAACCGGGATTTCGGCGATACTGACGCCCATCCAACTGGCAATGGCCGGAATGAAGCGGTGCATTTCCCCATAGAGGCGGATATTTTTAGCCACCTCCCGCCGAAAAGCCTTCAGGGTGCAGCCGTAATCGTGTAGTTTTACCCCTGTGACCCAGGAGATCATTTTATTGGCCCAATGAGACGGAAGCCGCCTGGTTAAAAAGGGATCTTTTCTCTTCTCACGCCAGCCGCTGACAATGTCATAGCCCTCCTTCATTTTCTCCATCAGCCGCGGGATATCGGTCGGGTCGTTTTGCAGGTCCCCGTCCAGGGTGACGATGATCTCACCTTCCGCAGAATCAAATCCGGCGGCCATTGCCGCGGTCTGTCCGAAATTTTTACGAAACCGAATTAACCGAAAATGGGTGAATCGGAGCAGCTCTTTCTTCAAGAGTTCGAAGGTTCCATCTCCGCTTCCGTCATCAATGGCCACCACTTCGTAAGTCCAGTTCGTTGGCTGGAGGGCCTGGTAAATCTCATCCAGGAGGAAAGGGATGTTTTTGTGTTCGTTGTAGAAAGGGATGACGATGGAAAGATCCACTACCGGTCCTCTTAAGGGTCCATCTGTTGGGCTATACCAGGGAGGGCCTTAGCGCCGGAGCCGCCAGGAAGCCTTCCACAATAAAATAGAATGGAATTCCCTATAGTTAAAAGATTTCTTGCATCTTGAAGCAGGGGGCATTAAAAGTCAAGGGTTATTTGTTGGCTGACTCTTTCCTATATTTCCAGGAGGCAAACCAGAGTGGAAAGAGGAGACAGCTTTCCACCAGGAGGACGTAGGCATTTTGAGACCAGAAATCAGGTTGTCTAAAATCCCGGACTGAAGCAGGGAAGATGGGCAGTGGGGAGGTCTGCGGATTATCTGAAAAAGGCCAGAAAAGAGGAAAACCGATGGGGGGGCGATGGTCTTCCGTAAAGAAGTCCAAAATAAGATGGGAACCAATGAGGAGCAGCAGAAGGCTGCTCCACTTTATCCAGGAGGATCCGGTATACCGCAGTCGAAGGATTGATCCAAAACTTAGGGCCAGAACAACGACCACGATCAGGCTGTGGGAATAAGTTTGGTGAAACCGGCTAGGGTCTCCTAAAAGGAGGCCGGGGATGAAATCCAGGTCCGGCGCCAGGGAAGCGGCCGCCACCCAGCCGTTTAGAGCCCAAGGCTTAATTGGAAAATCCCGACTTCCGAAGGGCCAAAGATTGAAAAGGGTGAATCCCAGCAGGGTATGGGCAACTGGCGAAGGCATGCTAAATCGGCAGGTCCAAGCAGTCAAATAAAACGAATATTTTCACCGGCTACCCTCCATAGCTCCGGGGGGAGCAGGTTACAGGTTGAAAATTGGTTCAATCCATGGGAATATGGACCCTATATTTTATTCTAACGAATTCTTTAGCCCGATGCAAAGGGGAATTCGTCCCATAATCATATATTCGTTCCTCTACCTTCAGACCTGCGAATGACGAAAAAGAAAGCCTCCATGAAGCGCCTCTACTGGCTGGGACTCCTTTTGCTGTTGGGGGCCGGGATTCGCCTGCTTTATCTGGTATACCCCTACATGGATGCGGACCAGGCTATCAACGGGTTGATGGCCCGCCACGTCCTCCTGGGAGAATTTCCGATATTTTTTTATGGGCAGGAATATTGCGGCAGTATTGAGGCCTACCTGGTTTCCACCGTCTTTTTCCTCTTCGGTTCCTCCCGGTTTACCCTCGGGCTGACCGTCGCCCTGCTCTCCCTTTTTCTGATTTTCTTTATTTATCGGCTCACCGCCCTCCTGCTGGACCGGAAAACCGCCCTGGTGGCCGCGTTGTTGACGGCCTTTCCTTCCTATTACTTCGTCTTCCATTCGGTCCTGGCTCGATCGGCCTATATGGAATCTCCGGTCCTGGGGGTATTGCTCTTCATTTCAGCGGGCCACCTCCTCTACGCCCAAGACCGGCATCCCGTCCAATATTTGTGGCTGGGCCTGCTCGGCGGACTGGGTCTCTGGACCCATTTTTTGTTTGTTTTTTATCTGACTCCGGTCGGCCTGCTCCTGCTGCTCAAGGAAAAGGTCTTCTGGCGGGACCCCAGGGTTTTGGGGTACCTGTCAGCCGGGCTGCTGCTGGGGGGGTTGCCGCTCTGGGTGTACAACACGATCCACCCGCTGGCCACCTGGGTCCAACTGCAGCACAGTCCGATCCATGAACCTTTCACGGACTCGCTGATGGCCTTTTTTTCGATCAGGCTCCCAGAATTGTTAGGCTTGCGCGACAGCCTGACGAATCACTACCTGATTCCCTATCTATCCCCGGCTACTTACGGGTTCCTACTCGCGGGTTTTCTTTATCTGGTCGCGATCCGGATCCAGTGGTTCGTGCAAGGTGTCCGTAAGGAGGAAGAATCCGGACAGGGTTTGGATCTTCTCTTGATTTTCATTTTCACCTATCCCTTGATTTTTTCCCTCAGCGGTTTTGCCGCCAACCATACCACCCGATACCTGGTCCCTCTTTATCCGGCGCTTCCGATTTTATGGGCGGCACTTTTTTTTCATTCCCAAAGAAAGATCCCGACCCTGTCCTGGCTTTTATTGTTGGTGGTCTTGTGGGGAAACGGGTATGGTCTTTACCGATGGTGTTTGGTTTTTGATCCGGTCAAGGCCCATAGCTACCTGCAAAAAAGAATGGACGAGCGGTCCTTGTTTGCCTTTCTTCAAAGTCGGGGGCTCCGGGAGGTCTACGTGACCGATTACTGGAAGGCCGTGCCGCTGACCTTCGATGCGGAAGAGAAGATCATTTTTGCGCAACCTTACCACGACCGCTTTCCATTTTTCACCCGCCTGGTGGACCGCTCCCCTCACCCGGCCTTTCTCAACACCGGGAACGAAAGCGTTTTTGAGAAAACCGTGGAGGCTATAGGTGGATCGCACAAAAAGGCGGGGCGGTGGCTTTATTATGACTTTGTCCCCCCCCCCCTATGATTTTCTCGAGCTGTCGACGAACGGCTGGCAGGCCGGGCCTGATGGACCGGCGGCCGCCGCTACGTCGGCCTTTGACCGAGACCTTTCGACCCGCTGGAACCTGGGCGGCCCCATGAAACCCGGAGAGGCGTTCCAACTCGATTTAGGGAAAACCGTTCCAGATGTAAGCCGAGTCGTCCTGTTTGCCGGGAGCCCCGAAGGGATTCCCCGGGGTCTACGGTTGGAAGTATCCCGGGACGCTAAGAATTTTAAAACGGTAGTGGATATTCCGGATTATTGGACTTCCCTGGTCTGGTCCGGACCCCACCCCTTCTTCCGGGTGGAAAAAGGGATCACCGAGCTGGTGTTTACCCCTCAAGCCGGCCGTTATCTTAGAATTACCCAAACGAGGACCGACCCCCAAAATGCCTGGGAGATTGCTGAACTATTGGTTTACCGGGGGATACCCCGAGTCCAAAATGGTCTTCCGGCGGGTATTCCTCGGCTCTCGGCATTGATCGACCGTTTACGCGCGCTAAAAGAGGAGCGGGTTTTGGCCGATCCTTGGATTCAGGCCCAAGTGGCGTTTGACCTGCCGGGTAAGAGAGCTGAACGGGAATCGGACAGGCTTCCGGAAACCGTGGGAGACTGCCTCCCACCCTTTCCGTTTCCGGCGATTATAGCCGGTCGTGAGCAGTCGAAGGCACTGAGGAATGACCTGGAACAGGTGGCTCCAGGAGTTTATTCGGCAGAAGAAATAAATGACCGGGTCCTCTTTGTCGGACGGAGTTTTGGAAAAGGTTACCGGAAGCTTCCCACTGCCGGGTGGCAAGTGTCGTCCAATTATAATAGACGAGAAGCCGAAAGGGCCATAGATGGTAAAATAAAGACCCGTTGGACCAGCGGCCGTCCTCAAGTCCCCGGTATGTTTTTCCGGATCGATCTGGGAAAATCGGAAAAGATCGCCCGAATCCGATTACGACTCGGGGATTCCTATCGGGATTTTCCCCGAGGCGCGGAGATTCGTTTTTCTTTGGACGGCCTTCGCTGGGGAAAGGCGGCACCTCTAAATATTCCTATTTATTGGACCGGAGAAAAACTCTTCAAAGATGATCGCAGCGGAGAAACGGACCTGGTTTTTCGAGAAACACCGGCGCGGTTTGTCGAGATCCTCCAAACCGGACAAGATTCCGTCTATTATTGGTCCATCCACGAATTGGAGCTTTTTGCTCACGAATAGGGGAGGGGCCGATCCGGCTCCTCTTCGCTCAGGGGTGAAGAACCCGGTAGACTATGGCCTCATTCGTCAGTTTTATCGGAGCAAAGAGTTGGGGATTCCGGGAGAAAAGGGCCAGGATTTGTTCTCTTTCCGGTTGGGGGTAATAGGCCAGGTGGACGATGACGTAACGAACCCCCAATTGATGGATGCGTCTCAAAGTCAATTCAGAAGGAAAACCTTTTAATTCTTCCCGGTAAAGACGAGTATACCCCGGCGGTATGAAGCCGCTGTACCCGTTCACCAGTTTCTTCCAGTGATAGGTGGAAAAGTAGACGTAAGGGGCGTCCCGAAAAACATCTTCCGGACGCGTGGGCAGGGGTATTTCCAGGATAGCGAAATCGTCCGGTTGCTGAGCCAACCAGGTATACACCTGGGGGAAGTCGCGACCTACCGGAACGGAAGGCATGGAGATGGGAAAGGAGGCGTACTCAATCAGCACCAGGAGGGCGAACCCGGAGCCCAGCAACGACCGTTTCCAGGAGGATTGAATTTTGCCCAGGAGCCAGGCCAACCCATAGCCGGCAAAGACGCTGACCGCCAGGTCCATCATGACTACGAAACGGGCGGGGACCCGTATACCATCAAACCCCGGCACCCACTCATATAACAGCAAGTAAGGGCCATAGGCGATTTCCACGCCATTGAAGTGGATTATCGGGCCCAGGGCCAGGAGAAAGGAAAGGACGAGCAGGGTAAGATAAAATCGCGGCTCCGCGGACCCAAACCGGGGAAGCAGGGTCCCTATCTTTTTCCGAAGTGACCGGTCGAGCAGGATTAAGCAGGTCAGCAAAGACAAAAGGGTCATCACCGGGATTTTGAGGTCCCGGAAATGGAGCTCCAGGCTTCCGAGGGACAGGGAAAAACCCCCAGTCAGCAGGAAAGAGACGATCCAGATTCCACAAAAAAGGATCAAGAATCGCAGGAGGCGGATTAGTGCGCTGACCGTCTTGATGAGAGTCAGGAGCCTTGGCGAGAAGGGCTCCGGAGTAGTCTTCCATCGCACCAGGGATCTTATCCCGGCCAGGGACATTATCAAGGCGACCAAGCCCATGAAGAGACCGCCTTCCGGTTTCATGAAACCCGCCAATAGCTTTCCCCAGAGGCGGTTTTGAACGGGGGTGGATAGAAAGGATACGAAATCGGCTGAGAAAAAGACCGCTTCGCCGAAGGGGCGGATAAAACCAAAGTCCTTTTTTAATTTCAGGTAGGGGAGATAGACCGGGAGGATTATCAAAAACGAGAATAAAAAAAACAGGCTGAAATGGCCCGTCAAGCGATAGCGGTCTTCCCAACTTTCCCGCAAGGCCAGGACCATGAAAACAACCACGAAAAGGGTCAGGAATAACCCGTAATAGCCGCAGGAATAGAAGGTCAAGATATAAAAAAAGGCCGCCCCGAAAAGAACCCGATACGAAAAAGACTTCACCGTTTTATGTAAAAACAGGAAAGTCAGGGGCAGCCACTGGGCGGACAATAATTGCAGATGGGCAATGTGGGCGATGCGCCAGGGAAAAAAGGAAAACAGCAGGCCTGAAAAAAAAGCGGCCTGCCCGTTGCGGGTTAAATACCAAACCAGGAAATACATACCTAGGGCCGTCAGGACAAAACTGATCAAGACGGAAACGTTGAAGGTCACCAGGGGATCATTAAAAGCCCATTGAATGGGGACCGCGGTTAAGGCCTCCCCCAGCAGGTGCTCCGAATAGGCCAGGGTGTTTTTATCAGGGAAAAAAATGTTGGCATCAAAGAGGGAGCCCCAGCCCCCCCCGGTGATTTTTCGAACCCCCCAGGCGAGGATCCAGGTATTTAGAAAAGAATCGACAAAGTCTCCGATAATGGCCACCTTCATTCGAAAAATGGCCGGGTAGGTCATAATCAGAGTGAGAACGGAATAGAGAAACAGCGCCAGAAAATGTGGATAAGACCGCCGCAGGGCCATGGAGGAAGGGGTTACCGCTGGGGGAAAAAATGGCGATGCCAGATGGCCACGTTCATCAGTGCCCAGAGTAGATGATTGTGATTCTGGACCCGGTCCAAGTGTTCTTGAATGACTTGATTTAAGAAGGGCAGTCGGATGGTCTGGCGAATGATCGGGGATTCATTTAACAGGGACACCATATACTCTTTCAACCCTTCGCGGAGCAAGTTCTTAATGGGCAGGCTATAGCCCTGTTTTCCCCGGTTGACGATGGTGTCCGGCAGCCAGCCTTTCAAGGCCTGGCGAAAAATGGCCTTGGTCTCAAAGCCCTTCAGTTTCCAGGAGCTGGGCAGCGTGGTGGAAAATTCCACCACCCGGTGATCCAAAAAAGGAACTCGTATTTCCAGGGCATGGGCCATGCTCATTTTATCCACTTTCATCAGTACCGAATCCGGCATGACGAATTTCAGATCAATATACACTTCCTGATCCAGACGATCTTTGGAGGGACAGCGTTCCCGGTACCCCCGGACGGCCCCAAAGGGGTCCGCAGAGATCCTGGATTTGAATTCTTTTTGAAACAATCGGGATTCCCACTCGGGTGACATGAAATACTGCCAGCGCAGATGACCCCCGTCCAGCGGTTGGTGGGATCCTTCAATGAATCGTTTGAGGATATTGACGGCCCCCTTTTTTTGCGGTTGATCCGGGAGGCGTTTCACCGCCGGATAAATGCATTTTTCCCGCAGCCATCCGGGGAGCCGTCGGTAATAATGATCGAATTTGCTGGCCCGGAAGCGGTCGTAGCCGGCAAAAATTTCATCGCCCCCCTCACCGGAAAGACAGACCGTCACCTGTTTCTTGGCTTCTCGGCAAACCAGGAATAAGGGCAGAGCGGAGAGATCGGTCATGGGTTCATCCAAATGCCAGACCGCTTCTTCCAAATCCTGAGGGGTAACCTCCGGAATCATCAGCACCTGATGATCGGTTTCAAAACGTTCAGCAACCATCTTGGCATAAGGCAGTTCGCTGAAGGAGGGGTCCGGATAACCGATGGAAAAGGTTCGCAGCGGATCGACCCCTAGTTGTCGCATCAGGGCTACCAGCGTGCTGGAGTCCAATCCACCCGACAGGAAAACACCCAGGGGCACATCACTGATCAGATGCAGACCCACTGTTTCTCGTAAAAGGGCCCGCAGGGCCTCCACGGCTTCCTCGGGGGACGACCATTCCTCTGAAAATTTGAGGTCCCAATAGGTTTGTATCTCCAACCCCTTATTGGAGAATTTGAGGTAACAGCCCGGAGGGAGTTTGGAAATCCCCTCGAACATGGTCCGGGGGCTGGGAACGAACTCAAAGCCCAGGTAATCGTAGAGGGCCGGGAAGTTTACCTGCCGGGGTATTTCCGGAATGGCCAACAGCCCTTTGATTTCCGAGGCAAAGGCAAAACGGTCCGACTGGTGGTAATAATAAAGGGGCTTAATCCCCAGCCGATCTCGAGCAATGAAAAGTTGCTGCCGGGGCCGGTCCCAGAGGGCCAAGGCAAACATTCCCCGCAGCCGCTGGAGGCACCCCTCCCCCCATTCTTCGTAGGCGTGGATAATAACCTCGGAATCGGATTGACTGGCGAAACAATGGCCCTTTTGCAGCAGGGATTCCCGCAATTCGAGAAAATTATAGATCTCCCCGTTAAAAACCAACTGGAGGGAGCCATCTTCGTTGGTCATGGGCTGCCGGCCCTGTTCGGAGAGGTCGATGATGGAGAGACGGCGATGACCCAGGGTAATCCCTTCGGAAGCGAAAATTCCGCTTTGATCCGGTCCCCGGTGTTTGATGACCTGGTTGCATTTTTCGGCAATGGTCGTGTCCGGCCAGGTAAAACCACAAATTCCGCACATAGGTTTGAAAATTCCTTTAAAAAAATAGACCCTCGCCCTGGTCTAACGGCTTAGCAGTTGGTTGCAGGACCAACCGAACCCAGAGGGGGCCTATAGTTATTAGCAATGTATAGCATCTGATATCCTATTTTCAACATTTTTTAAGAAGGCGGCTTCCCCGGTGCAAAAAAGGATACTTGGCCTGTGGTCGCGGTGTCAAAAATGGGTTGCCCTTTCCCCTAAATTTATTATAGTATTTTCTTTTGGTTTGGTAAAGTTTTTGAATCCAATCCCTTTTAGGACGATGAATGAATATCTTGGGCTTATCCGCCTATTATCACGACTCGGCGGCCTGTCTGCTTAAGGAAGGACGGATTGCGGCCGCCGCCCAGGAAGAGCGCTGGACCAGGATAAAACATGACCCATGTTTTCCTTCCCAGGCCATTCGCTATTGTCTGCGGGAGGAGGGCCTGACGGTCCAGGACCTGGATCTGGTAGCCTTCTACGACCTCCCCTTTTTGAAATTTGAACGCCTTCTGGAGACTTACCTGGCCTTCGCCCCCCGAGGACTCCGTTCCTTCCTGCAGGCCATGCCCCTCTGGATCAAGGAAAAACTCTGGCTCCCGGAGAAGATCAAAAAAGAATTGGGGTATGACGGCGCGCTGCTATTTACGGAGCATCACCAGTCCCACGCGGCCAGCGCTTTCTACCCCTCTCCCTTCCAGCGAGCGGCCATCCTGACCATAGACGGGGTAGGGGAGTGGGCTACGACTTCTTGGGGCCTGGGACGGGACCACACGATTGATCTGATAGCCGAACTTCGCTTCCCCCATTCCCTGGGTCTATTGTATTCCGCCTTTACCTATTTTACCGGCTTTAAAGTCAACTCCGGAGAATACAAGCTTATGGGGCTGGCCCCCTACGGGGCGCCCAGATATCGGGACTTGATCCTGACTCACCTGCTGGACTTAAAAGAGGATGGGTCTTTCAAACTGAACCTGGACTACTTCAACTATTGCCAGGGCCTGACCATGACCAATGAGAAATTTGCCGATTTATTCGGGGGTCCCCCCGACAGCCGGAATCCCCCCTGACCCAGAGGGAAATGGACTTGGCGGCCAGTGTTCAGAAGGTTACCGAAGAAGTGGTGCTGCGCCTGGCCCGCCATGTCCACCGGGAAACGGGAGAAAAACACTTGGTGCTGGCCGGTGGGGTGGCCTTAAACTGTGTAGCCAACGGTCTTCTTCTGCGGGAAGGTCCATTTGAGGACCTCTGGATCCAACCGGCAGCCGGTGATGCCGGAGGGGCCTTAGGGGCGGCCCTCTATGCCTGGCATCAACACCTGGGGAAGCCCCGCCCGATCATCACCGACCGGCTCGACCGCCAGGAAGGCTCTTATCTGGGACCGGCCTTCCCTGAAGGTCAGATCCGGGCCTTTCTCCAACAGCAGGGGATCCCAGCCCGAGAATTGTCCTGGGAAGAGCTCCCCCAGGAGGTGGCCCGGTTGATTGCTGAGGAGAAAGTAGTGGGCTGGTTCCAAGGGCGCATGGAATTTGGACCACGGGCCCTCGGCAACCGTTCCATTCTCGGAGACGCCCGAAGCCCGAAAATGCAATCCGTGATGAATCTGAAAATCAAATTCAGGGAATCCTTCCGGCCCTTTGCCCCTTCGGTGATGGCGGAACGGAGCAGCGATTATTTCCTCCTGGATCGCCCCAGTCCCTACATGCTGCTGGTGGGGGAAATCCAACCGGGTATTCGCAGCGAATTGAAACCCGAGGATCAGGACCTATGCGGTCTGGAAAAATTGAAAACCGTTCGCTCCGTCCTACCGGCCGTTACCCATGTCGATCACAGCGCCCGGGTGCAAACCGTTCACCGGGAAACCAACCCTCTGTATTACCGACTGCTGAAAGCTTTTGAAGCCTTGACCGGCTGCGGAGTCATCGTCAATACCAGTTTTAACGTTCGCGGAGAACCGATCGTCTGTACCCCCGAACAGGCCTACGCCTGTTTCCGGCGCACGGAAATGGACTATCTGGTCCTGGGGCCTTTCCTTTTGAAAAAGGACAACCAGCCCCCCTGGCAGGAGACTGCTGACTGGCGAAAAGAAATCCAGGCCGACTGATGGCCTTTTTTCAAGAAATCAAAGAACAATTCGGGAATCTCCGTCCGTCTCGAAAAGATCTACGGAATCTGGGGTTGGTATTTTTTATCGTCCTGGGAATCGTCGGTTCCCTGTTGTGGTGGAAGGGGCGCTCGTCCGCACCCTGGTTTTGGGTGGCGGCTCTGGCCCTGGGTGCCTGGGGGCTGGTCTGGCCCTCGGGACTGATGCCGATCTACCGGGTATGGATGGGTTTGGGCGTGGTGCTGAACTATTTCATCTCCCGCTTCATCCTGATCCTGTTGTACTATTTGGTCTTGACCCCCACTGGACTGGTATTGAGGGCCCTGGGCCGGGATCTTCTGGACCTGAAGCTGCAAGACCGACCCAGTTACTGGCATCGGCGAAGCTCCACCGAATCGTCCCGCAAACAGCAAAGCGCTTATTCCGAGGTTAAGCAGGGGTCCGGTAAGATCGCCCTGATGGTCCAATTCTGGGTTTTCTTGCGGGCGAGGAAGAAATTCTGGTTGCTGCCTATCATTCTGATGTTGGTCTTATTAGGGGCCCTGATCATTTTTGGCGAAGGATCAGCCTTGGCCCCTTTTATCTATACCCTCTTTTAAGGAGAACGGCTTCCAGTCCATGCACTCCTGGAAAAAGCTCGCATGACCAGCCCATCCGCCCCTTTGAAATTCCTGAAGATATTTCTGTTCATCGCTCTGGGAATCCAGGTCGTGATTGCCCTCCTGCTCTTGGGCAACTACCCCTTATTGTTTCGCGGGGGGCCTTATTCCCAGGTCCGGGTCGATCAGGAAGGGATGCGGCTGGTTGTTTATGGCGGTCCGAATAGGTCCGGTCCGGCGGAAACCCGCTTTACGCCCAATGCTTCGGCCCGTTTGGAAACCCCACGAACCTCGCTGGAAGGCTATGGGATTTGGCAGGTTGAAAAGGCCGGGACGTATACCCTGGTGTTTCACTGCGATGATTATGGCAGTTTGTTTCTGGACGGCCACCTCTTGATCCGCCTCAAGGGTATATCCGCCGACAATATCGGGCAGGCCGTGGTTCCGCTGCAACCCGGTCCGCATCATCTGGTCGTCTATCTCTATAACGGACCCCAAAAAGGCTTTTTCCGTCTCGAGGTCCAGGGCCCCGGTGAGGCATATCCCGTCCCTTTGCCTCCCGCCAACCTGCGTCCCTGGAAACCGGGGAAAGCCGCCTTTTACTGGCGAGTTGCCGATGGAATGCTCTCCTGGATCAGGGGAGGGCTTTTCTGGATAACCTTACCCCTACTGCTCCTCGCCTCCCTGGCTTTTTTAGGGGCCAAAACCTTAAAACAGGCGGCGCTGAACGGCGGCCTCGTCCTCGGAAGCTGTTTAATGGCGGCGGTCCTGGGGGAGATCGCCGTCCGGCTTTTTTGGCCCCCACCCCAAAAGGTCTCTATCCGGGAAATGGCCGCGCCGGGACAACGAACGGACCGAAGGGCAGGGACTTTTGTCATCCCCACGGAACGGGGTTACCGGAATGCCCCCTTAAGTGAATTGGTGATCGAACATCACCCCTGGAGCCCGAACATCCCCTTGGTCTTCAAGACCAATTCCCTGGGTTACCGCAACCCGGAAATCGGTCCCAAAAAGGGGAAACGCTTCTTGTTCCTGGGTGACTCCATTACCTTCGGTCATGGAGTGAATGAGGAATGGACCTTCGTCCGCCTGCTGGAAAAGCTGGCCCGGTCCCAGGGTGACAACTGGGAAGCCGTCAATGGGGCCGTCGAAGGCCTGGGGACCAACGGGGAATTGGCCGTATTGAATGAAACCGGACTTGGCCTCAAGCCCGATGTGGTCGTCCTGGATTTTTATTTAAATGATTTCCTGGAATCACCGGGCATATTTATTACCCGACTACCGGGGGTGCTGGACCGAAGCCGGCTGGCCTATAAACTGGAGCGTTTTTTTACCTCCCGTTTGTTTATTACTACTTCTGAAAAAAATATCTCCGTCATCCAGCCGATGCAAAAGCCCCCGGACGAAATTTTTGTCTGGCGGGACGAATTCAAAAAAAATTCCACGGTCCTTCCTCTCCATCAAAAACCCGACGCAACGGCTCAGGCCTTTCAGGAGGCCGTCCTTCAAAATTTTGAAGACTGGGGAGGCGCTTTCAGTCCGCGGGTCTGGAAAAACATGGAGCCGCTGCTGGAGGAATTCGTCCGACTGGCGAAGGAACATCGCTTTCGTTTTGTCCTGGTGGCCTTTCCCGTCCGTGCCCAGGTGGAAACGACGCCCCTTTTTGACTATCCTCAGCAACGGTTAAGGCAGATCGCCCGGAACCTCAAAGTCCCTTGTTTCGATCTGCTACCTGTGTTTCGAATGGATTTTGAAAAGAACCAGAAGGTAGAGGACCGGCTTTTTCTCGACCATTGCCACCTGACGGCCAGAGGAAATCGAGTCGCCGCCCAGGCCATTTACCGTTTCCTGAAACAAACCCCCCTCCCGGAAGGAAATTAGGGCGGTTGTATCCAACTTGAAAAATAAAAACAAATCCTCACCGGGGAACCTGGAATCGGCAGGTCCCCCGGCAAGGAGACCGGCTAGGGGAGCGGCCGGTGCAAATCTGTCGGGCCGATCCGGCTAATGATAGGCCGACTCGGGGAAAATACTGCCCATCTGAACGCGTCCGCCAACGGATCCCATGGCCCGGTAGGACGGGGGCCCCAGTCTAAATCCCAGTCGGTCGAAACCGTCGTTGACGATAACGACGGCGGTAGTTTGCGGGGCTTTCTGCATGACCTGCACGACCGCCTGGAGGTACCGACCCCACCAGGAATCAATTTGACCCCGGGCATTCGATAGGGCTTGGGTCTCACCATCCACGGGGGACCAGTTCATGCCTGCCACGGTGCTGGCCAAGGCATATAACTGGGCCGCCCAGCGCCCGTTGAATCCGGCCCGGCCCATCTGGCCAGGGACCAGGTTCAGGTCCGCTATAATGAGTTGGGTCGGCCCCGCTTTGCAGTACCCTTCCAGCTTGGTCCAATAAGCGGAATCGAGGCTTTGACCTTTAAAGGGGGTCTGTTCCATCAAATTGACTGTTGCCGGCCCGTGCGTGGCTTGCTCCGGTTGACTCGTGGAAGTGGTTGCGGGACTGGAATTGGAGCCGCCTCCGGAATTCGTCCAGTTATCCCAATATTGGCAGCCGGTGGCGGCTACCATGAGGAGCAACAGGGGCAATAAGAGCTGGCCTAGTTTTTTTTTGGTCATTAGCCCTCCTGAAATATTATTTTTTTGTAAAGTTAAAGCTTTATATTAGAAAAAATATAAAATGTCAATACAAAACTATAAGTTCAGCGCTTTTTCTTGATAAGGTTATCTTCATTGGTCAAACAGTTTGGACAAAACCCGTGGTCCGCCAACGGATATCGTCCAGGCTCGGCTGAAAAAGCCAGGGCCGGTAGACCAGCCATTATCCAATTCTTGATTTAAGAGAGAACGAACAGGCCGCGGCCGAGAATCATTTTTTGTTGCAAAATAGTTCTAAGCTATGATAAAATATTAAGTTTAAATCAACTTCATATGGATGGAGATCAATGGCTGAGACGATAACCCGAGAGCAGATTAAGGCTATTCAAGAAAAAAACGTGGGGATGTATTCCAAGCATCCCTGGCCGGTCAACCGCCGCACGGCCGAAGAGATGGGCTGGCGCTTGAAGGTCCTGGGCATTCATCCCAGCGAATTTCAGGGGAAAAGAACCTTGGAGTGCGGCTGCGGGACCGGCAACTATGTCATCTGGTATGCGATGGAAGGGCAGGCCTCGGAGGCCGTTGGAGTGGACCTCTCGGACGGATCGTTGGCGGTAGCCAATCGCCTAAAAGAAGAAGGCCAAGTCGAAAATGCCACCTTCAGGAAGATGGACGTCCTGAAGCTGGATTTCCCGGATAACAGTTTTGACTATTCCTATTCCTATGGAGTATTTATGATAACCGGCGACAGTGAAGGGGCCTATCGGGAGATGGTCCGGGTGACCAAGCCGGGAGGGACCATCACCGTAAGCGTTTATAACACCTTCGGTCGCTGGCCGGTGACCATTCGGCAGAAAATAATCAAGAGAATGGCCCCCGATGATCCGGATAAGCGGGTCCAGTTGGGAGTGAAATATTTTCCCGGCCCCTTTAAGAAATTGGACAAACGGTACTACGAAATCAATTCCGAACAACTGGCTTATGATACCTACGGTATTCCCTATGAGGAGGTCCACAGCGCCGGAAATGTTTTGGGCTGGTTAAAGAGGGCCAACGTAAAGTATAAGGGCTCCTTTGCTCCCCTCCGGATCCGGGACTATTTTTACGCCTTTTCCTTGGACGAGTATAAGGATTTCCGGAGCACCTTTGCTGGTTATCCGGCCGCGCAAAAGGTCAGCGACTTGTTATTCAAAATCTCCCGCAAGGAAAAACAGAACGAATATAAAACCCAATTCCCCTTCCCGGGCCCATTCTCCCGGGGCCTCTGTCAGCTCCTCTGGCTCTTGATCGGGGGGAGCCGGTTTTCTTGCTTTACCATTTCCGGCGTTAAACAGAAATAAAGGCTTCCCTCCAAGTCCAGCTCGCTCTTTGGGTGGGCTGGACTTTCGTTCTCTTTCCACTACTATTTCTTTTGGTTGTTCGCATTTTTGGGTGGATACCTCCCATATTTGGTGCATGGCCGCCGAGACCCGGCGGCCCCGAGACCCGATTTCAAACTAAGCTACCATGGGGCCATCCACCCAAAAAGGTGAAACAAGATATTTGAAAAGTGGATTGATTATTTCGGAGGGAGTTTCTTGATAACCCGGGCCGGAGTGCCCAAGGCGATGCTATCGGGGGGGATGGGGGTGTTTACTAAGCTGTTGGCGCCAATAACCGAATGATTTCCGATGTGACAATTTTGAAGCACGATGACCTTGGCGGCAATCCAGCATTCGCTGCCTATTTCCAGCGGCAGGGTTTTGCCGACTCCCATATCCTCCGCCAGATAATCGTGTTCCCCGCCGCTCATGATCAGGCAATAAGGACCAATAAAGGTATGATAACCAATTCGCAGCAGGGTGGTGGAACTGAGGGTGGCATAATAGCCGATATTGGATTCGTCCTCCAGAACGATATCCCCGTTCTTGGCCTGAAGTATGGTTCCCTGGCCGATATAAACGTCGTTACCGATCCGGATCCCCTGGTTGGTCATTCCTTTCGCATCCAATAAAACGCCGTCATCAATAAACACCCGGTCCCCGATAGTGATTTTATGGGGTGAACGGATGGACATATCCCGGCCGAAGATGACCTTTTTCCCGACTTTTTTAAAGAGGAAGGGATAAAAAACGGACCGTAAAAAAAGACCAAGTGCCCCGGGAAGCCATCCGAAACAAGTGATAATCATTTCGTATTTTATGAGAGACCACCAGCTCCCGTCTCCCACCATGAAGGCCTTGTATTTCGAAGCCAGTCCGCCGGAGGAGTCAAAAATGGTTCTCGCTCGAAATTGATCGACCGGTCTGTCTTTTGGGGTGTCCATGAGTTATCAATCTGACTTGGAAGCCAAAGGCTATAAGCCCTTAAGTAATTTGCGAAGGGGTTGGCGAAGTTTTCCCAAAATCCCCAGCATCCATTCCCCGTAATTGGACAGGAGTACCCGGTAGCCGACGGCTCTGATCTTGGAATAAGGCCAGAAGACCCTAAAGGCAAACCACTTCATGGATTTTTCAATCTCCTCCTGCTTAAACTGAGGCATTTCCAGGACGCTTTTTTTATAAATGACATCGTCATCCCCCAACAGGCCGTTTTCTTCTTTCAGATAGCCTTCTTTTAAACAGAGGTCGTAGAGGTCGGTGCCGGGTAGGGGATAAAAGATGCTGATGCCGGCCACATCGGGCTGAATCTGCTGATTGAGCCGAACAGTGGCCTGGTGAAGTTCCGGGGTCTCCCCTGGAAGACCGACCATATTCAGTGTTTTGACCTGGAGCCCGACCTCTTTGGCTATTTGGGAGACTTCGAGAATCTGCTTATCCGTCATTTTCCTTCTTAAAACGTTACGGCGAAAGGTCTGGTCGCCATGCTCCACCCCGAATCCAACCCGGGTACCCCCGGCCTCTTTGAGTCGGGTCAGCTTGTCCCGGTCCAGGATCTCCACCCGCCCGGAAAACATAAAGGGAAGGCCGATTTCTTTTTTGTAACGATCGGCGAATTCATGGACCAGCTTCCGGTCAATCCAGCAGATATCATCATCGAAGAGAATCTCATTGAAGCGGTATCGGGTCTGCAGCAGTTTGATTTCCTCGATAATGTGGTTGGCGCTTCGAAAGCGGACGTAGCGTCCCTCCTGAACCTTTCGAATTCGGTGGTTGGAGCAAAAAGTGCAACTGAAAGGACAGCCCCGGCCGGCCAGGATGCGAATCTGCGACAGCCCCCAATTATCGATGACCTGCTGATGATCCCTCAATTCCCGGTCGACGAAAGGCAGGCTGTCCAGATCCTGAATCAAAGGACGGGCCTCATTGCGGATAATCTGGCCGTTCATCCTGATCCAGAGATTTTGGATCCGGGCCACATCGCTTTTCTGATCCAGCGCCCGGGCCAGGTCGAGCAGGGGATACTCCCCCTCCCCGCGGCAGATCGCATCCAAGCGGGGGGTCTGTTCCAGACATTGAGGATAGATAGTCGGGTGCGGGCCGCCCAGGATGATGAAAGGGTCCCGAGTCTCCACGGCCTGGATCATTTTCCGGATGAACTGAAACTGAGGGGCCGTGGTGTAGATCCCGATGATTTGAGGTTTGATCCGCTTCAAATCCTCCTGCCACTTTTCCAGGTAATCCGGGTCAGGATAATAACCAAAATTTATATCGTTATACCCCTGCTGCTTTAGGTAAGCGGAGATGGACATCAGACCATGGGCAGCACCCAAGGCCCCAAATCTCTGATTAATTTCGGTTAAAACCAGCAATATCCTCACAAAATGCTCCTTTGGAAAATCCTTTCGCCGAGACTCGGAGGTCAGACTAGATAGGCGGGAGTTCCCGCCCAAAAAGGCGAGGCGTTTGATTTATTAATTTAACACACCTGCGGTTATTAGACAAGGTTTGATGACGCCTTGAATGGCCCATCACCGGAAGGGTCCCCGGATTATTTTTTTATTTGAGATTTTGACTGGAAAAGTTACTCTATTCTCAGAAAGGTGTTGAAGAAAACATGAAGAAAAAGAGTTTAGGGTGGATACTTGCCGCCCTGCTGCTGACGATTATCGGGGTGGGACTTTACAGCTTCGGATTGCGGGCGGTCTACCGTCATTGGGGCTACTTCTTTCTCAAATCCGCGGAAACCCAATGGCCCGCCGGGTCCCGGGAAAGGATAAAAAATCTATTGGGGGACCTGAAGGGGAAGGTCGTTTGGGGGTCGAGCCGCACCAAGACCCACCAGCTTTTTCTGATGACCCTTCCGGATCTCCGGATCTACCAACTGACCGATCATCCTCACGTCAGCTTTCACCCCCGTTTCAGTCCGGAGGGCCAACGGATCGTCTTCGCCCGTTCCCAGCGACCCTGGGTTTCCGAGAGGGACCAGATCCCCTGGGATATTTATATCCTGCATTTGGCGGGGGGTAAGGAAAGACTGGCGGCCCAAGACGGCAATTTTCCCCTTTGGCTCCCGGACGGGGAACGGATCCTCTTTCTGCGGAAGGATCAAGTGGTGGTCAAGGATCTGAACTCCGAGAAGGAGCGAGTATTATTTGACGGTCGAAAGCCGCCCTTTGATGGAGAACCGTCCAACCCGGAAATTTGTCCCTGGGACCCCAAGCTCCTGAGTGTTACCCTCAGGGGTAAGACCTCCGGAATCTTTATCATCAATTTAAAAACCGGGAGCCATTCCCTACTAACTAGTTCCGGCTGTGAGGCCCATTGGCGGCCGGACCGGCCGGAAATCATCTGGGTGGAGAACGGCGGCCGCGGTGGGACCCGGATTATGGTCTCCCCCATCGACCGGTTTCAGCGAACCGTCTTCATGGACCTTCCCTTTTCTTTCAGTCATGAATACTTCCCTCGTTTTTCAGCCGATGGAAAATGGTTTATCTGGGGGGCCTCCGCGGGGGAACATGAGCACGATATCGCTGATTACGAAATCTTCCTTTGGAAAGTGGGGACTCCCTGGGAGCAGGCCGTCCGGTTGACCTTTAATTCCGCCAACGATCGGTTTCCGGATATTTATTTGGAATAGCACCAAAAAAAAACCTTTTTCACCGCAAAGGCGCAAAGGACGCCAAGGTTTTTTTTGTCAGGGCTGAATCCCGGCCTTCTGCACCACGATCCGGTCGATATAGAAAGGGCTGGTGTTGTGGGAAAAGATTCGGAATTCCAGTTCTTCCTCCTCTTTCAGCCTGAAAGGCAGGATAAATTCCTGGTAGCGGTCAGCCGCCTCAAAATCGCGGCCGGTGATTTCTTGCTGGTTCAGGATAACGGTTCCCCGCTGGGCCGAAACGTCAATCCGCGCCAGAGGCCCAGTGAAACCCGGCTGCTTTTTTTCAGCCGGAATCGGGCCTGATAGGCTCCGGGGGGGTAAGTCTGGTAAGGGCCGTAGACCACATAAGCGGGGTGATCTTCTGCCGGGTTGGTTTTTAAGGCCCATCCCCCTGCGGTTTCCGGATCCTGAACCGGTTTGATCAGATAACGAAATAGATCCAGGGGGCCGAAGCCGGCCGGCGGAAAGGGGAGGTCGGCGAAAGAAACGACGATCTTATCCGCCCAGGTGGTTTCCCGGCCGAAAGTGTAAAGGCGGAACTCCAGGATCTCCGGTTTAAGAATTTCAAAAGGAAAAAGAAATCGTTGATAGTTCCCCGCCTGCCGGAAATCCGTGCCGCAAATCTCCTTTCGGGCTACGGATTTTTTCCCCTTAAAAGTCACCACCTCCGCCAATAGGAGCGGTTGAGGGGAGTCATTTTTCAGGGACTTGACCCTAAATACAGCCTGGTATTTTCCGGAAGGGAAAAACCGATAAACATTATAGGCCAATAGCCCACTAGGACCAGCCAAGGCTTGGGTGGCTTTTTTCATCGAAGCCTCCGGGTCAGGCACCACCTGCCCCACGGTGTGCCGCATCTCCTCGGCCTCCAGGACAACGCCGGTGGATTCCCGGTGTCGAATTGGAGGGCGGTCGATTACTCGCTCCGGGGGGAGGACTTCGAAAAGGGACTGCTCCATGTTGGTCATGATCAATTTCAGGTAGGGGGAGTCCATCAGGTTTCTAAAGGCCAAGTGCCCTGAAAAGGGGCTGACTTTATAAAAATAAAGTTCTTGGTGGTGTACCAGGTGCGTTACACCCAATTGTCGCAGGTGGTCATAGTCCTCCCGGGTTATTTCCCCCACATTCAGACCGATGAGAGGCCAGAAGACTTTTTCCACGTACCGTTTGGCCACCACCGGACTATAGCCGTTAACCATGGGTACCCTGGACTGGGTTATATAATATTCGTAGAGGGAGGACTGGTGAGAATCTCCCGGAAACATGGGTACTCCCAGGGCAACCGGATTTTTTTCCGGCACCCGGTGTAGGGTCTCGTAGACTGGATTACCTTCATCCAGCCGTGAAAGGCCGATTTTGTTCTGGGGATGATAGTCCCAGACCACCAGGGCGGCTGCCGCCGTTAGAAGGATGACGGGCCTGATCCTTTTCCCGGGCATCCTGGCCTGAAGGCGTCGTTGAATCCCCTCCAGGCCAAAGGCGACAACGATCCCCCAGCAGAGAAAACTGAGAAAGATGATCCGGGCCGGGTCCCGGGGGTATTTGAAAAAGGGAAAATAATTATACATGAATCGGTAAATAGGGAGAACCGGATCAAAATAGGCCCCCAGGGCGATGGCATAACTTAAGATCAGAATCCCCGAAAAAAACCAGAACCGCCAGCGGTCGGCCCGGTTCCAGGCTGTCGGAGCGAGGAATTGTTCTACCAACAGGAGCAGCAGCAGGAGGGCCGGGATCCAACCCGGATAAACAAACTTTTCGCTGCCGGTATTATACCGTTTAAAAAGGTCTATGATTTCAGGCGAATAGGAGGTCACCTCGTGCCAGGTCCGTCCCTTCCCGACGATGGAGTCCCCCACCAGCTTTTTCCTGTTCTGGAGGGAATATCCGACAGCCAGGGAGATGAACAAAGAGAGCACCAGAACCATTCCGATAATTTTTCGCCAGGGGAGTTCCAAGAGCGTTCGGGAGGATAAATGCCAGGTTTGACGGCGGTGAAAAAAGATCTTTAGGATGATGATTCCCACAAAGCTAAGGAAAAACAACCCTCTTCGCATAAAAGCTGAAGAGAACAGGGCGGGATAGGGGGCCAGGAGCAGCAGCAGGGAGGGGAGATAAGAGAGGGCCTCTTTTTTTCGAACCGCCGACAGGGTTTGCCCAGTGAGGGAGGTCAGCAGTTGACTGGTCAGCAGCCAGCTAAAATAAAACAGCAGCGCATAAAAACCAAGGGTAAACCAGCCGATTAATCCGAACACCTTTTCCTGATGGAACAGAGCCCGGGTCCAGTAAACGGCAATCCCGGAAAGGAGCCCGAGGATCAGGACCAGGATCAAGGGCCAGAGAGGCCGGTCTGTATCTTGACGGCGGCTTCCATCCTCTTTCAGCAGTCTCGGACCCAGGATCCGGGCGGGCAGATACAGACACAGAAAAAGGAGGAAGAAATAGAGCAGGTGTGTTTCCACCATTCCCAGACAAAGAATGCAGAGGCCGGAAAGTACAATGGGCCAATAGCGTCGAGCCCGGTAGCCCTTTTCAAAGAGAAAGAGGGACAGGGGGATCAAGAACCAGACATAGCCGTTGATATGGCCGGCCAGGAGCTGAGTCTGGCGGCTGGGGGCCAGGGCAAAGACCAGTCCGCCGACAAAGGACGGGAGGGCGGACAGGCCCCAAAACCGGACCAGATAATACACCGAAAGGCCGGAAAAAACATAGGTCAAGAGGATCAGGAGGTTATGGGCCGGCACATTTCCGAAAACCGACAGGAGAAAGAAAAGGATGGAGACCGGAAACTGGGCATATCCATGCTGGAGATAGCTGCCCGCAATGTGGAATTCGTAGGGATTGGAGAAAAAGGCGGATTGGCCGATCAGGTTATCCTTGAAGAGCCAGAACCAGTAGTAGGTCTGGAGATGGTCCCCCGCCACCAGGGGCAGCAGAGCGGCGTTTTCTTCCGGAAGCAGGACATAGGGAATGGCTTCCCTGAGGTGCAGGATCAGCGGATAGGTGGCGACAAGGGCAACAAGGCAGTAACCGACCGAGACAATCAGCCATTCCCACCGGAACCGGTTCTGGGAGTTGTTCCCCACGGTCCTTTAGAACCCCTTGAACGCTTTCCGCAAGATCTTCCGAAACCCGCGGGCGGTGTCTTTCTTGGGAAAGCGGTGGAACATTTTAGGCTTCATAATTGGCCGCCTTACTTTTTCATTTCCCGAGCATTTTATACAAAAAACAGTACCATATCACCAGGAAATGAAACAAGGATAATCTCGGGATAATCTCCGGAGGTATCCCCCCGGTGGCCTCAGGGCACTGTGCCAATGGATTGGCCGGTCTATTTGTTGAGTTGACAGAACCCGGGCGTCATGGTAAAAAAAGTGACGCTTCGCCCTTTTGGGTGGGTACCCCCTAGATCTGGTATGGCCACGAGGGCCTGATTTCAGTCTAATCTACTAGATATTGTGGCCACCCACCCAAAAGGGCGAACAACCAAAAAAGTATCACGGAGGGATGAGCGATCGGCTCAAGCCGGTGATTTTGAAGAAGGCTTTCCTTCCGGGGAACGAGGGTTAAAAGTCCTCTTCTCTCCCCATCCCGCCCTCGGCCTGGTATCGTTCCGGCGGCCGGCAACGGACAAATCAAGATGAGCGCAGAGATCAACAGCAAACGGCTGGAGGAGGAGTACCTTCAGCACACCAACTACCATCTGTTCCCCGGCGGCCGGAAGCGTCTAGGGGTTATTATGGAACTTGGTGAGCGGCGGTCCCGGGACCTGGGAAGACGACTTCGGGTGCTGGATGTAGGTTGCGGAAATGGTTCCAACAGCCTTCCTCTGGCGAGCCGCGGGCATCACCTGTTAGGGATCGACATCTCCACCGAGTCGATTCAATATGCCGCCCTGAAGAATTCCTTTCCCAACGCCCGTTTTCTAGTCCATAACCTGATTGAAAAGCCGCTGGACGAAACCTTCGACCTGGTTCTTTGTTCCGAAGTTTTGGAGCATCTGCCCCATCCGAAACCCCTGGTTCTGGCCATGGCCCGGGTCCTGGAGCCCGGGGGCCGGCTATTGATTACGGTGCCTAACGGTTACGGGCCCCGTGAGGTACTCGGCCGGATCGAAATCGGTCTGAACCGGAATCGCTCCCTGCAGCCCCTTTTGACCGGATTCCGCCGTCTGCTGCGGATGAGTTCGGCGGATGAAAAATGCCGGATGCATACTTCCAATCCGGATCAGGATCATGTCCAAAAGTTTACTCCCGGGCAACTGAGGCGCCTGATTGAATCCGGCGGCCTGAACATTACGGGCTGGGTGAATTCCTTCTGGCTATTGAGCCTTTTCGGAAAGGCCAAGGCCGGGACCAACTTCGCCGCCCGAATAGACTCCTGGCTGGCGGACCACGGGCCGAAAATTTTCTCCAGCGGGTGGTACGTGATCTGTGAAAAGAAAAAACCGGTAGCGGATGAGGTCGTCGGGAAAAAACAAAATGGATAATCGTCCTTCCCCGGAGATCCTCTTTTTCGCCGATGCCCATGTTCACATCTATCAGGGTTTTGATGTGCCCGGCCTGTTGGAAGCCGCCCTAAACAATTTTAAGAGGGTGGCCGAACAACAACGGATCTCACGACCCTGGAAGGCTTTTTTATTCCTGGCGGAAGCCGCCGGCGAGGATTGGTTTTCCCGCTTTAGCCTTTTGGCCACCGGTCCTCAACAAAAGTACTCGGATAAAATAGGAAACTGGACTTTTAAAAAAACCCGGGAAGAGTGGTCCCTTTGCGGGGAATCTCAGGACGGGGATGGCCTTTATTTGGTTTCCGGGCGTCAAATCAAAGCCAGCGCTAACCTCGAGGTGTTGGCTATAGGGACCCGAGAGCGTTTTCCGGAAGGACTCCCTCTAAAGGAATTGGTGCAAGCCATCGGAAAAACAGGGGCGATGGCGGTCATACCCTGGGGGGTGGGCAAATGGCTGGGAGCCCGCGGCCTGATGATAAAAAAGCTCCTTCACGATCCGGAGGTCCCCCGGTTTTTTTTGGGTGACAACCGGAATCGCCCTGTTTTCTGGCCTCGGCCGGCGTTGTTTGCCGAGGCGGCCGGAAGGGGCTTTAAGACCTTGCCCGGCAGCGATCCCTTGCCGCTGTCGGGACATTTTGCGCTCCCGGGAAGTTACGGCTTCAGTGCGGAGGGAGTGCTGAATCCGGACTATCCCTGGCGGAGTATGCAAGAAATCCTTTTGGCACCCGATCGTTCCTTACGCCCTTATGGCAGCCAAGTGGGGCCTGTCGGATTTTTAGGGGCGCAGGTCCGCTTGAAAGTCGGGAAGCGTCCCTAGTCAGATGAAAAGAAAACCGGAGGTTCTGGCAGACGGTCCGTTTGATGTCCTGGTTATTGGGGGGGGCATCCACGGCGCTGCGATTTTCCATGAAGCAGCCGCCAGCGGCTTCCGGACCGCCTTGATCGAACAAGGGGACTTCGGCCAGGGAACGTCGGCCAACAGCTTAAAGATTATTCACGGCGGCTTGCGCTATCTCCAGCAGGCCGACCTTAAGCGGGTCCGGCAATCCATCGGCTGTCGGAGAAAAATGATGGCCTTTGCCCCCCACCTGATAAAACCTCAGCCCTTCCTTATCCCGGTTTACGGCCATGGAATCAAGGGAAAAGAGGCCCTGGTCCTGGCCCTGACGTTGAACGATCTTTTTGGTTGGGACCGCAACCGAAATCTGCCTGAAAATAATCTTCTCCCCCCGGGTCGGGTCTTGTCCTCTACCGAATGTTTGCACCAAATCCCCCATCTGGATAAAAAAGGTCTGACCGGGGGGGCGCTCTGGTACGACGGCCTGGTTCAACACACGGAGCGTCTGACGCTGGAGTATATTTGGTCGGGCTGGGATCAGGGAGGAGTGGCCGCTAATTATGTCCGGGCCCGCGGTCTGGTATTAGAAGCCGGCGAGGTCCGGGGCATTAAAGCCGAAGAGGTTTTCTCCGGGACGGAATTTCCCATTCGGGCCAGGATGGTCATCAACGCCTCCGGACCCTGGTTAAACGATCTTCTGGACCCGTTGCCGCGGCCTCCCCGGATCGCCGCCGATTGGGTTAAGGGTCTTAATCTGATCGTTCGCCGTCCCCTTTTCGGGGAATATGGGATAGGGCTCAATGGGGTCTCCTCAAGCGGTAGGAAGCCGGGATCCCGTTTTTTCTTTTTTGTTCCCTGGCAGGGGCAGACCATGATCGGTACAGCCTATACCCGGTCTAACGGCCTGGCGGTGCAAGCCCGGATGGAAGAAAGCGATTTGGATGGCTTTATAAAAGAGATCAACACCATCTACCCCCCGGCTCAATTGACCAGGAAAGGGGTGTCCTTTTATCATTTCGGCCTCCAGCCGGTTTCCGAAGGGCAAGCCAGCAACGATCCCCATCCTGATCCGGACCGGCACTCGTTGATTTACGATCACGAATCCCGGGATGGACTAAAGGGGCTGATTTCCGTAAAAAGCACCAAATACACCACCGCCCCTCAGTCAGCCGAAAAGATACTGATGCTCATCAGGGCCAAATGGAATGAACCTGCCGGGTCGTCCACCTCCCCATCCCGGTCTCCCTCCAATGATCAGAAATCGGTTGAGGACGATTTGCGACAGATTTCATTACCTGTACAAGGGGGGGCTTCCGCAGCCCTGGCCGCTCATTTTTGGCAAAATTATGGCCCGCGGAGCCGGGAAGTGATCCGAAATATTCGCCAGGCGCCAGGGACCTTTCGCCCAATCTCTTCTGAACCCCCTCTGTTCGGCTGACGAAGTGCTTTATGGCCTCCGGGAGGAAATGGCCCTGAGGCTCTCCGATGTCGTTTTCCGACGAACCAGCCTGGCCCGGAGCGGCCTTCCGTCTCTGGACACCCTGTGGCAGGTGACCCAGATAATGGCTCTCGAACTGGGGTGGGATGAAAAACGTCAACAAAGGGAAGTCGAAGAGGTGGTCCGAGTCTATGAACCTCTGAGGGAGAATAAATGAATCCGGAGTCCAGGAACCGTCAGCCGGAATACGCCGATGTGGAAACCTCGTCCGAAGGCTACGCCCGACGCTTTTCCGGCGAAGTGGGAAAATACTTTTTAGAGGTTCAAACCCGGATTACCCTGGAGTTGCTGAAACCCTGGCCCCGGGCCCGGGTCCTGGATGTGGGCGGGGGGCACGCTCAGCTCGCCCTGCCGCTGGTTGAAGCCGGATATGAGGTGACCGTAGTCGGCAGCCGCCCGGAATGCCAGGATCGCCTCACTCGCCTGCTCCCGGACGGATCGTATACCTTTCAGGTAGGGGACCTGCTGGCCCTGCCTTTTGATGATAAGCGTTTCGATGTGGTCCTTTCGTTCCGTCTGATCCCCCATCTCGAGGCCTGGCCGGCATTAATCGCCGAACTCTGCCGTTTGGCGGGCCAAGCTGTAATCGTGGACTACCCCGACCTGCGCAGCGTCAATATTTTCTCCAAGCTTTTGTTTCAGTTAAAAAAAGCCGTGGAAAAAAACACCCGACCTTTCGCCTGCTTCAGCCGGGGAGAAATTATGAACGAATTCCAAAAAAACCGGTTCGGGCGGCCACTTTTCCGGCCGGAATTTTTTTGGCCCATGGCGCTCCACCGGGCTTTGAAAAGCGGGGTCGCTTCAAAAAGTCTGGAAGCATTCGTTCAACGGATGGGCTTAACCGGGCTCCTGGGTTCGCCGATTGTCCTTCGCGTAACTCCGGAATAGCCTCTTGAAGATCCTGCTCCTAGCCCCCTGTCCTTTCTATCAGAACCGGGGGACTCCTATTGCCATTCATCTGGCCGCACGGGTCCTGGGTGAAGCCGGATACCAAATTCATATCCTGACCTACCCGGAAGGGGAAACTGTTTCCATTCCCAATGTGTCGCTCTCTAGAATTCCGGCTCTGCCGGGCATAAAAAACATCAAGCCCGGCCCCTCCTGGAAGAAGATCGTCTACGATTTGGTCATGTGCTTTACAATGATCGGTCTGGTCAGGAAAAACCGCTTCGATGTCATCCACGCCGTGGAAGAATCGGCCTTCATGGCCCTGGTTCTAAAAAAAATAGTTCGGCTCCCCTTTGTGTATGACCTCGACTCTTCCCTCTCCCGGCAGATTGGTGAAAAATATCGGTTTCTGAGACCGTTGACCGCCATTCTCCATTGGCTGGAAATAATGGTTATCCGGGAAAGCGCCGGCGCCATAGCCGTTTGCCGGGCATTGGAGGATGAAGTGCTCCAATGCGCCCCTGAAAAACTAGTCTGCCGATTGGAGGATATTTCCCTGCTGGCCGACACTGACGGAGAAACCAGCCTGTCCGCCCCAAAAATCTGGGAGGAAGCGGTGATCATGTATGTAGGCAATCTGGAAAAATATCAGGGGATCGATCTGCTTTTAGAAGCTTTTCAGCAGGCGCTGCCCCGGGCCGGTGCGGCCCGGCTGGTGGTCATCGGGGGCGCCGACCCGGATATTAAGCGGTACCGGAAGCGGGGGGAGGAATTGGGATTGACCGGGCGGGTGGATTTTCTGGGACCCAAGCCCCTGGCCGAACTTCCGGCCTGGCTAGGACAGGCTACGATCCTGGTTTCCCCCCGGATCAAAGGCAACAACACTCCTATGAAAATATATTCCTACCTGGATTCCGGAAAGCCGGTCCTGGCCACCCGGCTTCCCACCCACACCCAGGTGCTGGATGACGAGATCGCCTATCTCGTCGCCCCCACCCCGAAAGCCCTAGGCGAGGGCCTGGTGACCCTGCTGGAAGACGAAGTCTTGCGGAAAAAGCTCTCTTCCGCCGCCGGGAAACGCGTTCAGGAAGAGTACTGCTTTGCGGCCTATCAAGAGAAACTGCTTCTCTTCTACCAGCGCCTGGGAAAAAAATTGGCTGACGGAAAGAGGGCGGTTTGAGTTTTTCAATCAATCGGTTGTTAGGGACCGGTATAGAAGGAGGAGGGATTCATGCGGATTTTGGTAACCGGAGGAACAGGGTTTACCGGGAAGGCCCTGGTGAAAAGGCTTCTGGACGAAGGCCATCAGGTGGTGGCCCTGGATTATAAAGAGGGGTTGAAAACCGAGGAACTCCGCCAATGGGGGGCGGAAGTCGTCATCGGCAGCGTTACCGATAAGGTCGTAGTGGAAAAAAGCATGGAAGGCGTGGAGCTGGTCCACCACCTGGCGGCGGCGTTCCGGGAATTGAACGTCCCGAACAGCTTTTATGACGAGGTGAATGTTGGCGGCACCGTCAATGCCCTGGAAGCCGCCTACCGTCAGGGCGTCAAGAAATTCATCTATTGCAGCACCTGCGGCGTTCATGGAAATATCGACCACCCCCCCGGCGGCGAGGACGCTCCAATTCAACCAGCGGATTATTACCAGTCCACTAAATTCAAGGCCGAGCCCATCGTTCTGGAATATTACCGGAAAGGGTTGAAAACCGTTATCCTTAGACCGGCGGCCATCTATGGACCCGGAGACCCGGAGCGTTTCTATATGATCTACAAAAGGGTGGCTAAGGGGAAATTCCCCATGTTCGGGAGCGGCAAGACCTTTTACCATCCCTTGTACATCGACAACTTGATTGACGCTTTTATGCTGACCATGGAAGAGGGGAAGGGGGACGGGCAGGCCTATCTCATTGCGGATGAGGAATATCTCGAAATTGGGGAATTGGTCAAGAAAGTGGGGCAGTCCATGGGGATCGAGGTGAAAATCAATCATTATCCCATCATCCCGCTCATCATCGCCGGCCATATCTTCGAAAAGGTCTGCAAGCCCTTTCACGTCACCCCCCCCATTTTCCCCCGCCGGGTGGACTGGTACCGGCAAAACCGGGCGTTTGATATTAGTAAGGCGAAAAGAGAACTGGGTTATCAGCCCCGGATAGGGATTGAGGAGGGCTTGCGGTTGACCGCGGAATGGTACAAGAAAGAGGGATACCTGTAATGACAACCTGGCAAAAAGTCCAAAACCCTGTCATTGCGAGCGGACGCGAAGCAATCCCCACCAGGCTTACCGGCTGATTCTTGGGGATTGCTTCGTCGCTTCACTCCTCGCAATGACAGCGCTGGGGACTTTTTGCGAAACCATCAATTATGAGGCTGTTAATAATAAGATGTCCTTTCGATCTTCACTCCGGGATAATCCCGATGAGCAGGCCCCGCAGCCGGTGGACGTCGTGGTTCCGGTGCTTAACGAGCGGGAGATGCTCCCCCGTTTTTTGAATCGCCTTCAGTCCTTGGGCTTGCCTTTGAACCTGATTTTTGTGGATAACGGCTCCACGGACGGGACCCTGGAGTTTCTCGGCGAGCTACCGGGGGTAAAGGTCATCGCCCATGGGCGGAACCTGGGTTACGGACGCTCCCTGACCGACGGATTGCTGGCCTCGACCTCCGCGCGGGTCATTATCATCGATGCCGATTGTGAATATCCTCCCGAGGCTATTCGGGCCCTTTTGGCTGGTCTGGACCGATTCCCCGTGGTTTACGGGAGCCGTTTTTTGGATGGAAAGCGGATCGCTATGTCCCCCTTCCGCCGCTGGGGCAACCGCGCGTTGACCGGACTTTTTAATGGTCTTTATGGACAGCGGCTTACCGATCTCTACACCGGGATGAAGGCCCTGCGGCGAACAGCCTTTGAGGGGCTGACCTTCACCCGAAACGGTTTTGAACAGGTGACGGAACTGGCGGCCAAGGTGGCCCTTCAAGGGGTGCGGATCGGTGAGATCTCGGTGGCTTACGCCCCTCGGCAGACCGGCCGCTCCAAGATGCGGCATATCCCCGAATTCCTCAAGGCTGTCCACTGCCTGCTTTATTACCGGGTCGGCCGCCATGGCTGAACGGATCGGTTTGATTCCCGCCGCCGGTAAAGGCACCCGGGCTTATCCCTATACCAAAAATATCCCCAAAGGCTTGCTTAAGGTTTCGGGTAAACCGTTGCTGGAACACCTGGTGGAATTGCAGCGGGACCAGATGGGGTGTCGGCAGGTCTATCTGGTGGTGGGTACCGCGGGGCAGCAGATCCGTGATTATTTCGGGGACGGGGAACGCTGGGGGGTCCGGATCGATTATCTGCAGAACGACCGGGTGGACCGGGGGCTGGCCTACTCCGTTTCCCTGGGGGAACGGGTTATCCGGGAACCTTTTCTGCTGCTGCTCTCGGACGAATACTATCAGGATACCAACCACGCGCGCTTGGCCGAGATTTCCCTGCAAGAGGAACTGGGCTACTGCGGCCTATTCGAATCGCAGGACTGGGATCGAATCCGTCGAAACTACACGGTTACCCTGGAGGAGGATCGCGTCACCCGACTTCTGGAGAAGCCGCGGGATTGGAAAGGCGACCTGCTGGGAACGGGGACCTTCCTGCTTTCCCCCAGGATTTTCGGTCACCTGAATCAAGCCTTGGCCGATTCCGCCGTCCCCCCGGATTTTATCGGGGTCCTGGACCAGGCGGTCCGGACCGGCGAGATCCTCCGCCCGCTGCTGCTCACCGGTCAGTACCTCAACATCAATGACGTGGACAGCCTGAATTGGGCCAATTTTTTGGGGCGCAGCCGGCAGTTGCCCCAGGCTGGCCTAAGCGTCATCGTCCAGTCTCTGGGAAGAGAGGAGGGACTTCCCCGAGTCGTGAAGGAGTTCAACGATTTGCCACGGGTCATGGAAGTCCTGGTGGTGGTGCCTGCCGGAGCCGACCGCCCGTCCTGGGTCGGTTCGCTTTCCAAGGCGCGCTGGGTAGAGGCGCCGCCCGGGATCACGGAATACGGCAGCCTGATTGCCTGCGGATTGGATCAGGCCCGGGGGGACATTCTGACGGTGGTGGAGGGGTCTTATTCTTTCTTTCCGGGAGACCTTCCCAAGTTTCTGGCCTATCTGGCCGATGCCGACCTGGTCCTGGGGACCCGGACCACCCGCCAACTTATCCAACAGGGCAGCCGGATGAAGGGGTTGGTGCGGCTGGCCCATATTTTTCTGGCCAAGCTGATCGAAATCCTCTGGATCAACCACCGGATCCGTTTGACCGATGTGGGCTGCACCTATCGGGCCCTCTGGCGGCACAGTTATCTGGATATCCGGGATCGTTTAAAAAGCGCCGGACCGGAATATGTCCTGGAGATGGACCTTGAAACCTTGCGGGCCCGGAAACGCCTGATCGAGGTCCCGGTCAGCTTTTTACACACCAACGAAGCCCTGGCCGAGCGCTATCAGCGGGCAGGAGTATTTTTCAGAATGCTGCGAACGATTATCCGGAAGCGGCTGGGTCGGGATTAAATATCTCGAATATTTTCCTGCGGCTTATCGCCGAGGATAACCGCTGTCTGAAAAAGCATTGGCAAAATCCTTTAAACCGATTATGATCGATTCTATAATTCCAGGGGAGCATCTCCCCTCAGCGGATGGATAAGGAGACCGGGCATGCTCGAATCGAAAAAAAAGATGTCTCAGTATTATTCCGATTTAAAATCAGCCCTGGAAAAAGGGAAGGGAGACCCCCCGACGGTCTTTCGGGACTTTGAAAAGGCCAGCCGGGATTTCCTCGGAGAAACCGGCAAAGTGCCCCGGGAAGTGGGCGACGATTTCCTAGCGCAAGTGGCCCGGCTGGGGGAGAAAATCAAGGCGGGGGACCTCGCCGGGGCCCTGCATGCATACGAGGACTTGAAAGACAGGAAAAAATCCTGTCATCATGAATACAAAGATTAGGGAATAGCGTCATCCAGGAGAAGTACAAACTTTTAAGAATTTTTAAGCGATTAAACTAACCCGGGTGCCTTTGGAGGGCAGGGCCAAACGGGGATCGGCCTGGCGCCGGTAGGCTTCAATGAAGGTCTGCTGCAAATAAGGAGGGATCTGAAAGTGCGCCCCCGCGGAAGGGGCCTGGCAAACGGTTTGGATAGGGTGAAGGGGCTCGACCTCTCCGAAGGAAATCCAATCGGGCGATTTGACGTCTACGATAACCGCATCGGCTTCCAGGATTCTTAGGTTATTTACTCTAGGGGCCGCTACCTTTGCCCGAAGTTGGCCAGGGAGGAAGTTATAGTGGTAGTAATTCCGATGGGCTGGTATCGGAAAAAAGGCTACGGGAAGTGATTGGTCGATGGTCACTTCTCTATTCCCCCATGACCGGACCGGATCCTGATTTCCGCCAAGCCGTTCCATAGGCGTCAAGGACTATGAACAGACCAAGAGACAGAGGCAGAATAATGGGTGGCCAAAGGAGTGTATAGGAAGGCAGTTTTGATGTCACTGCCCCAATTCCTCCCATTGATGTTCTATTCATGAATAGGCTGATCCAAGAAATCCACTTTTCGCTTATGCAGAAAACCTTTCCTCTTACTATTAATTACCCCCCCTTCTATTGTTAGGCAATCCCTCGAAAGTAGGGATTTAATCGTTTATTCGCGAATTTGGAAAATAGGTTTGTGAGGCACCGCGCTCTTTTCCCGGTTGAACTGTATTAGGAAAAAAGGCCTGCTGGCGAAAGGTTGTTAGGGATTTTCAAAAATATCCCCGCTAGCAATTCTAATCTTGCAGATGTCCGGATGAAATGATGCAGAATGGATGGCCAGCGTAAAACAAGACTCCGGGAAGCAATCCCAGAAATTCCTCGAAAAATGCACCCTCGCCTAAATTTCAGGATGCCCCCTACTAGTGTTTACTCTGAGATATTTCCAAAATCAAGGATTGAGGTATAAATGGCTACACCTTCTTTTCTAACGCTTTGGCGATCGCCTCGCCAAGCTCCTCGGACCCAAACGGCTTGCTCAAGAAGGCTTGGGGCCTATGGGCATGGTCTCCGGACATCACCCGAGCCTCGTCATAGCCACTGGCCAGGACTACCGGGATGTCCGGCGCGAGTTTCCGCAGGGCCGCCAACGTCCCCCAACCGTCCAGACGCGGCATGGACAAGTCAGACAGAACGCAACGGATTTCGTCCTGATGCTGCCGGAAGACCTCCACCGCCTCGACGCCATCCTCGGTTGCCAGCACAGTATAACCCAGACGGGTGAGCATGATCGTGACTATTTTGCGCAGTTCCGCCTCGTCTTCCACCAGCAGCACCGTGCCCGCCTGGGCCTGACCCACTGACAGTCCGCCCTCTTGAATTTCCGGGGTTTGAGCCGCTTTTTCCGGCCTGCGGAGGACTTCTTCGGCAGAGAGGGGCAAAAAGACCCGGAAGATGCTCCCTTGGCCCGGTTCGCTCTCCACGGTGACGACTCCGCAGTGTGCCCGTACCACCCCCAGAACAACGGCCAGTCCCATACCCCGGCTGGTGAATTTGGTGGAGAAAAAAGGGTCGAAGAGCTTTTCGATTGTCTTTTCATCTATCCCACCGCCTGAATCTGCCAATTCCAGGCAGGCATAGGCATTGTCCTGCGCTTGCCAGTCGATGGGGAAGCAGTGCAATTTTGGGATGTCTGCCGGTAAAACCGTTTTGACGGTCAGGTGAATGGCGCCCCGGCTGTCACCCATAGCCTCCCAGGCATTGGTGGTCAGGATGGTCAGCACCTGTTGTATCTGGTCCGCATTCGCGCTTACGGCTGGGCCGGGGAGGGTAACTCGCTCTCCAAGACCAGATCTTTGGGCAGGACGGCCTGGAGCAAGGGCAGGCTTAAACGGCAGATCTCGGAAAGATCCAAAGGTTCACGCTGGCCGGATGTTTGTCCGAGGTAAGTCAACAACCACCCGCTTACCTCCGACGCCCGGCGGACGGCCGTCATGGCCTCGGTCAGCATCTCGACAGAACCTCCATGCTGGGGCAGATCCATCAGGGCCAATTCCAGGTTTCCCACCACTACTCCGAGCTGGTTATTAAAGTGGTGGGCGATGGCGCCGGCCATGCGGCCCAGGCTTTCGGCCTTCTCGAGTTGGCGGTTTTGGGCCTCCAGTTCCTCCTTAGCCTCCTCGGCCCGCTTGCGTGCGGTAAGATCTACGATAGCCCCTCTGACTCCCTCCGGAAGGCCATTATGGTAAATAACACTTGAAATTATCATGGCCGGAAAGATAGATCCATCTAACCTCATTAAAGTATATTCAGTATCTTTTATTTTCTCCCCCATTAACAGCTTTTGAATGTTCTGTTTGGATTTTTCAATCTCTTCAGGTGAAAAAAGCCAGGCGCTGAAACCTTTCTTTAAATCCTCTTCCGAACCGCCAAAAGTGTCACACATGGCTTGGTTAGCAGAAGTAATATTAGCTTCCAAATCCATCTCATAGACCGGGATTGGCAAAAAATCATACAGCACTCGGTACCTTTTCTCGCTCTCTCGCAGCGCCGCCATCTTAAATTGTAAATTCTTGTTTGCCTCAAAAAGTTCAAATGCCATCTCGATGGACAAACGCAGCACGAAGTCACCGGAATCCCTGATCACGTACCCGTAGCGGGTGATTTCTTTTACTTGGTCGACATATTCTTTTTCCGAATGGGAAGTGAGAAATATGATGGGAATATTCCTCTTCCTGAGAATTTGTCTCGCCGTTTCGGGCCCGTCGATTGGCCCCTCGAGATCGATGTCCATGAGGATGAGACCAATCTTTTCATCTTCGATTGCAATTTCCACCGCCCTCTCGCCGGAGGTCGCGACGATAACCTGATATCCGAAGCTCTCCATCGTCTGCGCCTCATAAATAGCGAGAAAAACCTCGGCTTCAACGAGCAGGATGATTTTCTTTTCCTGGTTACTCATCAATGTTTTCCTGTTTCATAGGAGAACTGTACTTTTGCTCTTCTTCTTTCCATTCTGGAAAAACAATTTCTTCACCTATCCGAATCCTATTGAAATCCTTAATCGTGGGCCGGAAGTTTTTCCACCGATCGGGAGGAGTGAGGATTTTCATTTCGGAAGAAATCGGGGAGAGGTGAAGGGGTATGCCTTCTTACCGAACCTATCGAGACCGGCAGAATGGAGGGTCTTTCAGACTCCTTTTCGTTCCGTGGGTTGATCATGGGTACCGAAGGAACAGCTTGCTTCTCAATGATTTTACTGGTTACTATGCTGTCGATTAAGGCAGTTTCCGAAATTCCCCATTCTCCTACTCCCTCGACGATAAGTTGGCGAAACTGGAAATTGAGTTTCTTGATTTTGGCTTGAATCGATCAGAAGTATACACCTAATCTGAAATTAGTGAATAGGGGGAAAATAGCTTTTGAGGGCAATGGCCCGGGGAGAGGAAGCAACAATTTGCGTAAGAAATCTGGCAAGTCGGGCTTAAGTTTAGAAACACCAGTTCAGGAAACGTAATCGACGATGGTTCCACCGGGGACTTTTTCAGCGTATTTTTAGCGGCAACCAGGCGCAGAATGACAAAAGGCCCCCTTTCCTTTTTTGAGATCCCACGGCCGTTGTCCCGAATCGTCAGTACCAAACCCCGACTTCTGATCCCCTAAAAATCTTCAGTTGGTCATGTGCGGGTTTCGCAGGACGTTTTCCTTATGGCGTTGCCGGTGTTATTGTAGAATTCATCCCAATGGGTCAGGCTGGAGCCTCCCAGGTAGTAGCTGGGGGCAAAGATTTTAGGGAGCGAGCCGCCGTTGGCCGCGGTGGCCTTGGGGCCGTGGAAATAGACGTCACCCCCGGATATCTGCCCCAGCAGTTCCAGGGAGGGATTGGGAAAGAGCAGGGTGTTGATCAACTGCTGCGCGGAGCCGTTATACAGGTAAGTGTCGCCGGCCCCTTATCCAAATAAATCCAGGCACCCAGATCATCTTCATTGCGGCTGAATATCTTTTCATCGAACGGCTTTTTTGAAAGGGGGTCCACAAGAAAACTTCTTTAATTTACAATGGATTTCTCTATCCTGTATTCGGAAAAAAGTCAACAAATTTGGATTCCTTTTTCTGGGCAGTGGGTTTTCAAGAAAGGCGGGCGGCGAGGCAGGATTATCGTTCAAGCCTTGGCGAAATAATTGCTGGATCTGGCATGGGCACTCAGTCATCAACCGTTCATCTTCCTGTAATCTTTCCCGGATATAATGGTTGACCTAAAAGGCCCTTCATGGGTGGCTATAGAAAACTTTCAGTAACAAGTTGAATACCATGAAGAATAAGTTTAATCTTTTTTGAAGATCAATCGCCTAGTCCGGCTGAACCCGAATAATGTCTTGCCTGTAGCCATGGGGGAACCCATTGTTCTCGGGGCAGTATTTATACTTATCGCCTTCAGGAGAAAGAAGGGGAGCAACCATTTTGCAAAAGCGTTTTCTAATTCTGGGTGTGGTCCTGGCGGGTGCCTGCGGCTGTGCCCATTACCAGCCTAAACCACTCAATTCCCAGCCGACCTTACTGGAACAGGTGCCGCATTTGGTCGTTCCAGCCCAACAGATGCCTTTACCGGAATTGGCGGCCCATCCCTTTAATCCCGATGACGGTCTGGATATGACCGAAGTGGCTATAGTAGCCGTGGTCAACAATCCCGATCTGAAAGTGGCGCGGGATGAGCGCGGTATAGCCAGGGCGCAAATGCTGGCGGCCGGGATTTTGCCCAACCCGCAAATGACGGCCGGGCTAGATTTTCCCGTCAACGGTGATCCGGCCCTGGTGAATGCCTTTAATCTGGGACTGAATTACGACCTGAATGCCTTGATCACCCGGAATGCCGCCATTGATGCCGCGCGGGCCGATAGGCTCAAGGTCGATTTGACCGTCCTCTGGCAGGAATGGCAGGTGGTGCAACAGGCCCGTCTTTTATTTGTAAAAAGCCGGGCGGAAGAAAAAATGAGGCCCATCCTGCAATCGTACCGATCCTTTTTTGCGAACCAGTATGAGCGCACTCAAAAGGCCCTGGAACGAGGGGACCTGACCCTGGAAACCGCCGGCGCCGATTTAACCGCCTGGCAGGAGGCGGCTACCCGGCTGAATGAACTGGAACGACAAAGCAGTAAAACCAGCCATGACCTCAAGGCTTTATTGGGATTGGCGCCGACCGTCCAATTGAATCTGACGGGGGAAATGGACTTCTCTGAGCCGGATTCCTCGAAGATGGCCAACACCCTGTCTCAGTTATCCCAACGCCGTCCAGATCTTTTGGCCCTGCAAGCCGGGTATGCCAGTCAGGAACAGCGTTTTCGTCAGGCCATCTTAGCCCAGTTCCCGGCCCTGAACATCGGCCTGACACACGCCCGTGATACCAGTGGGATCTATACAGGCGGCTTCGGCATGACGATCACCTTACCCATTTTCAATCGTAATCAAGGCAATATCGCCCTAGAGCAGGCTACTCGCCGACGTTTATATGATGAATACCAGGCCCGTTTGAATGAAGCCTTTTCCCAGGTGGCTCGATTATCGGCCGAATGGAAACTGACGATAAAACAATATGAATCCGCCCGGGGCATTTTGCCCGCACTGGAAGTTTCCGCCAAGCGTGCTCAAAAGGCCCTGGAAGCCGGCAACCTGGATGGACCGTCTTACACCCGATTTAGGACAGCCTTTCTCAATAAGCAATTAGAGGTCATTACCCTGGAACAAACCTTGTTCGAACAACGTATCGCCCTACAGACCCTGCTGGGGAGCGAAATCCCTTTTCCTATTTCTTGGTCTGCAATTAAATTCGACGAAAGGGTCCGTTAAAATGAAAAAGATGTTTTCTGTTATGGTTGGTCATAATCCTTATTTTAGGGACTTGCAAGGTCGCCTGGCCGGCGGAATCGGTCACGGCCCTCGTACAAACCCAGCCCTTAGGCCGACATGATCTTTCCGCCCATTTGTCCTGTTACGGCACAATAACCCTGAATCCGGAGAAGGTCATCAGTCTCAATTTTCCCCGGGCCGGGCAGATCACGCGTCTTTTGGTCAGCCCAGGGGAAATGGTTAAAAAAGGCCTGCCCCTCCTGGAATTTGAGACTAGCCCTCAGGACAGTGTCGGTTATGTGCAGGCCCAATCCGCCGTAGAGCTTGCCCGTCACGAATTATCCCGTTTAAAAAGTCTGGCGGCCGAGCAATTAGCCACCCGGTCACAGGTCGCCCAGGCCCAAAAGACCTTGATTGATGCCGAAGCCGCCTTAGCCGCCCAAATGAAGTTGGGAACGGACAAGAAAAAAGAACTATTGCTCGCCCCCTTTGACGGGCTGGTAAATGATTTGAAGGTTGTCCAGGGGGAACGAATCCAAATGGGAACGACGGCCCTGCAACTGGCCCGGACAGATGGATTGCTGGTGGTTCTGGGCATTGAGCCGGAAGACCGGACCAAGGTCAAACCAGGCCTATTGGTTCAAGTGACTTCGGTATTTGATGGATCCATTCGGGGATCCGGTATGATCCGGAAAGTCCACGGCCTGATCAACCCGCAGACTAAACTGGTGGACGTCACGGTTGACCTCAAAAATGAGCAGGCAGCCCCTGTAATGCCCGGCATGTCCGTAAGAGGGGAGATTATTCTCAATCAGTACCGTGGTCCGGCTGTACCGCGGCAGGCCGTTCTTAAGGACAATCAGGGGGCCTATGTTTTTGTGGTCAGAGAGGGTCTGGCCCATCGCGTTAATGTAAGGACCGACATCGAAAGCAAGGGATTGGTCGGTATCACCGGACCGTTTCGGAATAATGACCGGGTCGTGGTGTTGGGAAACTACGAACTAAAAGACGGAATGGCCGTCCGGGAGGGCCGATGAGCTCTATTATCCTCAAAATACAAGCCCATCGGCGCTCCATCTTGTTTGTCGTCCTGGTGCTGGCCGTGGCCGGTGCGGTCCTGTCTTTTAAAATACCTGTTTCCTTATTCCCAACGATTGATTTTCCCCGGGTCGTCGTTTCCCTGGATGCCGGAGACCGGGCCGCGGAATTGATGGAATTAGAAGTGACCCGACCGGTTGAAGAGGCCTTGCGGGCCGTGCCCGGCGTGAAATCCGTACGCTCCACCAGCAGCCGCGGCAGCGCTGAAATCTTCGCTGACTTCGACTGGGGGGCCGATATGGTCGCCTCGCTGCTGCAGGCCGAGTCGGCCGTCAGCCGGGTAATCCCACAGTTGCCGGCCGGGACGACCTTCGAGGTGACCCGGAGGGACCCGACGGTATTTCCCGTGTCGGCCTACAGCCTCGTTTCCGACCGACACTCCCTGACCGAATTGTATGACCTGGCCCGATACCGGTTGGTCCCCTTATTGTCCAGCGTGAATGGGGTCTCCCGGGTCCAGGTGCAGGGAGGGGCCAGGGAAGAATACCGGGTCACCGTGGATCCGGCCCGACTGCACACCTACGGCCTGACCCTGAATGACGTGGCCCAGGCCCTCACCGCGGCCAATGTGATCACGGCGGTTGGACGTCTGGAAGATCATTATAAACTGTACCTGGTGATGTCCGATACCCGTCTGACCAGCCTGGACAAAATCCGTCAAACCATCCTGCGCAGCGGTCCGAACGGCTTGGTCCGCCTGGAGGATGTGGCGGACGTCCAGAGCGATACCGTGCCGCAGTGGCTGCGGGTGACGGCCGACGGGCATGAGGCCGTCTTGGTCGAATATCTACCAGCAATTGGGGGGCAATACCGTCCGGATCGCTCAGGACCTCAAGGCCAAACTGGCCGCCTTTCATTCTCAGCTCCCTAAGGATGTCCGCCTCAGCAACTGGTATGACCAGAGCGAATTGATTTTGGCTTCGGCCGGCAGCGTGCGCGACGCCCTGATTATCGGCATCCTCCTCGGGGCCCTGGTCTTACTCCTTTTTCTGCGCAATTTCAAAATTACCTTGATCGCCGTCATCATCGTGCCCACGGTCCTGACGGCCACCATTCTATTGCTTTATGTGATGAACATGAGTTTCAATATTATGACCCTGGGGGGGATGGCCGCGGCCGTGGGACTGATCATCGACGATGTCATCGTTATGGTCGAGCATATCATGCGCCGCCTGCGGGCCGGCGGGGGGAGCATCGGGGCCGGGTCATGGCTGCGGCCCGTGAATTCGCCCAGCCCCTTTCCGGGTCCTCTTCGGCCACCATCATTATCTTTTTGCCCCTGGCCTTTTTAAGCGGGGTTACCGGGGCCTTTTTCAAGGCCCTCTCGCTGACCATCGGCGCGGCCCTGGTTTTTTCCTACTTGATCACTTTCTTGGCCGTTCCCCTTCTGGCCGACCATCTCTTGGGCAAAAAAGATGCCGAGCAAAAAGAAGGTGGCCGATGGACGACTTATGTGCATGGTCGATATGCCTGGCTGATGGAGCGGGTTCTGAAACGGCCTGTCTTTATTTTGTTCGGGATTATTCCCCTGCTGCTGGCGGGGGTTATGGGCTACCGACAGGTGGGGTCCGGTTTTATGCCCCATATGGATGAAGGCGGCTTTATCCTGGATTGCCGGACCCCGGCCGGAACGGCCCTTTCGGAGACCGATCGCTTATTACGGCAACTAGAGGACATTATTAAAACTACCCCTGAGGTGCGGACCTACTCGCGGCGCACCGGCACCCAATTAGGCGGAGGCTCTGACCGAAGCCAACTCCAGCGATTTTTTTATTCGTCTGAAACCCTTGCCCAGACGTCCCATCGACCAGATTATGGATGAAATTCGAGGTAAAATCGAGCAGACGGTGCCCGGGGTTAAAATTGAATTGGCCCTGCTCATGGAAGACCTGATCGGGGATTTAACGGCCGTTCCCCAACCCATAGAAATCAAGCTTTATTCGGACAGCCTTTCCGAGCTGCGCTCCCTGGCGCCCAGGGTAGCGGCGGTCATCAGCCGTGTTCGGGGCGTGGTGGATGTCAAAAGCGGTATCGTCCTGGCCGGGGATGCCCTGGAGGTCAAGGTCGACCGGACCAAGGCCGCTCTGGAGGGCGTCGATCCCGAGAGTATTACCCGCATGCTGAACGACTACTTGACCGGCGTGGTGATCACCAAGATTCAAAAAGAAGTCAAAATGGTCGGGGTTCGGGTCTGGATCCCCCAGGGCCTACGAGAATCGACCAGCACCATTGGCAATTTATTATTACGCGCGCCTGATGGTCATTCATTCCCTTTGAGGCGGATAGCCGAATTAGTGCCTGTCTCCGGTCAGCCGGAGATCACCAGTGAAAACCTGAAACCCATGGTGGCCGTTACCGGGCGCATCAGCGGTCGTGACCTGGGGTCGGTCATGGGGGAGATAAACCAGGCCTTGGAGCGTCCCGGGTTAATGCCTCAGGGGGTTTACTTTGAATGGGGGGGCCTGTATAAACAACAACAGATCGCTTTTAAAGGGCTCCTGGCCGTGTTTGTGGCGGCCATTGCCCTGGTTTTTTTACTGCTTCTGTTTTTATATGAACGCTTTCGGATCGTACTGGCCATCATGGCCATTCCCTTATTATCCTTATCGGCAGTATTTATCGGCTTATGGCTGACCGGAATCGAACTCAATATCTCGGCCATGATGGGCATGACCATGATCGTCGGCATCGTCACCGAAGTGGCCGTCTTTTATTTTTCGGAATTTGAGGACCTTTTATTAATCTCAGAAACCAGGGAGACCCTTCCGGCACTGATCGAGGCCGGCAAAAACCGGATGCGGGCCATCGTCATGTCCACCTTTGTGACCGTGCTCACCCTGTTGCCCCTGGCCCTGGCCATCGGCCAGGGATCGGCCATGCAGCAACCCCTGGCCATTGCCATTATTTCCGGGCTGTTGATCCAGATTCCCCTGGTCCTGATCGTCATGCCGACCTTGTATCATTTATTATCATCGAAAAAATCCGTTAGGAATTCAGCGGCTATCGAGGGCTGACCGGCGATGCGGTTATTGATCGTTGAAGATGAAAAGTCCCTGGCCGACATCCTTAAAAAGGGGCTGGAGGAGGAAGGTTATGCGGTCGATGTGGCCTATGACGGCGAAGAGGGCCTTTTTATGGCTGAACATGAGGCTTCCGACCTGATTGTCCTGGATATTATGTTACCTCTGATAGACGGAATCGACCATTTTGAAAAATATTCGCCGAAAGGGGGTTCGGACCCCGGTGCTGATGCTGACGGCCAAAGACACCGTCCTGGATAAAATAACCGGGTTGGATCACGGGGCCGACGACTATTTGACCAAACCCTTTTCTTTTGATGAACTGCTGGCCCGCCTGCGGGCCTTAGTGAGAAGAAGTTCAGCGGCCGGGTCTTCGATGATCGAGATCGCGGACCTGGTGATCGACCTGGCCTCGCACCAGGTGAGTCGAGGAGAAAATCCGGTGGTGCTTTCGCCCAAAGAATATGCCCTCTTGGAGTATCTGGCCATTCATAAGAATCAGGTGCTCAGCCGGACCGTTTTGACGGAGCATCTCTATGACCAGGATTTTGACCTGGACAGCAACGTGATCGATGTCTTCATCAACCGCCTGCGGAACAAAATCGACAAGGGATTTGATCAGAAACTGATTCACACCTTACGGGGCGCCGGATATCTGCTGAGAGAATAAAATGTTTTCTTCCATCAAGGCCAAAATCATCGTTTTTTATCTGGTCGTTTTGTTTTTCAGCCTGTCGATTTTGGGGATCTTCCTTTATCTGGGCCTCCAGACCATCGTCTATCGCTCGATCGATTCCACCCTCCTTTCCCGGGCCAGGGCGCTGGCTATGCTGATTCGGAAGGGTGAGCGGGAGGCCGAATTCCCCTTTTCCGATGACGCCCTTTGGGAATATCATTCCTCAAAATCCAAGCACTTTTTTCAGATCCGCCGCGGGGACGGCACCACGATCGAAAAATCGGCCTCTCTCCGGGATCAGGATCTCCCCTGGACGGGGAGGCCGGATTCCAACCGCTTTGAAAATATGTTCTTAAAACGGATTCCACTGCGGGAGATCATTTTCCCCTTCCCCGGGAAGGAGGGCCGGGGTGAAACCCTCTACATCCAGTGCGCCGAAGACATTCGCGAACAAAAGGATCTATTGCAGGATTATCAGGAGGTGCTTTTCTCGGTCGTCGCATCCATCTTGATCCTCTCCGCCTTCGGGGGATTTCTGATCTCGCGGAAGGCGCTGGCCCCGATCCAATCGATTTCTGAAACCATGGGCCGAATTTCCGAAATCAACTTGTCGGAACGCATCACCGGGGAAAATATTCCCCGGGAGTTGGGAACCCTGGCCGCTTCCTTCAACCGGACCCTGGAACGGCTCGAGGGATCGTTTCAACGCCAAAAACAGTTTGCCGCCGACGCCTCCCATGAGCTGCGGACCCCGCTGGCGGTTATCCTCAGTCAGGGTGAGGTGACCCTGCGGAAAGATCGAGAAGGGGAGGAATACCGGGACGCCCTCCGGACCATAGTTGGGGCGGCCCGGGTAATGTCCGAAATCATCGAAAAGCTACTCAGTGCGGCCCGCTTGGGAACCGAAGGTCTGGAGCCGCTACGGGAAGATATCGCCCTCTATTCGGTCATCCGGGAGTCTCTGGACCTGGTCCAGCCCCTGGCCGCGCCGCGGAACATTCGGATAACGATGGCTGTGCCGGGGCCTCTATCGATCCGCGGGGATCGGGTCCGACTGAAGGAGTTGTTCACCAACCTGCTGGATAACGCGGTCAAATACAACGTCCCGGCGGGAAAGATCGATATTTCCGGCAGAAGGACCGGTGATGGGGTGCAGATAGATATCCGGGATACGGGTATCGGTATCCCCGAGGCAGAATTGGGCCGGGTCTTTGACCGGTTTTACCGGGTGGATAAATCCCGCTCCCGGGATAGCGGGGGGGCCGGGCTGGGCTTGAGCATCTGCCGGGAAATTATAAAACAGCATGGAGGCCGTATCGAACTGAAAAGTGCCGGCGGTGCCGGGGTGATGGCTTCGGTATATCTGCCGGTGGGCTGATGGGGCTTAGGTCAGGCCGGATGGCGGAGGAGCCTGTAAATAAGGCCAAAGGCTTATGTCATTGCGAGCGAAGCGAAGCAATCCCCCGATTTAGCTTAGAGAGTGATGTAAGCCTACGGGGGGATTGCTTCGTCGCTTCGCTCCTCGCAATGACGTTTATCCAATTGATTATTAATTATTAATGCCCATCCGTTAGGCCAGGGTATCCAGGCTAACCTTCCTTTAAAATCATCCAGATCAATTTCCCTTCCGGCCGGACCAGGGCGGCCGGGTAACTGCTGGTCAAGCGCTCGGTTTGGTCCAGTACTTTGCGGATGATCTCCTTTTTTTCGGCCTCGGAGATAAAGAATAATACCAGACGGGCGTGTCGCAGGACCGGCAGGGTGAGGGTGGCCCGCGGCAAACGGGGCGGACGGGGTGATTTCTGGACAAAGGCCGCCCAGCGCAGGTTCTCTTTTAAGGCCGGATCACCCGGGAAAAGGGAGGCGGTATGACCGTCTTGGCCCATTCCCAGAATAATCAGATCGAAGACCGGGAAAAAATGCCCCTTGGCATCTTTGGTCAATGATTCACTTTGTGCCGGCAGGTGTTGAAAATATCTTTTCAGCTCCTCTTCATACAGGAGGGCAATTTGGGGGCTGGGCCCGGCGTATACCGGTATGGGATGGCAATTTTGGGCCGGAATGGGGACCCGGGAGATCAAGTGGCGCTGGGCCATCCCGTAATTGCTTTCCTCGTGTTCAAAGGGGACGCACCGTTCATCTCCCAGAAAGAGGTGAATCGCCGGCCAGCAGAGGTCCTGAAGATAGGGAGGTTGACTGAGACGTTCATACAGGGGTTGGGGGGTCTTCCCGCCCGCCAGGGCCAGGGTGCAGACCCCGCACTTGGAAATCCTTTCGGATACCGACCGGCAAATCAGTTCGGCCGCGGAATCCACCCACCTAGGCTGATCCGTAAAGCTATGGACTTCCGGTATCAAGGTTCAGGCCTCCTTATGAAACCTGCATATTCTATGAACAGTGATTTTCAGAAATACCAAAAGGCAGTCAGATTGTCAAAACAATCCGTTTAGACGATCCGCTGGGCGGCCGCCGGTCCCTCACTGCCCGCCGGATAAGGGTATAATCGTCGGTCCAGTTGCGAGCAGGTTTCACAGGCGTTGAGGATCGGCGTCAGAAAGGACCAGCAACGTTCCAGCCCGTCCTGGCGCCAGAAGAGCATGTGGTCCCCCTGGAGGCAGTCGAGCAGCACCTTTTCATAGGCCTCCAAGGGGGGCGATGTGAAACCCTGACGATAGTCGAAGACCATGGTGACCGGCTGCGATTGAACCGAGGATCCGGGTTTCTTGGTTTGAAACTGCAGGGTGATGATTTCTTCCGGTTGAATGCCGAGGGTCAGCCGGTTGGACGGGATGGCGTCCCCGAGGATTCCCCGGAACATGGAATGGGGAATGGACTTGAACTGAATGACGATCTCCGTTTTCTTCCGGGTCAGCCGCTTGCCGGAGGTGAGAACAAAAGGCACCCCCTGCCAGCGCCAATTGTCCAGAAAAAGTCGCATTCGGGCGAAGGTGGGAGTCAGGGAATCCGGGCGGACTCCCGGCTCTTGGCGGTAGCCGCGAACGGGTTTCCCGTCCGCTGTTCCGGCCTGGTACTGCCCCAGCACCAGGTTCTCAGTCCAGTCATCGATCGGGAACGGACGCAGGGCCTGGAAGAGTTTCAGCTTTTCATCCTGGACCTGATCGCCCTCGAAAAGGGAAGGGGGTTCCAGGGCCGACAAGGCCAGGAGCTGCATCAAATGATTCTGGAACATATCCCGGATCACCCCGGTCTGATCGTAATAGCCCGCCCGCTTTTCGATCCCCAGGGTCTCGGCGGCCGTGATCTGGATGGATTCCACGTACCGGCGATTCCAGAGCGGTTCGAAAATGGCGTTGGCGAAACGGAACATCAATATGTTTTGCACCGTTTCCTTGGCCAGGTAATGATCCAGGCGGAAGATCTGCCTCTCCTTGAAACTTTGTAGGAGGACCTGGTTGAGGCTGCGGGCCGATTCCAGGTCCCGGCCAAACGGTTTTTCCACCAGGATCCGCGACCAGCCCTTTCCCGCGGCGAATTCCCGGGATAACCCGGCTTCGCCCAGGTTCGCGGCGATTTGGGGAACCAGCGGGGCGGGAACGGCCAGATAAAAGATGCGGTTGCCGAGGGTCCGGTGTCGCCGATCCAGGTCTTCGAGGGTTCGGGCCAGGTCCTGGTAGGCGCTGGGTGAGTCGTATTGGACGGTGGAATAATAGAGCCGGGAGGCAAAATCGGTCCAGCGGGAAAGGTCTTCAGTGCCGTGATCGCGCACGGCCTGGTGCATCTGATAGAGGAAGGATTCCCGGTTCAGCGGAGTGCGGGCGCAGCCTAAGATAATGAATTGTTTCGGCATGCCTTCCTGAATATAGAGCTGATAGAGGGCCGGCAACAGTTTCTTGCCGGTCAGGTCTCCGGAAGCCCCAAAGATGGTGATAATAAAAGGGTCCTGGCCGCCTGCCACCGGGCAGACTCCCGGGGCCGGACCTCCCAAGTTTAATGGACCGCGGGCCACCGGGGTGTCGATGGGATCGTCCAAGCTCAAATCTTCTTCCCTCCGGAGGGGGCCGCCGGGTGTCCGCCGAATTCCTGCTTGAGCGCCGGCCGCAACCGGTTAGCTGATAGATTCAGGTTCCGGAACAAAAAGCGCTGCATTACTATTACTTGAGCTGTTTCAGTTGAGCCTGGTAGAGCACTATTCGGGCCTGATTCAGGCGGACATAATAGTTTTTTATTTTTTTTGCATCCCCTTTGACCAGGGCCTTGACCAGGTCTCCTTCCAATTCCGCCACTTCCAGCAGGCGGTAGTAATCCAGGGTCTCCTTGAAATGGGCCATAACGATCAGCCCGGTGAGCAGGGGATGATTATTGGTGACATTGGCGTCGTTGAAGGTCACTCCGTGTTCCAGTTCAACCTCCAGACCTTTACGGAATTCTTCAGGATCGACCTTCATTTTTCCGGTGTTGACCAGGCGCAGGATGATTTTGGCTTCCGCCGGGCTGACCAGCGCCTTTTTCTTTTTGGTCCAGTCGCTGATTTTTAATTCCTGGCAAGTTTTCTTGACTTCGGCCGCGGTTACGTATTCGGGCAATTTCATCGATGGGCTCCTTTTCCCGGATGTTGATTTTCAACCCCTATTAATTTATAGGATACCAGATTTCCGAGGCAATCCTCAACAGCCCGTCTTCTTTTTTCTTTTCTCCTCTCCTCCTCATTGATCTTCCCCCATCTCCCTTCTTCTCTCTTCCCTCTCCGTATAGACCTAGGCCATCCAGGAGAGGTCGGGGCGTCGGCGATGCCAGTCGGTGGCCTGTTCATAGGCCGAGGCGATGCGCAGGGCCAGTCCTTCTTTGAAGGGCGGGGCGTAGATCATCAGGCCGACGGGCAGGCCTTGGCGCGTGAATCCGCAGGGAATGGACAGGGCACAGAAATTGAGGACATTGCCGATAAAGGTGTTCCGTAGGTACCGAGCGTTGTAGGCGTAGTAGCTTTCGAGGCTCTGGTCCACGACTTTCAAGGGCGCGGAGGGGATGGGGGTGGTGGGAACGATCAGGGCGTCAAAATCCCGCAGCCGTTGACGCACCCGTTCTCGAAGGGATTGCCATTGCTTCCAGGTGGAAAGATAATCAACGGCCAAGAGTTGCCGCCCTTTGACCATACGTCGGGCAATCACCGGATCCAGTTCTTCGAAGTGCCGCACCAGAAAATCGTTGTTGACCACGCAGGCTTCGGCCGCGGTGATGAGGGGCGTATGGGGATTTTGGATGATTTCGGCGGCCTCGGGCAGATCCAGACTTTCCACCCGCGCTCCGTTAGAGCACAAAATGGTCCTCGCTGCCCGGACCGCCGCCTCCACCTCCGAGTCGGTCTGATCGAAGAAAACGGTTTCAGCCAGGCCCAGGCGAAGACCGGCCAGACCGGCCTTTAGACCTCCAAGCCAGTCGGCCGCCGGGACGCGTCGCGTGGTTTCATCGCCTTGATCGATCCCCTGCAATCCCCGGCCGATCAAGGCCGCGTCTTCCACCGAGCGGGTCAACGGTCCGATCGAGTCCAGGCGAAAGCTCAGCGGGTACACCCCGCTCCGTCCAACGCGGCCCACGGTGGTTTTCAATCCCACCAAACCGCAGAGGGAGGCGGGGATGCGCACCGATCCGCCGGTGTCGGTGCCCAGGGCCGCCGGGACCAGCCCGGAGGCGACGGCCACGGCCGATCCGCTGCTGGAGCCGCCGGGAACATGAGGACGCCGTTTCCAGGGATTGAGGGGCGTGCCCTGATCGTGATTGATTCCCACCCCGCCGTAAGCGAACTGCACCGTCTGGGTCTTTCCGATGAGCACCATTCCGGCCCGGCGCAGACGTTGTACGGCCCAGGAATCCGACTGGGCCATAGCGTTCTTCCTCAGGCGGGTACCGGCGGTGGTAGGGACCCCTTGAACGTCAAAAAGGTCCTTGACCGCGTAGGGAACGCCGCAGAGCGGCCCGGGATCGTCCCGTTTCAGCCAGGCCTGCTCCGCCCGCCGGGCCTCGTTCAGTGCCCGTTCCGGGGTGAGGGCTATAAAGGATTTCAGCCGGGGGTCGAATTTCTGGATCCGCTCCAGCAGGTGCCGGCTGACCTCCACCGGACTCAATGATCGGTCCCGGTAGCGTCGGATCAGGTCCGAAATAGTCAGGTAATGAATGGGCGGGTCGGATGCCATAATGGCCTCTTTCAATAAAAGAGAACTTTGGGTAGTTAGCTCAAAAAATATCGGTTTCCAATCCAGCGGCCAGGAATTGTACCAGTTCCTGCGTGTTGAAGCCGATGAGGAACCGGTCCCCCTTTTGGATTACCGGGACCCGTTTTTGTTTGGTCAGGCGAATCATGCGGACCATGGCCTCCCGGTCCCGGGACAGATCGAATTCCTGATACGTCACGCCCTTTTGGTGAAAGAACTCTTTCACGGCCAGACACTCCGGTCAGGCGGGCAGGGAATAGACCATAATTTCTTCCATGGCATGATCTCCTTGGTTGCCTATAACTTCGAAATACGAAATCCGAAACCAGCCTGAAGGTCCGAAATCCGGCTATTCAGGTTTTCAGCTTGGTGGTGATGGATTCGATGATTCTCCGTTTAAATACCTCCCGGTCAAAGGTCCGGGCAAAGGATTGGAGCTTTTCCGGCTGGATCAAGTGAAGATGATCCTCCAAGGTGCGGACGGCCTCCATGAGGGCCTCTTCCGTCTGCTGGTAAAAAAAGACTCCGCTGAAAAAATCCTTTTTCCCGTCCTGAAGTTCGGTGAGGGGAATCACGGTTTCCAAGGCCCCGCCCAACCCATAGGCCACTACCGGCCGGCCCGAGGCCTGGGCCTCCAAGGGGGTAATGCCGGCGTCTTCTTCCCCGGGAAAAATCAAGGCCCGGCATTCCCCGTACAACTGTTTAAGCTGTTCAGGATCAGCCCACCCGAACCAGGTGATATTTTTCTTGGATTCCCCTTGGAGCCGTTCGAGCAGCGGGCCTTTTCCCACGATAATCAGCGGAATTCCTAAGCGATTGAAGGCCCGCACCGCCAGGTCGACCCGCTTGTAGGGGGCCAGGGCTGTGACCATCAGGTAGTATTCCCGAGGCCCTTCAGCCAGGCTGAATTGGCCCGTGTCGACCGGGACCGGGATCACTTCCGCTTCTCGCTGGTAATAGCGCCGGATCCGTTTTCGCACGTGATCGGAGTCGGCTAAAAAGTGATCTACCCGCCGGCAGGTCCGGACATCCCATTTCCGAAAAAGAGGGGCGACCAAGGGCATCAGCAGCTTGGGCAGGCGCCCGGCCTGCGATTCCCGACCGAAATAGATGTCGTACATGTCCCAGACGTAGCGGATGGGGGTGAAAACATAGGAGATGTGCTTCGTCGGGGACTGCGCCCGGGCCGCCTTGGCCACGCAGTGGCTGCTGGACAAGACCAGATCGTAGCCTTTGAAGGAAAGGCCCTCCATGGCCAGGGGAAAGAGGGGCAGGTAGTTCCGATATTTAGCGGCCAGAAAGGGCAGGTGTTGAATCCAGGTTGTCTGGATGGGATGCCCTTCGATGGTCGGAGAGACTGTCCCGGGAAAATGGAAGAGGGTATAGAGGTCGGCTTGGGGGAAGATCTCGCAGAAGATCTCCAGGCATTTTTCTCCACCCCGCATCCCGGTTAACCAGTCATGGACCAGGGCCACCCGCAGGGTTTTCAAAAAGGCCTCGTTCCCTCTGATTTCAGACATGGCTTTCCTTAAAAATTTGGAGGACCTTTTGTGCTGAGGCCTTCCAGGAATAAAGGCGGGCCTGGCTCAGTCCGGAGCGGATCATGGTCTGCCGCCGGACCGGGTCGGTCAGGATCTGCTTCAGGCCGGAAACCAGGGCTTCCACCTGGAAAGGGTCGACTTGCAGACCCGCTGCGCCGGTGATTTCCGGTAAGGAAGCGGTCCGGCTGACCAGCACCGGGCAGCCGCAGGCCATGGCCTCCAAAACCGGAAGTCCGAATCCCTCATAGAGTGAGGGGGCCATCAGCACTTGGGCGCTGGAATACAATTGCACCAGTTCCGGGTCCGGGCAAAAGGGTAGAACAACCAGTCGTCTCGACAACTCGGCCGGTACCTGATCAGGGGTCAACCCCACCACGACCATTTTCCCCGGATAGGTCCCCTCCCGGAGCAATCGCCTGAAGGCCTCCAAGACCCGGGGGAAATTTTTGTGCGGTCGGCTGTTGCCTACATAGAGGATGAAACCGGCCGTAAGTCCATAACGCTGGAGGAATTCGGGATCTGCCGGCCGGGGGACCCAAAAAGAATCCAACCCATTAGGGATGACTTCGATTTTGGCCTCCTGACCCCCCAGGTAAGCGACGATGTCCCGCCGGGAACTTTCGGAGACCGTGAAGACCCGCCGGGATCGAACCAGCGCCGGGCGGACCACTAGGCGGTAATACCAGCGGTATTTCCAGCCGTAGTCTTGAGGAAAAATCAGGTGAATGAGGTCATGGATCGTCAGGATCGACCGGGAGGCCAGGGCCAGGGGCAGGGCGTAGGTGGGTGAAAAAAAGAGATCAAAGGGGTCCTTTCTCAGCAGCCAGGGGATCAGCGCCTGTTCCCGAAGGGTGTAGGGGGGAATGGCCACCGTACGCCAGTTGACCCGGGCGAGGGGCTGAAACCAGTCCTTCACCCAGGGAAAACGGGTTAAGACCAGATACTCGTTTTGAAGGTCCAGGGCCAGCAATTGGTCTAAGAGCTTCAAACAAAAACGGGCAATGCCATGGGTCTGTTTTTCGATTACCCGAGCATCAAAAATGATTTTCATCGATGGTTCCCGACAACCCCAAGGTGACCCGGGTTAGATTTTCACATCCATTGTTCTGAGAATTTAGACAAAAGGGAAACTGAGCTGACCGATCGAACGATACACGTCTAAAGTCTTGCGGGCGGATTCCCGCCAGGTGAAAAGAGCGGCCTGTTTAAGCCCCCGTTCGCTCAGCCGCTCCCGCTCTTCCGGGTTTTTCAATAAATAAATGATTTTCTCCGCCAGGGCCTGGGGGTCGGAGGGGTCGATCAACAGCCCGGCGTCCTCCACAATTTCCGGTATGGATGAGCTGTTGGAGGAAATTACCGGGGTGCCGCAGCTCATGGCTTCGAGTACCGGCAAGCCGAAGCCCTCATAGAGGGAGGGGAAAACGAACACCTCCGCTCCGTTCATAAACAGGGGCAGATCGGTTCGGGGAACATACCCGGTAAAAAGGATCCGGTCTTTATGGGGATAATCCTGGAGAAAGCGTTGTAAGGACTGGGTCAACCAGCCCGGTTGCCCGCTTAATACCAGGGCGTAATCCTCCTTCATTTCCCGACAGACCCGGGCGAAGGCCTGCAAGAGGACGATCAGGTTCTTGCGCGGTTCAATATTTCCGAGGTGATAGAGATATTTCCTAGTCAGGCCGTAACGGTCCCGCAGGCGGGCTTGCGCCTCTTCCTTTTCCATGGGGCGGAAATGGGGAGTGGGGGCCTCATGGATAACGACGATTTTTTCCGGGGGGACGTTTAAAATGCGGATCAGATCATCCCGGGTATGGTAGGACACGGAAATAATTTTATCGGCTTGACGCACGGCGTGTTTTAAGATGTAACGCATATAGGCGCCGTATTTGATCGGAATGGTATGGGGAAAAAGGAAGGCCACCAGATCATGGATGGTGACCACGACGCGAAAACCCGCTTTGCGGAAGGGTATCAGAGAAGCCGGTCCGTGAAAGACGTCGATGGCCTTTTTTTTTAAGCGAAGCGGAAGAATAAAATGTTCCCAGAGGTCGCCAAAAGGATGGTTTTCATGAGAGAAGATGGTCAAGAGGGACCGCACCCGCTGTTGTGACGTGTTCAAGCCAAATAGATTTTCCAGGCGAGACAGAAAAAAATAGGAGGATTCCCGGTCTTCCAGTAGCAGGTTTTCCACCAGATGGAGCACATAATTACCTACTCCGGAACGAGTGGGTAAGACGGTGCGGATATCGATGGCAATTTTCATTTCCAACCCGGACGATAACGTCTTGCTTTACTGAGGATACCCGGTAGGGTAATTGAAAAGTCTTTTGACCAGTTGCCAGTCCTCCCAGGCCAGCAGGCGGAAGAGAATCAGCGCCGCCGCGTAAAAGCTTAGGGCGATCAGACAATAGACGACCACCGGCAGTGTTTTAAACGTCCAGAAAACGATGGCCATCACCGCGCCGCTCAGGGCCAGGGAGGCCGTTTTTCTGAGCAGGGGAAGGCGTAAAAAAGAGCGCTGCAAGTGAAAGAGATAAAAGGATACCAGGAGCGCTTCCGTGGCTACGGTGATCACACTGGCTCCAAGATACCCATAACGAGGCAGAAAGAGGAGATTGCTCCCCAGATTGAAAATCAGCGCGAGGGCGCTGCCTATAATGATCAATCTTTCCCGATTCAGGGAGAAGAGGACGTGGACCAGGGCGTAATGGACGAAAATGAACGGCACCACCCAGACAATTATTTCCAGGGAAAGAATGGAATTTTGAAAGAGCGGCCCAAAAAGGACCACCAGCCAGGGATCGGCCAACTGGAAGGTGATGAGGACCAAGGGGATGGCGATCATCACCAGGTAGCCTAAGGATTTTTGATAGGCCTCCTGGAGCAGGGCCTGGTCCCGGTCGCCCAACAAGGAAAAAATGGGAAAAAGGCCGGACATGATCAGATAGGGGAAGATGGAAAAGGCCTCGATGATCTTGACCGGGACCGAGTACCAGCCGATCTCAGCCGTCCCGGACCGTAACAGGGAAAGGAGAATAACGTCTAAGCGGACATAAGCGGTTACAAAGAGAATGGATAAACCGATAGGCCAGGTGACGCGGAGGAGGTGCTTCCAGAAAGAGAGGTCCATCTGCAACGAGAGGGGAGTGACCCGTTTCCAAATAATGCCCCCGTTCAACAAGAGGCTGAACCCTTGGGCCAAAACCATAATGACGATCAGCCCCCATAAACCGGCACCCGCCCAGAGAGCGAGCAGGCCGACTAGAACCACCAAACCCTTATTGAGACTTTTAATGGCCAGTTCGTATTCAAATTTTTCCAGGCTGTTGGTCAGAGCGGCCAGAAATTCCACTAAATGATTGCCGATGAGACTCGACACCCCTAACAAAATCAAGAGGACCATCTCCCAGGAATACCCCATGGCCGGCAGCAGTCCCAGGGTCAAGAGGACAACCCCCAGGGAGAGCAGCACTTTCAGCGAAAGGATATTTCCGGCATAGGGCGACAGCAGGTCCCGGCGGCGGGAAACCTCTCGGACCAGCAAAGTGTTTAACCCCAGATCGCAGAAGATGGTAATCAAGCCGGCGAAATAAAAAACCAGGGAATATTTTCCATAATCTTGGTCGCCCAAGCGGCGGGCCAGGATGACGATGAAGACCACGGCCAAAAGACGAATGACCACTTCCGTGGCAAATTTTAAGGCAATATTTTTTCGGGCTTGCTTTAGCAGGCTCATGAGTTTGAAAGCCCGGATTTGGGAGGGAGACTGAGTCCTTTCAGTCGCCGGGTTCAGTCCTGGGGGGTGTTAACCCGAGGGACCTAATTAAATTCCTGATACAGCTTAATCTTGGCTTTCTGCTGCTGGGCCTTGGTCCATTCCTCCAATAACCGACCACTTTTCTGCTGACGCAGTACCGCGGTGAAGCGGTCTTTCTGCTGTTCAAATTCTTCCGACGAGGCCGCCCGATAGGCCTTGAATCCGACGACCCCGTAGTCGGACCCTATTTTCAGCAGTTTGTCCGCCAGGGGATGGGAGGCGCTCAGGGTCGAGATCGTTTGGAAATTTTCCTGGGAACTGGCCCAGGAGGGGGGATTTTTAAAGCGTGAGAAGAATCCGGTTTCTTCCACCGTTAGATTTTTTTCCCGGGCCAGGGCCGTCCAGTCCTTCTGTTGCCGGGCTTCCTTTAGGAATTTTTCCGCCTCCGCTTGAGCCAGGAGCGAGGCCTCGTAGACCCTCCAGTCTTGCTCCACGCGAGTGGCGGCCTGGGCGAAAGTCATCGGTTGGCTTTCTTTACGGTCAACGGATTGAAGAATAAAAAATCCCCGCTGGGGGCCCAGGTCCAGAACGGAGCTGATCCCGCCTTTTTTCAAGGCAAAGGCCTGTTCATAAAAAGCGGGCTGCCCTTCTAACTCGGTGCCCGGCTTCCCGAAAACCAGCCAGCCGGTTTCCTGGACCTTGGCCTGGACCTTGATTCCAAAAGCCTTTAGGTCTCCGGATAATAACAGTTGATCATACAGATCCTCCGCCTTCTGCCGGGCGATTTCCCGGATCTTTTCCCCTTTGATGGTCTGACGGATCTTCTCCTGAACTTGATCCAAGGGCAGGGGCTGGTTCTTCTTCGGGTCCAGGAATTTGGCCTGGTTTTGCTGATAGTAAGCTTGCACCTCTTTTTCCGGCACCTCTACCGAGCTTTCGAAGTCCCGGGGATCGATCTCCAAGTAGCGGACTCGGACTTCCGCCGGGTTCTGGTAGCGGGCGGAATATTTAGTAAAAAAGGCCTTAACTTGATCGGGGTGGGGGACGATGTTTTTCTCATAGGCCGCCGGGGAAAACCGGACCAGGTAAAGGTTTGTTTCATCGGAGAGATAGTGGTAAAAATTGCGGACTTCTTCGGGTTCGATTTTCACGAAATCAGTGATAAAAGATCGCAGCCGTTCCTCCAAGAGGGCGGAGGCCTGTTCGGCTTCAAACTCCTCCGGAGTTATCCGGTTCGACTGCAGGAGCCCACGGTAACGGGCTGGGCTGAATTTGCCGTTTTCCTGGAAGGCCGGGATTTGTTCGATCTTCCGGGAGAGCGCTTCCGGACTCACGGAAAATCCCATTTCTTTTCCAAGGTCGGACATAACCTGCTTTTGGATGAGCAAGTCCAGGACTTTCTTTTTAACCTTTAATTCCTTGAGGGCCTTTTCATCCAAACGTCCCCCTTCCGTGCCCTGCAGCATTTGAAGGTATTGCTGATAGGCCTGCTGGTATTCATTTTGGGTAATGGTTTTTCCGTTCACCTTGGCGACCTTGGCCGTCGGGTCGGATTTGAAGCTGCCCACTCCCCAAAAGACAAAAACGATGGCAATTATGAACAGGGCGATTTTTATCAGCCAGGATTGAGCGTGTTTGCGCATTAAACTGAGCATAGGGATACCTTAGCACGAATAAAAAAAGGGTCTTACCGAGGCAAGACCCTTGATGAATAATTAGGCTGGAAGCAATTATTCTTCTTCCTCTTCCAATTCTTCCATGACCACCCCATCCCGTTCGAACTGGGCGTCGCGCAAAGTCGTGGCCTCGGCGATCTCCTCGTCGCTCCAGGGTTCGATGACGATGGATTCAGCCAGCAGCTCCCAAAGGTACATGGTTTCAATGGGCAACTGATATTCCTTGGTCAAACCCTTCAGGATCTGATCCCGGCAGTTGTGGCAGGGGGCGACCACTAGTTCGGCACCGGTTTCGAGGATCTGTTTGGCCTTGACCCGGCCGTAATAGATCCGTTCCTTGTCATAGGGCATCGCCCAGGCCCCGCCGCCGGCCCCACAGCAATAATTATTCATGTCCGCCGGGTACATATCCACGTAATTGTCTACCAACTGCTGGGTGATCCAGCGGATTTCCGGACCGTAGCTTTTGCCCAAAACCATCTGGCTCTTACGGGTATAATTGCAGGGATCGTGGGCCGTGGTCAATTGGGGGTGTCGGGATTTATCGATGGTCACCCGACCGCTCTGAATATATTCAATCATTAACTCAAACACATTGATTACTTTGAATTCCTTGAAGGCTTCCGGGAACCAGTTTTGCAGACCGACACGGGTCGCAAAGTAGGCGTGGCCTCACTCCGGTAGGAGGAGGGTTTTGCATTCCAACCTTCGGGCATTCTCCAGTACGCGCCCCACTTGTTCCTTCCAGGCCGGGTCGTCTCCGGAGAAGAGTCCCCAGTTGACCCCTTCCCAGTTGGTGGAGGAAACGGTCCAGTCCTCCTTGGCGGCGTAGAAGATCTTCCACCAGAATTTCATGTCGTCCGGTTCGCCGAAGGGTTCCTTGGAGTTGATGGTGGTAATGATATTGGCGCCTTTTTTATCCACCGGCACATAAAACCCGGGGCATCCGTCGTGGGCCAGTTCCTGCCCCAGATCGGCCAGGAGGCCCAGGAAATCATCCCGGGGGATACCCAGGTTGTTGCCCCGCTGCAGGTTCATCATGGTCCCTTTGTGGATGGGACCCGGCACCTTATCCCGGTCCCGTAATCCCCGGGCCTTGCGGAAGGTTTTCATTAAATTGATGCCCATGGGGCACTGGTTCTCACAGCGGCCGCAGAGGGTGCAGATCCAGGGCCAGCGGGAGGCAATCAGCTCATCATCCAGACCCAGGGCGGCCATACGGATGGCCTTGCGGGGATCGAAGCCGTCTATCCCGGTCACCGGGCAACCGCCGGCACAGGTGCCGCAGGTGAAACAGAGATCGGCCATCTTGGCATCCACGGCCAGTTTCCTGTTTTTCTTGTTTACCTTGAGGGGTTCAGCCATAGCAACACTCCTTAAGTAGAAAATAAATAAACGATTAAAATATATCTCTTTGTTTCTTGAAATACAAGACTTAATATTCCTTGGGCAGGCTGTTCAACTTGGCCAGGGTGAAGACCGGACCGTCCTTGCAGACGAATTCCGGGCCGACGCTGCAGCGGCCGCACATGCCGATGCCGCACTTCATCCTGTTTTCCAGGCTCATGATAATCCGTTCCGCGGGAAAACCCAGTTTTTCCAGCACCGGTTGGGTGAACTTGATCATAATGGGCGGGCCGCAAACCAAGGCGAAAGCGTCTTTGGCGCCGGGGGCCTTTTTTTCGGTTATGGCCGGGACGAAACCCACGTTGTATTTCCAGTCCGGGTCGTCGGTGCCGTCCACGGTGATATGCATTTTAATGTCGTCTCGGGCCTCCCAGGCGGCCAATTCTTCCTTGTATAGGAGCATACCCGGTGATCGGGCCCCGTAGATGACGGTAATATCCTTGAAACGGGATCTATTGCCGGGTTCCAGAAGATAAATAATAGTGGAGCGCAGGGTGGTGAAGGCAAAGCCGCCGGCCACGATGACGATGTTCTTTCCTTCCATTTTTTCCAGAGGATACCAGTTACCCAGAGGCCCGCGAACCCCCATAATTTCCCCTTCTTTCATATTATGGAGAAAGGAGGATACCAATCCGACTTTGTTGACCGTGAATTTAATGAATCCCTGTTCCGTGGGCGAAGAGGCGATCCCGATAGGGATTTCTCCCCTTCCGGCTATGGACAGTTCGGCGAACTGTCCGGAATGGTAGGAAAAGCGCTGTTCGTCTGCCGGGTCCAGGAAAACGAATTTAAATGTTTTCAAGTTCCGGTCCTCGGTCTCGGTGACGATCTGATCGATACGGACCGGATAAGGTTTATAGGGATTTACCACGAAGACACCCCCTCTATTTCGCCTCAAAGGCGTTCATAAGATTGCCGACGCGCCGGATATCGATATTCACCGGGCAGAACTGAACGCAGCGGCCGCAGCCGACACAGGCCACCCCGTTACCGTATTTATCCACGAAATACTTTAACTTATGCATGAACCGTTGCCGGACCCGTTGTAGTTTCTGCTCGCGGGGGTTATGGCCGGAGCCGTGCAGGGTGAACAGCGGATACATGCAGGCATCCCAATTCCGCATTCGAATTCCCTTTGTCCCTTCCACTTCGTCCTGGATGTCGAAACACCAACAGGTGGGGCAGAGGTAGGTGCAGGTGCCGCAATTAATGCAGGAAAACTGAACCTCTTCCCAAAAGGGGGCGTTGAAAAGGGGCAAGAGGGGTTGATCCTTAAGCCGATCGGTAGCCACCTGGATGGGCAGAGCGGTCTCCGCTTCCCGGCGAATGTTTTCCGCCTGCTGCCGTTGATCGTCGGATGGGTTTTGGGCTTCAGCGGCTTCTTTAAGCAGGGCTTCGCCTTTTTCGGTAATCGCCTGGAGGAGATAGGTTTCCCCCAAATCGGTCAGCAGAACATCCAATCCGACCGGGTTAAACGGGCCGCCGCCAACCGAAGTGCAGAAGCAGGTAGAACAGGGCTGGTTGCAACCCAGACCTACCAGGGTGAGGGTGTCACGTCCATGCTGCCACCAGGGATCCTGGTACTCCGGGTTGACGAAGTTTATCTCCACCAGCTTTAGCGCCTGAGCGTCGCAGGGGCGGACGCCCAACAACAGGCGGGGAGTCTCATCCCAGGGGGATTCTTTCAATATATGGGCTTCCGGATCGGAGGGATCCAGACTGAACTGAAACATCCGTTCGGAAGGAGGCTGAACCAATTGTTTCGGAGAGAGGCGTGCGTTTTGAAAGGAAAAATCCGGCCCTTCCTCTTCCCCCAGGGCGATGAAGTTAAACTGATCCCCCTGCCGAACCGGTCCGATCAATTGAAACTGTTGATGGAGACGGCGCAACCAGGCGGCGAAATCTTTCTTGGCAAGACTCTTGGTTGTCATGTGTCAGGTCCTTAGTCCGTATGGTATTATTTGATAAATTCCTGGAGGTCGTCGGGCAGAAACACATCCAGGGGCGGGCGACCCTCGACGATAACCCCGGCCTCGAAGTGATAACGGTCCCAGACGTCCTTTTCCAGTTTTTTGGTAAACTGCCGGACCTTGATCCCTACGGGGCAGGACCGTTCGCAGGCCCCGCAATCGGTACAGCGGCCGGCCAGGTGATAGGCGCGCATGAAATGAAAGGTCCGGAGGTCAGTTTTATCCAGGCTCTTTCCGACCCATTGCGGTTTGGATTCATCCGCAAAGCACAAGGGGCAGTAACACTGGGGACAGGCATTTCGGCAGGCGTAACAGCGGATGCAGGGTTCGATCAATCGCTCGAAATATTGCCACTTCTCCTCCGGAGTCATGGCCTCCACGGCGCGGATATCTTCGTACCGGTCTACCCCAGTCTGCTCCGGGACAGCTTCGCCTAAAAGCTCATCATAAATAACCGGATTCCGATGGAGACAGATGGCGCAATTATCCTGGAGCAACTCCGTCCGGGGAAAACGCTCTTCAAACCCACGGCCCTCCACCAGGACCTGATCCTTCTCCTCCCGGACCTCCAAGGGTTCCCGCCCCGCAAGCCGGATCCAAACCTTGCGGCGGTCCAACATGCCCAGGCAGGGAGCGCCGAGGATAACCAGTTGATCCCGCTGGATCTGTCCTTCCTGAAGGTGGACAACGATGTTTCGGCTGTCGCAACCCTTGGCCACAATAGCGATCCGTTCGGTGCGCTTGGGAAGATAATTGGCCAGATTAACGCCGCAGAAGGAATCCCAGTAGAGCTGATCCGCCTGTTCGGCCCGGCGGATCTGTATCGGTTCATTCATCATGGGGACGGTGCCCCGGCGGTAGCCGATGACTACCTCTACCTTCCCCTCTGCGAGGAGTCTTTGGGCGGCTTCCTGTATTTTTTCCGTGTAATTCATCATTTATGCTACCTCAGCCAAATGTTTTCTGAAGTGGGGGGATGGCCCCAGGGCCTTGATATCGTTGGTAACCTCCGTAACCACCTGTTGAAACTTGGTGGCCTCGGCCGATGATATCCAGGAAAATTGCAGACGCCCCGGTTGAATACCCATGTGCTCCAGGAGGCCTTTAAAAAGGGCGAATTTTCTCCGGGCGTAATAGTTGCCGGCGATGAAATGACAATCCCCCGGGTGACAGCCGGAAACCCAGACGCCGTCCGCCCCGTGGCGAAAAGCCCCCAGGATGAATTTGGGATCCAGACGGCCCGTGCAGGGGATCCGAATGACACGGATGTTGGGGGGATATTGCAACCGACTGACGCCGGCCAGGTCAGCCCCTCCGTAAGTGCACCAGTTACAGAAAAAAGCAATGATTTTTGGTTCAAACGGTTCACTCATAACAAATCCTTTTTACGCTTGGCGCAAAGCGCTGAGCGCGAAGCGTTACTAGGTTTTTTTATCTAAAATTTGGACGCGCTTTTTGTCCAAATTTTAGGCGGCATCGATCATGGCGAATATCTGGTCCTGGTTGAAGCCCTTCAAGGTGATGGCCCCGGAACGACAGGAGGCCACACAAAGGCCGCAGCCCTTGCAGAGAGCGGGGTTGATTTCGGCTTTGGCGGTTTTTTCGTTCCAGCCGGGGGCCGAGTAAGGACAAATAGCCACACAGACTCCGCAACGGCTGCAGATGGCCTGATTGGTCAGGGCCACGGTCCCGCTGACTTCGATATTCAGGCTGGATAGCAGGGTGACGGCCCGGGCAATGGCGGCCTGGGCCTGGGCGATGGATTCATCCACCGGTTTGGGGTAATGGGCCAGGCCGCAAAGAAAGACCCCGTCGGTGGCAAAGTCCACCGGCCGCAACTTGGCATGAGCTTCCACGAAAAACCCGTCGTCATTCAAAGGGACCTTGAAGAACTGGGCCAGTTCGTGGTCCTTATAGGAAGTGATGGCCCCGGCCAACCCCAAGAGGTCGGCCTGGATCTGGACTTCCTGACTGAGGATATGATCCAAAACGGTGATCTTCAAGCCCTCCGGATCAACGGTCACCCGAGGTTTGCTTTCCAACGAGTAGCGAATGAAGATGATCCCCGCCTGGCGGGCCTGTTTGTAGAGATCCTCCCGTTCCCCATAGGTTCGCAGATCGCGGTAAAGGATATAGATGTCCCGTTCGGGGTTTTCTTCCTTTAGTTTCAGGGCCGAGTGAACCGAATGGGTGCAACAGACCCGGCTGCAGTAAGGCCGTTCCGGTTCGCGGGAACCCACGCATTGAATAAAAGCCACGGAATTGGCTTTTTCCACCAAAGGATCTTTTTCGGCCATCTTTTGGTCCAACTCCAGATGGGTCATTACCCGTGGATCCTGGCCGTAGGCGTATTCCTCAGGTTTGAGCTCCTGGGCCCCGGTGGCGATGACCACAATGCCATGCCGGAGATCGATCGGGTCGGAAGCGTCGTCGACCCGGACCAGTCGGGTTGTGAATTGGCCTACGAAGCCGCCCGCATCGAGGATACGGTGTCCCAGGTAGGTCTTGATCTGGGGATGTTCTTCCACTTTTCTAATAAGTCCGGCTAGATAGGTTTGGATGTCTTCTCCGCGCCAGGTAGTGTTCAACTGCAGGGCCTGGCCGCCAAGACGAGAGGCTTTATCCACCAGGTAGACCGGGTAGCCCTGATCGGCCAATTCCAAGGCGGCCGTAAGTCCGGCTATTCCTCCTCCAACCACCAAACCGGAATGGGTAACTTCCACCAGGGTATCCTGCAGGGGTTCCAAAAGTGACGCCTTGGCCACAGCCATGCGAACCAGGTCTTTGGCTTTGACGGTAGCGGCCTCCGGGTCATTGGAATGGACCCAGGAGTTCTGGTTACGAATGTTGGCCATTTCAAAGAGATACTTGTTCAGGCCCGAATCGATCAAGGTTTCCTGAAAAAGAGGTTCGTGGGTTCGAGGGGTACAGGCCGCCACCACAATGCGGTTAAGCCGGTTGTCGCGGATAACCCCCTTGATTTTTTCCTGGGTATCCTGGGAACAGGAAAAAAGGTTTTCATCCACCAATTCCACATAAGGCAGGGTCCTGGCGTATTCCACCACCTCGGGCACCCGAACGACCCCGGCGATATTGATGCCGCAATCACAGACAAAAACCCCGATCCGAGGGCGTTCACCGGCCACTACTCGGGGCTTGGGGACCTGTTTTTCGCTGGTCAGGGTATTTCGGGCCGAAGCCAAATTGCGAGCCGCGGCGCAGGCGGCGGCGCTGGCCTCGATGACCGATTGAGGGATGTCTTTCGGGCCCTGCACCACCCCGCAGGCATAAATCCCCGAGACCGAGGTTTCCACCGGGGTGAAACTGCTTTTTTCCACGAACTGGTTGGCATTCACCCCGATCCCCAGTTTCTGGAAAAGATCCAGGCTCTCTTTGGGGGTTTCCAGTCCCACGGAGAGGACGACCATATCAAAATCTTCGGTGACCACCTGGCCGTTTTCGGTAATATAGGAGATGCGTAAGTCGTTGCTCTCGGGCAACGGGTCCACCGTATGGATCCGGGATCGGATAAACCGGATTCCCTGATCCTTGGCTTTGTTGTAATAACGTTCGAAGTCTTTGCCGTGGGAGCGGATATCCATGAAAAAGACAGTGGCCTCCAAGTCCTCTTTGCTGTGTTCCTTGGAAATCATAGCCTCTTTGATGGCGTACATGCAGCAGACGGCCGAGCAGTATCCATGGTCGCAGTGATTGATGTCCCGGGAACCCACGCATTGCAGCCAGGCGATTTTTTTCGGTTCCTTGTGATCGGAGGGTCGGACCAGGTGACCCATGAAGGGACCGGAGGCGGCCAGGATCCGCTCGTATTCCATGGCCGTGACCACGTTGGGCATTTTGGCGTAAGCATAAGCGTCATACAGGGTGGGATCGTAGCATTTGAATCCCGACGACAAAATGATGGAGCCCACCGACAAGCTCAATTCTTTGGGCTGCTCTTGAAAATTTACCGCCTGAGTGGGGCAAAACTTTTCGCAGGCCCGGCACTTACCTTTAAGAAAATAAATACAATTTCCGGAATCGATGACGTATTTCAGGGGTACGGCCTGGGCATACTGGACATAAGCCGCCTTGCGGGGCCCTAAGCCCTCGTTATATTCGTCCTTGATTCTCTGGGGGCACTTTTCAGAACAGAGACCGCAGGCGATACATTTGTCCATATCGATATACCTGGGCTTTTGCAGTACCTGGACTTCGAAATTCCCTTCTTCCCCGGAGATGGCGGTAAGTTCCGCCATAGTAAGCAATTCGATGTTGATGTGTCGGCCGACCTCGACCAACTTGGGTGAGATAATTCACATGGCGCAATCATTGGTGGGGAAGGTCTTGTCCAACTGGGACATTCCGCCGCCAATGGAGGCCGATTTCTCCACTAAATAAACGTAAAAACCGGAGTTGGCTAAATCCAGGGCGGCTTGCATACCGGCAATACCACCGCCAACGACCAGCACCGCTCCCACCTTGTCGGTACGGGAATGTTTTTTAGGTGCAACCATTAGGTACTCCTGTCCATTGAAATCAATAAGTTGTGATGTTATATAACGTACAAGAAATTTTTATGTCAAACAAAAAGTTTCCTTTCAAGGGGGCTATTCTATAACTACTTGATCTGATTGGTTTAGTTCCTTAAAATAGACGTTGACCCGCTCTTCGGGGCGGATCTGGACCAGGGTCCCGGTATAGTCGGCGCAGATGGGTAATTCCCGCCCTCCCCGATCGACCAGGACGACCAGGGCGATCCGTCGCGGGCGACCGAAATCGATCAGGGCATCCAGGGCGGCCCTGACGGTCCGGCCGGTGTATAGGACGTCGTCCACCAAAATAACGACTTTATTGTCCAGAGAGACCGGCACATCGGTTTTCCCGACAATGGGTTTATGGTTGATGCGGGTCCAATCGTCCCGGTAGAGGGTGATGTCCAGAACTCCGGTGACCACCTCTGTTTCTCTTTGGGAGAGGATCAACTCCCGGAGGCGGTCGGCCAGAAATGCCCCTCCGGTCCGAATACCGATGAGAATCAAGTCAGCGGAGTCAGGAAAGTCCGCCAGAATTCTATCAGTTATGGTTTCCAGGGTCGACTGGATTCCCTGAGCATCGAGAATGGTCTTCTTTTTGCCCTTCATCAGTATCCCCAACCACTAATAATTATTAAAAAAATGCTTCAATAACATATACCGACCCGAGGGTCAAGCAAATACTGTACTTTTTTTCTCAAAGTCGAAGAGCGGCTGAAAGGCGAACTTAGTTTTATTAGAGGAAATGATTGAAAAAAATAGCGGAAGGCCTTACACTTGGAAATTAATTGATGACTTCATGAATTCTTCAGATCCTAAAAAGCTTAACCCCTTACAGGCCCAGCTCCAATATGTTTTTAAGAACCCGGAACTATTGATTCAGGCCTTGACCCACCGGTCTTATGCCCATGAAGATGGAGATCCGGGAACCGTACACAATGAGCGGCTGGAGTTTTTAGGGGATACGGTCCTGGGTTTGGTGCTGAGCCATCTGCTCTACCAGATGTTTCCCGATCTTTCCGAGGGGGAGCTTTCCAGATTGCGGGCCGGTTTGGTCAACGAACAGCAACTGAAACTATTGGCCCAGGGCTTGAAACTGGGGAAATATCTTCGATTGGGCCGAGGGGAAGAGGTCACCGGCGGCCGCAAGAAGTCCTCCCTGTTGGCTGATGCTTTGGAGGCCATCCTCGGAGCGGTCTACTTGGAGGGTGGCTATGATCAGGCCTTCCGGTTGATCCGGGACCTGTACCGGCCCCGTTTGGTAGCGGGCCAAGAGGTTTCGGGTCCGGCCCTGGATTCTAAAACCGATTTACAGGAATATTGCCAGGGTTGTTTGAAGATCACCCCTACCTATGAGGTGATTCGAGAGGAAGGGCCCGCCCATGAAAAAGTTTTTTACGTGAAGGTCCGAATTGGGAAGCAGGTCATCGGGCAGGGGAAAGGACATTCCAAAAAAATGGCGGAACAGCAGGCGGCCGAGAGGGCTATGGTTAAGATCAGGAAAAAGGACCCGTCAGGGTTAAGGACGCTACTCTATCAAGATTCTTAAATCCGAAATTCGGATTTCGAGTCTGAACCCAGGGAGGTTATCACTGATTAAACCCGCACCCTTCGTCATCCCTATCTTCCTTCCCCAGTGGGGCTGCCCTTTCCGCTGTATTTACTGCCATCAGGAAAAAATCACCCAAACCATTCGACCTGAGATTCATTGGGCGGATTTTTCTGCCCTGGTGGAATCCGGATTGAATTCCCGGCGGCGGTCTCCCGGTCAGCGGGTTGAGCTGGCCTTCTATGGCGGGACTTTCACCCTGCTTCCCGCGGCAGTCCGAGAGGCCTTGCTCGCCTGGGCCGCTCACTACATCCGGGAAGGGAGGGTAGCGGCCATCCGCTTCTCTACACGTCCCGATGCCCTGTCAGAGAAGGTTCTAGTGCGCATAAAAGCTGCTGGGGTGGAAACGGTCGAACTGGGGGTCCAGTCCCTGAATGATCAGGCCCTGGAGCGCTCCCAAAGGGGGTATTCCGTCGAGAATTGTTTCCAAGCCGTTCGGCTGTTAAAAAAATTTTCTCTGGCCGTGGGGATCCAGTTGATGGCTGGTCTGCCCGGCGATACCCCGGAAGAATTCAAGCAGACCATCCGGGAGGTAAGAGGCCTGAAGCCGGACCTGGTCCGGATTTATCCCACCCTGGTATTTCCCGAAACGGTTCTGGCCCGGTGGTATGAAACAGGGCATTACACCCCCTTGGCCCTGGAGGAGGCCGTTTCTCTCTGCTGTTGGGCGGTGGGTCGCCTGGAAAAAGCGGGCATTCCGGTCATTCGGCTGGGCCTTCAAAACCACGTGCGAATGTCCCCGGGCAAAGACTTCTTGGCCGGTCCCTATCACCCGGCTTTTGGCGACCTGGTTCGCGGAGAATTGTTTTTGATGAAGATCAAAGAGGATTTAAACCGGCGAAACATTTTCCGGGAGACCGATCTTGAACTGCGGGTATCCGGACGGGATGTGGGATACTTGACCGGAAATAAAGGGGAAAACCTGAGAAAACTGAAAACCGATCTGGGAATCTCACAGTTGCAGGTTGGGACCGATTCCACACTGCCGCGCGGAAGCTGGGAACTTCGGTCGGCTCGGCTTGCCGAAGTGGCAATGAATTATACTTCCATGCCCGGAGCGGGTATCCTCGAAGCTTGAAGATACAATGACTCGCCAGCAAAGACGTCATGGCGAGGAGTGGAGCGACGAAGCCATCCCCCACGGCCTTCCGGCTCTCTCTAAGCAGTGGATGGGGATTACTTCGCTCCGTCCGCAATAACCATTGCTGGGGCTATTCTATTTTAAAACCGGAGGTCTAAACCATCATGTCCTATCAATCCGGATTCGTAGCCATCATCGGGGCGCCCAACGTGGGCAAGTCTACCCTGATGAATGCCCTGTTGGGCCAGAAAATTTCCATTGTATCTCCCAAACCCCAGACTACCCGCAACCGGATTCTGGGGGTTAAACACCTTCCCGGCGGCCAGATTATTTTTCTGGACACCCCCGGCCTATTTTCCGCTACCAGCCTGTTGGATCGAAACATTGTGCAGGCGGCCCTGAAAACGTTGAGCGAGGTCAATTTGGTCCTGCTCATGATTGAGCCCTTTTCGGGGACGGTGCAGCTTCCCGAAACCACGGCCGGCCGGATAGAAATCAGGGAGACCCCGGTTTTCCTGATTATCAACAAGGTAGACCTGATTGATAAAGCGAGATTGCTGCCGTTGATCGAAAAGGCTAGCCGGGCTTTCCCCTTTAAGGAGATCATTCCCTTGTCGGCCCTGACCGGGGATGGTCTGGCCTTGCTGGAAAAGGAAATTCTGGCCTTGCTTCCCGAAGGTCCTCAATATTTTCCCGATGATATGATTACGGATTTGCCGGAACAATTCCTGGTGGAAGAACTGATCCGGGAAAAGGTTTTTCGGTTGCTTTCCAAAGAGGTCCCTTACGCGGCGGCGGTGACGGTGGATTCCTTCCAGCGGCGCGAAGATAAACCGATCATCCATATCCAGGCCACCATCCATGTGGAAAGGGACTCTCAAAAAGGGATTCTGATCGGCAAGGGCGGCCAGCTTTTGAAAAAGATCGGTCAATCGGCCCGGGAAAGCATGGAGCCCCTTTTGGGCAGCCAGGTCTTTTTGGAGCTATGGGTGCGGGTGGAAAAGAACTGGAGAAAAAATCCGAAATTGATCAAACGATTCGGCTACGAAGGGGAAAGGTGATTTTTCGGTTGAGTTCAAGGCGGGCCGGTGTTAAGAATAAGTGGATTCCTGGTTCAAAGGAGGAAAAAATGATTACCCCGTTATTGGTATCCCTATTGGCTTTATGCTTATGGATTCCGACTGCCGTCCAGGCCCAGTCCAGATGCAAATTGGCCACCGCCTGGAGTGCCACCAGTTTTGACGAAAAGGAATGCCTGGAACATGCCGAAAAGGCCCTTCGCAAAACCGGATATTATAAGAATTTCTCGGTGGTCAACCAATCCATATTTGGCGCCAACGAAGAAGATGAGCAGGCCTCGGCCCGCTGCATCACTTCTAAAGGATTGGTTTTTTTTGTGGTAGCCGGGTCGGGCTCCTCGGGTGAGCGGGTGGAGCGGATCAAAAGAAACTACTAAAAGAATACTTCCGGTCCCATAAAAAAAGCCCCTGGAGGTTTCCAGGGGCTTTTTTGTGATTCAGTGAAGGGTTACTTCTGCGGTTTGCCCATCACCTCGGAAAAAAAGGTATCGTCCAATAACTTGCCTTCGGCGATGTTCTGGCGATACTTGATGAAGTCGATCACATCCTGACCGGTGATCTTCTTGGTATTGAAGGCCCCAAAGCCGAGGAAAGCCTCACCCATCATGTTGGCCGCCAACCAATGGCGATTGTAGTTCTTTGAATAATCCCAGAAGAATTTCTTTTTGGCCCGGATGGAGTCGATCGATTTGATCAGGCATCCCGGGAAAAGGTTGGCAAAGGTCCAGACCACCTTGTCCACTTCGGCATCCAGGAGGGCGAAGTCATAGTCATTGGCTTTCAGCTTCCCGCCTACCCATTCCCTGGCTTTTTTAAATTCATCTCCTTTTTTGAATTCCCCGTAAACGATCTCGCCATCGACCACATACTGATCGGTAATGACCTGGGGATTGCGGACCCACTTCCCAGCTTCGTCCTTCAATACCGGTACGCACTTGGAGATCAGGGTCTTGGCCTTCATCTTGTAAGCGCTCCACATCTCGCAGCTAACGCAGTTCCACATGGCGTCTTCCATGCTCAGAAACCAGGGCAGGAAGTCGGAGGAACCGCCGTCCGGGGCGGAACCGTGCCGCGGCCCGGCCTGTCCATAAATGGCCAGATCCGAAGAGATGGCCAGATCGCAGGCCATGCCGATTTCCTGACCACCGGCTACGCGCATACCGTTGACCCGGGAAATCACCGGTTTCTTACAGGCCAGGATGGCGTCGACCATGTTATTGAAGAGTTCCATATAGGCCCCATATTCTTCCGGCCGACGGCTGTAGTATTCGGAATATTCCTTGGTGTTGCCGCCGGTGCAGAAGGCAAAGGGTCCCGTGCCGGTAAAGATGACACAGACCACCGAGCGGTCGGTGGAAGCGTTTTCAAAGCCGGCGATGACGCCTTTGACCATCTCGGTAGTATAGGAATTGTACTGGGCCGGGTTGTTCAGCGTAATCCAGGAGACATACAACCCGGGGACGACATTTCCCTTCGGGTCTTTTAACGGCCTTTTTTCATAAATGGTGCAGGGCGCCTGGGTTCCCCAATGCTCGGCACTATAGCGGTCATGATTCTTTTCCTCGTTTTCTCTTGGCATCCATTCGATTCCCATAAAATATTCCTCCTTGTTTTTTAAGTTTTATAAGCAATCATCCCTAGCCAAAAATATTTGAAATATTTTTGGCTAAAATAAAAACCACTTTAAAAAGAAACCGTCATTGCGAGCGAAGCGAAGCAATCTCCCGGTCGAGCTTCCGGAAAAGAATACACTTGGCGGGGGATTGCTTCGTCGCTTCACTTCTCGCAATGACCTAGAAAAGCAAAGTTGTGTCCAACAATCATCCTGGAATGTTATTTAAAATCCGGCGTCAGAACGATCCGCTTAGCCGGGGAACCGGCCTTATGCACTTCGGCGAATGTCTCGGCAATGGTGCTCATGGGCCGGGTTTCCACAAAAGGACCGATGTCTATTTTTTTGGACAACACCATATCCAGAACAATGGGGTAATATTCCGGCAAACAGCCCCAAGTGCCGATGATTTCCGCGTCAAAGGCCATGAGCCGACCCAGCGCATATTCGGTCTTAGCCATAGTGAAACCGACGATGATCAGTTTTCCGGTGAAGCCCAGCAGGGCCAGCCCGATCTCCTGGCCGCCCTTGGTGCCACTGATCTCAAAGATCTTCCAGCCGAAGCCCGGCAGGCCGTTGCTTTTGCAAAGTTCACGAAATTCCTTGGAAACGGCCCCGGCGTCCTTGTCCTTGGAGTTGATCACCAAGTCCGCTCCGTGTTTAAGCGCTCGCTGTAATTTCGCCTCGTTCCGGGCAATACCGATGACCGTCTTGGCCCCCAGGGCCTTGGCCATTTGACCCATATATTGTCCCACGCCCCCGGTAATCCCGACAATCACCACATTGTCGCCGGGCTGAAGATCGGCTCTCTTAGCCGCCTGATACGGGGTGGTTCCGGCATCGGCCACCACCGCCAGATGGGCTAAGGGAAAATCGCCCCGGCCTTTGACCTCACAGAGATCGACACTGGGGACCGGAATATGGCTGGAGAAGCCGCCGTATAGACCCAAGCTGTTCCCGGGCATCTGCTGTTTCAGGCAGCGGTTTCCCCGACTGGTCTTGCAGAGGATGCACTGACGGCAGGGCATGACCGCCGGGATAATCACTTCTTTGCCCATCCAGAACTTATCGCCGGCCACCACGGTCCCGGCAATTTCGTGGCCCAGGGTCAGGGGGGGCTTGGACACGGTGGGTACGCCATCATAGAAATAGCCCAGGTCGGTGTGGCAAACGCCGCACCCGGCTACCTCAACCAGCACTTCCCCGGGTTTTAATTCCGGGACCGGTATTTCCTTCAATTCCAGTTTTCCCGGGGTGGTCTCTTTGGTTTCCTTGTTATAGACAGTCGGTTGAACCATCTGCCAGGTCTTAATCACGGTAGGTATCTCGGCCATATTGATCTCTCCTTTACATTGGGGTTAATTTATTGACTTTTTGCACTAGATCATCCCGTATCCGCCGTCTACGCAGAGCAACTGGCCGGTGATGTAATTGGCCTCATCGGAGGCCAGAAAGACGAAGGCCGGGGTAATGTCGTCCGGTTCGGCGAAACGCTCCAGCAGTATCCGGCGCATGTAGATTTCTTTTAATTTTTCGTCGCTGCGGATTTTTTCGGTCATATCCGTAGCCACGATCCCCAGAGAAATAACATTGACGCAGATATTGTAGCGGGCCAGTTCTCGGGCTGCCGATTTGGTAAAGGAGAGCAGTCCCCCCTTGGCGGCGCTGTAATTGATCTGCCCGACTGTTCCCACCAGGCCGGCTACGGAGGTGACATTGATCATTTTGCCGCTTTTTTGTTCTTTCATGATCTGGGCGGCTGCCTGGGTACAAAGAAAGGCCCCTTTTAAATGCAGATCCACTACCTGATCCCACTGTTCCTCGGTCATCTTGAGTAACATGGCCGGTTTGGAAAAGCCGGCGTTATTCACCAGGATATCCAGACGTCCGAAATGGTCCTTGGCGCTCTGGATCACGGCCGTAGCTTCTTCTTTCTTGGCCACATCGCCCTGAATTTTAACGGCTTTCCGTCCCAAAGCCTCAATTTCCCGAACTACCTGGTCGGCGGCGGCTTCATTCGAGGCGTAATTGACCACCACATTCGCGCCTTCACGGGCATACGCTAAGGCTATGGCCCGACCAACTCCCCGGCTGGCGCCGGTGACCACTGCAATTTTATCTTTTAAACGCATAGGCTCTCCTTTGAGTGCATAGTCACAAATTAACTATTTTATAACTATAAAGTGATTATATACAATAGGGGCGGAGGGGTTGTCAAGGAAAAAACTTGTAAATAATTTTACTTTTTTGTTACTATTTAAGGGTGTTAACTTTTGGTTATTTACCTACTAAACGCCCAGGCCCGGGGCGGGCACCCCGAAGCATGAAAATAAGGGGCAGACATAAGCCTAAGTTTTTGCTTAATTTTTTATCGGATGACGACCAAAACAAATGTCCGGTGTGGCGGCTGACATTTTTTTCGTATCAACCATTTGGGATTTTTTGGGCTGTACTATAAAACCACTTCAAAAGTTAGGATGATCAAATGCGTGTTCTAAGGTTTCCTCGGAAGGCAAGGCTCGTCTTGTCGGGTGTGGTCCTGATTTCCTTTATCGGCTGCTCCAGGGCAGTTATCAAAAGTTCGGATACCCCGTCTTCAATCCCAGGCACCCCGGCCGCAAAAACGGTTGATAAAAAAAAGATCCTGGGAGATAGGCCTGATAGAATGGCCTCGCTCAAAGATCGACCTTATGCCGTTGACGGCCGTTGGTACTTCCCCCTGAATTCCATAGAGGGCTACCGCGAACAAGGTATCGCTTCATGGTATGGACCTGATTTTCATGGGAAAAGGACTTCATCCGGTGAGACCTACGATATGTACGGACCCACCGCCGCTCATCGCATCCTGCCTTTAAACACCCAAGTGAAGGTCAGGAATCCGGCGAATAATAGGGAGATCATCGTGCGGATCAACGACCGGGGGCCTTTCGTGAAAGAACGGATTATCGATTTATCCTACGACAGCGCCAAGGCCCTGGGCCTGATCGGTCCGGGGACGGCCCAGGTGGAATTAGAGGCCATCGGCGTTTTGATGGAAGGGGAAGAAAATGGACGGAAAACTACCCGTCTAATACAGGAAATTGATTATCAAAAAGGGCCTTTTGTCGTCCAGATTGGGGCCTTCAAGGAAATTGAAAACGCGATTCGTCTGAAAGACCGCCTGCGGGCCGATTACCTGGAAGTGGAAGTAATGGAGACGACAATTAAGGGGGAACGTATCTATCGGGTGCGAATCAATTGCCAGGAACAACTCAACGAAGCCCTCCGTATCCAAAAGGAACTTGAAGGCAAAGGCTTCAGCCAAGTATTGGTCATGGCCCAATAAAGGGACGTATCGTTCAGGAAACCTGTTAGGTGGTTGACATTCAGGAATATCGATTTTCCGGGAGTGCGATTGGATCGGGAGTCGTTTGGTTTTAGCGGTTTTTTAACGACTGAGAGGAGTTAATCTTTTTCCGTAAGACGCCGGAGGTCTTGAAGACCACTACCTTGCGGGCTTTTAACTGCAGGTCTTCATTGGTCTGGGGGTTTCGACCCCGGCGGGCCCTTTTTCGTTTTACCACAAATTTTCCAAAGCCGCTTATCAGAAGGTTTTCCTCACTAGCCAAGGCCTTCTTCATGATATCCAGCAACTGTTCAATCACTTCCCGGGATTGACTTTTGCTGAAACCAATCTGCTCATAGACCGTTGCGATTATTTTCTCCTTGGTCAGCGCCATCGATCCTCCCCTTTCTGAAAAATTCGGCCTCTTTGGCCTAAGAATTGAGTTAACCTGCCTAATTTAAAACGGAATTCAATATGCGCTAAGCCGGTAGCCTTGTCAAGTCTTTTTTTTTATTATTCTTTTTTATTTTGGTCTTCAAAATACCCCGGATTATTGCTGCCCGCCATAAGACCAAGGTTCTTCCGGTCGACTGGCCGCCTCACGCTTTTTAAGATGGACCTGCAGGATGGTCAGAGCGGCAGGGGTCATACCGGAAATCCGAGAGGCCTGTCCTAACGAAAGAGGGCGAATGGTCTTGAGTTTTTCTTTAATTTCGTTGGACAACCCGGCCAGACCGGCAAAATCCCAATCGGCCGGAATGCCCAGGTTCTCGCTTTTTTCAAATCGGTGAACCTGTTCTTCCTGACGGACCAAATACCCTTCGTATTTTACCTGAATGGCCAATTGTTCTAAAACCTTGGATTGAAATTCCTTCAGTTGCGGGAAGAGCGGGAAAAGGTCTTCCCAGGATATTTCCGGTCGGCGTAACAGCTCCTTTAAGGTAACCGGTTTTCGAAGGGGGCGACTATTGAGTTCATTCAGCCGAGCATTGGTTTCCTGATTGGGATGGACCCAGGTTTCCCGAAGCAGCTCCCAGGCGGCCTTAATCCCAGTCTTTTTTTGGACAAATTCCCGATACCGGGCGTTTCCGATCAAGCCGCAGATTCTTCCTGTTTCCGTCAATCGCAGGTCGGCATTGTCTTCCCGAAGTAACAGGCGATACTCGGCTCGCGAGGTAAACATCCGATAAGGTTCGCGGGTGCCTCTGGTAACCAGGTCGTCAACCATGACCCCGATGTAGGCCTGGGAGCGATTCAAAACCAGGGAAGGTCGGTGTTGGACCTGCAGAGCGGCATTGATCCCGGCCATCAACCCCTGGGCGCCGGCCTCTTCGTAACCGGAGGTCCCGTTGATCTGTCCGGCCAGAAAAAGACCGGCGACGGATTTTACTTCCAAGGTGGGATGCAGTTGGAGCGGGTTGACATAATCGTATTCGATGGCATAGCCCGGCCGAACCATTTTGGCTTTTTCCAATCCAGGGATGGAATGAATGACGGCCTGTTGGACATCGATGGGCAGGCTGGTAGGGATCCCGTTGGGATAATATTCGGTGGTCATCCGCCCTTCCGGTTCCAGGAAGACCTGGTGGCGGACTTTTTCGGGGAAACGAACGACCTTGTCTTCGATGGAAGGGCAGTAGCGGGCCCCGGTCCCTTTGATCAGACCACTGTAAAGGGGGGAGCGGTCCAGGTTGGCGCGAATTAATTCATGAGTGCGGGGCTGGGTGTAGGTCAGATAGCAGGGGACCTGGGGCCGATCGATGGACTGGGTAGTAAAAGAAAAGGGCAGGGGAGGCTCATCCCCGTTTTGAGGACTGAGGGAAGAAAAATCGATGGACTTGCCCTGAAGCCGGGGTGTCGTCCCGGTTTTGAGTCTCCCCAATTCCAGTCCCAGGGATCGTAGTGAAGCCGAGAGACCCAGCGAGGCGGGGTCCCCCATCCGGCCGGCCGCAAAATGATTTAAGCCCACATGGATCAGGCCCTGGAGAAAGGTCCCCGTGGTCAGGATTACGGTTTGCCCTTCAAAAACCAGGCCCAAGTCGGTTTGGAGGCCTTTGATCCGGCCGTTTTCCACCCAGAGGGTATCCACCATTCCCTGGCGAAGATCCAACCCTTCCTGGCTCTCCACGACCCAGCGCATATACTGCTTGTAGGCTTCCATGTCCGCCTGGGCCCGGGAAGACCAGACTGCCGGCCCCTTCTGGGTATTCAGGCGGCGGAACTGGATCCCGGTGGCATCGATCGCTTTGGCCATTTCGCCGCCCAAGGCATCGATTTCCTTAACCAGGTGCCCTTTGGCTAATCCTCCGATGGCGGGATTACAGGACATGGCCCCGATGTGGTCCACGTTGATGGTCAGCAGCAGGGTTCGGCAACCCATCCGGGCCGCCGCCAGACCGGCTTCAATCCCGGCGTGACCGGCGCCGACGACAATAACGTCATATCTGTTTTCCAATTTGGAGAAACCTTTCAGTTTGGCTATTTTTGTATTAAAAAACCGGCAGGTCCCGAAAGACCTGCCGGTTATTTGTCAGTAGAAACAATTTTCAGAAGAGGTTACTTCTTCAATTTCTTCATGAAGACGGCTTCCGCCTTGTTAGCTGCGGCTTCGGCTTTTTCCGCCGCTTTTTCAGCTCTGGCTGCGGCATCTTCAGCCTTTTGGGCTGCCATTTCGGCCTTTTTGACCATGGCTTCCAATATGCTCGTGTCGCACTCACACTTCGTCACTGCAGGCGGCGGCGGCGGTGGTGGTGGCGGCGCCGGAGCCGCAACTGCCTTGGGTGGCTCGGCAGTGGCTTCCGTGAAACAGGTACACCCTACTCCAAAGGCGGTCAAAACAAAAAACATGGTTAGAAGACCTACGATTTTGATTACCCTTTGAGGTTTAATCATTATACATTCACCTCCTCTCCTTAAAAGAGTCAACTAATTTATCGATTATCTAAAACGTTTAAATGGAAATTCAATAGAAAAGGTTATTGAAAATATATAGTTATGTCAAGAAAAAAATTAGTCTTTGGTGATGTCCACCGGTATGCCTTTCGCTTCCTTCAGGGACTGCCTAAAGAGATCCAGATCGACCCGATCCCCCCATTTCTTTCCTCTGACCTTGGCCAGACCGTACTCCACCAGATCAGGGATTTTACCATAAATATCCGAATGAACTTCGGAATAAATACGTCCCTGCTTAAAACCGATTTTGACCGGTTCATAGATCATTTCCACCGGTGTTTTTAAGGGAATTAAGAAAAAAAGCTTTTTAATGTCCTCCGGATAGAGTCGGATACACCCGTGGGTTACCAGTCGGCCGATGGCCCAGGGGAAATTGGTCCCATGGATCCCGTAGCCCGGGATGGACAGCCCCATCCAATAATCTCCCAAGGGGTTATCCGGACCGGGGGGCATGACTTTCAACTGATACTTTTCCTGGAGTGACTGGGGGATATGCCAAGCGGGATGTTCTCGTTTTTGAGCCACATGAAAGGAGCCCAGCGGGCTGAACCAGCCTTCATCGCCAATACCGATCGGATAGGTCCGGACCAGGCCAATGGATTTAATAAAATAAAACAGACGCATCTCCGCAATGTTGATCACTATTCCAAATTTAGTCGTTGCCGGCAGGATCCATTGGGTAGGGAGGAGGAGATTGGTGCCTTCGGGGGGGACCCAGGGATCGATTTCCGGATAGAGGCTTTCCAATTCGTTGAAACCCAGATCGTTGTCTCGGGCCACGTCCAGCAGGGTATCTTTTGGCTTGGTCACGTATTCCCCCAGGACTCCGATGACGGTATTGGCCTGGGGGTCGAGGGCCAGTTTGGAATCGGGAAATCGATACGGGTAGGCGCCGCTTCCCCAGGCAGGTTTCAGGCTAAAAAATGAGATTAGGATAAGCAAGATCAGTATCGGCGGGAAACGGCGAAAAAAAATCATAAGGACTGAACCCTCTTTCGGCTGATGAAATAATCTGTTAATTTTTAGCTAAGCCGTCGAGAAAGTCAAGGATTTATGAAACGGTTTTTAATTGACTTGGCCAAAAACATTCCTTACCCTAAATTTCGCCTTCCCCTGAGGCTAACGACTGTTGGATTGAGGGATAGTCACTGAAAAGGATGAACATCGAACATCGAGCCTCCCCGATCGAATGGTTAAATAGAGGCTGGTTTTTCATTCGAGGTTGGAAGTTCGATGTTCAATGTTCGACGTCCTTCCGTTTCTAAAAGGTGAGGTTTTTTAGTGTCTCTATTCCCCTGTCCCCGCAGCCCGGTTGACCTTCATCACCGGACCCAGTCGAAGCGGCAAGACCCGCTTGGCGCTGAAGCTCGCTCTGAGTTATCCCGAGCCGCGGGGATACCTGGCCACGGCCCAGGCCCTGGATAAGGAAATGGCCTTCCGAATCCGCCGCCATCAGGAGGAGCGGGAAGGGGATTTTGTGACTATTGAAGAGCCGCTGCAATTAACCCGGGCGCTGAGTTCCCTAAATCGGACCTTTCTCGATAGTGATCATTGATTGTCTGACCCTCTGGCTAAACAACCTGATGGCCAAGTGGGGTGAGGATGAAGATTCGCTCCGACAGGAGGCCTTCCAGGTAGTGGAATTTTTTAAAACTTTTTCGGTTCCCACGGTTATTATCTCCAATGAAGTGGGCTGGGGGATCGTCCCGGATAATCCCCTGGCCCGTAAATTCAGGGACCTGTCCGGGAACCTGAATCAGGCACTGGCGGCCGTGGCTGATCAGGTTATTTTGGCCGTAGCCGGTATCCCGTTGGTCCTGAAACCTCATCCCTGCGGAAATTCCTGATGACCTCTTTCCTGGTGGCCTTACGGTTTCTAACTATTCTTCCCGTGGGCGGGGCTATCAGGGTCGACAGCGAGTTATTTATCCGTTCCAGCAAATACTACCCGCTGGTAGGCTTGGCCATCGGCGGACTGCTCTGGGGCTTCAATCATTTGGCCTTGACGGCCTTTTCGGCCGGGCTGACGGCCGGGCTGCTAATCGCCTTCTGGGTCAGTTTTGACCGGGGCCCTGCATCTGGATGGCTTAGGGGACACGTTGGACGGCTGTTACGGCGGAAGGACCCCGGCCGACCGCCTGCGGATCATGAAAGACGTTCACCTGGGGTCCATGGGCGTTGTGGGCCTAGTACTGCTCCTGATGATCAAATGGGTCGCTCTCGAGGAGCTGCTTTCTTCACCCACCCTGCCCGTCTTTTTGATACTGATTCCTCTGGCCGCCCGCTGGACCCCGGTGTTCTTAGCCTCCTTTTGGCCCTACGCCCGGCCGGAAGGCGGCCTGGGCCAGGGTTTGGTTCAGGAAATGGGGAAAAAGGAATTATTCTGGGCCACGATTTTTGCCTGGGGGATCACCATCGGCGTTGCCGGGTGGCTGGGATTAGGACTCATGGCCGTTCAGCTTGTCTGGAGCCTGTTAAGCGGCTGGTTTTTTTTCCGAAAATTGGGCGGGGTGACCGGCGATGCTCTGGGCGCTACGATTGAAACCAGCGAACTGCTGGGAATCCTGTTTATTGTCGGGGTAGGCGGTCATGGGTAAGCAGGAGAAGACCACCCGTCTCTTTCTGGTCCGGCACGGCGAGGTGGCGCAATCCGCCCAGGGAAAATTCTTGGGTTTTACCGATGCCGGCCTGAGCGCCAACGGACGGATTCAATTGGAGCGGCTTGCCCAGCGTCTGAAGATAGTGCCCTTGGAACGCGCTGTGGCCAGTGACCTCATCAGGGCCGTGGAGTCGGCCCAAATAATCTGCCGGGGAAGGGCCATAGAGCCGGAGGGGCGGGCTGAATTCCGCGAAATGAACATGGGCGAATGGGATGGGAGATCCTGGAAGGAGATCGAGCGAAGGTACCCGAATCGAAAAAAATTCCATTTCAGCAACTTGAAGCAGTTCCGTTTCCCGGGCGGGGAAAACTGGGACCAATTCCGCAATCGCGTGCTCAAGGGCCTCAATACCCTCCTCGACGAAAACCGGGGGTCGGCTATTCTCCTGGCGGCCCATGCGGGGGTTAACCGGGTCATCCTGGCCAAGGCCTTGGGACTGCCCTTCAAAAGAATGTTTTTTATGGACCAGGCCTACGCCTGTCTGAATATCATCGATTACTATCAGGGTTACGCCATGGTTCGATTGATCAATGGTACCTTTCCGGATTAGCGCTGCAGGTGAAAACTATCGGCGGAGCGCGGAGCGCGAAGCGCAAAGCGTCAGGCTCGCCCTGGTGGAGATTCAGCCAAGGCGGATTCGAGACAGTTCATTGTTCCGATTGGCGCTCGGCGCTCGGCGCCCCGCGCTCCGCGGCCTTTCTAACCATGCGCCCCTACCAATTCGCCCTCGCTTATCTTCTGGACCTGGCTATCGGCGATCCCCGGTTTATACCCCACCCGGTGCGTGGGTTTGGGTGGGCGATTCGTGTTCTGGAAAAGGCCCTCCGCCGGCCGGCTGAAAGTCCGGGGTGGGAAAGGTTTGCCGGGGTTATTTTAGCCCTGGGCTTGCCGGCCGCGGTTTTTTCGCTGACCTACTGGCTGATTTTCGGGCTGTTGCCAAGCCGGCCGGTCATCCAGTCCCTGGTCATTATTCTGTTGGCCTATACGACCCTGGCCACCCGGTCGTTGCACCACGAGGCCGCCCGGGTCATCACGGCCCTGCAGGCCGGTAAGGTGACGGAAGCCCGGAAGCGGCTGAGCTGGATCGTTGGTCGGGACACGGAACACCTGACCCGGGAGGAGATGATCAAGGCCACCCTGGAAACCATGGCCGAAAACCTTTCCGACGGGATTATTGCCCCTTTATTTTACCTGTTGATCGGCGGGGTGCCCCTGGCCCTGGCCTTCAAGGCGGCCAGTACCCTGGATTCCATGGTAGGCTACAAAAATGATCGCTACCGCTATTTCGGTTGGGCCTCCGCCCGGCTGGACGATCTCTGGAATTATCTTCCGGCCCGAATTACCGCGCTATTGATCGTCCTGGTTTCCAGGTTTTGGGGCTTTTCCTGGAAACAGGCCTGGATCATCTACCGGCGGGATGGTCACCGGTACCCGAGCCCGAACGCCGGATTGCCCCAAGCCGCTTTAGCCGGCGCCTTGCAAATCCGCCTGGGCGGACCGGCCCTCTATGGGGGGGTAAAAAGCGAAAAGCCTTTTCTGGGCGATGACCGCGTCGAGATTACCCTGGCGGAATACCGCCAGACCGTGACTGTTTTGTATGCCTCCTCCGCCCTGATGGCCCTGGTCGTCCTTGGGGGGCGGTTTTTGTGGGAATATCTTCAATGACAACCTCGCAGAAAGTCCAAAAACGATTTTCTACTCGGCGGGGGAGGGCCCTCCCTCCCCCGCCACTTGAAGTGAATTCAAATGGTCCCACCCCTACCCCAGACCGGGGCTTAATCGCCCTCGGTCTGTTGACGGACTTTTTGCGAGTCCGTCTACAATGAAAAACTGGATGCGCAATCGAACCTTCGAAGAGGCCCTGGGGCAGCTTTTTATGGTGGGGATCCCGGGTCCCCAATTTTCCGGCGAGGCGGTTTTCCTTTTAAAAAAGATCCGGGCCGGTGGGATCATTCTGTTTAAACGGAATTATCAGGACCCTGTTCAATTGGCTGATCTCTGCCGGCGACTGCAGACCTCGGCCCTGGAACTCCATTCGCTGCCGCTTTTTATTTCCATCGATCAGGAAGGGGGCCGGGTGCTTCGACTGGGACCGCCATTCACCCAGATCCCGGCGCCGGCCGAGATGGCCGCTGGAGGAGATCCGGAGGGGGCCGTGCGTCAATATGCCCGGGTAACGGCCCAGGAATTAAAACTGGCCGGGATCAATATGAACCTGGCCCCGGTCCTGGACGTCAACCTCCGAGGAGCGGAAGGTTTGATGGCCTCCCGTTGCCTGGGTACGGACCCGGAGACGGTAACCCGGCTGGGCAGTCTGTATATCCGGGAACTCCAAAAAGGCGGGATCATGGCAGCGGCCAAGCATTTCCCGGGGATCGGCGACATTGTCCTGGATCCGCACCACGATCTGCCGGTTCAAGATAAGGATCTGGCCGGGCTGGAAGCGGCGGAACTGGTTCCTTTTAGAACGGCCGTTGCTCTGCCCGTGTCCGCGGTGATGCTGACCCATACCCTTTATCCGGCCCTCGACCCCAAATGGCCGGCCAGTCTGTCCCGGTCGATTATCACCGGTCTGTTGCGGGAAAACCTGGGGTACCAGGGGTTGGTGATCACCGACGACCTGGAAATGGGAGCCATCGGCAAGCATTTTGAAATTGAAGAGGCCGTGTTGACCGCTTTCCAAGGGGGGGCCGATATCCTCCTCATCTGCCACGAACCGGAAAAGATCGAAAGGGCCTACGCCTGCCTTTTAAAAGCCTTGAAACGGGGGACCATCCCCGCTCGATTTCTGGAAATTTCCCTGCAACGAATTCTCGCCTTAAAAAATAACTACCTGCAGCTATTCTTACCCCCGTCCGAAGAAATAATCAGGGAATACTTTTTGCGTAAGATAGGTTAAGACGGAACAGCAGAACCTCTTTTTCCATTAACCGTTCGCTGTTGGAAGTTCGATGTTCGACGTTCATCTATTTTTGGGATGATCGGGATATCGGCCTATGAAGGTAATTTCGTATTTATCAATGAGTCTAATACCCGCTGCAAGTCCTCCGGTGGTCCGGATTGAAAAAGGAGCTTTTCCCGGGTGACCGGGTGAAGCAGCTCCACGGTGGCCGCGTGCAGAAAGAGTCGGCCTGGGGCCAGATCAAAAAGGGGCGGGCTTTCCGTACCGTAGAGAGGATCGCCTACTACCGGGTGCCCCAATTCCGCCAGGTGGACCCTGATCTGGTGGGTGACCCCGGTGATCAAATCCGCTTCCAGTAAAGAAAAATCCCGAAATCGTTTTAAAACCCGAAACCGGGTTTCCGCGGGGAAAATTCGACCCCGGTGAGCGGCCTCCCCTTCCCTTAGCGCTACCATCCGTCTTCGATCCCCGGGGTGATGGGCCAGGGGCAGCGTTACCACGCTTGGTTCGATGATCCCGGGGACCAGGAGCAGATATTTCTTGATCCATAAGCGCCGGGCTAAATCCTGTTTCAATTGGGACCAGGCCGCCTGGTTCCGTCCGGCGACCAGAATCCCGGAAGTTCCCGTATCCAAGCGGTGGATCAGACCCGCCTCTAATGATTTTAACCCGACACCGCACAATTCCGGAAAAAAGTGGACCAGGGTGTTGGCCAGGGTCCCGGTTTCAAAAGGGCTTAAAGGGTGGGTGGGGACCAGGGCCGGTTTAGGCACTACGATAAGATCCGCATCCTGATAGATAATGGTCAAATGGGGGACGGGTTCCGAGGCGGGGCCGACCTCCAAGGGTCCCGGCAACCTTAGTTCAAGGCGATCCCCAGCCTGAAGGCGGTATCCCTTGTCAGCCGCCTGATCATTTATCAGGGCCCGGCCTTCCGCAATCAGAACCCGGATGTTTCTGCGGGACAATCCGGGGAATTTTAGTTGGAGAAATTTTTCCAAGCGTTGAGAGGACGAGTCTCCAGCGGCAAAAATCCATTCATGATTAAGGGGATCCGATTTGGGTGGCTGATCTGGCAAAGATTTCAATCCCGGATAAGGGTCAGGTTGGCCCGGAGGCTGATGGATATTTTACCAGATTCACCCCTACAGGCAACCGGAAGTTACAGTCGAAATATCCAAAGGGTTGACAAGTCCCGATGAAAACAATATACATTCGGGGAGTCGGGGGAGGGATTTATTCAAAATGGAAATAGCCAGGGAAACCCATCAGGGCCTGAAAAGGGCCAATAATCAGGATCGCTATCTCGTTAGGGAGTATGGCCCAGAAGCCTTATTTCTGGCGGTGGCCGACGGTATGGGCGGAGAAGCGGCCGGCGACCGGGCCGCGCAGATCGCCATCGACAGTCTGGAGAATTTTCAGTCCGAAACGGCTGATCCCCTCCTCCACCTTCAAAGCCTGTTTAAACAGGCCTCCGAAAATATCGAGGTCCAGGTGCGGCAGAACATTCAGTTGTCCGGAATGGGGACCACCTTGACCGCCGTTTTCCTTTACGGGGGGCGGGCCTATTACGCCCATGTGGGGGACAGCCGCATCTACCATTTTCGGGCCGGGAGGTTAAAAAGGGTGACTTGGGACCACACCTTGCCGGATACCTTGCTGAAGGAAGGGAATATTACCACCGAAGAAGCCCGGAATCATCCGGCGCAGCATATGCTGCTGCAATGTATCGGCTGCGGCCGGTTCAAAGCCAGCACCGGAATTCTGAAGTTGGAGAGGGATGATATTCTTTTGGTAAGCAGTGATGGGCTGCATCACGAAATACCGGAAGAGGAAATTGCGCGCCCTGTTAACCGGCGCGAAAGACTTGGCCGGAATCCTCAAAACACTGGTTCAGGCCGCCTTAAATGCCGGGGGGCGGGATAATATCACCATCGTGGCCGCCCGCATCTGACCAAATTCGAAAATCCCGCATCCGAAACCCAATTTCTAAGGGGGGAGTTATGGCCATTTTCGTTAAGACTCCTCCGTTTACAAAGGGAGGTTGGGAGGGATTTTCGAAAAGATGAGATGGGTTCAATCCAACAAAAGGGCTCAATCCTGAAAAGCTCGAACATCGAACATCGAACGTCCAACGTCGAATGTCTAATGGTAAAGGACGAAGAAGCGTGGCAATTTTGGCAAGATGTTCGATGTTGACGGATTGTTTTTTGATAATTGAGTTCCCACCGCGGGCAGGGCATTTTAAATGGACACTCACCAAACTGTAGTTCTGAACTCCGCCGACAATACCCAGGCCCTGCTCGCTCCCGATCTGGGGGGCTGGCTTTTGCGCTACGCCCGTCATTTTGAGGACCGGGGATGGGAGGAGGCCCTCTTCTGGTCCCAGGAGGTGGTGGATCGTTATCCCCGGGAGATGTACGCCGGCAATCCTATCCTTTTCCCGCTGGTAAGCTGGAATAGCGTCGAGGAAAAGAAACATTTCTACTCCTGGGAAGGCCGGACCTGGGCAATGCCCCAGCACGGGTTCGCCCGACGGTTGCCCTGGCAGGTGACCGGGCGGACGCCGGAGTCCGTGACCCTGGAACTACAGGACGATGAGGGGACCCGAAAAAATTATCCTTTTTCTTTTCTCCACCAAATAACCTATCGCCTGCAAGACGGGCGCCTTTACTGGTCTCAAAGCATCGAAAACCGCGGGGCCGGACCGATGCCCTTCAGCACCGGGTTTCATCCCTATCTCCTTGTTCCCCTCACGGATCAAGGCCGGCGTCGTGAATCTATTATTCGCATTCCCGACTGCCAAAAGGTGACCCCGATCGGGTCGTGGTCGGGATTCACCCGGGAACCGTTTCCTTTCCGGGAATGGGACGTGAATCATGAACTGGAAGGGACCCTCTTTCTGACCGATCTGGAAAAACCCGAGTTACGTTTGATCGACTCCTTTCGAAAGCTGGAAGTTATTCTTAATTTTGAAGCGGCGCCCAAGCATCGTTTCGTCGCCCTCTGGACCCGCTCTCCGGAATCCCCCTTTTATTGCCTGGAGCCCTGGACGTCGCTCCCCAATTCCTTCGGCCGGATGGAGGAAGACCTGATTATTCTTCAGCCCGGGGAAACCTTCCAGGCGGAGATGTGGCTGGAAATCAGGAAACAACAGTAAGGGGGATTTTAAGGGAGCTGGAATAACAACCGAACCTTCTAAATTTAATATTTATGAACGTCGAACATTGAACATCGAACGCCCAACCTGAAATTTAACTTGCAACCAACAACTGCGAACTCCCATGAGCCATTCCCCGTCAATTGAAGATTCCGGTGAAGTGCTGGCCCTTGATATCGGGGGCGGGACCCAGGACCTTTTGATTTGGTCCCCGGACCGGTCTATGGAAAATTCGATCCAGTGTGTTTTGCCGTCGCCCACCGTGATGGTGGCCCGGGAAATCGATCGGATTACCGAACAGCAGCTACCCCTGTTTATCGATGGGCACCTGATGGGAGGCGGCGCTTCTTCCAGGGCGGTCCGGAGGCACCTGAAAGCCGGACTCACCGTAGCGGCTCAAGCCAGAGCGGCCCGGACCTTGCACGACAACCTGGAGTACGTCAAAGCCCTGGGTGTGGTCATCACGGAAGATCCTCCCCCGGGATCGGCCGTGGTGACCTTCTCCGACATTCGGGAAAAGACTTGGCGGGATTTTTTTGAGGCCTTCGGTCTGAATCGGCCCCGTCATTTACTGGTGGCGGTGCAGGACCATGGGTATTCCCCGGTGGAGAGCAACCGCAAGTTCCGCTTCGACCACTGGCGGGAGTTCCTGGAGAGGGAACAACCTTTGGAGTCCCTTTTACTCCAGGAAATTCCCCCTTATTTAACCCGAATGCAGGCCATCCGGGAGACCTGGCCCCAAGCCCTGGTTATGGACACCGGCGCGGCCGCCATCTTGGGGGCGCTGGAGCACGAAGAACTGAACGGCCGGACGCCGGAGCAGACGCTGGTGGTGAACCTCGGTAATGAGCACACCCTGGCCGCCTGGCTGGTGGGAGGGGCCCTGAAGGGGATTTATGAGCATCATACCTTTTTTCTGGACCGGGAAAAGCTGTTGACCCACCTGGAGGCCTTTGTCCTCGGCCGGCTCAGCAACCAGCAGATCTTTGAAGACCAGGGCCATGGCTGCCTGAACCTGTCTCCCGCCCCGACCTTCTCTTCCACCTTGCTGGCCACCGGTCCCCGCCGGGCGTTGCTGGCCGGCACCCGGGCCGTCCTGGCCGCTCCTCATGGGAATATGATGCTCAGCGGCTGCTTCGGTCTGCTGCGGGCCTTCCGAGGCAGAACAGGGGCTTAGGTCAAAGGGCGAGACTCGATAAAACGAAGACCAAGAGCCTTGCCACGCTGATTATCCGTTGGTTGTCTCCAAATATTCTGTTCCTCTCCTGCGTCTGGGAAAAACGCCTAGCTGTAAGTTTTTACCTCCTGCCATCCGGATAGGGTAACGAAATAAATCCCTCCGCGGACTTCCCAAAAAAAGCAGTGAATTTCTCTTTCGCTCGGTTTCAGGAATCTTCCCTGTCTGAAAAATTCATTGACAAAAGAGGACCAAACTCCTCAAGATAGCTTATAAAAAAGGTTTGGCCCCACCTGGGCCTGGGAATAGATCGCCCGGAGAAGGGCTTTTGGTGTTTTGGGCAAGAGAAGAAGGTTCTGGATTCAGGGGGGAAGGAAGGTGTGAGTTTTTTGACGTGCGTGCTTGTGAGAATAACTACGGGTTTTGATCGCGGAAGATGATCCGGCCCAGGCTGTGGCCATCAGGCGAGGATTAAACCAAGGCGATGGCGCCTTAGAAATTCAGATCACGAACCTGCAGAGACAGGAGGTGCGACACCATGGCGGAGCCGGCTGATTGAAACCGTGGCCGCTGCCGGAACCGGCGGGGCGCTACGGGATTTTGATATTCAGTTCCAAGCCTTGATAAAAAAGCTTAAATTGAATCCCTCCCGAATCAAGCTGGTAACCTATGACCCGGACTATGCCGACTTCTATGAGCGGAAGACGGACGTAACGGCTTCTTATTTAACCGCCGGGATCATCAAGATGCGTCAAAAGGGTTATAAGCTCAACATCATTTGGCCCGGGGACTATGGGGTGGGGTTCTATTCCGACACCCTGGTGACCAATGAACACTTGATAGCCCGGAAGCCGGGACTGGTTATCCGGTTTCTGCGGGCGACCCTGAAAGGCTGGCGAGAGGCCGTGGTGAACCCGGAAGCGGCAGCGGCCATTAGCCTGAAGTATAGCCTCAACCAGGACCTTGATTTTCAACTGGCCATGATGAAAGCGCTCCTTCCCTTGGTTCATACCGGTGAAGATCGAATTGGCTGGATGAAACCGGAGATATGGCAGGAGATGTCCCAGATGATGTTTGAGAATGGGATATTGGCCCGGAATGTGGATGTGGCCCAGGCGTACACCCTGCGGTTTCTAAAAGAAATCTACGGAGGCAGATCCGAATGAGGCTGTTCCCCAAGGTTTCGATTTTAATCCTGGTGTCTGCTCTCCTGCCCGCGATCATTGTCGGTTATTTGGCCTATGGCGACAGTCGGCGCTCGATCATCAAGGAAACCATAAAACACCTTACCTCGATAAATATCTATAAGAGCAACGATCTCAGGCGCTGGGTTGAAGACAGCCGGCAAAGTCTTGAGGAACTGGCCCAGCGGCCCTTGATCAGACTCTATGCTGAATCCTTGAAGAACCATGAAACCCGGGGCGGCCTTTATCAAAAGGCCAGAGACCGCCTCCTCGATGACCATCTCAAACCAAGACTAAAGTACGGCAACTTCCTTGAGCTGTTCCTGATCAGTCCCAACCAGGGCGTAACCCTGGTTTCGACCGATGAAAGGCAAGAAGGGAAGTAATTACCTGGGGCAAAAGCCGAACCACTGCAATGTCTACTATTCGCCCGGGCTGGAACGAACAGCATGCCATAGGAGCCTATAAAGGACAAATGGGGACCGGGGAGTTTGCCGGCCGTCTCGATCTGGGGGAGCTTTCGAAAATCATTAGGCAACAACCCGGGCGGGTCTGTTGGCTCTCTTTTTCGCCCGGACGTTAACCCGGCCGATAAGGAGGCTGGCGGCCGGAGCCGAGGAGATCGGTAAAGGCAACCTGGAATATCGGGTAGGCACGGATGCCCGGGACGAAATCGGGCAGCTTTCCAGGGTATTTGACGGGATGATCGAGAGTCTGAAAAGAACCACCGTCTCACGCGATGAACTCCTTGAAGAGATGAAAAAACGGAAGCTGGCTGAAGAATCGTTGCGAGTCAGCGCCACCCGCCAGGAGGCCCTGCTCACCGCCATTCCCGATATCATCATGGAAGTGGATGAAAATAAAGTTTACACTTGGGCGAATCAACCCGGCTTCGATTTTTTTGGAGACGAAGTGATCGGCAAACCGGTCGACTTTTATTTCGAAGGAGAACAGGCCACCTATAGAATAGTCCAGTCCCTCTTTGAAGGCGAGGAGAATGTCATTTATGTCGAAAGCCGGCAGCGTCGTCAGGATGGACAGATGCGGCTTGGTGAAGAAGTCGTGGTGACGATAAGACCGTCCTGGCTGGGAGACGTGGTGAGTCAGGAAGAGATGTCGAGGACAGTATGGTCAGCAGCCAAGCTTTCTGGTCAAGTTGTTCAAACTGCCGAGGTATTGGAGGATCATCCCTTCTGAGAAGTGCGTGGGGGTGTGGGGAATGGAAGGATAGTGTGTGAGTGTGTGGGGATGTGAGTCTGGGGGAAGGATCGTGGGATGGCAAGCTCTGACTACTTACATGCTCACGCACTCACATCCCCACATACTTCTTTTCCCACTTACTCACTCACCCACATACCGACCCTATTGCCCACATACCCGCATACTTTTGTTCACACATACATACTCACCCAGGCACTCCCATACTGTTCTTAAGAAGGAGTCCAAGTGAAGCTGAAAGTATTGATCGCAGAAGATGAACCGGCCCATGAGGAGGCCATCAGAAGGGCATTAAGCAAAGCCGATGGCGCCTTTGAAATTCAAGTAGCTGGAACCCTGCAAGAATTCCGGGGGCTGGCCGCCGTCGATCCGCCGGATATCGCCCTGCTGGATTTGAACCTGCCGGATGGCCGCGCCGTGGAAGTCCTGACCTTCCCTCCGGAAGCCGGACCCTTTCCGGTCCTGATCATGACCAGTTTCGGCAGCGAACAGGCAGCGGAGGAGGCCATGAAATGTGGGGCGCTGGATTACCTGGTCAAGTCCCCGGAGACCTTTTCCCAACTTCAACGGATCATCAAAAGGACGTTGCGGGAATGGCGGTTGCTTCAAGAGAAGAAGGAGGCGGAGGAACTCCTGCGCCAAAGCCGGCACTTGTATCAAACGTTCCTGGACAGCTTTTCCGATACGACCTTCCTTAAGGATGAACAGTTCCGCCACTTGATTCTCAACGAGCGATTGCTGGAATATTTTGGCAAACCACGCGAAGAAGTCATCGGGAAAACCGATTTTGATTTGATGCCCGCCGCCTTGGCTGAAAAATGTCGTCGTTCCGATAAGGCCGTCCTGGCAGGTGAAGCCGTGGTGGTTTCTGAAGAGCTGGTCGGGGACCGTATTTATGAAACTACCAAGTTTCCGGTCCAAGTTGCTTCCAACCGGCGAGGTATTGGAGGTTACATTCGCGATATCACCGCGCGACGGCAGGCCGAGGAGGCTCTCCGGGAAAGCACGGAGATGTTACAGGCGCATCAGGTCGAACTGGAGATGCAGAATGAGGAATTGCGACGGATCCAGGGGCAACTGGAAGTCTCGCAGGGCAGGTATTTCGATCTGTACAATCTGGCTCCGGTGGGTTACCTCACCCTCAACGAAAAAGGCCTGATCCTGGAGGCCAATCTCACCGGCGCCGAGCTCCTGGGCCAATCCGGAGGTGCCTTGATCAATCAGCCGTTGACCCGCTTCATCCTGCCGGAAGATCAGGACATCTATTACCGGCACCGAAAACTCCTTCTTGAAACGGGTGCGCCGCAGGTGTGCGAGATGAGAATGCTGGGGCGCGCAGACAGCATATTCTGGGTTCGTCTGGATGCGGCTATCACCCAGAACGCCGACGGATCTTGGGTTTGCCGCGCCGTATTGATCGACATTACTGCCCGAAAACAGTCGGAAGAGAGCCTACGGGAGAGCGAGGCGCGGTACCGCGACCTGGTGGAAAACAGCCAGGATTTGATCTGTACCCACGATTTGGAGGGGAAGCTGGTATCCGTAAATGAGGCCGCGGCCAGAAATATGGGCTATGACCGGGGTTCCCTTCTGAACCGCAACCTGCGGGATTTTCTCGATCCCGCGGTTCGAGACTTGTTCGCAGTCTATTTGTCGGAAATCAAGGAGACCGGAAGGTCCCAGGGGGTACTGCGGGTATTGAACGCCTCCGGGGATGTCCGACTTTGGGAATACAGCAATTCCTTGCGGACCGAGGGATTGGCCGTTCCCCTGGTCCGCGGCCTGGCCCACGACATTACCGAACGGCACCGGATCGAGCGGGCCCTTCTGAAAAGCGAGGCCAAGTACCGGCGGCTCCATGAATCGATGATGGATGCCTTTGTCAGCGTCGAGATGACCGGCCGGATAACGGAATTCAACCAGGCCTATGAAGCTTTATTGGGCTATTCAAAAGAGGAACTTCGTCGGCTGACCTATATGGATCTGACTCCGGAACGCTGGCATTCCCTGGAGAGGGATCTGGTGAATGAGCAAGTCTTGGTGCGGGGATACTCGGACATCTATGAAAAGGAATATCGAAGGAAGGACGGGACCGAGTTCCCCGTGGAAATGCGGACCTTTTTGATCCGGGACTCCCATGGCCGGCCGGAAGGGATGTGGGCCATTGTGCGGGACATCAGCGAGAGGAAAAGGGGGGAAGAAGCCTTGCGCAAGGCCGAGGAAAAGTACTCCAAGGCCTTTCAGGCGAGTCCGGACTGGGGCGCAATCACCACCTTGGACGAGGGGGTTTTGATTGAGGTGAATAAGGCCTTTGAACGCTTGAGCGGGTTTGAGCGAAAAGAGGTCCTGGGAAGGACCACCGCGGATATAGGGATCTGGGACCAACCCGAGGAACGTCGTCTCCTGATAGACTTGATGCGGGATCAGGGGGCGGTTCACAATAAGGAGGTCCATTTTCGGCTGAAGAATGGTGCGGTCCAAACCTTCATGCTCTCCGCGGAAACGATCGAACTGGAGGGCCAGGCCTTGATGCTGACGGTGGCCCGGGATATGACGGAACTTCGGAGTCTGGAGGCCCAGTTTCGCCAGGCCCAGAAGATGGAGGCGGTGGGCCGTTTGGCCGGCGGGGTGGCCCACGACTTCAACAACATGCTGGGGGTAATCCTGGGCTATACCGACCTGGCCCTGAAGCGGGTGAATGCCCAGGAACCCCTCTATCAGGACCTTCAGGAAGTAAATAATGCGGCCCGGCGTTCAGCCGATCTGACCCGGCAGCTTCTGGCCTTTTCCCGAAAACAAATGGTAACGCCCAGGGTCCTCAATTTGAATGAGGCCATAACCCACCAGCACAAGATGTTGAGACGGCTGATCGGCGAGGATATCTACCTGCAGTTTATCCCGGGCCAAGACCTCTGGAATATTCGTCTGGACCCTTCCCAAGTCGACCAGGTGCTGGCCAATCTGGCGGTCAATGCCCGAGATGCCATCGCCGGAGTGGGGACCGTCACCATCGAGACGGCGAACGTCACCCTGGATGAGGGCTATACCCGGCGCTACCGCTATGTCACTCCCGGGGATTACGTGCTCCTGACCATGAGCGATTCGGGCTGCGGCATGGACGGGGAGACGCTGGAGACTATCTTCGAACCATTTTTCACCACCAAAGCCGAAGGGCAGGGGACCGGGCTGGGACTGTCCACGGTTTACGGGATCGTCAAGCAAAACAAGGGATCGATTCAGGTCTCTAGCGAACCGGGCCGGGGGACGACCTTCAAAATCTATTTTCCCCGCTTCCCGGGGGAGGCGGTCCCGGAGGAGCAGGAGAGGGAGCGGCCTTTAGGGGGGAGCGAAACCGTGCTGATCGTCGAGGACGAACCCCAGATTCTCCTGCTGGCCAAAAGGATCTTGGAGCATTACGGCTATGAAACCGTGGGCGCCGGTTCTCCGGGAGAGGCACTGCTGCTCCTGGAAAAGTATCGGGGCCCCCTAGACCTTCTGCTGACCGATGTGATCATGCCCCACATGACCGGCCCGGAACTGAAAGCGCGGGTGGAGTCGCTTCATCCGGGGATCAAGACGGTGTTTATGTCCGGCTACACGGCCGACGTGATCGCCCAGCGGGGACTTCTGGATAAGGGGTTGGCCTTTATTCAAAAGCCTTTCACCGTGCAGGATTTAGCCGGGATGGTGCGGAAAGCGTTGGATGGATAGGCAAAAAGCCTTCGGCGTTGGGCGTTCGGCGATCGGCGTGGGAAGGAAGAGAAAAAGGGGGAAAGGGAGTCGAATATCCAATATCCAACAAGGAATTGCCAATGATGAAGGAAAGAATTGTTGATCTACAGGTCCGGAGCGATGATTTCATCGAGGATGCCAGGAAAAACAAAGCCCGAGGGTGAACCACTATTTGGGTCTTGGATATTCCTTGTTGGATATTGGATATTCAAAGGATCATAGTGCCGGGAGAAGAAGTGTGTGAGTGTGTGGGTAAGTGAGGATGTGGGGGAAATCAGAGCCAAGGGGGAAAGAGCACAGTGTTCAGGGTGGAGTTCAGGGGGGAGACGTGTGTGAGTGTCTGGGTAGGTGGGTTGTGAGTAAGAAAATGGTGTAATAGTTTATGAGAATTTGGTGAGGTACTTGAAAGAAGAAGACCCTTAATCACCTACTTTCTTTCAATGGTGAGCTACTCGCGCCGTTGGATACTATTACCACTTCCGCTATCGCGGCTACTACATAATTTTATTGACAAAATAGATATAGCATCTTCAAAATAATGAGATAGTAGTCTATTTGGAGTTTTTTTCAGAAAAATCCTCTAGGGAGTTAGAAGGATAGGGGCTCACCGATTCGTACCTTTTTGAATAGCCCATCGGATTTTGCTATTCATTTTTCCGGCAGATTGGAGGATAAACATGGACGGAAAAGAGACTCCTTCCGGGGTGACGGACGATTTGCGACGGCGGGCGGAGGAGGTTGCCCGGGGCGGAGGATCACGGACGCCGGATAACCTGGAGTCCCTGTCACCCGAGGCGACGCAGCGGCTGGTCCACGAACTGCGGGTGCATCAGGTCGAACTGGAGATCCAGAACGAGGAATTGCGCCGGACCCAGGAGCAACTGGAAGGCTCTCGGGCGAGATATTTCGACCTGTACGATCTGGCTCCGGTGGGGTATGTCACCCTCAGCCAAGAGGGGATGATCCTGGAGGCCAATCTTACGTTTGCCGCTCTGCTGGGGGTGATCCGAGGCGTTTTGGTCAAACAGCCGTTGACCCGCTTCATCGTTCGCGAGGACCAGGATATCCACTATCTGCACCGCAAGCAACTTCTGGAGACGGGTGCCTCCCAGCCTTACGAGCTGCGGATGCTCCGCCAGGGGCGCCCCCCCTTCTGGGCGCGGGCGGAGGCGACCACCGCTCTCGACGATGAGGGGACGACGATCTGTCGGGTCGTGGTGAGCGACATTACCGAGCACAAACGCACGGATGCCAGGAAGAGCGAAATCGAGGACCAGTCCCGGCAAACCCAGAAAGCCCAAAGTCTAGGCCGTATGGCCGGGGCCATCGCCCATCATTTCAATAACCAGCTCCAGGCCGTGATGGGAAACCTGGAGTTGGCCCTTTGGGATTTACCGCCGGATAAAGGACCGGTTAAAAACCTGCAGGCCGCCATGGAAGCGGCCAACCACGCGACGGAAGTCACCAAAGTGCTGCTGACCTACCTGGGGCAAACACCCGGTGAACGTGAGCCGCTGGATATTTCCGAGATCTGCCGTCGGAGCCTGATCATGCTCCGGGCGGCCATGCCGAAAGACATGCTTCTGACGATCGATTTTCCCTTCCCCGGTCCGGTCATCCGCGCGAACGCCAACCAAGTGCAGCAGGTCCTGACCAACCTGGTCACCAATGCCTGGGAAGCCGCCCAAGGCGGCCGGGCCGCCATTCGCCTTGCCATCAAAACGGTTTCCCCGGCGGCTATCCCCGAAGCAAACCGTTTTCCCATCGGTTGGCAGCCGGAGGATCGGTCCTATGCCTGCCTGGAAGTGGCGGACACCTGCTGCGGAATCGCGGAACAGGAAATCGAGAATATTTTCGATCCTTTTTTCTCCACCAAATTCACCGGCCGGGGTCTGGGCCTGCCCGTGGTCCTGGGGATTGTCCGGGCGCACCGGGGGGCCGTGGTGGTGGAGAGCGAACCGGGTCGGAGGAGCACTTTCCAGGTCTTTTTACCGTTGTCCGTCCAAAAGGCTCCCCGCCTGCCGGAGCAGGCGGGTCAGGCCTTCGAGATGGTTAGGGGCGGTACCATGTTGCTGGTTGAAGACGAGGAAATGGTGCGTGAATTGACGGCCGATATGCTCACCCGCCTCGGTTTTACGGTGCTCGAAGCGAAAGACGGCGTCGAGGCGGTGGAGATTTTTCGAGGGCACCAGGATGAAATCCGTTGCGTCTTGTGCAACCTGACCATCCCCCGCCTGGACGGTTGGGCGACCATGGCGGCCTTGCGTGAACTCAAGCCAGACCTTCCGATAATTCTGGCCAGCGGATACGATGAGTCCGAGGTGATGACCGGGGACCATTCCGAATGGCCCCAGGTGTACCTGAGCAAACCCTTCGAATTTAAGGGGCTTCGCACTGCGGTCTCCCAAGCGCTGAAAACCAAGGGGGGAAGCTGAATATCCAATAGCCAACAAGGAATTTTCCAATGAACAAGCCACGCCAGGACAGCGAATCCCCGATTCCGCGGACTACGGATCTTCGCCGGCAAGCCGAGGAGATCGTCCGCGGAAATCAATCCCGATCACCCGAGAACCTTGACGGCCTGTTGTCTGAGGAATTGCGGCAGACGCTCCATGAACTGCGGGTGCATCAGATTGAGCTGGAGATGCAGAACGAGGAGTTGCGCCGGACCCAAGAGGAACTGGAGGCTTCGCGGGCGTGCTATTTCGAGCTGTACGAACTGGCCCCGGTGGGGTATGTCACCCTCAGCGAACAGGGGCTGATCCTGGAGGCCAATCTTACGATCGTTGGTCTGTTGGGAGTGCACCAGGGACGGTCTGGTCAAACAACCCTTGACCCGCTTCATCGTTCGCCAGGACCAGGATATTCACTACCGGCACCGGAAGCAGCTTTTGGAAACGGGTGCGCCCCAGGTCTACGAGGTCAGGATGTCGCGAAAGGGAACCGCCCCCTTTTGGGCGCGCTTGCAGGCCGTTGCCGCCCAAGACGCTGAAGGGGTTCCCCTCTGCCGCGTCGCGGTAAGCGACATTACCCGACGCATCCGTGCCGAGGAGGCGGAAAGGCGCGCTGCGGAGGAACTGCAAAAATCTCATCAGATACTGGAAAAGAGGGTCGAGGATCGAACGGTCGAAGTCAGGTCCCTGGCCTCGCGCTTCCTGGCAGCCCAGGAGGAAGAAAGAAAAAGGATAGCCGGAGACCTTCATGACGGCCTCGGGGGATTGCTGAGCGCCATCAAGTATAAATTTGAGGCGGCCCAAGGGCCCCAAGAAGTAAAAGAAGTGATCCCCCTGCTGCAGCAGGCCATTGACGACTGCCGGCGAATCCAAAAGAATTTGAGGCCGTTTATGCTGGATGACCTCGGCCTGTTGGCTACCCTGAGCTGGCTGACCCGCGAGTTCCAAAAAAGGAGTCCCGGCCTAAAGGTCGGGAAGAAATTTGACGTCGAAGAGGGCGCGATTCCTCAATCCTTGAAAACGGTGATTTTTCGGACTACCCAGGAGGCCTTGAATAATATCTCCAAGCACAGCCGGACCGATCGGGTGCAGCTCGCCCTGCGGCTTGCCAAGGGGACTTTGCAGTTGGTTGTTCGCGATTACGGTCAGGGGTTCGAGGTCAGAGAGGCATTGGCTAAAAGGGGGGTCGATCGGGGACTCGGCCTGGCCAGTATGCGGGAACGGGTTGAATGGTCCGGGGGCAGCTTCTCGATCCAATCCGTGCTCGGAAAGGGGACGATGGTGCAGGCCTCCTGGCCGGTAGGTGTGGCCGAGCCCGGACTCGTGTCCGGCAAAAAGGTTAAGGTAAGGTGAATATCCAATATCCAACAAGGAATTTCCAAGGATGAAGGGAACGATATTTGATCTACAGGACCGGCTTATTGATTTTGCGGTAAGAATTATAAGACTTTCCGAAGTGATTCCGGAAAGCAAAGCCGGCAAACATATCGGTACGCAACTGTTGAGAAGCGGCACATCACCGGCCCCAAACTATGGAGAGGCGCAAAGTGCTGAATCAAAAGCTGATTTCATCCACAAGCTCAAAATTGCGCTGAAAGAACTGCGTGAAACCGAGATTTGGCTGAAGATCATCATCCGGGCGGAATTAGTCAAACCTTCGAGACCAACTCGCCCCATTGCTAAAGGAGACGGATGAGCTGATCTCAATATTGTTTAAGAGTGTGGAGACGGCTAAAAAAAACAAGGAGCGAAAATGAATCCACTACTTGGACGTTGGATATTCCTTGTTGGATATTGGATATTCGAAAGGATAATAGGCTAAGGAGGTACCCGGATGGCCGTAACGAAAAAAGCTGAGGCCAAGGAAAAGAAAAAGGAGGTCCAGCGTAGGCCGGCCAAGGGAAAGCCGGCTCCCCCATTGAACCTGGAACCGGAGAAGGGCTTTCCCGTCGTCGGCATCGGCGCCTCCGCCGGAGGGCTGGCCGCCTTTGAGGCCTTCTTCTCCGCCATGCCCGCCGACGTCGATCCCGGCATGGCCTTTGTCCTGGTGCAACACCTGGCCCCGGACCACAAGAGCATACTCACCGACCTGATTAAACGCTATACCCGGATGCAGGTCTATGAGGTCGAAGACGGGATGGAAGTCCGACCCAACTGCGCCTACATCATACCGCCCAACCGGGATATGGCCTTTCTGCACGGTCGACTCTATCTGAGCGAGCCGCTGAAGGCCCGGGGCCTGCGTTTGCCCATCGATTTTTTCTTCCGCTCCCTGGCCCAGGACCAGCACGAGCGGGCTATCTGCATCGTACTCTCCGGCACCGGCAGCGACGGCACACTGGGCGTGCGGGCGATCAAGGGTGAGGGCGGCATGGTCATGGTGCAGAACCCCGAATCCACGCCCTACGACGGCATGCCGCGCAGCGCCATTGCCACCGGCCTGGTGGACTTTGTTCTGCCGTCGGCGGAGATGCCCGCCCATCTCCTGGCCTATGTGGGACGGGTCTTCGGCCAGCCTTTTCGGCCGGTAACTGCCCCGGAACCCAAGGCCGAGAGCACGCTGAAGAAGATTTTCATCCTCTTGCGCGCCCAGACCGGTCACGATTTTTCCCTTTACAAGCCGAATACCATCAACCGCCGGATCGAAAGGCGCATGGCCGTTCACCAGATCGAAAAGATGAGCGATTATCTGCGCTATCTGCAACAGAATTCAGCGGAGGTGGTGGGGCTTTTTCGCGATCTTTTAATCGGGGTAACCAATTTTTTCCGTGACCCGGAAGCCTTTACGACGCTGGAACAGCAAATCATCCCCCGGCTTTTTTCCGGTAAACCCGCGGGCGCCCTGATTCGCGTCTGGGTACCCGGATGCTCTACCGGCGAGGAGGCCTATTCTCTCGGGATTCTCCTTCAGGAGTACCAGGAAACGCTCAAGCAAAGGTTCAAACTCCAGGTCTTCGCCACCGACATTGACGGCCAGGCTATTGGTACGGCCCGCGCCGGCCTCTATCCCGCCAGCATCGCCTCCGACGTCACCCCGGAACGGCTGGCCCGGTTTTTCGTCCAGGAATCCGATAGCAGCGCCTACCGGGTTCACAAAGGCATCCGCGACCTGATGATTTTTTCCGAGCAGGACGTGATCAAAGATCCGCCCTTCTCTAGACTCGATCTGATCAGTTGCCGCAATCTCTTGATCTATATGAGTGGGGAACTGCAGCAGAAAATTATTCCGCTGTTTCACTATGCGTTGAATCCGGGCGGGTTTCTCTTCCTGGGCACTTCCGAGACCGTAGGGGAATACGCGAACCTTTTTGCCGCGCTGGATCGTAAATGGAAGCTGTATCAACGCCGGGAGGAATTCTCCGGCCTCCACCGTCCGGATATGAGCCGATTTCTCCCGGCCCATTTAGAGGCAGGCCTTATCCCCCGGGCCGCGGGAAAGGCTTTGGGGGACCATAAGGAGCCTCTGCGGAAATTGACCGAACGCGTGCTGCTGCAGCAATACGCCCCGGTGGGAGCGCTGGTCAACGAGCGTGGCGACATTCTTTACCTTCACGGCCGCACCGGCCGGTACCTGGAACCAGCCCCGGGCGAGGCCGGGATTAACAATATTTTGAAAATGGCCCGCGAAGGACTGCGGCGCGAACTAACCACCGCCCTGCATCAAGCCGCAGCGGGTCTCGAAATCGTGCGCTGCGCGGACCTGCGCGTCAAAACCAACGGGGAGGTCACCAGGGTCCAGGTAACGGTTCGGCCGGTGCCCGTGACCCCGAACATCGTCTTGTCGGCCGGGCCGGAAAAGCCCGGCGCCGGTCCGAACCTGTTTCTGATTATTTTCGAGGAACCGCCGGAAAGGGTCAGCGAGGGGCCTGAAAAGCCCGGTCCCGCAGCCGCCGGACCGGTTGCGCCCGAGAACGCCCCGGACACGGACGCGCGAATCGCGGCCTTGAAGCAGGAGCTGCAGGCCAAGGAGGAATACCTTCAGTCCACCAATGAGGAACTGGAGACTTCCAATGAAGAGCTCAAATCGACCAACGAGGAGATGCAGTCCGTCAACGAGGAACTGCAATCCACCAACGAGGAGCTGGAGACCTCCAAGGAAGAGCTGCAATCGGTCAACGAAGAGCTGGCTACCGTCAACGCCGAGCTGCAGACCAAGGTGGTGGACCTATCGCGGGCCAACAACGATATGAACAACCTGCTGGCCGGCACGGGCATCGGGACTATCTTCGTCGACCATCAACTGCGCATCCTCAGTTTTACCCCCGCCGTAACCCAGGTGATCAACCTGATCCTGACCGACGTGGGTCGTCCGGTGGGACATATCGTCTCCAACCTGACGGGCTACGACCATCTGGTGGCGGACGTGCAGTCCGTGCTGGATACCCTGGTGCCCAAAGAGGTCGAAGTGCAGACTCGGACGGGCGACTGGTTTCAGTTGCATATCCGGCCCTATCGTACGCTGGAAAACGTGATCGAGGGGGCGGTGATCACCTTTACCGGAATTACCCTATTGAAAAGGGCGGAGGCCGCTCTGCGGGATTCCGAGGCCCTGCGCCGCCTGGCCGTGGTGGTCCGCGACTCCCAGGAGGCCATCACCGTGCAGGATTTTGACGGCCGCATTCTGGCCTGGAACCCGGCGGCGGAAAGGATGTACGGTTGGAGCGAGGCGGAAGCCCTGACTATGAATGTCGGAGCCCTGGTCCCCAAGGGGCGGCGCAAGGAAGCGCTGGGCCATTTGCGGCAGCTTAGCGGAGCTGAGGGGCCTGGGCCTATTCGCGCGGAGCGTTTGACCAAAGACGGCCAAATAATAGCCGTCTGGCTGACGGCCACCGCCCTGGTCAATGACTCCGGGGTGCCCTACGCCGTATCGACCACGGAAAGAAAGATCCGTTAGTGAAAGGGGTCTGATCCTGGAGGCCAATCTCACGGTGGCCAAACTCTTGGGTCAGGCCAGAAGCCGACTGTTCAAACAGCCCTTGACCCGTTTTATCCTTCCCGAAGACCAGGACATCTATTACCGGCACCGCAAGCTTCTTTGGGAAAAGGGTGCGCGTCAAGTGTGCGAGATGAGAATGCTGAAAACGGACGGCAGCGAATTCTGGGTGCGCCTGGATGCGGAAGCCGCTCGGGACGCTGACGGATCGTATTTTTGCCGTGCCGCCTTGATCGACATTACCCTGAGCAACCGGACGGAGCGGGCCCTCCTGAGAAGCGAGTCCAACGCCGGAGTGGGGACCGTCACCATCGAGATGGCTAACGTTACCCTGGATGAGCGCTATGCCCGGTGCTATCCCGATGTCACCCCCGGGGATTACGTGCTCCTGACCGTGAGCGATTCAGGCTGCGGTAGGGACGGGGAGACGCTGGAGCGGATCTTCGAACCCTTTTTCACCACCAAGGCCGAAGGGCAGGGGACCGGGCTGGGACTGTCCACCTGCTGACCGATGTGATCATGCCCCACATGACCGGCCCGGAACTGAAAGCGCGGGTGGAGGCGCTTCATCCGGGGATCAAGACGGTGTTCATGTCCGGCTACACGGCCGACGTGATCGCCCAACGGGGACTTCTGGATAAAGGGTTGGCCTTTATTCAAAAACCTTACACCGTCCAGGATCTAGCCGGGATGGTGCGGAAGGCGTTGGATGGGTAGGCATGAAACGTTCGGCGTTGGGCGTTCGGCGATCGGCGTGGGAAGGAAGAGTTCAGGGGGAAAGGGAGTCGAATATCCAATATCCAACAAGGAATTGCCAATGATGAAGGAAAGAATTGTTGATCTACAGGTCCGGAGCGATGATTTCATGGAGGATGCCAGGAAAAACAAAGCCCGAGGGTGAACCACTATTTGGGTCTTGGATATTGGATATTCAAAGGATCATAGTGCCGGGAGAAGAAGTGTGTGAGTGTGTGGGGGTGTGAGTATGTGGGAAAGGAAAAGCCTTGGTTACTCACATACTCACACACTCAAATACTGTTTTCATAGGCCCACATACGCACCTACTCACGCACAGTCTTTAACTGGGCATTTGTCCCAAGAGTTGACGGACGGTAAAGATGAAATCCCCGGGCTTTTGAACCCGGATAGAATTGGATTTTGGAAAATAGTGCCGGGTATTAAAGGATATCAGGTAGGAACAATTTTCTTGAATAGCCGCGACGAGTAAGGGGAGGTCTTTGGGGTCAGCCTCAGAGGAATGGGCGCGCAGGTCGCCGGGCGTCGGGTCGGAAATCACCCTCAAACACCGACTGACCAGCAGCCGAAACTCCGTGAGCTTAGCAGGGATTTTTTTCTCCAGGTTTCTTTCCACTTCCGTTATGGCTTGCTGGGAAGTGACGCAATCCAACAAAGTCAATTCTCCCATCCTCAGCAGCATATACCTCTTTTCCTGAAAATCTGTTTAATCAGTTTTACTGATTCTATGGCTAAGGGATAAGGGAATGGCATATTATTGCATTGAAACAACGAAGAAAGTAAGAAGGAAAAAATGGATCTCCAGATAACCGACCGCGTCAATGAACTTCGGCGGCAACTCCAGTATCACAACCATCGCTATTATGTCCTGGATGACCCGGAGATCTCCGATGCCCAATACGACCGGCTGTTGAGGGAACTGGAGGGGCTGGAGGTTCGTTATCCCGATTTGATCACCCCGGATTCACCCACTCAGCGGGTGGGCGCTCGTCCTCTGGAAAAGTTCGAAACCTGGCCCCATACGGTGCCTATGTTGAGTCTGGAAAACGCCTTCAACCGGGAAGAAGTGCGGGAATTTGATGAGCGGGTCAAACGTTTCCTCAATCGGACGAAGGACCTCACGTATACCGTCGAACCGAAGATGGATGGTCTGGCCATTGAACTGATTTATGAACAGGGCCTCCTGGTCCGCTCCGCCACCCGGGGGGACGGAGTGGTGGGCGAAGACGTAACCCAGAATGTGCGGACCATTTCGGCCATCCCCTTGCGTCTCCAGTCCGGAAAAATTCGGACCCCTGATCGGCTGGAAATTCGCGGCGAGGTCTACCTGCGCTTGAAGGATTTTCGAGAATTCAATCGGAAACGGTTGGAGGCCGGAGAAACGGCCTTCGCCAACCCGCGCAACGCCGCCGCCGGGTCCCTGCGCCAGTTGGATCCCCGTGTTACGGCCCAACGCCCCCTGTATTTTTACGCTTACGGACTGGGCGCGCTCACCGGGCTGCCTTTCGACGGCCAAGGGAAAATACTGAAAGCCCTTTCCCAGTGGGGGGTGCCGGTGAACCCCAAAGCCCGGCAGGTCGAAGGTATTGAGGACGCCTGGTCTTTCTGCCGGGAGATGGAGGAAGTCCGCCATACCCTGCCCTATGAGATTGACGGGGTGGTCATCAAGGTGGATTCACTGGAGCTGCAGGAGCACCTGGGGGTCAAATCCCGCAGCCCCCGGTGGGCCTTGGCCTTTAAGTTCCAGCCTTCCCAGGAAACCACCCGCATTTTGAATATTGAAGTCCAGGTGGGGCGGACCGGGGTCTTGACGCCGGTGGCCATACTTCAACCGGTGCTGGTGGGCGGAGTGGAAGTCAGCCGGGCCACCCTCCACAACCAGGATGAGATCGAGCGCAAGGACGTCCGCATCGGGGATACGGTCCTCATCCAACGGGCCGGGGAGGTGATCCCGGAGGTGGTCAAGGTCGTCGATGGGGGCCGGCCGGGGCGGGAAACGGCCTTCCGTCTGCCCGCTGAATGCCCGGTTTGCCATTCGCCGGTGGTCCGGCTTCCCGGGGAGGCGGCCCACCGCTGCTCCAATCCCAATTGTTCGGCCCAGATCAAGGAAACGATCCGTCATTTTGCTTCCAAGGGCGCCCTGGATATCGAAGGCCTGGGGGAAAAATTGGTTGACCAACTGGTGGAGAAAGGCCTGGTTAAGGACTATGGCGATTTGTACGCACTGACCAGGGAAGCCCTGGTTCCCCTGGAACGGCTGGCCGATAAATCCGCCGGGAATCTCATCGAGGCCCTGGAGCGCAGCAAACAGGCCTCTTTGAACAAGTTTATTTATGCCTTGGGCATCCGTTTCGTCGGGGAGCATGTGGCCGCGATCCTGGCCGGGTATTTCGGCAGCTTGGCCGCCTTGAGTGTCTCCCGGGAAGAGGAATTATTGTCCATCCGGGAGGTGGGTCCCCAAGTGGCCCGCAGTGTTCGAGCTTTCTTTGATAACCCCCGGAATCAAGAAGTGGTGGCCAAGTTACTGCGGGCCGGGATCCAACTGAAAGGCGAAAAGACCGGCGGATTGAAACCTTTGGCCGGCAAAATTTTTGTGCTGACCGGACGATTGACCCGTTTCACCCGGGAAGAGGCCAAAGCAAAAATTGAAGCCCTGGGCGGGAGGGCAGCCGGGTCCGTAAGCGCAAGAACAAATTATTTGGTGGCCGGGGAAGAAGCAGGGTCCAAGCTGGACAAGGCTCGGGATCTGCAGGTGCCGGTTTTGAGCGAAGAGGAACTGATCCAAATGCTGGAGGGATAAAGAAGAGGGAGAGAGGGAAAGAGGGGAGAAAAAAACATAGTTCAACTTTCGTTGAATTGCCCAAAAACAAAAAAAAATCGAATACCCAATATCCAACAAGGAATATCCAATGATGAAGGAAAAAGCCTTCAACTTGCTGGCCTGTAGCAAATAGGGAAAGCAAAGCCGGCAAACATGATGTTTGCAAAATAAGTCCCCTTTCGTAATAAGGAGCGCGCTTATGGGAAAGATATCGGCCCAGGTAGTCGTTCACGGCTGGGTGCAGGGGGTCTATTTCCGGGCCTCTGTCCGGGATCAGGCCAGGGCGCTGGGATTGGCGGGGTGGGTCATGAACCGGCGGGATGGAACGGTGGAGGCCTTTCTGGAAGGAGAAAAACCGAAGATTGAACAAATGGTCGCTTGGTGCCGGCAGGGCCCCCCATCGGCCCGGGTCGATCGGGTTGAGGTTCGGTACGGAGAATTTCACGGTGAAGGGGAGGGCTTTGAGGTCCGTTATCGATGATTAAATAGTTATTGACTCCGGAGAAGCAATTTAGTAATATTACCGTTTATTTAATTTATTCTAGAATCTCCAAGGAAGCTAAGTGGAAGAAATTCAAATAGTTTTTCCTGATCAGGCCCAGCGTTCCTTTCCTGCCGGTACCACAGCGGTTCAGGCCCTGGCGGCCTGGCAAAAAAGCTCCTTGAAGGGGAGTGTGGCCGCCCGGTTAAATGGCCAGTTAATCGACCTGGCTCGTCCTTTGGCTTCAGGGGGGGAATTGACCCCGGTAGGGGAAAACACCCCGGAAGGTCTGGATATCCTGCGGCATTCCACTTCGCACCTGATGGCCCAGGCCGTAAAAGAACTTTTCCCAGAGGCCAAGCCGGCCATCGGTCCAGCTATTGAACAGGGATTTTATTACGATTTTGAAACGAAGACCCCTTTTGTGCCCGAAGATCTGACTCGGATTGAAGAGCGGATGCAGGTCTTGAGCAAGTCCAGGATCCCGATTACCCGGGAAGAGATGCCTCGAGAGGAGGCCATCGCTTATTTTAAATTCCGAGATGAACCCTATAAGGTGGATTTGCTGGAGGGGCTGGAGGAGGCCCCGGTTTCCCTTTACCGGCAGGGAGATTTTGTGGATCTTTGCCGGGGGCCGCACCTGTCTTCGTCGGGGGATATCCGTTTTTTCAAATTAACCCAAGTGGCCGGGGCCTACTGGAGGGGGGATGAGCGGAATCCCATGCTCCAGCGGATTTACGGGACCGCCTTTTTCAATAAGAAGGAATTGGACGAACATCTTCACCGTCTGGAGGAAGCCAAGCGCCGGGACCACCGCCGCCTGGGGCGGGAATTGGACTTGTTCAGCATTCACGACGAAGTCGGACCGGGGCTGGTCATCTATCATCCCAAGGGGGCCTTGTTGCGGCACATTTTGGAGGACTTCGAGAAGAAAGAACATCTGAAGCGGGGCTATGAGCTGGTCGTTGGGCCCCAGATCCTCCGCACCGAGCTTTGGAAAAAATCCGGGCATTATGAGAATTACCGGGATTTTATGTATTTTACCGAGATTGACGGGCAGTCCTACGGGATCAAACCCATGAACTGCCTGGCCCATATGATGATCTATAAGACCAAAGTCCGCAGTTACCGGGACCTGCCCAAACGCTATTTTGAACTGGGCACCGTTCACCGCCACGAAAAATCCGGGGTGCTGCACGGCCTGATGCGGGTGCGGCAGTTTACCCAGGATGACGCTCATATACTCTGCACCCCGGATCAGCTTCAGGATGAGATCCGAGGCGTGTTGAATTTTGTGGCCGAGGTGATGCAGATCTTCGGTTTTCCTTTTGAGGTGGAAGTCAGCACCCGACCGGAAAAATCCATCGGTTCCGATCTGGATTGGGAACGGGCCACCGAGGCCTTGACCCAGGCCTTGAAGGACAACGGCTTGGAATACTCGGTCTCGGCCGGGGAAGGGGCCTTTTACGGTCCCAAGATCGACATCAAGCTCAAAGACGCCCTGGATCGGCGCTGGCAGTGCGCCACTATTCAGTGCGATTTTACCCTCCCGGAGCGGTTTGACCTGGCCTACATCGGCCCCGATGGAGAACGGCATCGGCCGGTCATGTTGCACCGGGTTATCCTGGGGGCCATTGAACGCTTCCTGGGGGTGTTGATAGAACATTACGGCGGGGCCTTCCCGGTCTGGCTGGCCCCGGTGCAGGCCGTCGTCCTTTCGGTCACCGACCGGTCCAGCGCATACAGCCGCGAGGTCCACCAGGAACTATTGAAAGCCGGGGTGCGCTCGGAGCTGGATAACCGCAACGAGAAATTGGGGCTTAAAGTCAGGGAGGCGCAGCTTCAGAAAATCCCTTACATGGTCGTGGTCGGCGACAAGGAAGCGGAAGAAAAGACGGTCAGTCCCCGGGCCCGAAGCGGCGAAAATTTGGGGGCCATGGATCCGGCGGCTTTTATTCGGAAAGTGCAAGCCGAATCCGTCCCGGGCTTTAAAGAGTAATAGGCGTGATGGAGATTCTTGTTTGGATTTATTAAATTATAAGGAGGTGGTTTTATAAGCAAGTCTGCCAACGTAAACTCGGAGATCAGGGCGGCGAATGTCCGAGTCATCGCCGAGGATGGGAGCCAATTGGGGATCTTTTCCATAGCCCAGGCTTTAGCCCTGGCTAAGGAAGGGGCTTTGGATTTGGTAGAAGTGGCGCCGAATCTGGACCCGCCCGTATGTCGAATCATGGATTATGGCAAGTATCGGTACCAGCAGACCAAGAAAGTCCATGAAGCCAAAAAAAAGCGGACCATCATCCAAGTCAAAGAAGTCAAGATTCGACCGAAAACCGAGGAACACGATTATCAGTTCAAGCTGAGGAATATTCGCAAGTTTTTAACCAAGAAAAATAAAACCAAAGTTTTCCTTCTTTTCCGCGGCCGTGAACTCCAATATGTGGAGGCGGCCAAAAACGTGTTATTACGCATTGTCGAGGAAACGAAGGATTTGGCCGTGGTCGAGCAGAACCCCAAGCTGGAAGGCCGGAATATGACCATGGTCCTCAGCCCGAAGTAATTCCGAGCCGCACTCTAAAACCCGGTGAACAGGGGAGGGGAAGTATTTTTTTAGGCCCCAGGCCTCAAGGAGAATTATTATGCCCAAGATGAAATCCAACCGTGGGGCTGCCAAGCGTTTTAAGATAACCGGCACGGGGAAGGTCGCCCGGTCCAAGGCTTTCGGCAGCCATATCTTGACCAGTAAAACCCGTAAACGGAAGAGAAAGCTCCGCAAAGGGGCGTTAGTCAGCAAGGCCAACAGTCGAGCCTTGAAAAGAATGTTACCGTATAGCTGATTTCAAATTTTGAGGTGAACGAAAATGCCCAGAGTAAAAAGGGGCTTCAAAGCCCGTCGACGCCGAAACAAAACACTTAAGATGGCCAAAGGGTATCGGGGGGCTCGCAGTCGCCTGTACAAAACCGCTACCGAGGCTGTAGATCGCGCCCTGAAGTATGCTTACCGGGACCGCCGAGTCCGCAAACGGGAAATGCGAGGCCTGTGGATCGTCCGGATCAGCGCCGCCGTCAAGCAGCACGGCCTATCCTATAGCCGCTTCATCGGCGACTTGAAAAAGGCCAATATCGCTTTAGACCGCAAGGTTCTTTCCGAGATGGCCATTCACGACCCCGACCGGTTCAGCCAGTTAATCAAAATGGTTCCCCAGGCGTAAGGTCGGATCCCTCGGGGGTCGACTCGCCGATTTCAATCGCTTCTGAAATCCGCCCATGTTAAATCGTTTGAAAGTCCTGGAAGAGGCCGTCCGGGCCGCCTTGCCCCGTTTGGAAAGGCGCGCCGATATTGAGGCTCTGCAGTTCAAGACCCTGGGCCGTAAAGGGGAATTGAACCAGATTATGCGGGATCTGGGGAGCTTGTCTCCGGAAGAACGGCCGGTTGTAGGCCAGGAGGCCAATAGGATCAAGGGGGAATTGGAGCGTCTCTTCGAGGGGGCCAAAATTTCCCTGGATTCAGGTGTGAAGGAAGAGTCCTTTTCGGGGATCGATTGGAGCCTGCCCGGTCGGAGGGGTTTTCGTGGCCGGAGGCATCCCCTGACCCAGGTCCTGGACGAGATCTGCGGCATCTTTTCCCGGCTGAACTTCGAAGTGGTTGAAGGGCCGGAAATAGAGGTGGACTATTATAATTTCGAAGCCTTGAATATTCCCCCGGACCATCCGGCCCGAGACATGCAGGATACCTTCTACCTCACCGATACCCTGCTTCTCCGCACTCAAACCTCTCCCATGCAGGTGCGGGTCATGGAAAAACGGAAACCCCCAGTACAAATCATCTCCCCGGGCAAGGTTTATCGGCGGGATTCGGATATATCCCATTCCCCTATGTTTCACCAGGTGGAAGGGTTGATGGTGGGTGCGGGGATCAGCTTCGGGGACCTAAAGGGGATTCTGACCTTGTTCGTTCAGCGGATGTTCGGAGAGGAGACCCCGCTGCGCTTTCGCCCCAGCTTTTTTCCTTTTACCGAGCCCAGCGCGGAGGTAGACATCGGTTGTGTGCTCTGTCGGGGTGCCGGCTGCCGTCTCTGTTCCCAGACCGGCTGGCTGGAGATTTTGGGCTCGGGAATGGTCGACCCGGAGGTCTACCGCTTTGTGAATTATGACCCGGATGTCGTCAGCGGGTTTGCCTTTGGTCTGGGGGTGGAACGGATTGCCATGCTCAAGTACGGCATCGACGATATCCGACTGTTCTATGAGAATGACCAGCGATTTCTGAAGCAATTCTGATGAGATCCTTAGCGTTTCCAAATAACCTATCCCCTCGCGCCTTGCGCCTTACGCCTTACTTCGACAGATGAAAGTCACCATAAACTGGTTAAACGAATATGTGGATCTGAGCGGCCTTTCCGCCCCGGAAATCGCCGAGGCTTTGACCATGGCGGGGCTGGAAGTGGAAGTCGTCCAACCTTTGGGACGAGAGTTGGAGTCCATCGTGGCGGGTCGGGTCCTATCCGTGGAAAAACACCCGGAGGCGGATAAACTGGTGCTCTGCCAGGTAGACGCCGGCCAGGGACCGGTGACCATCGTTTGCGGGGCCCCCAATGTCCGCGCCGGGATAACGGTCCCGGTGGCTATCCCGGGGGTCACCACCCCCGGCGGCCAAAAGATCCAGGTCGCCACCATCCGGAAGCGAACGTCATACGGCATGCTCTGTTCCGAGCGCGAATTGGGACTTTCGGAGGATCACACCGGAATAATGATTCTGCCCGAAGGGATAGCTCCGGGCGAGCCGCTGAGCCGGATCTTAGGTCTGGAAGATACCCTCCTGGAAGTCAATATTACCCCCAATCGGGGGGATTGCCTCAGTCACCTGGGCATTGCCCGGGAACTCGCGGCGATCTATGATCGTCCCCTTCGGCCGCCGGCCGTATCCCTGGAGCGGGAGGGGCTGGAGATTCAGGGAAAAACCTCGGTCACCCTCCTGGAACCCGAACATTGTCCCCGGTACGCGGCCCGGCTTATTCTGGGGGTGACGGTCGGTCCTTCGCCCCGCTGGTTGCGGCAGCGGCTGGAATCCGTGGGCCTGCGCAGCATCAGCAATATCGTCGATATCACTAACTTTGTACTGCTCGAAAGCGGTCAGCCGCTGCATGCCTTCGATTATGACCTCCTGGCGGAAAACCGCATTGTAGTGCGGACGGCACAGCCTAACGAGCCTTTTACCACCTTAGACGGTGTCCCCCGAATCCTTTCTTCCGACATGCTGGTAATTGCCGACGGACAAAAAGCGGTGGCCCTGGCCGGTATCATGGGAGGGTTGGATTCGGAAATCACGAACGAAACGCGAAACGTCCTGCTGGAAAGTGCTTTTTTCAACCCGGTTTCCATTCGACGAACCGCTAAAAAATTGGGTTTGTCCACCGAGGCCTCGGTTCGTTTTGAACGGGGTGTGGACATTGAGGGGGTCCTTTCGGCGGCCGATCGGGCGGCCCAATTGATGGGGGAATTAGGCGGCGGTGCGATAGTTCCCGGAGTGCTGGACCAATATCCCCGGCCCGCGTCCAGCCCGCCCATCACCCTGGATGTGGATCAGGCCGGACGGTTTCTGGGGATAGAAATCACTACGGAGCAGGCCCTGGATATCGGTCGCCGCCTGGGATTGCCCATGGTCCGGAAAGAGCGGGACCGGATCGAGGTGCGGCCTCCCGCCTTTCGGCCGGACTTGAGCCGTCCGGTGGACCTGATGGAAGAGCTGGCCCGACTGATCGGTTACGATCGAATTCCCATCACCTACCCCCGGGGGGCCTCCACCGCCGCCAAAGAACCGCCGACTCTTTCCTTGCGGCGCCGGATCGAGGAAATCCTGACCGGCCTGGGGTTCGACCAGATTATCACCTACAGTTTCATTGCTGAAAAATGGGCGGCTTTCTTTTCCCCCTCGGCCGCCGCCCCGAGGAATCCCCCTTATCTCGCCCTGAGCAACCCCCTGTCGGAAGACCAGGCAGTCATGCGAACCTCCCTGCTGCCCGGCTTACTGTCTACCCTGAAAAGAAACCTGGACCAGCGCAACCTGAACTTACGGATTTTTGAGGTGGGCAAAGTTTTCTATCCCGCTGCGGAATCCGAACAACTCCCGCGGGAAAATACCCGTCTGGGGGTATTATGGTCCGGAAAGCGGTCCCCGGAATCGTTTCATCGAAAAGGGGACTTAGCGGATTTTTACGATCTCAAGGGAGTAGTCGAAAGTCTTTTCGAATCGCTTCAGGTCCAGGGTGCGACTCTAATTCCGGTCCAAAATCGGCCCGGGTATCGGCCGGAGCAAGCGGTCCGTATCGATTCACCCGCCGGACTATTGGGGGAAATGGGGGAGATCGCTCCGGCGGTCCGGGACCTTTTTGGATTCCGGGAAGGTGCCTATGTGCTGGATCTGGACCTGGATCAATGCGCTCGGGTCATTCAGGAAACGCCGACCTTTAAACCCTGGCCCCGCTATCCGGAAATAGCCCGAGACATTGCCCTGATTCTGGATGAGCCGATCACCTGGAAGGCCATTCAGGATGAAATCCATTCCTTGAACCAACCCTTGATTGAAGCCCTTGAACTGTTCGATCTGTATCGGGGAAAGCCCATTCCGGCGGGAAAAAAGAACCTGGGCATCCGTCTCCACTACCGTTCCGCCGAGCAGACTCTGACGGATGAACTAGTTTCCCCCTTGCACCAGCAGGTGGTGGAGCATATAATGCATAAATTCCAGGCCTCCCTGCCGGGAACGAAGTAGAGGCGTTTATTGGGTTTGTTTCGTTCTTTTCGTTTGTTTAGTTGATTTCCCTGGAGAAGTCTACCCGATTGGGACTATTATTATGCCGGTTACCGGCAAGGGGTTTTGTTCTTTTAACGAAACAAACCAAACAAACCAAAAGAACGAAATAAACGAAACCAACGTTATGGACTCCGTGATCATTCCCAATAAGCAGTATTTTAAAATCGGTGAGGTCAGCTCTCTGACCCAGCTTGAGACTTATGTCCTCCGGTATTGGGAAACGGAATTCAAGAGCATTCGGCCGGTGCGCATGGGTTCCAACCAGCGGCTCTACCGCCGCAAGGATGTGGAAACCATCCTGGAAATCAAAAAACTCCTTTACCAGGAGGGGTTTACCATTGCCGGGGCCAAGAAAAAGATCGTCCAGAACCATAAAGCGGAAAAGGAAACCCCGCTCGCCAAAGAAGAACCGCCGGTCCCCTCTTCCGAGCCACTGAGAAACCTGCTCCGAGAGGTCCGGAAAGAGCTGACGGAAATCCGGCAGGTCCTCTCCAGATAAATTCTTTCAGGTGCACTCCCAGTAAAACCCGGGAGCTCACCTGAAAGAATTTATATCTCCAGCAAGAATCTCCAAATGAACGCCGTCACGCCCCCCAAAGATCCTTCTCCCCTATGACCCGTTAAAAACCCAGATGCAGGCCTTTCCCCATCAGGCGGGCGTCTATCTCATGCGGGATAGTTCCGGGAAGGTTCTGTATGTGGGGAAGGCCAAAGATCTCAGGAAAAGAGTACTGTCCTATTTGAAGGCCTCGGGGATCAAGACCATAAAGCTGCTGGACCGGGCGGAGACGATTGAATGCATTCTGACGGATAATGAAAAAGAAGCCCTGATTCTGGAAAGCAACCTGATCAAGAAGTACCGGCCCCGGTATAACGTGGATCTCCGGGATGACAAACGCTACCCCTGCCTGCGTTTGGACCCGCAAGAAACCTTTCCTCGGCTCCAGGTGGTGCGTAAAATCCGAAACGACGGGGCCGTCTATTTAGGGCCTTTTTCCGCCGCGGGGAAGATGCGCGCCACGCTTTTTATGATCCAGCAGGTCTTCCCGCTCCGCCAATGCCGGCAGAAGGAGCTGCCCCGCCGCTCCCGGCCTTGCCTCTATTACCAGACCGGACGGTGCCCCGGCCCTTGCCGGGATAAGATTTCCAGCGAAGAATATGGCCGTCGGGTGGATGGTATTATCCAGTTCTTCCAGGGCCATAATTCGAACCTGACCCGGGATTTAAAACAACGCATGCAGGAGGCTGCGGACGCCTTTCGGTTTGAAGAGGCGGCTATCCTGCGGGATCAAATCCGGGCGATTTCAGAGACCTTGAAGGAACAGCATGTGGTTTCCTCGCGCCTGGAACAGGCTGATGTGCTGGCCTTGGTCGAGTCCGCCGAGGCGATTGCCGCCGTTATTCTGTTCATTCGTTTTGGATCGGTGGCCGGGATGGCCCGATTTCTGTTTCGGGACCCCTCCCAACCGCTGGAGGAGGTTTTGGCCGATCTGATTACCCAGTATTACCGGAAGGATCGTTACCTGCCCCCGAGGATTTTTGTTCCTTTTCCTTTTGAAGACCGGTTGCTGCTGGAAGAGATCCTTTCCGAACAAAAAGGGGAGCTAGTGAAACTGGTGGTTCCTCGGCGCGGTGAGGCCCGACATTGGCTGGAGATGGCCGAAGAGAATGCCCGCGTCGCCCTCAAAGGAAAAGAGGCCGACCGGAATTTTCAGGAGACCATTGCCACCCCGCTTCAGGAAAGGCTAGAGCTAAAAAAGCACCCGGTCCGGGTGGGGGCTTTGGATATTTCCAATCTCCAGGGCCGTCAGGCTGTGGGCTCCTGGGTGGTTTTTAACCAGGGACTGCCGGAAAAATCCAGATATCGCCGGTTTCGAATCCGAACAGTGGAACAGCCCAATGACTATGCCATGATGGCCGAGGTGATCGGCCGTCTGATCCGGCACCCCGAGGAAATCCCCGATCTGATACTCATCGATGGCGGGAAAGGGCAGTTAAATATTTTAAAGGAAATTTTTGACTCTCTGCCGGAGAAACAGCGGCCGGACCTCGCGGCGATCGCTAAAAAAACCTTTCTCGCTTCAGGGGGGAAAGACGGGATTTATCTGCCTGGACGCAAGAACCCGTTGAATCTGCGGTCCGATTCCCCGGTGCTTCATTTTTTACAGCGGGTCCGGGATGAGGCCCACCGGTTCGCCCTGAGCTACCACCACTTGCTGCGGAGGAAGGAGATCCGCCAAGAGCAGGGCGCTGAGCGCGTAGCGCGTAGCGCGGAGTGCAAGGCGCAAGGCACCTGAACTGGGGTGGAGGTTTCAGGATTTTGCTCATCCCCCAACCAAGGGGCGCACACCTGTCAGCCCGTGGTTCCAAGGGTTTTCTGTTTTTCCGCTCTGCGCTCCGCGCTTCGCGCCAGACGTTTTTAATTGCAAATTCACCCGCACCTTATTATGATAATCTGTTTTTTTATTGATTCGATTTAAAGAGGCGGAGGCAGCGCATGTTTGGCATCGGCATGCCGGAATTTCTTCTCATTCTGGTGGTCGCCCTGGTGGTGTTGGGTCCCAAGAGACTCCCGGAACTGGCCCGTTCTCTAGGCCGAGGGCTGGCGGAATTGAAGAAAACCACCGGAGATCTGAAGCAGAATATCGATCTGGGGGAAGACCTGAATAAAGTCCAGCAAGACCTTCAGGAAGTCAAGAGTCACCTCTCAGGGGTCATCCAGACGAATTTTCTGGAAGACCCGATTCCGAAATACCTGGGGGATAGCGAACCCCAATCCGAAGAGGAACTCGAACCGACTGCCGATGCCTTTTCAGGGGGTCCGGTGGCGGCGGCGTCCTCCGCGACCACGGAACAAGGACCGCTGGTCACCAGCGAGGCGGAGGATATCCGCCGGGAACTGGAAGAAATGGCTGATCGAACCTACCGGGAAGACCACCCCTATTCCGGGAAATCCTTCTTGTTATAATGACCGATAAGAATGAAAAATCCATGCCCTTCATGTCTCACCTGGGAGAGCTGCGTAATCGGTTGATCGTCTCCTTTGTGGCCGTGGGTATTGGGTTTGCCGTGGCCTACGCTTTTTCCAACGAACTCTTCGAGTGGCTGGTCCGCCCTATGGTCAAAGTCCTCCCGCCCGGGGACAAGCTGGTCTTTACGGCGCTGCCCGAGGCCTTTTTTATCTACCTGAAAGTGAGCCTCATCGCCGGGATCGTCCTGGCTTCACCGGTGATATTTTTTGAACTCTGGATGTTCGTGGCTCCGGGGCTCCATCAGAAGGAAAAACGGTTTGTCTTGCCCTTCGTCCTCATCTCCTCCGGGCTTTTCGCCGGGGGAGCGCTATTCGGTTATTACGTGGTCTTTCCGGTGGGCTTCAAGTTCCTGGCCGGTTTCGCCACGGAAAATATCAAGGCCCTGCCTTCCATCCAACTGTACCTCAATTTCTGCCTCAAGCTGCTCCTGGGTTTTGGTCTGGTTTTCGAGTTCCCGGTACTGGCATTCTTTTTAGCCAAGGCCGGAATCCTCAATGCCAAAATGATGGCCAACAACCGCCGGGTGGCCATCCTGCTGATTTTCGTGGTGGCCGCCGTCGTCACCCCCCCCGATGTGGTCTCCCAGATCCTCTTGTCCATCCCCCTCTACGGGCTCTACGAAGTCAGCATCCTGATCGTCCGCTTGATCGATCGGAAAAGAGCGAAGGCGCTCAGGGAACAAAGTTGATTCTCCCCTGAAAAAACCATTCAAGGCAAGGCAAGCCCTTACCCTCGAGCTCTGAGTACTAGGCTCAACGCCCAAAGAGCAGGAGGTTCCCCTAAAAGAATGGATGTCGGGTGCACCGTGATCAAGCCTGTTTCATAGGACTTTTAATTGCAATACTAGTTGACAGTAAAGCCGACCAAACCTTAAATCAGGGAAAATGACCATTTATAGAGCGGGAGATCTGTTATGCTTGTCTATGGAACAAAGCGGTAAAAATCTCTTCCAAAGGGCAACGATCACTCTTCCCGGCAGTGAGTCCGGGAGACGAACAGTGCGATATCGTGCGAATCGTTAGCGTTCAGATCGAAGCTTGATCTACCATGGAAGGTGCGAATCATTCTCCCGGGCAGCCTGGGCCAATCTCTGGTCAAAACAGGCGAAAAGGAAATCTTAGGGAGGCTATCCCGGGTTAAAACGGCCGAGGCCAAATGGATGGCATCAAAACCCCTAAGGGGATAACTTTCTACAACTCTGAGGACTATTTCATTCAATTCGTCGGTCACTTCGACTCGGAAGAAACTTTTCCAGTCCAGAAAAAAGGTCTCCACGACCCGTTGGATTACCTCAACCTCAAGGGCCGACTCTCTTTTTTTGCGAAAAATAGAAGCCACGGTTTCCGCGTAGGCACAGAGGAGGTGACGATTATCTCGGCCTGGATCCACCTGGAAAGAAGTTCGTTCGATTGCTGTTCCAAAAAATACCTTTTCACCAGGGCGCTCGTATCCAGGTAGAGGATCATCGGCGATCCTCAATGACCATTTCAGAAACCGGTTTTCCAGGGACCGCCAGCGGGCTTAAGTCCGTGCTGATCAGATCCCGGGTTGGAAGGGAAATCAACCCTCGACTGATCAGCGGTTCCATGGCGGTGCGGATAGATTGCTTCCTCGTCCCTTCCTTGATAATCCGGGCCACCACTTTGCCATGTTCGGTGATTACCACGTCTTCACCCGCTTTTACCAGGGCAAGATAGCGACTCAAATTGTTTTTGGTATCTTTGATTCCGGCTGTGATCATTGGGGGCACTCCTTATCATGGAAGGGCTACTTTTATTTAATTGTAGCTACTTTTAAGGTGGGTGTCAAGGAATAAAGAGTACTAAATCAGTCGCGGCTACCGCCTGACTTTCCGTTTTTAGGATCGGATTCTCGAACTCCGCCGGGTTGGAACCCATGACCTTTTGAAGCCGCGGGTCTATTCACAATCTTCCGCTTCCAAGTCGAGGATCAAAGCCAGGGATTTTTTTATTTGAGTCATTTCCAGCGGGGTGACCGAACCCAACCGCTCCAAGACCCTCTGGTGGCTGACGGCCCGGATTTGAAAACAGTCGACAGCCGATCTCTTTTTCAGCCCGTTTTGTCTGGACGGGTCCAGGCGGATAAAAAATGGGTTGCTCTCCCAAGAAGCAGTCCAGTTGGTCAGGGGGACGACGATGGCCAGGCGCAGGTGTTTCTCGTGGCCGTTGTTTAAAATCACTACCGGGCGCTTTTTCCTGATCTCCTCTCCCAGGGTCGGGTCCAGGTTGACCCAAACAATATCACCGATCATCAAAGTCTTCTCCCTCGATACCCTCAAAAAGGTTTTCATAAACCTCCCGGCCGATCTGTTCCATGGCGATCGATCGTTTTAAGGCCTTCAGCTTTTTTCGGTCTTCGCGCACTTTGTCCTGAATCGCTTCCCTCATATAGTGACTGAGACTTCTATAGGAGAGGGTCTTATAGGCTTTCTTGATGAATTCAAAGTCTTTTTCTTCGATTTGGATTTTATTCTGGATCATAAATGTACCCCTTCTACTTAGTACCAAAAGTTTACCCTAAAAAAATAGCCCCTTTCAAGGGAAATGTATATCCGCCCAAAAAAACAAGAAAGTTGACTCTTTTCAACCGTTTTAATAAAGTTGTTTTCTATGGGCCTGACACATGAACAAATAGAAGAAAGAAGCATCGTCCTCCACCGGGTGATCGCTCAGCGGATCAATGAGAATCCCGCGCTTTTGGATTTGGCCCGTCACAATCTCCGGCGCTGGATCGATCAACAGGGGGAACGCCTCTATTGGACCGAATGGGAAAAAATTCTGGAGGATCCAATGGAGGAAATTCTCGCTTTTATGGTTTCACCAACGGAGAGAGCCCGCCGGCTGCGCCAGTCCAGCCCATTCTGCGGTATCCTGACCCCGAGGGAAAGGTGGAAAATTTATGAATCGTTTACAGCTTGAGCATATCATCCGCGCCGCAGGCGATATTGCCGGGGATGATGAGATCGTCATCCTGGGCAGTACGGCTGTTTTATCTCAGTTCCCGGAGGTGCCGGAGAAAATAATTCATTCCATCGAGGCGGACATCTTTCCCAGGAACAAACCGGAAATGGCCTCCGTCATTGACGGCTGCATCGGGGAACTTTCCCCGTTTCATCAAACCTACGGCTACTATGCCCACGGGGTCGGCCCGGAAACGGCCCGAAATCTCCCCAGGGGTTGGGACCAGCGGCTGATCCCTATCCGCAATGAAAACACCAGAGGGATCACCGGCTGGGGGCTAGAGATCCATGACCTGGTTCTGGGGAAGTATGCCTCCGGCCGGGAAAAGGATTTTGGGTTCAACGCCCAGGTGATAGCGCTGGAATTGGTTTCTGAGGAAAGCCTGATGGAGCGGGTGGGGTGTCTGGAAGTGCCTGAAGCCATAAAGGATCAGATCCGGCTGAAAATCAAAGCCGATTTTTCACTTCTTCAGTAAGTTGCTGAAAAAAAGGAAGGGCTTTGATAGTGGAGAACCCGGAGTTCGACCGTAGATATTAGAAAAGAATTGCAGTAAAAACCAAAGAGGGCCGCCCGGATTTCCGGGCGGCCCTCTTTGGTTTTTATCTGAAAGTTCAGACCTACTTCACTTCTTCAAAATCCGCGTCCACTACGTCGTCGTCGGGTTTGCGGGTTCCGCCGCCCGGGCCGGCCTGGGCCCCCGGATCCGGGCCGGGTCCGCCGCCGGGACCGGCGCCCTGCTGGGAGGCCTGGGAGTACATCTTCTCGGCCAGTTTGTGGGAGCTGGTGGTCAGCTCCTCGGTGAGCCGCTTGATCTCGGCGGCGTCCGTGGTCTCCATGGCCTTTTTCAGCCGCTCGATGGCTCCCTCGATGTCGGACTTCAACTCGCTTTCCACCTTATCCCCCAGTTCCTTCACCGTCTTTTCCGTGGAGTAGATCAGGGTGTCGGCGTGGTTGCGGGACTCGGCCAGTTCCTTCTTCTTCTTGTCCTCCTCGGCATGCATCTCGGCATCCTTGACCAACTGCTGGATTTCCTTTTCGCTCAAGCCGCTGGAGGCGGTGATCTTGATGGACTGTTCCTTGCCGGTCCCTAAATCCTTGGCTGATACGTGGACGATCCCGTTGGCATCGATGTCAAAGGTCACTTCGATCTGAGGCAGACCCCGGGGAGCCGGCGGAATACCGGTCAGCTCGAAACGGCCCAGGGTCTTGTTGTCCTGGGCCATCTCCCGCTCGCCCTGAAGCACGTGGATGGATACCGCGGGCTGGTTGTCGGCCGCCGTGGAAAAGATCTGGCTCTTGCGGGTCGGGATGGTGGTGTTCTTTTCGATCAGCCGGGTGGCTACCCCGCCCAGGGTCTCGATGCCCAGGGAAAGAGGCGTCACGTCCAGCAAGAGCACGTCTTTGACCTCGCCCTTGAGCACGCCGCCCTGGATACCGGCTCCGATGGCCACCACCTCATCGGGGTTGACGCCTTTATGGGGTTCGCGGCCGAAGATCTCCTTCACTTTGGCCTGAACCTTGGGCATCCGGGTCATGCCGCCGACCAGGACCACTTCATGAATTTCCGAGGCCGACAAACCGGCGTCCTTCAGCGCTGTCCGGCAGGGGCCCTCCACTTTATTGATCAGGTCTTCGACCAGCATCTCCAGTTTGGCCCGGGAGAGTTTCAGGTTCAGGTGTTTGGGGCCGCTGGCGTCGGCGGTGATGAAGGGCAGGTTGATGTCGGTCTCCATGGAGGTGGAGAGTTCCATCTTGGCCTTTTCCGCCGCCTCTTTGAGGCGCTGCAGGGCCATCTTGTCGCTGCGCAGATCGATGCCCTGGTCCTTACGGAACTCGGCGGCCAGATAATCGATCACCCGCAGGTCAAAATCCTCGCCGCCCAGGTGGGTGTCTCCGTTGGTGGACTTGACCTCGAAAACGCCTTCCCCGATTTCCAAAATGGAGATATCAAAGGTCCCGCCGCCCAGGTCAAAGACGGCGATTTTTTCATCCTTCTTTTTATCCAGGCCGTAGGCCAGAGCGGCCGCCGTAGGTTCGTTGATGATCCGAAGCACATTCAAACCGGAAATCCGGCCGGCATCCTTGGTGGCCTGTCGCTGGCTGTCGTTAAAGTAGGCCGGGACGGTGACTACGGCGTCGGTCACTTTTTCGCCCAGGTATTCCTCCGCGGTCTGTTTCATCTTGACCAGGATCATGGAAGAGATCTCCGCCGGCGAGTATTCCTTCCCGCGGATTTCAATGTGGGCGTCCCCGTTGGCGGCCTTGATGATTTTATAGGGCAGGATCGGAATATCATCCTGGACTTCCCGGGAATCAAATTTTCTTCCGATCAGCCGTTTGACGGCATAGACCGTGTTGGTGGGGTTGGTGATCGCCTGGCGTTTGGCCACTTGGCCCACTAAACGCTCGTTGTTTTCCGTTACCGATACCACCGAGGGCGTTGTCCGGCTCCCTTCCACATTGGCGATCACTTTCGGCTCGCCGCCTTCCATGATGGCCACGCAGGAATTGGTAGTACCTAAATCAATTCCGATTACTTTACTCATTTTCTCCTCCTTAAGAGTTGGTAACTTTCTCTATATTTATTTAATTCGTGTTTGACGCGTTAGCGAATTTCTGCCTCAGGCCCTCGACTCCAGGGAGTCCTCTTCGGGACCCAGTTCCGGCCTTTTGGATACCACGACCATGGCCGGGCGGATGAGGCGGCTGTGCAGGGTGTAGCCTTTCTGCAACTGGGTCAGAACGGTGCCGGCCGGATGGTGAGCGTCCTCCTGGACCATGACCGCCTCGTGCAGGTTGGGATCGAATTCCTTGCCTGAGGCGTCCACCGGCGACACGCCGATTTTTTCCAGGGCCGTGAGGAACCCTTTGAGGGTCATATCCACTCCTTCCAGGAGTCCCTGGGGACCCTTCGCTTCCCCGTGGTCGATGGCCCGCTCCAGGTTGTCCAACACCGGCAGCAATTCCTTGATCAGGTTTTCGGTCCCAAATTTGTAGGCATCGTTTTTTTCTTTTTCCATCCGTTTCTTAAAGTTTTCAAATTCGGCGGACAATCTTAAAAAACGATCAAAATTATCCTGGGCCTCCTTTTTCTTCGCCTCCAGTCGGGCCTCCAGGGTTTCCTCTGGGGGGGTGGCTCCCTCCGGGATCTCTTCCGGGCTTGTCGGTTGCTCTTTTGACTTTGGGGCTTCTTTTGTTTGAATCGGTCCCGTATTTATTTTTACGTGTGTCAATAGTTGCTCCTTAATCAAATCTTATCTTCCAAAATTTTACTGACCATCTTGGCCGTATAATCCACGATCGGGATGACCCGGTCATAATCCATGCGCGTCGGTCCGATGACCCCCAGGGTGCCGATAGGGTGTTTCCCCATGGTGTAGGGGGCGGTAATCACGCTACAGGCCTCCATCTCGTTGACTTCGTTTTCCGAACCGATGAAAATCTGGATCCCGCTGGCGGTGATGCTCTTTTCCAGCAAGCGCACCAAAAGGCTTTTTTGCTCAAAGGCCCGAAAAAGCGCCCTCAGGGTTTCTATCTGACTGAATTCCGGATACTGCATCAAATTGGTCTGACCCTCGACGTAAAATTCCCCCTGAGTATCCCCCTCCAGGGCCTGATTGGAGATCTTCAGGGCCGTGGAAAGGAGTTCATCAAACCGGATCTTGTCCTTCTTCATTTCTTCCAGAATCTTCAGCTTAACCTGATCCAAACTCAGGTTCCGCAAGAGTTCATTCAAATAATGGGTCAGTTTATCCAGGTCCTTCTGGGAGAGGTCTTCCTCCAGTTCGATGACCTTATTTTGGACCAGACCGGCTTTGGTCACCAGCACCACCAGAATAAATTGGCCCCGGATCTTAATAAATTCAATATGCTTAAAACGGGTGGCCGAGGATTTGGGCGGAGAAACAACGGCCGCCTGCTCGGTGATCACGGCCAGCATCTTGGAGGTATTTTTCAGTAAATCTTCCACATCTTGGCTGCTGTCGGTTAAATAACTCCGAATCCGATCCTTTTCGGAGTCTTCCAAGGGCCTCAATTCCAGGATAGAGGAGACGTAAAACCGCAGGCCATTTTCCGTGGGGACCCTGCCCGCCGAGACGTGTGGCTGGGCGATCAATCCTAAATCCTCCAAATCGGACATAATATTCCGAATGGTGGCCGGGCTGAGCAACTGTCCTTTCTTTTTGGAAAGGGTGCGCGAACCCACCGGTTCAGCGGTTTCAATAAAGTCCCGAATGATGGCGTTTAAAATAGACCGCCCTCTCTGGTTTAGAACAATGGGCATCGTTTATAGCGGATTCCTTTTAGGTTGAAAAGGCCTCAAAAATTGTTCTAAACTTAACTATGCCGACCGGATTTGTCAAGGGTTTGACACCCGGGTTTTTGCAATAAATCAAGGCTGGCCGATGAGAAAAGGGTATGGTATAATTAAAAAAATCGATAGAGGAGCGCACCTATGGACAATCCAACCTGCCAGAGCCCGGAAGCTGAACCGCCAGGGAGCGCCGGCGGTGACGAATGCCGTCATGTCCCCCTGTATCGGGAGGAATTGCCGGGAATCGTCAACGCCCTGGTGGAAAGTTGCCGTGACCCGGAGACCTTTCATCACCTTAATCTGGTGGGCCTCCCCTCCCAGGGGGCCGTTATTCAATTATTGGAGGGATTTAAACGAATCCTTTTCCCCGGTTATTTTGGAGACCAGGACATTGACGGCTATACCTTGCCTTACCAGTTAGGGATCGAAGTCAATCGGTTGTTCGAAGGCTTATCCCAACAAATCACCTTAAGCCTCCGTCATGAATGCCGTCGCTATCAGCATATTTGCACCCAATGCCAGGAGCGGGGGCAGCAGGAAGCGATCATCTTATTGAAAAAGATGCCGGAAATACGCCGAACCCTGGCCGATGATGTCCGGGCCGCTTATCAAGGGGACCCGGCGGCCAAAAGTTTTGACGAGATTATTTTCAGTTATCCGGCACTGCTGGCCATCACCACGCATCGCCTGGCCCATGAGTTGTTTATCCAGGGAGTCCCGATAGTTCCCCGAATGATGAGCGAGCACGCCCATAGCATTACCGGGATCGATATCCATCCCGGCGCCGTCATTGCCGGACATTTTTTTATAGATCACGGCACCGGCGTGGTAATCGGGGAAACCTCGGTGGTGGGAAGACAGGTCAGGATCTATCAGGGGGTGACTTTAGGGGCCTTGAGCCTGCCCATGGAAGAAAAAGGGGATCTTCTCAGGAGGAGCAAGAGACACCCGACCATAGAAGACCGGGTAACGATTTATGCCGGGGCCACCATTTTAGGAGGGGATACGGTCGTCGGGGCCGGGTCGGTGATTGGCGGGAATGTCTGGTTGACCCGGTCCGTTCCCCCGGGGACCACGGTGATGATCGAGGCGCCGAAATTGAGGGTTAAGGAAGACCATAAGGTTTAAGGATTTCATGTTCGAAAGACGATGCAACAAATCCCCCCTTACCCCCCCTTTCTTAAAGGGGGGAACCCTTCTTCCTTGAGGCCCCTCTCTTTGAAAAAGGGAGGTTGGGAGGGATTTACTAATAGAAAATGGAGGGATGAATGACAATTGATTCTAACCACTTCAAATCAATAGTTCAGGATATGGTTTATGATCTGGAGGGGGCTTTCCCCTACGCCTCGATCCTGGCCCTGGAGACTTCAGGGGAGCGAATTACCGTCCAGACTCGGCAACAAAGCGCGGAATTATTGGACCCGGCTCGGGGAGCGGTCCTGACTGCTTTCAATGGCCGCTCCTTTCTGGAATCGGCCACCTTCGATCTTTCACCGGAAGGTTTGAACGAGGCCGTGGCCCGGCTCAAGGAACTGGGAAAAGATCAGGGTATTTTTTACGACGGCCCGGTGATCGACCCGGGACCCAAGGTCGATGAGGATTTCTTGATCAAATGTCAAAACCATCCGGAATATGTCTCCCTGGGTGACAAGATCCAGGCCTGTGCCGACCTGAAGGACCGTCTGCACCGGGAAGAAGAACGGGTGGTCCAGGCCACCGCCCAATATGCTTACACGCGGAACCGGGAATTGTTCGTCAATCGGCATAAAACTCTTTATCAGGATTTACGCCGGACCCAGATGGTGGCCCAGGTCATCATGCGGGAAGGAGATCAGTCCGTTCATCTGCACACCGGGCAGGCCCTGCAGGGGGGGTATGAACAGGCCTTCATCCCCGAAGATAAGCTGAGCCGTCTGATCGAGGATTGCCGGCGCCTGCTTAGCGCCCGGAGGCTCGACCCCGGCTATTATACCTGCGTCTTTTCTCCTGAATTTTCAGGGATATTCGCCCACGAGGCCTTCGGACACGGAACCGAAACGGACATGTTCCTCAAAAAGAGGGCCAAGGGAGAGGAATACCTGGGGAAGGCCGTGGCCTCCCCGCTGGTCAATATGTTCGATTCTCCGGCCCTTCCCGGACAGGCGGCTTCCTTTTTTTTCGACCATGAAGGGGAATTAGCCACGGAAACCCGGATTATCGAAGGGGGGATTCTCAAGCGGGGGCTGACGGACCTGAATTCAGCCACCCGTTTAAATCTCTCCCGGTCGGCCAACGGCCGGCGGGAGTCCTTCGAGCGCAAGGTCTACGCCCGGATGACCAACACCTACTTCGGACCCGGAGAGGATACCCGGGAAGCCATGATCGCCTCCATAGACGACGGATATTTTTTGGATCACCCCTCCAACGGCATGGAAGACCCGAAAGGCTGGGGAATCCAGTTGGAGGGGTATTACGCGGAAAGGATCAGGCAGGGTCGGCTGACCGGAGAGATTTTTTCTCCGGTGATTATCACCGGGTATGTGCCGGATCTCCTGCAGTCCATTTCCATGGTAGGAAAGAAAATGGAAATCAGCGGCCTGGGGATGTGCGGCAAAGGCCACAAGGAATGGGTGAAAGTGACCGACGGCGGCCCCTGCCTGAAATTGCGAGCCCGGTTGGCCTGAGGCGCCGAGCGCTGAGCGCAGAGCGCCTGGCGTCCATCGCAAACCCTGATTAAGAAAAGGGATCATCATGAACGTAAAGTCAATCAAAGAAATCATTGAAGATCGCATTCAACCGCACTCCTGGGAAATCCGCCGGCTGAGGAATAAAAGTTTTCAGCGGTACCTGATTTTTAAAGAGCAGGAATCCCAGCGGGTGGTGGAAAACGAAAAGTTTCTGGTCACCCTCTACAAAAACTACGAGCAGGATGGCCGGAAGGTTCTAGGCGAATCCACTCTGGCGTTGAGCGAAGGGGACGATTTGCGGGAGAAGCTCTCGGCTGCCTGGGAAATGGCCGGTCTGGTAGCTAATCCGGTTTTTGCTCTCCCCGATAAAGGGCTGGTCTATCAACCGGTCCAATCCGTCGATCCGGAGATAAAGGAGCACCCGTACTTTCATTTGGATAAAATCCGGGATGACTTGGTGAGGACCCCCTTGGACCGGGTTAAGTTGAGTTCCGCCGAGATCTTTCTGGAACTTAAGGAGTTTGAAATTGTGAATTCGCTCGGTTTGGAGCAAGCCCGGGAGGAAAGCGAGATCCTGGTGGAATTTGTCTTGCTGGCCGAAAAAGGGGCGGGCTTCGGAGGTGAAAGCTGGGGTTGGAAACAGGGCCGCAACTACGCCGATATGCGGCTTGGGGACGCGCTTCAAAAATATGCCCGATTTGCCTTGGAGTCCCAGGAGGCGGTTCTGCCGCCCAGCGGCGTCTATCCGGTCGTTTTCTCCGAGGAATCTCTGGATACCCTCTTTAATTTCTTTGTACTCCAGGCCTCCGGCCCGGCCCGATTCCAGGGGTGGTCCCGACTGGAATTGGATCAGCCGGTGCTGCCCGAAATCAAGGGAGAAGCACTCTCCCTGGCCAGCAATCCATCCATTCTCGGGCTTCTGAAGACCCGGTCCTTTGACGATCAGGGATTGCCCCTGAGCCCGGTGGACGTCATTCGGGAGAATATTTTTCGGAGTAGGCTGAATTCCAAGCGTTACGCGGATTATTTACAGGAACCGGCAACGGGAGGTATGGCCAACCTGCAAGTTGCACCGGGACCAAGAGGTTTTCAGGAATTGTTGGAGGACGGCCCGGTTTTTCATTTGCTGCGTTTCTCAACCTTTGAACCCAATCCGATTACCGGGGCCTTTTCCGGGGAAATCCGAACCGGCTATTTGATTGAGGGAGGGATCGTCACCCCGATCAAGGGCGGGTCAGTTTCCGGGGTTATGGATCAGGCCTTCCAAGAGGCTTATTTTTCCAAAGAAATTACCCGCCGGGCCGCCTACCTGGGGCCGAAAGCCGTTCGTCTGGAGGGGTTGGATATCGCGGGGGAATAATAAAGGAACGTCGAACATTGAATATCGAACGCCCAATCTTAAATGAAATACAAACCTCCCATTCAACATTCGATGTTGGGCGTTCGATGTTCGACGTTCAAATCTTTTGGAATTTAGATGGCCCAAACGCAGACTAAGGAGGCAATATGGAATTAGTTGTTCAACCGTTGGTCATACCGGAGGAAGCGAACATTATTTTCGGCCAGTCCCATTTCATCAAGACCGTGGAAGACCTTTATGAAATCCTGATCGGATCGGTGCCGGGGATAAAGTTTGGTCTGGCCTTTTCCGAGGCCTCGGGGGATTGCCTGATCCGCAGCGTGGGTAACGATCCGGAACTGGAAGCGGCGGCCGTCCAAAATGCCCGGAGCGTCGCCGCCGGACACACCTTTAATATCCTCCTGCGGCAGGGGTTCCCCATCAATGTGCTGAATGCCATCAAAAACTGCTCCGAAGTCTGCTCCATCTTTTGCGCCAGCGCCAATCCGGTGGAAGTAATCCTGGCCCAATCGGAGCAGGGGAGGGGCGTTTTGGGAGTGATCGACGGCTTTTCACCGAAGGGGGTGGAGGAAGAAAAGGACCGGATCTGGCGGAAGGATCTGTTGCGGAAATTCGGTTATAAGTTGTAGTCTGTTTATCCGGAGGGATAAACCCCCAGTTCTCGGGCGGGCGCCCCGAAGCATGAAAATACTTGGATATCCGTCATTCCGAGGAGCGAAGCGACGAAGCAATCCACCGGTTGGCTAGCGACGCACCCCAAGCTCAATCGGGGATTGCTTCGCTTCACTCGCAATGACAGAGGTGTTTGGACTTATTTTCAAAGTAACGAGGAGTTTTTGTTATGATAAGAGCTAAGCTCTGGCTGCAATGCGCGGCCATGAAGGACCCGGTGGCCCCGGTGTTGGTCCGTCCGTCGGTCATCGGCTGGCAGGGGAAATTCCGGCAGATCGATCTGACCATTGACCGGCCGTTTAGCGGAGAGGAACTCCTGCTGCGGATGAAAGGTTGGGTGACCACGGACCCCCGGGAGGTTATCGGGGAAATTAAGCCGGAAGGTTTCGTGAAGCTCTTTAACCAAGGGGAAGTGGTGGTGGAGACGGATACCCAGGAGCAACTGGCCGCCGTTCAAAAGCGACTGCGGGACCGGTTCGGCGACCGCGTCTCGCTGGAACCCCTGGACGATTGAGGAACCGGTTATGACGGGCTTTCAAGAAAGTCCGTCATCAGCCCGAGTGCGATTAATCGCCGGGCTGGGGTGAGGGTGGGACCATTTGAATTCACTTCAAATGGCGGGAGAGGGGTAGCCCTCTCCCGCCGAGCAGAAAGTCCTTCTTAGACTTTTTGCGAGGTTATTAAATATGACTTCCGCCAATTCCTCTCCTTTGATCGTTCCGCCTGGCTTGGAACCGGGAGCGACTATCGGTATTGCTTCCCCGGCGAGTCCCGCTGATCGGGAACCACTGGAAGCGGGGCTGACGATTTTGCGGCAGTGGGGGTATGCCCCTCGGTTGGGGCGCCGGAGTATCCGGAAGAAAAGGTATCTGGCCGGGTCGGACGCGGAGCGGGCCGAGGAATTGCTGGATCTATTTCAAGACCCGGAGGTCAAGGCCATCCTCTGCGCCCGGGGGGGGTATGGGGCCATGCGCCTCCTGGATCTTTTGGATTACCGGGCGATCAATAAAAACCCCAAACTCTTCATCGGCTTCAGCGACATTACCGTACTGTCGCTGGCCTTTTGGAAGAAGTCCCGCTTGCTGACCTTCCACGGGCCCATGGTCACCACCCTGGCCCGACTGACGGCGGCGTCGCGCGACCAGTTTCGTTTTACCCTGCGGGGTGTCTTTTTGGAATCCCTGCCGCTCCCCCGGCAGGGGAAGATCCACGGTGGTTGGGCCCAGGGAGTGCTGCTGGGAGGGAATTTGACCCTGCTCTCGCACCTGATCGGGACCTCTTTTGAGCCGGACTGGGACCGGGCGATCCTCTTCGTCGAAGATGACGGGGAGTCGGGATACCGATTAGACCGTCTTTTTGTTCATCTGAGGTTGTCCGGCGTACTGGGGCGGATACGAGGATTGCTTTTGGGACGATTGGACGGCCCCGGGCTGATCAAAAGGGATTTCGAGCTGATCCGGGAAACCTTCGCCGGTCTGGACATCCCGATCTGGCAGGGCCTGCCGTTTGGCCATGGCCGACAAAACTGGACCCTCCCGGTGGGAGCGCCGGTCGAACTGGACGGGGAGCGAGGACTTCTGACGTTCCCGTAGTGAATACCTAACCATCTGAAAATCCCCCCCACCCCCCTTTGCCAAAGGGGGGAGTTAAAGTCCCCCTTTAGCAAAGGGGGATTTAGGGGGATTTCAAAAGGGCTAGAATAACCACCGAATCTTCTATTTACGTATTAAACCCGCATGCCTGACTTTTCCGAAATCGATCACACCATGAAAGGGGCCGTGGAGGAGGGTGTCTTCCCCGGTGCGGTGTTGCTGGCGGCGAAAGAGGAGGCGGTCCTGATCCATCGGGCCTACGGCTCGGCAGCACTGGTCCCGACGAAAAGGCCCATGGCCCTGGACACGGTCTTCGACCTGGCCTCCCTGACCAAGCCTTTGGCGACAACGCTGGCCGCCATGGACCTCATCGCCCAAGGCCGGATTTCATTGGATGACCCCGTCGAAAAATTGGGAGGCCCGTTTGTCTATCCGGGGAAAGAAAAGATAACCCTTCGCCACCTCCTGACCCATACGGCCGGCTTCCCGGCCTGGCAGCCTTATTATCTTGAATTGGCACGATTGTCCGGCGACCGGAAGGCGGCCCTGCGTCAAATGGTTCTTCAAGAAGCCCTGCAACAACCGCCCGGCAGTCAAACCCTGTACAGCGATCTGGGTTTTGTTTTTCTGGCCTGGATCCTGGAGGAACTCTCGGGCCGGGACCTGCAGACTTGGACCCGGGAGCATATCTCTCAACCCCTGGGTTTAAAGGATCTGGGATTCAGGCCCTTGAAGGGCGCCGGCCCGGTGAGCCCGGAAAAATACGCCGCCACGGAAGAGTGTCCCTGGCGTAAAAAGATCCTGGTCGGAGAAGTTCATGACGAAAACACCTACGCGGTGGGCGGGGTTTCCGGGCAGGCCGGTCTCTTCGGCACAGCCCTGGAGGTCTTCCGACTGCTGAGGGAACTCAAACGGGCCTATGATAACCCCGCATCCTCGCGCCTCTTTGACGGGCGCCTGGTGCGGACCTTCTGGATACCGCAGGGAGCCGGCGGAGAGAATTCACGCGCTCTGGGATTCGATATTCCCAGCGGCCCCGGCTCCAGCGCCGGAAGGTTTATTTCCCGGAAGAGCATCGGGCACCTGGGCTTTACCGGGACCTCTTTTTGGTTCGATCTGGATCGGGATCTCCTGGTTATCCTGTTGACCAATCGGGTCCACCCGACCCGGACCAACGAAAAAATAAAACGATTTCGACCGCTGCTCCACGACCGGATTTTTTCGACCACGGAGCGATCAGGAAAAGGGTCAGCCTGAATCCATGCGAATAAACCTCCTTCGCGGCGTCTTTTTTGTATTCCTTCTTCTTTCTTCGGCGGCCATCCTTTACACGACGGCCCAGAACATCCGGATGGCCGAAAGTCTGGCCGATCAGGCCTTGGAGAGCACCGCTTTGTCCCTTTCCACTTCGGCGGAAATGGAACTGCGGGCCGGTCATGGCCAGGTCGGCGATCATATGCAGCAGCTTTTTTCGGATCGGGTGGTGGCCTACGCCTTGATCGCCCATGAGGATGGAAAAATACTGTTTCATACCAACCCCTACCTGGTAGGATCGCTCTTGGACGAAAAAGGGCTTGCCGATTGGCTTAAATCCGGCAAAGCCTCCGGGGGACGGATCACCCTTAAAACCGGACTGCCCGCCTATCAGTTCAATTACCCCCTGCACCGCCCAAACGGCCAAACCGAATTGCTGCGTCTGGTGCTGCAGACCACCCCGGCCGACCGGATCATCAGTCGGACCCAGCGAATGTGGTGGCCGGTGGGGTTGGTCCTGGGGATCCTCTGGACCCTGGGGATCCTCTTCGAGCGGCTGGTCATCCGCCAGTTCCGACTACGGGAGGAGCTGGATAAAAAGGAGCGGATGGCCTTGATCGGCCAGATGACCGCGGTCCTGGCCCATGAGATCCGCAATGCGCTGGGCGGCATTAAAGGCTATGCCCAATGGATCGGCGAAAAAATGGATCCCGAGGATCCCAAGAAGGCAGGGGTGGGCTTCGTGCTCAAGGGCACCGATCGGATCGAATCTCTGGTCAATGACCTCTTGCTCTTCTCGCGCGACGAGACCTATGTGCTCGTTCCCCTGGAACCCGATCCCCTGGTCCGCGAGGCCCTGGCCCAGGAAGCCTCTTTTTGGGAAGGGCGGGTCGATCTCGCGGTGGAACCGGGGACAGCGTTCCGGGGCGATCGGGAAAAAATGACTCGGGTCCTGGTGAATGGCATCCAAAACGCCTTGCAGTCCATGGGCCGTGACGGAACGCTGCGCCTGACGGTCCGTTTGGAAGGCCGTTGGGTTGAGATCCGCATCGAGGATTCCGGGACGGGGATCCCGAAAGAAGAGCTTCCCTTACTGTTTGTCCCTTTTCATACCAGCAAAACAAACGGGACGGGATTGGGGCTGGCTTATTCCAAAAAGATCATCGAGGGCCTGAGAGGGACCATCACGCTCTCTAATCGAGCGGAAGGACCAGGCGCCTGTTTGTCGATTCGCCTCCCCCGGGCAGAAAGGAACTGAAGATGGGCAAGTCTATTCTGGTAGTTGAAGACGATGAAGTGTTGCGGTCGTTCCTGACCACCATTCTGAAGGAAGACGGCTATCGGATCGCCGAGGCCCGAAACGGTCAGGAGGGCTTGGAAAAGTTACTGGCCGGGACCTATGATCTGGTAATCACCGATCTGCGGATGCCCGGTCTCTCCGGCCTGGATTTGCTGCTGACCGGGAAAAAGGAAAAACCGGAAACCCGATGGATTATCATGACCGCCTACGGTTCCATCGACAATGCCGTGGAGGCCATGAAGGCCGGGGCTTCGGATTACCTGACCAAGCCTTTTCGCGACCCCGAGGAATTGCGGCATGTCATCCGGAGAGTGCTGAAGGAAGCCGAGGCGGAACAGACCATTTCGTTGCTTTCCGAGGAATTGGGAAAACAGTTCCCTCCGACGGCGATGATTTTTCTGGGCGAGAAGATGCACGAGATTCAGCGTCTGGTCCAGGAGGTGGCCCCCACTCCGGCCAGTGTTTTGATCAGCGGCCCCAGTGGAACGGGCAAGGAATTGGTCGCCCGCTTGATTCACCAATTGAGCCCGCGTAAAGCCCGGCCTTTCATCGCCGTCCATTGCGCCGCCCTGGCGGAAACGCTCCTGGAAAGTGAACTCTTCGGCCACGAGCGGGGGGCCTTCACCGGGGCGGTGGCCGCGCGCAAAGGGAGATTTGAATTGGCCGACGGAGGCACTATGTTCTTGGATGAGATCGGAGAGATTCCCCCCTCCGTCCAGATAAAACTGCTCCGGGTCCTCCAGGAACAGGAATTTGAACGGGTGGGGGGAAGCCAAACGATTTCCGTGGACCTTCGAATTATTTCGGCCACCAATAAAGACCTGAAAGCGGAAACGGCCTCCGGTCGATTCCGAGATGATCTTTACTACCGGCTGAATGTGTTTCCCCTCAGTCTCCCTCCCTTGATAGAACGGCCGGAGGCGATTCTTCCCCTGGCGGACTATTTCCTGAAAAAATTCGCCACCGCTTTTGGTAAACAGATCATTGGGTTCACTTCGACGGCCGCATCGGCCTTGCGGCAATATGAGTGGCCGGGAAATATCCGGGAGTTGCGGAACGTGATTGAACGGGCGGCAATCCTGGCTAATAAAGAGGTTGAGCCCCGTCATTTGAATATGGACTTCCAGACGGAAAAGGTCCTTCCCCATGAGGGGCTGTTGGAGGCCGGGGAGCGGGAAATGATTTCCAAAGTATTAAAGGAGACTGAAGGAAATCGAAGGGCGGCCGCACAAAAGCTGGGGATTTCCCTGCGGACCCTGCAATACCGAATCAAGGAGTACGGACTTTAGTGCTCGTGCAACTCTTGCGGGGTTGGATGCAAAAGCTGCATTTTCTTGAGGGGAATTTCGCGCCTCGATGGGCGGGTTAATTAATAATATTAACAAATATAGTATGTTATATTCTATTTTTCAGTTGGCACTCCTTTTGCTCTTTATCCGGGTAAACATAAACCTGAATAAGGAGGAAAAAAAATGAAAAACAAACTGATGGTTACCCTGGCAGCCGGAGCGCTGATGATTACCACCGTCCTTCCGCTGGGGGTCCAGGCCGGAAGAGGGAACGGATCGATGGGGGGCGCCCAATTGCAGACTCGTACGCAGTCGCCGATCCAGCAACGCCTGCGCGACGGCTCCTGTGTTAATCCGGTCGGTGCCCAGGCCGGCTCCGGGCTGAGGAAGGGAAAGGGCTATGGCCCCGGTGACGGAACCGGCAACAGGGGCGCACGCCCCCTGGATGGCAGCGGATACGGCGCACCGATTAACCGGTAAGTTGTGCATCCCAGGCGCAGGAGCAGGGCGAACCCGTCGCCTTGCTCCTGCCCTTTTATTAGGGTCCCTTTCCAAAGGTTAGGCCATGCTTAATAAACGCCCCTACCGATTAGGTGAATACCGGATTACGGATTATGAAAATGGAAGGTTAACCTGGGAAGGACACATCGGTTTTGGAGTACAACAACGGGGGGATGGCTACATCCTGGGTGACGTACTTCTTCTTGGGCTGGCGAGCCAAGCAGAGAACGGCTTCTTGATCGGAGAGTTTCTTAAACATCTGAAAAAAATGGCGGTCTGGAAGAAAACCCGTTATTATTGCCACACTTCCGAAATATTGGAGACGGCGACCGGGCTGGGGCTGGGCAAAGATTTTCTAAGCAAGGTTTCATTTTTAGAGAAAATGACCCCCAGGGTTCTGAAACCCGGGATGTTCCGCCTGGGGAAATATCGAATCATCGTCACCGCCGACCATAAATTAGCCTGGCAAACGTCCGGTGGGGTTAATCGTGTCGTCGGTGGACCGGGCCGTGTCGAATCCGGCTTGCTCATCCTTGGCCCTCAGGAGGAAGAGGAAGAAGTGCCCAGAAAACGGGATTTCCTGGAACAGATAAACCAGTTACCTCAGTGGGTTCAAACCCGGGTCTGGTGCCGGGAATCCGTGTTGCGGGAATGCCGAGAACCGCAACCGGCAGTCAGGTTTAAGGAGCAGTTGAAAGTCCGAAACGCCGGGATCATGCGCGCCGCTGGGAAGGGGCTCAAGGCAATCCCGCAAAACCGATCCAAAGAAACCTTCAGACGATTTTTCACTTTTACCGGGCAGTCGTTAAAATCCTATTTGCCGCGGTTGCATTGGCCATTTCGTTTTAATGGTCGGAAACCAACCGGGTCCTGGCCGTTGGGAAAAAAATCTTGGTTGATTGGGCTGATCCTGTTGGTCATATCCGGCTTGGTGTTTGGCGTTGCGGTGACCTACCACTCGTTGGAAAAAATGTGGGAAGGGTCTCATGGGCATAAGAAATATCATCATTAGCACCCTGTTAAATCCTCCTGCCCGCGCGGGTATTTCGAAGCATGAAAATGGCTTGCTATCCTAAGCCCTTCGCCTGTCGTCATCCTGAGTCCCGCCGGCGGCGGGATAAACTCCGCGAGGGATCCCGTCTTTCGAGCCCTAAGCTTGCCTGGGGGATTCTTCAGTCGCTCTGCTCCTTCAGAATGACAGTGGCCAGTTATTTTCGTATTAAACGGATACGCAAGAGGACGTCCGTCCTGGCCCTGCTCGCCCTGATGGGGGGGGTCTTTTTTTTCTTGATTATGGCGGGCACCCTCGGGGCCGAGGAAAAGGATTCGATCTTCGGTGAGAGCGGCATTCATTATCCGGGCGGCTTTGATTCGAACACGGTTGGTGAGGTACAGGGGAAAGCTTCACAATTCACCCGTCCTGAAAAGGGCCCGGTCTATTTTCAATTGACCTCGGGTCGTGAAAACTTTACTGTTTTGGCTTCTCCCTCCTGGTACTGGAACGATTCCCACCTTAAAGTCAGCGACGGAACGGAAGTGGTCATCCGGGGATCCAAGTCCTACGGTAAAGACGGCCGTCTTTATATCATAGCCCAGGAGATACGCCTTCCGGCCACCGGCCAGACGGTGAGTCTTCGGGAGCCGAACGGGATTCCCCTGTGGAAGGGCTCCGGTCGTTCCTCCGGGGGAGGATCGGGGGGATTCGGTTCTTCTTCGGGCGGAAGAGGCGGGTTTGGCGGCGGCTTCGGCGGCGGAGGCCGAGGGCGGCGATAGAGGGGGAATCTATAAATCGAAATCCGAAAGAAGCACGAAGGTCCATCCGAGCATCGAGATTGCTGACACTGGCCAGGCCTTCGTCCGGCGTTCCCGTGAACATCGCCGAGGCCAGCGGGAAACTATCGGTGAACGGCGTCAATTTATCGACACCGTCTACTCGTACGCGTACTCGTACACGCCTATCTCTCTTGCAGGATTGGCAACGGAGTCTGGCATTACCGATTCAACGCCCACAAATTCTGCTGAAGATACATTTTGGTTTGGTTTATAGCAGAGAGGTTTCATCCATGAAAAACAATCGACCGATGACGTTCGGTTTTAGTGATGGGAATTTTGTGGCTTCTTCAGTCTTGGGCCCTGGCCGGATGGGACTTTGAGACCGGAGGAAAAGCGGGATACGATTCCAATCTTGACCGGGCGGTCCACAATCCCCAGGGAAGCGGTTATCTGGGCGCGTATTTCTCGGTTAACCGGGAACCGGAAGGGGAGTCCCGGTTGGACTGGATCTTTTCGGCCCTGGCGGATGGGGCGGTTTATCCCAATTTGAGCGATTTGAATTACGCGGCTTTCACCCTGGCGCCGGGCTTGGCCTATTATCTACACAAAGATTGGAGTGTCGCTGTTTCACCTTTCCTGCAGGCTAAAAGCATCGCGGATGCCGATCAGTCGGCCCTGGCTTTCGGCGGGAAACTCCTGTTTAAACAAAAATGGGGGGCGGGCTTTTACTCCGGCGAGTATTACTCTTATAAAGACAGTCGGGCCCAGGTGGACACCTATTCTTTTACCGAAAACACGCTGGGTCTATTTCTGGGAAGAAAATTGACGGCCAAAGCCTTTGGAGAGGTGGGGTATGAATTTTCCAGGGGAGATTCTTTTCGGGCGGTTAGCCAATCGAAGGCTGACCCTACTGCCAAAGGAAAGGGGATAGGAAGAGACCGCCGTTTTTCCCCGGCCTTTGGAACCGACGTGATCCGGGAAAATGTGGACCGTCATGCGCTGGGGTTGAACGTGGGTTATGACTGGACCGCTGCCTTTTTTTCTTCAGCCGGCTATACCTACACTATCCTCCAGGGTGACTCAGGCAGTTCGAATGATCATGCCGTCTGGGCCAGCCTCGGCTATCGGTTTTAGTAGGAGAATAAGAACGAATATCGAATATCGAACACCGAATTTCGAATGAAGAAGTGATCTTTCGGAGAAGCGACCCGTCATGGATTTGACCATCCTGTCCTTAGCTTAACCTTGGGTATGAAGTGAACCATCTCCCCCTCGCCCAGCAGCAGGCAGGCTTGCCTGCCCTACGAAAGACAAAAACTTGGAATATTTTCATATTGCTGGGTGCCCGCCCCGTGCCTGCGGGTTCAAGAAGAAACCCCTCTTTCCTTCCGACAAGTTGTTTTTTAATTGAAAAGGCCGATTGACCGGTTTATCCTTGGGGACTCTGCGGCCGGGTTGGTTATTCTCCAGATCGGTTCGTGGGACGGCACCCAATGGATATAAAACAAAAAGCCTCCTTATTCGCCATAGGTTCCGCCTGTATTCTGGCCGGCAGTAAATTTTCCGCCGGCCTGCTGTCCGGTTCCATGGCCGTGGCCTCCTCCGGGCTGGACAGTCTTTTAGACGTTTTCATGTCGGCCATGAATTTCTGGGCCATTCGCAAGGCCGCCCAACCCCCGGATCAATTCCATCAGTATGGCCACGGCAAAGCGGAGAACCTGGCCGCGGTGTTCCAGTCGGCGGTGATCATTTTTACCGGGTCCTGGATTATTTACCAGGCCGCGCAAAAATATTTTCTCCAGACGGCGATCCATTATACCCGGCTTGATCTGGGGGTCATGATCCTTTCCTTGGTTTTCAGTTTTTCTATCGCTCAGGTCCTGGGCCGGGTGGGTCGAAAGACGGAATCGGGCGCTCTCCAGGCCGATGCCCTTCATTATACCAGCGATCTCTATTCCAATTCCGCGGCGATCTTGGCCATCATCCTCACTTATTACACCGGCCGGATGGCCTTTGACCTGCTTTTCGCCGCAGTGGTTGGTCTGATCATCCTGTTTTCCGCTTTGCAGATTTTAAAAAGCGGGTTGCTTGGCCTCATGGATACCCGGATTCCGGAGCCTCTGGAACGGCAAATCCTGGATATCCTCGGTCAACTTTCCTTTCCCTATGCCGGCTATCATAAATTGAGGACCCGGCTTTCCGGTAACCGAAAATACCTGGATTTTCATTTGTTTATTTGCCGGAAATTGAATATTGATGAAGCCCACGCCCAAACGGAAAAAGCGAAAGAGGCCATTATTGAACAGATACCCAATACCGACGTCCTGATTCATACCGAACCCTGCCCCTATACCTGCGAGTTGACCGATCTTACCTGTAGTGTAAAGAAAATTGAAGGAAGAGTTTGACAAGTATTCCATCTTTTTGATAGACTTTTTGCCAACTTATCAAGGGACAGGTAAAAAGGTCGCCTTGAATATGAGTCCGATAATATCAATTAAAGAAATGAGCTGATTTAATTCCCCCACCGACTGCAAGGATGTTCGGTGGGGTCTATTTTTATTGCTGGAGGTGTTTCCATGGAAGATTTAGGTCGTTTAGACCGTCTGCCCCCCTATGTTTTTGCCACGGTGACCGCTCTTAAGGCGGATCTGCGGCGCCAGGGGGAAGATATCATTGATCTGGGGATGGGAAATCCGGATCTGGCTACTCCCAAACACATCGTGGATAAATTACGGGAGGCCGCCCTGAAGGCCCCCAACCACCGTTATTCAGCTTCCAAGGGGATCACCAAACTGCGGATGGCTATCTGCGATTGGTATAAACGTCGGTACCAGGTGGAACTGGACCCGGAATCGGAAGCCATCGTCACCATCGGGGCCAAGGAGGGGATCTCTCACCTGGTCCTGGCTATCACCAAACCAGGAGACGTGGTCCTGGCCCCCAACCCGACGTATCCCATCCACCCTTTTTCGGCCATTATCGCCGGTGGGGATTTACGCAGCATTCCTTTGGGTCCGGACAGGGACTTTTTCGAAGACCTGCAGACGGCTATCCGCCAAACCTGGCCCAAGCCCAAGTTGCTGATTCTTTCGTTCCCCCACAATCCGACCACCGCGGTGGTGGACCTGGATTTTTTCAAGAAGGTCGTGGCCATCGCCCGGGAAAATCAGATCTGGGTCATCCATGACTTCGCCTACGCCGATCTGGTCTTCGACGGCTACAAGGCCCCCAGCTTGTTGCAGGTCCCGGGGGCTAAGGAAATCGGGGTGGAGCTCTTTTCCCTGTCCAAGAGCTACAGCATGGCTGGTTGGCGGGTGGGTTTCGCGGTGGGCAATCCCCGTCTGATTTACGCCCTGACCCGGATCAAGAGTTACCTGGACTACGGGGTCTTCCAGCCTATCCAAATCGCCGCGATCATCGCCCTGAACGGACCCCAGGAATGCGTCCATGAAATCGTTTCCATTTATAAGGAACGACGGGACGTCCTCATCCGGGGGTTGAACCGGATCGGCTGGAAGATCGAAAAGCCGAAGGGGACCATGTTTGTCTGGGCCAAAATCCCGGAGCCTTTTCGCGGCATGGGATCGGTGGAATTTTCCAAGTACCTGATCCGGGAAGGGAAGGTGGCCGTTTCCCCCGGTCGCGGGTTCGGGGATTTCGGCGATGATCACGTCCGTTTTGCCCTGGTGGAGAACCCCCATCGGATCAAACAGGCCCTGCGGGGGATTAAGACGGCGCTGAATAAGAAGTAAGGGTGCGGAGCGCGGGGCGCTGAGCGTAAGGCGCAAAGGGCAAGGGGCAGAGGGCAAGGGGCAGAGGGCAAAGGACGCCTGGCGCAGAGCGCGGAGCGCTTAGGATCTGTAAACAAATAACCTTGACAAAGCGGTCCTGCAACCGTTCGCCCTGAGCTGCGAGCCTGTCGAGCAGTCGAAGGGTGAACGATACGGCCATGCTTCGACTGCTCGACAGGCTCGCAGCTCAGCATGAACGGAGATATCAGCGGTATTGTACAGCTTATTTCTTGACTGGTTCTTAGCGTAAGAACTGAAAGCGCCGGAAGGAGGGCATAAGCATCAGGTATGAAAAGGCCCTATCGAAGGCCCGTGTTTTTATCGTATTATCGTTTTGACTCTCTGCGCTTAGCGCTTCGCCGAACAAAGGATGGGTCATGAACAAAAATAAGGACATTCAAATCGGTTTGATCGGCCTGGGAACCGTGGGCACCGGGGTGGTGACCCTTCTCCGGGAGAAGGAGAGTTCCCTTCAATCCCTGACGGGTTCCCGGCTGGTTCTGAAAAAAATCGCCGACCTGGACCTTTCGCGCGGAAAAGGTTTGTCCCTGCCCTCGGGGGTGTTGACCCAAAAGGCCGATGAAATCCTGGAAGACCCGGAAATCAAGATCGTCGTGGAACTGATCGGTGGGTACGAACCGGCCAAATCCTTTATCCTGAAGGCCCTGTCCGCCGGGAAGCACGTGGTTACCGCCAACAAGGCCTTGTTGGCCGAGGCGGGCAATGAATTATTTCGGGCGGCCCAGGATTACGGCCGACAGATCGGTTTCGAGGCCAGCGTCTGCGGGGGCATCCCGATCATCCTGGCCCTGCGCCAGGGTCTGGTGGCCAACGAGATCGAATCCCTTTTCGGGATCATGAACGGAACATCCAATTTTATCCTCTCCCGGATGTCGGAGGAAGGGCAAGCCTACTCCCAGGCCCTGGGGGAGGCCCAAAAGCTGGGCTACGCGGAGGCTGATCCGACCCTGGACGTGGAAGGGCACGACACGGCTCATAAACTGGCCATCCTCATGCATCTGGCCTACGGGCTGCCCATGGACGTGAAGGGCATCCATACGGAAGGCATCACCCGGATCACTCCCCAGGATATTGCCTTTGCCCGGGAGTTCGGGTACCGGGTGAAACTGCTGGCCATCTGTCGGAAAGAAAACGGGTTGGTCGAGGCCCGGGTCCATCCGACCATGATTCCCCAGGACCACATGTTGTCCAACGTCTCCGGGGCCTACAACGCCCTGTTCATTCACGGCGATGCCGTGGGGGACATCCTGCTCTACGGCCTGGGGGCCGGGATGATGCCCACCGGGAGCGCGGTGGTCAGCGACCTGGTGGACATCGGCCGGAATATCAATCAGGGCATAGCCCGGCGGATACCGCGTTCCAGCGTCCCTCCCGAAGAACGGGGGGCGCCGTTGGCCGTCAAGCCCTTTGAAGAGATCGAGACCCATTATTATTTTCGTATTTCCGCCCTGGACCGCCCGGGGGTGTTGTCCACGGTCTCGGGGATTCTGGGAGAGCATCAGATCAGCATCGCCTCGGTAATCCAGAAGGGGCGGGACCAGGAGGGGTCGGTGCCGATCGTCATGATGACCCACAGCGCCCGGGAAAAAGAGGCCCAGGAGGCCATCGGCCGTATCGATCAGCTCCCGGTCATCACCGACCGGACCATGATCATCCGGGTGGAAGATTCGGGGCTCATAAGGTAAGACGAATATCGAATATCGAATTACGAAGGGGTAGGGACGACTTTAGTCGCCCGACCTGGGAGGCTAAATCCTCGCCTACCCAATATCTTCATGCTGCGTAGGCATTCTTCAATAATTAATAATTACCAATTATTTATTAACTATTAATAGTTTGTCTTTTTACAGGACAGCATTTCCATGCTTCGGGTGTTCTCCTCAAGCAATAGGGTTTATTGTGAAAGAAGATAATAAAAAATACATCATTCTGGTTGGCGACGGCATGGGAGACTATCCGGTGGAGGAGCTGGACGGAAAAACCCCGCTGGAGGCGGCCCGGACGCCCTTTATGGATCGGTTGGCCGCCCAGGGAATTATGGGCTTTGCCCAGACCGTTCCGTCGGCCTGTGAACCGGGCAGCGATATCGCCAACCTGAGCCTCATGGGCTATGACCCCCTGACGTATCATACCGGACGGGCCCCCCTGGAGGCCGCCAGCCTGGGGATCCGGCTGAAGGATCAGGAAGTCGCCTTTCGCTGCAACCTGGTTCATCTGAAACACCGTTCCGCGGACTCCGTTTTTATGGATTCATACAGCGCCGGTCACATCTCCAGCGAGGAGGGCCGGTTCCTGATTCAGGCCTTGAACGAGGCGCTGGGAGAACCGGGACGGACCTTTTACCCCGGCGTCAGCTACCGGCATTTGCTGGTCTGGGACGGGGGAGATCCGAACCTGAAGACCCGGCCCCCCCACGACTTGACCGGCCAGGACGTGACGGCCTATCTCTTTAAAGACCCATCGCTGGAACCGGTGACCGATTTGATCCGCCGATCCTGGCCGGTG
>CAVUPH010000008.1:0-7500 GCA_963743305.1 uncultured delta proteobacterium
AATTGATCAAGCCGGCATCGGGCTCAAGTACCCTCCGGCTTAAATAACAGCATCTATCAGGCGTCAGGGTCAGGCGGAGGCACCGATCTCCTCGTCCGTCAGGTAGCAGGCCGGGTCCGGGGCCCAGAGGTCCCCGGTGGCGGCCTCGGCGCGGACCCGGAAGTTTCCTCCACAGATGTCCAGCCAGCGGCATTTCGCGCATCGTCCGATAACGAATTTTTTCTTTTCTTTCAGCCGGGCCATCAGGGGATTGGAAATATCCTGCCAGATCTCGCTGAAGGGGCGCTGCCGGACGTTCCCGAAGGAATAATGGCGCCAGAACTGGTCGGCGTGGACCTGCCCGTCCCAACTCACGCAGCCGATCCCTCGTCCGGAACTGTTTCCCTCGTTCATCTGCAATAGCTCCAGCACCTCCGGGGCCCGCGCCGATCCTTCTTTCAGCAGGCGCAGGTAGAGGTAGGGGCCGTCGGCATGGTTGTCCACGGTGAGCACTTCCTTTTCCAGTCCCTGGTCGAACAGTTCTTTCGTCCGGTCCGCGATCAGGTCCACCACCCGCCGGGTCTCGGCCTGGTCCAGGTCTTCGTCCATGAGCTGGGAACCTCGACCGGCGTAGACCAGGTGGTAGAAGCAGACCCGGGGGATGTTTTCCTCGCGCAACAGGTTGAAGATCGGCCCCACCTGGTCGGCGTTTCTCTTGTTGACGGTGAAACGCAGCCCCACCTTGATCCCGGCTTCCCGGCAGTTGCGGATCCCCTCCAGGGCCTGTTCAAAGGCCCCCGGCACCCCCCGGAAGCGGTCGTTGACCTCCTTCATCCCGTCGAGGCTGATCCCCACATAGGACAGTCCGATGTCTTTGAAGATCCGGGCCTTTTCCCGGGTGATCAGGGTCCCGTTGGTGGAGATCACCGCCCGCATCCCCTTGGAAACGGCGTACTGGGCCAACTCCGGAAGATCAGTCCGCATCAGCGGCTCGCCGCCGGAAAACAGCATCACCGGAGCGCCGAACAGGCTGAGGTCGTCGATCAGGGTTTTCCCTTCCGCGGTGGTTAGCTCGTTGTCGGTAGGGGTCACCTTGGCCTGGGCATAGCAGTGGACGCACTTCAGGTTGCACTGGCGGGTCATGTTCCAGACTACCACCGGCTTCTTGTCCGCGGAAAACTGGAGCAGGTGGGAGGGTAGATCTTTGGAATGCCTCCCGTAGCGCAGGGCGTCCGAAGGTTCCACCGTGCCTAAATAGAGCTTGGATATGCCGATCATAGGGTCTCTCGACGGGGAATTTTTTTGAAAATTGGCCGATTATTTTATATTCGGTTTTTCACCCTCGGATCCCGTTCCCGCGGGGAAATAGGTCTGAAGCAATTTTTGGATATAGGCTTCCGTATTTTCAATGGCCTCGGGGTTGATCAGGAACCGGTTAAGACCGGTTTTTTCCTGGACCAGCTTAAACCCGTATTCGAAATCTTTGGAAAAATTCTCGCAAATGGACCAGACGCTGACCTGGGCCTTCAAGGCTTTAGCCAGAACGGTATCAATCCCCTCCTCCGAGAATTTGAGGCTGATATTGAACCGTTCAAAAAAACGGAGCTCGTATTCCCGAACCTGCTGGATCATCAGCCAGACTTCTTCAAAGGCCTGGGGCAGATCCAAACCCAATTCCAAATGGCGATCGGCGATCAAGGCCAGGCGGTCGTCGGTCATGGCGGTGTCAAATTTCCCGCCCAATTCCTGGGCCCGTTCCCGAATGCGTTCCACCAATGCCGCCCGTTCCCGGTCCCAGGCCTGTTGAAAGCGTTCCCGATCCGCCGGGTCTTCCGGTTCGTCCAGCAGCCGCTCCAATTCCCCCGCTGGGTTTTCCACCAGGGCCCTCGTGACCAGCAACTGCTTGTGTTCGGTGGACGGGAAACGTTTCTCAAATTTCAAGAGCGCCTTTTCCGCGGCGCTCACCAGTCCCCGGGCTCCGGTTTTTTCCTCATGGGCCTTTTCGGCCAGCAGCTTCAAGGCCTCGTCATCAAACAAAATATCTATCCCGTAGGCCTTAAAATCCGCCTTCTTGCTGCGAATTATGGGATTGTTGGGATTTCGCAGAATTTGATACAGGTCGTCCACGGTCAGGGATTCCAAAACCACCGCCACCGGAAGTCGCCCCACGAACTCCGATTCGAAACCATAGGCGATCAAATCTTCCGATTTGACCTGCTTCTGGAAGTTTTCGGTCAGTTCCTTGGACCTGATCTTGGCCCCGAAGCCTAACCCCTTATCCTGCATCCGTTTGCGGATAATCTCGTCCAGGTGATTGAAGGCCCCGCTGACAATAAACAGGATATGCTTGGTGTTGACGGTGCGTTTTTCCTTTTTCCCCGTTTTCCGGAAGCGTTCGATGGCCTGGAGTTGGGAAATGGGATCGTGAGGCACGCGCAGGTCGATCTCCGCCTCTTCCATGGGCTTGAGCAACGCCCGCTGGACCCCGGTCCGGGAAACGTCCGGCCCGATCAGGTTATGACTGGAAGCGATTTTATCGACTTCATCGATATAAATGATGCCGTATTGGGCCAGCTCGATATCCTCATTGGCCTCATAGACCAGGTCGCGGACCAGGTCCTCCACATCTCCGCCCACATAGCCGGTCTCGCTGAATTTGGTGGCATCCCCCTTGACGAAGGGTACGCCCAGTTTCTTGGCGATCAACTTGATGAGATAGGTCTTCCCCACCCCGGTCGGACCGATCATAATGATATTATTTTTGATCAGGCCCACCGGCTCCACCCCCGGATGGGTCCCTTGCTTTTCCCAGTACTTGATCCGGTTGAAATGGGTACAGATTTTCGTGGCCAGGACGGCCTTGGCTTCGTCCTGGCAGATTACGTATTCGTCCAGGTAGGCCTCCAGTTCCTCGGGTTTCAGATCAAACTGGAGCTTGGAGGATGAAGAATCCTTTTCAGTGTTTGGCTGGCCCGGTCCATCCGGTTCTCCCTTGGGAAAGACGAAGGGGGTGATGACTTTCACCCGGTCGCCGTATTTCTTGGACAAATATTCCGACAATTCCCTTTCCAATTCTTTTTGATTGGGTATTTTTTGATTGGCCCCAGAGGCCTTGATCTCATAAGATGTTTTCTCTTCCATAATAAATCCTGCAATTTGGGTTAATAGCTACACAAACTTCCTTCCAATCGTTATTAAAGCAATATAAGGCATCCCTTTCCCCTTTTCAACCCCAGGGTGATCCACGGCCGGCAGGCGTCAGGCTTCCAGATCCCGAGAGGAAGGGTCTCGTTTTTTGGCTTAAAACGGTAAGTACGCCATCCTCTCGGGCTTAAATTGACAGCGGGAGTAAAGGCGTGGGAGGTACGGATCCTGTTATTCCCTTCCCGGTGGTTTGGATCGTTCCGCTTTTGAAGCCAGCCAACCTTCGGTGGCTTCCGGAAAGCAATCAAATCGTGGAATATAAGGTTTAATATCGATCAGGGGAGTCCCATCCAGGACGTCGATCCCGCTCACCTCCAGGACATTTATTGAGCGCCCCAGGAGTTTTACAATGGTCAGCCCCAGGCCGTTGGGCCGGCAGGGGTGCCGGGAGGCAAAAATGCCGTGCGGCTCATCGTCCAGGAAGGTCGGCCTCACCAGTATGATCTCACCCGCCCGGTCGAACTGGTAGAGGAGGATAATATGGGAGAAGGTTTCAATATCTTTCAATCCCTGCGCATACTCTGAAAAAACCTCCACCCGTCCAAGGCCGCCCGGAGAGAAAATGCCCTGAATCGGGGCGGCCTCTTTGCTCCGATAGGGGGAATGAATCACCCCAATGGGAATCGGTCTTGAATTCATAACAGATTAAATTTACAAAAGTATTGGAAAGGAGTCAATAGAATTCCCGGCACCTTTGCCGGAGCGACTGTTTCTCCCGCTGACCTTCAAACTCATGCCATTGCCCATTCCCCGCCTGCGCTCCACGGGCGAGATCTCCCAAGCCAGTGAAGAAACGGGCAAGATCTCAAGACCATCGACGAGATCGCCTTCCAGACCAATTTGTTGGCCTTAAATGCCGGTGTGGAAGCGGCCCGGGCCGGCGAGGCCGGGGCCGGATTCGCCGTGGTGGCCGATGAGATGCGCAACCTGGCCCTGCGGGCCGCCGATGCCGCCAAGAACACTTCCAACCTGATTGAAGATACGGTCATTGAAACAGGGATCGGGGATCGTCGCCCGGACCAACGACGCCTTAGGGAAAGTGGCCACCGACTCCCAGAAGGCCGGGCAACTGATAGGAGAAATTATCGCTGCCCCCCTTCCAGGAGCAGGCCCAGGGGATCGGCCAGTCAGTACCGCCATTGCCGAGATGGATCGGGTGGTCCAGCAAAACGCCGCCAACTCCGAGGAATCGGCCGCGGCTTCCGAAGCGCTAAATGCCCAGGCCGAGCACCTGAAGGAATTCGTCCAGCAACTGGTGGCCATCGTTGACGGGGCCGCCAATGAAGCGGGAACGGGGCCGCCGCGATCAAGTCGCTGCGCGGATATTTGACCTCGGGGCGGGTCGAAAGGCCTTAGCCGCCCCGCTGAAAAAGACCAAAACCTTGATCTTAACGACCCAGACCGGGAGGCCGAAAAAAGAAGTCCGGCCGAAGCAAATGATCCCGCTGGATGAAGTGGATTTCAAGGAGTTTTAGGCAAGACCGATGCGCGATAAGGACCAAGAGCGCTGCGGGAGGAACCAGGCCACCTTATTATACGGATAGGGTATGAATAAGATCAAGGAAAACCTCGGAAAACAAAAAAAGCCCTTCCTTGGATCTCAAGGAAGGGCTTTAATTTTTAAATCCGGCGGCGTCCTACTCTCCCACCCAGCTGCCCGGGCAGTACCATCGGCGCTGAAGGGCTTAACTTCCGTGTTCGGGATGGGAACGGGTGGTTCCCCTTCGCTATGGCCACCGGAAAGGGTATAAACTCAAACCAGTGCGCAATTATAAAATAGATAGGAAATGGAAGAAGATATATGGCCAAGCCGCACGGCCGATTAGTAACGGTAAGCTCAAGACATTGCTGCCCTTACACTCCCGTCCTATCAACCTCGTAGTCTCCGAGGGGCCTTTAGAGGTCTTACAACCTGGGATATTTAATCTTGAGGTGGGCTTCCCACTTAGATGCTTTCAGCGGTTATCCCTTCCGAACATAGCTACCCAGCGATGCTCCTGGCGGAACAACTGGAACACCAGAGGTTCGTCCATCCCGGTCCTCTCGTACTAGGGACAGCTCCTCTCAAATATCCTGCGCCCACAACAGATAGGGACCAAACTGTCTCACGACGTTTTAAACCCAGCTCACGTACCGCTTTAATTGGCGAACAGCCAAACCCTTGGGACCTGCTTCAGCCCCAGGATGCGATGAGCCGACATCGAGGTGCCAAACCTCCCCGTCGATGTGAACTCTTGGGGGAGATCAGCCTGTTATCCCCGGCGTACCTTTTATCCGTTGAGCGACGGCCCTTCCATGCGGAACCGCCGGATCACTAAGACCTACTTTCGTACCTGCTCGACTTGTGGGTCTCGCAGTCAAGCTCCCTTATGCCTTTACACTCTACGGCTGGTTTCCAATCAGCCTGAGGGAACCATCGCGCGCCTCCGTTACTCTTTGGGAGGCGACCGCCCCAGTCAAACTACCCACCAGACACTGTCTCCCGCCAGGCTAACTGGTCGGGATTAGAATTCTAAGATAACAAGGGTGGTATTTCAAGGTTGGCTCCACCGAGACTAGCGTCCCAGTTTCATCGCCTCCCACCTATCCTACACATGTTAGCTCAAAATCCAATATCAAGCTGTAGTAAAGGTGCACGGGGTCTTTCCGTCTTGTTGCGGGTAACCGGCATCTTCACCGGTGTTACAATTTCGCTGAGTCCCTGGTTGAGACAGCGCGGAGGTCGTTACGCCATTCGTGCAGGTCGGAACTTACCCGACAAGGAATTTCGCTACCTTAGGACCGTTATAGTTACGGCCGCCGTTTACTGGGGCTTCGGTTCAAAGCTTCGCCCACCGAAATGAACTAACAAATCCCCTTAACCTTCCAGCACCGGGCAGGCGTCAGACCCTATACGTCGTCTTTCGACTTAGCAGAGTCCTGTGTTTTTATTAAACAGTCGCCACCGCCATTTCTCTGCAACCCCCTTCGGCTCCAAAAGCGAATTTCTTCACCTACGTGGGGGCATACCTTCTCCCGAAGTTACGGTATCATTTTGCCGAGTTCCTTAACCAGAGTTCTCTCAAGCGCCTTAGGATACTCTCCTCGCCTACCTGTGTCGGTTTGCGGTACGATCACCCTACGAACTCGCTACGAGGCTTTTCTTGGTAGCCTGGGATTAGTCAGTTTGTGAGTTAAAAACTCTCCTCATCACCTCTCGGCGTTAATAGTCCATCGGATTTGCCTAACGGACCCGCCTACGGGCTTGAACCGGGACATCCAACACCCGGATGACCTACCCTTCTACGTCCCCCCTTCACTCAAACGTTCGCAAGGTGGTACAGGAATATTCGCCTGTTTTCCATCACCTACGCCAATTGGCCTCGGCTTAGGGATCGACTAACCCTGAGAAGATTAACTTTACTCAGGAAACCTTAGGCTTACGGCGTGCAGGTTTCTCACCTGCATTATCGCTACTTATGTCAGCATACGCTCTTGTAGTTCCTCCACCGGTCCTCACGGTCCGGCTTCGCAGGTGGCTACAATGCTCCCCTACCGATTTCCGCCAGAGGCGGACATCCCGCAGCTTCGGTAATGTGCTTAGCCCCGTGAATTTTTGGCGCAGAGTCACTTGACCAGTGAGCTATTACGCTTTCTTTAAAGGGTGGCTGCTTCTAAGCCAACCTCCTGGTTGTCTGGGCGTTTCCACATCCTTTAACACTTAGCACATATTTAGGGACCTTAGCTGGCGATCTGGGTTGTTTCCCTTTCGACCACGGATCTTATCACCCGTAGACTGACTCCTGCAGTAAGCGTCAACGGTATTCGGAGTTTGGTTGGGGTTGGTAATCTGGTAGGACCCCTAGCCCATCCAGTGCTCTACCCCCGTTGCGTAATCTGCAAGGCTATACCTAAATATATTTCGGGGAGAACCAGCTATTTCCAGGTTTGATTAGCCTTTCACTCCTATCCACAACTCATCCCCTAACTTTTCAACGTTAGTGGGTTCGGGCCTCCATTTCGTGTTACCGAAACTTCACCCTGGTCATGGATAGATCACCTGGCTTCGGGTCTACTCCATGTAACTAATACGCCATATTAAGACTCGCTTTCGCTCCGGCTCCGCCTCGTTCGGCTTAACCTCGCTACATAGAGTAAGTCGCTGACTCATTATGCAAAAGGCACGCAGTCAGACTGTCACGCCCGAAAGCGCGACATAGTCCTTCCACAGCTTGTAAGCAAACGGTTTCAGGTACTATTTCACTCCGGTCCCCCGGTACTTTTCACCTTTCCCTCACGGTACTTGTCCACTATCGGTCGTCGGTTAGTATTTAGCCT
>CAVUPH010000008.1:10000-131678 GCA_963743305.1 uncultured delta proteobacterium
TTACCCACGCGTTACTCACCCGTGCGCCACTTTACTCCCCCGGCAAGCCGGGGTTTCTCGTTCGACTTGCATGTGTTAAGCACGCCGCCAGCGTTCATTCTGAGCCAGGATCAAACTCTCCAATTAAACTTCAGAACATACTATAAAGGGACCACAAAACGGGCTCACTATTTAGTTTTCAAAGATCAAAAAAAAAATAAATATTAACTTGTTTCAAAGAACTTGTCAAGGGTTTTTTTAGCGCCTCAACAAAAAAGAAATTTATACCTTTATTTATAAGTACTGTCAAGCTTTAAATCAATTAATTTTTAATAGATGATACTTTTTTTTGCCCACCCGGATCAGGAGCCGCCGGTCTTGAAAGTCTTTTAGCCCCACCAGCCAATCAAAGGCCGGAACCCGACGCTCCTGGAGCGACACCCCTCCCTGGGCGATCAAGCGCCGTGCCTCTCCCCGGGTTCGGCAAAGACCCACTTCAACCAGCAACTGATAGGCCTCGATGCCTTTTTCCAAGCGCTCCGGATCCAAGACCGTGAACGGCAGGGCCTCCAGGTCCTGACCCTGACCGCAAAAAAGGCTACGGGCCGCCTCGCGGGCCTTTTCTGATTCGTCCGCCCCATGGGTGATCTGTGTGGCCTCGAAGGCCAGCACCTCCTTGGCCTTCCGGAGGGCCGCTCCGCCTTCTTGGGTCAAGTCCCGGACCTGTTCCAGGGGAAGAAAAGTAAAAAGGGCTAAAAACCGTGCCGTATCTTCATCCGAGGTGTTAATCCAGTATTGATAGTATTCATAGGGGCTGGTCCGGTTGGCATCGAGCCAGACGGCTCCTTTAGCTGTCTTGCCCATCTTTTCACCGGTACTGCTGACGATCAGAGGAAAGGTCAGTCCGTAGGCTTTCCCTCCCTTGACCCGACGAATCAATTCCATCCCGGCCACGATATTCCCCCACTGGTCGCTCCCGCCCATTTGGAGTAGACAATGATGGTCGCTATAGAGCTGCAAAAAATCGTAGGCCTGAAGAAGTTGATAATTGAATTCAATAAACGAGAGGCCGGTTTCCAGACGTTGCTTCACGGATTCAGCGGTCAGCATGCGGTTGACGCTGAAATGACGGCCGATATCCCGCAGAAATTCGATATAATTGAGGGGGACCAGCCAGTCCATATTGTTCAACAGCAGCCCCTGCCGTCCGTCCAAGACCAGGTAGCGGGATAATTGCCTTCGTAAGCCCTCGGCGTTGCGGGCCACTTCCTCGCGGGCCAATACCGGCCGCATTTCCTTTTTCCCGCTGGGATCCCCGATCAGGGCTGTGCCGCCTCCCACCAGGGCAATCGGGACATGGCCCTGCCGCTGAAGGTGCGCCAAGGCCATGATGGGGATCAAACTGCCCACGTGAAGCGACTCGGCGGTTGGATCGAAACCGATATAGGCCGTGACGGCCTCGCGAGCAAACAATTCGGCCATCTCCTCCGGGTCCGTGGCCTGCTCGATGAATCCTCTTTCCATCAGGATCCGGTAGAAATTCTCATCCATGGCTTGTGATCCTCAGCGATCAGCTTTCAGCAGATAATCTTTCCCGAATACGGGTTATCGCTACGGCCTTCCCGTTTTCAGAATCGATGGTCACCACCGCTCCTTCAAGGACCAGATCTCTTTTGGCTACTTCAAATTTGTGGGGCATTTGGGTCAGAAACCGATCCAGGGCGATCTCCTTTTTTACCCCAATCACTGAATCGGCCGGACCGGTCATGCCGGCATCGGTCAGATAAGCCGTTCCCTGGGGGAGGATACGGTCGTCGGAGGTCTGGATATGGGTATGGGTACCCAAAAGGGCGCTGACCTTGCCATCCAGCCACCAGCCCATGGCCACTTTTTCCGAGGTAGCCTCCGCGTGAAAGTCAACCAGGATAAGCCGAGTAGAGGCCCGTAAGCGGCCCAGTTCCTTGGTCACCGTTTGGAAGGGACAATCGACGGCTTCCATGAAGATCCGGCCCATTAAATTAAGAATCGCCACCGGTACTCCGGAGGCTGTTTCCTTAATGACCGAACCGGCCCCGGGGGTTCCCTCCGGATAGTTTAACGGCCGGATCAAATCCGGATTCTCCCGGATATAAGGGTAAATTTCTTTCTTCTTCCAAATATGATTCCCTGAGGTTAGGACCTGGACCCCGGATCCAAACAGCTCTTCCGCCCCTTTGACGGCGAGGCCGATACCGCCGGAGGCGTTTTCACCGTTGGCCACCACCAGATCCACCTGGTACCGGTTCACCAAACCGGGCAAGAGTTCTCGCACCACCCGCCTCCCCGGCTTGCCGATGATATCCCCGATAAAAAGAATGGTTACCGGCACGAAGCCACCACCGACCGCAGGGGAATAATGGAATGATGGAATGATGGAATGATGACCCAGTAAGTCGGTACGTCAATCGCTTGGGAGGGCAGGTCCTGGCGCCGGCTACTTGGCATATTCCACGGCCCGCATTTCCCGGATTACCGTGACCTTGATCTGCCCGGGATAGGTTAACGTCTCTTCAATTTTCCGGGCAATCCCCTGGGAAAGGATAAAGAGTTCGTTGTCGGAAACCTTTTCACTCTCCACAATAATGCGGATCTCCCGCCCGGCTTGGATGGCATAGGATTTCCCTATTCCGTCAAATGATTGGGCTATTTTTTCCAAATCTTCCAGTCGCTTGACATAGGTCTCAAGCATCTCCTTCCGAGCCCCGGGACGGGCGCCCGAGAGGGTGTCTGCGGCTTGAATCAGGACGTCTAAAATCGACTCGGGCTGGACCTCTTCATGATGGGCGGCAATGGAATGGATCACCCGATTCGATTCCCCATACCGCTTGACCAAATCGGCGCCAATAGCGGCATGAGGCCCTTCAACCTCGTGGTCCACTGCCTTCCCAATGTCATGCAACAAGCCGGCCCGCTTGGCCTGTTTGACATTCAGACCCAACTCGGAGGCCATAGTCCCGCAGAGGAAGGCGACTTCTAGAGAGTGTTGAAGGACGTTTTGACCATAACTTGACCGATATTTCAACTTACCGATCAGTTTAACAAGTTCCTGGTGAATCCCGTGAACCCCGACATCAAAAGTTGCGGCCTCCCCGGCCTCCCGGATGGAAACTTCCATTTCCTGGGACACTTTTTTGACCACCTCTTCAATCCGGGCCGGGTGGATACGTCCGTCACTGATCAGCCGTTCCAGAGACAGTCGGGCCACCTCCCGACGGACCGGGTTAAATCCCGAAAGGATTACCGCCTCCGGAGTATCGTCAATAATTAAATCTATCCCGGTAGCAGCTTCAATAGCTCGGATATTTCGACCTTCCCGGCCAATAATCCGTCCCTTCATTTCTTCATTCGGAAGGTTGACGTAGGATACGGTTTTTTCGGCCACATAATCCCCGGCGTATCGTTTAATCGCCAGGCCCAGGATCTCCTTGGCCTTCTTGTCCGACCCCTCCCTGGCCTCCTGTTCAATACGACGCATGGTCTTGGCCGCTTCATGCTTGGCCTCGTTTTCCATGGATTGGATCAGCAGGTTCTTGGCCTCTTGAGAGGAAATGCCGGCCAGTTGCTCCAGTTTTTGATGGTGTTCCTCCATCAGGCGTTCAAGGTTTTCCTTTAGCTCGACGGCTTCTTTTTCTTTATGCTGGGTATGCCTTTCTTTTTTTTCAATTTCGTTTTCGCGTTTTTCCAGGACTTCCATTTTTCGATCCAGGTTCTGCTCCTTGGAGAGCAGTCTTTTCTCCTGATCTTGAATTTCCTGCTTCCGATCTTTGGTCTCTTTTTCAAACTCCATTTTCATTTGATAGAGGCTGTCCTTGGCCTGCAACATGGCCTCTTTCTTGACCGTCTCCGCCTCCTTTTTGGCTTCTTCAACTATCTTTCGGGAAAGTGTTTCAATCGATTCCACTTTGCTTTCAGTAAACTTTTTCCGAATAAAAAATCCGACCAGGATCCCAAAGAAAAGGGCTAAAATCAGTCCACTAAACAACAGAATTAAAGGAGATGAAGCGTTCATGTTTTATACACCCGTTACTTGATGACCACACCTTGGTGCGATCAGGACAAGATTGTCATTTGGTCTTTGGGGAAGGAAAAGCAGGGATGTTCAGTCGGCAAAGACTAACTAAAGGACTGACCGGCGGTTCAAAGCTGCAACGCGTCCCAGGGATTCTTATTCATTATATACTCAGGCCCTATCGTCCGAGGCGTAACAAGCTCATCGATTCCTTCCGCATATTCGGTATATATTAAACCTCCGAAGAGGGTGACAGCGGCACCCCGGTCTCCAGCTTGCGTAACCATTGCCGGCTTTTGGTTTCCAGGGTATTCATTGTCCGATCGAATTCTTCTTTCAATAAAAAATAATCATAGGTAATATTCAGGGCCGCCAAAACCGAGAGTTGAACCTTATTGGCTCCCGGCATATTGACTTGAATCTCCCTTATCTTTTCCTTCAAATAAGCGGCCACCTTTTCCAGGGCCTGTTCTTCCAAATCCCCCTTTAAGGTAAATTCCTGACCTAAAATTTCAGCTTTAAGCAGATTGGCCACGGGGCTTCATCAGTCCACAAGTTTTGCAATTTTTTGCAGAATGTGGTCCACCTTCTCCCGCAAGAGCGTTTTTTCTTCTTCCAGGGCGTCCATCTGTTCGCGGGCTTGTTGCACCTGCTCGGATTGTTCCGAAATTTCTTTCTTTAACTCATTGTTTTCATTTGAAAATTTATTAACCTGGGCTATCAGTCGATCAATTTTTTCTTCAAGCAATTCAAATAATTTCCATTCCATAAGTCTCACAATGTCCCCAGGGAGAAAGATTTTAATATAGAATATATATTGGGCCGGAGGTAAAAGTCAAGGCCCTAAAATAGTTGACCATCTTCCAGGCATGAAAATTTTTCCCTGGCGCCCCGCGACGATTGCCCTTTTTTGATAAAAGCTTGGGGAAATGATCTTTTAACTTTTTTCGATCCCATCATCTTTCCCTTGCTAATAAAAACTTTACTATGTTAAACTGAAATACAAGAAAAGTAATCGATCTTTACCAGAAGCCGCTCTTTGAGCTAGGCGATTATTATCCTGAATGCACTTCCAGGAAAGGGATTGACCCGCCGACCTGAGTAGGTCGGCGCCAAAACCTGAAAACTGAAAGGAGGTGATACCATGACCAATCGAATAGCCAGAGTTACCGAAATTATTTCAGCCTCTCCCAAGAGTTTTGATGATGCCCTTCAGACGGGGTTCAAAAGGGCGACCAAGACCTTACGGGGTGTCACGGGAATAAGGATCTTGGAACAGCGGGTGGCGGTTGAAAACAACAAGCTGGTCGAATATCGCATCCGGATGGAAGTTATCTTTGTATTAGAGTCCTAACCCCTAATTTGTCTCGTTTTCACCAAAACCCCCGTTCATCGGGGGTTTTAATTTTAGGAATCGCCATTTCCCTCCCTCTTTTCACTCGGAGGAGGATCCATGCCCACCAGGTTCTATAGTGATTTAGCCGGTATTATCGAGCAGCTTCAGGCTGGAAAGGCTGCCCCGGTTTATCTGATCGCCGGGGACCCTTTTTTAGCCCGACAGGTCCATGAGCAACTTCTGGAAGCCTTGATCCCAGAGGCGATGCGGGCACTGAATTGGGAACTGGTCGACGGGGAGAAAGAGGAAATCACCACCCTGATTGAACGCCTCCGTACCTATCCTTTTTTCCCAGGACGAAAGGTCGTATCGCTCAAGAATCCGGCGGTCCTCAAGCCCGCCGAACCGGAAGCCCTCCTCTGGTCAAAGGCCGAAGAAGCTTGGGAGAAGAAACGGCCTGAACGTTGCATTCAAAACCTTTCGCGGCTTCTACCGAAATCCCGGCAGCCGGCCTCGGCGGGTGATCTCCCGGGACTGACCTCTTTATTTAGAAAAGTCATTCCCCCCCCGCCAGGAGAAGCCCTTCCCGGATGGCTGGATCAAGCCCTGGCCTATTGGGTCCATCACCCGGGGGATTGGGTCAACCCTGAAATGCTTTTGGAGCAGGCCTTGCAAGGCGGCTTCCCGGAAAGTCACGTTCTGATTATCCTCTCGGAGGAACTAGCCTCCTCCAAAACTCTGGTTAAGACCATCGCCCAGCGGGGTCTGGTGATTGATCTGACAGTTAAAAAAGCTAGAAAAAACGAACAAACGGCGGCTTCCCGGCGCTATCTGCAGGATCGCTTGGGCCGAGAAGGAAAACAGATTGAAAAGGCGGCTGAAGCCCTGCTTTTGGAAAGGGTCGGTCCCGATCTGGGACTACTGGAAATGGAAATCCAGAAATTGGTGACTTATTCGGAGGAAAAACGGATTGCCCCGGAGGCCGTCGAGGCCCTCGTAGCCACCAACCGAGAGGAACCGATTTATGAGTTGACCGCCGCTCTGGGCCGAAAAAACGCCCCTGAGGGAATGCGCATTTTGAGAAGGCTCTGGGAACAAGGCTACCATCCCCTGCCGATCTTAGGCGGCCTGATCAATGCCTTTCGCCGCTTTCTCCTGGCCCTCGAAAGGCTGGCCCTTTCAGGACCTCAGGAGGCTCATCGTCTGGAAGATTATCGGCCCTTCAGTCAGAACATCCTGCCCCGCATGCAGAAAGAGGGCCTCCCTGAGGCCCTTTCCCGGCTCCATCCTTTTGCCCTCTTCAATACCTTCAAGGGCGCCCAAAATTTCAGTTTATCCGAACTGATCCGTTCCCTGGAATCCCTCCAGCACATAGACCGCCAGCTTAAGACCAGCGGGGGCACCGATCGTTTATTATTGGAAGACTTTATCCTGACCTTTGGCCGCTGAAGCTGAAGACTCCGACTCTCAAGGTTATAATGTTTTAAGTTTCTTCTTGGCCAGGGGCGCCTGCTCGGATTTAGGGTATTCCTTTGTAATTTTTTCAAGGAGTAGTTTGGCGCTGCCGTTATCCTTAAGCTGAATAAAGGCCAAGGCCTGCTTGAATAAGGCGGCCGGAACCAATGCGCCTTTGGAATTGGCCTTAATTAGCTTTTGATAAGCCAGGATCGATTCCTCATAGGCCTTTAACTCATAAAGACTCTCCGCTATTTTGAAAAAGGCTTCTTCCCGGTTTTTCCCTTTGGGGGACTGTTTCAGGTATTCATCGAATTTTTTCTTGGCCTCTTCAAAATTTTTCTCTTTATAAGCCTCCCGGGCGTCTCCAAGCAGTTCCTCCGGGGAATCAGGTTTGGCCTTGGCCTTCTCCTCCTGCGGTTCCTTGGGGCTCTCTTTACTCTTTTCCGTTTTGGCCGATTCGGAGGCCGCCGCGGCGGTCGAAGCGGCCGATTGTTCCAGCCGCTGGAGACGAAACTGGACGTCCTTAAGGTCCTTGGTCAGGGAGTCCAGGGCCTCCCGGGCATTGGGCTCTTTTTTCTGAACATACTCCAGCGCCTCCAGACGGCCCTGGACGACCTGCAGGCGACTTTTGACCTTCTCGATCTCGCTCAAGGAATTGGCCTGGTTTTCCAACAGCGGCTGTTGGACGTTTTCCATCTTTTTTTGGATCTGCTCGGCCCGGGCGTTCAATTGATTTTTATACAGTCCGATTTCCTCTTTGAACTGTTCAATCTGCCGCTGCTGGTTATACAGTCGGTTCTCCAAAACTACCATATCATCCCGGGCCGCACACCCCCCCATAAAAGTAAGCACCCAGAGGCCAGCCAAAGCATACCAAGCGGTTCTCATAGTAAAACTCCTGATAGGGATACTGAAATTCAGTGCTTATTTTAAGACAAAATGGGCCCGGCGGTTCTTGGCCCAAGCGGCTTCATCATGCCCCGGGTCCGCCGGCTTTTCTTTTCCATAACTGATGGTCGAGACCCGGCTGGGGTTGATGCCCAGGGCCAGAATAAATTGCATGGCGGCCTCCGCCCGTTTTTGCCCCAGGGCCAGGTTATACTCCGTGCTCCCTCTTTCGTCGCAGTGGCCTTCGATCAGGGCCTTGCCATTCGGGTGGTCTTTCAGCCACTTGGCCTTTTTGTTCAAGACCGCCTTGGCGGAATCGGAGAGGACGAATTGATCAAACTCGAAATAAACATCTTCATTTTCGAATTCGCCGGCCATGGCCCGGCGGCGGGCCTCTTCTTCTGCCAACGCCTTTTCCCGAAGCTGTTGCTCGGTCAATTCCTGTTCCCGTATCCGAGCATGTTTTTTGGCCTTCTCGGCATCATCCTCTTTCACCTGTTCGCTCCCCGGGGTAGCCGTCAGCCCCTCGGACTTGATCGCCTTTTTGCTGCAGGCCAGCAGGAAAAAACTGGAGAGGATCAAAAGCACCAGCAGCCATCCTAAACCCGTATGTTTTGTTTTCACCACGATTACCTCCTTTTCCAAATTTAATTTTCAGATTTTCTGGGTCCCCAAGAGGGGCTGAACTGTTCTCCGTTTAAAAAGGTGATTCGCCTCTGGTTGGCCCCGCTAAGGTTCATGACATAAAGAGCCGATTTGCCCTGACGGGATGAACTGAAGATGATCATCCGGCCGTCCGGGGAGAAATCCGGGGACTCATTGTTCCCCCCAAAGGTCAGGCGCTGGATTTCCCCATTTTTCAGGACCAGGGTATAGATATCAAAATGATTCCCGGCCATAGAGGCGTAAGCAATCCGATCCCCTTTCGGCGACCAGACCGGGTTGACGTTGTAATTTCCCTGAAAGGTTACCCGACGGGTTTCCTTGGTAGCCACCTGCATGATATAAATCTGCGGGTTGCCGGATCGGTTGGAGACGAAGGCCATCTGTTTACCGTCTGGAGACCAGGCCGGGGAAACGTCGATGGCCGCTCCGTAGGTCAGACGCTGCAGGATGTTCCCGGTCCGGCTGATCTGATATATTTCCGAATTCCCTCCCGATTGGCTGAGGGCCACCGCTAACGATTCGCCTCCGGGAAACCAGGCCGGAGAGATATTCAATCCCGGGCGATTGGAAATCCGCAGGGAATGTCCACCAGGCAGTTGCAGCAGATACAGGGAAGGGTTGCCGTCTTTATAGGAGGTGTAAGCGATCTCCCGGCCCGTGGGGGACCAGCGGGGAGACAGGGAAATGGAATTGTGATGAGTCAGTCGATTGAAGTTGGAACCGTCAAAGTCGGCCAGATAGATCTCTTTTTTTCCCGAAGTGGTGGAGACAAAGGCAATCTGGGTCTGAAAAAACCCGTATTCACCGGTCAGGAGGTAAAGGATCTCATCGGCAAAACGGTGGACCATCTTTTTATAATCCTTGGCCCCACCCGAATACTGTTTCCCCAGGAGCTGTCGACCCTGTTGGACATCATAAAGGCGAAAATCCGTCTGGAACCCCGAACCGGTCGCCTGATAATTCCCTTTGACCAATAGATCGGCCCCGGTTAGACCCCAGGCCTGGAAATCCGGATTTTTTTCGTCCTCTTTTCCCAGAAAGGCCTTGGGGTCCACCCCTCGGAAAAAGCCGGTGTATTCCAAGTCCCTGACCAATAACTGAGGTAGAATTCCGCCTAAGGCGGGTTCCCCCGTTCCCAGGTTAACTAGATCGGGAACAACAATGGCGATTCTTTTCGCCGTCGGAGAATCGATATCGATCGTAGCCCGGCTGAAAAGAGAAGTGGGCATCCCCACGATCAGGCTTCCGGTCCAGAAAAAAATCAACAGGACCAGCCATCTGTTTTTATTAGTAAATCTATTCTTCATCGGCAATCTCGGCGATTGATTTCTAGTGGCTGCTTAAATCCAAGGAATGGAAAGTCAAAACCACTTCATAACTGCTTCGGGGATACCCTTCCGGGAGGGGAGGCAAGGGTTCACTTTTCTTCAGGGTCCGGACGACCTCCTGATCAAAGGTTTCGTTGCCCGATTTACGCTCAAATCGGGTTTCTTCGATCCTCCCATTCTGGGCTATGCGCACCAGGATGTCAGCAGAAATATCCGTTTTTTTCAGCAAACCTTCAGGAAGAAACCAGTTTTTTTTGATCCGGCTGCGCAGGGCGGCATGATAAATTTGGAATTGCATCCCTACCCCGCCCGAACCCGGCTGACCGGTGGAGGCAATGATTCCATTTCCGCTCCCGCCTCGAACCGCAGGACTTCCCCCGGTTTTATCGGCCTTAGCCTGTTTTCGCTCCAGACGGGCCAAGGCCTGCCCCAAGGCCTCTTGATTTTTTACCTTATTTTCCAGTTGATGGAAAGACCTTTCTAGATTTTTTTCCTGATCAATTTTTTTCTTGATCTTTTCCAGGGCCTTATCCAGAGACTGGGAGTCATCGACGTCGAGGGGGAGGAGGCGTCTCCACTGCTTTGGTTAGGGGGATTTCCTTAGGTTTAAGGGAAACGGGTTTGGCCGGGGCGGGGAGCGGTACCGGATCAGCGGCTCGGGGTGGGGGGATTTCCTTAGGTTTGGGGGAAACGGGTTTGGCCGAGGCGGGGAGCGATGCCGGATCCGCAGACCGGGGGGCTTCCGGTCCGCCACCGGGTCCTTCACCCGGGGAGATCAAGTTGACCGTATATGCCGCCTCCAGCGGGTCGACTATCTGGCCCCGCGGGATCCATTGAAAAAAGAAAACCACTAATAACAGGTGCAGCCCCAGAGAAAAAACCAGCATCCAGCCCCAGTTCTTCTCCACGTCCGGTTTTTTCCAATCAGGAACCGCCTGAAGGATCATTTCTTTTCCGGAGGACTTTCTGTCACCATTCCCAGGCGTTCAATTCCGGCATTCTTGATATCGGCCATGACCTGAACCACCAGACCATAAGACAGGGACTTATCGGCCCGCAGGAAGACCTCGCTTTCCTTGTTCGCCTGATAAAGGGCTTTCAACTTCTCCTGTAATTCTTCCCGGCTGACCCGGTATTGATTGATAAAAATCTCCTGCTTTTTGCTTAAAGTAATAACCAACCGTTCCTCCCGGGAGGGAATAGGCTTGGCCTGGGTTTGGGGCAACTGGATATCCAATCCCTGCATCATCATCGGAGCGGCCACCATAAAGATAATCAGCAGCACCAGCATCACGTCCACTAAAGGGGTGACATTGATTTCCGACATCAAGCGGCGGTCGCCGCCTCCGCCTTGCATGCTGATTACCGTTTGCCTCCCGTTCGCCGCAACATATCCCTTTCCAGCATGTTTAAGAAATCCGATGAAAAACTGGCCATTTCGGACTCCAGCAGGCGAACCTGATTGGAAAAATAATTGTAGAAAATTACCGAGGGAATGGCCGCCGCTAAACCAGTGGCCGTAGCGATCAGGGCCTCCGAGATCCCCGGGGCCACCACGGCCAAATTGGCCCCCCCCCGCAAACCGATGCTGTGAAAGGAATTCATGATCCCCCAGACCGTTCCAAACAGACCGATAAACGGTGCGGTATTCCCGGTGGTGGCTAAAAAGGTCAGGGCATAACCGAGGCGGGTCACCTGAGAATTCATGGCCGCCCTTAACGCCCGGGGAATGCTTTCAAAATGAACCAAATTAGCCGTCAAGATATCCGCCCCTTCCCCCTTTCCGGCGTTATCGCTTTCCTGCTGCATTTTGTGAAGTCGGCCGAGTTCCAAGTACCCTACCCGAAAGACCTCCGCCACCGGACTATAGTGAAGTTCCTTGGATTCGGCATAAGCCTTAGCCAGGCTTTTGCTCTGCCAAAAGATCTCCTGAAACAGGTTGGTTTCCTTGCGGGCCCGATGAACGATTCGGTACTTCATAAAAATAATGGTCCAGGAGATCACGGAAAAGGCCAACAACAGGAGCAAGACGAACTTGACCATCGCTCCGGCATGGGCGACCATGGATAAAATTTCATTTTGCTGAATAAAGTTCAATGAGGGATCCTGATTCGCTATGAGGTAGATTAAACTCCAATCGGCCAGACAAAACAGACGTGGGATACCCACCCACGAGAACAAACCATCACCAATTGAATTTAAGACCCCGACCCAGAGCTTCTGGTTAAATTTTTTTCCTGATTGGTCGATCAGGGCCGTATCAAACCCAATCCCCGGCGAATTGGTTCCCCCTGGTCCGCTCGGCCTAAGGACGAAGCTGCTCGATCAGCGCCGACAAGGCCTGGCTGGCCGGAACCTCCAGAACATAGTCCGAGAAGGAATCGGAAAGGTGGGTTCGTTCCAGGTTAATCTCAATCAGCACGGCTCCGTTCTGTTTGGCTGTTTGCGGGAGGAAGCTGGCCGGGGCCACCAGTGCGGAGGTTCCGATCACCAGCATCACCTCACAGGTTCGGGCGAGTTCAAAGGCCCGCTGGTTGGCCTGTCCCGGAATGGGTTCGCCGAAAAAAACCACCTCCGGTTTCAATATCCCCCCACAGGTACAACGCGGGGGCAGGACGGACAAGAGAAATTGCGCCTTTGGTGAAAACCTTTCCGCATTGCAGGCAGCGCAGACTCTGCCCATTGCCGTGAAATTCGATGACCTCCCGGTTCCCGGCCCTTTGGTGCAGGGCATCAATATTCTGGGTAATGACGGCCTTTAAAAGGCCCCAATCTTCCAACTGGGCCAGGGCTAAATGCGCCGGATTTGGCCGGGCCTGGTCCACCATACCCCCCAATTCGGCCAGCATCCGCCAGACTTTACCGGGATCGGCTAGAAAGGCATCAATATGGGCATATTCTAAGGGATCATATCGATCCCATAACCCCTGACTTCCCCTGAAGGCAGGAATTCCGCTCTCCACGGATATTCCGGCGCCGGTCAAGGCCACGGTCAATTGCGACTTTCGGAGGAGGTCCGCTATTTGAAGAATGGTCGACTGGTCGAACAAGGGGTTTCCTTACTCTTCTTCCTCCTCCTCATCCTCCTCTTCTTCCTCAACGCCTCGAATTTCTTTAATGTATTCCTCATACTCTTCGGCGGTCAGGAGTTCAAAGAATTCGGTAGCGGAGGGAATATCCACCCGAATAATCCAACCATCCTGGTAGGGATCTTCGTTGATGATTTCCGGAGCGTCCAAAAGTTCGGCATTGACTTCCACGATTTCCCCGGTGAGGGGGGAAAAGAGATCGTTCACCGACAACTGGGCTTCGATTGATCCGAAAGGTTCGTCTTTAACGACCTCATCCCCCTCTTCGGGAAGATCAATTCCGTTGAGTTCTCCTAGTTCCTCCTGGAGGTAATCGGTGATCCCGATGGTGATCCGGTTGTCGTCGTCCAGGCGGGCCCAAGAATGGTCTCTACTGTATCTTAGTTCCTCCAAGATAACCAAAATAATCCCCTTTCATGTCCTGTTGAAAATATATAAGGACGAAAAAAGAATGGGAGAATGGACCCCCCCCCTTCTGACCGATCAAAATTGTGGTCTAATATAACCAATAAAAATTGGCAAGTTTTTTTTTAGGGTTTTCTTTTTTCTTTCAACAAATACAAGCCCAAAAACAAAGAAAAAAGGATGATCAATCCGCTGAGGTATTGGGTATCGCTCCAGCCGCCGCCCATTAGATTCCCGCGGTAGTCCCCCCGGAAAAATTCAATCGCCCAGCGGGCCCAACCGGAAAAAAACAAATAGACCACAATGAGCTGCCCGACAAAAAACTCTTTTCTGCGCAACAGGATCAAAAGAATAAACAGGACCAGCGCCGCTCCGGATTCATACAGTTGGGTGGGATGAAGGGCGATGCCGGTGGGGGCCAGACTTTCTGGATCAGAGAAGGTGATGGCCCAGGGGACATCGGTGGGACGGCCGTAACAGCACCCGGCCGCCAGACAGCCCAGGCGTCCGAAGACCTGCCCTAAGGCGAGAGAGGGGGCCAACAGATCCGCGGTTTTCCAAAAAGGCAGACCGACTTTATTAATATACCAGCCGCCAGCTATAAAGGCTAAAATCAATCCCCCAAAGAAGACCAGTCCGCCTTCCCAGATCTTGAAAATCGAGAGAGGAGCCTTAAGATACTGAGGGTAATGGATAATCGTATATAACAGCCGGGATCCGATAATGGCCGAAATAATGATGACCAGGGAAAGATCCAGGATACGTTCTCCGGGAAGGTCTTGCCGGCGGGCTTCCTTGAGGGCCAGGCCGATGCCGAGTAAAAAGCCCACGGCGATAAAAAGCCCATAGGCGTGCAGAGAAAATCCCCCCCAGTGGAAAAGGGTCGGGAACACGGTCAGCCTTCCCTCCAAAAATGGTATACTAAAAAACCAACCCCCAACGTGATGGCCGAATCGGCCACATTAAAGGCCGGCCAATGAAAACCCCTCCAGTAGAAATCCAAAAAATCCACCACTTCCTGAAAACGCAGACGGTCCAAAAGATTTCCCAGGGCGCCGCCTAAAATAGCCCCCAAGGCCAACGACATACCGGGGGTCACTTTCGGATAACGAAACAGGATCCATAAGATCCCGGCTACGGCGATTAAAGGGAAAAAAACCAGTATCAGGTCTTTCCAGGACCCCGCTGCCGTATTGAAAATCCCGAAGGCCATCCCGCGATTGCGGATATGGACCAGGTTAAAAAACCCGGGGATCACCTCTCGGTAATAGTGGAGAGGCAAATGATTCAGGATCGCCTGTTTGCTGAGGATATCCAGAATCACCACCCCGGCAAAAGATAGTCCAAAAGGAATGAGCCGTTTAGCGATCATGGGAACGGCCAATTTCCTCCAGGGCCTGGAAACACCGCCGACAGAGGGTAGGATGGTCTGGGAAACTCCCCACTTCCGAACTGAAATTCCAGCAGCGCTCGCATTTTTCTCCCTGGGCTTTAGCCACCCAGACGGTCAACCCCGGAATGGTCTCCCCGGGGTAGCCTTCTCCGGTTTCCGGTTGGTTGACCACAGTGACCTGGGAGACGATTAACAGGCTGGGCAACATTTCCCGGTAGGCTGGAATCAGCGTCTTCCAGGACTCTGGGAGGAGCAGGCGCACCTCCGCATCCAGAGGATGGCCGATCACCTGAGCCCGGCGGGCCCTTTCCAGTGCCCGGGTTACCTCGCTCCGCAACAGTAGCAGGTTTTCCCAGCGCCGCTCCAGGGCGTCATCCAGAAGAACAGGGTCGACCTCCGGAAATTGGGCTAGATGGACGCTTTCCGCTTCCCTTTCCTGTTCCGGAAGTTGGGCCCAAATCTCCTCGGCGGTAAAGGAGAGGACGGGAGCCATTAGCCGGACCAATCCCTGGAGCAACTGCCAGAGGGCCGTTTGGGCCGAGCGTCGGGCCCGGGCTTGAGGGGCGCTGGTATACAGCCGGTCTTTAAGAATATCCAAATAGAAGGCGCTCAATTCATTGGTACAGAATTGATAAAGGGTATGATAGACCACGTGAAAATCATAGCGCTCAAAGGCCCGCCGAACCCGGGCAATGACCTTCTGAAGTTGGTGGAGCGCCCAGCGATCCAGTTCCTCCAGTTCCGGGGCAGGCAGGTGATCCCTTTGGAAATTGAAGTCGGAGAGGTTGCCCAGCAGGAAGCGGCAGGTATTGCGAATCCGGCGATAGGCCTCGGTAAGTTGTTTAAGGATCTGGGGCGAAATGCGGATATCGTCACGGTAATCCTCGGCCGATACCCAAAGGCGCAAAATCTCGGCGCCATATTTTTTAATCACTTCCTCGGGAAAGATAACATTTCCCAACGACTTGGACATCTTTTTGCCCTGGCCGTCTACCACGAACCCATGGGTCAGGACGCCCTGATAAGGCGCCTTCCCCCGAGTCCCGACGGAGGTCAGCAAAGAACTGTGAAACCAGCCCCGATGCTGATCGCTTCCCTCCAGGTAAAGGTCGGCGGGAGACCGCAGATAGGACCGGGCTTCCAGCACGCCGGCGTGGCTCACCCCGGAATCAAACCAGACATCCAGGATATCGGTCTCTTTCCGGAAAGCCTTCCCCCGGCAATGAGGACAAGACGTCCCTTCCGGGAGCAAGGCTTCCTCCGGGAGGGAAAACCAGACATCGGATCCCTGAAGGGAAACCAGCTCCTCCAGATGGGATAAGATTTCCTGGGTTACCAGCCACCGCCCGCACTCCAGGCAATAAAAGGCCGGGATGGGGACCCCCCAGGAGCGCTGCCGGGACAGGCACCAGTCGGGACGGGAGACCATCATTCCGTAGATTCGGTCCTTTCCCCAGGCGGGAGTCCAGATGACCCGTTCGATCTCCTCCAGGGCCTTTTGACGAAGCCCGTTTTTCTCCATGGAAATAAACCATTGCTCCGTGGCCCGAAAGATCACCGGCCGCTTGCAGCGCCAGCAATGGGGGTAACTATGCTCGATAGCCTCTTCCCCCTTCAGGGCCTCTACCGCTCGCAGTTTCTTTTTGATGGTTTCGTTGGCCTCGAAGACGAATTCTCCGGCAAAAAAGCCCACTTCCGGGGTAAATCGCCCAGCGTCATCCACCGGAGAATAAATTTCCAGATTGTAGCGCAGTCCGCTCTCGTAATCCTCCTGCCCGTGGCCCGGTGCCGTATGGACCACTCCGGTGCCGTCTTCCAGGGTGACGTAAGGGGCCAGGATAATAACCGATTCACGGTCATACAAAGGATGCCGGCACTTCTTGCCCTCCAGAAAGCAGGGATCCAATTCAGCCAGGATAGTGGGCATGGTCCAGCCGACCCGTGGCCCGACCTTCTCCAGAAGCCCCTTGGCCACAATAAATACTTCTTTCCCCTCCTCAACCGCCACGTAACTGTAATCCGGATGGAAGGCCAGGGCCAGGTTGGCCGGAATGGTCCAGGGAGTGGTGGTCCAGATTAAAACCGAAACATTTTTGTCCTTTAATGCTAGGTACTGAAGGCTTAAATCATCCACCAACGGGAACTTGACGAAAATCGAAGGAGAGATGTGCGGCTCGTATTCCACTTCGGCTTCGGCTAGGGCCGTCTTACAGGAAGTGCACCAGTAGATGGGTTTCTTGCTCTTAACCACGTCCCCCTGGAGGGCAAATCGCCCGAATTCACGAATAATAACCGCCTCATAGGAGAAATTCATGGTTAGATAGGGATTCTCCCATTCCCCTAAAACACCCAACCGTTTAAACTCCTGTTTTTGGATCTCGATAAAATTTTCGGCGTAGGCCCGACACCTTTGCCGCACCTCCAGTTGGGAGAGGGTTTGTCTTTGGACGCCCAATTCTTTATCCACTTGGTGTTCGATGGGCAGACCGTGACAGTCCCAGCCGGGGACATAAGGAGCATCGAAACCGGACATTTGCTTGGACTTGATAATTATATCCTTTAGTATCTTGTTGAAGGCCGTCCCCATATGGATATGGCCGTTGGCATAGGGGGGACCGTCGTGCAAAATGAATTTTGGACGCCCCGCCGAGTTCTCTCGAATCCGCTCATATAACCGGTTCTGCTCCCAGTGGCGCAACCATTCCGGTTCCCTCTGGGCCAAGTTGGCCTTCATGGGAAAATCCGTTTGGGGCAGATTCAAAGTGGGTTTATATTCCATACATCCTCCAAATAATGAAACGTCCGGTGCGGCCACCGGATCTGCAGTTAGGTTGCCGTTCCTTCCCAAACTTACTTAAAATAGTTGAACTGTCAAGAATAAACCGGGGGGAGTTTGAAGGGGAGGTTACTTCCAGGGCCAGTGCGTGGCCAGGAACGCCAAACTTTCGCGGACCCAGTCCTCCTGGTGGGGTTCAATGGTGATAAAAGGCTGTAATCCTCTGATCTTAAGCTGATTGAAAAGGCCGAGGAAATCGATGCACCCCCGCCCCAGGGCCAGATGGTCGTCCCATTGCCCCTGGTTGTCATGAAGATGGAGCATACCCAGGTGAGGTCCCAAGACATCGAGCCAGTCCTCCAGATCGGTTCGGCTAAAGAGGCGATGATGGCCCGCGTCAAGGCAAAAACGCAATTCGGCGGAGGAGATGGCCTCAAATAAATCCTTCAAACGACCGGGTTCTCTTTCAAACACGTTTTCCACCATCAGGGGGACCCCGGTCCCCTCCAAGAGGGACAAAAGCCGTTTCAAAGATTCGGTATTGTTTTTCAGCCAATCCTCTTGACGGTCCTGGTAATGCCGAGCCTCGTAGCCCGCGTGGCAGACCACCCACCGGGGTTGGAAAATCGGGATCAGGCGGATTACCTGTTCCATCCGCTCCAAAGAAACCCGACGGATTTTTGGATCGATGGCCCCCAAGGACAAATCCAAAAAAGGGGCATGGAGGGAACAGTTCAATTCGGCCTGGATTAACGTATCCGCTATGTTCTTCATGTCGGCTGCCGGGCAGTCGTCCAGCACCTCAGCGTCCACCCCGATCTCCACCGAAATTCGGTTTTCCAGAATCAAAGGGAGATACCGATCTCTGAGCATAAAAAAAGGGCAACTGACGTGAACTGGATTTGGTCGTTGTTCCATGAGAAAAATATTCCTTTATGATAAATTTGATTAAACTGTTAAATAAACATCCTTCGGACTTATTATCACAGGTATGATCCCTTTAGCAAAAAAATACCGGGATTGACAGGAGCCGGAGAAACCGCTATAAAAAAATGATGAAGCGCACTATCACCGCTCCCCTCTTATCCGCGCTGATGCCCGGGGTTGGACAGATCATCAACCGCCAGTTTCCCAAAGCCGGCCTGTTTATTGCTGGTTTTTCCATCTTCTTTATGGCCTTGTTATTCAAGGTTATTTATGACCTTAACCAGGTGATGCTGTCCCTGAACTGGGAGTTGCTGGAAAAAGATCCCCATCGTTTTCAAACCATTACCCAGGCGTTGGGTCGGCAAAGCAAAACGGTTTTGCTGATCTTAGTGATCCTGTTAGTTGCCTTCTGGGCCTACAACGTTTGGGACGCCTTTTCCCAGGCCAGAAAATCAGAAAGGGATGGGCATGCGCCAGGTTCTACTGGATGAAGTCCCCAAAAAAGATATGGAACGGGTCCGGGACTACCTGCGGACCCATACTCTGCCCTCGGGCCTGGGAGAAATCTTCTGGTTGGAACTACCTTCCGACCTGCTTGGTCCCGTTCAATGGGAGCACCGGGCCTGCGGACCCCATTACCTGGCCATTGAGGTGGGCAAGGATTTTATCAAATTTGAGTTCCTGGTCCGGGCCCGCGGCAAGTTCCGCTGCGATTGCGTTCAATACGCCAATCCCGCCCAGGAAAATTTTCTAATCCAGTTTGCCCATACACTGATCGAACAACTTGATTTAAAAACCTGAGTGCCGCTTTAGACTTTTATCCTCCTGGTCTCCAAACATCGCTTACCTTTCCATTTTGTATTGCCGGCGGGGGGGAAAAGGGTTAGAATTTACCTATATTAACCTAATTCCAGTTACGATGGGAGATCATTCATGAAAATAGCCATCAGTGGAAAGGGGGGCGTGGGTAAGACCACCCTGGCCTCCTTGATTATCAAGAATTTCAGTGACCGGGGGAACAAGGTCCTGGCCATTGATGCCGACCCGGACGCCAACCTGGCCGGTGCGCTGGGAATCGAACACCCGGAATTGATCGTCCCCATCTCCGAGATGAAGGAGCTGATCGAGGAGCGGACCGAATCCAAGACCGGTACCATGGGGAGCTTTTTTAAATTAAACCCCCACGTGAGCGACCTGCCGGAGAAGCTCTCGGTTCAGAAAGGCAATATCCGGGTCATGGTCATGGGTGGGGTCAAGCGGGGCGGCGGCGGCTGCATCTGCCCGGAGAGCGTGATGCTCAAGACCCTGATCACCCACCTGATCCTGGCCCGGGACGAAGTGGTGGTCCTGGATATGGAGGCCGGGATCGAACATTTGGGCCGGGGAACCGCCTCGTCGGTCAATAAGTTGATTGTGGTAGTGGAGCCCGGCAAGCGAAGCATTGAGACGGCCCATCAAATCAAGAAGCTGGCCCAGGACTTGGGCCTGAAAAATATAGTTTTAGTCGGCAACAAAGTCCGCAACGAAAACGACAAGGAATTTCTACTCAAACAGCTTCCAGGGTTCACCTTCCTGGGGTTCCTGCCCTACAATAATCAAATCATCGAAGCCGATCTGGAAGGTCGGGCGCCATTTGAAAAAGACCAGGTGCTGAATCTGGAAGTGGCTAAATTTGTAGATCAATTGCTGCAAGACTAACTTACTTATACCCGACGGTTCATTGTTAAGTCCATCCGGACCTGATAAAGGGACGGATGGACTTGTTCATTCCGTTTCATTCTCTCTTCCCTCCACTTTTGAGCCATTCAATAAATACCCGCCCTTTAGCCTAAATCCAATTTTTGCGGCTAGGAGCATTTATTTGTAGAATTAAGAAACGATCAAAATGCGGGGATCTTCGCTGCCGAAGTTAATCACTGGAAGTTGTTATTGATTTCTTTCTGGGAGCCTGGATTATTTGTTGGTCTTTAACTTGCAATAGAGCAGATCGGACCCTTGGGTCCTAACAAATAGACCTGAAAAAGGCAAACCATCCGAAAGGGTGGGACGCAAAGCCACTGGCCTACGTGTGACGCTTTAGTCGCCACATACGGTAGCAGGGTCGCCAGGCGAATGCGGTACCTCCTGTGGCTGCATTTCGCTTAGCAGCAAATTTAAGGAGGTATTGCCATGAGCGCGATCCCAGTCCGTAGGGATAATCTTGACTTCTTCTCACCCCGTTTATTTTCCAAAATTATCGGTCTTTCCTTAATGTTCATGCTGTTGCTGGGCCTGATCGTCCAGGCCCAGGCCGCCCAGGTAACCTTGGCCTGGGATGCCAACAGCGAATTGGATCTCTCCGGCTATAAGCTTTATTACGGAACCTCGTCTGGAAACTATTCCAATACAATAAGCCTGGGCATAGTGACGACCTATACGGTAACCAATTTAACCGATGGGGTCACCTATTATTTCGCGCTGACCGCTTTCGACACCGAAGGGTTCGAAAGCGCCAAATCCAACGAAGTAAGCTACACAATACCGGCTTCTCAATTCACTCTGACCATTTCCAAGAACGGAACCGGCAGCGGCACCGTGACCAACGCACCCACCGGGACCGCCTTTAATGCCGGGACTGTAGTCAGTCTGACCGCAGCGGCCAATGCCAACTCCACTTTCACCGGCTGGACCGGGGCCTGCAGCGGAACCACCAACCCCTGCACGGTCACCATGAACGCCAACGCCACGGTTACCGCCGCTTTCGCCCTTAAAACCTACACCATCACCGCCTCCGCCGGGAGCGGCGGTTCGATCTCCCCCTCCGGCGGGATCAACGTCAACTCCGGCGCCTCCCAGACCTTTACCATCACCCCCAATACGGGCTACCAGATCGCCGGGGTGACGGTGGACGGGATCGCCCAGGGAACCCCCGGAAGTTACTCTTTTTCCAACGTGACTGCCGCCCACACGATTCAGGCTACTTTCACGGCCAACCCCACCTATACCCTGACCATTTCCAAGAACGGAACCGGCAGCGGCACCGTGACCAACGCACCCACCGGGACCGCCTTTAATGCCGGGACTGTAGTCAGTCTGACCGCAGCGGCCAATGCCAACTCCACTTTCACCGGCTGGACCGGGGCCTGCAGCGGAACCACCAACCCCTGCACGGTCACCATGAACGCCAACGCCACGGTTACCGCCGCTTTCGCCCTTAAAACTTACACCATCACCGCCTCCGCCGGGAGCGGCGGTTCGATCTCCCCCTCCGGCGGGATCAACGTCAACTCCGGCGCCTCCCAGACCTTTACCATCACCCCCAATACGGGCTACCAGATCGCCGGGGTGACGGTGGACGGGATGTCGCCCAGGGAACCCCCGGAAGTTACTCTTTTCCCAACGTGACTGCCGCCCACACGATTCAGGCTACTTTCACGGCCAACCCCACCTATACCCTGACCATTTCCAAGAACGGAACCGGCAGCGGCACCGTGACCAACGGACACCCACCGGGACCGCCTTTAATGCCGGGACTGTAGTCAGTCTGACCGCAGCGGCCAATGCCAACTCCACTTTCATCGGCTGGACCGGGGCCTGCAGCGGAACCACCAACCCCTGCACGGTCACCATGAACGCCAACGCCACGGTTACCGCCGCTTTCGCCCTTAAAACCTACACCATCACCGCCTGCGCCGGGAGCGGCGGTTCGATCTCCCCCTCCGGCGGGATCAACGTCAACTCCGGCGCCTCCGAGACCTTTACCATCACCCCCAATACGGGCTACCAGATCGCCGGGGTGACGGTGGACGGGATCGCCCAGGGAACCCCGGAAGTTACTCTTTTTCCAACGTGACTGCCGCCCACACGATTCAGGCTACTTTCACGGCCAACCCCACCTATACCCTGACCATTTCCAAGAACGGAACCGGCAGCGGCACCGTGACGCAACGAGATCACCTGCGGCACCGGTGACCAGCCTTTAATGCCGGGACTGTAGTCAGTCTGACCGCAGCGGCCAATGCCAACTCCACCTTCACCGGCTGGACCGGGGCCTGCAGCGGGACCACCAACCCCTGCACGGTCACCATGAACGCCAACGCCAGCGGTGACGGCCGCCTTCGCGATTAAAACCTATGTGATCACCGCCTCGGCCGGGAGCGGCGGTTCCATCTCGCCTTCCGGCGGGATCAACGTCAACTCACGGGGCCGCTCAGACCTTTACCATCACCCCCAATACGGGCTACCAGATCGCCAGTGTGCTGGTGGACGGGGTTTCCCAGGGAACCCCCGGCAGCTACTCTTTTTCCAACGTGACCGCCGCCCATACGATTCAGGCTAACTTTCACGGCCGACTCCCTCTTATACCCTGTCCGTTTCCAAAGCGGAAGGGAACCGGCGAGCGGGACGGGGACCAACGCACCCACCGGGACCGCCTTTAATGCCGGGACCGTGGTCAGCCTGACGGCCGCGGCCAATGCCAACTCCACTTTCACCGGCTGGACCGGGGCCTGCAGCGGAACCACCAACCCCTGCACGGTCACCATGAACGCCAACGCAGCGGTGACCGCCGCTTTCGCCCTTAAAACCTACACCATCACCGCCTCGGCCGGGAGCGGCGGTTCGATCTCGCCCTCCGGCGGGATCAACGTCAACTCCGGCGCCTCCCAGACCTTTACCATCACCCCCAATACGGGCTACCAGATCGCCGGGGTGACGGTGGACGGGGTCGCCCAGGGAACCCCCGGAAGTTACTCTTTTTCCAACGTGACTGCCGCCCACACGATTCAGGCCACTTTCACGGCCAATCCCACCTATACCCTGACCATTTCCAAGAACGGAACCGGCAGCGGCACGGTGACCAACGCACCCACCGGGACCGATCCTTTAATGCCGGGACCTCAGTCAGTCTGACCGCCGCGGCCGATGCCAATTCGACTTTTACCGGCTGGACCGGGGCCTGCAGCGGAACCACCAACCCCTGCACGGTCACGATTAGTGCCAACACCTCCATCCAGGCTACCTTTAATCTGGAAATAAGCAAACCGACATCCTCGATCAGCAGCCCCACCAGTGGCTCCACTTGGCGACATCCGGCGGTAGCCATAAGCGGAGGGGCTACGGATGGTAGCGGATCCGGAGTTCAAAAGGTCGAGGTTTCAACCGACGGCGGCGCAACTTGGAAGCCGGCCGACGGAACGATCCTCTGGAATTATTCCTGGACTGCGCCTGGGAATGGGACCTATGTGATCAAATCCAGGGCCACGGACAACGTGGGCAATGTGGAAAACCCCGGTGTCGGGGTGACGGTAACCGTGACATCCTACCAGCCCACACCCGTCAACGTAAGCGGAAAACAACTCCTGGTCAACGGCGCTCCTTTTACGGTCAAAGGGGTGGTTTATTCCCCGGTACCCATTGGCGAAGACCCTAATGCTGCTCCTTACGGGGATTACTTTACGGCACCCTATAGTGCTATTTATAATCGAGACCTGCCGGTCCTGAAAGCCATGGGGGCCAATGTCGTCCGTCTCTACAACTGGGAAAAATCGGCCGACCATTTCGACTTTCTTGACCAGGCTTACAACGACGGATCGGACCCGATTTATGTCATTGCGGGTTACTGGATCAACGATGGTATGGACATCGATCCGGCTTCACCGGCCAATGTTCGGGACCAGATCAAAGCCGATTTTCAGGAAATGGTGGCCGCCCATAAAGACCACCCGGCAATCTTGATGTGGTCGGTGGGTCAAAATTTGAACCTCCCCCAGGCTTACGGAAATAGCCTTCCCCAGCTTTTCAGCCTGATCAACGAACTGGCGGAAGTGGCCCATCTGGAAGAAGGGACTAAGGCCCATCCGGTAACCACGGCTTTGGCCGATCAAAACCTGGCTGCCACCCTGGCCGGTTTTGAGGAGGCCGTTCCAGCCCTGGATATCTGGGGAGCCAACGTCTATCGGGGCAATTCTTTCGGGACCTTGTTCGCCGACAGTAGTCCGGCAACTACTAAGCCGGTCCTGATCCTGGAATACGGGATCGATGCCTTTGATAACACTCGGGGCAATGAATATGAAAAGTCAGGAAAAACGACACAGGCGGATATTACCGAAGGATTGTGGAAAGAAATAGCCGCCAATAGCCAAACCTGCGTCGGGGGAACGATCATGTCCTACTCGGACGAATGGTGGAAAGGGCGTTACAGTGAGGATACCTCCTGCCCGGCGGACCCGGACCCGGCCCTGCACGGCCGCTGCGGCTTTGCCACTACCACCCAACCCGATGGCTATGCCAATGAAGAATGGTGGGGCATCGTTCGGGTCTTGGATAATGGGACCGGCCCCGACACGGTAGAGCCTCGATCGGTCTATTCCCGGCTCCAATATTTGTGGGGTGCCAATACCTTGGCCCTGACCTCACCCAATGGAGGAGAAACCTGGCAGGCTGGCAAACCGCAGACCATCGATTGGAATTATGCCGGCAACCCGAGCACTTCCGTGAAAATTGACTTGCTGAAAAATGGATCGGTAATTAGAAACATCGCCCGATCGGCTAAAATAGGCGCCAATGGCAGCGGTTCCTACACCTGGACCCCGCCCTTGAAGCTGAAACCCGGTTCGGATTATCAAATTCGGATAACCAGCATCAGTAATAATGGGATCAACGACACCAGCGACGCCAATTTTAATATCAATTCCTATCACTTCGTGACAAGACTGGAAAAGAGATAGTTAGCTGGCAGTGTGCCGGGCGGACCCCCGGCTCTTGAAGGCCCCCGGCAACACACTGCCGGGGGCCTTGATTGATAGTACTTATCAACCTTCTTATGCTCGACAAACTTTCCAGCAGGTCTCTATTCAGAATTTCCAGCGGATGGTGGGCGGTAATCTTTTGGGGGCTCGCCTCGCTGTCGGGAGTGATATCCGGGAGGGCTGAGGAAAAAATATTCCTGCCGGCCATCATTCGAGCCGGCAGCGGCCCTGTCCTGAGTGGATGTCCGGTTTTTCCGGCCGATCATATTTGGAACACTCCCATCGATCATTTGCCGACGGATCCTCTTTCCCGCCAGTTCGTTAGCACCATCGGCTTAACCAAGGGGGCGCATGCCGATTTTGGATCCGGGACCTGGGAAGGAGGGCCGATTGGAATCCCCTTCATCGTCGTACCGGGAAGCCAGAGCAAGGTAGCGGTTACCTTTGATTACCAGGAGGAAAGTGACCCGGGGCCCTACCCCATTCCGCTGAATCCACCCATCGAGGGAGGGGCCGCCAGCGAAGGTGACCGCCACCTGTTAATTCTGGATCGCGATCACTGCCGTTTGTACGAACTCTATAACGCCTGGCCTCAGCCTGACGGATCCTGGCAGGCCGGATCCGGCGCCCAATTCGATCTGAATTCCTATGATCTACGGCCGGAAACCTGGACTTCGGCCGATGCCGCCGGGTTGCCGATCCTGCCGGGTCTGGTCCGCTATGAAGAAGTGTCTGCCGGAGAAATCCGCCATGCCCTCCGTTTTACGGCGCCGGCTACTCGGAGGGAATATATTTGGCCCGCCCGACATTACGCCTCTTGGCACACGGAACCCCAGTATCCTCCCCTGGGCCAGCGTTTTCGTCTCAAGGCCGATTTTGATCTCTCCGGCTTTTCACCCGAGGTGCAGGTGATTCTGCGCGCCCTGAAGAAATTTGGAATGATCCTGGCCGACAATGGCTCTTCCTGGTATATTAGCGGGGCCCCGGATGAACGCTGGGACAACGATCATCTGCATGAATTACAACAAGTCCCGGGTTCGGCTTTCGAGGCGGTCACTGTCTCATCCCTGATCATGGACCCCCAATCCGGTCAAACCAAGAAATAAGTCTCTTTTCCCCCTCTCTTGACGGTTCCTGACGAGTCACTTTACTTGCCCATAAAATGGGAAGGTCTGGTTTCAGCTCATCCCGATTATCCGGCCTGACAGTTCTTCTTTCCGGACACCCCTTGACTATTCGCCTACCGGATGCGTTAACCTGATTGAATAAGCGGTAAATCTCAACAAACGGTCAAGCTGGCTGAGGCTCTTTTCCGCTGTTCACCGCTAAACTCGAACCCATGCGACTAAATATCCTGACACGTCTGATCGCCGGATACTTGATCATCCTGCTGGGGTCCAGCTTGATCAGCGGATATGTTATTTTTGCGCTGCGGGATTTCAGCGTTGAAACCAATGAGATCCTGATCCAGGAAAACCGAATCCAGGAATACACCCGGAAGATGACCGACGCCTTGTTGTCCCAAAGCCGCTATGAAAAAAAATATTCTATTCTTAAGGACCCGGCGATATATAATCAATATCTTCAGGCCCAGGAGGATTTTCGACAGCAATTAGCGGAAGTCCGGACCATACCGGGAGGGGAACGGGAAAAGGGCTTATTAGCCCGGATCGCCCAGGGTGAGCAGGTTTATAGCGCCTGGATAGCGGAGACCTTGACCACTACCCGCTTAAAAAAACGGGTGCTCGGGAAAGAACAGGATCAGGCGAAAGAGGAAGTGCTCAACACCGTGATCAACCAGTTGGAAGAGTTAAGGATCTCGGCCCAGCAAAACAACCTGGCCAGGATACGGAAATTGGGAGATGCCCAGGAGACTTCTCTGCGCATTATTATTTTTCATCGGGGGGGTGACTCTGGGCCTGATTATCGTTATGTCCGTTTTCATTACCCGCAGCATTACCCGACCGATTGCCCTCCTGGTGGAAAAAACCAAAGAGATGGCCGCAGGGGACTACCAGGGGGACTTAAGGATCCAGTCTCCCCCGGAAGTAGCCAGGCTCACCCGGGCCTTTAATGCCATGTGTGCGCAATTGAATAAGATCGATAAAATGAAATCCGATTTTTTTTCCGTCATGTCCCACGAATTAAGAACCCCCTTGACCTCGATCCGGGAAGGGACCAGCCTCCTGCTGGAAGGGGTGGGGGGCACCCTTAACGAAAAACAGCAGAAACTCATGGGAATCGTCTCCGAGGAGAGCAACCGTTTGATTGAGCTGGTGAATTCCCTTTTGGACCTCTCCAAGATGGAAGCCGGGATGATGCATTTCCACTTCTCCCGGATCAATCCCCTCCCCTTGTTTACCATTGCCGCGCAACTGCTGGAGCCCCTGCTGGTCAATAAAAAAATCGCCCTCCGGCTGGACCTTCCCGAGTCGTTGCCGGCCGTCCCGCTGGATAATGACCGGCTATTACAGGTACTGAAAAATCTGCTGGGTAACGCCATAAAATATACACCCGAAGGCGGGACCATCACGGTCGCCGCCGGGGTCCGATCGGGGGTTATCCAGGTATCGGTCAAGGACAATGGACCGGGCATCTCCGAGGACCAGTTGCAGTTTATTTTTGAGAAATTTCGGCAAGTCCCCACACCGGGGGCGCCGCTGGTAAAAGGGACCGGACTGGGGTTGGCGATCGTCAAAAAAATTATTACCGCGCATGGAGGAAAAGTGTGGGCCGAAAGCAAACCGGGAAGCGGAAGTACCTTCTATTTTACGTTGCCCTTATCGTAACCCTATTTTTTTCCGGCTGCACCTTTTTCCAGGAGATCAGGGAAGGGGAACAGGTTCAGGATAAAATGGTCCAGGGGCAAAAATTCCGCGGCGAAGGGGAATTCGACCGGTCCTTCCGAGTCTTTCAGGAAATCCTGTCGGCCTACCCTCAGAAACCTCCGGGGGACCAGGCCTTGAGAGAACTGGCCCTCACTTTAAGCCACCCGGGAAATCCCCGAAAAAATTTCCCGGAAGCCCTGTCCTTCTGGTGGAAACTTCAGAAGGATTTCCCCCAGAGTCCCTATGCCGAGGAAGCCCGGGCCTGGATCGGGTTAAATACGGCTTATGCGGATGCGCTGCAAAAGGGAGAAAAAACCAAGAGCCAGCTTCAGCAGGCTAGATCCCAGATGGAGACCTGCAAGACGCAACTGGAAGAGGTCAAGTCGGATCCCCGGTGGTTAATGACCGATTTATTGGCCCGTAATCAGAAGCTTTGGGCTCAAAATGAATTTGACCGGGCACTGGAGGAAAATCAGGCTGTTCTGACCAAGTACGGGCACAAACCTCCAGCCGATGAAGCCCTCTATGCCCTGGGTTTCATCTATGCCCAGGCCAATTATCCCAAGAAGGATTACCATAAGGCCATCTTTTATTTCAAGAAACTGCTCAAGGAATTCCCCCAGAGCCTGCGGGTCGAAGAGGCCCGGGCCTGGGTGCAGATCATGGAGCTTTGGGAGCGGTCCAAACAAATCGACTTGGAGATTGAAAAGAAACGGAAGCAATTCGGAAAGTAGGAAAAGCGAATGTCTTTGGGAAAAATATTGGTCGTGGATGATGATAAAAATCTGCTGGAACTCCTCCGGATGCGGTTGGAGGCGGCGGATTATCAGGTTTCCACCTCCTTGACTGAAGAAGGGGCCGAGGAGCTGGTCCGGGAAGAGATCTTCGACCTGGCGGTGATTGACCTGCAGCTTCAAAAGATGGACGGCATCGCGCTCATGAGGCAGCTTCATTTGATTCACCCGGATCTGTCCGTGATCATTCTCACCGCCTTCGGGAGCATCGAGACCGCCGTTGAAGCCGTTAAAAGCGGGGCCTTCACCTATCTCACCAAGCCTTTTGACCCCCGGGCCCTTTTGATCGACATTGAAAAGGCCCTGGAAAACAAAAAACTGACCCAGGAAATCAAACGCCTGAAAGGGATGCTCTCGGAGCGTTTTGACATACCCAATATCATTGCCAAGAGTGAAAAAATGCGGGAAATCATCACCATGGTTTCCCGGGCCGCGGAGACCGATTCCACGGTCTATATCCAGGGGGAAAGCGGGACGGGCAAGGAGATCATCGCCAAGGCCATTCATCTGGCCAGCGCCCGGAAAGACCAGCCCTTTGTGGCCCTCAATTGCGCGGCCATCCCGGTAACGCTACTGGAGAGCGAGCTGTTCGGTTATGAAAAAGGGGCCTTTACCGGAGCGATTCGCACGATGAAAGGCCAGTTGGCCCAGGCGGATAAAGGGACTTTCTTCCTGGACGAGATCGGGGATATGCCTTTGTCCATCCAGGCCAAACTGCTGCGGGTGCTGCAGGAGCGGCAATTCTATCCCTTAGGAGGAAAGAAATCGATCTCGGTCGACATTCGGGTGGTGGTGGCCACCAACAAAAATCTGGAAGAGGAAATGCAAAAGGGGAACTTCCGGGAAGATTTATTCTACCGGATTTACGTTATTCCTATCATCATACCGCCCTTGAGGGAGCGCAAGGAGGATATCCCGGCTCTGGTCGATTTTTTTCTAAAAAAGCTGGCCCGGCAGATGAAGAAAGGGGTCACGGCGGTTGACCCCCATGGCCATGCAAAAATTGATGATCCATGATTGGCCGGGTAATGTCCGGGAATTGGAAAACACTATTGGAGTTCGCTGTGGCCATGTCCCCTTACGAACTGATCACCGAGGACTTGATCTTACGGGGCCGGGAGGTTCCGGAGGAACCGCTGGTCTCCTTAAAAGAGGCCCGGGAAGATTTTGAACGCCGTTATATTATCCGCCTTCTGGAAATGACCCAGGGGAACGTCAGCAAGGCCTCGGGTTTGGCCGGTCGTTATCGGGCCGATTTCTATCACTTATTGAAAAAATACAATCTTGATCCGGATATCTTTAAAAAGGACAAACCGGCCCGAACCCGGGGAGAGGATTAAAAAAGTCTTAACTGGCGGTCGACCGGAGGGGATTGGGCTTGGTTTGACCTGGGGTTTTCAGAAAAAAGGTTAACCCGACCATATACCCCGTCGTAACCGGGGACCACACTGACCAACCCCTGACGAACCCCGAGGATCCCTTCGACCAGGCGGGAATCCATAAAGGAGGCCAACTCCTCGGCCGATTTATCCAACAGAATTTCCAGTTCCGCGCCTCCCCGTTCAAGAAGGTTCAGGTATTCTCGGCGAACACGCTTCGATCCCACCCCCAGACCGTATCTTGCGGCGATGATCTCTTCCAGAGGGACCAAATGGATGGCCGAAATCGCCCCTGGGGGACGAAAACCGGTCGGCCGATCGGCCAGTTCTTCCACCCGGTGCATTACCCCGATCACGATTTTCTTGCCGCAAACCGGGCAGCAATCATTGTTTTCCCGACTTTGCCCGGGCGAAAAGCAGACCCGGCAGTTGCGGTGGCCGTCAAAGTGATATTTTCCTTCTTCCGGAAAGAATTCAATGGTGGCCGGAAAGCGGGCCGGGTCTTTTTGCTTAATGGCCTCGATGATGGCCGGGTAGGAAAGCTCGGTTTCAAAAATGTTGGCCTCGCGTCCGATTTTGGCGGGAGAGTGGGCATCGGAATTGGAAATTAAGGTCAGGTTATCCAAAGCCGACCAGCGCCAGTTCATGGCCGGGTCCGAGGACAGGCCGGTTTCAATGGCGAAGATATGGGCCGTTTCTTCTTCGAAGCATTCCTCCAGGGAACCAAAACCGGACTGGGAACCGAAGACCGAAAACCAGGGGGTCCAGACATGAGCCGGCACCAGCAGACAGGCGGGTTCGATATCCAGGACCACTTTGACCAGATCCTTGGCCGAAAAACCAAAAATAGGACGGCCGTCGGATTTCACGTTGCCCAAGGCCCCCAGCCGGAGATTGATCTTTTCAGCGGCGGCCAGCCCCGGGGCAAAAATCATCATGTGGATCCGCCGGCCTTTTCCGCTCTGGGTATAGATATGGCTGGTTTCGGCGGTCAAGAGAAAAAGTGGGTCGTCGGCTTTTCCACCCCTAAGTCGCAACAGCCCCTCTCCAGTTTCCTCCAACTGGGTCCGAATCTCCTGAAAATAAGCCGGATGGGTAAAGTCGCCGGTGCCCAGGAGGGACAGTCCCTTTAAACGACCCCAGCGGGCGATCTCCGGCAGGTGCATATCCCGGCTCGTCGCCCGACTAAAGGCCGAATGAAGATGAAAGTCGGCGATGATTCTCAAGGCCAGACCGTATGGATTTTTTTGTCTTTTTCCTGGATCTCGGCCTCCAGGCGCTGTTTGAAGGCCTTCAGCGCCTCGGCAATTTGGGGATTAAAAAGAGCCAGGATCTGGGCCGCCAGAACGGCTGCGTTTTTGGCCCCGGCGATCCCAATGGCCATAGTGGCTACCGGGACCCCGGACGGCATCTGAACCATGGCCAGCAGGGAGTCCAGGCCTTTCAAGGGCGAGGAGTCAATCGGGACCCCGATCACCGGCAGGGTAGTCTCCGCCGCCAAAACACCGGCCAGGTGCGCGGCAGCCCCGGCCCCGGCGATCAGGACTTTGAACCCCCGATCTTCGGCCCGTCGGGCAAACTCCACGGTTTTTTTCGGAGAGCGATGGGCCGAGGAAACCAGCAGTTCAAAGGGAATTTTAAATTGTTTCAGGGTGCGGGCAGCGACTTCCAGGACCGGCAAATCCGAATCACTGCCCATCATCAACCCCACCAGCGGTTTGGGTTTAAGCCCTTTCTCCTTAAGGTGCTTAGAGGCTTTTTGGCCGATATCGGTCCGATAGTAGGCCGTCTTCCACTGGATTTTACCGACCGCCTGATAGGCCTTTTTAATCGCCCGGGGGATGTCTTCCCCCAAGGCGGTTACCCCCAGGACCCGGCCGCCGTTGGTCACCACGGCCTTATCCTTGAAGGTGGTGCCGGCGTGAAAAACAACCACGTCCTTCAGGCGTTTAGCTGCCTCCAGGCCCTGAATGGTCTGCCCTTTCTGATAGGTGCCGGGATAACCTTGGGCGGCCATAACCACGCAAACCGACGGGCGGACGTCCCAGACGGCTTTCACCTGATCCAGTTTACCGACCGTTACCGCTGTCAGGATTTCCACCAGGTCGCTCTTCAGCCGCACTAATAATGGCTGGGCCTCCGGATCGCCGAAACGGACATTGTATTCCAGAACCTTGATCTTTCCCTGGTTGATCATCAACCCTGCATAAAGCACCCCTTTATAAGGCCGTCCTTCTTTGGCCATGGCCCGGACCGTGGGGATCATGACCCGATTCATGACCTCCTGAAACAGGGCTTCATCCACCACCGGGGCCGGTGAATAGGCCCCCATCCCCCCCGTATTGGGGCCCTGGTCATTGTCGTAAATCGGCTTGTGATCCTGGGAGGTAGGCATGGGCAGAACCGTTTTCCCATCGCTGAAGGCCAGAAAGGAGGCCTCCTCGCCGGTCAGATATTCCTCCAAAATGATCTTGTTCCCGGCGTCTCCGAAGGCTCGGTCCAGCATGATCAACTCGATCGCCGCCTTGGCCTCAGCCAGGGTTTGGCAAACCATGACTCCTTTGCCGGCGGCCAATCCATCGGCTTTGACCACAACCGGCGCCCCGAGCTTGTCCAGGTAGGCCATGGCCTGTTTCGGATCGGTGAACGAACGATAGGCCGCCGTGGGGATTTGGTATTTGGTCATCAGCCGTTTGGCGAAATCCTTGCTGGCTTCTAGGAGGGCCGCCTTCTTGCTCACGCCAAAGGCCTTCAACCCTTTTTTTTCAAAGGCATCCACCAGGCCTAAGGTCAAGGGGGATTCCGGCCCCACTACGGTCAGATCAATCTTCTCCTTGAGGGCCAAGTCCAGGAGGGCGCCGGTATCTTCCCCTTTCAGGGGCAGGCAAGTGGCCATTTCCGCGATACCGGCGTTACCCGGCGCACAAAATATTTGTTTCACCAGGGGACTCTGAGCGATTTTCCACACCAGGGCATGTTCCCGTCCTCCGCCGCCGACTACCAGAATCTTCATAAATTTCCTCCTCTCAAAAACACCCCGGCCTTAATCGGCGTGGGCCAATAGAATTTCCCCTAGTTCCTGCCAGTTCGCTACCTTGGGGAAAGGATGGGGCTCCTGATTCCAGGGTTGCTCGAAAACGATGGGCAGGATGGCGTGTTGGAATAATAAATGACAGGTGTCCAAATGATCATCAATGTAATAGGTGAAGCCCAATTCTTGGAGTATTTTAGGTTTCAAGTAGTGCTGCCCGGCGGCGATGACTCGAATGCGGAGGGGATCGACGTCCGGCAACTGGCCGAGGACCCAGTCGGTGATGGGTTCCGCCTTATGACGGGCGGTGACAAAAGTCAGAGGATAGCGCTGGCCATAAGCGCTCAAAACGGGCACCGACTGTTCGAAAGGATTCATTTTCAGGGCATCCGGGTAATCGACAATCTTCTCGATCAACCGGTCGATGATCCCGGCATCCAGGTCCAGGCAGTCATATAGATAATATCGGGTAATATCTCCATAGTGAATGGAATCTATCTGGTAAAGCTCATTGGCCAGGCGGATAAATAGTTCCATGACATTGCCGAAAACCCCGTCGATGTCAAAGGCGACCCGGCCGGGTACCCGGGAAAGAGGCCGCGGACGGTTATTCATGGGGATCCACAAAAGTATTGAGGTAGTGGCTGATGGCCCCATCGTAGCGTTGGGTTAAGTGGAAGACCTTCTTCGCCAGGTAAAATCGGGTGGCGGGAGAAGTCCGGCCGTTGGTTTTTAGTTCCTGAAGCACCTGCGGGTAATCGTTCGGATCGGTGAGGACCGTCACCTCCGGATAATTTTTGGCCGCCGCCCGAAGCAGGGCGGGGCCGCCGATATCAATATTTTCGATGGCCTCTTCCAAAGAACATCCCGGTTTGGCCACGGTCTTTTCGAAGGCATATAAATTGACCACCAGCAGGTCGATGGGTTCTATATCCAGGGCCCGCATTTGTTCCCGGTGCCGGGGATCCTGGCGGCGTCCCAATAGACCGCCGTGGATCTTGGGCTGTAGAGTCTTGACGCGCCCGTCCAGGATTTCCGGGAATCCGGTATAGGCGGAGACCTCTGTTACCGGCAGCTCGGCGGCCTGAAGGGCCTTGGCCGTCCCGCCGGTGGACAGGATCTCAAAATCCAATTGAATCAATTCCCGGGCGAATTCCACAATCCCGGACTTGTCGGTCACGCTGATCAGCGCTTTGGGGGCAGACGCCATGGTTTTTCCTCTTTAATCCCCACCCGGCAAAACCGGGGGAATGGTATAGTTCAGCCTGAAAGTTACCGTATCCTATCAAGGATGGGAAACGAGGTCAAGGATAACCGCTGGCAAGAACTCTTGTGAAGATGGGGCAAAAAAAGTATACTTTCCGCATGAAAGAGACAGTCTGGTTGAACCTGGGACTTGTTCCTTATCAGGCCGCCTGGGATCTCCAAAAATTTCTGGTAAACCAAAAAAAAGCCGACCCCCTTTCCCCGGACTTCTTGATCCTCCTGGAACACCCGCCGGTGTTGACCTTGGGGAGATGGGGGAAATTGGGCAACGTTTTGGTCGATCCCCAACGGTTGCAGGCGCTCCACATCGACCTCATCCGCTGCGAGCGGGGAGGCCAGGTAACCTATCACGGCCCCGGGCAGTTGGTCGGCTATCCTGTATTCAACTTGAAATCCCTTCGATTAGGAATCCGGGATTACGTTTTTTTACTGGAAGAGGTGCTCATTGGCGCCCTGGCGGATTACGATCTCCAGGCCGGCCGAAAGGCAGGGTACCCCGGCGTTTGGGTGAAAGGGGAAAAAATTGCCTCTTTGGGTCTGGCAGTGCAAGCGGGTATCGTCTATCACGGCTTTGCCTTGAATTACGGCGTTGATCTGGGTCCTTTCCATTGGATTGTCCCCTGCGGGTTGTCCGGGGTTCGAATGACCTCCCTGGAATTGTTGAAGGACGGAAAGATAGAAGCGCAGGATCTGCGCCGGCGTTTGGCCGGCCATTTTGAAAAAGTTTTCAATGTAAAACTGGTCTCCAGAGAACAGGCCGATGAAAACTTGAAAAAATTGCTTGAAAATTGTAATAAAAGGCCGATAAGCATTTCAGATGGACCCCATCATCACTGACGTCCAGACGGGACAGGCGGATCCGACTTCAAGAAGGCGTACTCCTTTTCAGCCCAAGCCGGCCTGGCTAAAAAAAAGGATGGCCGCCGGGCCGAATATCTTGCGGATAAAAGGGCTTATTCAGCAAGACGGCCTGCATACCGTTTGCCAGGAAGCACGATGTCCCAACCAGGGCGAATGTTTTTCACAGGGGACCGCCACCTTTCTGCTGATGGGCGACCGCTGTACCCGAAATTGTGCTTTTTGCGCTGTTTCGCCCGGTCCCCCTAAACCCCTGGAGGCCGATGAACCGGATAGAGTCGCGGCGGCCATCCAAAAGATGGGGATCCAATACGCGGTCTTAACCTCGGTCACCCGGGACGACCTTCCGGATGGCGGGGCGGAGCACTTCGGACGGACAGTCCTGGCCATCAGGGAACAGGTCCCCGGGACCACGGTGGAGTGCCTGATACCCGACTTCCAGGGGCGGGTAGAATCGTTTCAGGGGGTGGCTGAAAGCCGCCCCGCCGTTATTAATCATAATATGGAGACGGTCCCGCGCCTGTATCCCTTAGTCCGTCCCGGGGCGGATTATCAGCGGTCTCTGTCTCTTTTTAACTTTTTGAGAAATCAGTTCCCCGAGGTATTGACCAAATCCGGGCTGATGGTGGGATTAGGAGAGAAGGAGGCTGAAGTCTTGGCCGTCCTCCAGGAACTTAAAAATCAAGGGTGCAACCTGCTGACTATCGGCCAATACCTCCAGCCCACCCCCGCGCATCTCCCGGTCCGACGTTATGTGCGACCCGCGGAATTTGCCGCCTGGGAGGATAAGGCCCGGAAAATGGGGTTTGAAGGGGTAGCCTCGGGACCCTTGGTCCGCAGTTCCTACCGGGCCGCCAGCCTTTATTGCCAGGCCCTGTCGGTAAGGGATGATTTGCTCGGCAATAAAAGACCGGGCCTTGAGGCCTAAGGTCACAATTTGTTGATCCTGCCCTTGGATGACGCTTTTATGTAGTTGAAAAAAGAGAAATTATGGTATCATTACTTCCAGCCAAGGCCTCAGGGCCTCCAGGCAAACAAATCTTATCCAAACATAGGGAGGAAAATGGAATGGTCCCGGAAAAGATGAAGGCGGTTTTGAAACAAGCGTTTACCAATGGAAAACTTGGTTGGCGCCAAGGAGCCCGTCGACCGGCCACCGTGATGACCCTGGGATTGTTTTTTATATTAATGTCCGCGGGACTACTGGCCTGCAGTTCCGGAGCCGGCAGCAACACCAGCACCGGAGCCACCGGCACAGGCGGATCAGGGGTAGGCTGGTCGGTTAATGTCAAACTCTTTTCCAGCACCCTTTCCCTGGGCAGGGCGGAATCAACTTCCGTGGTGGTTACGGTCAGGGACGCGGCCGGCTCGCCGGCCCTCAAGGGAACACGTATTTGCCTGTCTACTACCCACGGATTGATTTTTGTCGATGAATTAGGTAAGGATACGCCGGTGGTTACCGGTTGCGTCAGCACTTCCAATGATATCGGTCAACTACTTGGAACCTACGTTCCACAACAAACCGGGACCGACCAGGTGCAGGCCTCCTCCATGGGTGGTTTCGGTTCAGCCACGGTCCAGATTACTTCCTAACCAAATTTCAAAATTGAAGAGGAACTCTTGATAGATTCTTACATCCATCCTGTTTTGCGAATTTGTCTCTAACAATGGATGTAAGAATCTATCTTTAATTCTGTTGCAATGGTTTTTATTCTAGCCAAAAATAGTTGAAATATTTTTGGCTAGACTTGAGAGGTCCTCCGTCCCCTTTTTTTAGGCCCCACCCGCCAAACGATTTCCTTGATCTCCTTTCAGACTGAGCCCCTTCTCCCCGTCGCCCCTAAAATCGTTGGACATTTAAGCAAAATGTTGGGATAATCGGTTTAATTCTTCTACATCATCAGGAGGTGCGCAATGGTAAAAAGGGGACTGGTAAGTTTATTGATTCTATGGTCCTTTTGGCTGCCGGGGACCGGACCCCCGGTTTCAGCCCAAACCACCGCCGGTCCGGCGATAAACTCTCCTTCTTCCGGGGCGCCGGGTAAAGAATCCGCGGTCAAGGAAATCTCCCCACCCCCCCCGGGTGGAACAGTCACCATCCAGATCGATAAGACCCAATTGAACAACGGGGGAACCCTGAAAGTTTCCGGTACGGCTCCGGCGGGCAAGCCGGTTTACTTGGAGATCTATGCCGAGAAGATGGTCCGGGCCAATTTTTTTGACAAGAAACGGGACAAAGATACGGGTCAGGTCCCCTACATCCTTTATCTAACCGATGAGATGCCGGGTTATTATAAAATCATCGTTCCCAGAGACCTCCAGGGAAGAATCGAGGAGATCAAAAAGGAAGGGAAAAACTGGTCCTTCTCCACGGCTTTAAAGAACCTGGACGCCGATATCGCTTATTCCGCACCGGGTAAAATAAAAATCGACAAATATCAGGCCTCCATCCTCTCCAGTATCATCGGCTCACGGGGCGATTTGCTTCCGCCCATGAACGAGAAGGAAAATAAAAAACGCTCCATGCAGTTGGCCAAATCCCGGTTTCGAAGTGTGGATAAATTGTTGGCCGCCGCAGTGGAGGTGAATCCCGACGGCACTTACCGCGCCGAGGTTAAAATTCGGGCCGGCCTCCCCGACGGCGCTTACCGGGTGGTGGCCGTGGCAGGCAAGGACCTGAAAAGCAACCCGGTGGTTTTTGAAAACAAGATCGGCTTTCCCCTGCTTTATTTAAGCAACGCCGGGACCAGCATCAACCTTTTCTGGCCCTTTTTGCTAACGCTGGCCATTTCCATCTTCGGGGTCTTGATGGGCGCCGGGGGCGGATTTATCCTTACTCCCCTGTTGCTCCTGATCTGGCCTCTGCCGCATAATGTAGTGGCCGGGACCGTAATGCCGACCGTTTTGTTTTCCCAAGCCTCGGGAATTTACAACTATTCCAAGATCAAATTCATCAACTGGAAGATAGGTATCATCGTCGGCCTTTCCATGCTGGCCGGCGGCTTCATCGGCCCGAAATTGACCGAACTGGTCACCCTGGATCAGTTCAAGTTTGTGTTCGGCTGGATCCTGTTGGTGCTGGCGTCCTTATTGATCTGGCAGACCACCCCGGGATATATGTCCAAGAATAAAAAGGAGCAGGCCATCCTGCAGGAATTCAAAAAACGGGCGACAGAGGCCGCCAAGGCCAAAAAGGGATAGAAAGGAGGACCGTTAAATGGAGGTGGAATTCTGGGGACAAAAATTTAAAATCAATATGGCGATCGGCTGCATCGGTGGTTTCTTGATTGCCATCGTGTCTTCCATGTTCGGGTTCGGCGGCGGTCCTTTCATGATGCCTCTGATGGCCCTGGGCATGGGGCTGCCTATGTACGTAGTGGTGGGGAGTTCGCTCCTGGCCATCTTTTTCAATACCCTTATGGGGACCATGCAGCATTTCCGATTCGGCAATTTTGATGGCCTGTTTTTTCTGATCATGTTCCCGGCGGCTATCCTGGGCGGCTATATCGCCCCCCAGATCGCCAAACGGGTCAGCCCCTTGTGGGTGAAGCGGATTGCCTCTTTGGGGTTGATAGTTCTCGGTTTGACCTTGTTGGGGGTGCTTTTTTAAGCCGCTTTTTAAACCAGGGTATCGGGTTCTTTCAGGGCCATAGCCGTCAGAACCCCGGCGTCCGGTCCGGTAAAGGGTAAAGGAAGAATTCGTCTTCGCTTTCAGAACCCGCAACCGGTTGACCTGGGTAGAGAGCAACAGCTCGCCGATATCATCCAGCAGAACGAAACCGTTTCGCTCTAGTCCGGGTTAGGCCAATTTATGCTTGACAATCCCCTTTGTTATGCTATTCAGATAGCAAAATATTGCTAGTTCGAAGAGAAATGTTCATCAGAAAGGATTCTCCCGGCAAAGAGGATCATTTCGGTTCGGGAGGACCACTAACCTTACCTAACCGGTATTTAAGGGGAAAGAGCGCCTATGAGTTTTCAGAAACGATTATCATCAGGAGAGTTTGTGGTATTGGCCGAGATGCACACCCCCAAGGGGGTCAACATCTCCCGGCTGGTGATGGACGCCCGTCGGATCAAGGGCAGGGTCGACGCCATCGTCGTCCCGGATATGGATAACGGGATCATGCGGATGAGCGCCCTGGCCGGAGGGGTCTTGATGCAGCAGCAGGGCCTCGAAGCGATTATCCATGTCTACTGCCGGGACCGCAACCGTATGGCCCTCCAGGGCGATATCCTGGCGGCCCATGTGCTCGGCATTCAGAACCTCATCGTGGTCCACAGCGTGGATATCAGCCACAGCGACCACCGGGAGACGAAACCGGTCGATGACCTGGATGAAATCGGTCTGCTTGGGGCGATCCGGTCTCTCCAGGACGGAAAGGACCTGGCCGGGTTTGATCTCGACGGCAGCCCCAGTTTTACCGCCGGAGGCACCATCGCCCTATTCGATGACTCTCAGGCCCTGGAAGAGGAACTGAAGACCGCCCGCAAGAAGATTGAAGCCGGCGCCCGCTTTCTCATCACCCCCCCGGTATTCGATCTGGATCGCTTCAGCGATTTCATGTCCAAGGCCCAAACCCTCAAGGTGCCGATCATTCCCACCGTCTTTCTTTTAAAATCCGTCGCCGTGGCCCGGTACATCGCCAACAGTGAACCGGGCGCCCATATTTCCGAAGAGCTCATACGCCGTATCCGCAAATCGGCGGATCGGGAAAACGAGGGAATCCGAATTGCCGGAGAGACCATCGCCGCGCTGAAGGGTTTGGCCCAGGGGGTGTTGATCCAGACCCTGGGATGGGAACACCGACTGCCGGCCATTCTGGACGCGGCCGGTCTCTAAAGGGTTGGCGTTGAACCGGGGGAGCCGGATGGCTCCCTGGCTTCCAAGTTAACTTCTCACCCGGCCCCATGGTGTCCGGGACAAAACAAAATAAAGGGTACTATGCAGAATCAAGAAAAATGGCAATCAAACAATAAGGTACTGGTCGTCGGTGGAGGTCTCGGCGGAATACGAACCGCCCTGGATCTGGCCGAGTCCGGCCGGGATGTGGTTTTGGTCGACAAGGCCTATTCCATCGGCGGTCTGATGACCCAACTCGACCGTACGTTTCCCACCAATAATTGCGACCTCTGCACGCTTTCACCTCACCTGTCCGAAAGCGGTCGCCAGCTTCATATCGAACTGCTGACCATGAGTCAGGTGGAAAAAGTGGAAGGTGAGGCGGGAAATTTCAGCGTAACCCTGACCACCGCCCCCCGCTATATCGATTTAGACAAATGCACGGCCTGTGGGGACTGTTTCAAAAAGTATCCGGAATGTGTCCGTTTTACCCCGGGACTGGACCATCGGGCGCCTACCTGTATGCGCTACCCCCAGGCCACGCCCCAGGCCTTTTCCATCGATTTGGAGAAATGCCCGGATGTGGAGGGCTTGGTTCAGGTCTGTCCGGCCGGGGCCATCGTCATCGACGACACCGAAAAAACCAGCCAAATCGCCTGCGGTTCCATCGTGCTGGCCCCCGGGGCGGCCCTTTTCGACCCCAGCGGACTGGATAATATCGGCTACACGGATGAGCCGGATGTGGTGACCAGTCTGGAGTATGAACGGATCCTGTCGGCCTCCGGACCGACCCTGGGTCAACTCGTCAGACCTTCGGACGGCCGGCAGCCTCAAAAAATCGCCTGGATTCAATGCGTCGGATCCCGGGGACTGCAAAACGGGGCGGCCTCCTACTGTTCCAGCGCCTGCTGCATGTTCGCCCTGAAGGAAGCCATCGTGACCAAGGAACGCTTCCGGGAAAGTATCGAGACCACCATCTTCTATCATGGACATGCGGACCTCCGGGAAAGACTATGAACGCTACCTGGACCGGGCGAAAAACGAATACGGCGTCCGTCTCGTCCGCTGCCGGCCACACAGCGTAGTCCGCCATGCCGGGGCCGAAACTCTGTCCGTCTCCTACGTCCTCCAGGACAGCGACCTGCCGCAAGAGGAGGATTTCGACCTGGTGGTGCTTTCCACCGGGTTCAAGGTGGCCGAAGATGTCCACGAGCTGGCCCGTCGACCTGGGCCTCGAACTGAACGAGCACCATTTCGCCAAAACCGGAAGCTTCAATCCCGTGGCCACCTCCAGGCCGGGTATTTACGTCTGCGGTCTTTTCGAAAGCCCGAAAGACATACCGGAAACCATGGTTCAGGCCAGCGCCGCCGCCTGTATGGCCTCGGCCAATCTACCGGCGGTCACGGCCCCGGCCGATCAGGAAGACCCGTTGCCTCCGGAGCGGGACGTCACCGGCGAAGAAGCCCGGATCGGGGTCTTCATCTGCGATTGCGGCTACAATATCGGCGGCGTGATCGATGTCCAGACCCTCGCCGAGGAGGCCCGGATCTCTGCCGCAGGTGGCGGTTTCCGAGGTCGTGGGCCATGGCTGCAGCCGGGAGTCCCTGGAACATATGCAACAAGTCATAGAAACCGAAGGTCTCAACCGGGTGGTGATCGGCGGCTGTTCCCCCCGGACCCATGAAACCAAGTTTCAAGACACGATCCGCAAGGCCGGGCTCAACCGTTACCTCCTGGAAATCGCCAATATCCGGGATCAGGCCACCTGGGTCCATGCCGATCGACCGGGATCGGCCTCCGAAAAGGCCGACCACCTGATCCGGATGGCCGTAAGCAGTGTCCGCCAGGCCCACCCCCTGGTCGATCACCTTTTACCCATGAACAAGACGATTCTGGTGGTTGGGGGGGGGGTCACCGGTATGACCGCGGCCCTGAATCTGGCCGAACGGGGGTTTAAGGTGGTCCTGGCCGAGCGGTCGGCCGGCCTGGGCGGCTTGGCCCAAAACATCCGCCGGACTCTGGAAGGAGAGGATGTCGCCACCTTCATCCGGGAATTGATTGGAAAGGTCGAAGGGCACGAAAATATCCAGGTCGTCACCCGGGCCATTATCGTGGATCACACCGGGATGCCCGGCATGTTCAAAACCGGCATGCAGGTCGGGCCGCAGATGTTTTACCGCCAAATAGAACACGGCGTCACCATCCTGGCCACCGGGGCCCTGCCGAACCGGCCCCCGGAATTCCTGCTGGATCAACACCCGGCGGTTCGGACCCAACTGGAGATTGACGCCCTGATCGAGGATCAGCCGGAAAAGGTCAGGAATTGGGAAAATGTGGTGATGATCCAGTGCGTGGGCTCCCGCTGTCCGGACAACCCCAATTGCTCCCGCCTCTGTTGCCAGAGTGCGGTCAAAAATGCCCTGCGGATCCTCGACCTCAATCCGGAAACGCAAATTTTTGTCCTCTATCGCGACATGCGCACCTATGGATTTCAGGAGGATTATTATCGGCAGGCCCGGGAGCGGGGCGTGATCTTTCGTCCGTTATGAAAGAGAAGAACCGCCCCAGGTGGCGGCCGCGGGCGACCGGCTTGAGGTCACCTTTCGCGATCCGATCCTGGACCGGACGTTGACCGTCACGGCGGACAGCCTTTGCCTGAGCACCGGATTGGTGGCCGACGAGGAAGCCACGGAAGATCTGGCCCTGATTTTTAAGCTGCCGCGGACCGACGACGGCTATTTCCTGGAAGACCACGTCAAGCTCCGGCCGGTCGATCTCCCGGTCCCCGGCTTTTTCGTGGCCGGTACGGCCCACAGTCCCAAGACCATCCGGGAAAGTGTGACCCAGGCCCAGGCGGTCGCCTCCCGGGCGCAGACCCTGCTGGCCCGGGAGGTGATTAATCTGGGCGCGGCCGTGGCCCGGGTGGACGGCACCAAATGTGCCGCCTGCCTGATTTGCGTTCGGGCTTGCCCGTTTGAGATTCCGTTCATCAACGCCGACGGGTATTCGGAAATCGATCCGGCCACGTGCCACGGCTGCGGCCTTTGTGCGGCCGAATGCCCGGCCAAGGCGATACAACTCCTGCAGTTTGAGGATGACCAGATCCTGGCCAAACTGGAAGGACTCTTGGAAAGGTTGGTGGCTTAATGGAAAACTTTGAACCGGTCATCGTGGCCTTCTGCTGCCACTACTGCGCCTACACGGCGGCGGATATGGCGGGAAGCCAGCGACTCTGTTATCCGGCCAACGTCAAAATTATTCGGGTCCCCTGCTCCGGCAAGGTGGACGCCATCCATATCGTCAAGGCCTTTGAAAAGGGCGCCGACGGCGTCTACGTGGCCGGCTGTCTGGAAGGAGACTGTCATTTTAAAACCGGGAACACCCGGGCGGCGCGCCGGGTGGCGTAGGTCCAAAAACTTCTGGATGAAATCGGAATCGGGGGAGAACGCCTCGAAATGGTCCTGATGTCCGCCGGCATGGGCGACCGCTTTGCCGAAACGGCCAAGAATATAACGGAAAAAATTCGCCAGTTGGGTCCCAGCCCCATTCATTCCGCTCTCCTCGAGGAGCGGAAGATTGCCTGTTGAGGCAGCCCAAACGAAGGAGAGTGGAAAACTATGATCACTGCTAACCGAAAACCTTTAGACGAACTGACGGAATACCTCCGGCCCTTCGGGCGCATTCTTCTCGTCGGCTGCAATGAATGCGTGACGGTCTGCGCGGCCGGCGGACGGAAGGAAGTGGGTCTGTTGGCCTCGGCCCTGCATATGTCCTTCTTAAAAAGCGGTAAAAACATCGAAATCCGGGAGCATACGCTGGAGCGGCAGTGCGATCCGGAGTACGTGGAGGAACTGGTCCCCCTGATCGACGGGGTGGAGGCCGTCATGTCCATGGCCTGCGGCTGCGGCGTTCAGGAAGTGGCCCGGCGCTTCAAGGATAAACCGGTTTTCCCCGCCGTCAACACCACCTTCATGGGCGCCTCGGAACGCCCGGGCGTCTGGGCCGAGCGATGCCAGGGCTGCGGGGATTGTCTCCTCGGGTTGACCGGGGGGATCTGCCCCATTGCCCGGTGTTCCAAACGGTTGATGAACGGCCCCTGCGGCGGATCGACCCGGGGGAAATGTGAAATCAGCTCGGAGGTGGACTGCGCCTGGCAGTTGATCTGGGACCGGCTTAAGGCCTTGGGACTGGAAGACCGATACGAAGATTTTACGCCGGCCAAGGACTGGCGAACAGCCGGTGGCGGTGGTCCGCGAAAGATCATCAGAGAGGATTTGGCAGAATGAAAACCGAAAGCGCACTGGAAAAAGTTTTAGCCGCGGGCAACCTGGCGGTCACTTCCGAATGCGGTCCCCCGCGGGGAGCCGTCCCGGAAAAAGTCAAGGAAAAGGGCGAATTGCTCCGGGGAGTGGTTGATGCGGTCAATGTCACGGACAACCAGACGGCCATGGTCCGTATGTCGAGCTTTGCCGCCTCGGTCTTCCTGAAACAGATGGGGCTGAACCCCGTCCTGCAGATGGTCACCCGGGATCGAAACCGGCTGGCCATGCAGGCGGATATTCTCGGGGCCTATTCGCACGGTATCGACACCATGCTCTGTCTGTCCGGCGATCATCCCCATTTCGGGGATCATCCCATGGCCGCCAGCGTCCACGATATCGATTCCATCCAGTTCATCCGGATGGTGAAAGACATGCGGGATGAAGGCAAGTTCCAGGGAGGTGCGGAGATCGAGAATCCGCCCAAGATGTTCATCGGGGCAGCTGCCAATCCCTTTGCCGATCCGTTCGAACTGCGGGTGGCCCGACTGGCCAAAAAAGTCGCCGCCGGGGTCGATTTCATCCAGACCCAGTGCATCTATAACCTGGATAAATTCGAAAAATGGATGGAAGGGGTTCGGGACCGGGGGCTTCATCGAAAATGCTATATTCTGGCCGGAATCACCCCCATGAAATCGGTCGGTATGGCCCGTTACATGAAGAACAAGGTGCCGGGCATGGACGTACCGGACGAAGTGGTCAAGCGAATGGCCGGGGTGCCCAAAGAAAAGCAGGCCGAGGAAGGCATCAAGATCTGCGTCGAAACCATTCAGCGCCTGAAAGAAGTGGAAGGCGTGGCCGGATTCCACATCATGGCCATCGAGTGGGAAGAGAAGGTTCCGGAGATCGTGGAAAGAGCCGGACTCCTTCCACGGCCCGCGGTTTAATCGAATACCGGCAGTGTCCATAAACAACAATCGAGAAGGAGAAGAACGAATGACTGACAAAAAACTGATCATGGTCGTGGACGACGATCCGGATCTGGTGGAATCGGTGGCCATGAAATTGGAGAGCAAGCAACTTCCGGGTGACCAAGGCCTACGACGGGGTCGAGGCCTGGAAAAGATCAAGGCGGAACGTCCGGCCTTGGTTATCCTGGATGTCATGATGCCGCGCAAGGACGGTTATACCGTCTGTGATGAGCTGAAAAAATCCGAGGAAACCAAGGATATCAGTCGTCGTGCTGCTCACCGCCGTCGCTGATGCGGTCAGCTCGACCAATTACACCCACATGGGCGGCAAAACCACCCTGGCGGACGACTATATTCCGAAACCGATCGATCTGGACAAACTCATGGAAATCGTCAAGGACAATCTGGAGTAAACTGTTCATGACCCGGTTAAAAGCAACCGGGGGCCCGGGCGGTTTCAGGCGAAGGGGAACTCCGCAACCTGAGGTGCACCGGACCTTCCCCGGGCCGGCGGTGATCCGGTCTCGATAAATTCTTTTTTATGACGGCTCCCTTCCCAAACGCCGGAGGTCGGATCCGATTGGGCGGCATTAAACTGAGCCTGGAAATGGTCCAGTTGAATTGTCTTGATCGCCCGGGAGAGAATCTTCGGGCGGTCCGTCTTTTTCGCCTTTTGGCTGAAAACCGGATCAACCTGCCCTTTGTGGGCCTCAGCAGCACGACCCGAAATACCGTCTGTTCCTGCTGCCTGGAAACCGAAGATTTTGGCCAGGCTCAAGGGCTGCTGGAGCGGGATCCGGACTTGAGTTCCAGCGTAGAAAGTATAGCGCCGGTAGGGACGTTGACCTTTTTCCCACATCAATCCAGTCTCCAATTGCTGGGATTGGTTATGGCGGTTTTTGGGAGAACCGGGCTCCCGCTATACGGGACCGGAACTTCCTTATCCGCGCTGACCGTCAGTACCGACTACCGACTGCTGGACCAGGCACTCAACGCCCTGGAGACGGTACTGGAACTTCCGGCCCATCATACCCCCTTCCGCCCGGAATTTCGAATCCGGCAGATATAATCCCTGGAATCATCCTCCGCGGAGACTGTACCTTGGAAACCATCGCCGTGTATTGGGAACCGGTCATCAAGACCTATGGATTTATGGAAAAGACCGGCTTGTCCCTGTTCAAATTTTCCTGTCCGGTTGACCGGATGGCCGACTGGGGACACCGCCTGCAGGACTGGGGCACCGCCGGCGACGGATTTATCATGGTCGCCGGTTCGAACCTGAACGGCAAAACCCTGCAATTCAATCTGCTGTTTGAGGCGCAGGGGGTAGACCGCTACCAGGCCTTCCTGGAAAAATGGTTGGAAGAAGAACCCCGGATGTCTCTGCAGGTTGAAAGTCCGGTGGAATTGATTTATTTCCATGGCCCCCATTACGGAGACCGGTATGGGATTGCCAGCGCGGCTTTGAACGCCCTCGACCCTCCAGGCCGTATCGGTTCTGGCCATGGCCTGCACCGGCGCATCGGTTTACCTGATTATGCCGGAGGGGAAAGCCCGCGCAGCCCGGAAGGCCCTGGGGCAGGCCTTTTTAAGTCCCGAAACCGAAAAACAACCTTAGCTAAAATGAATTCAAATCCGTCTGAAGAAATTGATTTTAGACTGCGGGTCTTTGACTCCCTGTCCTTCCCGACCCTGATTCTGAAACCCGACCGCACCATCGTGGCCGCCAATCTGAAGCTGCTGGACACCTTTGGTCTCACCCGGAAGGATATCGTCGGCATGAGCTGTCAGGAATTTTTTCAGACCATGGCCGGCGACCCGGATCTCCCCTGCACCCAGTGCCCTCTGGAGCAAACCCTCTCGGAGGGTATTGGGCATTCCATTTTGCGACAAATCCAACACCCGGACGGCAGCAACCACTGGGAGGATCGTGTCTTTTCTCCTATCCTGGACCAAGATGGACAGGTCATTTATGTAATTGAATCCATCCGGGATGTCACCAGAACAAAAATTCTTGAAAAAAGTTTGCACGGCGTTCGGGAATTACTTGCCCGAGTCCTTCAAAGCTCCCCCAGCGCTATTGTGGCCGCTGACCGGGACGGCCGAATCCTGCTGATGAACAAGGCGGCCGAGGAACTGTTCGGGTATTCCTTAAAACCGGGGGAGCAAGTTGACGTCAGTTGTCTTTATCCTCCAGGCGCAGCCCGGGATATTATGAAAAAACTGCGGTCCGACGACTATGGGGGACGGGGCAAACTCCCGGTTACCCCCGTCAGCATCATCACGGCCCAAAAGGAACAAATCCCGGTGGAAATGACCGCCGCCATCATTTATGAGAACGGCCAGGAAACGGCTACCATGGGGATTTATAATGACCTGCGGGAACGCCTGTCCGTAAGAAATAGGTTGGAGGAGGCCCAGGCCCAATTGGTCCAGGCCGAAAAAATGGCTTCCCTGGGACAGTTGGCGGCCGGAGTGGCCCATGAAATCAATAATCCCCTGACCGGGATTCTCATGTACGGCAACCTGCTGAAGGAAAAACTACGGGAGAGATCCACTGCTCCAGGACAGCCTGAACTATATTCTGGAGGATGCGGAACGCTGCCGGGACATTGTGAAAAATCTATTGGCCTACAGCCGCCAATCGAGCACTTCACGCGAACGTTTTTCACTGAATACCCTGATGGATGAGAGCTTTACACTGATTCGGGATCAGAAACTGTTTATCAACGTGACCATCCGCAAATTTCTTTCCGAAGACAGCTTGCTGGTGAAGGCGGACCGCAAAAAAATGAGCCAGGTCGTTATCAACCTGATTATGAATGCTCTAGATGTCATGGAAAAAAAGGGAATCCTGACCGTGAGAACCTATCGAGGATGATGAAAACAAACTGGCCTGTTTGGAGATATCCGATACCGGAAGCGGAATCCCGAAAGAAAATCTGAACCGGATATTTGATCCGTTTTTTACCACCAAGGAACCGGGAAAGGGAACCGGTCTGGGTTTGAGCACCGCCTATGGCATCGTTAAAGACAATCAGGGGAAATTTTCGTCAAAGAAACCGGACCGGAGGGAACCACCTTTCTGGTGAGGCTTCCGCAGGACCTCGATTCCCCGGACTCTTGGCTCCGGATTCGATTGGCTAGCCGAGCGGACTCTGGATAACCAACGGAGAGACAAAGAATTCTGGAAAGCACCAGGCTTATTTTCGCCGGGCTGTCAACGAGGAGTGCGATGACTACTGAAATAGCGGTTGAAACCAGTCATATCCCCCGGATCCTGGTGGTGGATGATGAGCCACGCATCCGGGAGGCCTGCAAACTGGTGCTGGAAGAGTGCGGATACGAGGTCAGTCTGGCTTCCACCGGGGCGCAGGCCTTGGAAAAGATCCCGGCCGATCATTTCGACATCGTTCTGCTTGGATCTGATGATGCCGGAGATGTCCGGTTTCGAAGTCCTGGCCAGGGTAAGGCTACTGGATCCGGACACGGCCGTGATCGTGATCACCGGCTACGCCACGCTGGAGCATTCGGTGGACGCCATGAAGAAAGGGGGCTTTCGATTTCATCCCCAAGCCCTTCACCCCGGAACATCTCCGGGTCACCGTGTCCAAAGCCATCGATTACACCCGGGCGCTGTGGGACATTGCGGATACCCGCTCCCGGCTGCGCACCATGGTCAACCACATCTCCGACGGGGTGCATGTGCACCAACCAGCAGAATAAGGTCGCCCTGGCCAATCCGGCCTTTTTAAGGATGATCGGCTGCCCGGTGCAATCGATGATCGGACGGGGCATCGAAGAATTCATCGTCCTTCCCCGGTTGCTGGAAATGATCTCCCAGGCCCTGGAGATGCCCGAATCGGAATTCTCGGAATTAACGGAAGAAATGGCCCTGAACGGTTTGGACCGGCCGGAAGAAATCATCCTGAGCATTCGCTGCGCACCTTTCCGGGACCGCAACGGCCGAAACCTGGGGGTCATCACCGTGGTACACGACATTACCGCCCTAAAGTTGATGGATCGCAAGAAATCTCAATTTGTTTCTACGGTGAGCCACGAAATCCAAAGCCCGATGAACTCGGTCCTGATGCAGCTCAAGGTAATCCTGGACGGATTGGCCGGGGAGGTGACGGAAAAACAGCGTTCCATTTTGATGCGGGCTTCAGAAAAGATCAATAATCTTTCCAGCCTGGCTGCTGAACTGCTCAACCTGGCGCGGATTGAATCCGGCTTGATCTCGTTGGAACGGGAGCCGGTAGATATGGCCGCCGTCATCCGGGAACAGGTCGCCTTTCTCCTGCCCCGGGCGGAATCGGAATCCATCCGCTTGGAGATCGATGTCCCGGAAATCCTGCCCCTCATCTTGGCCAATCGCCAAAACATGGACGAGGTTATGTCCAACTTGATCACCAACGCCATCAAATACAGTCCGGGGGGCGGTCGGGTTACGGTCTCGGCCTCCGCCGAGAATGAATATCTCTGCATCCGGGTCCAGGATACCGGATTAGGGATCCGTCCGGAAGATTTGAATTTGATATTTCAACAATTCTATCGCGTGAAAGACGAAAAAACCCGCTATATCAACGGCACGGGTCTGGGTCTGGCCATCGTCCAAAGTATCCTGGAATCCCACCAGGGCCAAATCAAGGTGGAGAGCCAACCCGGAAAGGGCAGCACTTTTTCCGTCTTCCTGCCGGTGCTTTCGGCCTGATCGCCATCCCCTGGTCTCCTATCCGCATTTCTTCCTCTTCCCTCGTCCCGGCATATCTAAAGTGGAAATAGCCGCGGTTTGAAGCTGCCTCCGACTCTGTCCTGAACACTTTCTTTTTTTAGTGCAATTTGCATTGTTTAAACAACTTAACAATTGCATTATGCATTATTTTATTTAGGTGACTAGTCCTCGGTTATTCTTATTAACTTATGATTCTAATAAATATTATATCTAAATCCAACTTTGGCATTTTTCTTGAAGTCTATGAGCACAAAGACGAATGGATTAGTGAAAGGAGGACGGATAATGAAACCAAGACCGGAGGTCACTCAAAGCTTGCCCCTGAATAAGGAGGGCTTTATCAAGAATCCTCAGAATTGGGATGCGCATTTCACCGAGAAGTACGCCGAGCAAATGAACGTCCCTTTAGGGCCAGTCCACTGGAAAATAATCCAATACTTTCGACAGTACTACGATAAGCACGGCCTGGCGCCCATGTTTACTCTGATTCGGAAAGAGCTGGGCTACAGCCGAAAACAGTTGATCGAGATTTTTAAGGTCGAGAAGGCACGGGACATCTGCAAGCTGGCCGGACTCCCTCGATCGATGGGCATGGTTTAAGCGCTGAGTAAGAAAGGGACTGCGTGATGAAATTAGCCGTAAGTGCCCGGGGCCAAACCCTGGACAGCGAACTGGACCCGCGATTCGGGCGGGCAAAATATTTTCTCCTGGTGGACCCGGATGGTGGTTCCCTGGAGGTGGTGGAAAATAAGCAAAACCTGCAACTGGCCCAGGGGGCAGGCATTCAGGCGGCTCAGACTGTGGTGGAAAGCGGGGCGCAGACGGTTCTGACGGGAAACTGCGGGCCCAAGGCCTTTAAGGTTCTGGAGGCCGCCAAGATCCCGGTGGCCGTGGGTCTTTCAGGCACCGTCAGGGAGGCCCTCCAGCAGTATAAGGAGAATAAGCTATCCTTTGCCCAGGGCCCGAACGTGGAAGGGCATTGGTAAAAGAACCAACATCAAAGAGAAAGGAGCAGGTTATGCCAAGAAGAGATGGTACCGGGCCGGCCGGGGCCGGTCAGAGGTAAAGGATTTGGTAGTGGGGGCGGGGGAGGAGCCGGCCTGGGAGCCGGAGGAAATTGTGTCTGCCCGAAATGCGGTCAAAAAAGCCCCCATACCCGGGGAGTCCCGTGCAACACCCAGAAATGTCCCCAATGCGGGTCCTTGATGGCTCGAGGATGATAAGGTTGTTCGCCCTTTTGTGTAAGCGGCCAGAGAATATGGCAGCTAAGTCTGATATTGGGCCTCCGAGGCCGACGGGTCTCGACGAAAGGGTTCTCCACAATTCTTTATAGGTTCTACCCCGGCCCCCGTTTTTTAAAATCTTCCTTGAGGCAGGGCCACCCTGAAAAACTCTATAAGCCTCTTGGTTTGGGCCTGCTTCAATTAGAATTAGCAACTTAGGCCCGGATTCGAAGTCCGGAGTAGCTTGGGAAAACCCTTTCGCCGAGACCCGTCGGCCATACCAGGTCTGGGGGATACTCACCCAAAAGTGTGTGACAAAAAATAATATAGATGTAAAGGAGCAGCCGTAATGTCAAACTGTGGCAAGGAAATACCAACCATTAAAAATGATGATCCCCACCAGAAGCAAGACGCCCTGATCGCTCGATCCCTTTCCCGGATCGGCCATAAGTTGTTGGTTATGAGCGGCAAGGGCGGGGTAGGAAAGAGCAGCCTGGCCGTCAATCTGGCCACCGCCTTGTCGCTTAAAGGCTACACGGTCGGTCTGATGGATGTGGATCTCCACGGGCCCAGTATCGCCCGCATGCTGGGACTCGACGGGGTGGCGTTCGTCCGTCCGGAAGAAGAGGCCATTTACCCCCTGAAGGTCGACGATCATTTGAAGGTCATCTCCATCGAGGCCCTGATGCCCGACAAGGATTCGGCGGTTATCTGGAGGGGACCCCTGAAGATCAGCGTCATTCGTCAATTTGTTTCGGACGTCGTCTGGGGAGACTTGGATTTTCTGGTGATCGACTCCCCGCCGGGGACCGGGGATGAGCCCTTGACCGTGGCGCAGACGATTCCCGATGCCCTGGCCGTTATTGTGACTACGCCTCAGAATATCTCCCTGGCCGACGTCCGGAAATCCATTAATTTCTGCCGCCAGGTGAATATGAACATCCTGGGACTGGTGGAAAATATGAGCGGCTATACCTGTCCCCACTGCGGCCAGGAAACCGCGTTATTCAAGAAAGGGGGCGGAGAAAAAACGGCCCGACAGATGAACGTGCCCTTTCTGGGAAGTTTGCCCATAGATATTCGTTTAATGGAAGCGGAGGATGAGGGCCGGGCCTATCTGACCCATCAACCGGAAGCCCCTTTTAAGGATTCCCTGGATGGAATCGTCCATAAGATCCTTCAGTCTATAGGGCCGATTCCAGAAACCAAGACGATTGAAACCAAAGAAAAGGAGCTCACCATGCCTGAAAACCCGATTACGCTGACCGACCTGAAAATCGCCATTCCTTTGGCCGAGGGGATGCTTTGCAACCATTTCGGCCATTGCGAGCAGTTTGCCCTGATCGACCTTAAAGGCCGGGAAATCACCCAGAAGGAACTGATCACCCCGCCCCCCCATGAACCCGGGCTCCTTCCCCGGTGGCTGGGCGAGAAAGGGGTCAACCTGATTATTGCCGGGGGCATGGGTCAGCGGGCCATTACGCTTTTTACGGAAAGGGGAATCAAGGTCCTCACCGGCGCCCCGCAACTCCCTCCCGAAGAATTGATTGGCCATTATCTTAGCCAGACCCTGATCACCGGTGCGAATGTCTGTGATCATTAATTAAAAACTCATGATTATTTCAGTAGCCAGCGGCAAGGGAGGAACGGGCAAGACCAGCGTGGCGGTGGCCTTGGCCCAGTCCCTGGATGGACCGGTAAATCTGCTCGATTGTGATGTGGAAGCGCCGAACGCCCATCTATTTCTAAATATTCCCTGGGGGCCGAAGGAAACCCTTTATCTGGAAATCCCCCAGGTGGATGAAACCAAGTGCACCCATTGCCGGGCCTGTTCCCAGATCTGTCAGTTCAAGGCCATTCTGGTCTTGGGGGAAACGATCCTGATCTTCCCGGAGATGTGCCATGCCTGCGGGGGTTGTTTCCGGGTTTGCGAACCCCGGGCCCTCTTGCCCGGGAAGAAAGAGCTGGGGGTTATTGCCCAGGTGGAGGCCGGCGGGATACACCTGGTTCAGGGAGAGTTGAAGATCGGAGAACCCCTGTCCCCTCCTTTGATTCGGGAAGTAAAAAAAAGGGGCCTCCCCCAGCGGCCGACCCTGATTGACGCCCCTCCGGGGACTTCCTGTCCAGTCATTCAGGCGGTGAAGGATTCGGATTTTTGCCTGCTGGTGACCGAGCCCACCCCCTTCGGCCTTTACGATCTCCGACTGGCCGTGGAAGCCTTGAAGATCCTGCGGATTCCCTGCGGGGTGGTTTTAAATCGGGCGGATATGGGCGATGACCAGGTAGAGCACTACCTGAAGAAGGAGGGGATCCCGCTGCTTTTCAAAATCCCTTTTGATCGTCGGATCGCCGAAGGCTACGCCCGGGGCCAATCCCTACTGGAGGTGAAACCTGAAATGAAACCCGACTTCCAGGAACTCCTCCGGAAAATTACCACGCTGGTGCCACCGGAGCGAAGGAGGGACGATGTCCTCCACTAAAATTAAAGAAATCGTGGTCTTGAGTGGCAAGGGCGGAACGGGAAAAACCAGCCTGGTAGGGGCCTTGGCGGCCATCATTCCGGATAAGATCCTGGTTGATTGCGATGTGGATGCCCCGGACCTGCACCTCCTGCTCGATCCGCAAAAACGAAAAACCGAACGTTTTTTGGGAGGGCGGAAGGCCGTCATCCGGGCGGAAAGCTGCACCGCCTGTGGTTTGTGTCGGGAGGTTTGCAACTTTCAGGCTATTAGTGAAGACTACCGGGTAGACCCTTTTTCTTGCGAGGGCTGCGGGGTCTGCGTGCATTTCTGCCCGGTCCAGGCGATCGATTTTCCCCTGGTCGAATGTGGCCAGTGGTTTGTCTCCGCTACCCGTTTTGGTCCTCTGGTGCATGCCCAGTTGGGGGTGGCCCAGGAAAATTCAGGCCTGCTGGTGTCCCTTGTCCGACAGCAGGCCCGGGATCTGGCCGAGGAGCAGGGGCGACCGCTGATCCTCATCGACGGACCTCCCGGCATCGGGTGTCCGGTCATTTCGTCGGTTACCGGAACCGACGCGGTGCTGCTGGTCACTGAACCCACCCTTTCGGGCCTCCATGACTTGAACCGGGTGGTGGAATTGCTCCGACATTTTAAGGTCCCGGGGATGATCCTGATTAATAAATTCGATCTTCAGCCCGACGTTTCCCGGAAGATCGAGGATTATGCTCGAAAAAACAACCTGGAGGTTCTGGGAAGGCTCCCCTATGATCCCGTCGTCACCCAGGCCATGGTGGCGGCCCAGACCATCCCTGAATATGCGCCTGACGGGCTGGGCCGAGAAATAGAGATCCTCTGGGAGCGGACGCTGGACTTCCTGAACCAAATTCCAAATGATGGACATGGAAATGGATAATAACAACCGATCGGTGAACCGGGAGACGATCCCGAATAGTCCGGTTGGAACCGGACAGGGACAACCCTATCTGCAAAACTGGCTGGGCCCATACAATGAAGGCCAGTTGCCCGAGGCCAATGGGATCGGTAAAATCACCGGACCCTGCGGGGATACCATGACGATGTACCTGCGCATCGGGAAGGAAAGCATCGACGAAGTTCGGTTTCAAGTCGATGGGTGCGCTTTCAGCCGGACCTGTGCTTCCATAGCCGCCTCTTTGGCCAAGGGAAAAAGCCTGGAGGAGGCCTGGGATATTGACGAACAGCAGATACTCCGCTGCCTTTCGGCCATCCCTCCGGAAGAAAAACATTGTGCGGTGCTGGCCCGAGACACGTTGCGGCAGGCCATTGAAAATTATTTTAAGTCCGCTCCTCAGGGTAAGGGCAGTGCCGGTTAGCAGAGAAGACTAACCAAAAATATTTGGACTTTGGAGTATCGTGCTTGTTGCGTGTTTCGAATTTACAGATTCTCTACTTTTGTCTGACCGACCGAACTGGCGGCAGTTGCCGCCCGTTATCAGGAATTTAAGACGCGGTACGTTGAAGTGTTGGCCATGAGTACCGATAGTCGTTTTGTCCACAAAATTTGGCAGGAGCAGGAGTTGTCGAAAATGGTAAACGGCGGGGTCCCCTTTCCGATGCTCTCCGACGCAGGAGGAAAAATCGGCACGATTTACGGGGTGTATGACGAAGCGGCCGGGGTGGATATTCGAGGTCGTTTCATTCCGGAAGCCCTGATCCGTTGGCCGAATAAGTAGAAATTTGAAAGCCCGGGTGAAGGGCTTATAAAGGGGCGAGAGTTTTTTACCTCATGGGCATCATCCAGAAAAAGATCATACAAGCTCTGCAAGAAAGCGGCAGGGAAGATCGGGTTAAAGATGTGCGTATCGGTTTGGGATACACTGCTGTGCAGCTCGAATCCGGCCGGACCGGGGTGGCCTTTACTTTTCGGCAGGATTTACCCGGAGGATGTTCCGTATTTCCTGGCCTACGCCCCTTGGCCGGCAGGAAAGTAGGGGATCTTTTGCCCTGTTTTGATTCAACTGAAAAAATAGAGGCGGCGGTGGGATTGGCAACGGTCAATGCCTTGTCCAACTATCAACCCCGTGGGGCTCAGGAAGGGGATATCCTGGAATTCCTCAACCTAACATCTGAAGATACGGTGGGAATGGTGGGATATTTTGGTCCTCTGGTTCTTGAACTAAAAAAAAAGAGCAGACGGCTGCATATTTTTGAAAAGGTGGAACAGCCTGGAGAAATACTTCCTGAAGAGGTGGCCTTAAAGCTTCTTCCTCGATGCCAAGTTGCCCTGATTACTTCAACCACTTTGCTTAATAATACATTGGATGCCATCTTGGAAGCCTCCCGATCCTGTCGTGAGGTTGTCCTGTTAGGGGCCTCCACCCCTTTCTTGCCGGAGGTCTTTCGGGACACTCCGGTAACGGTTCTTTCCGGTATCGAGGTTCTGGACAACAAAGGCATTCTACAGATCGTCAGCGAAGGCGGTGGAATGCAGTTTTTTAAAAAGAATGTAAAAAAAATTAATCTTTCCGTAGCTAAAAAGCGCCCCTTTAAATGAGCGTGCGGACAGGAGGTCATCATGCCCTTTATGTTCGGGGGCGGCGGGCGACAACGGGAAAGTAAAGGACAGAGGGTTCGGAAGCGGAAGAGGCCCTGGAGCCATCGGGCCGGGAGGGCCTTCTACGAATTGTATCTGTCCCCAATGCCGTCTTGTGGTTCCCCATAAGCCAGGTATCCCTTGTTTCCAAAGCCATTGCCCTCAGTGCGGATCAATTATGACCCGCCAATTTTTAATGGGTGAATAGCCTGGTTTCGGCCGAAAAAATGGATGCCGGAAACCACCCTACCGATAGGCTTAAACAGGGCCAGCAGGTCGCCTTAATCGCAACTTGTTTGACGGTACTTTTGGCGGCCGGAAAGTTTGTCATAGGCCACCTGGCGGATTCCAGAATCCTCATCGCCGACTCCTTCCACAGCGGCGTTGATGTGGTAGCCATCTTTGCCTCCTGGTTGGGGCTCTGGCTGGCCTCCCGAAAAAAAAGTAAACGATTCCCTTATGGATTATATAGAGCCGAGACGTTCGTAACCCTGGTCATTGGAATATTGATTATCCTGGCCGGGTTGGAAAACCTGTACGAAGGGTATCAGAAGCTTTTCCTGATACCCGCTCCGCAAAACTTCCCGATTTTACCGCTCTCCGTCAGTATGTTCTCCCTGGCCGCGGCTTATTTTCATTGCCAAAATGGAAAAAAAAGCAGGCGAGGCCATCAAGTCCAGGGCCCTGTTAGCCAATGCCTCTGAATCTTTTATGGATATCGGCACCTCCCTGGTTGTTCTGACTGGTCTTTTGTTGGCCTATGCCAGGGTCCCTTACGCGGAGGGTGCAGTGGTCATGTTGATTGCCCTGCTTATTATTCATCTCGGCCTGAAGAATATCTGGACACCCATCCTGATTTTGATGGACGCCAACCTTGATCCGGAGCTGCAGCAAGAGATCGAAGACCAACTATTTAAAATGAAGGGCGTCAAGGGGGTGGAGTGGGTAAAAATACGGCAGTTCGGGCCATTCAAAATGGTGGAATGTATCATCGCAACCAGCCCTTCGTTAACGGTATTTAAGGCCCATGAACTGGCCGATAAGCTGGAAGAAGAGGTCATAAAAAACCATGACGGGATCGAATCGGTTTTCGTGCACATAGAACCGTCTAAACAAACAGAGAGGTCGATCATAATCCCGGTAGGAGACATCAACGGATTGGATTCAAGGGTCTATGGGCATTTCGGCCGGGCCCCTTATTTCATTATTCTCGAAGTGGACCGGGACGTCTTGGAGATCGAGGACTTTTATTACAATGGATTTATCAAGGAAAAAGAACGGATCCATGTGGGAGTCAAAGTCATCAAGGCCGTCCTCAAGCACCGACTGGATATTGTTTTCACCCCTAAAATTGGAGAAATTTCATTTTACATGTTGAAAGACTATTTTGTAGACATCTACCGAGCCGAAGAGGGCGCAACGGTGCGCGAAGTCATCGACAAATTCAGGAATAACCAGTCCGAACCGCTTACCGCACCGCACCCGGCAGAGGAGTCCGAGATAGGAAGGCAAAACGCGGATCATTTATGAGTCTCTGAGTCCCGGGTCAGGAGGGAAAATATGAGTGATTTTGCCGAAGATCTCCGCGATCTGGATATGATGCAGATCGCCACGCATCCCCTGCTCACTTCGGCGCCCACGGTGCATCCTTTAATCAATGCTGCGCACCAGGCTCTGGCAAAACTGAGGACGGTTACGAAGTGATCTTCCGGATCGGAGCTGAACTATTCAAACTTCAATAACCCGCTTACTTAAAATCCATTATCCTCTTCTCCAGGGGGCCATGGCCTGGATTACCGGAGCGGATATGGCCGCCGCGGTCTGTGAGGCTGGAGGGTTGGGAACCATCGCGGCGGCCACTTTTCAGCCTGAAGAGTTACGGAAGGAAATTAGCCGGCTTCGCCAGATAACCGCAAAGCCCTTTGCGGTCAACATCCCCCTCCGTCTGGCCTCCGCCAAGGAAGCCATCGAGGTGGTTTTCGAGGAAGAGGTGCCCGTTATCGTTTTCTCTGCCGGGGATCCACTTCCCTGGGTCCAGCGATTCAAAAAGGCCGGACGGATCATTTTGCAGGTCGTCTTCAACCGGGAGATGGCCGAAAGGGCGGATCAGGCCGGGGTGGATGCCTTGATCGCCATGGGGGCCGAAGCCGGCGGTAATCTCTGTCCCGATGAAATAAGCACCCTGGTTTTGATACCGCTGGTGCAAGATAGTACCGATTTGCCGATAATAGCGGCCGGAGGAATCGCCGATGGCCGTGGTCTGGCCGCGGCCTTGGCCCTGGGGGCGGAGGCGGTTCAGTTAGGTACCCGGCTATTGGCTACCCGGGAAGCCACACTTCATCCTCATTATAAGCAGGCGGTTTTATCGGCCGGGGATACGGATACTACGGTCATCGGTCGTTTTACAGGACTGGAGTTTCGAGTTTTCAGGAATCAGCGGGTCCGGGAAATCCTGGCCTTAGAACGACAGGGGGTAGATAAGAAAAAGATCGACGACCTGACCATAGCCGCCCTTCGACTGGCCGTGGCCGAGGGAGACCTGGAAAAAGGGGCGCTGATGATGGGACAGGGGGTGGCCCTCATCCACAAAGAAATGACCCTAGCCGATCTTTTCAGCCGGATTACGAAAGACGCGGAGAAACGTCTTCAGACATTGGCTTCGTTGACGGGAAAAGGAACCAGGAAAAAATCTTCATTCACCAGGGGGACCATTCCTTCCCCTTAAAAAGTAAAGGAGGAGAAAGTGATGGCTAATTTTTTGTTTGTCTTGAGCAAGGATGAGGTGGAAAAGGCGACCCGTTGTTTCCAGTTTGGGAAAATAGCGCATTCCAAGGGACATCAGGTGAATATTTTTCTTATCGACGACGGCGTCAAATGGGCCGATTCCGGGCGGGACCTGACCATTAAAACGGTTACCGGCGATTGTCCCCAGGACTATCTACCCTATTTGGTAGAGCATGAAATCCCGATCGGGGTCTGAATCCCCTGTGCCCAGGCCCGTCAGGTGGACGAGGCCAAGTTTTTCTCCAACATGGTTTTGGATGGGGGACCCCATTTAATCGACCTGGCTGCAGAGGCCAAGGTCTTTAATTTTTAAACAAGCCGATGGTTGGTCCCCTAAAAGATCAGCCCGTTCGCCAGCAGGAAGAAAAATAATGCCGCCAACAGATGCGCCCAAAAGTCACCCGGTTGGAATGAATCCTGTTTTTTCGATCCCGCAGCTTTACGAGGCCATTCTCAGAAACCTGCCGGTCGGTTTTTCCCTGGTCGACCAGGAAGGAATTATCCTGGAGTTTAATCCGGCCGCGGAGGAGCTCACGGGATATTCGCGAGATGAAATTTTGGGGAAATCCCACCTCCAGATCTTCCACGGCTCATCCGATCCCCATTCCTGTCCTTTATTTTCACAGGCCTTTGAACAGCGCACCTCTTCGATCGCCACGGAAGGAATTCTTTATAAAAAGACCGGGGAAGCGCATTACCTTATCTTTGACGATCTTTCCACTCTTTGACGACGCGGGAAATTTTCTCGGCGGGGTCGAATTGTTCCGGGACATCACTGAAATAAAGCAGAAGGAAAGGGAACGAAAAAACTTTCTCTCCATGCTGGTCCACGACATGAAAAATCCGATCGTCATCGGCGAAGGTTTTTTGAACAGGCTGCTCGCCGAAAAGGCCGGTCCGCTCACGGAAAAACAGAAGGATTACCTGTCCATCATCAGGGATGAAACCGCCAAATTACAGCGAATAGTAGCGGACTTTCTCGACTTTTCCAAATTTGAGAGAAATCAATATCAACCGGCCCCGGCCCCCTATAATCTGGAAGAAGCCCTCGGCCATCGACTCGAAGCTATGCGGGTAATGGCCGAGAAAAAAAACCTGCAATTATCTTTCGAATATGACCAGGAAAGCCTGCCCATTATTTACGCGGATGCGGCCATGATCGACCGGGTGATCTCGAATCTTCTGGACAATGCCGTCAAATATACCGAGGTGGGGGGAGCGATAACCGTGCGGCTGGTAAACCGAACTGAGGACGTTCTGGTGGAGGTCTCGGATACCGGGATAGGCCTTCGTCCGGAAGACTTGCCCTGCGTTTTCGATGCCTTCTGCCGGATCGATAAAAAGGCCGAAGGCTCCGGCCTCGGGCTATCCATCGCCAAAGCCATTGTGACCGCCCATGGGGGAACGATCTCGGTAGAAAGTACTTTTGGAAAGGGCAGTATCTTTCGCTTCACCCTGCCGAAAAACGGCAGGGCCTATACGGGGTTTTCCAGCTGAAAAAATACCGTTATCGCTCAAGGAAGAATATTCATATTGAAAGCTTGAACCCCAGTCCCGTCTCCTAAAACAGGACGGGGCTGGGGTTCACCAGATAAAGCAGGGAAACGGGCTGTTCGGCTACATTGTCAATACCGGACTTAAAGCACCTTGCCGGGCCATCCCTGTTCCAGGTTGTATTTTTGGACCTCTTCGATGCTGGACAGGGCTTCAATCGCCGCCTTATGGTCCCAGGAGGCCTGGTAGTTCCGGTATACCCATCCGGTCATGGCCGCCTGAAACACCAGGAGTACCTTTCGGTCCATGACGATATTCCGGTTGTCCGCCGAGCGCCAGCCAAACCCCTCCGGTAATTTGGAGTCTGAGGCCGCCAACATGGCGGTTGTAGCGGCCAGGGCGTTTCGACTCCGCTCGCTGCTGTCGAACAGAACTCCTTTGAATTGTACTCCCCCCGAAAGCTTCCGGTCCCGTAACGCATTGACATCTTGTTGCCGGGCTTCTTTGACCTCTTCCAGGGTGACCAGCAATTTCCTGATGATGGCCATCAGCCGATCCGGCTCAACCGGCTTTTCCAGAAATCCGTCCGGCTCGCGAGGCAATGAAGCGCCCCAGCACCTCCTCCGAGGTCTTATCGTCCAAAACCGGGCCGTCCTCGCGAAACTGACGTAATTCCGCCAGGTGCTTCAGGAAACCGCCTTCTCCGGTGAGGATGATGATCGGGATGTCCTTGAGGCGCTCATTTCCTCTGAGGTCGTTAAAAACCATAATGCCGTTTTTCTTGGGCATGCGCAGGTCGAGGAGGATCAGCCCGGGCTTGACCGTCTCCACCTTCTCCAACCCTTCCACTCCGTCAAAGGCCGCCTGGATGTCCGTAAAGCCGTTCTCCTCCAGGATGGTGGTCAAATAACGGACATTGCTCTGGTCATCATCAATAATCAATACATTCACAGGTTTCATGGTCTTCTCCTTTGAGGGCCTTGTTATCGACTAGTAGTATATAGATTAACCGCCTCAAAAAAACAAGGGTGTTTTCGCAGTCGAAGCCTCGTATCCTCCGCTTGGAGCCCACAGATCTACTCGTTCGATCGTTGGAGTTGGGAAGGGATCGACACGCTAAACCGGGAGCCCTTTCCGGGCTCGGATTCAACCGAAATCTTGCCGCCGTGCTCCTCAATAATCTTGGCGGTGGTACTAAGCCCGAGGCCGGTCCCTTTATAGCTCTTGGTGCTGAAAAACCGTTTGAAAAGTTGTTCCCGGACCTCCGGGCCCATCCCGATGCCGTTATCGCTCACGATAAAGCGGATCTCCCGGTCGACTCGCTCAATCCGAACATCCACCCGGGGGCTTTCCCCCGGGGCGTAGGTTTTTTCTTTGCAGGCCTCCACGGCGTTGGTTACCAAATTCAGCAGGGCGCGCCCGACGGCATCCGGATCCAGGTGAGCGATCTCATCTTCTCCCCCGCGGCAGGTGAGCGCAATGCCCTGCTGCTGGGCGGATTTCCGCACCAACTCCACGGCGTCCCGGGCCAGTTGATAAGGGCTGACGGGAACAGGAACGGGTCTTCGCTCCCGGCAATAGCTCAGCAGGTCCAGGCTGATCTTGCTGATCCGGTCGACGCCTTCCTGCACGGTCTCCCAACCCTCACGGGTTAGTTTGGAGTCATTCCGTTTCAGGCCCACCTCCACCATATAGGCGCCGCCCTTCAGTCCGTTCAGGACGTTTTTCATGCAATGGGTAACGCTGGCCACCGTCTGGCCTACGGCGGCCAGCCGCTCCTGCTCCAGCAGTTGTTTGCGCAGACGGTTTTCCTCGGAGATGTCCTTGCTGATCCCAACGGTGCCCAGGACCTTTCCCTGAACATCCCGCAGTTGGGCGAGGGAAAGGCCGATTTCCACCACCTGCCCGTTCTTGGCGACCAGAGCGCCCGTCGTGTTATTCACCGCCCCGCTGGCTTCAACCTGTCTCATGATTTCCCGGCGAATCCCAGGCTCTTTCCAGAATTTTTCCATCGGGACGCCGATCATCTCGTCCCGGGTGTAGCCCAGCATCCGCTCAGCCGCCGGGTTGACGGTCACGATACGACCCTCTGTATCGGTGGTGATGATCAAGTCATAGGAGTTGGAGAGAATATTCTCCAGGTATTCCTTGTTCCGGCGCAGCTCTTCCTGAAGGGCCACCTCTTCCGTCACATCCCTGGAGATAATGGCCAGGGAATCCATCCCACCCTGCTCATTAAAAATCGGGAAGCGCACCGTATTATAGTAGCGGACTTCGCCGGCTATCTGCATCCGATCTTTGGAGAATCGGGTCTTCCGCTCCCTGACCACCTCCTGATGGTTCTCATACATGGCCCTGGCCTGGGGTTCAGGGAAAAGCTCAAAATCCGTATGGCCGATGACCTGTTCCCGGGATAAACCCGTGGACCGACTTCCGGCCGGATTGACGTACAGGTACCGACCTTCCAGGTCTTTAATGATAATGACGTCGTGGGCCGACTCCAGGAACTGCCGGAGCTTGTTTTCCGACTCCACCTGCAAGGCCTGTTTCTCGATTTCCATCTGAATCAAGTCCCACAGCAGCCGGGCACCGCGGTGGTCGATGAAACTGACCTCCAGAGGGATGGTCCGAATGACCTGCTCCCGGACCGCCGGGGAGCCGGTCAACTCGATGATCAAATTCGAGTCCGGGAAGACTGTAGAGTTCAGAGAAATCCTCGGTCGTGAACAATCCCAGCTCTCGGGCGCGGGAAATGCCGGGGGCTTGCGGGTTGGGGTCGGCCACGCCCAGGATTTCCATTTTCAGGTGGGTTAGACGTTCGTCGCTGAGCAGGGTGAGCAGGTCCGAACAGGACTTTCCACCGCCGATGATCGCCGCCTTGAGCGGTACGCGGGATTGGCCCCCCCGCCGGAGGGGATAAACTTTTTCCCGAGAGGCAGCGATACTGGGATTCGTTTCATCGGTGACTTTAGGCATAATCCATTTTTTGAAGCGACTTTCCGGACTAAGGCAAGCGGGCCGGCCTTTGAAATTGGAAAAATAATAGGTTCAGACACCGCGAGCAATTAGCTCTTGTTCGGAATCCTTTCAGAGAATAATTCTTGTCTAAGAATTTCTTGCAACCCTCGTACCAACTAGGCGGCTGGTAATCGTCACAGCCGGGATCTGCTCCCAGGGGTTATTCACGGATAGGGTGTTTTTTCATATTATCGCCTAGGGGATCGCCTACATGTGTCACACCTGCGAAACAGGAAAAATTAATTATTACTGCTTAAAATATGACAGAAATCTATATTTCCTATTAAACCTCCGGGTCCCTAAATGAAACCAAAGAAGCAAAAAAATGAAACTCATAGGTTACACAACCGGGGACGGTATCCATTTTGGCGTCTCCGGCAACCGGAGCTTTATGATCCAGAATAACGATAAAGCCGGCCCCGGCCCGTTTCACTTTTTTCGGCTGCGGCCGTCCGTTTCCGGCACCTCCAACTGCAAGGCCTTTATTTTTCGGTAGAGGGAGCTCACATCAATACCCAGCTCCCGGGCGGCCTGTTTCCGGTTTCCCGAACAACGCCATAAGGTTTCCAGGATGAGCCGCTTTTCCATGGCCTCCAGGCTCATCGGGCCGAAGGTTTCCCCGGTGGAATCAGCGGGCGGACGCATTTCAGGAGGCAGATGCGTCATCTCGATCAACCCGCCGCGGCAGAGCACAAAAGCCTGCTCGATAATGTTTTCCAGTTCCCGGATATTGCCCGGATAATCATACTCCAACAGCCGGGCCATGGCCTCCTGGGAAATCCCGGCAATCTGCTTTCCCTGCAGGCGGTTGAACTTGGCCACTAGATGATCCACCAGGAGCGGGATGTCTTCCCGCCGTTCCTTCAGGGGCGGCAGCTTCAGATGGATAACATGCAGGCGGTAATAGAGGTCCTCGCGAAACCGGCCGGCCTGAATGAGCCCGGTCAGGTCCTGATGGGTGGCGGCCACGACCCGGACATCCACCGGGACAGGTTCGAGACCCCCTAGAGGCTCAACCTGGCGTTCCTGGAGCACCCGCAGCAGGCGTACCTGCATGGCCGGCGAGATATCGCCGATTTCATCTAAGAACAGGGTCCCCCCGTTGGCCAGGACAAAGCGGCCCACCTTTTCCCGTTTGGCGTCGGTAAAGGCCCCGGCCTTGTGCCCAAACAGTTCGCTTTCCAGCAGGGTGTCCGGCAGGGCCGCGCAGTTCAAGGCCAGGAAACGCTTTTTCCGGCGGGGAGACTGGTTGTGAATAGCCTTGGCGAAAAGTTCTTTCCCGGTGCCGCTGGGGCCCTCAATCAGCACCGTACTGTTGCTTTCGGCAATCTGAGGGACCACCTCGAATAACTGCATCATGGCCGGACTTCGTCCGATGATGTCCTCAAACGAATGCCGGTTGAGCAATTCTTTTTGCAGCTCCTCGACCTGGCTGAGGTCCTGAAAAGTTTCCACTCCGCCGATGACCTCTCCGGCGCTGTTTTCTAGAATGGCGGTGCCGATGCGGATCGGCACCCGTTGTCCCCGGTTGTTGATGATGCCGGCGGTGGCGTTAACGATCGGATGGCCGGTGGTGAAGGTTCGCTTGAGGGCACAATCCTTTTCACAGATATCGGCGTGAAACACATCGGAACAGGAGCGGCCGAGGGCCTTCCTTCGGGACACGCCGGTTATCCGTTCCGCGGCCCGGTTAAAAGCCGTAATTCGCCAGTCGGGACCAACCGTAAACACCCCTTCGTTGATGGAATCCAGGATAACGTCTCGTAGACCTATTTCCTCCTCCATTTTCATCCCCAGGCCTCCAGTACCTCACTACTATTAATCGTGCAAAATAAAATCTTTTTCTTTCAATAGAATAGTATTTTGAATGACTATTGTCAACGATACAAGGGAAAGATTTCCCAACCAGCCGCTTTTAAACAACTATTTAATCGCCGGGCCTTGGCCCCCGGATTGCATTTTATAGGATTCATGAAGGTCGCAGTGGCTCATTGGCAGGGGAGGGTAGCTCCGGTGTTTGACGTATCGGACAACGTCTACCTGATCCAGTGTACGGGAGGGCGGGAAGTCAAGCGGGAAAAAATAACCCTGAACTGCCATGATCCCTTCCACCGGGCCAAAGAGGTAACCGGCTTAGGGACGCAAACCCTGATCTGCGGAGCGGTTTCGACCCCTCTGGAGACAGCCCTGGAGGCGGCCGGGGTCCGGGTCATCGGGTTTATCTGCGGCGACCTGGAGGTGGTCCTCCGGGCCTTTTTGTGTGGGATCGCTGCATCGACCCTGCTTTCGAATGCCCGGCTGGGTTCCCCGGGGCCGGCCAACCCGCTGCCGCAGGCTAATTAACTGGAACCCGGAGATGCGGAAATGGAAAAAAACGGAAAGGGGGTGATTTGTATGCCTCGTGGTGATAAAACGGGACCGTTGGGCCAAGGCCCCATGACCGGCCGGGGCGCCGGGCCCTGTACTACCGGTTCTTCGAAGGGCCTTCTGGGCCGGAAATTAAACGGCGATTTTGGGCAACCGGGTTCTTTTCAACGGAAGGCCGGTAACGGTTTTCTGGGTTGGTTCGGTCTGGGCTTGGGTCGAGGCCGGGGTAGTCTTTCGGGCCTGGGAAGCCGTCGTCGTTGGTTCAACTGGTAATCAATGTTTTCTAATCTATACTCAAACAGAAATTCAACCACCGGAAAGGAGGTTCGATCATGCCCAGAGGGGACAGGACAGGGCCCATGGGAATGGGGCCGATGACCGGCCGGGGAGGCGGGTATTGCACCGGCTCCGGGAGGCCCGCATTTAATCAGGGAGGCTGGGGTAGCTTTTTCAGCAACGGCCCGGGTCTGGGTTCCGGCTGGGGAGGCGGCGGCCGAGGGTTATGCCGTTGGTTCTTCGGTGCCGGTCTGCCGGCCTGGAGGCGTTTCGCCGGTGGGGGTGCTTCCGTTCGAAGGATCGGATCCGGATTTGGAAAAACGGTCGCTGAAAGGCCAGGCGGAAGCCTTGCAGTCCGAGTTGGACAGGATCAAAAAACGCATTCAGGAAATGGAATCCCGCCCCGCCTCCGAGTAAACCCGCTGCAAAAGGCGGCCCGTCTCCCGGTAGGGAGGCAGGCCGCCTTTATAAATTTTCCCTGGCGCCCGGAACGCCCCGGTTCCCGTCAGGCTGAACCCCTCAGAGAACCGTCAGCCGGACATTCCCTCGCTGGACGGCGTTTCGATTTGACACCCATGGCCAGGACCTCCGCGGTGTAGGAATTCCCCAGGATATCAGGACACTACCCAGACGGTGCAGTTGCCGGCATGATTTACGATCTTGCTGGAGACACTCCCGAAGAGAAACTGCTCTTTTCTGGAAAGACCCTGCCGGCCCACCACGATGGTATCGTACTTTGTCTCCTCTCGTTCAGCGAGAATACACTCGGCCAGGGAGGGGCAGTAACGGAGGGGTAGATCGAACCGATACCTTGGATGGGTCGAAGCCGGCATCGATAAGGATTTGACGGTACGATTCCAAAAGGCTCCCCATTTTGGCCCGATATTTTTCGAGCCATTGATCCTTCTCGGCCGAACTGGGGAAATAGTCCTCTTCCGGGTCCTGGATGATATGCAGAATGGTCACCTTGGAGTCGGGTATCCCTCCGAGCAATTGGGCCACGTAAGAAACGGCCCGCTGGGAATTCTCAGACCCGTCGACGGCGATAAGAAAGTTCTTGTTGAATTTCTTGGTCTCATCAGGCATGGGATTCCTCCATTTTCTTTCCCTTCCGTCCGGAAAGGTCCTGAAACTCCGAAAGGTCGTCCAATAGTTGGGAGGTATGGTCATAGAACCATTTAGCGCCGACCGAAAAATGGAGGAGAATCCGGTTCAGGGATTCGGGTAGGTAAGGATAAACCTTCTTCAAATTGACCACCCGGTTATTGAAGACAATATTCCGGTCCTCCTCCCGCAAATGGCTCACTGCGGGGTGATCGGACCTTTTAAGGTCCTGCAACAAAACGTCCCCTTTCCCCACCAAGAAAGCCAGGATATTGCCCAACCCGAAGAGGTCGTAGCCGTAAATATTTTCCCGGTGGCGGTAGTTGTAGTCAAAATCGATCCAGCGATAGTCTTTCGTGTCCTGGTCGATCAGGATATGATCGCGACGGATGTCCCCGTGCTTCTCTCCATGCTCATGGAGAAAACGAATCGCCTCGATACATTCCCGATATTGGAGCAGGATATTTGGAAAATGCTCATAGAAATAGGTCTCATGATCCAGCGGCAGATTTTGGATATGGGCTGAAACCGGATTGCCCACGATGAAATCCAGGATCCGGACGATATTCCCTTTTTCATCTTTCTCGGAAAAGCCCTGCATGAAATTTTTCCGCCCCACCACCAAGGCCAGGATGCGGGCCTCTTTCTTGGGGCTTCGAAAGCACTCGAATTGGATGCCTCCGACATTCGAAAAAAAATTTTCATAAAAACCAGCTTTATGATTTTCTTACTTCCATCCTCCAGGTCGATGGCGTTTTTAACCCAGAATTTGGGCTCATCGTCAAGCCCGAATCGCATTTCCTTGGCGTTGTGCCGAATAAGGTACGGGTGTTCTCTCAGAATAACCACATCGCCATATTCCACACGGAAGAAATCCGTGGTATCGGTATGGACTTGAATACGGTGGGGCATCTGCGCCTGAGGCAGCCAACGGGAGGCCATTTCAAAAAGCCTGTCTTGGGCCGTAGGAGTTACCTAGGGGAGGCCGGGTGTCTTTACCCATCCTAAAGGGTTAAAGTTTGCGCTAAACTCTTTCCTGCTAAAAAACCGGTTTTACTTTTGAGTCTTTTCCATATTAAAACCATCCCATCCGGATTCGTCAACTTTTTTAGAGCTGGCTATAATTCTTCCCCTCTTGGAAACAGCTTTCCACTTTGACCTTCCGAAAGATATGAAGTATAAGTATACTACTTACTTATAGTGTTATCTCAAATATTTTATCGTGCAAATCACCTATGGCTGATCGAACCTGTAAACGCTGTTCTATCAATCGGGTCAATACCCTGGTGGCGGCCTATCATCGGGCTTTCACCCGGAAAGAGGAATCCTTATCGGGAGAAACTCCATAAGGTAGTTCTTTGGGTTAAAACCCAGGGGTTTGAGGCCGGTGAACTTTTGTCTCCCGGCTTGTCCGACCAGGATTTAAGGGCCCTCTGCTGGAACGTCTCCTCCTTCCTGGAAGATGAAGATATTAAGCGGATATTTGGTTGATACGATTTTTAGGGACTAAAATTTTTTCGGAGAAGAACGATTGGAACGGCAATCCCCTGAGAAGCCGATAAACCCTCCGTTCGCCTTCAGCGGTGAAGCCATACTGGTCTTGGACCGCAACCTGAGGGTAATGGGTTTCAATGACCTGGCCCAGCGCCTTTTAAGGCCGGACTTCATGCCCGGAGAAGGGATCCATTTGGATCAGGTCTTCGAGGGCCCTTACCTGGCCAAGGTGTCAGCCGCTATCGACCAATCCTTGGGTAGGGGGGAAGGTTCCCATGGATTGGAGGCCCGAGCCCTGGATACTCAGGGGATGGTCTTTGATTGTCATTATTCCGTCAATCCCCTGATCGGGATCAATCATCAGGTAATCGGCGTCATCCTGACCATATTGGATGCCGACTACGCCCCCTTAACGGTTCAAAACCGCCTGGACCCGTTGGCGGAACTTCCCCGAATGCCCCCCTTGAATTATGAAAGTCTCCTGGAACATTTGGCGGAAGGGATCTTCACTATCAACACCCGCTGGCGGATCACCTCCTTCAACCAGCCTGCCGAAAAAATCACCGGGTATAAGCGGAATGAAGTCCTGGGGCGGTATTGTTGGGATATCTTTCGCTCGGACGTCTGTAAGGGAGACTGTCCTTTACGGACGAGCCTGGAAAGCGGGATCACTCGCTTTGACCAGGATGTGCGTATGTTGGATAAGAGCGGGGCCAAACTTCCGGTTTTAGTCAACACCAACGTGGTTCGAGACCGAAGCGGAGGGGTTATCGGGGCGGTGGAGACCTTTCGCTTGATTACCCATCTGGAAGAATGCGTCAACCTATCCCCGGCGCAATATTCTTTTTCAGCCATTATCGGACGAAGCCAGTCCATGCAGCGGTTTTTCCAGATCCTGCCGGATGTGGCGGCCAGCGATGCCAATGTCTTGATCCAGGGAGAAAGCGGAACCGGCAAAGAATTGGTGGCTCGGGCTATCCACCACCACTCCCCTTTTCGGGAAGGGCCGTTCGTGGCCGTAAATTGTTCGGCCCTGGCGGAGTCGCTGCTGGAATCCGAGCTCTTCGGACACGAAAAAGCGGCCTTTACAGGGGCCATTCGCTCCAAGGTGGGACGCTTTGAACTGGCCCGCAGCGGAACCCTGTTCTTAGATGAGATCGGGGAATTGAAACCCGAACTGCAAGTCAAGCTCCTTCGAGTGCTGGAGCAACGGGTTTTTGAACGAGTGGGCGGCAACCGACTGATTCCCATGCAGGCCAGGATTATCAGCGCCACCAACCGCGACCTAATCAAGGCCTTAGGGGATGGAAGTTTCCGGGAAGACCTCTTCTATCGCCTCCGCACGGTCCCCATCACCCTACCGCCGCTCCGGGAAAGACCGGAAGATATTCCCTTACTGGTGGAGCATTTCCTTTCCCGCCTGAATAAAAAACATAAAAAAACCGTGCGGGGTCTGGATCCCAAATTGATGAGTCATTTTTTGGACTATTCCTGGCCTGGAAATGTGCGCGAACTGGAGCGGATGCTGGAATACGCCTATATCTTTGTCAAAGGGCCGGTCATTTTCCCCAGCAATCTACCGGCCATGGAGGAATTGATGCGTGAACGTCTCCCAGAACCAGGACAAGCCGGACACCCCCGGAGGAAAGCTAAAGACCTGGAGAAAGATCTCCTCCGCGAGGCCCTGGAGCGGGCCGGAGGGCGGCGATTGGAAGCGGCCACGATCCTAGGAATAAGCCGGACTTCTCTCTGGAGAAAAATGAAATTACTGGATATTAATTGATGTTTCACATTTGTTTCATTTGTTTCATTTTAGTTTCTTTTGCTATTTAATAATTATAATATTGATTTAATTAATAATTTTATTAAACTGCCTTAGCAGTATATCCCCCATTGAAACATTTATACTGGCCGCCTTTACTTAAAAAAATTGCCAAAATATTAATTTATTACATTAAATAAATAAGTTATATTATTAGGCATATCTATTGCAATCTAAAGAAGACATGAAACTTGGTTGAAATAATACGAATTGCAGGAGGTCTAGGGTGAGTCGAGAACAAATCACAATTGATGATATCTTAGAGCGGTATCCCGGCCGGCCGGAGTATCTTATTTTTTTACTCCAGGATATCCAAAGCGCTTACAACTACGTGTCTCCGGAGGCCCTCAACCTGGTTTGCGACCACGTGGGGGTTCCGTTAACCCAAGCCTATGCCGTCGCCACCTTTTATAAGTCTTTCAGTCTGGAGCCCAAAGGGGAGCACGAAATCAAGGTCTGTCTGGGAACGGCCTGCCATCTGAAAGGCGGCGAGCGGCTGATCGAAGATTGGGAAAGGAAACTGAAGGTCAAGGCGGGAGAAACCACGCCGGACCTTAAATTCACCTTGGATTCCGTCAACTGTTTGGGCTGTTGTGCCCTGAGTCCGGTGATGGTGGTGGACGAGGAATACCATGCCAAGGCCAGTGCCAGTACCATCAACAAGATCCTCAAGAAATTTGCTAACGAATAACGGAAAGAAGGAAGAGCCTATGGAACAGGAAAATTTATTGACGGTCTTGGCGGCCCAACGTCTTCCGAATGCCGAAAAACTGAAAGACCTGCGGGTAACTTTTTTATCGGAAAAAGATCCCCAACAAAGGGAAGTTATTGTCTGTTACGGCACCGGTTGCCTGGCCGCCGGGGCGGCGAAGGTGGAACAGGCCTTTAAGAAGGTCTTAGCCAAGGGCGGGCTGAATATAAAAGTGAAGCCTTTGATCAAGGCCACCGGCTGCCGGGGATTTTGCTCTCGGGGGCCCCTGGTGGTGATCCAGCCGGAAGGGATATTCTACCAAAAGGTAGGCGTTGAAGATGTGGAAGAGGTCATTGAGAAGACCCTGCGGGGAGGGGAAATCATCGAGCGGTTGACCTACCAGGACCCCCAGAGCGGTGAATTCATCCCGAAGGAAAAAGACATCCCCTTCTATCAACTCCAACATCGTTTGGTCTTGAGCCGCATCGGTTCCGTCGATCCCACCGATATCCGGGATACGATTGCGGCCGGGGGCTATCAAGCGTTAGCCCGGGCACTGATGTCCATGACCCCGGAGGACGTGCTCAACCAAGTTGAAAAATCAGGACTGCGGGGACGGGGCGGGGCCGGCTTTCCCACCGGCCGCAAGTGGCGCAGTGCGCTGCGTGCCAAAGAAAAAAAGAATCAGCCGATTTATGTGGTTTGCAACGGCGACGAAGGGGACCCCGGGGCCTTTATGGACTGTATGGTCATGGAGGGGGACCCCCATGCCGTATTGGAAGGGATGATCTTAGGGGCCTATGCCCTGGGCTCCGGCCAAGGGTATATCTATGTCCGGGCCGAGTACCCTATCGCCATCAAACACTTGAACCTGGCTATGGATCAGGCCCGCGCCCTGGGGCTCCTGGGAGAAAATATCCTGGGCACGGACTTTTCCTTTGATATCCAGATCAACCGCGGTGCCGGGGCCTTTGTCTGCGGGGAATCCACGGCCCTTTTTGCCTCCCTGGAGGGCAAGGCCGGGGAACCGAAACCCAAGTATATCCGTTCCGTCGAGGAAGGTCTCTGGGGCCGTCCCACGGTTTTAAATAACGTCGAGTCCTGGGCCAATATCCCGATGATCATTGCCCAGGGGGGGGACTGGTACGCCGGTCTGGGCGTTCCCCACAGTACGGGGACCAAAGTCTTCTCGCTGGTGGGCAAAGTCAACAACGTGGGACTGGTGGAGGTCCCCATGGGGATCTCCCTTTCGAAAATCGTGGAGGAGATCGGGGGCGGGGTCCCCGGTGGAGAGCCCTTTAAGGCGGTTCAAACCGGCGGCCCTTCCGGAGGATGCATTCCTTATTCCCTGAAGGACGTGGCGGTGGACTACGATTCCCTGACCAAGGCGGGGTCTATGATGGGCTCCGGGGGGATGATTGTCATGGACCACCGGGATTGCGTGGTGGATATCGCCCGGTATTTTCTCCGGTTTCTGGAAGAAGAATCCTGCGGGAAATGCATGCCCTGCAGGCTGGGCCTGACCCGGATGCGGGAGATGCTCGATGCCTTTAGCCGGGGCCAGGGAACGGAGCAGGACCTGGAGGATTTGAACAGTCTGGCTCAGGCGATCAAAGACGGCTCTCTCTGCGCCTTGGGGGGAAGCGCTCCCAATCCGGTTTTGACCACCATCCGCTATTTCCGGGACGAATACTTAGCCCATATTTTAGAAAAGCGCTGCCCGGCCGGGGTTTGCAAGGCCCTCATCACCTATGAGATCGACGGGGATAAATGCACCGGCTGTATGGCCTGTGCCCGCAATTGCCCGCAGGCCTGTATCTCCGGGGAAAAGAAGAAACCCCATGTCATCGATGCGTCTCGCTGCATCCGTTGCGGGGTTTGTCTGGAATCTTGCAAATTTGAAGCCGTAAAGGTTTTTTAGTTAAAGGAGGTCCGCGCAATGATACCCTTTAAAATAAATGAACAGGATGTGGAGGCCCAGGAAGGCTGGACGATTCTGGAGACGGCCAAACAGTACGGCATCCACATTCCGACCCTCTGCTACCACGAGTCCGTCGCCCCCAGCGGGGCCTGTCGCCTGTGTGTAGTGGAAATTCGGGAAGGCGACTGGTCCAAGATCGTTATTTCCTGCATGTATCCGGTGCAATCCGGGTTAACGGTCTTGACCGATAGTGAACGGGTCCGTAATGTCCGCCGCTGGATTCTGGAAATGCTGCTGGCCGAATGCCCGGCCAGCAAGGAACTGCAAAAATTGGCCGCCGAATATGGCGTCACGGAGACCCGCTTTACCATCAAAAACCCGAAGGAGGAATGCATGTTGTGCGGTTTGTGCGCTCGAGTCTGCCGGGAGGTAGTCGGGGTCTCGGCCATCACCACTATCGGCCGGGGGGTCCACAAAAAGATCGGCGCGCCCTACGGGAGACCTTCCGAATCTTGCGTGGCCTGCGGGTCCTGTGTCAGCGTCTGTCCCACTGGAGCGATGCGCACCCGCATAGACAGTATACGCGGCCTGGGTCAAGCCAAAACCGGCCATTCCCACCAGGCTAAGGAGGTATGAGGTATGGAAAATAGAAAAAAAATCGGCGTTTTTCTCTGTCAGTGTGACGGCCGGATCGATCCCTGGGTAGACCTATCCTGGCTGAAAAAGGAGTTGGAAGAGGACCCGACCATCGCCCAAATGGAGATTCTTCCTCTGTCCTGCAGCTTACCGGGTTTAACCCATATCAAAACCCTTATCCAGGAAAATGGCCTGAACCGCATCCTGATCGCCGGTTGTGAGACCCGAATTCTCTTGAAAAAATTCTACCGGGAATTGGAGGAGGTGGGCATCCTGGAGGGGCAGATCGACATGGTCAACCTGAGAGATCATGTGTCCGCCGTGCATAATCTCCAGCCCCAGGAGATGGCGGCCAAGGGGGCCAAGCTTATTCGGGCTTCGGTAGCCGGGTTGGCCGCCCTGGAGCCGACGGTTTCCGAAAGAGTGGAATTCGTCGGGCCGGTGATGCTCTTGGGGGGAGGGATCGCCACTTATTCGGCGGCCCAGGAACTCCTCCGAAAAAATATCGACTGCATCCTGGCGGTCGCGACCGACGAATATGAAGATGAAATCCGCATGCTCCATGAGCACTATCCCGGCGAACGTCATTATTACGAACGCCTCCGGAAGATCATGGCCGAGGTCGACGAAAGCCCCCTGGTGCGCAGGATCACGGTGGGAGAACTCCAGAGTGTCCGAGGAAGGACCGGTCATTACACGGTAACCTTTTCCACCCTGGAGGACGGGCCGCCTAAGGTCCACGAGGTGGGGGCGATCATCGCCTGCCTGGATGGACAGATGTTGAACCAGGGGTCCAACTTCGGCCATGACGGCAAGACGGTGATCTGCCATACCGAAACCGAAGAATTGATCTGGACTCACGGGGTCCCCGGCGGAAAGATCGTTTTCTGGATTAACGATTATGAATCCCGAACGCCCCAGTTTGCCTATCTTTCTTCTCGCTGCGCCTGGTCCATTGCCCGCTACATGGTGGAGAACCGGAAAGATGTGGAAATTACCTTCATGTACAACAACCAGATGGATATACCCCTTTCCGCCGAGGAACGTCAAATTGCCCGCAAATATAAGATCAAGTGGATTCCCTATGATGGGGCCCTGCGCCCTACGGTTCAAGCGGGATATATCACCTATTGCGATCCTCGGGATCATGTCGAGTATGAAATGGCCTGGGACAAGTTGATCCTTTCCCCCCGTCGCTCGGTTGGCATTGAAGCCACCCGGGTTGCCCGGATCCTGGGTCTGGAAGGCGAGGAAGGCAAGTTCCTGGAAGTCAAAGGAGAGAAAGTCCGCCCGGAACAGGTGGGCCGGGATGAGCTCTTCCTGGCCGGCAGCGCCCGCCTCCCTTGTGATCTCCATGAGGCCCTACGGCAGGGCCGCCGGGCGGCGGTTAAGACCGCGGAACTGGTGGAAAGGGCCCGGGCCGGGACCCTCTACGCGCCCCGAATGGTCTGTTCGGTGGACCAGGCCCTCTGCACCGGCTGCGGTCTTTGCAAGGAAATCTGCCATTGCGGAGGGATCGAGCCGGTTGAAGGACTGGGGGGAGGAATTCCCCGTCATGTGGATCCCATGGTTTGTACCGGGGGTGGGACCTGTGCCGCTGCCTGCCCCACTCATGCCCTGATCCTGCAGAATAATACCACCCTGCAACGGGAAGCACAGGTGACCGCTCTGGCCAACAGCTTGGTCGAAGGAGAGGTTATGGGCTACGGTTGTGTCTGGGGAGGGCTGGCCGCCGCAGATCACGCCGGCCTCAAGGGGCTGACCTATGATCCCCGCCTCTACCTGTTACGGGTGGGCTGTATCGGCCAATTGGATCCCGCGGTCATGGCCCGGGCCTTTATGGAGGGGGCCAATGGCTTAATTTTGATCGGCTGCCCCCCGGACGACTGCCACCATTCCTATGGTCTGGACCATACCTGGAGCCGGGTTAATTTGATGAAAAAGCTGTTGGAGTTCTGCGGGCTGGACCGCCGGCGCATCGCCCTTGGTCATGTAGACCTCAATCAGCCGGAGCAGTACGTCATCATGGCCGAGAGCTTCATTAAATTGATTAATGAACTGGGCCCCATCGAACGGTCCCCGGAGGTGCAGGAAAGGCTGAGGGGTCTCTATGCCACGGTAAACAATTCCCGGGTTCGCTGGGTTCTGGGAGCCACGCTTCGGCGACCCTGGGAAGAGGTTTATCCGGGCAACCAGCGCAATGCCTTATCCTTTGACAAGGACCTCCTGGGGATCCTGAAGGAAGAATGGATGAAGGCCCGAATTTCCAATCTGCTCAGGTCCGATAAACGCTATTTTGATCTGAAGGAGCTCAGTCAAAACCTGAAGGCCAAACAAGAAGATATCATGAGCGGCCTGCAGGAGATGGTCAAAGAAGGGGTGGTCAGCCGGGTACACAAGGAAGGCGTCGCTCACTATAGCCTTTAAAAAACACCCTACGGATGGGGCCCCCCCGAAAAATCGGGGGGGGGGCCCCTCGTTTCATCCCTTAACCGGCCCAGTCGACGGCGGCGCGCATCTTTTTGTCGATAACCAGGATCACGTGTTGTTCTTTTCGGTAGGCGGAAAGATAGGCCCGAACCGAAATGCTCATCGTGACCAATCCGGTCAGAATCAGAAGCCCATCCATCACGGTCCAGAGCCCCATTCCAAAATAGCGTATTAAGGCCAACCCCAGGGCGATCAGGGCTAAACCGGTGCGCATAAAGGCCAGAAGCGTTCTTTCTTTGGCCAAGATGGTCCGATGGGAGGACAGATAGGTACGGAGGTCGGCCAGGGTATTTCTTCCGAAGGCCAGTTCAGTCCTGCGGTTGGACAAATGAGTGCGTTGTTCCGCCAGATTGGTTCGTTGCTCTGCCAGACCGGTTCGATTATCCGCCAGGTCGGTCCTCCTGGCAGCCAGATCCGTACGCCGGTTGGCCAAGCCGGTCCGCTCTTGGGCGAGTTCGGTGCTTTTGAATGACAGCCGGGTCTGCTCGCGCATCAGCCCGGTACGGGTATCGGCCATATCCGTACGTTTTTCTGCCGACTGGGTACGCAGATCGGAATTCCGGACCAATTGTTTGTTCAACTCGGTGCGCTCTCGGGCCAGTTCGGTTCGGGCCCCCGAGTCTTCCACTAAATGGGTGGTGAGGGTGTTGCGCTTTCGGGCTAGCGTGGTCCTTTCTTCTTCGAGTTTGTTACCCTTTTCGGCCAACTGCAGAAGTCCATCCAGGACCTCCTTCTCTTCATCGGCAAACCGCAGGAGGCCGTCCAGGACCTCCTTCTCTTCTCCTAAAATCGCCAGGATCTGTTTTAAGAAGACCGGCCTTTTCCCCTCAATTCCGGGTTCAATGTCCATCGGATTATCCTCTCTAGGCTATTGGTTATTCCAAGGCTACCGGAATGTCTTCAAGGCCGATCTGGACTTTTTTAACGCCCGGGACCTGTTGCGCCACGACGGTCAGGTCGTTCTTGATCCGTTTTTTCCCACTGGGGAAAATCCCGCCGGTCTCAAAGCTCCCGCTGATCTTGATAATCCCCTTTTCAGCGAGTACCTCCAATTCCAACCCCTTGGTATAGTCATGGGCAGCCAGCGCGTGCTTCACCCGGCTGGCCAAGACAAAATCTTCAATGATCGCCGCTGAATCCGGCGACTCGACAAACTCTTTTTGGTTTAGGGCACACTCGAGAATTCCGCAGGCCCCCTCAATCGTTATGGCATCCAGATTAATGACCAGATCATAGAGCGTCGGGTCCCGCCAGTCTACTTCGTATAAAAAGCGGGTCCACTTGATCCGGCTCTCGTCCATTTTTTCGATGGTTTTCAGGGCTTCTTCAAAGGTGATTTTTTGCGTCTCGGCCAGTTTCTGGGCTCTGGGCTTCAGAGGGGCGATCACCCGGACTTTCAGGACTTGGGGCAGTTTTTTTAACAAAAGATGCCCCGCATGTCCATAGTAGATGAACGGACCCTTTTGAGCCCTTTCAGCCAGGGCCAATTGAATAGCGGTAAGATAACAGCGCCGCTCGGGGGAAGAGCCGTGGACCAATCCTTTGGTTCTTTCCAGTTGCTGCAGAAGATGAGATTGGGAGATCCCGGATCGTCTGGAAGCCTCCTCGAGGATTTCCTGGCTGACGGCCGGAAACCCCAGTTTTTCGGAAAGACATTTCGCCAGGGACTCCCCGCCGCTCATAGTGCCCCTGGAAATGGTGATGATGGCCATTTTTCCTCCTTTGGTACAAATATAATCCCGGAGACCTTCTTACCCCGAAGTCCGTTTATTGAACTGGGGACCTCGCCTCACCGGTTGAGAGCCTTGACCACCAAATCCCGCAACTGAGAAAGTTTAAAGGGTTTGGCGATAAAGTCATAGGCCCCTATTTTTAGGGCTTCTTTAGCCTTTTCGACCGTGGCGAAACCCGTAATGATAATCACCTGGGTTTCCGGGGAAACCTGTTTAACCCGTTTCAAGATTTCAATGCCGTCCAATTCCTTCATTTTAAGATCGGTGATCAAAACCTGAAATTTCTTTTCGGAAAATCGCCGGAGGGCTTCCAGAGGGTCGGTAAAAGTTTCGAGATCGAGATTCACCTTCTCCAGGGTGGACCGCAGGCGTTCGCAGACGATCGGTTCGTCATCCAGGATCATAACGCTGGGAATGGGTTCCATGGGACCTCCGCTCCGGAGCCGGCAGGAATTACTTGAATTTTTTAGCCGCCTTCTCCACCAGTTTAACGATCTGCTCCAGCTTAAAAGGTTTGGTGACAAATTGGGCGTTCAGATATTCGGCTTCCCGGGCGCTTTCAATCGTCGCGTATCCGGTAATGACAATGGCTTCGGTATCCCGTTTCCGGTCTTTGAGAAACCGCAGGACATCAATGCCGGTAGGCCCGCTCATTTTCAGATCGGTTACCAGGACCTGAAAATGCTTCTCCTCCAGCCGGTTGATCGCCTGCCGACTGTCGGTAAAAACTTCCACCTGAAAGCCCTCCTTTTCCAAGACCGGCCGGAGCCGCTCCCCGACGATCGGTTCATCGTCCAGGACCATGACAGCAATATCACTTTTCATTGGAACCTCCTTCCCCTTTAAGGACCTTTCCCCAATCGAAAAAACCATCTTCAATCGGTCTGGAGATGGGCTTTCGCCTCCCCCTCAAAGAACTGGTTGGTAAAAAAATCGATATCTTGATCCGTCCGCAATAAGATGTCCAGTTGCCGGGTGTAGCCGATTAATCGTCCCAGCATACGAAATTTGTTTTCCATATTCGGGCGGTCCATCTTTTTAATACGGCCGATGATCAAGTCCGCTTTGCTTTCCACGGCAAAATCATTTTTTTCCAAAATCTGAGCCAACACCCTGACCCGTCGGCTCCGGCGGGTGAATTCGGTGACGCCGCCGAAGAATCGAAAATAGAGGTAGTTGCTGTTGCGGTCGTCGGAAAGGTAGCCGTCCACCATATTAAAATGGTACCCCAGACCTAAATTTAGATTGATATATTCTTTGGAGACAATGGCTAGATTCACATTCGAGCTATCGGCGGCCAGCGCCTGGGTGGAAAGGTTGCTGGTAAAGCTGGAAATGAAGCCCTTCAGGTCCAAATCCACCGGTTGGGACTGCCAGACCCCCGGCGCGATCAAAGCCCGGAGCAGGATGGACAAAGGTTCGCAGGCGATCTCTTCCAGGGAGATTTCGTTGGAAGAAAGGCCCGTTCGGATCCCCCCCCCGATGTCCAGGATGGTCAGGTCCAAGGGGACGGACAACTTCACTTTAGTCAACGAATGCGTAAAACCCAACTGGCTGGGGTGTATGCCCTGGGCGATCCTCCGGACCGCCATTTCATGGGAAAACCGGATGATGTCGTGAAACGTTTTACAGTGGGCCGAATCAAAATCAGTGGATTGGGGATCGGTCACGTTCAGGATGGAAACCTTTTTTAATAAGCGCCGCAGCAATTTGAATTCATAGGTTTCTTCATAGGGGAGGCGATCGATCAACTGGGCGGTCAGGAGTTCTTTGACGATCCCCTGATAGATCACATTCTCTTCGGCATCCACCGTCACTTCCATTCCGGATTTCAGGACCTCCGTAGCCAAGGCGGTATCCACGATGGTCGGCACCCGGAATTCCCGACAAATGGTGGCCATGTGACCGGTGACGGCCCCGATATCGGTCACCACCGCACTGGCGGCGGGAACCAGTTTGGATAGGCGGGGCGAAGTATGTTTCAAGACCAGCACCGCGCCGCGGGGAAAATGTCGGCTGTCCTCTTCGGACTGCACTTGGAAAACGGTCCCGGCCCCGATACCCCGGCTGGCGATCACCCCCCGGTCTTTTAGCAATATCGGATATTGCTGGGCGGCGGTAATGAGCCGGTTTTTATCCAATTTCAATTTCCCGGTAAATTGGAGCGGCCGGGCCTGGAGGTAGGTGACTTGGCCCTGGGTATCGATGGCCCATTCGATGTCCTGGAAGGATTTCATGTATTGTTCAATCCGGACGGCCCCGGCCAGAACTTCGCGCATCCGGGATTCATCCAGACAGGGGACCTCCTGCTTTTCCGGAAGGACCGGAACCAGGGCGATCCCCCCGGCTTCAGTCCAGCCATATTGTTTACTTTTACGGCCGATGCGCTGCCACAGAACCGGATAAGGTGGATTTTTGGAAACTTTATATTGATCCACTTCTCCCTCCCCGTCCACCACCAATTTTCCCAATCCCCAGGCAGCCGCCAGGATCATTTCGTTTCCTTCAAAGCCATTGGGATCTGCGGTGTAGACCACCCCGCTGACCTGAGGAGAGAGCATGGACAGGCAACCGACGGCCATAGCCATTTCCTGCTGCCGGCTCCCCCGCTGCAGGCGATACTGGATCACCGGGGGAGCAAACAGACTGGCCACTACCTGTTTGTAGCCGGCCTCGATTTGCGCCGAGGGAACATTTAAAACCGTGGTATACTGGCCGGCATAGCTGATTTGGCTGTCTTCCCCGACCGCGCTGCTGCGCACCGCCCAGTGCTTCACCGGGAGGGCTTCCCGGGAAGAAAGTTCTTTCCGGATGGCCTTCCTGATTTCCGAGGGGACCTTGGCCCGCAGGATCCGTTCCCGCAGTTCCCGGGCCTTTTCCTCCATGACCTCCGGTTGTAACTTTCCTTCTCCCAGGGGGGCCACCAGGGATTCCAACTGGTTGGCTTCGATAAATTGCTTGAACGCATAGGTGGAAATCACAAAACCTTCCGGAACCCGCAAACCCAAACGGTTCCGGAGTTCCCCAGGGAAGCCATTTTTTCCCCGGCAAAATCGGACATTTCTTTGGTCAGTTCCCGCAGCGGATAAACGTAGTCTCCTTTGGGAATGGTGAAGCGGGAGTCCAGCTCGCCTTGAATTTCTATTTTAGCCTTTTCGAAAACGGTGAACAGCTCCAGGTACTTTTGGGGAGTGATTAAATTGAGATTGTAGACGACTTTATAGACTGCCTCCTCCAACTCGGCGATCACGGTCTCAATATACTGCTTGTCGAACAGATAATCGCCGCCTAGTTTTTCCCCCATATCGGCCATCAGGTCCAATGCCCGGTTGTTGTAATCCAACAGTTCCCGGAAGCTTTGGAACAGAAACTGCAGGCTTAGTCCTTCCTGGTTTTTTTTTCGTCGGAAAAAGGATTTGACGGAATCCAGCATCATGTACGGCACTTTTCCGGAGGCTCTGCGGGTTATTAATGGCCCCCTTTGGAAGTGAAAACGATCCCGATGAGCAGTCCGCTTACGGTGGCGATCAGCACGGCCAGGATACCGTACCCTAGCCCCTGGCGGGCGGCCATATTGGAAACCAGGGCCGGCAACCCCACCAGTCTGACTTCCAGGGTGCTGGAATGAATCAGCCGGCCTTGCCCACCCTTAAAAGCAATCATCTCCAGGGAGTACGACCCGGGCTCGATTTTTGCCGGCAAGCTTAACAGCGCATCGACCTGCTCCCAGTCCTCGGGCTCCAGGGACTTCATCTTAACCGCCCCTTCGAAAATCTGGTAGAGTTGGTCCTCCTCTTTTAATTTGACCAATTCATGCAGCAGCCGGTCTTCTTCCTCCGGATTGTTCCGGGGCAAGGTCCCGGCCAGCAATGAAGAAAAATCCAATTTCCAGGATCGGCGTTCGGCTTCCGTCCCCAGAGAAGACATCGGGGTCGAGGTCCAGAGTAGGTAGATTTTTGGTATGTCTTGAAAAGTAACCTGACCCACGTTCATCCACAGCCCCCCCACACGTCCCTTCTTCATCAGTTCCAGCGGATGACGGGGTCCCAGGATTCGCAAGGCCACTTGATCCCCCGCCGGGACCACCCCGCGCACCGTCACCTGACCTCCGGAAAAAAAGGTCCCGATCCGTATCGTTTTGGGTTGCACCACATCGATCCCCGGCGGGGAAGTCCGGCCAACAGCCTCGGAAATAAAGAAAGCCCCATTAAGGACAAAAAGGACGATGGCCCCAATCAAGGTTGTTTGTTTGGACCGCTTCATTAGGAGTGGCCTCCTTTATAGGATAAGAGCAAATGGGGGCTAAGGATCAGGCCTAAGAGCATCTGAACCATGACCACGATGATGATCACTGCCAGGAGAATTTTGATCTGGTCGCCCTTTAATCGTTTGCTGATCCGGGCCCCGATCTGGGCCCCGCAGGACGAGCCGATCAGCAGGATGAGGGCCAGGATGAAATCCACGGTATGATTAACATGGGCCTGCATGATGGTCACATTGACGCAAGTAAAAAATATCTGAAAGAGACTGGTTCCCACAACGACGTGCATGGGCATCCGGAGCAGATACACCATGATCGGCACCATGACAAACCCTCCTCCCACGCCCATGATGGCCGCCAGGATCCCCACCAGACTTCCCAACAAGAGGGGAACGATCATGGAGATTTGGATCCCGGATTTGGTGAAATGCATCTTGAAAGGCAAGGCGGTAATCAACCGGGCGTATAAAGAAGGTTTGCGGCGGGATACCTCCGACGGTTTTTCAGCGGCCGGCGTCTTCTTGAGACTTTGCAGGCTTTCGACGAACATATACCCGCCGATGATCCCCAACATGGCCACGTAGGTGATCTTGATGACGAAATCGGCATTCCCCATGGCCCGCAGCATGCGGACCAGGTAGACCCCGAGACTTCCGCCCAACACCCCCCCGACCAAAAGAACCACGCCCATTTTGAAGTCCACATTTCCCAAACGGTAGTGGGCATAGGTCCCGGAAGCCGAAGCCGCCACGATCTGGTTGGAGTCACTGGCGGCGGCCACGGTGGGGGGGATGCCGAACATAATCAGCAGCGGGGTGAGCAGAAAGCCTCCTCCCACTCCGAAAAGGCCGGAAAGAAAGCCGACCAGGCCTCCCAGACCCAAGAGGAGAAAGATATTGACGCTGCTGGCGGCTATCGGCAAATAGATAAAAAAAGACATGACTTAGCGCTCCTCGGATTTGGGAATAAGCACGGTGAAGGCGGACCCCTGGTTAATTTGGCTGTCTATCTGGATCTTACCCCCATGTTTTTTGACGATGCTGTAGGTGGTCGAAAGTCCCAAGCCGGTCCCTTTTTCTTTGGTGGTAAAAAAAGGGTCGAATATTTGATTGATAATGGACTGGGGGATACCGACGCCGGTATCCTTTACGGTGATCGCGACCAGGTCGGGGTCATCGTTTTTTACCCCGATGCTCAGGCGGCCCCCCTGGGGCATGGCCTGGATGGCATTGATCACCAGGTTGAGGAAAACTTGCTGCAATTGACTGAAATCGCCCATCAACCGGGCATCGGCCGACTCAGGGTTGTAATCCAGATGGACGCCGTTTAACTCCATTTCGTTCCGGGCCAGGTTGAGGGTGGAATTCAGGAGTTCCCGAACCGAAACCGGGACGAAGGTCGGTTGCCCCATCCGGGTGAAGTCCAGGAGGTTGCGAACCGTCCCGCTGGCCCGCTCGGCCTGGGTATAGATATCCTGAAGACGTTTTCTTTTTTCCGCCTCGGAAATGGTATCCAGATCATCCATCAGGGATTCGGTGGTAATACAGATGTTATTGAGAGGATTATTCAATTCATGGGCGATACCGGAGGTCAGGGTACCGATGGAAGCCATCTTACGGGATTGAATATATTGCTCCTGGTTTTTTTTTAATTGATCCATCATCCAGTTGATGGCCATGGCCAGCCGGGAAAATTCGTCTTTGTATTTTTTGGCCGGCTTGATGGGAGTAAAATCACCCCGGGCGATGCGTAGGGTATATTCGACAAAACGGTTTAGGGGACGGACGATCTGCTGGGCTAAAAAATGGGTCAGGTAGGCCATAACGATCAGCAGAATGGCTAGAAAAAAGAGCGGGACCTGGCGGAATAATTGCGTTATGGCCTCCACGTCTTTGCGTTCTTTTTCGACTAAATTGGCGGCCAGAAAAATCATTTCCGCCCCATGCTGCCGGAGTTCTCCCTCGATACTGGCCGAGGGTGCCGGGGGTTCGGTCGACGGGGTCTGGCCGACCCTCAGGCTGGTCAGCAGGCTTTCATAGCGGTTCAAATGGGCCGTCATCATATCTAATTTTTCAGGACCGATCACTTTGGTAATATTCTCTTTTTCCTTCTTGAGGATCTCACGGGCATTCTGAATGTTTTCCAGGGCGTCCGGGAGATTGGTCCGGTAAAGAAAAAAGTTCTTTTCAAACCGGCGGGCTTGTTGGACCTCGAAGGTATAGGAATTAACGGTTTCCATGACCTTCAATTTCTGATTGATACGGGAACCCATGATCAGAAAGGTGATGCTGGCCCCGGCACTCAAGATAAACAGCAGGATAAATCCCAGAATGATCTTGGCCCGGATACTCATGGTGGGCCGGGCCGTAAGGCCCTTCTGCGCTTCGGCGAAACCGCGTTCCTCCGGCATGGGGGAATCGGACGTCCCTTCAAGAAGAGCCCCCTTTTTTTCCAGGAGATCGTCTGAAGGATCATTGGCTTTAGTGGCCCGTTGAAGCATCGTTCTGTTTCCGCTTAAACAATGTCACGGCCCCTTTTTTTATTTAGCGGGGACGACGGGGGTCAGCCCCTTAAATCCCAAGGCGTTGGCTGCCTTGACGATGACTTCGCGCAGGTCGTTGGGTTTAAAGGGTTTGGCGATAAAATCAAAAGCCCCTTTACCCATGGCCTCCCGGGCCACTTCCACGGTGGCATAGCCGGTAATCATAATGACCTTGGTGTGGTCGGATTTGGCCTTGACCTTTTCCAGGATTTCGATGCCGTCGATATCCTCCATCCGAATATCGGTTACCACAATATCAAAGGTTTTCTCCTCGATACGTTTCAGGGCCTGATGCGGGTCTTCAAAGACCTCCACCTCCCCGCCCATTTTAGCCAGGGCCGGTCCCAACCGTTTCCCGACGATCGGTTCATCGTCCAAGATGAGAATTTGAATTTTTTCTTCCATGGTTTTCCCTCCTTAGGGGACGATCGAGAGGTTCTCTTCTGCTCCGCAAGCCAACCCGGTGATCGCTGTTCCTTTTTTCAGGACCGGGGCCGGCTGAAGGCCAAGGTCATATGAATTTTTTTCCGGGCGCTATAGGCCCGGATAACACTGGCCAGGATAACGATAACCCCTGCGAGGCCGCTGGCAAAAAGCAGATATTTACTGGCATTGTTGAACCAGGGGTCCAGACCGGGGTCCAAGGCTACCAATCCCAATTGCCGGAGATACATGGGGATGGAGATGGCCCGGCTGAGAACGCACAGGATGATAATTAGGCAGGTCACCATTCGGATATATTTTTCATTGACCACCTTGACACCGTAGGCCCCGACATAGACCCCGATCAAAGAGCCGGACATGAGGAGCATGGTCAGACGGATATCGACAAAGCCCTCCCAGGCATAATTCAAGGCCCCAAAGGCACCCATCCACATGGCCAGATAGAGCTCCGTCCCCGCCGCCACGGCCGTGGGCACCCCGAAGATGTAAATCATGGCCGGGACGCCGACAAAGCCCCCCACCCCGATGGTGCCGGCCAGATAGCCGGTGGCCAGTCCGACGGGGAACAACACCCACAAGGAAACTCGGACGTCGGCCGTCTTAAAGGAAATAAAGGGGGGGATATGGAGGTTGGCCAAGTATTCGACGATTTTTCTTGAGGGACCGGCCCCTTCCTCCCCTTTGGTCATCAGGTCCTTCAGCATGGAAAGGGCCACAATGGACAAAATACTTACAAAGACGATACTAATATAAAGATTGGCCCCGGCCCCTTTGGCCGCTCCGTGTCCATCCCCTCCCCCATGGAACAGCAGGCTGTTGATCCAGACCGCCAAACGGATACCCAAGGTGGCGGTGATCAACAGATAGAGACCCAACCGTTTATCGACATTGCCCATTTCGCCGTGCTTCTTGGAACCCATCATGGCCTTGCCGAATTTATGGGTAATATTGCTGGCCACGGCCACCACCCCATTGACGCCCACATTCATCATGCCCGGCGTCATAAAAAAAGCCCCGCCGCTGCCGATGAAACCGCTCAACACCCCCCCGATGAAACCCAGGACCACCACTTGGACAATGGTGGAAAAATCCAGGGTAATGAATAAATTAGACAGATCTCCGGTCATAATGTCGCTCCTTTAGGCAGGGAAAAATGATTTTCTTGTCTTTTCTTTCGCGGATCGAATAGCAACGCCTTTCCTAATCGAATTTGATCATCTTCAGAAATAAATGGGCGATGGTCCCGTAAAAATAAGCGAAGATCGGTGCAAAGAGGCCTACGGCCACCACCGCTATGAATTTGGCCCCCTTGTAGGCCTGCAAGAAATCGAGAATCGCCTCCTGGTGACTGAAAACCCCCCAGAAGGCAGCGGCAACCAGGGCCATAAAACCAAAAAACTGGATTAGTTGCTTCCCGCCGACAAAATATTTTTCCTGTAATTCGTCGGAGGAAATGACGGGGACCCGGATCCGTTCGCTCAGATAAACCTTTAAATCCCGAAGCATGCGAATCTGGGCCGCTTTGGGTTTAGTCAGAAAGAGACCGCCGATCACCACCAGGCTGTAATTGATATTCCTGGCGACAGCGGAGGACAAGGTCTGGAAACTCCCCTGCAGGAGACGGCCGCCGCCGGAACGTCCCTGCCGGACCAGTTCCTCCAGGGTTTGTCCCAGGCCCCCATCCTCGACCGGGGTTTTTTCCGGCTCATCATCTTCAATCCCGCCCGTATATTGTTTTTGGTCGATTACCGTCTTGGGACCGGCGTCCTCTTCTTCCGCCGCTTCCATCCCCATCTCCTCCGAGGGGAGAAAACGGAGCAACTCTATGGCCGCTCCCCAGCGCTGGGCAATCTGGTTGATTTGAATAAACGCCTCCGAGCCGGAATCGTACTTTTCTTGAATCCAGAGGATGTTGGTTTCGGCCATGGTGGCCATTATTTCCCGGGCTCCTTCGAGATCGGCCAGCACCTCCGGAATAAACCGACCTACCTGGGATTGCCGGGGCATATAGGTTACCGTGACCACCCCGTCATTGGCTGAAACGGTAAAATCGGATTCGGCGGTCCGCTCGTCCAGGGCCAGTTTCAGCCTGGCCCGGGCGGCCAGACAATAATCACCCATGGCCTTCAGGGAGGCCGGGGTCGGGCGGAAATCAGGCAGTTCAGCCATGGAACAAAGAGCGGCGCTGGCGTTGGCCAGACTCATGTTCTCCAAATTCAAAATAAGGTCATATTGCTTAGGGTCATGGATGTCCTGGCCGTGAATCAGATGGACCCATTTCTCAATATCCTCGTTAACCTGTTCGATGTATTTTTCCGCCTTGGGGTGGTCCAGACGCAGTTGCTGCATCTTGGCGTGGATCTCCTGTTCCTGGTTGGGAACCAGATGGATCCGAAAGATATGAGAGACATTGGGCAGCAGGAGATGCCCTCCCCGGCCATGATAAACCAGGTTTCCTTCCCCGGCCTGCTCACAAAGCCCGGAGGATATGAAGGCCAGATAGCGTTCCTTCAATCGGGCCTGCCGCTCGGTCTGAGCCGGTCTTTTGATAATGGACATTTCCAGTTTACCCACCGGTATGCCCGCCCCCGTGGCTTCTTCGACCAATTTTTCACGACTCACGCAGGCGTAACCCAGTTTGCGGGCCAGACTTTCGGAAACTTCCCGGCGGAGGGCTGCCGAGGTGCTCGAAATAATGATCAGGGCCATGATCACGATCCTTTCTTGCCGGGATGCGGTTTTGGTTTCAGGGCTGGAGGCGAATCCCCTCCGTCCTTCACTGCTTCTGAGGTCACAATCTTTTCCTCCTTTGGTTTAACGATGATGAGTTGGCTCTCCAGATCATTTCGCATTTGGCCGACCTGCTCCACTAACCGGGGATAGGCCGGGTCTCTTTCGGAAGGAAGGGCCATGACGATCTCCGTCAGGCCGTGATCCTTGGAAAATTGGCTGGTGCCTTCGTAAAAAGGTTCTTTCGAATAAAAAATTTCCAAGTTGATTTTTTCCGTCCTGGCTCGTTGAAGCAGATCTTCAAACTGTTTTCGTTGGAGACTTAGCTTTTTTTCGACGGCCGCGGAACCGGATTCTTCCTGGGGAACATTAGAAAAAATCAAAAAAAAGAGCTTAGCCGGATTCCGCTTAGCAAACTCGATCGCGAAATAGGTGGCCGATAGCGACAGGCCTGAAAAATTTTCTATGGGGATTAGAAGCTTATGCATGTTTCGCCTCGGTTCCATGATAAGCAAATCCGGGACCACAGTAATATTAGTTGTCTAATCAATGAGATAAATTAGAGATAGTCCTTCCGGCCTTAATCATTGGTTCATATTGAAACACTTGATCTCGGATTTTTTTGGAAGAACAGGTAGAGGTAACACAAAAAGGAGGAAAATTTAAAAGGTTAGGTGATAATTCCACCGGACAGGCGATGTTTCATTTTGGAAAATCTATCGGCCAACCAGTCAGGGGTCGATCAATCCGTACTTGATCAGCTTACGCCATAAGGTAGTCCTGGACATCTTTAAAATACCGGCCGCCTTCAGTTTGTTATACGAAGTGCTCTCCAGAATTCTCCGGATGTGGGCCTTTTCCTGTTCTTCCCAGGAAAGCCACAGCTCTCCCCCCAGGCTCTCGACCTCGAATTGTTTCAGGTCTTCCGGAAGATCCAGCGGGCCGATGAGGTCTCCCTCCGACAGCGCTAAGGCACTGGCGACGATATTTTCCAATTCCCGCACGTTTCCGGGGAAAGAATAGCGCATGAGAATTTCCAGGGCTTCCCTGGAAAAACCCCTGACCTTTTTTTTATAGGCCTGATTGAACTGTTCAATAAAAAAATTCAACAGAACCGGGATATCTTCTTTGCGTTCCCGCATGGGGGGCACTTTAATGGAGACCACTTTCAGACGATAAAAAAGATCTTCCCGAAAGCGACCTTCTTTGACCTCTTTTTCCAATTCGCGGTTGGTGGCGCTGATAATCCGGATATCCAGACTGATAGGTTTGATCCCCCCCAAACGAAATATTTTTCTTTCCTGGATCACCCGGAGAAGTTTTACCTGCATGGTGATGGGCATTTCCTCAATTTCATCCAGAAAGAGGGTCCCGCCCTGGGCGGCCTCCATCAGGCCGATTTTGGTGGAATCGGCCCCGGTGAAGGCCCCTTTTTCATGCCCGAACAGCTCATTGGCAATCAAGTCCTCCGAAAACCCCCCGCAGTTCAAATCGATAAACGGATATTCCCGCCGTTGGCTGTGATGGTGGATCGAAAGGGCCACCAATTCTTTTCCGGTTCCACTTTCCCCCTGGATTAACACATTGCAATCAATCTTGGATACCTTGTCGATGGCCTGCAGCAGCTCTTTCACTTGGGGACTGATTCCCACGATCCCCTTAAGCGGAGGTCTTTTGGAGAGTTCTTGACGGAGCCGTTGATTTTCAGGGGACAGGGTGAAGTGTTCCAGCGCCTGTTCCACAATCGTTAAAACCTGATCGGGGGTGAACGGTTTGGCCAGGTAATAAAAGGCCCCCTGTTTAACGGCCTCCACCGCCTGATCCAAGGTAGCGTAGCCGGTGATCAGAATGACCTGGGTTTCGGGAAATTTTTTCTTGATCTCCGTCAGGACCTCCAATCCATTCCGATCCGGCAGCCGGATATCCGAAAGGACCAAGTGAAAGGACTTGACCGCCATCCGTCGCAGAGCCGGTTCAGCCGCCGTAAAAGTCTCCACCTCGAGAGGCATTTTTCTGAAAATCTGCTTAAGCCTTTGGCAGACAATCGGCTCATCATCAATAACGGCCAAACGTAATTTTTCCGGTCGAGGAATGTTCTTGTTTTTCATAATTTCATTTTATATAATGGAATATTAGGGTTTACAACTGTAAAATACTGATTAATCAATTATTTAATCGATCTGGCTTGCGAGCCGAACAAGTCCCGGGTTCTTTTTAGTTTTCGCTGCCGGCCCGCCGTTGATTTGGCGTGTTATGGTACGCCCTGAAAGTCAACCGCCCGATGTGAAATTCCCTGATGTCGACTGCGAATCCGATGAACTCAGAAACGGATCATCAAACGCCATTATTCCCCGAAGCTTCTTCCGAAAGCCAAGCCGAAGCCACAGAAAACGGTTTTTCCGGAAAACCCAACTTAAGTATTCGCACCCGCATCACCCTCGGTTTTTTTATCTGCTTTGTCATGGCCTTGGGTATAACGCTGGCCTCCCTTTATGTCGTCTATCGCCTGGAAGACAAGCTTCATTTCTTAAAAGTGGCCGACAATTTTTCCTTTGAAATCCAACAGGCACGTCGATTTGAAAAAAATTATTTCCTCTACGGTACGAATTTGGCCGATGCCCTCTACCACGTAAATACGGCCTTGTCCTTTCTGGACACCAATCACCTCAAAATCGCCGGGGTTATCGGAAGGAAGTCCTACGATACCCTGTTCTCCCATACCGAGACCTACCGGTCGCTCCTGGAAAATTTACAATTGATCGTCAGCAGACGGGAATCGGCTCCCCCCGGACAACGTATCCAACTGGAATCGGACCTCCGCATCCATGGGGGGGAGATGATTTCCTTGGCTTTCAATTTGGTCCAGGAGGAGCGACAATCGGTCGAGGAAATGTTTACCAGTGCCAAGCGGGTTCCTATCTATTTCATGATTTTCCTTTTTTTATTAATGGGTTACTTGGCCCATCTCTTAACCCGGCAAATTTTAGGACCCTTGAAACAGATATTAGGTTACACCCAACGAATTTCCCAAGGAGACTTCAAACCCGTAATTCCCACCCGACACTATAAAGATGAGTTTTCCGCCTTGATCTTAGCCATGGATCGCATGTTGAAAGAACTCAGCCACCGCCAGGAAGTATTGGTCCAGTCTCATAAGCTCCGGGCCGTAGGCAATTTGACGGCCGGCGTGGCCCACGAGTTGAACAACCCCATCAATAATATTTCGCTGACCGCCCATCTCCTTTTGGAGGATTATCGCGACCTACCGGACGAGGAGCGTCTGGAAATGATCCGGGATCTCATCAGTCAGGCGGATCGGTCCCAGGGGATCATCCGGAACCTGCTGGATTTCGCCCGGGAGGGCGAATCCAAAATCGAACCGCTGGATTTGGGCCAGATCATCCAAGAAACAGTTCGGCTGGCGGGCAACCAGATCAAGATTTCCGGGGCCCACCTGGAGGTCAGCGTCCTGCCCCAACTCCCGCGCATCCACGGGGATCACCAGCAATTGACCCAGGTCTTTTTAAATATTGTTTTAAACGCCATCGACGTCATTCCCAAAGGAGGAAGGATTCAAATCTCCGTGGCCCAGGAGGGGCCTAATTTCTTGGCGGTCAAAATCACCGACAATGGTCCGGGGATCCCCGAACATATACTGCCTAACGTCTTTGATCCCTTTTTTACAACCAAGACGAAAGGAAAAGGAACCGGGTTAGGGCTTTCGGTTTCTCATGGAATTGTTGCCCGGCACGGGGGGCAGATCCGGGCAGACAGCCAAGTGGGCGTCGGCACGACCTTTACCGTCATCCTGCCCGTCACCACCTTCCCGGCTCCGGAATTAAGTTCCAAAGTGGAAATAACCGGAGGGCCCCCGGGCCGATGAAAGTGTTTCCTTCGACCATCCGGGGGCAGGTCATCATGGCCTTTTCAGCCTGCTTCCTGTTCATGGCCCTGATGATCGCCATCAATTACGGTAATTTTTACCGTTTGAGCAGCTCCATGCAATTTTTTGAAATCGCCGAGGAACTCAACAGCAGCCTGCTGGAAATGCGGCGCTACGAGAAAAATTATTTTCTTTATCAAAAAGAATATGACTTTGAAGAAAACCTGACCTACACCAACCGGCTGGGACTGATCCTGAATCGAGAAAGGGAAAACCTGATCCGGTCCATGGGAAAGGAGAATTACGATCGATTCATAAAGAATACCGGCGAATATTCCTCCTCGATGGAGGCGCTGAGGAAGAATCCCATGAAGAAAGAGGAGAACCTAGCCCTCCAGGGAAAAATCCGGGGGACCGGCCAGAACCTCCTGGTCCTAGCCGATCAACTGATTGCCGGTGAACGCCGGGAAATCAATCAGCGCCTGCAGCGCATGATATCTTTTCCCATGCTTAATTTAGTCGTTCTGGTCCTGTTACTGGGATTTGTGGTTTTTTTTATCGGGGAAAAAATCATCCGTCCGCTGGCCCGGATTACCCGGGAATCCGAGGCCATTGCCCAGGGTATTTTTCACGGAAAGATTTCACCGCTGCTGGGGAATACCGACAACGAAATCTGCCGCCTGACCGCGGCCCTCAACCGGATGATGACCGAGTTGGAAAGCCGCCAGGAGCAACTGGTGCAATCCCGAAAGATCGCCGCCGTCGGCACCCTGACCTCGGGAATCGCCCACGAGATCAATAATCCCATCAATAACATCGTTCTGACCCTGGAAACCCTGGCTGAAGACAACCAAACCCTATCACCGGAAGATCGGCTACAATTATACCAAGAGGCCCTGGATCAGGCCGACCGGGCGAGTGATATTGTCAAGAATCTTCTGGAATTCTCCCGAGCCAATCATCCCCGACGTGAGGAAGTTTCCCTGGAGGAACTGATCGACAAAACCATCCGCCTGCTGAATAATGAGTTTAAAGTCCATCGAATAAAGATAACCAAAGAAATAAAATGGTTGTTTCCCAAGCTACTCCTGGATAAGAGCGGCTTGCAGCAGGTATTGGTCAATCTTCTATTAAACAGCATACAGGCCATGCCCGAGGGCGGCAAGTTGAATATTATCCTGGATCGAGTCAACCATGAAGCGCGAATCGACATCATGGACACCGGACCGGGTATCCCCGCCGAGAACCTGAGCCGGATTTTTGACCCCTTTTTCTCCACGAAAAAAGGAGGGACGGGCCTGGGTCTTTCGGTAAGTTATAATATCCTCCAAAACCAAGGAGGTCGGATCGAAGTTCAGAGTTCGGAAGGCCAGGGAACTACCTTTTCCCTTTACCTTCCTTTTTCTGAGAAAGCAGTCGGTATTTGAAGGGATCCTTTTTTTCGGTTCCAACTACCCGGCGGCAGGCGGACACCCCTTTCCACCCCATCCTCCCGGTCCAGCAGACCAGGTTTCGGGTAAATTAGGAATCGCCCGGCACCCTTTCTTGATCGTTTCATTTTGGAACAAAGCCTCCGGCTACTCACACCTTCCAAATTATAACCTTTTTATTTTAATTGATTTTTATTTGCTGGCCCTTATATTGTATTATAACTTCGTAAGAAAGAAAATGGCCAAGAGACAAAGGAGATGCGATGGGAAGGCCTTGGGAGTTATTGATTATTGACGATGAACCCCTGGTGGGTCAACGCCTCAAGCCCGCCCTGACCAAGGAAGGGTATCGGGTGGAGATTTATACGGATCCGAAAGAGGCCATCGCCCGGTTGGGAGAAAAAAGTTTTGACATTGTGGTGACTGACATCCGCATGGAGGAAATGGACGGGTTGCAGGTGTTGGAAGGCGTCCTTCAAAAATCCCCCGCCACCAAAGTGATCATGATCACCGGATATGCCACCTTGGATATGGCCCATGAATCCCTAGCCAAAGGGGCCTTTGATTTTATTGCCAAACCGTTTCGAATCGGGAGGATCCGAGAAGTTATCCTGAAGGCGGCCCAAACCTTGGAAAAGGAGGGAAAACGATGAAAATCTATCGCAGTAATATGGAAAAAATCTTGGATAAACAGGAAGAGGATACTATTATTACCAATCCCAGGCAACCGGTAAGAACTTTCTTCCGAAAAATCAATTATCTTTTTTCCCTCTGGAAAGAAAAATTAGGAAAAATATTTCGGCCCTAGACTTCCTTGCCTTAGTTTCGGTCTCCACGAAAAAGTGTCCCATCCCCCTGCCTGATCCTTAGGGTACCAAGTCCTGGGAGAGGGTCCGATCACTCCGCCCCTTTTTTTCTAACTGCCCCCCTTGTAGATAATTTTTATTGACCTGAAGAAAAATTAATAATGCGCTTGCTTTTAAGGAAAAGCAGTTCTATAAATTTTTAATAACAATAAAGATTATCTGAAGGTTGGACGAGGAAGGTATGGAAAAAGAAATTTATAGCCTGTGCTTCATGTGTTCGGTCCGTTGCCCCATCAAGGTGCTGGTCAAGGACGGGCAAGTCCGGTGGATCGAGGGGAACCCGCACGTGCCAGGAATGGAGGGGAGCCTGTGTCCCCGAGGGGCGGCCGGTATCTCCATGCTTTATGACGATCAGCGGCTTAAATATCCCCTGATCCGGGTCGGCGAGCGCGGAGCGGGGCATTTCAAGAAGGCCTCCTGGGAACAAGCCCTGGATTATGTGGCCGAAAAATTGAAGGACATCATAGCCGCCCATGGGGGGCACAGTGTGGTCCTCGGCGAACGCACCCAACTGGCCACCCATGTTACCAAAACCTTTGCTCGGGCCATACAATCGCCGAACCATTTTACCCATGACGCCCTCTGCAAGGGTTCGATCAACACGGCCTGCCGCAGCCTTTTCGGATACACCGACGCCCAGATGGGCCTGGATTACAAGAACACCAAGCATCTGGTCCTGTACGGCCGGAATCTCTTTGAGGCCATCGAGGTCAAGGCGGTTAACCAGACGATGGAGGCCCTGGGAAAAGGGGCTCGGCTGACCTATATCGATCCCCGGGTGTCCATTACCGCCACCAAGGCCCACCGGTATTGGATGATCCGGCCGGGGACCGATCTGGCACTCAATTACGCCCTGATCCAGGTGATTCTCAAAGAGCGGCTTTATGACGCGGCCTATGTCGACCGCTGGGTGCTGGGACTGGCCGAACTGCAGGATTTTATTTATCCCTATACCCCGGAATGGGCCGAAAAGGAAACCGGGATTCCCGCCGAACAGATTGTGGACCTGGCCCGGGAGGTCAGCCGGGACAAACCCTCGGTACTATTTCATTTTGGCTATCGGGGCTCCAATCAAACCAACGAAATTTATATGCGTCGTTCTATCATGATGCTCAACGCGCTGATGGGTAGTGTCGAGGCTCGCGGGGGTTTCTTTTTCAAGAAAGGACCGGGAGCGGTCGACCGCCAAGCGGCCCGAAAACTGACCGAGCAGAAATTCCCCAAAATCGAGGTTCCCCGCTTCGATAAAGTGGGCACTCGGGATTTCCCCTTGCCGGACCCGAATCACGGGGTGGGTCAGATGCTGCCCCAGGCGATCTTGAATGAGGACCCCTACCCGATCAAGGCGCTCCTCGCCTTTCGGTTTGATCCGCTCCAATCCATTCCGGATACGAACCTGACCAAAAAAGCCTTGAGCAAACTGGACCTGATCGTCTCCGTCGATATCAACCCCAGCGATATCGCCTGGTATTCGGACGTGGTGTTGCCGGAATCCACCTATCTGGAGCGAACCGACTGCGTCCAGCAGGCCAATGGCTTGAAACCGCAGATGTTTTTAAGAAGGCAGGCGGTGCTCCCCCGCTACGATACCCGGGAAGGGGCCATGATCCTTAAACAGATCGCGGAAAAGATCGGTATCGGAAAATATTTTCCCTACGGCAGCATGGAGGAACTGGTCTCCTGGCAGTTGGAAGGAACCGGTTTCACCCTGGAGGATTTTGAGGCCCGGGGCTCTGTCGCCTACACCAAAAATCAAATATTCTGGGATCGAAATGATGGGATAAAATTCAAAACCCCTTCCGGTAAAATTGAATTCAAATCTTCATTGCTGGAAAACGCCGGTTTTGCCTCTTTTCCGCCCTACGAACCCCTGCCGTCACCGCCGGAGGGCCGGTTCAGACTGGTGGTGGGGCGCACGGCCCTGCATACCCACCTTTCCACCCAAAATAATCCCTACCTGAACGAAATTTGTCCGGAAAACGAGCTCTGGATCAATGAACAAAAGGCGGAGGAGCTGGGTGTTCTAGACGGGCGGGAGGTAACGGTTTCTTCCAAGGTCGGTGAGGGTACGCTCAAGGCCAAGGTGACCGAGCTTATTCATCCGGAGGCGGTCTTCATGCTCCATGGTTTCGGCCATGAATCCAACCTGGCCGCCCGGGCTTTCCATAAGGGCTGCTCGGACGCCATGCTGCAGGAGAACCTCTCCGACCAAATCGGTGGCAGCCCGGCCCTTCACGAAACTTTTATAACCGTGAAACCGGCCTGATCGGAATGCATTGTGGACGATTTCAGATTGGACCGGGAATGAAGCCACGGCCGCTCAACCCGCTTCGATCCTCGTTGGCCGATCGTCCTTAATAACGGGAGCCAAAGAATGAGTAAATATTTCTTATTGCAGGACCAACAGAAGTGTATCGGCTGCCATGCCTGCGAAATTCAATGCAAAAGCAATAAATCCCTGCCCATCGGGCCCAAGCCCTGTCAAATCATCCCCGTGGGCCCTAAATTTATCAACGGCCTGCCGCGGGCCTCGTTTATTTTCATGCCCTGCTTTCACTGCGAAAATCCCTGGTGCGTGGCAGCCTGCCCCACGGGCGCCATGCAAAGAAGGGCTAAAGACGGGATTGTCTTTGTGGATCACCACCTCTGTGTGGGCTGCAAGACCTGCATTTCCGCCTGCCCCTGGGGTGCGCCCCAGTGGAATCCGGAAATCGGGAAGGTGGTCAAGTGCGATTACTGCATGGACCGCATTGACGCCGGGCTCAAGCCGGCCTGCGTGACAATCTGCACCACCCATTGTCTTAACTTTGCCCAAACCGAGCATATCCCGCTGGTCAAACGGGAGCGTTATGCCCGGGCCATGGCCTCCACGAAGGGCGCGGCCACGCTGGAGTAAGAGGAAGCGGCCCCATGGATGTAGCCACGATCAACGCGATCCTGTCGAAGTTTCCGGAGATAAAAGGCAATCTCATCGCCGCCCTCCACGAAATTCAAAATCAATTTCACTACCTGCCCGAAGAGGAACTGCGGTATCTCTCCAAAAATAAAAATATACCTATTACCCAGATCTATAGTATCGCCACCTTCTATAATCGGTTCAGCCTCAAGCCAAAAGGCCGCCATCAGATTAATGTCTGTCTGGGAACGGCCTGCCACGTCAAAGGGGCTGAAAAAATCCTGGATGAGATAAAACGCCGACTCCAGATTGAGGTGGGAGAAAATACGGAGGACATGAATTTTTCGCTGGATGAAGTTCGATGTATCGGGGCCTGCAGTTTAGCGCCGGTGGTGGTTATCAATGAAGATACCCACAGCCAGGTGACACCGAAAGAGGTCGGAAAACTTTTGGGCCGTTATGGGTCCTAAACTGTTTTCGTAGCGTTCCTGGTTTTATGTTTTTTATCGGATGAACCGGACCCCCGCTTTCGAGAACGGCGGATTCAATCCTACGAACTGAAGTAACCCTTCCCCTATGACTAAAGAAATCGTCATCAGTGTTTGTACCGGCACAGGAGGGATCGCGGCCGGGGGCTACAAGGTTTTGGCCGCCTTTGAGGAAGCCCTGGGGGACAGCGACCTGAAGGTCCGGTTTAAACCTCGTACCCATAAAGTGGGCTGCCGTGGTTTTTGCGCCAAGGATGTCCTGGTCGATGTAGTCGTTGACGGCCAAAAAGAAACCTACCAGTTTGTTACCCCGGAACGGGCGAAAGAGATCGTTGCCCAACACCTCCTGGGAGGTGCGCCGGTCAACCAATGGCTGGTAAAGGAAGACTACCATGCCTTTCACAGCAAACAACAAAAGCTGGTCCTGAAAGACTGCGGCCAGATAGATCCGGAATCCATCGACGAATATATCGCCGCCGGGGGCTACCGGTCCGCCCGGAAGGCCTTGTCGCTGGATCCGATGCAGATTGTCCACATGATAAAAGAATCGGGCTTGCGGGGACGGGGCGGCGGCGGTTTCCCTACCGGGGTCAAGTGGGAGAGTTGCCAAAAAGCCGAGGGGAAGATCAAATACGTGTTATGCAATGCCGATGAGGGCGACCCCGGCGCCTTTATGGACCGCTCGGTCCTCGAGGGAAACCCCCATTCCGTAATCGAAGGCATGATTGTTGGGGCCCGGGCCGTTGGATCCACGGAAGGCATTGTCTATATCCGGGCCGAATACCCATTGGCCGTAAACCGCCTTCGACTGGCCCTGGAGCAGGCCCGGGAACGAAAATTTCTGGGGAATGACATTTTTGAGACCACCTTACAGTTTAATATCAAAATAGTATTGGGTGCCGGCGCTTTTGTCTGTGGGGAATCTACGGCGCTGATGACCTCCATCGAAGACAAGGCCGGTGAGCCCCGCCCCAAGTACGTACATACTACCGAACGCGGACTCTGGGGCCGCCCCAGCTTGTTGAACAATGTGGAAACCTGGGCCAATGTGCCGTTGATCATCGAGCAGGGTCCCTTGTGGTATTCCGGTATCGGCAGTGAAAAAAGCAAGGGCACCAAAATATTTTCCCTGGTGGGAAAAATTAATAACACCGGTCTGGTGGAAGTGCCCATGGGGATTCCGTTGCGGGATATCATTTTTGGAATCGGCGGGGGAATTCCAAATAAAAAGGCGTTCAAAGCGGTTCAAACCGGCGGCCCCTCGGGTGGATGCATTCCGGCCAGCCATCTGGACATGCCCGTGGATTACGAACACCTTTCCGAGGCCGGCTCCATGATGGGTTCCGGCGGTATGATCGTTTTGGATGAAGACGACTGCATGGTGGATGTGGCCAAATACTTTCTGGAGTTCTGTCTGGATGAAGGCTGCGGCCAGTGTACTCCCTGCCGGGAGGGTGTCGCCCAGATGGTACGTCTGCTGAAAGAAATCACCCAGGGGAAGGGAACGGCGGGACACATCGGTCTGTTGGAAGAGTTGTCCGCCATGATCAAAGACGCGTCTTTATGCGGATTGGGCACCTCGGCGCCGAATCCCGTGTTATCCACCCTGCGGTATTTCCGCCACGAATACGATGCCCACATCTTAGAGAAACGCTGCCCGGCCGGGGTCTGCAAGGCGTTGACTACCTTTATCATCAATCCCGAATTATGTACCGGGTGCGGTTTATGCGCCAAAAATTGCCCGGCGGAAGCCGTCACCGGGGAGAAGAAAGAACCCCACTTCATCGACCAGAAAAAATGCGTTACCTGCCGGACTTGTTATGAAAAATGCAAATTCGGGGCAGTGCAGATCGACTAAGGAGAGGGCGGGATGGCCGGCATGATCACGATAACCATCAATGGCCGAAAGATAAGGGCGGAGGAAGGAATGACCGTTCTGGAAGCCGCCACCCGGGAAGGCATCTTTATTCCGACCCTGTGTTACCATGAAGCGCTGGAACCCGAGGGAACCTGCCGCCTCTGTCTGGTTGAGGTGAGCGGTTCGATCCGGCCGGCTATTCGGGTCTCCTGCATCCAGGAAGTGCAGGAAGGTCTGGTGGTGGAAACAGACACCGAACGCGTTAAAAAAAATCGGCAGCTTATTTTGGAATTGTTGCTGGGGCGTACGCCTTACTCCAAGGAACTGCTGGACTTGGCCTCCCGCTGCGGGGTCACCTCGAGCCGTTTCCGCACGGGAGAAAACGATGATTGCGTCCGCTGCGGGCGGTGTGTCCGGGTTTGCCGGGACAAAATCGGCGTCTATGCCCTCTGCTGGGCCAATCGGGGATACGCTCGCAAGGTAACGACGGATTTTGAACGACTTTCCGAATATTGTATCGGCTGCGGGGCCTGCGCCCAGGTCTGTCCTACCGGGGCAATCCGGGTCGAGGACCGAGGCGATGAGCGAAAAATATTCACCTGGGGACAGGTGCTGGCCCGTTTTAAACTGGAAAGATGCGAGCATTGTGGAAACCCTTTTGCCCCTAAGAAATACCTGGAGCTGATCAATGAAAGAGCCTACAAACCCAAGGGCCTCGAATTGATAAACTATATCTGTCCCGAGTGTTACGAGATGAAAGATCGGGCTTCCGAGAAGCGCCGGGAAGGCAGCCTGCTGCAGGTAATCAAATGGTCGGTTCCCAGGGAATAACCAGACCATTGGGATAATCCTCTTCCAAAAAGAAAGCGCGGCTTATGTCCGATCCTTGCCCGGTAAACACAACGATCCTAAAATTGAAAGACCTCTTGGAACCCGGCCGTCTTCAGGACCCCCAATCCCGGCGATTGTCCGAAGAGGCCCTACAGCTCCTGAATGATATCGCCTGGGGGAGGGCCGGGGAAGAGCATCTGGGTTTTCTGCAATCGCTGGCCCAAACGTTAATGGCTGACGGCCGGGATACGGCCGGCCAGGAGGCCGGCGCCATATATTCAAGCCGCCCTTCATGATCACCGAGAGGTATTTCTCAGCCATATCCAGACCCATAACTGCATCACCGGCGATTGCGTTCGCCTGGTCCCGGCCCCCTGCCAGATGACCTGTCCGGCGGGAATCGACGTCCCCACTTACGTGAACCTTATCGGTCTCGGCCGGGACGCCGAAGCCATCGAAGTCATTCGCCGCGACAATCCTTTTCCCTGGGTCTGCGGCCTGATCTGCACCCGACCCTGCGAGTTCATGTGCGTGCGTGGCCGGATCGACCAACCGATTTCCATCAAGTTCCTCAAGGCCTTTGCCGCCGAATGCGCGATCTCGGACCGACACTACCGGAACCCGACTAAAAAGCCGGACCAAGGCCGGCGCGTGGCCGTTATCGGTGCCGGTCCCGGGGGCCTGACCGCGGCCTACTATCTGGCGCTCCAAGGTTATGCCGTAACGGTGTTCGAGGCGCTGCCGGTGGCGGGTGGCATGATGATGCTCGGCATTCCCCGGTACCGGCTGCCCCGGGAGGTCATCGACCGCGAGGCGGCCATGCTGGAGGACCTGGGCGTGGCCTTCCGCTTCAACACCCGGTACGGCCGCGACGTGACCTGGGCGGGTTTGCGATCCAAGGGGTTCCAGGCGCTGTTCCTGGCCATCGGCGCCCATGAATCTTTAAAGCTCTATATCCCGGGGGAAAATGATTTCCCGCAGGTCATCGAGGCCGTCGACTTTCTACGACGGGTGGCGCTGGGAGACCACCGGATTCCCGGAAAGCGGGCGGTCATCGTCGGCGGCGGCAACGTGGCGATCGACGCGGCTCGCACCTGTTTGCGGCTGGGCTCCGATGAGGTAATCATCGCCTACCGGCGAACCCGGAACGAAATGCCGGCCGATGTCGAGGAATTGGACCAAGCCGAAGAGGAAGGTATTGTCCTGTCGTTCCTGACCATCCCCATAGCCGTTCTCGGCCGGGACGGCCGCCTGACCGGCTTGCTTTGTCGCCGCGCCGAAATGATCCGGAAAGAAGGCAGCGACCGCCCCTCTCCAGTCCCGGTGGAGGGAAGTGACTTCCTCCTCGAGGCCGATACGATCATCTCGGCCATCGGCCAGCGCATCGACCTGGAGTGCCTGGACGATTTAAAAGACCTCAAATGGTCGCGGCGCCAGACCATCTTGGCCAACCCCGTTACCCTGGAAACTGCGATCCCCGGGGTATTTGCCGGCGGCGATGCCGTCACCGGCCCGGCTACGGTCGTCGAGGCCATCGGGGCGGGCAAGCGCGCCGCCGAAGCCATCGACCGCTACCTGTCCGGGATTCCCCAGCCTAAGATGCCGCCGGTACCGGTTCGTCGCGGGCGGGTGGAATGGCTCGATGTCCCGGCCAGCACCAAGATGACCCTTCGGCGTCCGGAAATGCCGCTGCTCAACCTCGAACGACGGCGCATCACCTTCCAGCAGGTGGAGCTCGGCTACCCCGAAAACGCCGTCCGGGAAGAAGCCCGACGCTGCCTGCGCTGCGACATCTGTCTGCGCTGCGGCCGGTGCGTCGAGATCTGCCGGGACCAAATGGGCCTCGACGCCCTGGCGTTCGGTTTTTTAAACTTCGATCACCCGGCGCTTACGGACTTCCGATTGACGGCCGAACGCTGCATCTTGTGCGGCGCCTGCGCGGCCAATTGCCCCAACCAGGCCCTCCGCATCATCGACCGCGGAGACGAGCGGCTTCTGTCCTACTGCGGCACCATTTTAAATCGCCAGAAGCTGGAATACTGCCGGAATTGCGGCACGGTCCTGGGCCCGGCGCGGTACCTGGAATTTTTACAGAAACGGACTCAAGGCGTCGGTCCGGCCCTGACCACCCGGCCTTTGTGCCAGGCCTGTGCCCGCCAGCAGACCGCCAGGGCCCATGTGGAAATGCACCCGGCCTAACCCCGGCCGCCTGCGGCCGCTGTAATAAGGAGCGCATCCATGGCTTTTCACCGAGGTCAAAAAGTGGAGATATTCTGTAAATCCCAAGACGAGGGCTGGGAGAAGTACATGGACCAGTACCTGGGCCGCCACGGGATCATCACCGATCCGGATACCTCCAAAAACGATCCGGATGCCTTGATCGAGGTGAGTGTGGAAGGCAAGGGCACGTACCGCTTTCCCCAGGACTGCCTGCGTCCTCTCCCGGAGTGACCCGGCCGGGCCCTGCCCGCCGCACCGGGGACCATTTTCCAGGCGACGTTTGGAGAAACGCCCGGTGTGCTCCTGCCGTCCCAAGAAAGGTCCGCAATGATGATCCAGACGATTGGCCGGTTTGCTTTCGGGGAATTCGTCGACCGGGTAAAGGCCTTCCATGGTTTTCCCGCCCCCGGGGTAATCCTGGGCGGAGTCATGGTCGATTTGGCCATAAAAAATTTGCCGGATCATATTTTGTATGATGCCCTTTGTGAAACCGATAAGTGCCTCCCGGATGCCGTTCAATTGCTGACCCCCTGTACGGTGGGCAACGGGTGGCTAAAGGTTCAGGATTGGGGTCGGTTCGCCCTGGCTCTCTACAATAAAAAAACCGGGGCGGGGATCAGGGTGGTTTTGAATCCTGCTCGGGTGGAAGAGTGGCCTGAAATCAAGGACTGGTACTACAAACTGAAACCCAAAAAGGAAGGGGACCCGGAAAAACTTCTCATCGCTATCCAAGGGTCCGGGCATAGGCTCTGCTCGCCGCAGAAAATCCAGATTCAGCCCGCGCTGCTGATAAAAAAACCCAGGGGAAAACGGGTCGTCTGTCCCCAATGTCAGGAAGCCTTTCCGGCAGACGCTCCAGGAATCTGTTTAGCCTGCCAAGGGAAATCTCCTTACCTTTCCCAATGCAGGGAATAACCCATTTCCATTCGGCAAAATTTAATGGACGATGGGCTGGAGACTATGGTAAAAATGGCCACGGGCTCCTAAAAAATTGACGCTTCGCCCTTTTGGGTGGGTACCCCTTGGATCTAGTATGGCCATCTGGTCTCGGCGAAAGGGTTTTCCAAAGGTACTCCGGACTTCGAATCCGGGCCGAAATTACTCATTTTATTTGAAGCAGGCCCAAACTCAGAGACTTTTGATGCTTCCCAGGCTGGCCCTGCTTCCGGGAAGATTTAGAAACACTGGGGCCGGGTTAGAACCTATAAGGCCAGGTGGAAAACCCTTTCGCCGAGACCAGATGGCCATGGGGGCCTGATTTCAGTCTAATCTACTAGATATCGTGGCCACCCACCCAAAAGGGCGAACAACCAAAAAGTTTAGGGATTCAAAAGAGGAAAAGACCGACCATGACCAACTTAAAATTTCATCCGGACCATTCCTGGATTCGAATGGAGGGTGATATCGGCATCATCGGCATCTCCCATTTTGCCCAGGAGCAGATGGGCAAGATTATCTATGTGGAATTGCCCGAGCCCGGGACCGAGGTTATCGCCGGTGAACCGCTGGGAGCTCTGGAATCGAGCAAAGTGACTTCCGATCTCATCGCTCCGATAAGCGGCGAAGTCATAGAATCCAATCAGGACCTGGACCAAGAGCCCACCCTGATCAACGATTCCCCTTACGAACGGGGATGGATCACCCGGGTCAGGCTGAAAAACCCGGCTGAAATCGATGCCCTGATGGAAGAGGCCGCTTACCTCGCCCGGGTCTCCAATTAACTGATTTTCAGAGATGAGTATCCGCATCGGCATTATCGGCGCCGGACCGGGGGGTTATATCGCCGCCATCCGCGCCGCCCAGTTGGGCGCGGAGGTCCTCCTTTTTGAACAGGAGGAAGTGGGGGGGACCTGCCTGAACTGGGGTTGCATCCCCACTAAGACCCTGAGGACCACCGCCGAGGCCCTTGAGCAGTTTCACCGGGCCAGGGAATTGGGAATTGATCTGGAGGGCGGCTTTAAACCCAACCTGAAGCGGATCATGTCCCGGAAAAACGAAGTAATTCAGATCCTGGTCCAGGGCATCCGAAAAATTCTGAGCAGCTATAAAATCCAACAGGTCTCGGGCCAGGCCTTCGTGGCCGATCCCCGGATGATCAAGGTTCGGGAAAACCAGGGCGGGGAACAGAAATTCCCGGTGGATAAGATGATCCTCGCTCCCGGTTCCCGGCCTCTGGCTTTTCCGGCCTTTCCCTTTGACGGGACCCACATCCTCTCCAGTAACGACGCCCTGACCCTGGAAACGATTCCGGAATCCATCCTGATCATCGGCGGCGGGGTGATCGGTTGCGAATTCGCGTTTATTTTCCAGGCCCTGGGCAGCCAGGTGACGGTGGTGGAGGCCCTGCCCCGGGTCATCGGCCTGCCTTCGGTGGATGGGGACTGCTCCACGGTCCTGCAGCGCGAAATGAAAAAAAAGAAGATCCGTCTTTATCTGGACAAGACCGTGGAACAGACAGAAGTCCAAAACGGACGGGTCAAAGTGACCATCGGGCCTTCCCCCTTTCTTGTGGAAGCAAAAGAAAAGGATAAAAAAACCGTCGAGGTGGAGGTGCGGCAGGTCTTAGTCACCATAGGACGGCAGTCAAACACCGAAGTCCTGGGGCTGGAGTCCTTGGGCCTGGAGCGGGATACCCGGGGCTGGATCAGGGCCAATGAACGGTTGGAGACCAATATCCCCGGGATCTATGCCGTTGGGGACGCCCTGGGGCCGTCCAAGATCATGCTGGCCCATGTGGCCTCCACCGAAGGGATCCTGGCTGCTGAAAACATCATGGGCCGTAAGCGGACCATGGATTACGAAGTGGTGCCCTCGGGAATATTCACTTTCCCCGAGGTTGCCAACGTGGGCCTCACCGAATCCCAAGCCGGCCTGCGGGGCCTGGAAGTGCGGGCCGACAGCTTTCCTTTTCGGGCCCTGGGAAAACCCCAGGCGATGGGAGAAATCGTGGGGCAGGTCAAAATCATTTCGGAGCGAAAAAACCTGAGGATAGTGGGGGTCCATATCGTCGGGCCACACGCCACCGATCTGATCGCCGAAGGGGCCCTGGCGATCCAAATGGGGGCCACGGTGGAAGATCTGGCGCGGACCATCCACGCCCACCCCACCCTGTCCGAGGCGGTTCTGGAAGCGGCCCATCAGGCCCTGGGCACAGGCCTGCATAGTTTAAAAGAGAGCCATTAAAAAAACTTGACAAGCCGATTATTCGTGATAAAATTTGTAGTTAAGCAGTTAAATCCGTTATGAGTTCATGCGGAATATCATAGCGGTCGAAGTTGGTGGTAGATAAGAAAAAGTCCAAGCATCGTGGATAATGAGTCGATGCCTTTATTTTTTTATTCGTATCCCAACTTGAGAAATCTGAAAAGGAGGGATACGAGTATGCCAGAAGGACACGTGAAGTGGTTCAACGAAAGTAAGGGCTTTGGTTTTATCGCGGTCGATGGTCAGGAGAAAGACGTTTTTGTTCACCATTCAGCAATCACCATGCAAGGCTTCAGAACTTTGGCCGAAGGTCAACGCGTAAGCTTTGATATCGAAGAAGGCAAAAAAGGCCCGGCGGCAACCAATGTAAAAGCTTTGTAGAAACCAGATTTCTCAAGAAAACCAAAAAAGGGGTTGAGCTTCCGTTCAACCCTTTTTTTGTTTTTATTCGCTCTTTCGGTAAGCGCTTATTCGGCTTTTGGGCCTTCGTATTTTATTCGAATTTCATGCTTCAAATGGCGGATGTACGGATATCAACTATCCCCTTCACCTCAAAACTTTATTCAGATGTTCTAACAGTTGTGCGGCTTCCTGCTCGCCAATCAGGCGGGCGGCTTTGATCTCCTGCCCTTGCTCGTCAAAAAAAAGGATTGCCGGAGACCCGAAGAGGCCTAATTTCTTCAGCAGTGCCCGGTCCTCTTCCGTCATATCCGTGATGTCGAATTTAAGGATTTTCACCTTTTGCAAACGTTCCCGAACTCGGGGGTCCAAAAAGGCTCCGCGCTCCATCGCCTTGCAGGACGCGCACCACTCGGCTCCGAAATATAGCATGACCTTCCTGCCTCGAGCCGACTGCAGTTCCTGTTCCAATTCCGCGGGGCTGGTCAGGCGTTGAAAGGTCAATCCCGAATCAGGGGTTGTTCCTTTTGTCGGTGTTACCGGCCCCCCCCTTTCCAGAAGCCCTTCCAAGGGTTGATAAAGATTTTTTCCTCCGCCTAAGGCCCCGATCAGCAACGCCAAGCCAACCAGAAAAACGAGCACCCCCACGCCCTTCCGGAATTGGGCCCAGCCTCGGACCCCTTCGGGCAGTGGGTCCAAGGCCCGCAGGTATATGGAAGAGAGGATCAGCAGGGCGGCCCAGAGGAACATCTGCAGGGAAAGGGAGAGGAAGGGACTCACCTGATAGAGAGCCAGACCCAGGAGCAGAACTCCGAAAAAGGTTTTGATGGCCTCCATCCAGGGCCCGGCCTTGATGAGGATTAACCCGGCCGAAGCGCCGACGATCAGCAGCGGGACCCCCATGCCCAAGGCTAGGATAAAAAGGGCCGACCCACCCACCCAGACGTTTTGGGTCTGGCCGATAAACAGCAGGGCCCCGGCCAAAGCAGGGGTGACGCAGGGGCCCAGGATCAGGCCCGAAAGGATCCCCATGAAAAAGACGCCTAAAAAGTTTCCGCCGGAAAAACGGTTGCTCGTTCGGCACAACAGCGTCTGGAGCTTGCCGGGCATCTGAACTTCATAGAAGCCGAACATGGACAGGGCCAGTAGGACAAAGATTAGAGAGAATGAACCGATGACCCAGGGATTCTGCAGCAGGGCGGAGATCAGGGAGCCGGTCAGCCCGGCGATCACCCCGACGGCGGCGAAAGTCAGGGCCATGCCGAGCACATAAATGAGAGACAAAGTAAAGCTCCGTCCCCGGTGCACGCAAATCCCCTGGGCCACAATAATGCCCGAGAGGATGGGAATCATGGGAAGCATGCAGGGAGTCAGGGAAAGGAGCAGACCAAAACCAAAGAAGCTCAACAAAACAAAGAAATAATTACCTTCCCGGAAGAGGCGGTCGTAGTTACGGGGATCCGATGACTCGATCGGCTGCGGATCGGGTTTGGTTTCCAAGGCCGCCGCCGGAGGGCTCGGGGGCAGGGTCAGGTTGATTTTTTTTCTTTGGGGGGGGTAACAAAATCCGCTATCCGAGCAGCCCTGATATTTGACGGTCAGGATGATTTCCCGCGTTTCCGGGTTAAGACGTTTGATCGGAATGCGCACCTGGAGGGATTGGCGGTAGATTTCGGTAGGTCCGAAAACGGGGTCTTCCTTGGGATGTCCGGGCGGGAGCTTAATCTCCCCGGGTTGAATCTCCGGAGGTTGAATCTCAAATTTCAACTTGTCGCGGTAAAGGTAAGCCCCGTCCGCCATGCGAAAAAACACTTCCAGATGATCAGATCCCGCTACCCGTCCCTCCACCTGAAAAACCTGTTCTGCGGATAAGACCTCCCGGGTGGCAGGGGTGGCGTTGAGGTGACCCGGGAAAAGGAGAATAAACAAAAGGGAGGCTAAAGAAAACCTCCGTTTCCAACCCGGCCTGGTAGGGGCGATCGCCGTCATGAGGCCTGCACTAAGTACCTTAAATGGGCAATCCCCCGGTAAGGGGGGATTGGCGGGAATAGTCTTCTTCTCCGGCCCTGGGGTTAGGGTTTAAAAACATAGATACTCGTGTAGGCAAACGCCCCTTTGTAAGACGCGGTGATCTGGGTGACCCCGACAGCGGCGGTGGGGGTGGTGGTGGTGCCGCCTGAGGTGGTAAAAACAGTCGTGGCGACACCGCTGGACAGAAAAGGTGAAGCGGGGCTGAACGATCCACCCAAGGTCGAGGAAAAGGTGACCCCCTGCACCGAATCGTTCACCGGGTTGCCTTGGGCGTCCTTTCCGGCCACGATCAAGGTGACGCTGCCGCCTTCGGGAATCGAAGTGTTGGAGGTGGTAAGATTCAGGCTATAACCCGATCCGGACCCAAAGCCGCTGGAAGATGAGGTATTCGAATTGCAGCCCAGCAGAAATACAGTGAGGATGACCAACAGACAGATTAGGGTAGTTATCCGGTTCATAGGCTAAACCTCCAAATTAGAAAAAAATTTAGACGATATTGATGGCAAATGAACTCCGCAAAGAGGTCCCCGGGATGGTGGCGGCAATTTCCGTGTTTCCAAGCACCCCTCCGGCTTCAAAGGAAGTGATAAAAATTCCCCCGGTAGTGGTCCCGACGATGGTTCCGCTCTTCGTTCCACTGTCGATGACAAAATTCCCACCCAAAGAGGAGGTCAAATAAAAGGTGGCCTCGGTTCGGGCCCCTCGACTGTCGGTGACCATAACCGTAATCGTGGTAGTCCCCCCACTGGCGGCTAATTCATTATTGCCGGCCACCACCGTAATAGCCGCCGGCGGAAGCCCGGATCCGCCGGACCCGGTGTGGGTCCCACTGCTGATACTATCCTTGTTGTTGGAATCGCTGCCACAACCCAGTGCAAACAGGTTAAATAATAAGGCCAGCAGGAAAAGTGTAAAGTTCGTTTTGGATGAACGGATCTTTCGAAGCATAGGAACCGGCCATAAAATAATAGAAATTCAATAGTAAATAGAGTCTCTTACAAGTCTCTAACCACCCGCCGCCCCAGAGGTAACGAGGAGGCCCACAACGGACCTATTCCAGCAGTCCAAGTTCATAATAAAAAGGAGACGGTAAAATTGTCAAGAAAAATTTGATAGATAGAACCAGTCCCGCCGGTACCGAATCTTCCTAAACCGCCCAGGTTTTCTTTCTAACCTGCCCCTCCCCGCGGACCTGAATCAGTTCAGCTATTATGGAGATCGCGATTTCCTCGGGGGTCTGGGCGTTGATGGCCAGGCCGATAGGGGCATGGACGGATTTAATTTTTTCTTCCGAAAAACCCTCCCGGCGCAAGGCCTCAAAAATAATTCCCGTTTTGCGGCGGCTGCCGATCATGCCAAGATAACCCAAAGGTTTTTTCAGAACCTGGCGCAGTATTTGATGGTCATGCAAATGGCCTCGGGTGATGATCACGATATAGGCGTTGGGCCCCAGAGAAAGCTCGTTAAGGTCCGCATCGAAAGAGCGGACAAGCAATTCATCGGCTTCGGGAAACCGGGCTGTCGTCGGGAACTCCTCTCGATCGTCGATGACTACGACCCGGAACCCGGCCATTTTGGCCAGCCGGCAAAGAGGCCTGGATACATGCCCGGCACCGAACAGAAACACGGTAGCCGGCGGGGTCCGGGTTTCTAGAAAAAGTTTAGTTTTTCCCGTCGGCTCGGTCAGGACTTGGACCGGTGGGTCGTTATTTAAAAAAGCGGAAAGGCGATCCCTGAAGGGTTGGATCCAGGGGGGGGGGAGGATTGGGGTAATACCCCCCCTCTTCTTCGGAATAGAAAAAAAATTTCGTCTCCTCCCGGTCGGCGCGGCCTTGATCTTCGACCCGCGTCACCAATAGGATTTTATGGTCAAGAAGTGACAGGGTGGAGAGATAGTTAAAAAAGTGCCGGTGATGGGGGTTCTGCGCGGAAATCAATTCCAGGAAGACATCTACCTCGCCGCCGCAGATCATCTCCGTTTGCGCCACCTCCTCCCCCCGCAAAAGGAAAAAAAGCAACTTATTTTTTCTTTGAGAAAAAACCTCAGGGGCCGCCTGGAGCACCTCGGCCTCTAATTTTCCTCCCCCGATCGTGCCGCTGAAATGACCATCCGACCGGATCAAAAAACAGGTCCCCGTGGTCCGAGGGGCCGACCCTTTTTGCCGGATAATGGTGGCCAGGACGATATCCCGGCCCTGGGAGAGTTCTTGGTTTATTTGGCGGTAAAGGTCATCCATTGAGCCAAAAGAAAGAGGGGACAATTTTTAATGGGAATCTAAAAATTGTCCCCTCAGGGTACCACGTGCTTTGAGCGAGGCTATTTTTTTTCTGCCGGAGCTGCAGGAGCTTCGGGGGCTTTGGCCTCAGGGGCTTTTTGCTCTCCAGCCGGCGGAGCAGGAGCCGGAGCGGCTTCAGGAGCTTTTTGTTCCGTGGCAGCCGGCGGAGCCGGGGGAGCTTCTTCCTTCTTCTTGCAGCCCATGGCGAAAGTAAAAACTACCAGCAACATGACGACGAGCAACAGGGAAATAAGTTTGCGCATTATCTTCACCTCCTTTTCTTAAATTAAATTTCTTTCCGTCTCCAAAAAACGTTTTAAATCCTGGAAATAATAAAACCATGTTTTTTCAGTAGGATAGAACAATCTCCAAGAATTTTAAACTGGAATAATAGGTTATTTAATCTGGCATGTCAAGATATTTTTTACTTAATCACCTCGATATCCACCAAACGTAATTTCCCTTTTTCTCTAATAAAATCGCCCATCACCCAGTAACCGGCCTCCAGGTCACTCAACTCAAAATCGGAGGCATCCAGGGTCAGACCATTGACGACCAGGGTTCCTGCCCCTTCATTGATCTGCGTTATCCGGCCTTCAAATTGTTCCAGCTTTTCCCCATTCACGGCCGACATAAGAAAAGACCAGAGCACCAGACAACTCAAAAGAAAGAAAAGGTGTTTCTGTTTTCTACTCATCCGAGATTCCTTTTTTCTCTTTTTGTATTTTTTGACGAACGGCGGCGATTAAGATCGGCCAAGCCACCGTGGCATCGCAATAGATTTCTGCGTAACGGCCGCCTTCTTCCGGCGGAATGAACTTACCCCAAGAAACTCCTTCCGAGTACGTGCAACCGCTCAAGCCACCCCAATGGGCCGGTTCCGGGCAGATGCGGATCCCGAGGGAAAAACGCTTCAGGGGCAAGGGTTGGCCTAAACGGTATTGGAGGATCTCCACAAAAGGGCCGACTTGTTGTGCCCAGTTCCGGGGAACTCCGCCGCCGATAGTAAAGATAGCCACTTTTTTGGCCTCCAGAATGCGCCGGGTATAACTAGCCAGATCCAGAAAGGGGTTGAAGGAGAGAAAGGGTTTCGAAAGGCCCTGAACCAGGTCCTGATCAGGCCGATCGCTCAAGGTCTTTTTTACCATCCAGGTGGCCAGATCCAAGCCGAGTTCGGAGTCGGTAAAAGCCGGGATGAAAACCGGGACCCCCTTTTGATAGGCGTTTTTCAGGATCCCCGGCTGATCGGTTATTTCCGACAGATAACGGCCGACCTGCCGGCAGAAAATTTCCGAGCCTAAGGGTTCCCGGGGGTCCAGACGGTCCAGTACCTGAGAGATAATGTTTTCCACATCGTTTAAATTTTTTTCCATTTCCAGGGTATCATAAATTCGGTTATACCCCAAGGCATAGAGACGGCTGTCGGTCTGGTGAGGAGGATTTTTATAATGTACCAACCCGATGGATTCCACCAACCCGTGGGCCATGAGGGCCCCGGTGGAGATTATGATGTCCAGCCAGCCCCAATCGATCATGTCGCAGAGCAAGAGCCCCATCTTGGCCACCGACATGGCTCCCGAAAAGGTCCCTACCACCAAGCAATCTGGATCCTCAACCATATCCAGGAGAATCTCTTGGGCTTCTCCCAGGGAACGGCCGCTAAAGGCCGTTTGGGCCATTCCTTCCAGCAAAGACGAGAAGTCGTCCACTTGCTTCAGATCCAGGCTCCTTAAGGGGGTCAGGCCATCCTGGGATCCGTCATGAAACTCCCGCCAACTGAATTTATTAGTCTCGTCCATAAATAAATTAGATTCTCTCTTTATACAACAGGGCCGATAGGATTTTAAAAATCAGCTTGGCCGCAATAAATTCGGACTGCTTCGAACCGGAGACGGGCATCAATTCGGTCAGATCCAGGCCCCGAATCGTTCCCTGTCGGTTAATGATCCGGATCGCCTCCAACAGGAAATACCAGGATAAACCGCCTGGTTCAGGAGTACCGGTCCCGGGGAGCAGACCGGGATCGATGACGTCCACGTCCAGAGACAGGTAAATATTTTTCGTCCCACTATCGACCAAGTCCCGGGCTAGCCGGCTTAGGCCATTTTCCAGCAGGATTTCCCGGCTGGAATAGGTTCGGATCCGGGGATTATCCCGGATAAAATCCGCTTCCTCCCGTGAAAAGCTGCGCAGCCCCATATGAAAAATCGGGAGGTCCAACTCGGCTATCCGACGCAGCACACAGGCGTGGGAGAATCTGGAACCTTCCCATTCTTCCCGCAAATCCCCGTGGGCGTCCAGAAAGCAGACTGCCAAGCCGGGATACACTTCCTGTAAGGAGTGGACGATCGGAAAGCTGATGGAGTGTTCACCGCCCAGGGCCACGACCAACTTTCGAATTTTATGGTAGGGTTGAATCCTTTCCCGTATATCCCGAACCATGCGCTCCGGCCCCCCGTGATTTACCGGGATGTCGCTCAAGGTCAGACAGGTGTACCGACTGAAAGGTTCCCAGGATAATTCCTCATCCCATAACTCTACTTGCTGACTGGCTTGGAGGACGGCCTCCGGACCAAAGCGGGTCCCGGGCTGAAAGCTGGTGGTGGCATCATAGGGGATAGGCTGAATAAGGACGTCGGCCGAGGCCGGATCTTGGCCGGTTTCGTCTAAGCCTAGGAAATTGAGTGACCGCAAGGGATTAACTCATCCGTTAGGAAAAGCAGAGATGTTCCGAGATCTTATTGGTCGCCGGGCGCTCCGAGGAGAAAGACCGCCGCCACGACCACCGTTGTCCACAGACCATTGCCGCGGGCGACACAGGTATGGGAAAAGGTGTCCACGATTTTTCCGCTCATGCGGTAAATTTCCCGCCGTTCGTCGTAATCTTTTTGGGGGTCAAAGTCGATGCCCAACGTGGTAGCCAGCATGGTGGAAGCCAGGTCTTCGGCGAAATCCCCCATTTCTTTTTCGTTCTCTCCGAAAGCGGCGTGCTCCGACAAATACCCGTAATGATATTCATCGGCCGGGACGGCCAATCCGATAGAGGCCCCCATCAATCGCTCCGGTTCATTGGAACTGATTTTGGCCAGCACGCAAAAGGTGATTTGTCCGGGCAATAGCTCCAGAATCCCTTCTTCAAAAGGGATGATTTTACAATTAGGAGGGAAAATCGAAGAAACATAAACCAGATTGCATTTTTCAATCCCGGCATCGCGCAGGGCCAATTCAAAGGACTGTAGTTTGGCCTTATGCCGCCCGATCCCCTTGGTGAAAAATATCTTTTTGGGAACTAACCAGGCGTTGTTGAATCCCAGTGGTTCTTCTTTTGCTTTTTTCCCTTTATAGATCCCGCTCAATTTTTCCGTCTCCCGTGAATATGCAAAAATGTATATAACTATTATAAGAACAGGAGATTTGTCAATCTAATTAATTTTAGACTATTCTTTGAAGTGGCAAAAAATATGGGCCAGAACCTGGGCGTCGCCGATCATCCGGGACAAACGGGCCGTTTCATTCGGCTGATGAGCCGTTTCCAGGGTGGTCATCCAGACCGCCGCCGGCAGCCCACGGGCCCGGAAGAAAGCAGCCACGGTGGCCCCTCCAATACCCCGGGCGCAGGCCTTTTTCCGGTAAACCGCCTGGACAGCTTCCTGGAGGGCCCGGACGACCGGGGCCCTTGGCGAGGTTGGCGGCGGGGCCTGAACGGCGTTGACCACCTCGCAGACAATCCGGGCCCCTGTTTTCCGGGAAACGGAAGAAACCATAACCTGAACACGTTCCAGGACCTTTTTCAGGGAATAGGCGGGGAGAATCCGGCAGTCCAGGTAGAAAACATCCTCTCCGGGGATGGTATTGACATTCGAGACATTGGCTTCTTTCTTGGTCGGTTCGAAGGTGCTGATAGGTGGTTCAAAGGCCCTATCCCGCTGTTTAAACCAACGCGGCAGTTGTTCCAGGGTCAGGATTAATTGAGCGCTGGCTCGCAGGGTATTCACCCCCAGATCCGGACGGCTGGCATGACAGGAGGTACCGAACAGAGAAAACTTAAGCCATAAAAGACTCTTTTCGGCCACCTCGATTAGGGTGCCCTCCGGGTTGCCGGCGTCCGGAACAATGATCAGATCCTCCGGCTTAAAAAGTTTCCCTTGTTTCTTGAGGACATATTGCAACCCTCTCCGACTGCCGGTTTCTTCGTCGGAAACCAAACCCAACCCGATCGCATAGGCCGGAAGGACCCCTTCCTCCTGAAAGGCCTTAACGGCAAAAAAGGAGGATACGATTCCGTGATGATTATCCTCCACACCTCGACCGAAGAGCCGGTCTCCCTTCTGGTGAAGCGTATAGGGATCCCTTTTCCAAAGGCGACGGTCTCCCGGAGGGACAGTATCCAGGTGGCTCAATATCCAGACCGTTCGTCGCGGGTCTCGGCCTGCAAACAGGGCTAGGATATTCGGCCGAATTTTTGAAGGGACCCGCTGGTCCGGACAAGAAAGGGAGATCATCCGCTGAGGGTTCAGGGCCTTTAATTTATTTTTGGAGATAAAGGGCCTTGGCCTGCTCCCCCTCGCCTCCATTCTCGGGCCCCAAGGCAGGAATAGCGGTCAGATCCCGAAGCAGTTGGACTGCTTCGTCTCTATAGCCCCGCAATCGGCGCTGAATTTTTGGCCAAAAGGAGGCGGGGGGATAGGGGGCCATGGGTTCAGGCGGCCCGACCAAGACTGAACTCTTCCAGTTTGGCCGTTAAATAGTTGACCTGCCGTGAGACCTCGTTGTTTTTTTTCAAACTTTTTTCCACGGCATTCACGGCATGGATGATCGAAGAATAATCGCGGTTAAAGGCCAGCCCGATAGCCTCACAGGTCTGGTTGGTAAATTTTTTACTCAGATAGATAGACAGGTTCCGGGGATAAAGGTGTGTCCGTCTTCGGGACTTGGAAATCATCTCCTCCGGAGTAATCTTGAAATAGCGCCCCACCAGGTTCTTGATATCCGAAATAGTAATTTCCCGATGGGCCGGGAGGTGTTGTTGGACTAGACATTCGGCCAAGTCTAGGTCCAGAGGTTGATTTAACAGCATCACCTGAGCCTTCATGCTGGTCAGACAGTTTTCCAATTGCCGGATGTCTGTCAGGGGTTGATCGGCCAGGTATTCTTTAACCTGCGGATCTAGGCCCAACCCCAAAAGAGCGGATTTCTTTTCCACAATCCCCAAGCGGGTCTCAAAATCGGGTGGATCAATACCTCCCAACAGGGCAGCGCTGAACTGGGATTTCAATTTCCCCCCGATTCGGGAGAGGTCTTTCGGCAAAAAAGAACTGGTGAAAATTATTTTTTTATTATCGTTCAGCAAGGTATCCAGGGTGTAGCCCAATTCGGCCTGGGTGGTTTCCTTCCCGCTTAAAAAGTGAATCTCCTCTAAAAGCAGAAAATCGCAATTTTTCCGGTATTTCTCTTTAAAATTCTCCATCCGGTTCGACTTTAGGGACACCACCATTTCCTGAGTAAATTCCTCGGCCGACAGATAAAGGACCTTGGCCTGGGGTTTATGCGTTAGCAGATGGCGGCCTACGGCCTGTGAAAGGTGGGTTTTTCCCAGACCATTGGCCGAGTAAAGGTAGAGGGCATTGTTGTAAATATTTTGCTCGGAGGCCAAGGCCAAGGTGGCCAGATAGGCAAAACGATTGCTCGGGCCGGTGACAAATTGGTCAAAAGTAAAGCCGCCCTGAAAACGCCGGGGCTCTTTACGGTCCAGGCCGGGCAATACATACTGCAGCGTTTGGGGGACCTCCGCCGGAAAAGAGCGCTGCTTGGACAACTGTAACGTCAATCGGGGGGGATGCCGGTGAAGGCGGGTTATTGTTTCAGAGATTAAAGGTAGATATTTTTCTTTGATCCAGTTGAGGAAAAAAAGATTGGGGCACTGTAAAATGATTTCTTGTTCGGTGACCTGGGCCGTGTCCAGCGGGTCGATCCACAGACGAAAAAGATTTTCGGGGAGTTGCGACTGAAGCTCCCCTTTGACTTGGATCCAGATCGATTCCATGCAGGTTTTAAGCCCTTAGATTGCGTTTTGGTTTAGGATGCGTGCGTTGTTTTTTACGGTTGGATTAAGGACGGTTGTAATGGATTCGAAAGGCCCTGTCAAAGGGGGAAAGGGCGATTTTTAAGTTAGCCAAGGCTGAAGCGTTGAGGAGGCTGAAGTAGCCCTGAAAGCGGTCCTTCAAGGTTTCAAGAGGTCTAACTGGCTAGAAATTCATTTCATATTTGGATTCAATAAATCCTGAGTAGTTTTCAGGGGTAAGCCTCCTGGCTCCCTCGAGGGCCGCGGCGGGTTCATTATTTTTCCTCTGTTTTCCTTTTCTTTTCTTCCTTTTTTGAAGCCTCCCGCCCCCCCCCTTCAAAAATCTCCTTTTCCCCTTTCCCTCGATAAAGAAAACCTGGAAAGCCAGGGGTTCTGCTGGATTAAGGGGGTCCTTTTTTCGATGAATAGCGGTCCTCGGCGGAACCTGAACCAGCAACTCGATTTTGTGCTGTAATTTACCGGCCTTCCGGTGGTTGAAGGAGTGGCGGGAAAAATGAAAACAGACGTTGTTCGCCCTTATGGGCGGGTGGCTACCCTCGTGGAGAACTGCCAATGGTTTTAAAGACGGGATTGTACTTGGGTCAACAGCCCTTCTATAAGTTGTTGTATTTCCTTTAGACGGGCCGGCGAGCGGGCCTCAAAACGCAAGACCAGTACCGGCTGGGTATTTGAGGCTCGGATAAGCCCCCAGCCGTCCTCAAAGAGTACCCGGACCCCGTCCACCTCGATGATCGGAAAACGACCGGCCAATTCATTTTTCATGGCCTCCACCAAGCTAAATTTAAGCTCTTCCGGGGTCTCCACTCGAATTTCCGGAGTGGCGTAGGTTTGGGGGAGGCCTGCCAAGAGTTCGGATATGGAATGACCGGATCGGGCCAATATTTCCAAAAGCCGCAACGAGGCATAGATGGCGTCATCGAAGCCAAAGTAGCGATCCGCGAAAAAAATATGTCCGCTCATTTCACCTGCCAGCACGGCCTGAACTTCCTTCATTTTCTGTTTAATCAAGGAGTGCCCGGTCTTCCACATCAGGACCTGGCCCCCTTGGCGGGGGATGTCTTCGTACAGATTTTGGGAGCATTTAACCTCCCCGAGGAAGGTAGCCCCGGGATGGGTTTTCAGGATATCCCGGGCGAATAGGATCAGGAGTTGATCTCCCCAGATAATCGTTCCCCGATGGTCGACGACCCCCAGGCGATCCCCGTCCCCATCGTAAGCCAGGCCCACGTCCAGTTTTTCCCGACGCACCAGGTCGATCAAATCGGCCAAATTCCGGGGTACCGTGGGATCGGGCTCATGATGGGGGAAGGTGCCGTCGATATCGCAATACAGGTCAAAGACCTGGCAACCCAATTTTTTCAGAAGCGGCAAGGCCAGCCAGCCGCCGGTCCCGTTTCCCCCGTCCACCCCCACCCGTAAGGGCTTGGACAGCCGGATATCGGAAAGGATGAACTGGTGATAAGCCGGAAGGACGTCCCGGTATTCCAACTGGCCGTGGCCGGCAAGGAAATCGCCCTTTTCAGCAATACCCAGCAGCCTCTGGATTTCTTGCCCAAAGATGGTATCCGGTCCGTTACAGATTTTAAATCCATTGTATTCCGGTGGATTGTGGCTGGCGGTAATCATAACCCCGCCATCGGCTTCCAAGGAGCGAATGGAAAAATACAAGAGCGGCGTCGGACAGACCCCGATATCCAGGACCTGGCAACCGGTGGACAGCAGTCCTTCCAGCAGATGGTCCCGAAAGGTCCCGGAACTCAGACGGCCGTCGCGGCCCAGGGTGATCTTTTTTTTCCCCTCCCGCCCCAGATAAGTTCCGATAGCCCGGCCTAAGAGGGCCACTTCGTCAAGGGTTATTTCCCGATCGACCAGGGCCCGAATATCATATTCTCTAAATATATGGGGTTTCATTCCATCCTCCGCTCATTTCTACAACAGGTCTTCCCGCCCTTCTCGGATCAGCCGTTCGACGATTTTTTTTACTTCTTGGGAACGCTCCCGCGGACAAATCAGGAGGGCCTCCGGGGTTTCTACCACCACCAGGTCTTGAACGCCCAGAAGGGCCACGGTTTTTTGAGGGCTGTACACCAAACAATCCCGGCTGTCCAAGTCGACCACCGACCCCTGAAAAACATTTCCCTGGCCGTCCTTTTCAGATAATTGATAGACCGCTTCCCAACTGCCCACGTCGTTCCAACCGAAACGACCCTCGAGCATCCGTACGTTGTCCGCCTTCTCCATGACGGCGTAGTCAATGGAGATATCTTCCATCCGTTCATAGGCCTCCCGCAAAGCCTTTTCCCATCCCGGAGATCCCGATTGATTCTTAAGCCCCAACAGTTCCTCGTAAAGCGCCGGGGTCCAGCGTGCGAACTGCTTCAGGATCGTGGCCGCGGTCCAGATAAACATCCCGCTGTTCCAGTAAAAATGGCCGGCTGCCAGCATGGTTTCGGCCCTTTTTCGATCCGGTTTTTCATGAAAGGCCTTAACCTCCCAGACGCCGCGAGGGCTTCCAGACTTCATCGGCTCCCCTTGTTCAATATAACCGTAGCCCGTTTCCGGGAAGGTCGGGGGGATGCCCAGGGTAATTAGCACGTCGCCCTCTTGAGCCGCCTGCACGGCGGCCCTCAGGGTGATTTGAAAATCATCAATATCCTCAATATGATGATCCGCCGGAAGGATGACCAGGGCCTCCTCCGGATCGCGTTCGGCCACAAAAAGCGCCGCCAGACCGATGCAGGGGGCCGTGTTCCTGCCGAGGGGTTCAACCAGCAACTGATCGGCGGGGAGCTGGGGCAAGAGCTCCCGGATCAGGGGGGCTTGTTCCTCCTCGGTAACGATCAGAATTCGATCCCAGTCGCAAAGGGGCCGTATGCGGTCCACGGTCTGTTCCAGGATCGTTTTTTCCCCTATGATATTCAATAGTTGTTTAGGACGGTGCTTGCGGCTCCGGGGCCAGAAACGGGTCCCCCGACCACCGGCCATGATCACGGCAACCATGGGCTCTCCTCATTGAGATTTGAATTTAGTCGCTTCCCCCTTCGGGGGGAGGCGCCCATCCAAAAGGGATAACAATCAATAAGGACGGACTTGTTGCGAGCGCGTCAATAGTCTCCCTTAACCGGCAGCCGAGGCTGTCGGCTGATCCCGATTCTTCCAGAAAGGCGAAATCTCCCGCAAACGGGAAATGATTTTTGGAAGATGCTCCAGGATAAAGTCCACTTCTTCCTCAGTGTTATAAGGGCTCAGGCTGAAACGAATCGAGCCGTGAGCGGCGGTAAAAGGGACCCCCATGGCCCGCAGGACATGGGAGGGTTCCAGGGACCCGGAGGTACAGGCCGAACCGGAAGAGGCGCAGATCCCCAGGTTGCTCATCAGCAGAAGGATCGATTCCCCTTCCACGTATTCAAAGCTGACGCTTACGGTGTTCGGCAGGCGCAAAATCCGGTCGCCGTTAATCAGGACTCGGGGGATCCGATCCAGGATCCCCTGCTCCAGTTTGTCCCGCAGGCCCCGCACCCGCTGGTTTTCATCGATCAAATGGACCTGGGCCAATTGGCAGGCCTGACCCAGGCCGATGATATAGGGGACATTTTCCGTCCCGCCCCGGCGGCCTTTTTCCTGATGGCCCCCCATCAGAAAAGGGGTAAAGCGGGTTCCCCGCCGAATATAGAGGACCCCGATCCCTTTGGGGGCATGGAGTTTGTGGCCGGAAAAGGCCAAAAGGTCGATCGGGATCTTTTGCAGGTTGATGGGCGCCTTGCCCACGGCCTGGACGGCGTCGGTGTGGAACACCGAACCCTTGGACTTGACCAGGGCCGCTATTTCCTCGATGGGAAACACCACCCCGGTTTCGTTATTGGCCCACATGATGCTGACAATGGCTGTTTCCTCGGTGATGGCGGCGGCCAGTTGGTCCAGGTCCAAACGGCCTTCCCGGTCCACCGGCAACAGGGTCACCCGGTATCCTCTCTTGGATAGATAGGTGGCCAGGTTCAAAACGGCCGGATGCTCCACCCGGGTGGTGATCAGGTGCTTCTTTTGGGGATAGGAATTCAGGGTTCCCCAGAGGGAAGCATTATCGCTTTCGGTACCGCAACTGGTAAAAACAATTTCCGAAGGATCGGCCCCGATCAAGGCGGCCGTCTGCTCCCGGGCCTGCTGAACATTTTTGGCTACCTGGCCGCCGAAAAAGTGCATGCTGGATGGGTTCCCATAAAACGTGGAAAAAAAAGGCAACATGGCCTCCACCACCTCCGGCGCGGTCCGGGTGGTGGCGTTATTGTCCATATAAATAACCTTCACGATTTGACCTCCTCCACGGTGATCTCCGGGGCCACGAATTCCTTCAATTTAAACTCCACATAATCCTTTAAGGTTACCTCAGCGGCCCGGCAGGAGGAACAGGCCCCCCGTAAAGCCACCAGCACTTTGTTGCCGTCAATGTCGATCAGGTCGATATCCCCGCCGTCTGCCTTCAACGCCGGTTTGATCTCTCTTTCCAGCGTCTCTTCGATCAGTTTCATCTTCTGGATGTTGGTCAATACCGTTTTTTTGACTGCCGGCGCCGGCCGGGTCCCCCGGTCTTCTTTCAGAATTCGGGCCAGGAGGGCTTCAATCTTTTCATGGCAGGATTCACAGCCGCCTCCGGCCTTGGTATAGTTGGTCACCTCTTCCCGGGTTTTCAGCCCGTTTTCCCGGATCACCCGCTCGATTTCCTTATCCGTGACCCCGAAGCACTCACAGACGATTTCCCCCTCTTCCGTCTTCGGAAGAGTTTGTCCCCGATAGTTGGCTATGGCCGCGGCCAGGGCCTGTTCGCCCAGCACCGAACAATGCATCTTTTCTTTCGGCAGACCGCCTAAAAAGGAGGCGATATCTTTGTTGGTGATTTTCCCCGCTTCATCCAGGGTCTTGCCGAGGATCAGTTCGGTCAAGGCCGAGGAGGAGGCAATGGCACTGGCGCAGCCGAACGTCTGAAATTTAGCCTCCTGGATCCGTTTTTCTTCGTCCAGCTTAAAGGTCAGCTTCAGGGCGTCGCCGCAGGCCAGGGAACCCACCTCGCCCACCCCGTCGGGGTTTTCCACCTCGCCGATATTTTTTGGATTCTCAAAATATTCCTTCACTTTTTCCGTATAATCCCACATGGATTACATCCCCCCAAACG
>CAVUPH010000009.1:0-65464 GCA_963743305.1 uncultured delta proteobacterium
TTTTTTTTTTAGGTGCAGGTGCAGGTGCAGGTGCAGGTGCAGGTGCAGGTGCAGGTTTGTGCAGGTTTGTGCAGGTGTGGTGTGGTGTGTATATATTTTTTTTTTTTTTTTGCCTCACCACACACACAGCCAACCGTCTTACACCGTTCAAAAAGGATCATGGACACCTGGCCTGATTTCGAGCCTAAACGCTTTCCTTTTGACAAGAACGTGAAAACCCAGACCTCTTCGACACGGAACCCTTGAAAGAGTGCTTCGCTCGTTTGGAATACATCAAGCGTCGGGGAGGCATCTTACTGCTCACCGGCGATCCCGGGGTGGGCAAAACCCTGGCCCTGCGCGCCTATGTGGACCGGCTCAACGAAAACCTCTTCCGACCTTTATACACTCCCCTGTCCACTCTCAGCCGGGCCGATCTGTTGTATCATCTCAACCGACTTCTGGGCCTGCCCACCCGACTCTCCAAGAGCGCCATCTACCTCCAGATCCAGAAAACTCTCCTGGACTCCAAAGAGCAGGCCGGAAAAACCATCCTGCTGATTATCGATGAGGCCCATCTCCTGCAAACCGGCCCCCTGGAGGAACTCCGGCTCCTGACCAACTTCAAAATGGATTCCTACGACCCCTTTATCCTCATCCTCTCCGGTCAGTCCGACCTGAGAAGGATCATGGACTTTGCCGTTATGGAGCCCTTCCAGCAGCGGATTGCCATCCGCTACCATCTGCCCGGTCTCCAACCAGACGAAACCAAAAACTATGTGGCTCACCACCTCCAACTGGCCGGCGCCCGGGAACCCCTCCTCGACGACCAGGCCCTCCGGGCCGTCCATGAGGTCAGCTTCGGCATCCCCCGGAAAATCGGCGCTGTTACCGAAGCGGCCCTCACTTACGCCCTCTTTGCCGAGAAACGTACCGTCACGGCTGATATGGTCCTCAAGGTGAAAAACCTCGAGGGGTAGACTCCCTTTCCCGGGTCGGGGGACTTAACCGTTCCCAGGACCCGGGTCTTTCCCGGAGGGTCTATGGCCCGTTTCCTCCCTGCTGAAATCGAACGGTTGATTGTCTGGAAAAGGTTGCATCTCTATAACCGGGGGTTGCCTTGCGGGGCGATAGCCATTCGCCAACGCTTGGATCGGCAGGGGATCCAACCGTTGCCCTCGGTCAGTTCCATCAATCGGATCCTCTCCCGCAACGGTCTCACTCACCGTCGTACCGGGTTCTATCCCGCCTCCGACCCCGCTACTACGCTACTTCCACCGGTTGCTTTATCTTGATCAAAAATCCTGAAATCCCGCCAATCCTTTTGTTAATTACCCCCGTTTTATGGCCCTTTCCGGTTGCTTTATTCCGTCAAGTTCCTCTCAAAATAAAGGGGTAATTAACACCGGACGCCGGCCTTGGCCCACTCCTTCGGCCACAAACGCCTTATAGCGCCGCACCGCCTCCTTGGCCCTCTCGGCAAAATATGCCCGGATCGTGCCGAGGGCCTGCCAGTCCCGCTCCACCTGACCTATCAGGGCCGAATGGCCGGACCAAGGATACCGGCCTAAGGCCTCCAGGTCCGGGACCAGCCCGGCCCGGAGGGGATTCAAATGGATATAACAGGTCAGTTCCAGTAGATAGAGGTCTTCCTGGCAGACGATCGACTTGTACCGGTTCTGAAAGAGGTGGCCCCGCCGCTTGTGCCGCAGATTGAAGTTGATCGCGTAGCCGGTCATCAGGCGCCGCATGCTCCCGGCCAGGGGTTCTTGTCCGGTCCGGACCAGCAGGTGAAAATGGTTGGGCATCAAGGCCCAGGCATAAACGGCCCAACGGCCGGCCCGGCACAATGTCGCCAGTCAGTAAGAGGAAATCCTCTCGGTCCATTTTCGTTCTGAATATCTTGCTGGTCTCAATCCCTCGGCCCATAACGTGATGGAGGGTCCCGGGAGCATCCAGCCGCGGTTGTCTGGGCATGTTTCCCTTGATAGCGCCTTAAACGACTCCTGTCAAGTATATTCAGAAACTACGTCCCCTATTACTGAATTCCCGAAGGGCCTGATCGGCCTTCTTTTCTATGGATAGGGATCCAGCTCGCAAACGATCGATTTATAACGATTCTGAAGAGGTGGTCCCGCTTCCAGCGGGATTATAGCCCACGGCATACCCCGTCAACAACGGTTTAGGCCTTGATGAAGGCCAGCAGATCGGTATTGATCTGCTCCTTGTTGGTGGTGCACATGCCGTGCGGCAGGCCCTGATAGACTTTCAGCGTGGCGCCCTTGACGAACTTCGACGAGAGCAGGGCCGACGCGCCGATCGGCACAATCTGGTCGTCGTCGCCGTGCATGATAAGCGTTGGCACGTCAATCTTCTTGAGGTCTTCGGTGAAATCCGTCTCGGAAAACGCCTTGATGCAAAAGTAGGCGGCAGGAAAACCGGCCGTCATTCCCTGGAGCCAGAATGACTCGCGCACGCCTTCCGAGATCTTTGCGCCCGGCCTGTTGTAGCCGTAGAACGGAAGGGTGAGATCCTTGAAAAACTGCGAGCGGTCGGCGAGGACACCGGCCCGGATGCCGTCGAACACCTCCATGGGCAAGCCGCCGGGATTGACGTCCGTCTTCAGCATCAGCGGCGGGACCGCGCCGACCAGCACGGCCTTGGCCACACGTTTCGTGCCGTGGCGGCCGATATAGCGGGCGACTTCGCCGCCGCCTGTCGAGTGGCCGACATGGACGGCCTTTTTCAGGTCGAGCGCTTCGACGAGCGCAGCGAGGTCGTCGGCGTAGGTGTCCATGTTGTTGCCGTTCCAGGGCTGGCTCGAGCGGCCGTGGCCGCGGCGATCATGGGCCACGCATCGATATCCGCGGGAAACCAGAAAGAACATCTGGTCTTCAAAGGCATCTGCGCTGAGCGGCCAGCCATGGCTGAAAACCACCGGCTGTCCGCTGCCCCAGTCCTTGTAATAGATCTGCGTGCCGTCTTTGGTCATAATGGTGGGCATGGAATGCTCTCCTTTCTTTAGTTGAAATAGGATAACCCCTGTCATTGAATTGATAAATACTTGAAAACCATTATTTGGGGGGGATACAGGCCGTTATTTTTGATAAAAGGGAAAAATGCGGGTATCGGTTTTCTGGGCCAGGGATCTTACCCGCTCGACAAAGGGTTGCCGATCTTCCTCATCCTGGAAGATATTGCTTCCCTTGATCCCCCGGACCATGACATGGTGCAGGGTCCCGGGGACATCTAAGCGGGCGTGTCGTGGCATTGGACATTCCCAACTATATTGCCGCTCCTTGTAAATCTTTTTCTGAACCCAGTGAACGACGTCCTCCTTTAGGGACTAAACTGTTACCAAATTCCTTCCGAAAGATTATACGCACCTACATAGAAATTAGATGAAAAATACAGGTTTCACATTATTGCCTTTGACGCCGTTTCGAACGAAAATAGGTATAAAGACGGCTGATAGGGCCATCAACAATTCATTCTACACAACAGAAAGGAGAAACCATGGCACTAAAAACGGAACCCTTGGTATGGGTAAAGGACAATGCGGGAAACAGATTTTTATGCCCCTTGGATGCGTTGAGGGATCCAAACTCATTGAGTGAAGAGGAAAAAAAGAATTGTGTGGATGATGCCTCGCAACTCAAGAATCCCAAAAGTGTGCCGGGCGAAGGGAAGCTCAAGTTCCCTTCCTAGGGTGCAAAATCTTCAATCCTTCCGGCCCGGCCTCACGGCCGGGTCACTTTTTAAATAGCCTCTTTTTCTCGATGAGTTTAAACCCGTTGAGCTTTTTTCCGGGACGGCGTTCATTTCATTCAGTTTTGTCTTTTCATCCAGCCCTTTAACCGCCATGGCCACTCCGCTGGTCCCGATACCAACCAGCCGGGCGATCTCCGCCAGCGGAATCCCCACTTCCCGGTATAAATGAACATAGAGGCTTCGTCGGAGTTCCGATACGGCCTGGCGGCGGCTCCCGGATCTCAACTCCCGATGCTCGACGATGGTCTGATCAAAAAGCAGCTTGACCCGGGCGTCGAAGCTTTCGGACTCCTCTTCATCCCAGAACAACAGCAGGAAACAGGCGGCCCTCCATCCCGTTTCGTGAGCTTCAAAACATCGGCGCCGTGGTGGGCAGATTCGCCGAATCAATTCCCTCACACAACGCATTGTCTACCGTGAGAGTACCCTGTGCATCCAGGGTTACGGTCCAGATGGTGTCGTAGTCTTTTACCGGCCACGTTTCATCCAGAAGGGGCAGGCTGCTGCCATACATTTTGATCAGTTGGTTGATAAACGGTTTGATATGCCCTGATTCCCAGGCCACCAGCAGTACCTGGTTGGAGAAAGAGCTGCCGTCGGGGTGGGGAAAGAAGAAAAAATCTCGGGTGGCTTGGGCTACATCCACCTCCGTCGGGTTAAACGGATTTCCTAACGACAGGCCTGCGGCCAGGTAGTAGGGCAGGTTATTGGCGATGACATAGGGCAGTACCGTCAGGGATGGCCTCACATAGGAAACGGCTAGATCATAATTTGGATACCACATGCCGGCGGGGTCAATCGAATACACCGCATTGGGAGCAATCTTGCCACGAAGGGTGTTAGCCAGGGATAGGGCGCGCCATTGACCTGCAGCCACATAATTGCCGTCATCAAATTTGTTGTTGGTTTGATCATCCGGGTGCGCCTCAGCATGGCGGATAATATATAGCCGTAAATTTTTGTTGACAGTCGCCGGAACAATAACGTCAGTCATTCCCGCATACGCCGCCAGCCGGGTATACGGTTGCAGATCATATTTACAGGCAGTCGTTGGCACCTCAGGGTGGAGCAGGGGATAGGTGGCCGGGGGGGTCAGATTGCTGTTGTAGGTAACCAGGCCGGCTTTGCCTGATGCTGCTGTCGGGATGGAAACTGCATAAACATAATTACTACCCTGATAGGCAGCGGGCAAACTCAAATTATAAACGTATTGGGTATTCATTTCAGTCAGCATAGCACTCACTGTTTTCCAGGGGGCGGTAAAAACATAGTAGCCCGGCGTTTTCTTGGCTATAATGCCGGCGACCAGCGTGTCGTTAATGCCGCCGGCATTCCCGAAATCCAAGCCACTGCAGTTAGTGCAAAATGCGGCTGGCATTATAGCGTCAGCCGGTACTCCGGCTGCATTGGCATAGGACACATTAATCGGGTAGTTATTGGCCGTATAGGTGGTGCCGTTCGGACCATCAACATGCAGCGTTATTTGATTCAGCAGGGCGAATTGCTGGATGAAACCGATGGCGGCCATGTCAGGAAATTTGTTGGCGGTTTGCAGATGGCTCATCGGCGAAATCGTGTAGATGGCGGTTACATTCTTTCCGCCCAACACCTGCTGCTTCAGGTACGTAGCCGTCCTGAGAGAGCGCTGCAACCCCTGATTGGAGAGGTTGGCCGTGTCGGGGTTCACATCACCCGGTGTGCTGTGTTCCAGATCAGGGGTGACCACAAAGATCAGGTTGACGTTGTCGGCACTCAGAGGCGGGGGGGAGTTGAGCACCAAAGGCATCCAGGTCAAATTACCATTTCCGCCATAGCAAAAATTTACCTGTAAAAACAACAAAAACGTAATAAAAACTGTTTTCTTGAGCATTTCCATCTCCTGTTTTGGATGAGCTGATATAGGTGATGACGAATTTTAGGGTTATAACCAGCGCAAATTGGAAAGTTTTAGTGTGATGAGGAAATGATCCGGAAGTATGTTCGGTATCAGGAAGAGAGAGAGCAACAGGACGAGCAATTGAGATTGGATTTGTAAGTCATTCATAACGCGGCACAACTTGAAGGCCCTGCCTCCTCAGGGGGCAGGGCCATGCCCCCCTAGGGGGGGCCCAGTTAAAACCGCACCCTATGGGTGCGGAAGTTTATATCTCAAGGGTTCCGCTCTTTTCTTAGTCTTTTGATTTTAAGGCTTGGGTTAATAAAAGTCAACAAGGCTGAAAAAATATTGGTTGGTAAAGGGGGACGTTGTTCACCGAATTCAATTATATTTTCAAGTGGACACATATCCCGGCGACAAGAAACGTCATCCAACATCCCACCCGGCCTGTCCACCCCATCCTTTGGATGGAACTTCTATTGATCCCCGATTTAGAGGCACTTCAAAGCGATCGTATAGGCTTGCAGGCATCAGAATGCCCTACTTAAAAAAATGGAAAAGTTAACTTCAAAAAACCGAAGGAAAGGAATGGCTATCGGTTTCAGTGTAAGTGTAGGTATATAATGGGGTTTTGTGGGAAGTCAAGGGAAAAAACTAGATGGAAGAGAGAAGATGGAAGATGGAAGAAATTCGGGGAAAGGAAGAAGGGAGAAGAGAGAGGACAGAGGAGAGAAACCGGAGGGCTGGGAAGGACCAGATGGAAGCGGGAAGATGGAAGATGGAAGAAACTGAGGGAGCCGGATGGGGGAGGTAAGTCGTTAGGCGCGAGAGCAGGGAGAAATCTTAGACCGTTGACCGGCGCCCGGAGGTTAAACGGGCTCCAGGTGCTTCTTGCCTTTCAGCCGGTCGAGCCAGCGCCAGGCGGTCTTCCCGCGGCCCCGGGTAGTCAGGGTTACCGTGCCATTCGGCCTAACGATAATATCCGTCTTCACGGATCGACCGCGGAGGTAATCGGCGCTAAAATGAAGCTCTCCCCGGACATAACGGAGGCCGACAAACAGATCGGCGACACCGAATTCATCCTCTTCTATATAATAAATATCGGACACTCCCCTGGGCCGGGCATCGGCGAAGGATAGGACCGCCAGAGCAAAGATGAATCCAAAAGCACTCCACTCGACCAGGTCTGCCGGTTCATCCTCGTCATCCGGACCCAATACCAGTTCCAGGCGGGCGAATAAATTCCGGCCGTCGAGGCTGGGTTCCAGGTGGTCCTCCACCAGCCGGAATCCGACCAGGGCTCCGGCTTCCAACAACTGATAGCCGATAAGATGGGTTTCGTTGGTCATTCTTTAGCAGAAAGTCCGGACAATATACTTTCTAAACCTCTTATCAAAGGCCGTGTCGAAAAGTATGGATTTAGGCTTCATGCCCTATCCGATCTGTTCGATAAAATTCCCCACTGTAACCCTTTTAACTTTTCCGGCCTTCAAGTTTCTTTCGGCCTCGGCTATCCTGAGCAGGAAATTTTGCCTTTTCACACTCTGGTATATTTCTTTGAGGACCCTGTCATTCTTCTTTAGGAACAGTCACTGTTTCATTGGCAATTGAATCCACACCGCCCCCTCCTTCCTTTTTTCTTTTCAAATGTCCTGTGGCTAACAAAATATCACAGGATAAGGTTAATGATCAATAAACTTTAAAGATAGTTAATGGGGATGGTTTGGAGTTCGGCCAGTGACATCTGCCCATAGTGCGGCCCGATCGGGACGAAATCCAGACCGCGCAGGGCGGCGACGACATCTTCCGACGATGGAATGGGCGGCGAAGCAGTTACAGTTTCTTCTTAGGATCTGTAAACAAATAACCTTGACAAAGCGACACTACAACCGTTCGCCCTGAGCTGCGAGCCTGTCGAGCAGTCGAAGGGTGAACGATACGGCCATGCTTCGACAAGCTCAGCATGAACGGAGATACCGCGCCATTGTACAGCTTATTTCTTGACGGGTTCTTAGCGAGGCGAAGCGTTTCTTCGTAGATTCGATTTCGCGGCCCCAGGGCGACTATTTCAATGGGGATGCATCTCCCGGATACTCTCGGCGACCCCTTCGGGTACCCGAAGTTTGTTAACGCCAGTCCCCATCGATTACCCGGGATTATTTCCAGGGTCTGCCAACAAATCCTCCAGGGAATAGAGCCGTGCTTTCTTTTCCCTCAGCGCTTTCAGCGACGATTTCCTCGTCGGTGGCTTGAACGGCTTCGACCAGACCGCTCAGCTTCATCTTCACTTCGGATAGGGACAGGGTTTTCATAAAAATCGACCTCCAACTTATGACCTAGCATCACAGCCCGGCTTAATCGCGCTCGGGCTGTGGTTTGAAGTCCAATGTTCCTCGCAAAAAGTCCAAAAACCTGTCATTGCGACCCCGGACCTGATCCGGGGGAAGCAATCCCCACCATGGTAACTAGCTGATTCTTGGGGATTGCTTCGTCGCTTTACTCCTCGCAATGACACCGCTGGGGACTTTTTGCGAAACCATCATAGTTGACCCGCTATTGTTTTTTAAAAATCGCTTCCAGCACGTGGTCGTCGGTAACTTCCTTGAAGGTGTAGGTGTTTACGGCGCCTTGCGAAACCTTGTCCACCAGGACCTCGGAAACCCGGTAGCCGGGCAGCGGGATAATCTGGAACCTCCGCTTCTCTCCAGGAAACGCCTTTACCGTACCGTAAGGATGGATGACCCCGTTAACCGGGGGGCGGACTTGAATCGTGTAGGTTCTCAGGGAAAAGGTGGCGGTGGCCGTCTGGTCGGTTGACACGATGACCGAACATGTACGTAAGGTTCCCCCGCAGGCTCCACTCCAGCCCTCGAATACGGAATGGGGGTCGGGAATCGCGACCAGGGTCACCGGCGTTCCTTTTTTAAAGGAAGGCCCGGCGGGGTTCCTTCTCACATGGCCCTGCCCATTCCCGTTCCGGAGAATCGTCAAAGTATGCTGCGGTATGACCGGCGGCTGATTGGTGGCGGACGGGAGGTCCGGCCGGGTATCGGGCGCCGCTTTGGGGGTTCCCTGACCGGAAACCCGGTCGCCGAAATAAAACAGAAAGATCGTCAGGCCGAGTACGGGGATCGCCCACTTCGGGCCGTTGCGCCGTTTCATACCCTTGCTCCTTTTATTTGCGAATGGTTATCGGTCGTCGGTTCTCCAGCCGCTCCAGGGCGGTTTTGACGCTGGTCCGCATCCGTTCGATCGACTGGCCCAGCCGGGCGACCTCTCCTTCCCCCTCTACGTCGATGGCCGCATCCAGGTCCCCCATGCTGATCCGGTCGGCCGCTTCCGACAGGCGGCGGATCGGCCGGACCAGGGAAGACGAAAAGGCGTAGATAACCGCCAGCAGTACGGCCAGGTCGATCAGGACAATGGCCAAGAAAAGCAGAAACCGGCTTCTGTACTTCTCCGAGTAGGACGCTTGCATTCGGTCCACCTTGGCCTGGATGGCGCCCGCCGGTTTTCCGAATTCGTCGATATACGTCGTGGCGGCCACGATCAGGTTCGTGCCCTCCACCGGGGCGCTGAACATGTACTTGGGCCGCACCTTCCCATCGATGTCCGTCCATTGGTAATAGCCGCCCGAGGCCCCTTTCAGTCCCGCTTCCATGACCTTGACGAATTCCGGCAGTTTACCGGCCAGCCGATGGAGGTCGGTCCCCACGATCTTCGGATTAACGTGAAAATAGTTGATCCCTTTATCGTTGTGAACCGCCGTATAGCCGGTTTCCCCGACCCGCTGGATGGCGATCTCCTGGAGCCGCGGCTGGTTGGCCAGGGCCGCCTCCGACAGGCCCGGGTGCGCTTCCAGGTAGATTTCAATCTGCCGGGCCACTCCCTCGGCTTTTTCCTGAATGATCTTCTCTCCCAGTTTGTTGAGGGAAGCGACGGATTCTTTGACGCTGGCGGCGCCCAGTTCCTTCAGGCTGTCGGACCCGAGGGCCCGGATGCTGACCAACGGGCCCACATTGACGAAAAGCAGGCCGGCGATGACCAGGAAGGCGATCAGAATGGGAACGAAGATCCCCAGCAGCAGCGTTTTCTTTAAGCCCAGCCGGTTCATTCGCTGCCTGAAGGGTCCCGATTTCAGGTCTGGAAAGCCTTCCTCGCGCTTCGATATTTCCGTCATGATCGATCCTCCTGATTTCGAGTGCTTACGTGGTTTCGAAGGAAGAAAGCCAGGCGACATACATGGCCTTGCCGAACTTTTCCCGTTTCGGTTCCTCCGTGATCTGGTCACAGACCGTCGAGATGAAACTTTTCACCCGCTCCTTCGGAAAAGCCTCCCGGGATTCCTCAAAGGCATCCAGGGTATCATTCAGGATAATCCGGGCGATCGGCCCCACCACCTTCTTGAGTTCCGTCTCGGCGGCATCGAAAAAGGCCTCGTCAACCGTGGTCCGCAACCCCGCTTCGGGAATATCGGCGGCCTCCGTTTTTTCGACCAGCCCTCTTTCAACCAGAACAGAGAGGGTGCCCGAAACATCAAAAAGGGGCCGCCCGAGCCGGCCGGCCATTTCGGAGACATTCCACCTCCCGTTGCACAGGGCGAGTACGCCCCATTGTCCGGCCGGGATCATCCGGTCTTCTCCGCCGCTATCGACCACCAGGGAGAAGACGGCTTCGGCGGAGGGCACCGCTTGCCTGATCTTCTTCCACTCCTCCTCCCGTTGGGACCAATTCGCCATGACCTGCTCCGTGGGCAGGCGCACCGTGCGTTCTTCCGGCGACGTTTGCCAATTGAAGGTGACCCGGCCGTTGGACAAGTCCATAATGGGCAGGAGCGCTTCTTCTCCGTTCAGGGTGCCGGTCCTGGCGTGGACGATCTGGCCCCCCTCAATATATAACTCCGCGCCCTCTTTACCCTTGACCGCCATCAGCCCGGATTTCTTCCCGTCCACCAGGGATTTTACCAGGTTGAATAATCTGGTCTCTGAAAGATCTCCGATCAAATCCTTGAACACCGGCCGCCTCCTTTCCCGCTGCGAACCCGGGCCTGGTCGGCGGGACGCCGACCCGGCGAAAGACTCCGTATTCCGTTTTTATTATCGTATCAACTTAGGTTGGAATTTCAGAATAGGGTCCCCGCTTATCACGGGGATTGTATAGGTATATAGAAAGGATTTGTAGGAAGTCAAGGGGAAAAGACCAGATGGAAGCGGGGAGATGGAAGAGATGGGGGAAAAGAAAGAAGGGAGAAGAGAGAGGACAGAAGAGAGAAATAAATGCGTTGAGTGGTAGAACCGGTTAAGGTCTGTCCCGCATTGGATACGGTTTGAGTGCGGCGCAGGCCAAAGACGCCTTTGGAGACTTCCTCAATGAGGCCATTAGGTCGGGGAAACGGGCTGTTCTGATCATCCACGGACGTGGCATCTCTTCCCCCGGTGAACCGGTTTTAAAAAACAAGGTCAGCGAGTGGTTGACGCGCAGTCACTGGCGAAAATGGGTCATCGCCTTCACCAGCGCCCAGTCCTACGACGGGGGCGCCGGGGCAACTTATGTCCTCCTCCGTCAGCGCCTCAAATCCAAACGGCCAAGGAAAAAGCTGACCGAGAAATAATTGGGACGAAGGGGATAATTTTCTTAATGGGGGCGTAGTTTCTGAATAAACTTGACGGGGCCGCTTAGAAGCCGTCAAGAAATAAGCTGTATAATGCCGCGGTATCTCCGTTCATGCTGAGCCTGTCGAAGCATCGCCGTATCGTGCACCCTTCGACTGCTCGACAAGCTCGCAGCTCAGGGCGAACGGTTGTAGTGTCGCTTTGTCATGGTTATTTGTTTACAGATCCTTAAATAAGCGGCCAGGCCGCGATGATCACCGTAATGGACCCCGCAACTCCGGCCGATGCCCAACGGTAGGCCATCGCGGCCTCCGGATTTTTGGTTGGGTGAATGGTGTAACCCGAAAGCGTTGGGCCCAAGTCATGCCCAGGAAAAGGGAAAGGGTCCACTCGGCGAACAAAGGCCTGCGGCCCAGGCCCGGATCGCCTTCCAGTTTCGGAAATCGCCCTCCGAAACGCCCTTCTCTTTCATCTTCGATTGCATGATCATCCTGTAAAATACGTTCATTTTGTTGTAGTCCAAAACGCCGGCAAACAATCCCAGGTCCACAGGATGTATGGCCGCTGCCTCCCGGAGCACGGGATTCATATAAGTCCCGGCCAGCCGACGGCTTTCTTCGGTATCCTTAACCAAAGCCAGGCAGGTCAAAAAATAGGCCACGGGTATTCGGGCTAAATTCCCCTGGTTTTCCTTCGACAAATTCGATGGCTTCGGGCAGCCAGGAGGCGCTGCGAACCGAACTGCCCAAAACGGCCGCATCATAGGATGATAGCCCGCTCACATTTTTCATGAGACGTATATCCACCTGGGCCCCTCCGGCGCATAACACCTGCCCCACCGCTTCCGCCACACCACCCGTGGAACCACAATAACTGGCATAGGCGATCAGAATCTTCTTGTTGATCGGTTTTTTTCCCGGTGCGCACCGGGATTCGGGAAATTCGACTTTCCCGCTCAGGACCTTGGGAGGGGACAAAAGTCCCCCGCCCAGGGTCAAGCCTCCGACCAGGGCCCCGGCCGCGGTCGATCCTTTAATCATAAATATTCTTCTCGTCATTTTGTCCATGCTTCCCTCCCTATCAAGAGTGATGGTTTCGCAAAAAGTCCCCAGCGCTGTCATTGCGAGGAGTGAAGCGACGAAGCAATCCCCAAGAATCAGCTAGTTACCATGGTGGGGATTGCTTCGCTCGCAATGACAGGTTTTTGGACTTTTTGCGAGGTTGTCAAGAGTGGTGCTGGGCCATTCTCTCCCGGATTTCCGCGTTGATCAACCGTTTCTGGTCGCCGTCCAGAGAATCATAGAAATCCGCCAGTTGGTCCAGGTTTTTAGAGAGGAAACCGGAAAAGTCGTTGATCCGGGTCTTCACGGATTCCACCAGGCCCTGGACATCCGGGTTTTCCTTGTTCATCTCCTCCAGGAACCGGGCCCTTAATTGCTGCCGTTCCTCAAATCCGGTGGACATACGGGACGAAATGTTGTTCTTGAGTTCCTCGTATTTGGTTTTTTGGGACTCGTTGAGATTTAATGTCCGGGCCAATTTATCCATCCGCCAGAGGATGAATTCAGCAACATCTTTCTGGTGAGAAGCGGAATGGAACCCCCGGCCCGGAAATCGGGAGGGGAAGGTCCCGCCCGGATCTCCCCAGGGGCTGCCGACGACCAGGCCGTAGCCGACGATCAACGTCACGAAAAGAAAAATCCCGCTGCCGATAAATACCTTGTTCCTGGTCCTCATGGTCCTGCTCCTTTCTGTGTTGAGCGTTTTTTGTACAACCATGGGAGCCAGTCTACACCTGAGGTGTAAAGAACATTTTTTCAGCTTGTAATAAAGTGTCAGCCAAAGGTAAAATTCGGTAAAAAGGGGTGACAAACATGGGGAATAGGGTTTTAATCGTCGATGACGACCTGAAACTGCAGAAGCTCCTGAAGGAGTACCTGGGGGGCAACGGATTTTCCGTTCGGACCCTTCCCGACGGTTCCCGGATCCTGGAAACGATCCGAGCCGAGGCGCCGGATATCGTCATTCTGGACATCATGCTGCCCGGGAAAGACGGCCTGGAAGTATTGAAGGATATCCGCCGGGATCATGCCCTGCCGGTCATTATGCTGACGGCCAAGGGTGAGGATACGGAACGCATCGTCGGGCTGGAGCTGGGGGCGGACGATTATCTCCCCAAGCCTTTTAACCCGCGGGAATTGCTGGCCCGGATGAAGGCGATTTTACGCCGGGCGGCTTCCCCGGACCGCGAAAAGACCGCCGCCGGGGCCTTAACCATCGAGGCCGGCGGATTGACCTTGAACAAGGCCCGGCAGACCGTGTCCACCGGGGAAGCGGAGTTGGAACTGTCCTCCACCGAAACCCGCATTCTGGAGGTGTTGATGAAACACCCCAACACCGTCTTGAGCCGCGACCGGTTGATGACCCTGGCCCAAGGACGGGATTTCATGGCCTTTGACCGGAGCATCGATATGCACATCAGTAAATTACGGGCTAAACTCGAGCCTGCTCCCCGTTCCCCGCGGCGCATAAAAACCGTCTGGGGGAGCGGCTATATGTTGGTAGACCCCGAAGTTGTCTGATAATTTCTCGATGATACACAAAGTACAGTCAACTATTTTGTTTGAATCCCCTGGGCTTTAGAATTGAAATTCACTCCAGGGGAAATCCGGCAACCCAAAAAATATCGATCAATTTTTATGCAACTTCGGGGTAGACCTTGGATGCTGCCGGGCAAACTCTATATCAAGATCCTCTTCTCTTTCCTGGCCGTTCTCATCGCCACCCTGCTGGTGGTTTTTGTGCTCTTTACGATCCAGCCCGACAAATTTTTTTCCACCCGTCTGGAAGATTATGCCAAGACCAGGGCCCTGAAGATCCAGGCGGTGCTGGACGCCAAGATGCGGGCGGCGACGGACGCGGACTGGACCCGGAACGTGCCGCTGCAAACCTTTATTTCAGATTTCGGGGAAATTATGGGGGCCAGGATTTGGCTGGCGAAAGAGGACGGGACCGTTCTTTTGAAATCCTTCCCGGAGGAAATTCCGAAACTTGCGGTCGGACTTCAAAACCAGGGCGCCGTAACCCCTGGGCCTATATTCCTGTACCGCCAGCGGGACCTTCGTATCCACGCGGTCATTCCCCTGCTCTTTCCGACCGGCGAATCAGGCCGGCTCCATGTCTTGTTCGACCGCTTGGAAGGACCGCCGCACCCCCGGCGGGGGTTTGCCTTCGGCCTGCTGCTTATCGGCCTGATGGCGGTCCTGCTGATCATTCCGGTATCCCGGATCATTACCAGTCGCCTCGAGCAGCTCCGGCAGTCGGCGCAAACCCTGGCCGAGGGAAATCTGGCCCACCGGGCGACCGTCCGGGGCAGGGATGAGATCGGCGAACTGGCCCGGGCCTTCAACCGCATGGCCGAAAAACTGGAGACCATGATCGTCAGCGGCAAGGAGCTTACGGCCAACATCTCCCACGAGCTGCGAACCCCCTTAACCCGGATCCGAATCGCGGAAGAAATGCTGCGGGAAGCCTCGGGGACGGAGGCCTCCCAGCGTGAGCGGCTCCTGGATGCCATCCGCGAGGATATCGAGGAACTGGATCGCCTCATCGGCCGCATCCTGGAATTATCCAAAATGGAACGCCAGGATGCACCGCTGACTTTCACGGTCTTTGACCCGGCGGAGCTGCTGCAATCCCTGTTGCAGCGGTTTCAGTCGGTCAGCGCGCCTAGGGGGTTGCGGATTACCACGGATGGGTCCGGCCCGTCCTCTTTTTCCGGGGATCGGGAGGCCCTGACGACGGCCTTCCTGAACCTCCTGGACAACGCGGTCAAGTTCACCCCCGAAAAAGGTCGGATCGCCCTGCGGCTGCGCCCGGCAGCGGATACCCTGGAAATAAGCCTGACCAACACCTTTGAAAAACTGACCGAAGAAGAACTGACGAAGATCTTTGACCCCTTTTATCAAACCCATAAGTCTCAGACCGTGGGTTCGGGCTTGGGATTGGCTATCGCTAAAAAGATCATCGAAAAACATGGGGGCCGGATCGAGGCTGCCAACGCCGAAGAGGGGCTGGAAATTAGAATATCCCTGCCCAGGAAGCACCCTCTCGATTAAGGCCGCGGGCCGGTTACAAGGAAACCGGCATTCCCCTGTTTCGCCAGGGAACTTTAGGACAGAAAGGAACGTCAGGCGTTAGGCGCAAGAGCGTCAGGGGGGGAAAGAACCAGATGGAAGCGGGAAGAGGGAAGATGGAAGCGATTGGGGGAAATGAACGAAGGGAGAAGAGGGAGGTCAGAAGAGAGAAATCAAAGGTGGGGTGGAAGAGGACTGGGCTGGAGTAAACCACGGGCAGCTTATTCTTTCCTTCCCGGGTTAAGTCCCGGGGGAACCCTTCCGATAGAGGATAAGAGTCCCGATGGTTCAGTGAAGAAGGGGTCCCGATGGCCGAAAAGACTAATAAAATCCTGTATGATGTCAATGAGAAACCTCCCCTCTGGCTGATCCTGGTCATGGGCCTGCAGCACGTCCTGTTGATTTACAGCTCGATCGTCTTCCTGCCGGTGATCATCGGCCGGGCCGCCAATGCGCCGCTGGACCATATCCTCTTTGCCTCCTTTGCCGCCGGCGTGGCCTCCGGACTGGTCACCCTGATCCAGGTCTTGCGAATAGGCCCCATCGGTACGGGATACACCCTTTTCATGGGCAGTTCGGCCGCCTATCTGGCCGGGAGCATTGCCACCCTCAAGGCCGGAGGATTTCCCCTCCTGGCCACCCTGAGCATCCTGGTAGCCCCCATCGAATTCCTGATGGCCCGTTTCCTGCGTCACCTGCGGCATATCATCACGCCGGTGGTAGGGGGCGTTATCCTGCTGCTGGTCGTCCTCAGTCTGGTCCCCTTGAGCCTGCAGGAGTGGATGGGCGAGCCGGGACAGGCCTTTCACGGCTCCTGGAAAAATTTCCTGGCCGGCATGATCACCCTGTGCGTCCTCTTGGGTCTGTCCCTGTTTGGGAACAAAAAACAGCGGGTCTGGTCCCCCATTCTGGGGTTGACCTCGGGATTGGCGGCAGCCTGGGCCTTCGGGCTGTTCAACATCCCGAAAGCCGAGATGGATTTCCCCTGGGTGGGTTCCTTCAGGGGCACCTGGCCCGGGCTGACCCTGGATCTGGGAATGGAGCATCTCCCGGTACTCGGAGCCATGGCCGTGTTGACCATGATCAACGGGGTCCAGGCCATCGGAAACAGCATGGCCGTGCAGCAGATCGCCCACCGCCGTCCTCGGCCGATCGATTACGATGTCGTCCAGGGGACCATGTACGCCGACTCCCTGGGCAATATTTTCAGCGGACTGCTGGGCACCGTGCCCAATGAAACCTATTCGGAAAATATTTCCATCCAGAAGGTGACCGGCGTGGCCAGCCGCAGCGTGGGCGTCTGCGGCGCCCTGTTGCTGATCGCCCTCCCCTTCTCTCCCAAGATCAGCCTGTTCCTGGTCAACCTGCCCACGCCGGTCTTCGGCGGTTTTCTCATGGGACTGGCGGCCATGATGCTGCCGACCGGTCTGGAACTGGTCTTCTCCCACGGGATCAACCATCGCACCGGTCTGCTGGTGGGCGTGTCGGTCTGCATCGGAATGGTGGCCGAATCCGGAAAATTTTTTCCGGACCTCTTTCCCATTTCGCTGGGGGTTTTCCTGGACAACGGAGTGGCCGCGGGAGGCCTGACGGCGATCGTCCTCAGCCTGATGTTTCGCTTGACCGAGAACCGAGGCTATGCGATCCGCGTTCCGGCCGGTCTGGAAAATCTGCCCCAATTGGCCGAACACATTCAAATCGCCGGGGAATCGCTGGATCTTTCTTCGGATCAGGTTTTACGTCTGGAACTGGCCTGCGAAGAAATCTTTCTCCACATCGCCCGGACCGCCGGGGAGAACTCGCTGGCCCTTCGGATCAAGGTCGTAGAGGAGGATCTGGTGGTGGAAATTATCTACGGTCAAAACGTGGGGGACCTGGCCGCTATCAGAATGCCGGCCAATCTCCTGGCCGCCAAAGAACCGGAGCTGGACAGCCTGGGTCTGGCCCTGCTCCACCAGGTGGTTCATGATTTTCACCAGGTGGTTATCTCCGGCATCACCTACCTCTGGTTTAAAGTGAAATAGGAAACGATCTGAAACCTGCTCATTGAAGAGGGCAGAAAAAGGGAGAGTGGCCGAGAGAGACCGCAAGTCGTCTCTTCCAATTACGTTTCCTCCAGGGCCTCCCGTACCTTGGTTGCCAGAGTCTTCAGGGAAAAGGGTTTTTGAAGGAAATGCACCCCCTCGTCCAGCACGCCGCTGTGGGCGATCACATTGGCGGTGTACCCGGAGGAAAAGAGGCATTTTAGCCCGGGCTTGGCGGCTTTAAGTAATTCCGCCAGATCCCTCCCGTTCATTTCCGGCATGACCACGTCGGTGATCAGCAATTGCAGCTCGGCCGCGTGGGACTTGGCCTGAAAGACCGCTTCACCGGGTGTGCCGGCCGCCAGCACGGTGTAGCCCAGCTTTTCCAGCATCGTCTGAGCCAGTCCCAGGATCACCGGATCGTCTTCCACCAGCAGTACCGTCTCCCCTCGACCTAAGGGCGCCTCCGACGGGCTTTCGGACGTCGCCTCCAAGGATTGGCCCTGGTAACGGGGCAGATAAATTTTGAAAGTGGTTCCCTGGCCGGGTTCGCTATAGACGTTGATAAATCCCTCGTTTTGTTTGACGATACCGTAGACGGTGGACAGCCCCAGGCCGGTACCCTTTCCCGCCTCCTTGGTGGAGAAGAACGGCTCGAAGATATGCTCCACCACCTCCGGATCCATACCGCAGCCGTCGTCGCTCACGGCCAGCAGCACATATTCTCCGGGGACTACGGTCGGATGAAAGGCAAAATCAGCCGGAGCGAAGACCTCGTTCCCCGTCTCCAGGGTGATTTTGCCCACACCCACGATGGCGTCCCGGGCGTTGACGCAAAGGTTCGCCAGAAGCTGGTCGATCTGGGAGGGGTCGATCTTGACCGGCCACACTCCCGCGCCCGGCATCCAGACCATATCGATATCTTCCCCGATTAAGCGGCGCAACATCTTGAGCATACCCGCCACGGCGTCGTTCAAGTCCAAAACCTTGGGGGACACGGTCTGCTTTCGGGCAAAGGCCAACAGTTGTCGCACGAGGTCGGCGGAACGAAGGGCGGACTCCTCGATGGCCTGGAGATCGCCGCGAACCGGATCGGCCGGATCACCTTTCATCAAGGCCAATTCGGCGTGCCCGAGGATCGCGGTCAACATATTGTTGAAATCGTGGGCTACGCCGCCGGCCAGCCTTCCCACCGATTCCATCTTCTGGGCCTGGTACAACTGAGCCTGCAACTTTTCCTGTTCCTCATGCGCCCGCTTTTGTTCGCTGATGTCCCGGGTTATTCCCAGGATGCCCACGGCCTTCCCCTCGGCATCGCGGATAAAAGTCATATTGATTTCCGCCCAGATGATGCGTCCGTCCCGGTGAATGTGCTCCACTTCAATAGTCCTGGACCGGGCCAGGTCCCGATCGGGATTTTTTTCTTCTTCCAGTTCTTCGGTCAAAAGCCGCAGGACCTTTTCCAGGGAAGCAGGCGTCAGTACTTCAGGCAAGGGCTTCAATACATACTCTTCGGGGGCATAATCCAGATTGTGTTTGATATAAGGGCTGATATAGGAATAGCGCAAATCCAGGTCCATAAGCCAGATAACCACCTTGGCATTTTCCGCGATCAGGCGGGACCGCTCTTCGCTGACGCGCAGCGTTTCCAGCGCGCGGCGGTGTTCGATCTGCGCGCGCAGATTCATGATGCCGTAAGCCAGGTCATCGGCCAGTTCAGACAGATGGGCCACTTCTTCGGGGGCGAAGGCTCCCGGTTCCGAGGCATACACGCTGAGGGTGCCGAAGAGGCGTTCCCCGGCGCTGAGCGGCAGACTGCAGACGGCGGCGTAACCGCGCCGCGCCGCTTCCGCCCGCCAGGCCGCGAAGGTCTCCTCCGAAGCAATGTTCTGAATCACGCTGGGCTGCCCGGTCCGTATGGCCGTGCCGATGGGGCCGAGGCCGCGGTCGCCGGCATCCCAGGTAGCACAGACCTTTTCGATATACCCGTCGTCATAACCGGCCCGGGCCATCGGGCGCACCGATTTGGACGGGTCGTCTTCCGCATAGCCCACCCAGGCCATCCGGTACCCGCCGACCCGGACCAGAATGGTACAGACGGTGGCGAGCAGTTCCAGTTCTTCGCCGGCCCGGATCAGGGCCTGGTTGCAGTCGCTGAGCAGACGCAACTGCCGATTGGCCCGTTCGAGCGCCTCCTGGGCCCGCGCGCGCTCGGTGATGTCGTGATGTTGAACGATGGCGTGAATCACCTGTTTCCGGGCATCCAGGACCGGGGAAATCGTCACCTCCAGGACCATTGGGGTGGTATCACTTAGGGGCAGGATCCGCAGTTGGGAGCTGTCGTACCGTAGGAGAAATTGCGCCTTCTCGCCGTGTTCAAAGACTCGCTTCACCAGGGGCATCACGCCCTGCTGTTCCACGATGTTGTCCTCGAAGAGATTGTACTTGCCGACGAGATCTTCATCGGTGACGTGGAGCAGATCGCGGCAGGCCTGGTTCATCCGGATCAGGGTCCCTTGGCTGTCGGACACCCACATCGAGTGGGGACTTTGCTGGAAAATGGTTTCGAGGAACAGTTGGGATTCCCGCAGGGCATCCTCCGCCTGCTTGCGCTTGGTGACGTCCACCAGAACACCCAGGGTGCCGTCGTATTGGCCGTCCGTCCCCAGGACGGGTTCATGATAGGCGTCGAAGACGTGGGGCCCGGCCTGCACCGGAACCGTAAAGGTCTCCCCGGCCAGGGCGCGGCGAAAATTTTCCAGGATATCGGGGCGCTTTCGGTAGACCTCGAAGGCGGAGCGACCGACGATTTCGCCGGGCTTAAAGCCCAGGGCCGCGAGTCCCTTGCCCTCGGAAAGCGTGAAGACGCCCTGACGATCGACGCCGTAGATGACGATGGGAGCGTTTCTCACCATGGTCTGAAGTCGGGTGAGGTTTTCCCGCAGCAGTTCGTCGGCCCGCCGCTGATCGGTGATGTCCCGGGCCACGGCGTAGATCCGCTGCCCCGCCGGAAAGGAACGCCACTCGATCCAACGGTAGGATCCGTCCCGGGCGCGATAACGGTTGACGAAATTGAGCACCTCTTCCTGGGCACCAAGTTGCGAGAGGGCGTTTAAGGTCGCCGGCCGATCCTCCGGGTGAACATAGTCGAGAAACCGGGTCCCCTCGAGTTCGGAGAGCGAATAGCCCAGCGTTGTTTCCCATTCCCGGTTCAGGCGTCGGAAATATCCGTCCGTATCCGCGATGCAGAGCAGGTCCAGGGCATGGGTGAAGTAGCGGTCCAGCTCTTCCGTCTTGATGCGCAGGGCCTCCTCCGCCTCCCGGTGCCCGGTGATGTCCCGGCCCTCGGCCAACAGGAAGGACACACCCCCCGTTTCCTCCCGGACCGGCCAGAGCGCGAAGTCGACGTAGCGCAGCCGACCGTCGGCGGCCCGATGGGTGGTCTCGAACTGAACGGCCGCCTGCGCCGCACGCCGCACGCCCTCCCGCACCCGGCCCTGTTCTTCCTCCGAGTGGCTCCACCAGGGAGCATCCCAGATCGGGCGGCCGATGACTGCGGAGGGTTCCCGACCAATGACCTCCAAGGCCCGGCGGTTGACATAACGGATCGTGCCGTCGAGCTCCAGGATCCCGGCCAGGTGCGGGGACTGTTCACAGCCTGCTTTCAACCGGGCCTCTCCAGTATTCGATCGGACTTCGGCCGCCTGCCGGCGCTCCCGACTCAAAGCGTCTTCCAGACCGGCGACTTGCTGTTGAAGCCGAAAGATTTCCGCCTCAAGTTGCTCTGGCGTCCGCCCTTTTTTCCGCATGGCTGCCTCCCAATGTGGGATGAAGTCGAACCCGGGACATGGCCCTTATTAACGATCTCGAAATTGAAGCGACAGGATAGATTATACGACGGGTTAAGTTTAGATTTTTTCGCGTTTCTTCGCAACAACGATTTTATTCGCTAGGAAAGGGGCGGGAGAGCGGCCGGCCGTAAGTCGTCAGGCGCGAGGGCGCAAGGGGTAAAAACGGCCGGCCGTTCGCCCTTTTGGGTGGGTGGCCACAATATAGGGTAGATTAACCTGAAATCGGGTCTCCGTGGCCGTGGGGTCTTGGCGAAAGGGGGACCAGACCGGCAACCGGCGCAAACCCGCCGATTGAAAATCTTTAGGGTATTACTTTTCGGCAGGCCGTTCTTGGTTTTTCGCTTTTTTCTCCTCCAGGTTCCTTTGATGCAGTTCTCGGAAAGTTGCGGCGGGCTTCACCCCGATCCGGTCCTCTCTCCCCTTCAAGACCACGGCCTCGGTGGGGCAGACCGTGGCGCAGACACCACAGCCGATACACCACTCCTGATCGATGACCGGTACGTCGTCTTCCATTTGCACGGCCTGGACCGGACAAATCGTGGCACACGCTCCGCAACCCGAACATTCGTGCCTATCGGTTTCTCTCAGGAAGTACGTCGCCATGATCGCATCCCGTGGAATTTTTCTCCTCCGGATGTTGCCCACATTCCAGCAGGCACAGCCGCAGCAGTTGCAGTTGTGTTTGATTTCGCCCTCGGCGTTGTCCACGAAGTGAACCAATCCGGCCTCTTCGCTGACCCGAATCACGTCGAGGGCCTCTTCCCGGGTAAGCTCACGGGCCAGACCTCTATCGATCACGAAGTCGGCCAACTCATCGAATTTCAAGCAGACTTCGGTGGGGTGCTCACAGCCTCTGCCGAGCAGTCGGTACGAGACGCGACAGGGACAGTGCGCTACGGCGATACGCCTGGCCTGGGCAATGACCTGCTCCATCAGTTGAACCGGGAAGACCGCCTGTAAATCAGGTTGGATCGCTTTTCCTACCGGGATGTAGCGGTACTGCTTGCTTTGGCTGCCATAGGCCTGCGCGGTAACCTCCCGGTTGAAGTACTTGGCCACCAAGAGGGCCATCTTGCGGGCGTGCGGCGTGTCTTCGCCCTTCCAGAAAAAAGTCTGCGGGAACCCGAATCCCACCTGCAACAGGGCGTACCCCTTTTCACCGGTCGAGGTTGGACCCGCAAAGAGGAGCCCTTTTTCGACGAGACGGTCTAAAGCCGCTTCCAATTCCTCCGGGGACATCGCCGCCCGGGTCCCTATCTCGGAAACCGGGACCGTCGAAAAAGGGATCACACCCGTAGGCAGCGCCAAAGCGATTTCCGCCTCGGAGGGATTGAAATTTTCTCTCAGGATCTCCAGCAGGGTTTCCCGGGGGGGATAACCCATGCCGACCTGGCGCAAGTGATCGGCTAACCTTTGATAAACATCCTGTTCTTCCATCACGTTTTCTCCTTGGAGATGATTTCCTCTTTCTTGGAGCGAGGCAGCGCTTTTATTCGTGCTTCTCGAATGAGGGCTTCGGAATGCGTCAGACTTTCCTGCTGATATAACAGTTGGACGGGCAGGCGGGTCCGGGTGTAGGTAGCCCCCCTACCCGCACTATGTTGCTTGACCCGGGCACTGACATCTTTGGCGATCCCCGTATAGAGAGACCCATCCCCGCAGCGGAGGATATAGACGGTCCACTCTTTTCCCCCCTGGGTCTTCATCCCCTGAATCATTCTTAAGTATTTGGTCTCCATCTCAGAATTTGTTCATCCCCCGGGCCGCCCGGCTGATGGTCCGGATAGCCGCAGGCAGCACTCGTATTGCTCGCCTATCTATTCAGGCATATCAATAATTAGGGCCGTCTGTCAAACAAAGAAAACCGGAACCAGAGGCCTTATCGGTAAAAAATTTGAACACGATTATTGTCCTTAACAATTTAACCCTCAATGGCTTATAATCGGGTTGGCTTTTTATCGAAACCACGAATTGATCTAATGACGGGGCGTTTCAGGCCGGGTGGGTCCCGGGAGGCCTTCTCCCGGAGGAGGAAGAGAATTCTAACTAAGCGGAGGTTCCCTGATGTTTTTAATCACTATTCTGGTACTGATCGTTGTCCTGGGTTTCCTGGTAATCGGCCCCTACAACACCCTGGTCCGGGGAAGGAACGAGGTCAAGAACGCCTGGAGTTCGATCGACGTCCAGCTCAAGCGGCGCTATGATCTGATTCCCAATTTAATAGAAACGGTTAAGGGATATGCGGGCCACGAAAAAAAGACCCTGGAGGCGGTGGTCCAGGCAAGGCAGCAGGCCGTTAACTTTAGCGGGGGAGTGGAGGAACGGGCCCAGGTCGAAAATGTCCTGACCTCGGCACTGCGTTCGCTCCTGGCCGTAGCCGAGGCCTACCCGGACCTCAAGGCCAATCAAAACTTCCTGGCCCTCCAGGAGGAACTGTCCAACACCGAGAACAAAATCGGCTTCTCGCGGCAGTACTATAACGACGCCGCCATGCGCTACAGGAACCGGGTGGAGATGTTCCCCAGCAATATCGTTGCCAATATTTTTAGTTTTCAGGCCGAGCCATTTTTTCAAGTGGAGGCCGCCGCGGAACGCGTGGCTCCTCAAGTGAAATTTTAGCCAGGAAAGGGATCCCCATGGTAGAGACGCTGCAGAATATCGGTTGGTCGGTGATTTTTTCAGTAATCGGGGGCCTGATCGGGATGGCGCTGGTGATCGCCTCATCGCTGATCCTGCCGGCGCTTATCGATCGCCTGACCCCCAACATCGACGAACACAAGGAAATTGTCCGCGGCAATACCGCGGTGGGGGAATACTACGGGCGAGTCGTGGGCTCCGCCATCCTGGGGGTGAGCATCGTGATAGCCGCCGCGGTATTGGGCGGGATCCTCGCCGCCTTGCACTAGATTCTTACATCCATTGTTCTGAGAATTTGTCTCGACGAAAGGTGCCTATGAAACGGCTTCTCGGACTGACGGCGTTGTTTCTCCTTTTGCTCAGTCCCGCCCTCTCCTGGTCCCGAGGCGGGGGCGGCTGCCTGGAAGAGGGCACCCCGATTCGGACCCCAAAGGGATCGGTGGCCATTGAAAAGCTGGCGGTGGGCGACCCGGTCTGGAGCATAACCGCCGGCCAACTGCGGGAGGCCAAAGTCCGGGCGGTTATCCGGGTGGACCCCGAAGAGGTCCTGGAGATATCCGCCGGGGAGACCCGGTTGCGGGTTACCCCCGAACATCCGCTGCTGGTGGCCCCCGGAGACGTATCGCCAGGCTGGTTTCCTTTTTCCCGGAGAAACGGTTTCCCTGTTCAGGAACGGAGCGCTAAAGGACGAGGCGGTCCGGTCCATTCAACGCCAACCGGCGAAACGCCCGGCTTATAATCTTTTGGTCAGCCCGGGCGGGACCTTTCTTTCCGGGGATCTGGTCCTGCACAATAAGGGTTGCTTCCTGCCCGACAGCCCGATCCTGCGGGCGGACGGCACGGAGACGCTGATCAGCGCCGTGAAACCGGGCGATGCCCTTTGGGCTTTCACGCCGGACGGACACCTGGTACCCACCCGCACCCTATCCGTCATTCGCCTCGAAGCGGACGAGTATTTCCTGATGAAAACCGATCGGACCACGCTGCGAGTCACCGGGGAGCATCCCTTTTACATCGGCCGGGGGACTTTCAAGACGGTCGAAGCCCTCCAGCCGGGCGACACCGTCCTGGCTTTTGACGGGAAATGGCTGGCCGAACAGCATATTGTCTCCCTGGAGCGAGTCCGGGAACGGGTCCCGGTCTATAATCTCCAAACCGATCGGCCTCATACCTTTTTCGTCAGCGGGGTGGCTGTCCATAATAAGGGCGGAGGCTGTTTCCCGGCCGGAACCGGGATTGCCACTCCCCGGGGAGAGCGGTTCATCGAAGAATTGGCTGCCGGAGACGAAGTCTTTTCCGTTGACCCGGAAGGGCGGACGGTTCGGAGCCGGGTAAAAACCATCCTGGTGAATAAAAGCCCCCTGCTGAAGATAAAGACCGCCGGGGGTTTTCTGCTGGCCACCGAGGACCACCCGATACGCGTGGGGAAAGATAGGTTTCGTCCGGCAGGGGATCTCCACCCGGGAGAGCAAATCACCCGCTGGAATGAGGGCCGCCTGGCCGCCGAAAGGGTTCGAGGGATAGATTACGGGCTTAAGGAAGGACTCGTCTTTAATCTCGAAGTTACCGGTCCCCATACCTTCATTGCCGGGGGCGTCGTCGTTCACAATAAGGGAGGGGGAAGCTTTCGCAGTTCGAGCTCACACTCTTCTTCCTCGAGGAGCGGAAACGCCTCCTGGTTTGAGACGTTGATTTCCTTTATATTTTTCGTGATTTTTTTTGTCCTTCTCCTGGTGGTCTTGATCGCCGTCGCCTCCAAGTCTTCCAAGAGAAAGAGCGAAAACCTCGACTTCGTCTACAACCGTAGGCAGATCGATCCCAAGGCGCAGAAGACCGAGAAACTGCTCGCCTTTCTGAGCCGGCAGGATTCCTCCGTCTCCCCGGAAACGCTGCGCGATCAGGCGAAGGCCACGTTCCTCCAACTGCAGGAATGCTGGGGTAAAAGGGAATACGGACCCATGGGGGCGCTGCTGGTACCGGACCTCTATACCCAGCACACGGCCCAGCTCCAGGGCTTGGCCCGGAACCACGAGATCAATCGGATCGACGATCTGACAGTGGAACGAATCGATCTGGTGAATGTCCGCTATACCGAAAAGGGGAATCAACGGGAGTTCACCGCTCTGATTACCGCTTCGGCCCGGGATTATTATCTGGACGACCGCTCGGGAAAATTCCTCCGGGGCGATCGGACCCCGGCGCGTTTTCAGGAATTCTGGACCTTCCAGTGGATGAACGGACGCTGGCTGCTGCGGGAGATCGAGCAGGCGGGGGAAGCGGATATCCTCAAGGATGACAACTTCGCCGAGATGCTGACCGAAGAAACGCTGAAGGGGATTTACGGGGAAGCGGCTCTCCCTGAAGGGCAGGCGGGACCTTGGCTGGAAAAAGAGGTGGAGCAGAAGGCCGGCCGCATCGACCGATTGATCGCCTTTCTATCCCAGACCGACAAGCTCTGGAATCGAAACCGGATGCTCGAACGGGCTCGTCAGGTCTTCCTGGATGTCTACCTGGCCCGGGAAACCGGCGATCCGGCCCGGGTCGCGGCCGACGACCTCTTTCCAAAGGTGGCCGAGGATTTGAAGACCCAGGTGGCTTACTGGAAGAATGAGGGCGTCGTCGTCGAATACCGGAATCTTTGTGTGCGCAAGGTAGAACTGCTTCTGGTTCGCAATTACGGGGACAATACCCGGGATGAATATACGGTACGGGTCAGCGCGCATGCCCAGCGGATGATCCGCAAAGGTGATCAGTCCTTGAGCGCCCAGGACTACGTCACGCCCTTCGAGGAATACTGGACTTTCGGCCGCCTGGAGGGACAGTGGAAACTGAAGGAAGTATTGCCTCCGGGCCAGGGGAAAAAGGCCGTTGACCTGGAAAACGTGGATGAAGACAGCAGCCCCGGACAGCTCCAATGGTACTACCGGCAGCCCCGCGCCCTTTGAGGCGGGAGAAGGGTACTATCCGGAGAACTGTTTTAAAAACCCAGCCGGTAGCCCTGAGAACCGTAAGGGGTGCGGCGTGAGAAACGCCAAACGAGAGGAACCGAACCATTGATTGTTCCCAATCATTTCCTTATTGTCGGTCGGCTACCCCCAACCATTTTTCCAGCAGGGCCGGGGTCGTCGGCCAACGCGGCGCTGGAGCCAAAATGAACGATCCTTCCCCGCTCCAGTATTATCGCTTTATCCGTCAGCGGGAGTATTTGGCGGGCATGCTGCTCGACCAGGACTACCGCCAGGCTGCCGGATTGCATCATGGTTTGGACCGCGGCCAGCACCTCCTGGACGACAATGGGTGCCAGCCCCTCCAGCGGTTCGTCGAGCAACAGGAGCAGAGGATTAAGGACCAAGGCCCGGCCGATGGCTAGCATTTGCTGTTCGCCCCCTGAAAGTTGATTGCCGAAATTGCGCCGTGCCGCCTGCAGACGCGGGAAAAGTTTGAACACCTCTCCCGGCGTCCAGGGACCCGGACGGGCCACAGCCGTCAGGTTTTCCTCGACGGTCAGCGAAGAAAAGATATCCCGTTCCTGGGGAACCCAGCCTAACCCGGCCGCGGCCCGCTTATGACTGGGGACCTGGGTAATTTCCCGACCGCCAAACCAGATCTGTCCGCCGTGGACCTGGGTGGCGCCCATGAGGGTCGCCACCAGGGTGGTTTTGCCCATGCCGTTGCGGCCGAGAACGGCCACCGCCTCGCCCTCGGCCAGGGTCAACGACAGGCCCGAAAGCACCACCGACTGACCATAACCGGCGGAAAGGTCCTGGAGGCGTAACAAGTCACCCACGGGCCGCCTCCCCTAGATAGACCTTGCGCACCCGGGCGTCGGAGGCAATCACCTCGGGCGGGCCCTCAACGAGGACCGCCCCGGCCACCAGCACGGTAATCCGGCGGGCAAAGCGAAAAACCAGATCCATATCGTGCTCGATCAGCAACACCGCAACAGTGGCGGGCAGTTCGGCCAGGGTGTTGTAAAGTTCAACCCCCTCCCCTTCGGGGATGCCGGCAGCCGGCTCGTCGAGCAGAAGCACGCGCGGGTGAAGGGCCAGGGCCAGGGCAATCTCGATCATTCGCTGCCGTCCGTAAGGCAAAGTCTTAGTGGGCCGGTGGGCACAATCGAGCAGGTGCAGACGATCCAAAAGCTCGGCGGCTTCGTCGATCGTTTCCGTATCCCCGGCCAGGCGAGACCACCAGCGGGCCGTGGTGCCCCGCCATTGGGCCACGGCTAGGGCGACACTTTCCAGGGGTGTCAGGTCCGGAAAGAGTTGATTGACCTGGAAAGTGCGTACGAGCCCGTGGGAGACCCGCTGATGTTGGGCTAGTTCGGTGATGTCGACGCCGTTTAGGACCACCCGTCCGGCGTCCGGCCGGAGAACGCCGGTCAATAGGTTGACCAGGGTGGTCTTGCCGGCACCGTTGGGACCGATCAGCGCCTGGCGAGCGCCCTGTTCGACTGTCAGGGAAATGTCATGGGCGACCATCAAACCGCCGAATTGCTTCCTGAGACCCTTGGTTTCCAAAGCCGCCTTCATCTTCAATCTCCCGGGTGCCCGGCTTCGCCCGGCCCAGGTCGATGCAGAAAGGACAGGCCCTTTGAGGCCAGTCCCATGAGTCCACCCCGGGCCAGGAAGACGAGGGCGATGAAGGCCATTCCGATCCAAAACTGCCAGTACTCGGGGCTGAGGTCGGAGAGCCAATACTGGGCGACGATCAGCGCCAGGCTTCCCACCAGGCCGCCGTAAAGCGTACCGGCTCCCCCGAGCACCACGACCAGGAGTACCTCGGCCGATTTCCCGAAGGAGAGCACGTCGAGGGAGACGAATTGCGTGGTCTGTGTCAGGAGGGCCCCGGCGATGCCGGCCAAGGCGGCCCCCAGGGTATACACGACCACCAGACGCCGGACCACGGGGGTGCCCAGGGCGTGCATACGTCGTTCATTTTCCTTGATGCCGCGCAAGGCCAGGCCGAAAGGAGAATGGACGAAGCGCCGGACCAGAAGAAACGAAAGGAAGAGAACGAACAGGCTGTAGAGGTAAGCCGTGCGACCGTACAAACCGAAACCCCAGATCCCCAAGATGGGCCAGACCGTTACACCCTGAAGTCCGTCGGCGCCTCCGGTGAGCCCATGCAGCTTGTTGGCCAACTCCAGCAGCATGAGGCAGATACCGAGCGTCACCATGAGCCGGGTAAGATCCGATCCGCGCAGGACCAGGAAGCTGGTGGCAAAACCGACCAGGGCGGCCGCCAGACCCCCGATCACCAGCCCGCTGAGGGGTTCGCCCCAGCCCTGCTGGGCCAAGATCCCGGCCGCGTAGCCTCCCAGTCCGAAAAAGGCCGCGTGTCCCAGCGAAATGATGCCGGCATAACCGAGAATCAGGTCGAGGGAGAGGGCAAAGAGGCCCATGATGGCCACGCGACTCAGCAGGACCAGGTGCCGCGGCAGGAGGAAGTAAGCGGCTATCGCCAGAACCCAAAAGGCGATCTCCAGAGGCCGCCAGGAAGCCGCGGCCTGAAGAGGCGCGGCTGCGGTCCCATACCGAATTCGGCGGCTCTGCGCCAAGGGCGACTCTTGGGGGTCTGAACCGGTCAAGAGGCGGCTCTTCTGCCGAAGAGGCCCTGGGGCCGCCAGATGAGCATAACCACCATGACGGCATAGATGATAAAGGCCCCGATTTCGGGGATGTAGTACTTACCGGCCACATCGAAGACGCCCAGGATGAGCGCCGCGGCCAACGGGCCGCCCACGGTACCGGTCCCGCCCACGGCGACGACGATCAAAAAATAGACCAGGAACTTTACCGGAAAAGTCGGGTCCAGGTTGAGGATTTCGATCCCCAGGGCCCCGGCCAAGCCGGCCAGTCCCGATCCTAAGCCGAAGGTGATGGCGAAAAGACGATTGACATTGATGCCCAACCCACGGGCGACACGTCCATTATCGACGGCGGCTCGCAGCCGGCTGCCGAAGCGGGTCCGCATCAGGCCCAGGTGGAGGAACAGGGCGATGAGGCCGCCAAGCCCGATCAGGAAGAGGCGGTAGACTCCGACGTCGAAGCCGGAGAAGACGTGAAACTGCCCTTGCAGGAATGAGGGAACTTGAATAATCTGATGCTGAGAGCCCATGAAATAGGCGGCGGCGGCCATGGAGGCAAAGACGATCCCAATGGTGAACAGCACTTGATCCAAGGGATGGGCATTGTACAGGCGGACATAGAGGGTGCGCTCCAGGATCACCCCGGCCAGGGCCGAAACGATGAAGGCCACGGGCAGACAAAAGAGGAATGGCAGGCCCCAGCGGTTCAACAACACCACGGCCACGTAGCCGCCTAACATGGCGAATGAACCGTGGGCCAGATTGACGAAGTTCATGATGCCGAGGGTCACGCTTAACCCGAGGGCCAGCAGGAATAGCAAGGCCCCCGAGGAAAGGCCATCAAAGAGGACGGTCAACACGGAATCGTCTGCTGTTTTGCCGATCGACGATTACTTGCCGCTTGGGGGGACCGAGGCGATATGGTCGAACTCGACGTTGAACAGATGCCCGCCCACGCGCTTCACCTCGCGCATATAGACGTCTTGGACGATATCGCGGGTCCGCGGATCGATGCTGACCGGGCCGCGGGGGCTGACCCAGCTTAAGCCCTTGGCCGCGGCGGTGAATTTGTCGCCTTCGGCCGAGCCATTGGTCTTCTTCAGGACCCGGTAAATCAAATCCATACCATCCCAGCCACCGACGGCCATGAAGTTCGGCCGCAGGCCGGGGTTGGCCTTCTCGAAGGCGGCCACGTAGGCCTTGTTCTCCGGTGAAGGATGAGCCGCGGAATAGTACTGCGCGGTAATTGTTCCGATAGCCGGATCCCCCATGGAGTCCAGGATGTCGTCATCCGTCATGTCGCCCGTGCCGATGAGCTTGATGCCGGCCTTGGCCAGACCACGCTCGGCGAACTGCTTCATCACCGCGGCACCCTGGCCGGAGGGAACGAAGACAAACAGGGCCTGAGGTTTGGCATCTTTGGCCCGTTGGACAAAGGGCGCATAGTCGGGATTCTGAAGGGGAACCCGGGCGCTGCCGACCACTTTCCCGCCGTTTTGTTCGAACACCCGCTTAAAGCTGGTCTCCGCGTCAATGCCCGGCGCGTAGTCGGTTATCAGTGTGAACACCGTCTTAATGCCGTGCTGGGACGCCCAAACCGCGAGCGGAGTGGAATTCTGGGGCAGCGTACCCGAGGTGCGTAAGATATAGGGAGACTTCTCCGGGATAACCAGGGTCATGGCCGACATAACGATCATGGGGGTCTTGGCGAGCGTGGCGATGGGGGCCGCCGCGAAGGCCAGCGGTGTCAGGCCAAATCCGGCCAGGATTTCGGCGTGATCATTGGTGACCAGTTCCTGGGCGAAACGTTTGGTGGTCTCCGGCACGCTGGTATCATCCCGCAGCAAGAGCTCGATCTTGCGGCCGGCCACCACATTGCCGTGCTCGGCCAGATAAAGCTTGACGGCCGCAACGACCTGCTTGCCGGTCGAGGCAAAAGGTCCGGTCATCGGGAGAATCAGACCGATTTTTAGTGGTTGTTGGGCCATGGCCCTCTCCGATAACAAAACGGACGCGGACAGAAAAATCAAAAATAAAGTGAAGAACAATCTTATTCTCATGACTCTCCTCTCTTTTGGTCAGCCATCATGACCGTCATGGTGAAAGTTGATTTAACAGAAGGTCTAGGATAAAAGAAACTCCCTTTATTTAATTGTCAGCGGTAAATAGGCAGAGCAAGTGGGCAGAGGGAACGCTTCGACAGCCTGGTCGATAAACCGAGGTTCCGGGGCCTCCAGGCTCATGACGGCGACGGTACTGATCGGTCCCAAATTTCCATTCACCACGCCCCCGCCAAACCCCGAGGGTCCCAGGACGGTTACCGGGATGGTGAAGGTATCGATCACATTCGCGCCGGTGATCCCGGCCAGGCCTTCAATCTCATAAACGGCGTGGGTGGAATTCTGGCAGAGGGGAAGCGATCCGGACGAGGCCGGTTGCCCTCCGGAATAGTCGGGGTTAACCTGGCTCATCAGACGGGCCAAAAGCGCTGAGTTGGTGCTCTGAACCGTGGTCGGCACCAGGAGTGAAGTCCCGGTCGGCAGGTTTTTGAAGCGAGCCACCAGACGAGTACCCGTGTTGGCTCGGCCGGCGGCATCGGTGCCGGAAAAATTGGTCGTGAAGCCGCTTTCGTTGGAATATATTAATCCGGGGACATTCTGATTGATGGGAACCCCGAAGGTATCCACCTCAATCTTTTTCATAAAGGCCGTGGGGAAATTTTCCCGAAAATTAAGTTTGAATGAATTCGGGGTCACCTCGCTGGTCGAGAAGTTCAATCCCTGGGTCACAAAACCTACTATTTGTGTGGGGCTGTTTATCGGGACGCCAATGGCGATGACAAAAGCCTGGATCGTGGCCGGAAGAGGGCCAGGGGTAAAGCCAGACGCGTTAACCCGAATATTAGTGATGCGGAATAACGCCTTTCCCGCCGAATCCGGCGCAAAGGTGACCCCCGACCAGAAGATCGAGTTTCCACCCGCCGTAAGGCCCCGGAAAACATTGGCCCCTAAAATCTGCAGCACCGGAGCCGGTTCGTTCAGCAGAAGTAGGGCTTCGGTCGTAGGGGTGGGGTCATTGTTCGAGAGATTGCTGGTAATATTGGTATTTAAGAAGATCTGAAAATTGGTTGTGAGGGGGCTGTTTGGCGTTCCTCCGCTGCAGGATAATACCAGATCGCCCACCCGATCGGCCTGTCCCTCCCCACGAACGGTCGGCGGAACAGAAGCCATAGCCGAACAGCTCAAAGCGGCCAGAGCATCCACAGGCCAGGCCCCAAAGAAAAGAGACAGCAGAAGCACTACGGACCAACTGGTAAAAATGCAGCCCCTCTTTATCTTCAAGTTATCGTTCAGCCCATTTTTGATTGCTAATATATTTCTCGGCATATTTCTCCTCCGTCCCCGGGAGCCTTCGCCAACCTGAATTTGGATGGGTTGGATTTACACCGGGGCATCCGGCCCAAGATAGTTTAATTTTACGCTAGGTCGGTTTTTTGAGCAAGGCAAAAGCCGGGCTCCGATTAAGCTTCAATTGCCCTGGATGGCATTAATACCAATTGTTAATTATCAATATTGATTATTGGCCATGTTACAAGTCAAAAAGGCTATTGTCTTATTAAACCCCCATGTCCGCCTTCGGCCACCCACGAAGCATGAAAACAACAGACCCCGGTCATTGCGAGGAGTCACGCCTTAGCGTGATGACGAAGCAATCCCCCAGTTGACTTACGACTTGCCCTAAGGTCAATCGGGGGATTGCTTCCCCCGGATCTAGTCCGGGGTCGCAATGACAATATGGGGACGGGGTTATTTTCGTATTAAGCCCCCAGGAGGAAGACTGCTTGCGCGGCCGGGCTCAAGCCGGTTTCTTCTTCCCGAGCTATTTCACCGGGGAGGCGTCCCACTTCCCTGCCCGACGCAATTGTTCTACGATGGGTTGGGCTAGCTTTTGCAGAGCCATTTTGTCCACCTTGGTGCTGCGGGTAATCGGGAATTCCCGGCCGGCGGGCCAGAGCTCCACATGTTGGGGCCGCTTGTAGGAGGCGATTTCCCGACAGTGGGCCAGCACTTCCTCGGCGGTCAGCGCCGCCCCCGGGAGGAGACGCACAAAGGCAAAGATCCCCTCGTCAAAAAGTCGGTGTTCCAGACCCACCACTTCGGCCACTTCCACCCCGGGCAGCCGGCCGATGTGGGCCTCGACTTCGTCCGGGAAGACATTATAGCCTTTTTGTTTGATCACGAACTTCCGCCTCCCGGCCAGAAAGAGGGCGCGGTAAGTCCCCAGATTATTGAAGGAGCCGAGGTCCCCGGTATAGAGGATACCTTCTTTTGAAATGGTCTTGGCCGTTTCCTCGGGCAGGTTGTAATACCCCAGGAAAACGAGAGGGGGATGATAGCAGATCTCCCCGATCTCCCCGTCGGGAACCTCTTCCCCGGCGCTTCCATCCGGGTTCATGGGATGCCGGACGGTCACCGCGGCCAGGTCGGGAAAGGCGCGCCCCACCTGCCCAACCATCTCCTCCGGGGGGATCCCCACCGGGGTAAAGGTCGCGAAACCGGCATTTTCGGTCATGCCGATGCCGGTGCCGAAATGGGGAGCCATGGTGGAGAGTTTTTTCAGGAAAGCCAGGTCCACCGCCGAACCGGCATAGGCCACGAAGCGCAGGCTGCTCAGATCGAGGCCCACATAGTCCGGATGATTCCAGAGCATCCGGTACTGGGTGGGAATCTGCCCCAGGCAATTGACCCGGTGCTTGGGAATGGCCTCCAGAGTCATTTTGACATCAAAGATGCGCAGCAGGACCGTCGTGCCCCCCAGGGCCATGGTGGTCATGAAACACTCGGTCAGGCAGCCCACGTGGCTGGGAGGCAGGTTGATCAGGATACGCAGGTCGCTGCCCAGTCCCACGTCCAATCCCCGGGCCAGGATCTCGTTCTGGGTGATGATATTCTCGTGGCAGAGCAGGGCCGGCTTGGGATCGCCGGTCGTCCCGGTGGTATAGATGATCAAGGCCGGGGTCCGGGGTTTGACCTGTTGGTAAGCCTTTTCCAGCCTCCGGGTGAAGAGATTTTTGATTTTCAAACCCAGGAGCTTCTTCTTGTCCATCATCCCGGTGATCGACCAGACCCCGTCCAGGAGTTCCCCGGGTTTCGGGTCGGCTGTAAACTGTACCAGAAATTCGACGGAAGGGCACTGCGCTTTTACCGCTTGGCCGACCTGCCGGAAATCCCGGACCGGGGTCAGTCCCAGGAAGAAGAAAACCTTGGGGTTGATTTTGTTCAGGTCCCGGACGACCTCTTCATCCTTAAGACGCAGGTCCAGCGGGGAGACAATGGCTCCGATCTTGAAACAGGCATACATCAGCATCAGATGTTCCGGGATCAACACCAGTTGGGTGGCCACGCGGTCTCCCTCCCGGACACCCATATCCAGCAGACGCAGGGCGAAGAAGTCAATCAGGGAAAGAAACCGTTTATAGGATACGGTTTTGCCGTCCTCGTGCTGGATCATGGCCGACTTATCAGGAAATATTTTCGCCCAATGTTCGATATAAGAATTGACCAGCGGTAATCTGATAAAGGGGGTGGCCATAGGGTCTCCTTAGGTGTTTTTGATGAAGGCGTAGCCCCGGCTGACGGCCGGGTGGTCTTCCTGGTTGTACACGACAAAATGGATTTCGGTGCCGGCGGGTCCGGGGTTTTTGCCCACCAGCCTGACCCGGATGGAAGTCCCGGGCAGGACCATCCCGCTGAACCGGCCGGAGAAGGCCCCGAGCCTCCGGGGATCCTTCCCGGCTTCCCGATTCAGGATCTCCCGGGCGGCCAGGGCCAAAGTGGCGGTTCCCTGGAGGATGATCCCGGGCAACCCGACCTGGCGGGCAAAGCTCTTGGAGGTGTGGATGGGAAAGTAGATGTTGGCGCAGCCGTCATAGATAAACGGCCGCAGGGGATCGATGGGGATAACCGCTTCCCAGTGAACCCGTTCCTCCATCGGACCGGCCGGCATCACCGGCAGGGTGTCGCCCCCCTGCCCGCCTCCCGTGCAGGACACTCCCCGCATCAGGGCCCCCGTATGTTCCGTAAATACCGGTTGGTCTTTCCGGTCCCGGACCTCAAAACAGATCACCACCTGCGTCCCGGCCCGGTGGGGCAAGATGGCGGCGATCCGCCCCTGAACAGTTAAATGATCTCCTGGCCGGATGGGGCGATGAAAAACCAGGTGTTCGGTATGGTGGACCTGGGTGAGAAGCACCTCCGGCGGGAACCGGTCGGTGTCTACATACTCCCAAATCCGTTCTAAAATGGGCCAGGTGACGGCCACGCCGAACAGGGGCGGGGCCACGATCCCCTCATCCCCCTCATCGTCAAAATACCGGGGATTGTCGTCCCCCACGGCGGCAGCGTAATTCATGGTCTCCCGCCAGGTTACTTCCCGGTGATAGGGTTTCAGCATCGTTCCGACCAGATCTGAACTCAGTTCCATGAAGGTCTCCCCTTGGTACGAAAAACCACTTCGTGATTCAAAATTCGGTGTTCGATATTCGAACTTCGTTTTTTCCTTTTCATATTAAACCGTTTTCTCTTGAGGCTCAGGATCGGCGTTCCTCCGCCAGGCAGGCGGCGCCAAGGGCGGCGGTGAGCCGGGGGTTCTCCGGGACCCGCACCTCCAAACCCAGGGCCTCGCTGACGGCCCGGACCAGGCCGGCGTCTTCGGCCCCGCCGCCAGTGAGGACCACCTCCGGCTCCATTTTCACCCTTTTGGCCAGCAGGGCCACTTTGGCGGCCATGGCGCGGTGCACACCGGCCAGCAGGTCTTCCGGACGGGCGCCTTCAGCCATTCGCGAGACCGTCTCCGATTCGGCAAAGACCGCGCAGTTGGTGGAAAATTCCACCGGCCTTTCCGATTTCAGGGAAAGGGGGCCGATGGCCTCCCAATCGATTTGCAGGATACGGGCCATGACCTGCAGGAAACGCCCGGAGCCGGCGGCGCATTTTTCACTGATCAGGAAGTCGACCACCCGACCCTCGCTGTTCAACCTGGCGGCTTTGGTAAACTGCCCGCCGATATCGATCACGGTGCGGGCCCCGGGGAAGTGGAAACGGCAGCCCCGGGCCTGGCAGGAGATATCGGATACCGACGGGGCCGTAAACGGGGCGCTTTCAGCCCCCACACCGGTGACCACGATGCCGGCGAGTTGTTCCCGGCGCAAACCGGCACGATCAAGGGCCGCTTCCAGCACGTCGTCGGCCGTTTCCCGGTAGCGGCCTCCAGAGGGACGCATTTCGGAAGCCAGGATTTCTCGACGGCTTACCAGAACGGCCTTGATAAAGGCCGAACCGATATCCACCCCGGCGAAACAGGCGGGCGCTCCGCTCATTGGAAGAAGGTCACTCCTTCCTGTTTTCTGGTCCGGTTCGGGATCACCCCGCGGGCAGTGAAGTCCAGACCCAGCAAGGCCGCTCCCAAAGCCCCGGTGAGGAGGGGTTCATCGGGGACCAGCACCGGGAAACCGACCTGGTCCTCCACGGCCCGGATCAACCCGCTATTCATGGCCCCGCCGCCGGTGACCGCCACGTCCTTTTGGATCCCCAGGGTCCGGACCAGGTTGACCACCCGCCCGGCAATGGCCGCGTGCAGCCCGGCAATGATCTCCGGGATGCCTACCCCATCGGCCAGTCGGGAGGTGACCTCGTGTTCGGCAAAAACGGTGCAGGTGTTAGAGATGGGAACGACTTCCTTGGCCGTCAGCGAAATGCCGCCCATTTCGGTCAGGGGGATCCCCAGGGTATCGGCGATCACTTCCAAAAACCGGCCGGTCCCGGCGGCGCACTTGTCATTCATGACAAAGTTGACGACCTTGCCGCCGGCGTCCAGCTTGATACCCTTGGAGTCCTGTCCGCCGATATCGATAACGGTCCGGACCGTGGGGAAGAGGGCCCGAATGCCCCGGGCGTGGCAGGTGATCTCCGTAATCTGCTTGTCGGCAAAAGGGACATTGATCCGCCCGTACCCGGTGGCTACGATAAAGTCCAGTGCCTCCAGGACCAGGCCCGTTTTATCCAGCGCCTCAGCCATCACTTGCAGGGCTAAATGGCGGTGTTCGGCGCCGGTAGGGCCGATAATTGATCCCAGAACTTTTCCTTCCCCGTCGGTGATCACCGCTTTGGTCATGGTGGAACCGATGTCGATACCCGCATAGGGCATAGTCTATCCTTTACATTTGGTTCAAATTCGAAACCCGAAACAAATTCAAATGACCAAATTTCAAAATTCAAAACATCTTGGCCCTGAGCTCAGCAATCCGTCAAATGACGTTGACCCATTCCCATCTCCGTTCGAACCGAAAGGGCTTCGATAAAGGCCCCGATCTGGGCCTTCCAGTGGGCCTCCGAGTAATCCCGGAGATCGACCATGTCGGAGACCAACTGCATCATGGGGATATCCGTGAATTGACCCAGGAGGTTTTTGATATGCACCTGGCCTACCGTGGTCGCCCGGCAGGAACGGCAGGCGTGGAAGACCACCCCGTCGATCCGGTAATCGCCAATCATCCCCAGCAGCTTTTCCACGATGGGATGGCCGCTGTGGGCCCGGGCCTGATCGTGACGCTGGGTGAAGCGCAGAAAGGTCCGCCAGGCCAGGTAATCGACCGGGTCTTTGATCCGGGCCGGCACTTCCACGGGGTCGTAGCCCCGGTAGACGTTTTCAATCACGAATACGGCGCCGAAGCTTTCGAAGTAATTAAAGATCCAGAGGGTGTGCCAGGGGGGCAAGCCGCCGCCGTAGAGCAGGCGGTACTTTTCCTCGGGGATCACGCCGATTTTATTTTCCACCTTGGACTTTACTTCGTCGTAGAGCCCCTGGTAGAAATCCACCGCCACTTGGGTACCGGAGAAATAATGGCCAGCCACCATGACGCTGAAATGATCCTGGGTCGGCATGGGGCTGGGGACGGCGACGCGCAGCCGGTCGATCTCATACCAGAGCCGCCAGGCCTCGTCACTTAAGCGGATGGCCTCCCAAAGCCGCTCCGGATTCATCTTTTGGCCGGTCTGCTGCTCAAGAAACCCGATCAGGCCCTGAAACTGCTCTTTTTGATAGCGGATATAGTAGTCCCGCACCCGGTCCAGGTCGGCATAGGCCGGCGGCCCGACAACATCGATGTTATAAGTAGGCACGTCCAGGTAGCGCCCGGCCGCTTGGAACCACTTAAAGCGGGGGTCGCAGACGGCGCTGCTGCCCAGCATCATATCCGGCATGGGCATTCCGCCGTCGGGGGCGTTTTCCGGCAGGCCGCCCAGCTCTTTTCTCAGGCTGTCAAAGCCCAGGCCGATCCGGGCGTAACTGCAAAGCACCTGGGAGTAGCCGTCCGCTTCCGCCTGAAGGAGAAAGCGATCCATGTCGCGCTTGGCGGCGCACAGCCCGGCATAGTTTTCCGTGGGCAGGGGCACGATATCCATGGCCCGCAGGATTTCGTCATACTGGGAAGCCACCATGAAATAGGCCACTTTCCGGCCCTGGGCTTTGGCTTCGTGAGCATTCCGGTAGATGCTTTTCACCAGGGCCCGCACCTGCCGGGCCGTATCCGTGCCTTTGACCGCCGTGGTTTTTATCCGTTCCTTCTCTTCCATAATCAATCCTGATGACCTCGCAAATAGTCAAAAAACGACTTTCTGCTCGGCGGGGGAGGGCTTCCCCTCCCCCCGCCATTTGAAGTGAATTCAAATGGTCCCACCCCTACCCCAGCCCGGCGCTTAATCGCGCTCGGGCTGCTGACGGACTTCTGGCGAGTCCGTCAATCCTCTCAAATCAGCATTTCCAGAAAGGCCTGGACCCGGGTGCGCAGTTGGCCGCTGGCGGAAGTGGAGTAATCGTCCTCGATCATCAACACCGGAAGCCGCGTTCCCTCCAGGTATTCCCGCAAATCCGGCCCTTCCAGCTCGCAGGTATCGCAGTATCGGACGATGGTGCCGATAACCCCGTCGACCTTCCACTCCCTGATGAACCGGCCGATGTGCCCGAAGCGGTTCTCCAGGTCCTCCTCCCGGGTACCGGTCCGGGCCTCATAACTTCGGGGGCAGCGGGTTTGCAGGTACCGCCGCGCCAGGCCCTCCAGGGGATCGTCGGTTTCCGGCACGTCGTCCCAGAAGAAGCGGGTGCCGGTACAGATATCGTCCATCACCAGGTAGGCCCCGCTCTCCTCCACCAGTTGAATAAAGGCCGCGTCGTCTATCTCGCTGCCCCAGATGAAGAGGCGGGGAAGTTTCGGGGTTTGGGGTTGAGGACGCGCCTGAATCTCGGCGATGGCCTCCCGGACGAGTTTCAGGTGCTCCGCCGTCGGCAGTCCCAGGCCGGCCACCAGGATCCGGGTGACCTCGGTTCCTGAAACCAGGGGCGGATCGGCCTTTCGCAGTTCGTACAGTTCCCGGAGTGCGGCCCGGCGCCGGTTGCTCAAGCGGACGGCCTCCCGCAGCCGGTCCGGTTCCAGTTTCCGGCCTGACCACTGCTCCAGGCTGTGGATAAAGTACTCCAGCTCCCGGCGATAGAAAGTGTCAGAGTCTGGTCCCCGCATGTGAGGCACGTTGAGGAGATGGTTGAAAGGAGACGGTTTATTGTGGCGCCAGATATGGAACAGGCGTTCCACCGTATCGCAGCTATGGGGAACCACGAACCCGTCCAAGAAATCATATTCCCCTTTCAGGGCCAGGTTGAAGCAGCTTCGGGCAAAGGGGCAGGCCATGGGCTCGATGTAGGCGTCCGCCTGATCGATGGGCTCGCCGGGGCGGCCCTGGAGGCGGAAGGGCAGCATCCCGAAGGCGGTGATGATCTCCTCGGGCACGAAGCAGCAAAGATAGCCGATGACCTTTTGACCCGCCTCGCGCCATTCCCGGGCCCGCCGGCTTCTGTCGTTATAGTAGGTCTCTATCTGTTCGAAAGCGTTCATGGGATGTTTTCCTCGTACGAAATTAAAAACGAATACTATTTTAGACTCCGCTTGGGTCGTCATGCCGGACTCGATCCGGCATCCAGATCATTGGAAGCTTGAGAGGCCCTGGATTCCGGATCGCGTTTCACTTGTCCGGAATGACAATCTTTTGCCGGGCCAATCCCTAATTTTCAGGGTTCGGGGGTATCCCCCCCAGACAGGACAGAAATCAACATATTCCTATCTATTCGAAAGATCCCGGAAGGCCTTCATTTTCCCCAGGCTGTTCGCCGCCAGTACGGCCCGGATAATGGCCCGGGTCAGGCAGTCGGCGGCGGACCGGCCCAATTCGTTTAAGGACTGGGCCTGTGGGGCGGCAAAAAAGCCTGGCGTCTCCGGCAGGGTTTTGGTCCCCCCGGCCAGACAAAAAATAGTGTCCCCGTCAAACATGGTATGAGCCGGCCGGATAGCTCGGGCCAGTCCGTCGTGGGCCATCTGGGCGATCTTCCGGGCTTGGGATTTTGTCAGCACCGCGTCAGTGGCCACCACACCGATAGTGGTATTGGAAGGCGCGGAAAAAGGCTCACCCTCGGGCAAACGAACGGACCGGCAACCCAGTTCGCCGAATTCGCCGTTCATCTCCAGGCCGATCTCCCAGGGACGCCCCGTCCGGGGATCGACCACGCTCCCCAAAGAATTGACCGCGACCAGGGCGGCCACGATCAATCCCGAATCCAGCCGCTCGCTGGCCGTTCCCAGGCCGCCCTTGATCCCCCCGGCCAGAGCCCCGGTTCCGGCGCCCACGGAACCTTCGGGAACCGGGCCGTCGGCCGCCGCTTCACAGCCGGCCTCTCCCCATTCCGGTCCGATCGACGGAACAAAGGCCGAACCCCGGCCTAGGTCAAAGAGCGCGGCTGGCCGGCACGATGGGGGCTACCTGCCCCCCTGGCAATGGAAACCCGTACCCCCTTTGCGCCAGCCACTTCACCACGCCGTCGACCGTGGCCAATCCATACACCGATCCGCCGGTCAGCACCACGGCCTGTACTTTTTCGACCAGATTCATCGGGTCCAGCAGGTCGGTTTCCCGGGTCCCGGGCGCGGAACCGCGCACATCCACACCGGCGACCGCCCCTTCCGTAACCAGGATCACCGTTACTCCGCTGGCCGCATCTCGGGAAGTGTAATGACCGACACTGATTCCTTCAACGTCGGTCAAGGCATTGTTCGGTCCGTGACCGGTCATAATTGAAGCTCCTTCATCATTTTTTTATATCCTGTAAATCCTGCCTAATATTTTTTCGCCGGCAGCTTTTACCATCCGCCACCGCCCCCTCCGCCCCCTCCCCCCCCGGACGACCCGCCGCCTCCGGAACCCGACGAAGCCGAAGAGCTGGCCACGGCGCTCGACAGCGATTCCCCCAGGGTGGAGGCCAAGGCCCCCGCACTGAAGGCGCTCACTGAACGACTGGAATACCAGTCCGGGGATCGGCCTTCCGCCGCCGCGGAGGACAGCACCCGCGAAAACTGTTCGGCCCAGCGTTGCTCCACCCCCAGGGCCAGGGCGTAAGGTAAAAATTTTTCGAAAAGTTCCGGGGTCTTTTCCGGAGAATTCAGGTAATTGAGCCGGTCTTTTTCGGCGGCTTCCAGAAAGACCCGAAATCCCTCGATCTCGTCCAGACGCTTCCGTCCCAGGGGAGTCACGGCCTTCAAAAGCTGGTAGAAAACCAAGGTGATGCCGATCGAAACGACAAAAAGAACAGCCAGGGGGACGGAAGTGGCCTCAAAGGCCAGAAAATACAGACCCAGGATTTCTCCTCCAATGAACGGCAGGGAAAATAACGTCAGAAAAACCGTTCCTATTATCTTTCCAATTTTCTCGGGCTCTTTGAAAACCTCCAGCCAGGATTTGACCACCACCACCAGTAACACGGCCACCCCGATACTCCAGATAGTCAGCCAGAGGGAAATAAAAGAGAACAGGGGAAGGCTGCCCTGATCCAGGGCCTCACGAATTCCGGAGAGGGCCACCACCCCCAGGGTCAGGAGCAGCCCGATGGCAAAGTACCAGCGATTATGAACGAAATAGCTCTTTTCATTGCCGTATTCCAGGTTTCGCTTCAGGGCGGAAAGGGCACTTTGAATAATGGTCCGATTGGCCGGAATAAAAAGCACTTCCTCTCGCTGGTTGAAGAGGGCGCTATAGACCTTCTCTTCGTCCTGGGAGGCCGGGGCCTTCTTCTCCCCGTCCCGCTTCCGGGCTGAATATTGGCCGAACGTTTCTTTGATCGTCAGGTACCCCTTGACCGCCAGATTGATGAGCGCGGCCGTAAAGGCCGCGTCGTCATACCCCTGGTTCCAGACATAGCGCAGGGTCGCCGGACTCATTTCGCCGGGCGGGGCATAGCGGGTGACAATGATGCCCCTTTCCGGGTCTTTCCCCACCCGAACCCAGACGATAAGATAATAGACCAGGATGGCCAGGATCCCGACCAGACCAAAGAAGAAACCCCGATTATCGGAGGTGATGGCCCAAACCCCGGTCGGCTCCGTTGCCGTCACATAGCCTTTGGGCCAGGAAACGGCAATGGTCAGGCCCTCATTCAAGGCCAGGGGCCTGGTGGTAATAAAGCGCACGGTGCCGGCCGACGGGTCGACTTCTTTCTCAAAATCCGGACCCCGGGCACCCTTCAGGCCAATGTAACCGGCCGTGGATATAATTTTTCCCCCGCTCCCCTTCGGCAGATGTACCGTGGCCGAGGCCTGATCAATGGGGAATTTCCAGTCGTTACCCGTAACGTTCCAGTAGAGTTCATCAAACTTCGGAAAAAAACGGAGCTGCCGATCGGTCTCATAAACAAAGGTATAGGTATATTCCCCGGGAGGCAGGAGTACCTCTTTTCGGCCGAAATAGACCCGCTTCCCAAGGGAAATTCCCTCGAAATGAAACGACTCGGGCTCTCCATCCCGGAGGAGCTGCCGGACCTCAAAACCCACCCGCCGGATCAGACCGTATTTCCCGCGGTAGCGGGTTGGAAAATCACGGTAGATTCCGCGCTGGATCTGATTGTTTTCGGCCCGGACCCTGATGGTTTCGGTGACAGTCATAGAGGCGTCGGAGTGAACCTTAAGGTCACTCTGAAAGGAAAGGATTTTTTCTTCTGCCCGGGCCGGGAAGGCCATGATCATGAATAAATAGCCCCACCCCATCAGCAAGACGGCACACGGAAGAAACCTCCTTTTCATTCGGTTAGTCATAATACCCCTTTAACCAAAGGATAAAAAAAGCGATTGAGATAAAAGCATGGGAGAGGATGAAAACCAGTATCCCGAGGGATAGCCTTCCCGAGGAATCTTTTTCGATAACCGCTGTCAGCTCTTCCCCTTTTCCCGGCCAAAGCTGGACCGTTTCGGAGACTTTCCGGGGGTTGGGGATCAGGCCGTCGCGGGACGACGAGTAGATCCCGAAGGCCGTCACCTCCGCGCCGACCGGAGCCACCCGCTCCGAGAATTGCCGGCCTTCGAACCGGAAGTCCTCCGGATCCAGGTCCGTTCCCCGGAGGATATCGGCCCGGGCCTGACCGTCGTCGTCCACCGAGCGCTCCAGGAGCTGGCCCAATCCTTTTTTGAAATCCGCCGTCTTAATGATTTCAAAGGCCGTGTTTTTCAAATAGGCCCTGATCCTTTCCCGGCCCCCCTCCCCGACCACGGCCTCGTCAAACCGCTCCAGATCCGGGAATCCGAGGAGACGCAGTTCTCCCCTGGCCGTTCGGATGACCGCGGGCGTCAAGGCCCAACCCCAGGCATCGGACCCGGCCGAACGGTTATCCTTCCCGATGGCGGCCACATCGTATTCATAGGCTACGCAGGAGGCGCCCTGAAAAGGAGAGGTCAGCGGCTCGTGGATCGGATGAATGGCGCCGCCGACCGCCTCGAACCGCCCGTCTTTCCTGGGCGCCCTCTCCCCATCACGGCGGATCGCCGCCCCCAGTTTGCGGGACCGGAACAGGCCCAGGAGACCCGCCATCAGGGCGCCGGTCCCTATGGCGGTGAATAAAGCAAAGAAAAAGGGGGCCACCGGATCGGGGATCAGACGTAAAAAGAGGAAAACATAAAGGGCATAAATAAGCAGGAAACCCAATAGGGGATAAAGACAGCCGCTTCTAAAAATGGGTGGTTCTTGACCCGTTGGCCAGGCGTCGGCCGGAAAGCTCATCGGCTCGGGAAATCGTTCGGGCAGATCCTCGCTCGATCGGTTTGATGGAAACGGAACAGGCCGATCAGGTTGGGAGGTTGTGCACCATATCGCTTCGGCCAGCTGCCCGGTTGCTTCGATTAGCGCCGATATCTTGGCCGCAAGTCGGTGTCGCAGGATTGACCGCCACGACCTGCGCCATTCGGCCAGGTGCCCCGGATATCGCACCTTTTATGATCGATTCCGGCGTGGCCAGACAAAACAACCGTCCGACGCGATCGGTCCGTTTCTCTTCAGACTCCAGCAAGTTCATCAACTGCCGTCGATTCAACAGGCCGGTCAAATCGTCCCGAATGGCCATCTCCTAAAAGAAAATATAACGGTCTCGCCTCCGAAATCCCCATACTGATTTGAATAAAACCCAGAACAAAAGCCACGGCATACGTTGCGGCGGCCATGAAAAAGCGGCGGATCCGCAAGGCTTGCTCTTTATTGTCTCGAGGGTAGAGGGAAAAACGGACTAAAGAAGATGGGGAGCGATTATCGGGCATCAGGAATAATCATTTCGATTCCAAAAAGGCTGTGTATTCATTTCGGACAAATTCCCGGCCGCGAAGAGCGGCAAGGGCCTTGTCACGGCTTCCTGCGGCGGTAGACTGCGGAGTCACCCCCCCGGGTGTCGATCAGGGCGCAGCGGCCCGGCGGCCCAGATCATAGGCCTCGTTCTGGGCCGCTTCATTGCCGGCAATCTCCCCCTTCTCCGTGGCTGAGGCCATGACGGCCCCGATCCAGCGGAGTTTGGTAAAGTCCGCCGTAGTTTTAAAACTGTGCACCATAGGATCCGCCGTGTGAACGTTCACGTCCCCGCAGACGGTGATCAGCCCGATGCGTTTGCCCTTCATTCGGGGATAGTAGGCCTTATGCCAATTCCAGTCCGCGTCAAAAAAGGCGCACCAGCGATCCAGGTAGGCCTTCATTTGCGAGGTCATCGACCAGAAGTAGATGGGTCCGCTGTGGAGGACGGCGTCGGCTTCCAGGATTTTCCGGTGAATCTTCGGCATATCGTCCCGTAAGACGCAGAGACCGGTTTCATTGCATTGCTTGCAGTCCTGGCAGCCGGAAATTTTTTTTCGATTGAGGATGATTTTTTCTACCTCCGCGCCGGCTTCCCGGGCGCCGGCCAAGGCCCGGTCTAAGAGCAGATCGCTGTTTCCCCCGATTCGGGGACTTCCCATAATACCCAGCACTTTCATCATGTTCCTCCCGGTAGTTTTAGGGCACTCCTTCACAAATTCGGGGATCAATCCGTTGGACTATAGGCCCAACGAATTGATCCCCGAAGCATAGGGACGGTTTCTCACGTCCGCCTAAGTTATTTGGCCTTGATAGCCGCCAGAATGCGATCGGCGGTTAGCGGGATCCGCCGGACCCGCGCGCCCGAGGCCTTAAAGACGGCATTGGCCACGGCCGGGGCGGTCGGAGGCACCCCCGGTTCGCCGATTCCGCCGAGCGGTTCTTTGCTGTTGATCAGATGAACGTCGATGTCAGGGACCTGGCTCATGCGGATAATCCCGTAGTCATCGAAATTGGCGGATTTCACCCCGCCGTTGGCAAAGAGCACCTCCTCCTGGAAGACCGTGCTCAGGGCGTTGATGATGGCTCCTTCGATCTGCCTGACCGTGTTGTCCGGGCTCACCGCCATGCCGCAGTCCACGGCCGCCACCACCCGGTTGACTTTCAAGGCGCCCGTTTTTTCATCTACCGAGACTTCAGCCGCCTGGGCCACAAAGGTCCCGAAGCAGTGGTGCTGGGCGATTCCCAATCCTCGCCCCTTGGGTAGGGACTTGCCCCAGCCGATCTTTTCCGCCGCCACCTGGAGGACCTTCTGGGCCCGGGGGCTGCCTTTCAGAAGCCCCAGGCGAAAAGCCAGAGGGTCCTTTTTGGCAGTCAGGGCCAGTTCATCAATGAAGCTTTCCACCACAAAGGCGTTGGGGCCGTTTTGGACCGAGCGCCAGGGGCACACCGGTATGGGCAATTGGGAAATGAGGAACTCCAGATAAAAATCCGGGATCTCATAAAGGATCTTATTCCCATCCGGGGAACCCGGAAAGTCCACCAGACCCCAGAGGCTCATGATGTCGACGCCGTTTTGCACCGCCTTGGGTTCGATGCGCTGCATGAGCGAACCGGCCACGGCCTTATGGGACCAGCCGGCTAGATTACCCTGGCTGTCCAGACCGGCTTCAATTCGCTGGGTAGTAGCGGCTCGGAAGAGACCGAACTTGATGTCTTCTTCCCGGGTCCAGACCACTTTTACCGGTTTGCCCAGGACTTTGGCGACAACAACCGCCTCGGCCACGAAATCCGGATCGGCCCGCCGTCCCAGTCCGCAGCCCATATTGGTGGTATGGATATTGATCTTCTCCGGAGGAAGCCCGGAAATCTGGGAGGCCACGATTTGAGCCACGGTCTGCCCCTGCGTTGGGGCCCAGACGTCGCATTGATCCTTGGTAACATGGGCCGTGCAGTTCATGGGCTCCATGGTGGTGTGGGCCACGTAAGGCACATAATAAGTGGCCTGGACCTTTTGGGCCGCGCCAGCCAAGGCCTTGGCCGCGTCGCCATTGGCGGCCACCTTGGAACCCGGCTTGTCCAAATCCTCCAGTAAAGATTTTTCAACAAAGGCAGTGTCCATTTGGGGCAGTGCGCCGCCGTCCCATTTCACCTTCAGGGCCTCCCGGCCCTTCCAGGCGGCCTCCAGGGTCTTGGCACAAACCGCGATACCCATCGGGATCGAAGCCACCTTAACTACTCCCTTGACCATTCCCGCCGCTTTTTCATCAAAGGAGATCGGCTTGGCCCCATAAGCCGGGGGACGGGCAATCACGGCATAGTGCAGATCCGGCAGGTCCACGTCCAACCCGTATATCGCCTTGCCGCGCACCTTGGCGGGTATATCCAGCCGGGGCATCGCCTTCCCTATATATCGGAATTCGCTTTCCTTCTTGAGCGGAGCCGTTTTCGGCACGGGAAGTTTGGCGGCCTCGAGGCAGACCTGCCCGTAGGTCAGGCTGCGCCCACTTTTTCCATGTTTGACCTTCCCCAATTCGGCCTGGCATTCATTTTCCGGGACCTTCCAGCGGGCCGCGGCGGCTTGGACCAGCATGGTCCGTCCGGCGGCGCCGGCCTGGCGCAAGATATCATAAAAGCCCCGAACGCTGGAGCTGCCGACGGTGATCTGGAGTTTGTAAAAGGGATTAAAAAATTCCTTGGCCGCCGGACCCTGCTGAACCCGCACCTGCTTCCAGTCGGCCTCCAGTTCATCGGCGAGGATCATGGACAAGGCGGTATGGGTGCCCTGCCCCATCTCCGAGCTGCCGATGACCGTGGTCAGCACATTATCCGGAGTGATCTTATACCAAACGCTCGGATTGAACCCCTTCAAGGCTTTGGGGTCCTGGGAAGCGTTGAGTAGCCGGATGCCCAGCGGTCCTGCGGAAACGGCAATGGTCAGGCCGCCGGCGGCCAGGGAGCTTTTCAAAAATGTTCGACGAGTAATACTGGTAGTCATGATTTCCGGCCCTCCTTTCCTTTCAATTGGACGGCGGTCTGAATGCCCTTCTTGATCCGCGGGTAAGTCCCGCAGCGGCAGATGACATCATCCATCTGGGCGACGATTTTTTCGGGATCGGGTTTCTTCTCTCCGTCCACGAGGGCGGCTACCTGCATTATTATCCCCGGCTGGCAATAGCCACATTGCACTACCTGTTCCTTAATCCAGGCCCTTTTCACCGGATGGTCCTCCGGCAGCCCCTCGATGGTGGTGATCTTTTTCCCTTGGGCCTCCTTCACCGGGATTGTGCAGGAACGTTCGGCCCGGCCGTCGATCAGCACCGTGCAGTTCCCGCATTCCCCGATTCCGCAGCCGAACTTGGTCCCGGTCAACTTGAGGTTGTCCCGGATCACCCAGAGCAACGGCGTGTCCGGGGGAACATCGAGTTTGTGTTTTTTACCATTGACCTTGAGCGCAATCACAATTTCCTCCTTTCTGCTAGTGGGTTGATGGGTTCATAGCGAATTCCAAACGGCCATCTTAAGCCCCTCGCCGACCTGTCATCCTGAGTCCCGCCGCGGGATAAACTCCACGAAGGATCTCGTCCTCCGGCTTAGGGTAAACTCCACAAATAAGCCTACATACTGTTCATTAAGGATTCTTCGCCTTCGCACCTGATGACTAGAACTCTTTGAAAAGTTCTGGCGAACTCCTCAGCAGCCGTCCATTTAGATAGAGGCCAATTCCTGCAAAATGGTTATTTCCGGCTGGCCGGCAAACATTTCGCCGGCTTTGGCGAAAAAGGCATTAAAATGGGGGGTGGAAGAATGGACCTTAAGGGCCTCCTTATCCCGGTAGCGTTCCATGACGACTAAAGTATGGGGGGCATCCTTGGAAACATTCAAGGTGTAATACAGGGTGCCCTCCTCTTTGGCCACTTCGGCTACCAACCCTTTGAAGGCTTCCACGGCTTCGTTAAACTTGTCTTCTTTAATCGGGATCTTGGCAATTACAGCGATCATCGACTGTCCTCCTTAAGAATTATTTTTGGTACCCATTCAGCGTTAGAATAAGCGCGGACCCCTATCAGGTCGGCCAGAGATAAATGCTCGGGTTAAGAAAATTCGGGCCCGGGGCTGGCTCAATCACAATTCCCGGAAGATATATCATCCCCGTCCAGTGTCCAGACATTATTGATTTTCTTGAAAGTCAACACCACTTTTTTTCTGGTATTAAAATGATAATTGCCGCACTGCCAGGTCAGGACCCGGTAGTCCGTTCCAACTCCCACTACCGTGTATTGGGTATCGTAGTCGGCATTGTGGGAGATACCCGTGCCCTCCACGTGATAAGTCACGTTTTTTTCCGATTTCGCGCCTGAATGGGAATAATCGCAGCTCCAAAAACCGACTGCCAGGAGAAGGATAAGCGCTACGGTCCATCCGGTTTTTTTGACTCGCATAATCCTCGCCTTTCTTTAATCGATTACCCCTGATCCAGGGCCGCGGATATTTCCTCCAGCACCAGGCCCTCGCTTTTGGGCCGAATAGCGTTCAAAGCCTTCCGGGCTTCCCGGCCGCCGATACGTCCCAGGGCCCAGGCGAGCATGCCCAACACCCTTTCGTCTTGATTTTCTTCCCAGGCCCGGATCAGCTCCGGGATATAGCGCTCGTCCAGGCTGTTGCCCATGACCCGGGCCACATTCATTTTCCACCGCCAGAGTTCTTTATCCGACATATAGAACATGTGGGGCCAGACGCGGGCGTTGAAGTAGGGGGCATCCATGTGCAGCAATTTTTCAAGTCCGAAGTCCTCCACCATGGCGGCCACCTTTTGATTGACCGGCAGCCCCTTGGCCAGCCAAGGGAGGTTCCGGGGACAGACATTCTGGCAGTGGTCGCAGCCATAGACCCACAGGCCCATAGGCTCCCGCAGCTCCCGCGGAGTCAGCCCCTGCCCAAAATAAGTCAAATAAGAAATGCATTTATAGGGATCTATGTGGCGGGGTCCCTTCAAGGCGCCGGTGGGGCAGGCCACCAGGCAGGTATTCCGGCACCACTCGGGACAGCCGACGGTCAGGGTCGGCTCGTCGGGTTCAAACTCCCGGTTGACCACCACCGCGATGGGCAGGACCCAGGAGCCCCGACCGACCAGTTGATTGGAATAAAACAGACAGTTTTTGCCGAAAGTTCCCAGGCCGGCCCGGGCCGCGGCCACCCGGTGGGGCAGGTGAAAGGGGATCTGGGCCTGAATGCCCTGGTCCCGAAGAAAGGAACGAAAGGCCTTGATCCTTTGGGCCAACCGGTCCTTGGTGACCCGGTCGTCATCCAGGTAACAACGGCCGAAATGACGTTCCAGGGCCGGGGGATAGGACTCCCTGAAATAGTCCTCCATCAAGACCAGGATGGACCGGGCATCGGGAAGGATATTTTTCGGGTCGGTCCCGGCCATCAAGTCCAGGCCCGATCGAAAGGCCCATTGGTATTCTTTAGCGCGTTCCCGCAGGATTTCCTGTTGGTGCAAAAAAGGATCGGCCGTGGTAACCCCGAGGGCTCCAAAACCACAATTCCGGGCCTGGACTATAATATCGTCTTTAGAGAGCATTTTCTTCGCCTCACGGAAAAAATGCGGCTATAGTACCGCAGAAGAATCTTCCCGTCCAGACCTTTTGATCAGGCGCCGGCCCAAGCTCACCAGGAGGAATCCATCACCCACCAGGCTAAAAAATCGCTTGCTATCCGAACCGACAATTACCTAAAGTTGGGAAGAGGGAGAAATTCATGACCCTGAAAACAACTATTCTGGCCGGCGGAATCGTCCGTGCCGGGCCGCGGTCGGAAAGGGACCGGTGGACGGATTGAAGTGGTGGAGGTCGAAGTCCCCGGGGACGGGTTTCCTTAAATTACGTATTTAGTGGGATAGACAGGGCCTTTCGTGCGGCCTTCGCTAACGCTAGGAAAAAATGACGCTTCGCCCTTTTGGGTGGGTACCCCCTATATCGGGTATGGGCGCCGGGTCTCGGCGAAAGGGTTTTCCATATTGCTTTTTAGGTTCTAACCCGGCCCCCGAGTTTTCAAATCTTCCCGGAGGAAGGGCCTACCTGACAGGCATCAAAGCATCGGCGTGCGGGCCTGCTTTAAATAATGTTAGTAACTTAGGCCCGGATTCGAAGTCCGGAATACCTTTGGAAAACCCACGCCGAGACCCGGCGCCCACGGAGCCAGATTGCAAACCAAGTACTATATATTGTGGCCACCCACCCAAAAGGGCGATCAACCGAAAAAATTTGTCGATCGTCTTCGCCTTCAGGAGGGATCATGAGCGCACCTTCTATTTCCATTTCCTATTTGTTTGATTTTGAAAATGGCCACGTGAAAACTTTTGAAGCCCTGTTGAATGCCTCGACCTTGTCTCTGTTTCTCCCTGAATCCTATGAAATTCCATCATGGGCCCATGCCTTTCGCTGCTCGCAATATCCCCCGGTGACCGCCGATAGCCATTGTTGTAGTATTTGTATCAATATCTCCCATCTGATGGAAGAATTCAAAACGTTCGATTCCGTTACCCCCTGCACGATTACCGTTCGGACCAAGGAGCGTAATTATACCCTGAAATCCAATGTCCAACGGGGCCTTTCCTCCATATTGGGTCTCTATATGGCGACCAGTGATTGCCCCTTCCTGACCTTTTTGCGTCCTATGGCGCGATTCCATTTACCTTTCGCTTCAACGGAAGAAACCATCTTCCGTTCGACGGGTTCTTATTTGATCGGACAGTATTTTAAAGCAAGAAAGAACAACCAGGCAGATTTTGCACTAGGCCAGTTACCGGCGACTTACAGCAAGGTTTCCAGAATCAATCATGATATTATTCGGCATTTGCGCAATAATTACTATACCCATGATGCCTATGCCAATTCCCTGGTCATTCTCGACAATTTTGCCCAGATGATCTCGGCGTTTCTCCCCGAAGAACTCGACGAGTTTGCTCCATTTTACGATCAAATCATAAAATAATATCAGCGTTAGGCCATAGCTATTCATTGGCGAGCGGAAGAAACGACTCGGACTCCACCAGGACTGGCGAAAGTCCGAGCCGCGAGGAAGGAGTGACGGGCGGATCAAAGCATCTTTAAGCAACAGGCCCGGTTGCCAGGCGCTAGGCGGGTCTTTTCCCCCCCGATGGTTTTTCTTCCTTTTGATTATCTCTGGAATCCGTTCCTTCCAGGCCCGTATCCTCCAGGCCCTTCTTAAAGCCCGTAATGGCCTGGCCTAAACTTTTCCCCAGACTGGGTAAATTTTTTGCTCCGAAGACGAAAAAGGCTATAATCAGAATAATAATTAACTCTTGGTTCCCGATGCCGAACATGGGTGACCTCCTTTTTAAGAATAAAGACCGGTTTGGAGATGTGGATGAAGGAAGGGCGGTCTTTTAACAGCGAAGGACGGGCAGTCTCTGGAGAAGGATTAGGAGTGAAAGAAAGGTTAAGCAGGTGACAACCGACAATCAAAAGAAAAACGGAAAAAGGCAGAAAAAAAAGCCATCCCCGGCCAAACTACCCGGGCTTCCTCGCACCGGGGAAATCTTGGGCCGGATCCTCCAGGGCCAAATTACCCTTAAGAATATCCGAATCCAACAGGCCGAAGTAGATGCCTAAAATAGGAGCCAGGGTTATCCAGAACAATAAGAGGATAATCCCCACTTTCCCTTGAATATTCGGCTTGAATTTCATGATCTTCGTCTCTTTTTAGTCTAATATAGCATCTTTTTGAATCAAGTCAAGGAAGCAGACCTAGCCCAAGATTACAAGTAAATGACTCAATTTCAAATATACTTTTTAACGTTATCGAGAAACGGAACGACTAATAGACTATTCGGGACTCCACGGGGGGAGGTCGCTCCGGGGCAAAAACCAGGTTGCGGGCGATAATGCTTCGGAGAGAAGAGAGATGGCGTCGTTGACAAAGAGCAGGTAATACCTTATCTTGTTTATACATTCAAATTCATCTCTCGAAATTCCGATTGTTTTCAAAAAGCCAGTCTACCCTCTTACCTCAAACCAGAGAAACAGGTAAAAACTCATGTTTTCAAAGGCAATGCCCAAAACTATAGCGGAAGAAAATATATTTCCGGCAAAAACGATACCGGAAGAATTAAATGAACCCGGCAGGACTGCGGACTTGTTGGATTGGCTATTTGGGATTTTCATCCTGGCCGGCCTGGGGATCCTGGTCTATACCAGCCTCACCGGAGGCCTGCTTTCCCCGATCATCCGGACCGCCAAAGCCGATCCCCGGGCTCACCCTGTTGGTCAGGCCCAGCCTGCTCTTGGCTGCCATGGGCAGCCTCTTTGTTGTTTTCCGGACCATGCTTTGGTTCCAATACCGGCCTTTCCCGTCGGCGAACTTTCAGAACGCCCCGTCGCTCACCGTCATCATCCCGGCCTATAATGAAGGTCCGATGGTTGAAAAGTCCATCCATTCGGTCTTGGCGGCCGATTACCCCCGGGATCGACTGGAAGTTTTTGTGGTGGACGACGGGAGCAAGGATGATACCTGGATGCATATCAAGCGGGCCGTGAACAAACCACCCGGACCAGGTCACGGCTATCCGCTTTCCGGTCAACCGGGGTAAAAGGGAAGCCCTGGCGGAAGCCTTTCTTAAGGCTCGGGGAGAAGTGGTTATTACTATTGATTCCGACAGCGTCATTACCAAGGGGACGCTGCTCTCCATGGCCGGTCCCTTTCATGACCCGAAGGTGGGCGCCGTGGCCGGAAAGGTCAAGGCCTACAATCGGCAGCAGGGCCTCATCCCCCGCATGTTGCACGTTCGCTACGTCTTGTCCTTTGATTTCCTGCGGGCGGTGCAATCAACCTATCGGACGGTATATTGCTGTCCGGGGGCCCTGGCGGGCTACCGGGTCGAGGTGGTCCGGAGGGTCCTGGAATCCTGGCGGAGGCAAACCTTTCTAGGGGTTCCCTGTACCTATGGTGAAGACCGGGCCTTGACCAATTTTATCCTGGCTCAAGGGTACGATGCCGTCTACCAGGGATCAGCCGAGGTATACACGATTGTTCCCTGGACGTATAAGCGACTTTACCGGATGTACCTCCGTTGGGATCGAAGTTATATCCGGGAGACCATCCATTTTTTCCGTATCGTCTGGAAGCGGCCCTTCTGGTCCTGTTTGGTTTCGCTGTTCGATATGATCATCAACCAACCTCCGCTATCCGGTGGGTGGGCCGCTTTGGGGATGTTGGTTTACCTTTCCTTTCAGGACCCGACCACCATTCTCCGCGTCTTCCTGGCCATCGGTATTTTTTCGTTTTTAAATACCTTATACTATGTTTACTGCGAGCGGCGGGGAGACTTCTTTTACGGGATTTTTTATGCCTATTTCTCCTTCCTGACCCTGTTCTGGATCTTCCCCTATGCCCTGCTGACCGTCCGTTCGAAGTCCTGGATGACCCGTTGAGTCTGCCGCCGGGAAAACGATCCGGAGATAGGGAGCGGATCGTTTTCTCCGCGCCGCTTTTATTTATGTCCGTGAATCAGTAGCTAATTTTCAGGCACCCGTCCAGGTCAAAGAAGCCCCCGTCCTTTCCCCAGGCAGCCAGCCCCTCCGCCACAATTCCTTCTATAGAATAAAGTTTTCTATTCAAATGCCGATCTGCTATTCAGGCTAAGCTCACCAACCCGCAGTTCGTAGGTACCGTAATGGAGGTCTTATGGAGGTCTTAAAGAAGAATATTCGAAAAAAAGTCATGGTGGCGATCCTGATCACCTGCGCAGTAACCGCTCTGGCCTCGGGGATTGCCCTCAACGCGGTTTGGAAAATAAATCAGGTCCTTACCCACGTCGTACCCCAGGCCGAAGCCATGCTTATCGGCGTCAAAGACATTTACAGTCAGGGACTGCAACAGGGCCAGGCCATCCGTAACATCATCCTGGACCCCGGCAACGCCACCGCCTTTAAAAACCTGGAAAAGGCGGCGGAAGACTTCAATGCCGCCGGCCTGCGTTTAGCCGAGGTTACCAAGTCGGCGGGGGAGAACGGCTTCACCGCCAAAGTCCTGGAAATAGCCGATCTGGAGCGGGAAGATCTCAAGGTCCTTCGGGAAATTAGCGGGGTGGTCAAGGCCGGCCAGAAGGATCAGGCCGTAGAAATCCTGAATAGCCGGGAAACACCGCTGTGGCGGAAGAATAAAGAAATCATTCTCGACCTCAACAGTCAAATGGCGGAATACCGGAAACGGGTCTATGCCCAAACGGAGACCAAGGCCTATCGGCAGATGGTAGCTGTGGCGCTGGGTACGGCCCTGCCCATTCTTTTCGCCTTGGGACTGGGGCTGGCACTGCAGGCGGCCCTGCGGCGAATCGACAACATCGGGAAGAACATCCGGGAAGAAATTCAGTCGGTATCCGCGGTCTCCGGACAAGTTTCCACCGCCAGCCGGTCCCTGGCGGAGGATGCCTCCCGACAGGCCGCCGGCCTAGAGGAGACTTCCGCGGCTATTGAGGAGATGGCGGCGACGACCAGGCAGAATGCCGAGAGCGCCGATCAAGCCAATAACTTCATGATCGAAGCCGGGCACGTGTTGAAAGAGGCCAACCGCTCCATGAAGGGACTTATCCTGTCGATGGACCAGATTTCCTCCGCCAGTGAGGATACGGGAAAAATAGTAAAAACAATCGATGGAATCGCCTTCCAGACCAACCTGCTGGCCCTCAACGCCGCCGTGGAGGCGGCCCGGGCCGGAGAGGCCGGGGCCGGCTTTGCCGTGGTCGCCAACGAGGTAAGAAACCTGGCCAGGCGCGCAGCCGAGGCGGCCCAAAATACCTCCAGCCTGATTGAGGAAACCGTCCGCAAGGTCAAGGAGGGATCGGAACTGGTGACCCAGACCAACGAGGTTTTCAGAAAAGTGGGAGAGCGAGCGAAGCGGGGCGGAATGCTGGTGGCAGGAATCGCTGCGGCCTCGAATGAACAGTCCCGGGCCATCGACCAGATCCAGCGGGCGGTGGCCGAGATGGACCGCTTAACGCAGAAAAATGCGGCCAGCGCGGAAGAGTCATCCTCCGCCTCGGTGGATTTGTCCGACCGTTCCGCGATGATGAGAGATCAAGTAAAAGAACTGGCGGATGTTATCGGTGGCAACGGCCGCCCCCTGATGATCGACCCGGAGGCTACGGTTTCTTGCTGAAAGCGGCGATAAAGGGATTGTTCACAAAAGTACTTTGAGCTTTCGGTTCCCGGCCCGGTCGCCCTTCACCCTTCTTCTCTTTTCCTTTGGCCTTCAAACCCGATGAGGAAGATCCGCTCTTCAGGGAAAGGGAAATCCGCTTCCGGCTCAGGTCCACTTCCAGCACCCGGACCGTCACTTTTTGTTGTAAGCTGACCACCTCGGCCGGGTTTTTCACAAAACGGTCAGCCAGTTCGCTCACATGGACCAGGCCGTCTTGATGGACGCCAATGTCCACGAAGGCCCCGAAGGCGGTAATGTTGGTCACTACGCCGGGAAGCTTCATTCCCGGCCGGACATCCTCGATCTTCTCCACCCCCTCGGCAAAATGGAAGGCCTCGAACTGCTCCCGGGGATCGCGACCGGGTTTGGAGAGTTCGACCAGAATATCCTCAAGGGTGGGCAGGCCCGCCTTCTCCGAGACGTAGCGGCTAAGATCGATTCGTCCGCGGAGGAGCTCATCGTGGAGCAGATCGCTCATCGAACAGCCCAGGTCCCGGGCCATGGCATCGACCAGGGGATAGCTCTCCGGATGGACGGCGCTTCCGTCCAGTGGGTTCTCGCCGTCGCGGATGCGCAGAAAGCCGGCGGCCTGCTCAAAGGCCTTGGGGCCCAGCCGGGGCACCTGTTTCAACGCCTCCCGGGAACGGAAGGGGCCGTTCGTATTCCGGTACTCCACGATCCCTTTGGCCAGTTGAGGTCCCAATCCGGAGACGTAGGTCAGCAGTTGTTTGCTGGCCGTGTTGACCTCCACACCTACCCGGTTGACGCAGCTCACCACCACGTCATCCAGGCTGCGCTTCAAGGCGGTCGGATCCACGTCATGCTGGTACTGGCCGACCCCGATCGACTTGGGGTCGATTTTGACCAGTTCGGCCAGCGGATCCATCAGCCTCCGCCCGATGGAAACGCTCCCCCGGACGGTAACATCCTGATCGGGAAATTCCTCCCGGGCGACTTCAGAGGCCGAGTAGATGGAGGCGCCGCTCTCATTGACCATGATCACCTGGATGCCCGGGGGCAAATCAAGACCGCGGATGAACGTTTCGGTCTCCCGGCCGGCCGTACCGTTGCCGATGGCGATGGCCTCAATGCCGAAACGGTCGCACCATTCCCGAATGCGGACGCCGGCCTGGACGGTGCTTTTCTCGGACAATAGAAAAATAGTTTCATGATGGATCAGTTTCCCCTGGGGGTCGAGGCAGATCACCTTGCACCCGGTCCGGAATCCGGGATCGATGGCCAGGACCATTTTCCGGCCCAGGGGCGGGGTCAGAAGGAGCTGGCGGAGGTTCTCGGCAAAAACCCGGATGGCTTCCTGGTCGGCCTTTTTTTTCGTCTCCAGGCGGATTTCGGTCTCCATGGAGGAAGAAAGGAGCCGCTTGTATCCATCCTGCACGGCCAGTTGAACTTGCCGGGAGGCCGGCCCTTCCCCTTTGATGAAAAGATGTTCCAGGACCTCCAAAGCCCCCTCTTCCGGGGGGATGACCCGCAGGGTAAGAAAGCCCTCCTTTTCCCCCCGACGCAGAGCCAGGATCCGGTGGGAGGGCGCGCTGGTCACGGGTTCCTCCCAGTCAAAATAATCCCGGTATTTGATCCCCGCCTCTTCCTGGCCCGTGATAATTTTCGATCGGAAAACCGCCTGCGAGGCGAAATAATCCCGCATCCGGGCCCGGGCGGTCTCATCCTCGCTGATCCATTCGGCGATAATGTCGCGGGCCCCGGCCAGGGCTTCTTCCGCTGATGCCACCCCTTTTTCCGAATCGATGTAGGCCGAAGCCTCGGTGTCGGGGTCCAGTTCGCCCTGATCAAAAAGACCGCGGGCCAGCGGCTCCAATCCTTTTTCCCTGGCGATGGTGGCCCGGGTCCGGCGTTTGGGCCGGAAGGGCAGATAAATATCTTCCAGGACGGTCAGGGTCTCGGCGGCCTGGATTTTCTCCTTCAAGGCCTCCGTGAGCTGTCCTCTTTCCTCCATGGCTTTGAGAATGGACTCCCGGCGCTGGTCCAACTCCAGGAGTTGACCCATCCGGTCCCGGACCGCGGTGACCGCCACCTCGTCCAGGGACCCGGTGGCCTCCTTCCGGTAGCGGGAGATAAAGGGCACCGTGCCCCCTCCGTCCAGAAGGTCGGCCGTGGCCTCTACCTGTCCGGGTGACAGGCCCAGTTCTTGGGCAATTTTTGATACATGGGTTTTATTCATCAGGGTTTTCTTTTGGGCTGCTTATCCGCCTTGTTTTTTGTTTTTTGTCTCTGTTTTTCGGTGTTCTGTTTCTGCCCCTTTTCCTTGTTTTTCTTGCCGCCCTTGTCTCCCATTAGGTCTCTCCTTTTCCTGTTGTCGAAAACATCTTTTTAGCAAATGGTCTTTTGTGGCCGCCGCAGTAGGCCCGTCATTACTCCTGCTAATCTGGCATACTTTTCAAAATCCGTCAAATACCCTTTTCAGAAAGGACCCACCGAGCTTCCCCGTTCAGGGAACTCGGTCCAGTTCTTTTCTTACAGCCAGCCCCAGTTTCTCGATGACATAGGGCTTTTTCACATAGGCGCCCGCACCCAAGGCCTGGGCGACCTCCACCCGATCCGACTCCGAAAAGCCGCTGACGATGATCGCCTTCTGTCGGGGATGGATTTCCAGATACTCGCTTATACGTGTCCAGTCCGTCCATGCCGGGCTCCATAATCATATCCAGCACCAGTAAATCCACTTCCTGCTCCCCAAAATGCCTGAGACCGCCAGGCTCAGCACCACGATCAGCAACCGGACCCCGGTTTTTCGTTCACGGTTCACTTTTCACTCTCTCTTAACGAAATAGGGGCGATGCGTTCCTGCCCCTCTTACTTGGTTCTCGACTTAAGATAAGGCAAGCAAAGAAGGTTACTTTTTCGCGGGAAATTAGATCAGGGTTGTCAGAAAAAATCAAGGGATTTAACTAACAGGGAACGGTCGGGGGGCTAGCGATGTTCGTTTAAAATCTGATGCCGGTGGGCCCAAACTTAAAAAAGCTTCAGGAATTTTCTTTAGTGGCTAACCACAGCGTAGGCATTGCTTAGCACGACCGCCCGCTCGGTGCGGGCCCGGATGAGATAACGACCTGCGGATTCCCGCCAGCCCTCGGTGACGAGGGTCTCGCCCGGATAGACCGCGCCGGAGAAGCGGGCCTTGAATTCTTTAAAGCGCGGCACCTGCCCGCCGCAGGGGCCGTGGAGAATGGCCCGGGTAGCGTAGCCGTAGGTGCAGAGTCCATGGAGAATGGGCCGGTCGAAGCCGCCGCGCCGGGCGAACTCGGGGTCCAGGTGCAGGGGGTTCAGGTCCCCGCTGAGGCGGTAGAGGGCGGCCTGGTTCTCGGGAATGGGGTAAGCAACGCTGAAATCGGGCGCGACGCTTTCGGGAGGGTTCAAAGAAACGGCTTTAGGCCCCGGGTCGCCTCCAAAACCCCCGGCGCCCACATGAAAGGCGATATGCTCCACATCAAAGAGAGGGTCCCCTTTTTCGGTCCGGCCCGCGGTCAGAAAACGAATGACCGCGGCTTTGCCTTTGTCATAGACGTCGGCTATTCGGCTGGCGGCCATGATTCTCCCCTCGGGGGGGATCGGCCGATACAGGCGAATTCCCTGCTCGCCGTGCAGAAACCGAAAGCCCTCGACCTGCCGACTCAACTCGATGAGGAGTTTTCCGGAGGCCTTGGTGGCGAAGCTGGGAAAGACCAGGACCTCCCGGGGTATTTTCGTAAAGGAAAGGAAGCTCGTCCACCTGGGCGCCGATGCCCAAGGCGTAGAGGACCACATCCTTCCAGGTATAGGTGAACACAAATTCCTGCGGATCTCTGGACACTGTATTCCAATCGATGCTCATTTCAGTCAACCTCTCAAAGAAATTTTATGGCTTCCAGGAAACTCCTCTTCTCCCTGGATCAGCCGGCAAACAAATTCCCTCCCTTTGGAAAAGGGAGGTCGGGAGGGATTTATTAATGCTTTTTCAAACAACTAAATTAATACCAAGTAAATATATAAATGTCCCATCGTAATAATATTACTCCCCGGTAAAAACGGGGTTTCGTTTCTCCAGAAAAGCCTGGAATCCTTCCATCCGGTCTTTGGTTTCCCGGACGGCGGCGGAACCCTCGGCCTCGGCCCGCAGCCCGGCATCGATCCCCTCATAAGTCCCCTCAGTTAAGGCCTTCAGGACCCAGCTCACGGCGATAGGCGGCCGCTCCGCCAGTTTCCGGGCCAATTCCAGGGCGTCTTCCATCAATTTTCCGGGTTCAGCCAAGCCGGTTGACCAGCCCGATCTCCAGGGCCTCCCGGGGGCCGATCCGTTGGCTGAAGAGAATCATCTCCAAGGCCCTGGCCCGACCCACCAGACGGGGCAAGCGCTGGGTCCCGCCCCAGCCGGGGATAATCCCCAGGTTGAGTTCGGTCAGACCCGCGGAGGCTTTGGGGTTATCGACCATGATCCGGAAATGGCCGGCCATGGCCAGCTCCAACCCGCCACCCAGCAGCGTGGCCGTTCAAGGCGGCAATCGTCGGCTTGGGAAAACGATCCAGCCGCCTCCAGAGTTCCCGACCCAGGGGACTGGTCTTCGAGGCATTGGCCGCATCCGAGACATCGAACCCCGAAGAAAAGATCTTTTCACCGGCCCCGGTCAGGATCACCACCCGGGTCTGCCGATCGTTTTCCAGGTGGTCCAATCGTTCCTTCAACTCCTCCATGGCCGCCAGGTTCCAGGCATTGGCCGGGGGGTGATCGATGGTCAGGATGCTGATGTGTTCTTTCTGCTCCAGAAGGATATGCTGAAAGGACATGAATCACTCCTTTTCGACGTGAAGTGACTCGAAGGGATATTATCTTTAAACTAGAACTTCATCCCCGGCAGATTGAGCGAGGCCGTGTTGCCCGTCCACGGCCGGGCTTGACCGGTCACGAAGCTGGCCTCGTCGCTGGCCGAAAGCGGCGGCGGCGGCGGTCTCCTCCGGCCGGCCGTAGCGCCGCAGTTCACCGCGCTTCCAGCTTGGCCTCCTTGCCCGAGGACCGGGCATACTCGAAGACCGGTCGGGTCATCCCGGTTTCGGATCAGCCCGGGGCAGACGGCGTTCACCCGCACATTCGGACCCGCCCAGATCGCGCAGGCCGCCGGTCGGGTGAAGTTAATCAGGGCGGCCTTGCTGGCGCTGTAGCGTTCCCCCGGCCCCGGAGCGAAGTGCCGGCCTCGAGGCGGTGTTGACGATGGCCCCGGAGCCCCGTCCTGCATGTGTCGGGCCAGGTGCTTGATCCCGTACATCGCGCCCAGCAGGTTGACCTCCAGGACCTTTTTCCAGTCCTCGCCGTCCTGCTCCTCCAGACCGGCCATTTGTCCGGGTGATACCGGCGTTATGTGATCAGGATATCGATCCGGCCGTAGGTGCTGAGGCCCAGGTCGATGAGACCCTTGACCTCTTGCTCCACCGATACGTCCACCGGTTTGATCACCGCTTTCCCTCCCGCCTCCTGGACCGCGGCCAGGGTCTCCTGCAATCCGGTTCCTGGAGATGGCCGCGGATCAGTTCGGCCCCCTCCGGGCGAAGAGAATGGCCGTGGCCCGGCCGATGCCGCTGGCCGCCCCGGTGAGGCGGCTATCTTGTCTTTCAAACGTCCGTTGTCTTTTAGTAGGTGCTCCTTTGCGCCTAAAAATTGAGCCCTGTTTATAGCAAGCCGGACAATTTTTGGAAACAACAATTATCAGCTATTTTTCTTTTGCAATAAATGAAGTGGTTTAATAAACTAGTTTTAATAGCTGAAAACTGCCGGAGAAGAGGGGAACTCATCGAAAAGTAATGCCTTCGAGGCAAAAACGCACACTTTGCGGATTGTTGCGGGAAACCGAAAAGGGAAAGACTTTCATCATTTACCCCGGCGGGGAAAGGAAGTGGCCCGGCTTATCCCTCCAAAGTCATCGGGAGGGGGCAAAGGGTTTCAATCCATTGCCATAGAATTCCAAAAAATGCCGTCAAAAAGGTGGTGCGGGAACGGTCAATATTGTCGGAGCTGATTGAAGAAGGGAGACGCTATTAATGGAGGGGCATTGGATTCGTCCTTCGCCCTTTCCTGGTCCTCCCGGAAGAGCGTTCCGGTCGGGCCGATGCTCCGGCAGAAGGTCATCCGAAGACACTTTTTGGGTGCCGGCCCTCTGGTGGTATAGAAATTTCGAACGCCTTGTTGATGGCCCAAAAACGGAACCGGATCACCGAAGCCGATCGGATTCAGATGGTAGCCTTATACGGCTTCCTCCCCATTCAAACCAATACCCCTTCCATCTCGAAGCGATCAACCGATTCCAGAACTGGCCCTGGCCTATTCGCTGACCGCCTATGACGCCGCTTATCTGGAACTGGCACTCCGCAAAGGATTGGCCATCGCCACCATTGATCGACGGCTCAGCCAGGCCGCCCAAAAGGCCGGACTGAGAACAATCCCCAATTGATTGGGAAATCTCCGACCCCTTCCCGTCTAATTTTTATTGAACTCCAAATAGCCTTGGCTGTTTGGAATAACCTATAAATCACCCACATGCGTTATCTCGCACCTTATGTGCTGAAAGACCTTCGAAAATGGTGATTGTCGCGGTCCCCGCCAGGTGGCAAGACCAGGTGGCAAGGACCTTTTGACCGCGTTTCCCGGACGATGCCTGCGACTCGAATTGGTGACGACCGTCAGGATATCTTAAATAGGCGATAGGACGGCCGAACACCCTGTTGGTCTTTGACGAACTGCACATTCCCCCGCTGGAAGAACTGGATCAAAGGCCTTTATGACGTGTCCAGGGCCAAACACTCCTTCCTGGTCACCGGGTTCCGCTCGCCTCGACCTTTACCGCCGGGGTGGGGATTCCCTATTAGGGCGTTATCATTATTCGCGCTCCACCCTCAGCCTCGATGAAATTCCAGAAGGGTCTGACCACCCGGGAAGCGTTCCAGAGCGGTTGATGACCGTAGGCGGTTTCTCGGAACCTTTTCTGGATAACGATGAACGTGCAACAGAAAGGCTGCCGGCGGCGCGAGCCTCTCACCGGCCGCGCTTTCTAAGATCATCTACTGCCCGGACCCAGCCGCTTCCAAAAAACCCGGAAGACCCGGTAAGGATCAGGGCTGTCCCCAGGATGGTCGATATAGTAATGCGCTCTCCCAGCACCAGCCAGCCTAAGAGGACGGCGATGGCGACATAGGCGTAGGTCATGACCACGGAGAGAGGAAGGCTGCGCACGGCGGTGACGTAGGCGGTGAAGCCGATCGGCGATTGAAAATCACCAGGTAGATCCAACCCATCCAGGCCATCGGTCTCCGGGTGCGGCCAGGGTTCGCCGGAAAGCAGCATCAGGGCGATCAAGTCCCAGGCTCCCGAAAAATTGCTGATAGGCGGAGGTTAAAATAGGCGCGGCCTTGGGCGGCCGGCGCTGCAGAAGAGAGCCTCCCGACCAGGCCATGGAGGCCAGCAGGAGGGCCGCGGTGGAGGAGGCATCGGCCCAAAGGCCCTGCTTCAGGACCGGCGTCACCAGGACGGCCGGACCAGAAAACCGATCAATAGCGAAAGCACTAATAGAAAAGACGGCGCCTTCCGCTCAATGATGGATTCTACCATAACCGGCCACAGGGGGGTGGTGCCGACGACCGACCGCGGCATAACCGGAGTTGGCGTGGCGCTCGGCGTAGGTGACCAGCCCGTTTCCTCGGAGCCACAACCAGGGAGGCCGGAAACGATCAGGACCCGCAGTTCAGGGCCTGAAGGCCGGGACCAATGGCCAAAACCCTTGGCCAGGACAAAAAGGATCGCTGAAGCACAGAGGGTCCGACTGGCGGCCATGGCAAAGGGAGGGAAGCCGCTTCCTTCATGGACGGTCAAACAGATAAAAGATAGGTGCTGCCCAGACCAGGTAGACCACGATCAGGTTCAGCATCCTAGCTGTGGAATTGCTTAAGGACATGGTGCTCTGCTTCGGTTAAAATAGGGTCAGCCTACACAAATGCGCTCGGAGTATGGGTCGATCTCAATATTGACCTCGCAAGCGAGCTGCCGCCGCCCTGCCCCTCTGGGCAGCCGGCCTTCTGCGGTTCCTGTCGGGGAAGAAGGAATGGGCCTGATCCTGGACAAGGGTCGTCGGCGCCTGGCCTTTGAATTCAAGGCCTCCTTCTCCCCACCTAACCCGGGGCTTCCCGGAACCCTGGAGGCGCTACAACCGGAAAAGACCTGGGTCGTCTGCCCCCATGACCGCTACCGGCTACAACCTGCGCCCGGGCGTCCGGGTAGCCGGCGTCGAGGAATGCCTGAAAGATATAGAAATCTTTTCGTAGTCATCCCGGACCCGATCCGGGATCCAGGAACCTTAAAAGGCCCCTGTCGGTCACTGAGCAGACGGCGCGCAGAAAACCCCTCCCCACGGTAAATTTGTTCTCCCCTGGACGTCAAGAAGAGACCTGGGGACAAGGGCTCTTGGTCATGCGCAGATAATCGAAGACTAACCGAGTATTACGAGTGAGTTCCCGCATTTTTTGGGCGACGCTGCGGGCGCCCTTAGACTTGATAACGAGCGATGGCACAACAACAAGGAGCGAGATGTTTTCCGGGCCATGGCCTTTGCGAATGCGACTACGATCTTCCATCATAGTTCCAGTCGAGGATGTAGTGGCAACTATTTTCGATGCACCAGTGGCCTCGGTTGGAGCGCAAGAAGACCGTTGGGGGTCGGCCAGTTCGGGGGTCCGGCTGGTGAGACCATAGGCGGTTTCAGAGGTGTGCTGGCCGGTCTTTTTTTGGATGGATTCTCGTTCAATGACAAAGGCCTGTCCGACGTAAGGGAAATTGAGGTAGGTGTTGAGTTCGGTGGTGGTCCAGATTCTACGGGTTTCGATCCGCCCGTGGTCCGGAGGTGTGTACTCCACAAAATCGGGTTCCTGGCGGTCCTGGAAGAAGAAAGGGTGATGTCTGCTAACAATCCGGGTTGGTTTTTTTTGACAGTAAAGTGATAATGGGCCTGACGTTCTTGGACCAGATAGCGGGCGAAGGCCCGTTGAGTCGAACAAGGCATCGGCGGTTATTTCCCGGCCC
>CAVUPH010000010.1:0-181476 GCA_963743305.1 uncultured delta proteobacterium
CGGATTTCGATCCGGAGTGGCAGCCGATCGACGGCCTTAAAGGCCGACTTTTACGTGAAGCGTCGGGTTGGGTATATTCTCAAAGGATTGAAAGATTCGGCAGCCCATCATTCCCGGGCCGTGGTTCGGACGGTGAGGACCGAACAATTCGCCCGGCGGACCACTTTCTCGGCGGTGCTTCCTAAAAAAAAGTGGGCTAGCCCGGTAAACCCGTGAGTGCCCATGACGACCAGGTCCAGTTGTTCCTGGTCGATAAAGTTCAAGAGTTCACTGGCCGGATGGCCGGAAAGGACCCGGACCTCGACGTTGCTGTAATCGCCCATCCGCTGGACATAACGGCTTTCCATCTGTTCTGCGGACCGTTGAGTCACCTGTTCGATGAACTGGTAATTGGCCTGTTCGGAAATGAATTCCTCCATGGCAGGAGAAGGAAATACCAGGGGCGGGACCACGTGGACCAGAAACAGCCGGGCCCCGTACTTTTTTGCCAGATCAAAGGCCAGATCAAAGGCCTGATCGGCATTCTCTGAAAAATCCGTACTGAACGCCATTTTTTTCACCTGGACCATAAATCACCTCGTATCATAATGTAAAAGATAGAATGCCAATTTGATTGGCATTCTATCTTTTAAATAAGTTCGGTGTCAATGGAATAACCGTTGCTGCGGGTCGGTCGAAAAGGGTAGGTCCCTTTCAAGCCAGGGCTTCATCGCTGACCCCGATTTTTTTCAAAAGCAGGTCCAGGAAGGCCTGAGCCGTGGGGGAGAGGCTGCGGTTTTTCAAGAAAACAATATCCACATTTAAATAAAAAGGCCCCTCGTCCAGTGCCCGGGTTTTAAGGGCGCCCCGTTTCAGTTCTTCTTCCACCGCCGAGCGGACCACGAAGGAGATCCCCTTGCCGGTTTCCACCAGTTCCTTGATGAAGTCCACATTGCCCGCTTCGGTTAATATGGAGGGTTTGATTCTAGCTTTCCGAAAATGATCCAGGATAATATCCCGGGTGCCGGAGCCCCTTTCCCGGATGATCAGCGGCTCCCGGGCCAGATCCTGGAAGGTCAGCCTGCGACTCCTGCTTAAAGGGTGGTAGCGTCCCAGGATCAGGACCAGTTCCTCCTGGGCAAAGGAAATCACCTTTAAGGGCGGGGGATAGGATTCCTTGGCGATCAGGGCCAACTCATTCTTGTGGACCAGCAGGCTGCGGGCAATTTCCGCGGAGCTGCCCTCATCCAGGATGACATGGACGCCCGGGTGCAGTTCGCGAAAGGAGGAGATCAGGGCCGGCATGAGGTGCTTGGCGTAGGTTTTGGTGGTGCCGATTTTTAGGGTTCCCTTTTCCAGGTCCCTCAACTCCCAGACGGCCCTTTCGGCGGCTGCCGTCAGGTCGAAGATTCTCCGGGCATAGCCGAAAAGGAGGCGGCCGGCCTCGGTTAACTCGATCCGTTTTCCGTGGCGATGAAACAAGGGTACCCCAAAATAGTTTTCCAGTTGCCGGACCTGCATGGTCACAGCCGGCTGGGTCAGATAGAGTTCTTCGGCGGCGGCGGAGAAGCTCTGGCTTTTCCCTGAAATATAAAATAATTTTAATTGGTTAAGGTTCATATGGGTGAGTCCCAGCTATAAATAATTCTTATAGTATCATAAAATCAATTGTCTTGACAAGACCCGGGTTTTTTTTTACCCTTTAAACTAGCTCCCAGAGGCCTGGCGCCTATCCGCAAGCATCCCGACGCTGTAATTGCAATCCCTGAGGGACTCCGAAAAACACGAAAAGGAGGTGATTTTTTTTAATAGTTCTTTAATTTAGGGAGAGGTATTTTGCTTTTAATTTTTACCCACCACCAAAAAGGAGAAGCAAAGATGGCCGGAACCAATATGAAGTTTCCTGACCCCCATGAAATCCCCACCATCCCCGGCACGGAAGGCTGGGAACGCATGTATCCCTACCATTATCTTTTTACCACCGACGATCCGGAGCGAAAGGCCTATGAGAAAGGCATGTTCTGGTTTAATGATGCCCTTCATTATCCCGAGCCGATGTATCCTTTTGACATCATCTGGGATGAGGCCTGGTTCTTAGCCCTGTCGCAGAATAACACCCGGGTTTTCATCGTCCCGCCGGCCCTGGGAGTCGATCACCGCATCGTAAACGGCAATATCTACATTACCCCCGTCCCGGTGGCCGATCCGAGCACGATCCCCGCCCGGGTCGAACTCTTCATGAAGCGGGCCGGCTATTATTACCAGAATTGGGATCGCCTCCATGATAATTGGGAAAAGAAGATGCGGGAGGTGATTGAAAGGGTAGCGGCCATCGAAATCTCCGATCTGCCGGAAATGGAAGAGGAGTCGGTGGTCATGGAGGGTTTGGGGATCAGCAGCGGATATAAACTCCTGAAAAAATACGACGATTTGATCGACCTGGGCATCCTGGCCTGGCAATATCACTTTGAATTTTTAAACCTCGGGTATGCCGCCTACGTGGTCTTTTTAGATTTCTGCCAGAAGGCCTTCCCGGATATCCCCATCCAGCGGGTCACCCAGATGGTCTCCGGGGTGGACGTCATCATGTATCAACCCGACGAGGAATTGAAAAAATTGGCCAAGCTGGCCATGGAACTGGGTCTGGCCGACGCCATCCTGGGCGGGGGAATGATCGATCAACTCTGGCCTAAACTCGAGGCCACAGAAGCGGGGAAGAAGTGGACGGCCGCCTTCGATAAGGCCAAAGACCCCTGGTTCTACATCTCCACCGGGACCGGCTGGTACCACCACGACTCCTGCTGGCTGGATGACCTCAACATCCCGCTGGATTCGATCCGCATCTATATCGGCACCCTGAAAAAGGGCGGCACCATTGAACGGCCCTTGGCCGATGTTCGGGAAGAACGGGACAAGATCACCACCGAATACCGCAAGCTCCTGAAAACCGATGAGGACCGGGCTACCTTCGACCAGCTTCTAGGCACCTCTAAAACGGTTTTTCCTTACGTGGAGAACCACCTCTTTTATGTGGAGCACTGGTTTCACAGCATCTTCTGGAAACAAATGCGCAAAATTTCCAGCATTTTGGTCAATCACGGCTTTATCCAGGACGTGGAAGATATCTGGTACCTCTCGCGTAGCGAGATCAAGGACGCCCTCTGGGATCTGGTCACCGGCTGGGCCACGGGCACCAAAGCCCGCGGACCGCTCTACTGGCCCAAGGAGATCGCCTGGCGCAAGGGAGTCATGGATAAGTTCCGGCAGTGGACCGCGCCGCCGGCCCTGGGGATCGCCCCGGAGTCCATCACCGAGCCCTTTACCATCGTTCTCTGGGGGGTCACCTCGGAGAGCATGACCAACTGGGCCAAGGCCAAAGAGGTGGGCGATCTGAGCACTCTGACCGAACTCAAGGGCTTCCCCGGCTCTCCCGGACAGGTGGAAGGGCCGGCCCGGGTCTGCCGCAGCGTGACCGAAATCAACCAACTGCAGGAAGGCGAGATCCTGGTGGCCCCCACCACCTCGCCCAGTTGGGCCCCGGCCTTTCAGAAGATCAAGGCCTGCGTCACCGACGTGGGCGGGGTCATGTGTCACGCGGCCATTGTCTGCCGGGAATACGGCGTGCCGGCTATCGTCGGCACCGGTCTCGGCACCCAGGCGATCAAGACCGGGGATTATATCAAGGTGGACGGCAGCACGGGAGTTATCACCATCAGGAGGTAAGGAATGGGTCAGGAAGTAAAAAGCCCTTATATTTTGCGGTTCGAAGAATGCGACCTGAGCTTTTTGCCTTTGGTGGGCGGGAAGAATGCCAGTCTGGGGGAGTTACTCCGGGCTGGCATTCCGGTCCCTCCCGGTTATGCCATAACCACCGAAGCCTATGACGACTATTTGAACCAACAGGGATTGAAGAAACCGATTTTTGATCGACTCCGGGATCTGGACCCGCAGGATCTGGACGGGGTGGAGGCCGCCAGTCAATTCGTTCGGGCCTTGATCGAAGGCACTCCGATTCCCGAGGAGATTGCCACGGCTATCGGGGATAGCTATAACCATTTATGGCGGGAGCTGCAACTGCCCCTGATGCCGGTGGCCGTTCGTTCCAGCGCCACGGCCGAGGATCTGCCCGGGGCCAGCTTTGCCGGGCAGCAGGAGACCTACCTGTTTGTCCGCACCCAGGAAGAAATCCTCGACAAGGTTCGGTTATGCTGGTCTTCCCTGTTTACCCCCCGGGCCATCACCTACCGGATCAAGATGGGCTTTGACCATGAGAAGGTCCTGATCAGCGTGGGCATCCAGAAGATGGTCAACTCCTTTACGGCCGGGGTCATGTTCACCTTGAATCCGGCCTCCGGGGACGTTTCGGTGATCGTCATCGATGCCAACTGGGGGGTGGGGGAGTCGGTGGTCAGCGGGTCGGTAACTCCTGACCAATTCGTGGTGGATAAAATCAACCTGGAGATCCTCAAGAGGACCATTTCCCGCAAGGAAATGTATTTCACTACCAATCCCGAACGCAACCAACTGGTGGAGATGGAAGTCGAAGAGGAACGCAAGGAAGTTCAATCAGTCATCGACAAAGACATCAAGGAACTGGCCCGGTACGGCAAGTTGATCGAGGCCCATTACGGCAAACAGATGGATATTGAGTGGGCCGTGGACAAGGACCTGCCGGCCGGCGGTAATGTGCGCATCCTTCAGGCCCGGCCGGAAACGGTCTGGAGCCAGAAGAAGGTGGAGCCGGTGGTAAAGCCCAAGGCCACGGCCATGGAACAGATTGTGGCCGGGTTGATGCAGGGCCGGAAATTTTAGCCGATTCCCCGCGGGGGGAAGGATCTTGGAGCGGAGACTGATCCGTTTCGGCCGGGAGAGGACGACCGGGATGGACCAGTCGGCCAGCGGTTTTCGAAGGATGGAAAACCGGGGAGCGTTTACGGCCTTTGGCCTCTCACCAAAGGCCAGACTTCGCTCGAACCGAGACCCCCGCGGAGTGGAATCTGTCGAGGGTACTATTTTCATATCATTATACTAATAAATAAAGGAGGCCTGGAGAATAACGATGAAAGATTTAAGAGATTTTATTGCCATAGGGGAACCCGACGGATTAGTGCATCGGGTGAAGGCGGAAGTGGATTGGAACCTGGAGTTATCTCATATCGCCAAACTGAATGAGGAAAAACTTGGTCCGGCCCTGCTCTTTGAAAACGTGAAGGGTTATACCAGCCCGGTCATGACCAGCGTCTGCACCACCACCCAGCGGTTAGCGATCCTCATGCGCATGCCCAGGGAGACCAGCCTGGTGGGGCTCATGGAGCAATGGGTCAAGGTGGGCGACAAACTGATCCCGCCGGTCTGGGTGGAACGGGACCAGGCCCCTTGCAAGGAAAACATCATGAAGGGGAGCGATATCGATCTCTTCAAGTTCCCGGTACCCAAATGGTATCCCAAGGACGGGGGGCGCTTTATCGGCACGGCCCATTATATTATCAGCAAGGATCCGGATTCCGGCTGGATCAACCTGGGGACGTACCGCTCCCAATTGTTGGAGAAGGACAAGGTCGGCACCCAATTCATCAAGGGCAAACATGCCGATATTATGCTCAAGAAATACCAGGCCCTGAAAAAGCCCATGCCGGTGGCCTCGGTTATCGGCGGGGATCCGTTGCTGTTTGTCTTGGGCGCGGCCCGGCTCTCGGCCTTCGTTTCCGAGTACGATGTGGCCGGGGCCATCGCCGGGGCCCCCATTGAAGTGGTCAAGGGGGAGACGGTGGACTTGCCCATCCCGGCCCACGCCGAGATCGTCATCGAGGGATTGGTGGATGCGGAAAAATTTTTGCCGGAAGGCCCCTTTGGGGAATACACCGGCTACTATTCAGGGGTGGGCACGGACCCCCGGAATTTTATTGACGTCCAATGCGTTACCTTCCGGAACAACCCCATACTCTGGGGGACCACGGTTGGCCGAGCGGTGACCGATACGCACATGACCATGGCCTTGTCTTACGGGTCGACCCTCTGGCAGCAATTGACTGCCATGAAAATCCCGGGGATCAAATCGGTATATTGTCCACCCGAGGGATCGGGCCGCTTCCTGGCCATCATTTCCCTGAAACAGATGTACCCGGGCCACGCCGATCAGGTGCTGACCGCGGCCATCTCCACCGAAATGGGCGCTTACGGGCTGAAGACCGTCATCGTGGTGGACGACGACATCGACGCCTGGGACATTCCCCGGGTCATGTACGCCCTGAGCTTTCGCTTCCAGCCCAACCGCAGCCAGGTGATCAAGCGCGGGCGATCCACGCCGTTGGATCCATCGCTGCCCATCGATTCCCGGGACATCACCGGCCGGTTGCTTTTGGACGCCACCATTCCCTACGACTGGAAGGAGAAACCCATCCCGATTGCTCTGGACCCGGATATGGTCAGGCAAGTTGAAAGCCGCTGGAAGGAATTCGGGTTATAGCCATCTAAACCGTTTTCGAAATCCTCCTCATTTTCCCATGGTTGCCTCCCTTTCCCTGACAAGAAAGGGAGGCGTCCTGGCTTGTCTTGGATTGGTGTGAGGAGGTTAATATACAAGTAACCGTTTCAAATCCCCCTAAATCCCCCTTTGTCAAAGGGGGACTTTAACTCCCCCCTTAGAAAAAGGGGGGCGGGGGGGGGATTTCCATACTTTGGGGGTGCCCTCCTCAAGTATGAGGTGGGGCAATACGAAAATAGAAAACGAATATTGAATATCGAACGCAATTTCGAATGATGAAGGAAGTAGGGGCGACCGGCCGGTCGCCCCTAATAAAGACAACAAAAGTTCCCTTAGGGAGGTTCTTAGTGAAACCCATACGCTACACGCAGGAAATGGTCGATGAATATACCCGCGACGGGTACTGGACCGACGAAACCTTTTATGATTTTTACGAACGCAATGTGCGGGAATTCGGAGATCGCGAAGCCCTGGTGGATTCCAAATACCGGCTCACCTGGAAGCAGGCCAAACGGCTGATTGACGGGATCGCCCAGACCTTTGTCCAGATGGGTATCCCCAAGGATGCCCGGATCATTATTCAATCCCCCAATAGCGTCTATGGCTTTCTGGCCCGCGTCGCCAGCGAACGGGCCGGGCTTATTTCCCTGACCGTCTACCCCTATCTGCGGGAGCGGGAGTTGGAGCACTTCGTCGAAAAGACCCAGGCCGAGGCGGTGATCATCTGTTATATCTACCGCAATTTTAATTACCTGGAAATGTATAAGGGGCTGCAGGTCCGTTTTCCGTTTTTAAAGCACATTTTTCTTTTCGAGGAGACGGTTCCCCCGGAGGCCCCGAAAAATACCTATTCCCTGATCAAGCTGGCTGAGGAATCCCTGGCCAAACCGATCGACGAGGCGCTGCTGAATGCTCGCCGGTTCAACCCCCAATGGGACATCGGTCTGCTGACCAGTACGACCGGGACGACCGGGCTACCCAAGCTGGTCGAGTGGCCCATCGCCCCCCGGGTCTGCACTTCCAAGGGACGGGTGGCCATCTGGAAGCTGACCAAGGACGACATCACTATGGCCATCGCCCCTCATGCCGGCGGAGCCGCCGGGACCCTGACCTATTTTGCGGCCCCCCTGGCCGGGGCCAAAACCGTGATGCTGGAAGAATTCAACCCGGAGGCGGCCCTGGCCCTGATCGAAAAGGAAAAGGCCACGGCCATCGGGGTGGTGCCGACCCACCTGGTACGGATGCTCGAGGCGGATACCTCGAAGTATGATTTGAGCTCCCTGCGGTTCATCCGGTCCGCCGGCGGTTACCTGTCGCCCCAGGTGGCGGAAGAGGCCGAAAAGGCCTTCGGGGCCGCCATTACCAGTGACCTGGGTACCCAGGACGTGGGCTCCGTGTCCGGTTGTTCGGTCGATGACTCCAAGGACCTGCGTCGCCGGACAGTGGGCCGGATGCTTCCGGGCAACAAGGTGGTCCTGAAGGACGAACAGGGAAATCCCGTCCCGGACGGCGAACCGGGGATCCTCTGGTTCCGGGGCCCCCATGCCCCGGCCGGCTACTTTCGGGATCCAGAATTAACGGCCACGGTTTTCGATCAGGACGGCTGGACCACCACCGGCGATATCGTCAAGTTCGACCAGGGCTGCCTTTGGATCCTGGGACGGGCTAAAGACATGATCATCCGTGGCGGCCAGAATATTTACCCGGCGGAAATCGAAGGCCTGCTGAACGGCCATCCCGCGGTGGCCAGTGTAGCCGTCGTCGGCTACCCGGATCGGGAGATGGGGGAACGGGCCTGCGCCTACGTGGTTCCCAAGGTCGGGCAGACCCTGACCTTTGAAGAGATGAAGGCCTTTTTGAAAGAGAAGAAGATTTCCGCCTATAAGCTGCCCGAACGTCTGGAATTGGTCCCGGCCCTGCCGACGGTAGGGGATTCAGGCAAGGTCGATAAAAAGGTTTTGAAGACCCAATTGGAAGAGTGGGTCAAGGCGGGGAAATAGAAGACGCGGAGCGCAGAGCGCCTGGCGCGAAGCGTCGAGGAAACAAGGTCAGGCCTAACGGGTGAGGGTTTCGGAGAAGGTTAATCGCCTCGTCATTGCGAGCGAAGCAATCCCCTTATTGATCTGGGGGAAGTCCTAAGCTGCCAGGGGGATTGCGTCGTCGCTGCACTCCTCGCAATGACAGGTCGGTGACCTCTCTACGAAGCACGTCAATTGAAAAAAACACGGATCATATTTAAATCATGATGAACTCTATGGACTCAGCCATTTTGATTATTTCAACCTTGGATACCAAGGCGCAGGAAACCCTTTATTTGCGGGATCAAATCCGGGCGCTGGGCGGCCGGGCACTGACCATGGATCTGTCCATGGGAGCGGCGGCCGGGGAGAAGGGGGATATCCTGTCGGACGAAGTCGCTTTGCAGGGAGGAACCACGATTGAAGCCGTCCGCGCCTCCCGCGATCGGACCGGTATTACCAGGGCTATGACCCAGGGGGCGGTCCAGATCGCCCGGAAACTGCTGGAGGAGGGTCGGTTGGCCGGCGTCCTTGGTCTGGGCGGGGCCACACTTTCCATGATCGCCACGAACATCATGCGCGCGCTGCCCTTTGGAATTCCCAAAGTCATGGTTTCCTCCAGCGCTGCCCTGCCGGGGCTCTCCACCCGCTACATCGGGACCGGCGACATCATGCTCTTTCACACGGTTATTGAGCTCTCCGGGTTGAGCCCCCACTTGAAAAATGTGCTTAATCGGGCCGCCCGGGCGGTCTGGGCCATGGCCCAGGAACCTCGGTTCTCCGCGGAGGCGGCCAGAGGATCGGCCCAAAAGCAGATCGCGCTGTCCATGTTCGGACCTTGCGATCCCTGCGCTCACCTCATCCAGGACGGCCTCACCCAGGCCGGTTTCGAGGTCATCGGGTTTCACGCCGCCGGCATCTGCGACCGGGCCATGGAGGAGATGATCGCCGAAGGCTATTTTGACGGCGTGGTGGATCTGGCTCCCGGCGGGGTGGGCGAACAGCTCCTGGGCGGCATGCGGGCCGCCGGACCGAAGCGGCTGGAGGCGGCCGGAAAATTGGGTATCCCGCAAGTGATCGCCCCCAGCGGGGTGAATTTCATGAGCCCCAGCCGGAAAAACTATAAACCGGATTACGCCCAGCGGCGCAAATACGATCTGGATAAGGACCGTACCTGGCTTCGTTTGAGTACGGATGAATTAAAACAGGTGGCCGAAGTAATGGCCGGGAAACTGAATCAGGCCCAGGGACCGGTGATCCTGCTGATCCCTACCCGGGGCTGGTCTACGGCGGATGCCCCCGGCAGCGCCGCCTATGATCCGGAAGAGGATCGGTTCTTTACCGAAACCCTCCGGCAGCATTGTAAACCCGAAATCACCCTTCAGACGGTTGAGGCCTATTTAAATGACCCCGCCTTCGCCCGAGCCGCGGTGGAGGCTATGATCAGAGTCCTCAAGCCCTGAGGTCCAACCTTTCTGGACCGGGGGGCCGGCAGGGGGAACGCCGATATCCATGATGAAGCCTATTTCCGTTTCCATCAAAGAGGGGCGTTTTAAATTGGAGGCCTTGGTAAAGGCCGTGGGGCGGGATTTATTGGTCGCCGTCTGGGGCGGGACCCACCCCCATATCGGGGCCGTAGCCCTGGCGCTGCCCCGTCCCAGTTTGCGGGATAAGAAGAAGACCAGCGCCACTTCTTCGGTGCTGACCCTGTTGGGACATAAGGAGGATGTAACCGCCAGGACGATATCGGAAGTATTGGCCTCGGCCCTTAAAAAAAATGTGGTAGTCACCGCCGGTATCCATTGGGATAATTTGAACCCGGAAGAGATCCAGACCATCGTGAATATGACGGAGCGGTTGACCCGGAAGATCATAGAAAAGGTTGGATCCCCCTCACCCCAGCCCTCTCCCCCGAAGTGGGGGCGAGGGAGTAACAAATGAAATACAGATAAGGATTAGTAATCGATGCCCGACCAGGGACTTATCATCGGCATCTCCGGGGCCTCGGGGGCCATTTACGGCATCCGGCTGCTGGAGATCCTCCAGCAAATAAACATCGCCACCCACTTGATCCTCAGTCGGGCGGCCGAACGCACGATTGAACTGGAGACGGATTATACCGTGGAGCAGGTAAAAAAAATGGCCACGGTCTGCTACGATCTCGACGATATCGCCGCTCCGGTTTCCAGCGGGTCTTTTAAAGGGATGAGGGGTATGGTTATCCTGCCCTGTTCCATTAAAACCCTTTCGGCCCTGGCCAACTCCTTCAACGTCAACATCTTGATTCGAGCGGCGGATGTGACCTTGAAAGAACGGCGCAAGCTGGTGGTGGCGGTGCGGGAGACCCCGCTGCACCGGGGACACTTGGAATTAATGCTGCGGTTGACCGATATGGGGGCGATCCTCTTCCCGCCCGTACCGGCTTTTTACCATCGACCCAAAGACCTGGAAGATATCATCCGGCACAGCATCGGAAAAATTTTGGATCTCTTCGATATCGAAGTTCCGGATTTTAAACGCTGGGCGGGTGTGATGGACTCGCCAGAGGTCCGTCAGCAGCCCGAGCGCGATTAAGCGCCGAGCAGAAAGTCGCTTTTTGACTTTTTGCGAGGTCATGAGAAAGGATACCATGAAAAAAGCAAAGGCCAAGCCCACCGTAGCCATTCTGGCCACCCTGGATACTAAAGGATCCGAGGTCGCTTTCCTGAGAGAACAGCTGAGGGAGGCCGAGGTGAATGTCCTGGTAATTGACGGGGGAATCTTGAGTGGCGCAACCAGCCCGGCGGATATTCCGGCCAGCGCCCTGGCCCGCAAGGCCGGGAGTTCCCTGGCCGCCCTGCGCCGACTGGGGCATGAAGGCAAGGCCATGGGGACCATGGTGCAGGGGGCCATCAAGGTGGTCCGGGACCTCTACGATCAGGAAGAAATCGACGGTATCATCGGCCTGGGGGGATCCATGGGGACCACCCTCGGCACCAGCGCCATGCGGGCCTTGCCTTTCGGGTTTCCCAAACTCATGGTTTCCACCATGGCTTCCCGGGATACCCGGCCGTTCGTGGGGAGTAAAGATATCCTTATGTACCATTCGGTGGTGGATTTAGTGGGGCTCAACCGCATGACCCGGCAGGTTTTGTCTCAGGCGGCCGGGGCAATGGCCGGGATGGTCCGGTTTACCCGTCGGAGCAAGAAACATTTTGAGACGCCGCTGATCGCCGTAAGCACCCTGGGGACTACCGAAGCTTGTATCCGTCATTTCAGAACGGACCTGGAAAAGTCGGGCTGGGAATTGGCGGTATTTCACACCGTCGGCTCCGGGGGCCAGGCTCTGGAGGAGTTGGTGGTGGAGGGGGAACCGCAAGCCGTCATCGAGGTCTCGCTGCATGAATTGGTGGACCATCTATTCAAAGGGTCCTATGACGCCGGGGCCCACCGTCTGGAAGCGGCTTTAACCAAAGGGCTGCCGACGATCCTCATCCCGGGCAACATCGATTTTATCGTCACCGGACCGCCGGAAACCCTTCCGCCTCGCTATAAAAACCGTCCGATCCATGTGCATAATGCAGCCATTTGTGTGGTTCGGACCAACGCCCAGGAGATGAAACGATTGGCCGGGGTGGTGGCGGAAAAATTAAAGTTGGCCGCCGGCCCCACGGCGCTCCTGCTGCCCTCCGGAGGATATTCGGTCTTTGACAGCCCGGGTAAATCCTTTTTCGATCTGACCGTCGACCGGGTGTTTATCGAGGCGATTAAACGAAGCGCCCCCCCGGGGATCAGAGTGAAGGAAATCCCGGCCCACATCAATGATCCCCGATTTGCCGAAGAAGTGGTGCGGACTTTTTGGGAAATTACCGAGAGTCCCTTTTTGAAATCCAGGGATAGGAAAAGAGAAAAGCTTGTCGGGTGAAAATTCAGCGGGTTCCTTAACACCCTGGGAAATTCAGCTTAAGGAGAAGGCGCGGCCTTACTTGCTCCAGGGGCGGCCCGATGACTGGGATCATACCCTTAGGGCCGTCGAATACGGCAAGGCCTTGTTGAAGGAGGAAAAGGGGGATCCGGAGGTCGTCCTGACCGCCCTGGTGCTCCACGACATCGGCTGGAGCCAGGTTTCCTTTGATGATTTCGTGCAGGCCCCGCCGGAGAAAAAAAAGGAGACCCGCAGTCTAAAGGAACATATGATTCAAGGCGCTGTCCTGGCCCGTGAAATTTTGGATCCCCTTGATTTTCCGGAAGACAAAAAAGGATTAGTTTTAAAGATCATCGCCGTTCATGATCTGCCGGACGCCATCCAGGATCTGCCGGAACCGGAGGCCATCCTGGTCATGGAGGCGGATCGTCTGGACCGCTTCGGTGAAGAAAGCCTGCAGCGCTACCGAAAGATGTTCGGCGAGAATTATTTACAGGAGGGCCGCCGGTTTCTCCTGGAAGGATCCAAGACCTGGTTTCGGACCCCCACGGCCAGGCGTTTGGTCCGGGAGTCATTGGCTAGAACGGGTTCGGCGGATCAAGAGGGATAGCCGCTGACACACGCGGACGACTACAGGCTATTTGTCTGTGGCAAAAATCTTTTTCGGGTTGGGCCATGCGGATCATTTTGAACGGATTCCAGGAGGAACTGCCGGAAAACAGCACGGTCTCCTCGGTCATCAGCGGCAACCAGGAATTTGAGGTCCACATGATTGTGGAGTTGAACCACCGGTTTATCCATCAGAAAGATTATGAAGCGACCCCGTTGAAAGAAGGGGATGTGCTGGAGTTGATCCATCCGGCCTTTGGGGGATGAATTTGACATCCGAAACAAGGACCTTTCGGGTGTCAAATTTATAAATAATTAGGTTGTTCGCCTTTTTGGGTGGGTGGCCACACTATCTGGTAGCTTAGACTGAATTCGGGCCTCCGTGGCCGCCGGGTCTCGGCGAAAGGGTTTTCCACCTTGCTTTTTAGGTTCTAACCCGGCCCTTAGGTTTTCAATTCTTCCAGGAGGCAGGGCCGGCCCGGGAGACGCCAAGAAACACGGGGCTTGGGCCTGCTTTAAATAAAATTAAACACTTAGGCCCGGATTCAAAGTCCGGAGTACCTTTGGAAAACCCTTTCGCCGAGACCCGGCGGCCATACCAGATCTGGGGGGTACCCACCCAAAAGGAAGAAGCGTCAATAATTATAATGATGACCATCGACTTCAACGACATTCTCCGGGCCACCCTGGACGATCAGTGCGGCAATGAGGGGTATATCGGAATTTCTCCGGACGGGTCGCGGTATCATGTGGTCGTGCCGGTAGACCTGCAGATTGCCCGGGGGATAAAAGCCGGCAATCGTCCTCTTGACGGGACGCCCTTTGGGGGGTATAAAGATTGGCATTATTTCGGTTGCTTGGTTTTTCCTCTGGCGGAGCGGCTTGACCCCGGAGAAATCCAGGCCCTGCGGATCGCCCAGGCCAAAGCCAATGCCCTGCTTTTGAAAGCCTGGGCCGCCGAAATACCTATTGAGTTGGAATTAAGCCATTGGCCCGATTGATCGCGTTGACCGGTCACCCTGAGTCCCGCCGCGGGATAGACTCCGCTAAGGGTCTCGGTCTTTGGCTCAGGATAAACTCCGTGAAGGATTTTGAAACTCGTCACTAACCTAATAGGAGGATAAGATGTTACTGCCCAAATTTGACTACCAGGCCCCCAAAAGCCTGCGGGAGGCCTGCGCCATCATGGAGGAATTCGGGGCCAAGGCCAAGCTGCTGGCCGGCGGGACCGATCTCCTGGTCAACCTGAAGAAAAAAGTCCTGGCCCCCCAGCAGGTGGTAAGCCTGAATAAGATCAAAGGCCTCAACGAGATTATTCCCAAGAAAGGGAAGGGGATCTCCCTCGGTCCATTGGTTACCGCGAGCGTATTGGCGGAATCGGAACTGGTTCAGGAACATTTGACCGTTCTGGCCCAGGGGGCCGGACGGTTGGGATCTCCCCTGATTCGCAATCGGGCCACCCTGGGCGGGAATATCGTTACCGCCCGGCCGGCCTCGGACCTGGCCCCGCCGTTAATGGTTTTAGGCGCGCAATTGATTTTAAAGAATAAGGACGGGGAGCGGGAATTGGAAGTGGAGAAGTTCTTCAAAGGTCCGGGGAAGACCTCCATCAAACCCAAAGAAATTCTATCCCAAATCTATATCCCCTCCTGCGAAGGTCCCTGTGGCAGCGCCTACCTGAAGCTGGGTTCCCGCAAGGCCCTGGAGATCTCCCTGGTCAATGTGGCCGCTTTTCTGGAATTGGGTCCGGAGGGATCCATCCGGCAGGCGCGAATTGCTTTGGGGGCCGTGGGGCCCACCCCGCTCCGGGCCAAATCGGCGGAAAAGATCCTGAAAGGCGAAAAGCCACAAGGAGCAGGGGAGGCCTTGTTCCTGGAAGCGGCCCAGGCGGCCGCCCGGGATGGTAAGCCCATTGACGACCATCGCGGATCGGCCGAGTACCGCCGGGCCCTGATCGAGATTTTAACCGTCCGGACCCTGATGTCCGCCTATCAACAGCTTATGAAAACGGTTTAGGAGAGCGCAGATGAAGAAGATGACCATTAATTTGCAAGTGAACGGCCAGGAATACGATCTGGTCATCCCGGTGAATAAGACCCTGACCCAGGTGCTGCGGGAAGATTTGCGCCTTACCGGGACCAAGCAAGGGTGCGCCGTAGGGGATTGCGGCTCCTGTACGGTTTTGCTGAACGGAAAGCCGGTCAACTCCTGTCTGGTCCTGGCGGTCGAAGCCGACGGACAGGAAATCACGACCATTGAAGGGTTGGCCGATGGAGAAAAACTGCATCCCCTGCAGCAGGCCTTTGTGGATCTCGGTGCCATCCAATGCGGATTCTGCAGTCCGGGTATGATCCTGACCAGCAAGGCCCTGCTGGATAAAAATCCCGCGCCTACGGAAAGAGAGATCCGGGAAGCCATCAGCGGCAATCTCTGCCGCTGCACCGGATACCAGAAGATCGTGGAGGCCATCGCCTCCGTTAAGGCGGACGGCTGAAGACCGTCCCGCATTCCAGCCCAGATCCATTTATAAGGAAGGAATTATCTATGAGCCAATACAGCGTGATCAACAGCCGGGCGCCGCGATTGGATGCCCCGGCCAAATCCACCGGCCAGGCGATTTACGCCGATGACTTGACCTTTCCCAACCAGCTCTACGGGGCTATCCTGCAAAGCCCGCTGGCCCATGCCCGTATCTTGAACATCGACACCTCCCGAGCCAAGGCCCTCCCGGGGGTCAAGGCCGTGGTGACGGCTAAAGACCTGGAGATTATTCCCTACGGGGTTTCCCCGGCCCGCTACGACGAGACCATTATGGCCGTGGATAAGGTCCGCTACGTGGGGGATGAAGTGGCGGCCGTGGCGGCCATCGACCTGGAAACCGCCCTGGAAGCGCTGGGTTTAATCAAGGTGGACTATGAGGAACTCCCGGCGGTCTTCGACCCCGTGGCCGCCATGGCCGAAGGCGCGCCCTTGGTGCACGAGCATTTTCCCCGCAACATCTGCGCCGAAGTGCATCAGGAGTTCGGAGACGTGGAAGCGGCCTTCGCCCAATGCGACTTTATCCACCTGCACAAATTCGTCAACAAAAGGCAGGATGCGGCCTTCCTGGAACCCAACGCCTGCACGGCCGTCTTCGATGCCCAGGGTTCCTTGACGCTCCACAGTTCCACCCAAGTGCCCCACTATGTCCAGCGGACCGTGGCTATGGTGCTGAAACTGCCCATCGGCAAGGTCCGGGTGGTGAAGCCCTATGTGGGGGGCGGTTTCGGGCCCAAGGCGGCGGCTTCCGCCTTGGAGCTGCTGAGCTGTCTGCTGTCCATGAAGACCCTCAAGCCGGTCAAGATGGGCTTCACCCGGGAACAGGTCTTTCTTCACAGCCGCGGCCGGCACCAGTTTTTTCATACTTTCAAGACCGGCGTGAAAAAGGACGGAACCCTGATGGCCCTGCACAACGAGTGTTTTCTGGAGGGAGGGGCCTACTCCAGTTTCGGCATCGCCACCGTCTATTACGCCGGATCATTGCTGGGCGGCCCTTACAAGCTGCCGAATATGAAATACGACGGATTCCGGCTCTATACCAACAAGCCGGCCTGTGGGGCCCAGCGGGGCCACGGCGGGGTGGCCGCTCGAGCCGGTTTCGAGCAGCAGTTGGACCTGATCGCCAAGGAATTGGGCCTGGATCCCTTGGAAATGCGTTTGAAAAACATCATGGAGACCGGGGACATTACCTGCAACGAATTGGACATGAGCAGCCTGGGCATGAAGGAGTGTATCGAGGCCATCCGCGACAACTCCGACTGGAAATTAAAAAAGGGGAAGTTGCCTAAGGGCAAGGGTATCGGCATGGCCTGCGGGTTTTTCGTTTCCGGAGCCGGTTACCCCATCTACCGTTCCGACACCTATCATGCCACGGTGGTAATCAAACTTGCCGAGGACGGGGGAACGGCCCTGGTACAGACCGGTAGCGCCGAAATCGGACAGGGTTCCGATACGGCCTTTGCCATGATCGCCGCCGAGGCCCTGGGGGTGCGGCTCGAGGATGTGCGGATCGTTTCGGGCGACACGGACTATTCGGTGGACCTGGGGGCCTACTCCAGCCGCCAGACCTTGATGACCGGCCACGCCACCAAGCAGGCGGCCGAGGACGCCAAGCGCCAGGTGCTGGAAGTGCTCGCCGAGACCTTGAACGTGCCCGTGGAGGAGATTATGGTCCGAAACGGTCTGATCGCCTTCAAGAGGCAAACGCCGGATTTCGAAGCCCTGCGGATCGGGTATATCAAGGAGCACCGCGGTTGGGGCGACCCGCCGCAGGAGACCCAGTTGACCTTCAAGGAAGCGGCCCGCCTGGCCTACCTGAAGAAGGGAACCATCGTGGGTACCGGGAAATACAAGCCCCCTAAGCTGGGCGGGTCCTTCAAGGGCGCGGCGGTGGGGACCTCCCCGGCCTACGGCTGTTCGGCCATGATGGCCGAGGTGACCGTGGACCTGGAAACCGGCGAGGTAACCATGGACAAGGTTACCGACGCCCACGACTGCGGCCTGGCCATCAACCGGACCCAGGTGGAAGGCCAGATGGAAGGCTCGGTTTCCATGGGGCTGGGCGAGTCCCTGTTCGAAGAAGTGAAGTTCAACGAAAAGGGCCAGATCCTGAACGCCTCCCTGGGAGAATATAAGATCCCCACGGCCCTGGACGTGCCGGCGATCCAGTCCCTGATCATCGAGAGCGGCGAGCCCAACGGCCCCTACGGCGCCAAGGAAGTCGGCGAGGGGGGCATTATGCCCGTCATCCCGGCCATCCTCAACGCCATCTACGACGCCACCGGCGTGCGCATCAACGAACTGCCCATCACCTCCGAACGGATCTGGCGGGCGCTGCAAGAAAAGAAGTAATCCTTCCTAATAGCCGGGGCGGGTCGTTGGACCCGCCCCGGCCGTTTCTACCACCCTCCCCCGAATCTGCCTTTCAAACACTCCAATTTCTAAGCAAAAGAAGAAAATCCTGTTTCTCGGCCACTTTCCTTACATTGACAACAGGTCTTGGATATGCTATTTCCAGGCTATCTCTTTAATTTCGTTTTTCTTTTTCCGCTTTCTTGAATGAGGTATTTATGGATTCATTGGTACCGGTTGAGATCAGCGAAAAGAAAATTTTCTTGATCCGGGGTAAAAAGGTGATGTTGGACGCCGACCTGGCGGAGCTTTACGGCGTAGAAACCTTCAATCTCAACAAGGCGGTCAAGCGTAATATCGAACGATTTCCAACAGATTTCATGTTTCAGGTGACCAAGGATGAACTGGAATCTTTGAAATTCCAATTTGGAATTTCAAAAATGAGCGGACATCTCAAGGAAAAGCAATCCGCCTATGGCGGGAAAGGCGTTCGGAAAAATAGCCGGGGTTTACTTTAACTGTCTGTTATGCTTTAAATTGTTCATCCATGTAGCCTTTGCCGAAAATGGGGAAGCTCTGCCGAGGCACTCTGAAAAGGTCCGCCTACGAGCATATGAACGCGCACGAAACTCGATAGAAATCTACCACCTGAATCATTCTGACTTCGTAGATGCAAGACTGCAGTTGAAGAGACATCTTGAAGAATTGATTAAAAGGGCTAAGCATTTCTGGAAAAGGCTTGATGAAGGCAACGCCGATATGGATGAAGCTTACTCGAACGCAATTAAAGACATTTTTGATCATATCGATCCTAACTCAGAATTCTCGGCCTTTTCAAAGATGATCGTAGATAAATACAGGGACAAGGAGTACCTTGCAGGTGTAGCATAGAAATCGAAATCAACCCCGAGTGGTTTGCCGTAAAGCGTATCGGCATGGGGATTCCGCGGATACGGGAGGCTATGATTATAGGATATCGCGATCTTTTTACCCACAAAAAGGTGAGTCCCTATTTCCAAAGCTTTGTATCGGAAATCGAAAGGACTAAGTATTTCGCTCGGGCTTGTAATCGGTCACACATAATATGACAAATCTTGGGAACACGCCAGACTTCATGCCGATGAATACATTTGAGAATAAGCTATGAACGATCGTGCTGAAATCGTCCGATTGGTCCTGGAACATTATCCGAACGCTCAAGCCATATATCTTTTCGGCTCGTACGGTACTGAACAGGAATGGCCGGATAGCGATGTGGATATCGCCGTGCTTTTACCGCCGGAAGAGGCAAAAACAGCCGGTTTGCTCCAGATGAGTGATTTGCGTTTTGATCTGGAAACCCTTCTGGAAAAAGAAATTGACCTGATCAACATCCGCAGGGTCCCTACCGTTCTCCAGAAGGAAGTGGTCGTAGCCGACTGCCGCATTTATGAAGGGGACTGGTTCGCTGCGGAGGAATTCGAAATGCTGACCCTTTCGTATTACCAAAAACTTAACGAAGAACGGGCTGACATCATCTCTAGCGCCTTGGCCAGCGGGAGGTTTCATTCTTTATGAACGACATCGTCTTAAACAAGAAAGAGCGCATCGAACGCTGCATCAAACAGGTCCGAACCTATTACGGGCTCTCCAGCGAAGTGCCTTTTGAAGAAGATTATCTGCGCCAGGATGCCGTCGCTTTGAATCTCCAAAGGGCTTGTGAACAATGTATCGACCTGGCGAACTATGTAATCAAGGCGCGAAAGCTTGGGCTTCCCAAGGAAAGTAAAGACAGTTTTCGGTTGCTGGCGGCCAACCGGGTCATCCCCGCCGATCTGGCCAGAAATCTAGAAGGAATGGTGGGATTCAGGAACGTGCTGGTCCACGAGTATCAGCGAATGGATATCCACCTGATGATCGAGGTGATCGAAAACCGGCTCGACGATCTGCTGCTGTTTACGGATTTGATTTCAAAAGAATTCCTCAATGAGGAGAAATAGTTAAATGTCCGGAACCTGGATAACCGACCTGACTCATTTCCTCGACGAGGACGGCGATATAGCCCCCATTTCGGGCCCGGCCTGGCGACTGGCGGAGTATTTCACCGCCATTGTGCTCATGGCCTCCCATCCGAATTTAACTGTACCCCTTCAATATCAGGTTCGCTGTCGTCGCCGCCCAGGACGGAAGCCCTGCAGCGGGCTGATCGAAAGCGATCTCGATTTCGAAACCGAAGACATCATGGGGTGGTGTCCCGTGTGAGGCGACAATGGGCACATTCATAATTGGAAAGGGTGGTTATGGTACTTAAGCCGGATGGATGAAGGGCACTGACCAAATGTTAAAACCGAAAAATCGTCATAGGATTCGAAGCCAATAAAATGAATCTGGACTACAAAAAGATATTTAAGGAATTAAACAAGGCCAAGGTTGATTATCTGGTCGTCGGCGGGCTGGCCGTCAATTTCCATGGGATTCCCCGAATGACCTATGACCTGGATCTGATGCTCCTCCTGGAGCCAGGCAATATCCTTAAAATGGTCGCCAAGTTGTCCAAATGGGGTTACCGATCCCGGGCGCCGGTCGATCCCCGGGATTTGGCTGTTCCCGCCAAGCGGGAATCCTGGATAGTGGAGAAAGGGCTGAAGGCCTTCTCTTTTTCCAGTCCCTCCTCGCCCATTGGAGAGATCGATCTGGTCATCGAATCACCGATTCCTTATGAGCAGTTAAGGTCCCGGGCCATCTTCATTACGGTTGAGGAGGTGACTATCCCGGTCATTTCTCTTGATGATCTTGTCAGGGTCAAAAAAGCGTCCGGCCGCCAACAGGATTTAAGGGATATGGACTATCTGGAAAAAATTCGGGGAGGGTAAGACTGGAAATGGAAGACTCCAAACCGAAAAACCAATCTTCATCAGGGAAAAAAAGGAATTTGAAACCGGCCCAAGGGTTTGACTATCACGTCAGCCAGGAACAGATCGAGGAATATTCAACCTGGCCCTATTCCCGGCGGCTGGAATGGTTGCTCGCCGGTAATCGGTTGAGACAGGCGCTGCCCCGTAGGATATTAGAAATCCAGGATAAGTTCCGCCGGGGGGAAATATGACTCCGCTTCCAGGTCTGAAATCGCAAGAGGCATAGATTCTTACATCCCTATAATCTGCTCCGTTTAATAAATCCCTTGAAAAAATCCGCCCGGCCGCAAGAAAACGGCAAGTACTCGCAGTCCTCCGGATCAAAATCCAAATTTTACGTCAAAGAAGCGCTGAATTTGGATTACCTTTGGTCCTCCCTCTGCATCCTGGGGGCAGTATTTTTCATCTTCCGTTCGAAAATTTTCTCTTAGTCGAGGACTCGCATAAAAATCCTTGACAACTCGCCTATGACCTTTTTGCCGAGCAGGGGTATGCCCGGACGACTATGCGCGCCCTGGCCGAGCGGGCGGGAGTCGGTCTGGGTACTATTTTCAAACATTTTCCGGACAAGCCCTCCCTGTTGGTGGCGGCCTTTCAGGACGACCTGGGCCGGGTGGTTCAGGAGGCCTTCCGGACCTTGCCCAAAAAGGGAATCAAAAGTCAGCTCCTGCATCTAACTGGATGAATAATCGAACACGGCAGCGTCGGGGCCTTATTTTTTCCTTCTTCTAATAGGTATCACACTGGGACCATCCCTTAGACTAGAAATTCAATTATTTCAATATCCTGTCCATGGAAGTGTCGGGAGGGTTGACGATCAAAATCAACCCCTCGACCTTTTCAATAACCACCTGATCTCCCCGGGTCAAGGGCTTCTCGCTGTTCGCTTTCCACTGCTCTCCATTGACGAAGACATAACCTTCTTTTTGCCGCCATTCAAGTACCTCCGCGATTCGTCCCTCCAGGGCGGAGGGGCCGGTGACGGGTTTCTTCCTTCGTTGAAGCAATACCCAGATTAGTGGAAAAACCACATGCTCCAGGAACTCAAAGGCGATAAAGGCAATGATCAGGATGACGATTATATCCAAGGCAGGACATCTCCTTTATTGACGACCTCGCAAAAAGTCCAAAACTCTGTCATTGCGAGCGAAGCGAAGCAATCCCCACCATGGTAACTAGCTGATTCTTGGGGATTGCTTCGTCGCTTCACTCCTCGCAATGACAGCGCTGGGGACTTTTTGCGAAACCATCTTTATTGACGTCTAATTACTTTTACCTGTTGATTGAAAAATACGATATAATGCTACTCGAAATAGTCTCCGGATGCTATCAGGTTTTCTCATAACCGGATCAAGTCATGCACAGAGCCCTATTTAATAAAATAGGTTTGCTATTGACCATTCTATTCGTGGGGATGCCTTTACCAAAGGCTTTCGGAGAAAATTGGGTTTTGTTTGCCATCAGTATGGACGGAAGAATTGAGGAATATTACGATCGAGGGAGCGTTGCCCACCCTTCTCCGGAAATCGTCAGATTGACCGTCAAGACCATTAAATATGACTTCGGGGAGGGAGAGGGAGGAAAGAAGAGCCTCCAAGGCGCCCAGAACGGGAAGGAGCGTCTTCAGCCAGGCGCGTATACCATCACCCGTCACCAGATCGAATGCCGAAATCGTAGCGATACCTTGTTGAACTCCGCCGATTATGACCAGGACGGCCGGCTGGTGCATCACTCCGATGTGCCTTGTGTCATCGCCCAAAATCCGCTTCGCCGTCCCCCGCAGGATCTGTATCCGGAGTCCGTTTCTGAAAATCTAATAAAAATCGTCTGTCCCCAAACCCCATCGAGGTGAAAGGGGATCAGGCGGATCAATCCGCCTAGAAATTTTAAAATGAGGAAACGATGGCCAAAATAAACTACGAGGGCAAATTAACAGGAAAATCATTTGAGGGAGAGCCGCGGAAAAAAGCCTATGAGGCTAACCTGCCGGCCAAACTGGGTACTGAAAAGAATCCCGCACGGGTGAGCGTCAGGACCGAAGAAAGGCAGAAAGAGGTTGCCGCCCTTTTTGAAGAAAAGGGTTGGAAGTATACCGTTGAATTGGAACCGGACCAAGCGGAGGATACGGCCGATCTAGAAAAATTGCTGAATCCGCTTGAGCCCGTGACGGTTGAAAAAAAGGTCGGACGTAACGAGCCCTGCCCCTGTGGCAGCGGGAAGAAACATAAAAAATGTTGCGGCCGGTAAATGAATTTTTCGGGGTCAGGAGCCCTGAAACCGGGGCCGATTTATTTTATGGCCTCCGCGGCCCGTAAGGGGAGTGGCAGAGCCTCCAGACTGGCCGCCCCGGGGCCTATTTGGGGCTGAATATCAATTGCTTTTAACGGTTTGCCGCACTCGGCGCAGATCACCAGCGGTCGGGCGGGATGGCCGTCCGGCTGATGCCTAAAGAGAATCGGGGGGCCGTCCGGCGCTTCCCACCGATCTCCCCAGGCCACCAGCGCCATGATAATCGGGAACAGGTCCTTTCCTTTTGAGGTGAGGCAATAGGACTGCCTCCGCGATCCTTTCTCTTCAATCCGCTTTACGATCAATTCCCTGACCACCAGTTTTTTTAATCGGTTAGCCAATATGTTGCGCGCTATGCCCAGATCCCGGCACAACGAGTCGAAGGTGTTGATTCCATCTTTTAGACGAGCTGAAGGTAACTCTCGCCCTGGCGGGTTTTTCTGAAGACGGGAGTCGTTGGCTGATGAGGAACGAGTTTTTCCAGCCGGATGGCAAGCCGGCCGCCACGGTTTCGAGTGTGGGGAGCTGGCTGGATCTATCGGTCCGGAAACTCGTGGCCGCCCCCCCGAAGCTGCTGGAAGCCCTGAAGTCGTTGCCTCAAACGAGTGATTTTCGGCCCCTGGCCTCGATCCTTGAGCCTCGCACCAAGCTCCAGGAACCGCCCAAAGAAAGGCGTAAGTGAATGAAATATTGGATCACAGATCAAAAGGAGGTAAAAGTACCTGTTTGAAATTCAAGAGAGAAAAGGAAATCCCCCTTCAGAGAGGGGTGACCGGCGGGTCAACCGATGCGGCGGCAGTGCAACTGGTTCGCCAGGGGTTGGGCGTGCTGCCGATCGACCTCCCCTGCCGCTATACCCATTCACTGGTGGAAACGGTGTCGCTCCGGGATCTGGATTTCGCGGCGGCCCTCGTCCCGGAAATGCTGATTCACTTTCCCGAAAATGACCTGAGAAAAGGCGACGGTAAAAAGTCTTTGTTATAATAAATCTTATTTGATACATTGGGCCTCCATGTCATTCCCGGGTTTAAATAAAATCACCCATCTCTTATTTATTTTTCTCCTTTTTGCTCTGTCTCCGGTCAATTTTATCCATCTGTTCCCCCATTTCACCACCCACCTGGTGGGAGACGCCATGGATACGGCCCAGTACCCCTGGAATGTCTGGTGGACGGCCCACGCCCTACTGGACTTAAAGGTCAACCCTTTTGATAGCGACCATATGCTTTATCCCCTGGGGATAAACATGGTCCACCACACCTATACTTTCCTGGACGGGCTTTTCTATACCCTGGTCAGGCCGTGGGTGCCCCTGCTGGTCTTTCATAACGCCATAACCTGGTTGTCCATTTTCTTAAATTCCCTGGCGGCCTATGCTTTGGTTTTCAGGCTCACCGGATTGAGCGGACTGGCCTTTATCGGCGCCCTGGCCTTCGGACACTCACCGATCCTGACCAGTTACCAGGGGACCCAAAGTCTGATTGAACCCTATCTGTTTGTTTTTTTCGTTTTGGCCTCCTTTCATCTTTTCGAGGTCCGCCGCTATTACTGGGGGATTGCCGCCGGTATTCTCCTGGGGCTTTCGGTTTATAATTATCCCTATTTTTTTGTTTTCGGTCTGGTCTGGCTCACGGTGCTGGTTCTGTACCGGCTTTTCCCCTGGTCCGTGAAGCCGATCGAAATTTCCGGGGAACCCGGAGAGTTCCGGCCCGGAACCGTGCTGGCCTGGTTGATTTTCGGCCTGCTCTTTTTCCTGACTATGCTTTCCAAGGAAGCCTGGGAAACGTTGAAAATTGGTGATTGGTTCAGCACCCCCATCGCTCTGGGCTTCTTGGCGGGGATTTATTTCCTGTTAATAATAGGGGATATTTTTGTTGCGCGGTGGAAAGCGGGACGGGAGGCTGCTCCAGCCCGTTCGGGTTGGGCAAAACGGCTGCGGCTCCACTTGCTGGAATGGCGGCCTCTGAAAGGAAAAGAGGCGGCCACCATTTTAATCCTTTGCGTGCTGGTGCTGGCTACGGCCCTCCTGACGACCTTTCCTTATACGGAATCCTACCTGCTCGACCCAGGCACCCGCTCGGCCGTGAAAAGCCTCCCGATCGACTTTCAAACCTTCAGCGTGGATCTGGCCGGTTTCTTTGCCCCGTTTCATCCCTGGCTGTCGGGTGTATCCCAAAAAATCGCCGCGGATTGGAAGCTGGGAGGGCCCCTGCGGGGGACCCTCGGTTTCTTTGGATATTTGTGGCTGATCCTGCTAGTCAGCGGGATCAGCCTTTTTTTAAAAAGGGAGGCCTTGCGGCTATGGATCCTGGCCTGGCTGGTATTTCTCTTTTTTTGTCTCGGACCGCATATAAAGTTTCACGGCATTACCTTTACCGAATTCATCCTCCCGGGATACCTGCTCCCGAACCTGCCTTTATTGGGAAGCACCCGGACCCTGTCCCGATTTGTAGTTCCTTTGACCCTCTTCACCGTGGTGATTGGGTGCCTGATCGTAAAAGATTTTTTTAAAAAAATATCGCCCGGCGCCAGGGTTTTGTGTTATTTGGGGCTGGCGCTGGTCACCGCCTTCGAAACGGCCCTCTTCCCTTTTCCGGTGCAGGGCCCCGTAACGGATTATCGGATTCCCCCCGTCTATCAGGCCTTGGCCGAAAGGGCGCAGGGACGAGAGGGGGTCTTGCTGGACCTTCCGTTGTTTACCCAAAGCGGGGATCATTGGGAAGGGAAGCGGGAAACCCGGACCTTTTTTTATCAGACAGTTCACCAGCAGTGGAATGTGGGAGGCTTCTCCTCGAAACTCGATGACAGCGTCTTCGATTATTTCCGAAAGCTTCCCGGGGTGGAGGACTTTTGGAAGCAACGACCAATCACCCGGAAGGAGTTGGCGGCTTTCCTGTCGGTTGTTCGGGTGGATTGGATCGTCATGGAGAAGTCCAGGTATGACCTGCCCACCCTGGAGACGTACCTGGCTGTATTCGCCCAAACCCCGGGGCTGAGGAAGTTCTTTGAAGATCGAGAGAATGTGGGCTTTCAGGTTCTAAGGAATCCCGGGACCTGAAAAGAGGCCGGAAGTTTGAGGTTTTGGGGTCGGCGGGAGTCGGCCAGTCCGATGAGTTTCGCACCAACACTCTGGAGCATGCAAACACCGTCACCCGCAGCGAGATATTACAATAGAAACCATGCTAACGAACCATTTGTTCTCTCTGGCCGGGGATAGGGAAGGTCAATGCCGCCAGCCAATCAGTAGTAGCGAAGATTTTTTATGGCCGATTGTCTTTGGAGCGGAGAATTACTCTCCTGTCTATCCTGCTGGGGCGTGGAAGATCGGCGCCCCCTTACGGCCCAGCCTGGCCCGATTCGACCCGGCCAACCCGCCACGGCTCGGCGTGAAGGCGTCGACATGAACCCGGTAGATAGACCATCCGCTTGCGGCATTCGCCGCTGGATGCGGACCGCCGCCGGTATCGCGGTGGCCTTCGTCCTGCTGGGACTGGCTTATTACACCCTACAACGGCGGATCAGCGCGCCGACGGCAACGCTTCCGGTCATCCAGCCTGATCGATATCTTGTGGGCGCCCATTATTACATCTGGTATCCGAGTAATTTCCGGCAGGGCTATTTGCGCGAACACCTTCGGCCCAAGCAGACTTTTCCCGGAGGCGAGTATCGGTCAACCGACACCAAGGTGATCGCACGCCACATCGCCTGGTGCTCCGAATACGGGATCGATTTCCTGTCCATCGGTTGGTGGTCGAGTGAATCGGAACGCACCGAGTCGTTCCTCGACAGCCTGTACCAGACCCCGAATATCGCCGACGTCAAGTTCTGTGTCTTCTACGAAACACAGGCGCTAGGTTTCGACTCCAGGCAAGGAACCATCCACTTCGACGAGGCCAAAACGACCCGGATGATCGCCGACTTCGAAAAAATCGCGACGCGCTGTTTCAGCCATCCGTCCTATCTGCGTATCCGGGGGCGACCCGTCGTCTTCCTCTACCTGACCAGAACTTTCAGCGGTGCATTTGCGCAGGCCGTCGCCCGCTTGCGCTCCGCCATGCGAAGGCGGGGGTACGAACTGTTCCTGATCGGGGACGAGGTATTCTGGAAGGTGTCCCCGGTAGTCCGACCCGGCCAGATTCCCTTTCCGCTGGTAGAGACCCCGCAGCCGACCCGGTTCCGCCTGTTCGATGCCATCACCTCGTACAACATGTATGAGAACGGCAGCGTGTCCCAGAAGGGCTATGCCGCCCGCAGCACTTACGTCTCAGACGTCGCCGCCAAGTACACCGAGTATCTCTCGGCCTCGAACGGCACGGTCTACTTCGTCCCGCAGATCATCCCAGGCTACAACGACCGCGGGGTCCGGCTGAATGAGAATCATTACGCGATTCCACGGGAATGGAGCGAGGGCGCAGGCGAAGCCAGCCTGTTTGCCAAACTGTTCGACCTGACGGCATTTCGGTTCGTGGATCCCCGGCTGAATATGATTCTGATCACCAGTTGGAACGAATGGAACGAGGATACGGCCATAGAACCGCTGGATCCTTCCGGTCCAACCAGGACCGATAATAGTCCATCGGGAAACCTGTATACCCAGGGATACGCCTACAGCGGGCACGGGCTTCGCTACTTGGAGACGCTCCGGAACAAGGTCTTGGCCCTCTGCGGGACCGTGCGCCGGGGACCCGGTACTGTGCCGGGCGCGGTCGTCAGGGCATTCAAGGGTGAGCGGCTCATCGCCGAGACCCGCACCGACTCTTCAGGACGGTACCGCTTTTCCAGGCTGGAACTGCCGGCGGATGAATACCTAATCCGTGCAGCGGACAAGCCGAACGCCGCTTGCACGGTATCGGTCCGCCCCGGAACCTGCATCACCGGAATCAACCTCGCACTCTGACGTCAGCTTAGAAAAGAAGCCCCGGCCCCGACCGCGTAACCACCGTCAGAGCGACATTAGCCGACATTAAAATCCAGTGGAGCCGTGATCCGCCGCACCAGGCCGGTTTGCCAAATTTGGTTAGTTTTCCAGGGTCATTACTTCATCGGGCAGTTCTTCGATATCCCCCGGTGTTATTGGAAAATGCTCGGCCAAGAGATTCCCTATTCCTTGGATGGCCTGGACGAGGGCTCGCCCGGCCAGCCGGTCCCTGACTCCCGCCGACACCTGGCCTGCAAATTGATTCAGCGTTTCCTGCTTTATCTTTTCGTAAATCCCCTTATCGGCCAGGACCCAGACCTTTCTTTCCAGGAGTGAAAGAAAAAAAAGTACGCCCGTATGCCGCTGCGTTCTATACAGCCCCTTTTCGTAAAAAGCCTGCAAAGCCCTCCTTCTGACCGCTGCCTCTTTTCTCCTGGCCCCTAGGAAGGGTGTTTTCAAGAAAGGGATTTTTTGGAACAGGAGGTACAAGGGGAGAAAGAAAAGGAAGTGGAGCGGGATGAGAAACCAGATCTGGCCGTGAAAGAACCATAGCGCCGCCACAAAGGCCAGCAGCCCGGCGATTAAAATTCCCCCCAGGAATTCTCCTTCGGGGTAGGGATCGCTCTGGTCAACCAGGATCACCGCTACTTCACCACTGGTCCGTGTTTCCATGGACTTGATCGCCCGGCTGATCTCTTCTTTTTCCTGTTGGGTGAAAAAATTATCGGCCTTCAATCCGTATTTCCCCTTGGTTAACCCGCATTCCGCATCCAGCCTCAAGGTTCGGTTTTCCCTACCAGTCCCCCGAAGCCCCGCCGCCGCCGAAGTCCCCGCCGCCGCCGCTGAACCCGCCATCCGAGCCCCCGCCGCTCCAGCCGCCGCCTCCGGATCCAAAGAAGCCGCCTCCGAACCAGGGCCCGGATCCGGAAGATCCTCGGCCCGCGGAAAAAAGGGCGGGCAGCATAAACCCCAAACCAAACCCGATCAGACCCAGAATAATCAGGGCCGTTAACCCGAGCGGGAATAGTCCCAGGTTGGTGATCAAGGGTAGTCCGGCGGCGCCGGTTATTCCACCTAAAATACGGGACAGGCTGCCCAGAAAAAGTAAGAGAATCCCTAAAAAAAGGAGCAAGGTAAAAAAAGAAGGCGCCCCTTTTTTATGCTGGGCCGCCGGCCCCTGGGCGTCGCCCTTGAATTCGCCGCGGGTGGCGTCGATGATAGCGGCCACCCCGGCGACAAAACCGCCGCTATAATCCCCCCGCTTGAAATTCGGCTTGATGACCAGATCGATGATCCGTCCGGAGAGCAGGTCCGTCAGGACCCCTTCCAACCCCTTGCCGACCTCGATGCGGATTTTTCGTTCCTGCTTGGCCACCAGCAGCAGCACCCCATTGTCTTTGGTCTGCTGGCCGATCTTCCAAGTGGTGGCGACCCGGATGGAGAAGCCTTCCAGGTCTTCCCCTTCGAGGGAAGGAATAGTCAGGATAACCACCTGGGTCGAATCGCTCTGCTCAAAGGCCCGGAGATCATTTTCCAGCTTGGCTTTGGCCTCCGGAGAGATCAGACCGGCATAGTCGTTCACATACCCCTGAAGCGCCGGCACCTCCAGAGCCGTTGCCTGTCCAGGCAGAAAAAGAACCAAAAATAAAATCCAAAAATATTTTTTCATTAATTGTGATGGTTTCGCAAAAAGTCGAAAAACCCGTCATTGCGAGCGAAGCGAAGCAATCCCCCTCAAGGCAACTAGCTGATTCTTGGGGATTGCTTCGTCGTTTCACTCCTCGCAATGACAGGCCTGGGGATTTTTTGCGAATACATCAATATTCGAATTTATGGCTTTACTAAAACTTTACCTGGGGCGCTTTCTCCGCTCCGGCCTCGGCCTTGAACGGTTCTTTTAATTTCAGCTTCAGCAAAATACTATTGGTCAGGCTGTTGGGAAAGATGCGGATGGAGGTGTTAAAAATCTCCACCATCTTGTTGTATTTCCCCCGGGCTACGTTGATGCGGTTTTCCGTGCCCTCCAGTTGGTGCTGGAGGTCCAGAAAATTTTGGTTTGATTTCAAGTCCGGGTATCGTTCCACCACCACCATTAAGCGGGACAGCGCGCTGCTCATGGATGCCTGGGCGCCTTGAAACTGGGACATGGCGTTAGGGTCCTCGATGATGCTCTTGTCCACCTTAATACTGCCCACCTTGGCCCGGGCCTCCGTCACGGCAATGAGGGTATCTTTTTCCTGCTTGGCATAGCCCTTGACGGTTTCCACCAGGTTAGGGACCAAGTCGTTCCGGCGCTGGTAGGAGGATTCCACGTCCCCCCAGGCGGCCTTAACCGCCTCCTCGTTCTGCTGAATGGTGTTGTACCCGCAGCCATAAACACTCAGCATTCCAATTAGTAAAACTATCCAGATCAGGTTTCTTTTCATGAACGATTCTCCCTTTACGGTAAAATTCCTATTCTTCCGTTTATCCATAAAAGAGGATAACGGAAAATCTCAAAAAAATCAAGTCGAAGGAAGACGTCCGGTCTATTGTCCCCAACCGCAGGGTCACCTTCTTTTCTCCTTGACCCTGCCGGTTCTCTTTTTCTATACTTTCAATGAAAGACTGATTAATCCATAAGATGCGGAGGGACGACCATGAAAACAATACCGCTCGATCAAGTAGCGAAGTCGAAAATGGCCATGGAAGGCGCCAAGGATGTCTATAAGCAGCTCCCTATCTCCAAGGCGGACGGGACACCGTCGTTTTCTTTTCGGGTATTTACCATTGAACCGGGAGGCCATACTCCCTACCACACCCATGAATTCGAGCACCTGAATTATATCATCGAAGGCCAGGGCGTCCTGGTCAACGAAGCCGGAAAGGAAAGTCCGGTAAAAAAAGGGGATTTTGCTCTGGTTTTGCCCGGTGAAAAACATCAATATCGGAATACCTCGGCCGATCACCCCTTCCTCATGATCTGCGCCGTACCCAAGGAATATGAATGAGGGATAAATTGGATCAGCTTTTGGAGAAGCGGGCCGAGAAAAAGTAACGATGAGTGAACCAACGGCTATGGCGTCCTTTCGGGCAAGAAACAGCCAGTGAAGAAACCCCCTGCCCATAAGTGGCTTTTTAGTTCCCGTTTTCGGCGGCAGGCCTATGGCTGGCATTCCTCCTCCTTGGCCGTTCAACGGGTCAAGGAAGCGCTGCGCGAGATCAGAAACGCCGCGGCTAAAGACCCCCTTCTGGGGGCCGAAGGGGCGGTGCTTTTTCTGGAGAAGGTTTCCCCGGCCCTGGAGCAGGTGGACAGTTCCTCGGGGGCTATCGGGACGGCGGTCAACCAGGCGATCGAGGATTTGGTTCCCCTGATCGTCGCGGCCCCGGCCGACGACCGTTCACGAGATCGCTGGCTGAAAAGACTGGAGGCTGCTGTAGAAGCGGATGATGTTCCTTATGCCGAGAATTCCAGTGCTCTGAGCAACAGCCCGGTCGCCATAGCCCGAACTTGTGAAGAAATCCTGCTTTCCAGCGGTCTGGTTGAGGAGGCCTATAGACGTTATGCCCTATTGGCCAATCAATCGACGACTTATCTAAATACTTTTCGGGCCTTGGTCCGTAAATATCCCCATAAAGGGCCAGAGGCCATTTTGCAGGATCTGATCAAAAGCACTCCGGGGAATGAAGGAAAATGGTTCGCGGCAGCCAAATCGGCAGGATTTTACGAAACGGCCATTGAACTGGCCAACCAGTCCCCCTGTGATCCCAAAACACTCACCCGCGCCTCAATAGAATTGGCGACGAAAGTACCCCGGTTTGCTCTGGAGGCCGGACTGGCGGCACTGCGTTGGCTGGTAGAAGGTTATGGATACGAAATTACCGGCCTGGACGTCTGGAAGGCCTTTGATGCCACGATGAAGGCGGCCGATTTGGCCGGATGCCGGACTGGAACCCTGGAACGGATCCGGCGTCTGGTTGGGGGTGGAGGGGCAGGCGCCAAATTCGTGGCCGAGGCATTGGGGACCCGGTTGGTCTGAAACCCGCCCATTCATGGTTCTTTCCCCAGCATTTCCATCATCATCTCCCGCATCTTGAACTTTTGCATCTTCCCGGAACGGGTCATGGGGAATTCATTCACCAGGCGGATATAGTCCGGATAGAGCAGTTCGGGTAGGTGTTCCCGGCAGTGGGCCCGGACCGTTTCTTCAGTTAAGGAAACGCCCTCTTTGGCCTTGACCCAGACCGCCACACCTTCTCCCCGGGCCGGATCGAGGCACCCCGAAGGCCTGGACCATGGCCACCCCCGACAGTTTATAGATGCCGTCCTCGATCTCGGTGGGCAATAGTTCCTTTCCATCCTTGACGATGACGTCCTTCCATCGTCCGGTGATTCGGAAATACCCTTGGGCGTCACGCGTACCCAGGTCTCCGGTGTGATACCAGCCATCTCGGTCGACCACCCGGGCGGTGGCTTCCGGATTGTGAAAATAGCCTTTCATCAATAAGCCCCGGGTGCAGATTTCCCCCGGCTGTCCATCCGGAAGGTCTTCGCCGGTCAGCGGGTCCACGATTTTGACTTCACAATTGGGCAGGGCCTTCCCGATGGTGGAGACCCGCAACTCCAGGGGATCGTCGGGCAGGGTCTGGGTGACCCAGGAGGAGGCTTCGGTGATGCCGTAGGCGATGGCCAGTTCCCGGACCCCCATTTCGGTAACGATGCGCTTCATCAGGGCCAGGGGGCAGGGCGCTCCGCCAACGATGCCGGTTCGCAGGTTTCCCGGTTGAAAACCCCTGAATGGGGGCGCTTCGAGAAGGGCCAGGAACATGGAGGGGGAACCGTAAATGGCGGTACACCGCTCGCCGGTCAGGGCCGAGATGACCTCCGGAGGTGAAAACTGGTCTGAAGGAATGACCAGGGCTGCACCCCGAAGCAAGCCGGATAGACAGATACAGGTGTTACCGAACATGTGATAGAGCGGAAAGAAAAGACAAAGGCGATCCTCTGCCGAAATTTTCATCCTTTCCGTGGAGGCCAGCGACTTGTTTAAAATCCCTCGGTGATCGACCACCACCCCCTTGGGTTTCCCAGTAGTCCCGGAAGTGAATAGGAGCATCAGAGGGTCTTCCGGCTTCAGGGAGTCCTCCCGTCCCCTCAGTTGGGAGGGAGAGACCCGCTCTCCCCAGGCGGATAGCTCCTTTAAGCCGGGGAGCGGGATCTCGGTTTCCGAAAGGGTGATGATGGAGCGCAGCGAGGGAAGCGGCTTTTTCTGAAGGGGATTGGTTTCCCAGAAGTCCGGGGCCAGGGAGCGGAGCATTTCCAGGTAAGAACCGTTCGGGCCTTCCTGGGTTAATACCGCCTTTGCCCCGGACTGGGAAAGGGCGTAGCGCAGCTCTTCAAGGCCATAACCGGGATCCAGGGCCATCAGGACGGCCCCGGTTTTGGCCAGGGCCACCTGAGCCAGGACCCATTCCGGACAGTTCGATCCCCAGAGGGCCACCGGGTCCCCTTTCTGAATCCCCAGGGCCATCAATCCGCGAGCCAGTCGTCCTGCCTGATCCATGAAAGCCCGGTAGGCGAAACGGATTCCCCGCTGCGGATGGACTAAAGCCTCCCGCTCGGGATGTTCACGGGCGACCTTGTTCAACCAGGCGCCTACCGTGGATTCCTGAATGTTAATCATGATAACCTCGCCCGGGAATAAGTTGTTTTTAAACTCCGGATATGCTACAAAGGCGCCTTATTATAAGATGGATTCTTACATTTAATCTATCTATAAAAGCGAGGAATTTTATGGCGGAACATTTTTATTTCGGTAAGAAAATACTGATTACCGGGGGGTTGGGTTTCCTGGGCAGCACGCTGGCGATCAAACTGGTCGAATTGGGGGCCGAAGTGACCCTCCTGGACGGGATGATCCCGGATTTGGGGGCCAATTTTTTCAATATCGAGCCGGTCAAAGATCGGGTGAAAGTAGTTATCGCCAATCTGGGAGACCGGGCGGCCACGGATTATTATGTGCGGGACAAAGATCTGATTTATAACATCGGCATGCACTCCTGCCACCTGGAATCCATGGCCAATCCGGTCTATGATCTGGAAACCAATGTGATTCCCCAGGTCCATTTCCTGGAATCCCTTCGCGCCTTTAACCCGCAAACCCGGGTAGTGTATATCGGGACCCGGGCCCAGTACGGTCAGGCACTGACCATCCCCATCACGGAAGAGACCCCGCCAAATCCCAAAGATATTTACGCCGCCACCAAACAGGCCGTGGAATGGTACCACCTGCTCTATAATAAGATTTGCGGTCTTCAGGTGACCTCCTTGCGGCTGGGCAATACCTACGGACCCCGCCATCAAATGCGGCATCCCAAGTACGGAGTCCAAAATTTCTTAATCCGGCTGGCCCTGGAGGACCAGGAGATCAAGGTTTTTGGTGACGGCAGCCAGAAGCGGGAGATGATTTATGTGGAGGACATTATCCGTTGTCTGCTGCTTCTGGGAGAGAAGGAGGTTTGCCTGAACCAGGTATACAGCATCGGCAGCGCCGAAGCCATAACCTTTCTGGAACTGGTCCAGGCGATACTGCGAGCCTGCGGGTCCGGCCGCTATGTCCACGCGCCCTGGCCGGAAGAACGGAAGACCATCGAGGTGGGCGATGTGGTCACGGATTTCTCCAGACTGACGGCCCACACGGGTTGGAAACCGACCACCCTGCTGGCCGAAGGACTCCAAAAAACCGTTGACTACTATCGGCTTTATCGCCGGCGGTACTGGTAGGCCGTTCCATGTCGCTCTGGACCGCGGTGATTCTGGGGATCGTCGAAGGTCTGACCGAATTCCTCCCCGTCTCCTCCACCGGCCATTTGATCCTGGCCGGGCAACTGCTTCGTTTCCATGGGCAGGTCGCCAAAACGTTTGACGTGGTGATCCAATTGGGGGCCATCCTGGCGGTGGTTTGGCTCTATCGGCAGCGGTTTAAAGCCTTGATGCCGCTGGAAGGCTGGCGGAAATTCACCAAGACCAGCCAGGGGCTGAAAGGTCTGCGCGGCTGTCTGTTGTTGGGCTTGACTACGCTGCCGGCCTTGCTGGTGGGTAAATTCGCTTATAGTTCCATCAAGGCCTATCTTTTCAATGCCGGCAGCGTGGCCGTGGCCCTGGCCGTGGGAGGGGTGGGCATTCTTCTGGTCGAACGCCGTAAACGCGACCAGGGGATCGTCTCGCTGGATAATATTACCTGGGGACAGGCCTTGGTCATCGGCTTGTTTCAATGCCTGTCCATGTGGCCGGGAATCTCCCGGGCCGGAGCGACGATTGTCGGCGGGATGCTCGGGGGACTGAAGCGGAAAACCGCGGCCGAGTATTCCTTCCTGGCCGCCGTTCCGGTGATGATCGCGGCCTCCGGTTATGATTTCTGGAAAACCCGGGCCCTCTTCAACGCCTCCGATTTATGGTTTCTGGGGGTTGGATTTGCGGTGGCCTTCGTCGTGGCCTACTTTACCGTGGCCGCCTTTATCCGGCTGCTGGGCCGCTGGACCTTAAAGCCTTTTGCCTGGTACCGGATCGCGTTGGCCCCGGTCATCCTGCTTTTCTGGCCGAAAGGATGACCGGCGGTTCAATTGAGAATTGGCAATTGATAATTGATTGTTGACAATTAAGGTCTTTGAGGTCTTTTACACTTTCCAGGGTACTACACCAATAATCAATTGATTAATTCTTAATTATTAATGATACCTGGTCTCCCAGACTAATCCATCGGTTTAGAGCGAGGAATAGAAACTGCTCGTATCCAAACCGATAGGGCCCAGGACCTTTTCATCCAGCCCCAGACTCAAACCCAGCAACTGCGGATACAGGAGGGAGGGCAGGGAAAGGCCCGGTGCCTCTTCCCCCGTTGGGTTCTCCGGTTTCCGGGTAAATTGCATCTGGCAATGAGGGCAGGCGACGCAGAGAACATCCGCCCCGGCCTTCCGGGCCGACTCCATTTTTTTTCGCATCAACTCCAAAGACAGGGGATCGTTTTTATCCCGCAGGGGATCTCCGCAGCATTGCAGTCTCAGGGGCCAATCCACGCTGATCCCGCCGGTTACCTCCACCAGCGTCTCAAACTTGGTGGGGGTGGCGGCATGGTCGAATCGAACGACGTCCCGGGGACGCAGGATATGACAGCCATAATGGGCGGCCACCTTCAGCGACTTGAAGGGCCGCTTAGTGTTCCCCCAAATGGCCTCCGGACCTATTTCATCGGCTAAAACGTGGAGGAGATGTTTTATTTCAATTCGGGGGGGATAGCGCAGGCCCTCTTCCTTCAGCAGCAGGGTGATATCCTTCAACAGGGCCTCATTTTGCCGCATGAGGATATCGGCGTAGCGCAAGGTGCCGTAACAGCACTGGCACAGGCAGAGCAAGGGCAACCCTTTTTCACCGGCCAAGGCCAGATTGCGGGCCGAGGAATAAATAAAGGACCGGAAATCCAGAAATCGGACGGGATAGCCGCAGCAGTTAAATTCCAGATCCAGCAGCTCGATCCCAAACCGCTCCAGGACAGCTCGACTGGCGGTTCCAAAATAGGGAAGGTAATAAGGAATCTTGCAGCCGGGGAAGAGGACGTATTTCATGACGCACCCCCTGAAAGGCCGGTTTCCGAGGGCTTAGCCTTCAACTGCTGGAAGGCCAGATTCTTGAGTTCAAAAAGGATGTCGGTTACCCGAATATCCTGGGGACAGTTTTCCTGACATTGATAACAGCCCAGGCAGTCCCAGACCATCCTGGCTCCCAGAACCTGGGAGGCCAACCCGAATTTCAGGCTGTACATGATCTGGTGGGGAAGCAGACCCAGGACGGTCATAGGATTGGCGTAACTCATCACCACCGGGCAGGAATTGGAACAGGTCAGACAGGTATAACAGGGGTTGAAACTGCTTCCCTGACTGGAGAGCAACATTTCCTTTTTGAAGGCCTTGCCTTCCGGAGCCAGGGGGATCACCGTTTTGCTTCGATCGGCATCAAACTTGGAAACAAAAGCGTCGCGGGTGGAACTAAAAAGATCGGGACAACCCCGATGAGCCAGGTCCTGCTGCATGCAGGACCAGAGCTGCAGCGTATTGATTCCTATCGGGCAGTATAAGTTGCCGCGGTAACAGCCGGTACAGAGGGAGTTGCCCTCCTGGAAAGCACGCAGTTCCGATGCGGGCAGGTTTTTTTGGCGGGACAAGGTCTGAAAGGCGATCAATTTTTCAGAAGACATCAGGTAGGGATTTCCCAGTCGAAGACTGATCGGCCGCACCGAACAATGCTGGCTGCAAATAGCGCAATGGGTACAGGCATCCAGTTCAATGGCCTGGATAGTGGCCAGGTCGGCCGGTGAGAGGACCTTTCGATCTGTAACTCCGTTGATCAGCAGGATCAGGGGACTGGTAAAGAGATGAAAGAATTTGGTGAAGGGAAGGACAGCCAGCCCCAGAAAAGAACTTAAAAAGTGAAGGTACCAGAGCAGGGTGCTGATCCCGGCAGCGGTCAGAGTCAGTGCCAGGGGTCGGACGGCTCTGGCGATTCCATAAGAAACAAAGGCCGCGGAAGGCCGGGAATGGCATTGGGCGCAATTCAGGTCGTGCAGTGCCCTACCTTTTCTTAAGAGCTCCGGGTCCGGGCGGGTTTCCGGTCCCGGGAAGACCACTCCGAAATCCCTGCTCCAATAGGCCCGCAAGGCCTGGAGTTCCCGGTCGTCCTGGATAAAACCGAATTCCTGAACCATCTCCTGGAAGCGCTGGGGGGAAACGATCTTGGAGGCCTCCAGCAGAAAACCGGAAAGGATGATCAGCCCCAGGAGGACCAGGGCGAAGATATCCTGCCGTCCGGTGGTCAGGCGCAGGACCTGGTCCCGGAACCGGCGATAAGCCGCGATGGCCAGTCCCAGGAGCAGGAGGACGCCAAAGAAATTGCGCAGGAACAAAAAGGGGTTCAGCGTGGAAACATATTCGGGGAAAAGTCTGATGGTAATGTACCGGTCCAGGGCATGGAAGAAAAGCAGGAACAAAAAGCCGTAAAACAGGGTTAGATGCATGAACCAGCGGAGGGACCCTTCTTTCTTCAGTCGCAATTGGAGGAAGACGTCCTGGAAAAGGATTTTTCCCAGTAGAAGGATCCGGTGGCTGAAGAGCACAGACGTCAGACCCCGGAGCGCGGAGGTGAGGCGCCGGATTGGAGAGATCCCCCGGGATTGATCGCCGATAGCGCAACGAAACCAGTAAACCAGTTTATAGACCAGTCCCGCTCCGAAGAGTGCAAGAGAAAAATAAAGGGCCCAGCGAAAGAACATAAGAGTATTTCAATCGGCTAGTTTAAACGAATAATAAACCCCTCTAGCGCTACCCGCTCCCTATGATAGCCCCCCCCGGCCGGCGGAAGGGCATTTGATTTTTTGTCTACTTAATTATATACTATAAAGCAAAAAGCAGGTCTTCCAATGGAAATCTTGAGGTTTGGGGAAATATTATTGGGATAAAGGAATTGCCATGAAACCGGAATATCAAAAAATTCTTTTCTGTTCGGACTTTTCCCTGGATGCGGATTATGCCTTTTATACGGCCCTGGACCTGACTGAACGATACGGAGCCCACCTGTACCTGGTTCATGTCTTGTCGGCAACGGATAACTTATCCGACGCCTTAGAAGACCATCCGGAAGCCCAAAAGGCTAGCCTGGATGACGGGGAAATGATAGAGCCGGTAAAGCGGAGACTGATCGATCGGTACCTCCACCGATTGGGGGGGTACCCCCATTATGAGTTTCAGGTGTTGAAGGGCGTTCCCATTGTAGAGATCGTCCGTTTCGCCCGATTGCAGGAGGTGGATTTAATCGTTTTGGGAGCGGCCGGCAGTTCCAAGGCAAACAAACTCCACTTCGGCAGCACCGCCGAGAATGTGGCCCGCCGCGCCCAGTGCACGGTGATGTGCATTCGAAACCCCAAGAGGTAAGCGATGACCTTACGGCCGCTTTCCTCTATTTCTAAAAAAGGTGCAGCTACCCAAGAAAAGCTGTCATGACTTCCAAAAAGAAAAACAAGGCCTTATTCCCCCTGCCGGATCATCAAACCCTGGGGATTATCTGGAACTCCATGGGGATCGGTGTCTTTACCGTTGATCTGGAACGCCGGGTGACTTCTTTTAACGAAGCGGCCATTAGCATAACCGGTTACCGGCTTGAGGAAGTGATCGGCAAACACTGCCACGAGGTCTTCGGAAACAATCTTTGCCAGGGAGATTGTCGTTTTCACCGGGCTTTTGAAAAAGGCAATTCTTTCTTGAATTTTGATCTGGAAATCATGGACCGGGAAGGGGATGCCATCCTGATCAATAAGACGGTAACTCCCCTTCGGGACCGTCAGGGAAATCTGGTCGGGGCCGTGGAAAGTTTTCAGGATGTGTCCCTCTTATGGGACCTTCACGGAAAGATCCGCTATCAGACCGAACGGTTTCGCCAAATTCTGGACAGCATGGCCCTGGGAGTGATCACTTTTACCCGTAGCGGGCATATCCTTTCTTTTAATACCGGCGCGGAACGGATGACCGGTTTTCGCCGCGAGGAAGTGATCGGTAATCCCTGCCGGGATATCCTCTGTTCCAATCTGTGCCAGGCCGATTGCGGACTGGAAAAGATTCTGAAAGATGGGGAACCCCTGTCGGAGATCGATGGGGAGGTCCGGTCCAAAGACGGGACGGCCGTCCCGGTAAAAATCGCCTTCACCCTCCTGCGAGACGATGAGGGCAAAACGCTGGGGGCGGTGGGTATGTTCGAGGACCGCTCCCTGATTCAGCATTTGGAAAAGAAAATATACCAGCGGTTTACCTGTGGCGATATCATCAGCCAGGACCCCCGCATGCTCCGTATTTTTGAACTGCTGCCCATCGTCGCCAACCGGGATGTGACGGTGCTGATCCAAGGCCCCACCGGTTGTGGAAAGGACCTGGTGGCCAAAGTCATCCACGAACAAAGCCAGCGGGCCAAGGGGCCCTTTATTAAGGTCAATTGCGCGGCCATCCCGGAGAATCTACTGGAATCCGAGATGTTCGGCTATGTTCGCGGGGCTTTTACCGGCGCTCAGCACGACAAGCCTGGTTTGTTTCAACTAGCGAATCAGGGAACCATTTTTTTGGATGAGATCGGGGACCTGCCCCTGGCCCTTCAGGCGAAGTTGTTGCGGGTCCTGGAGGATAAGGAATTTTACCCCCTGGGGGCTAAAAAAACAGTCAAGGTGGATGTGCGGATTCTGGCGGCCACAAACCAGGATCTGGAAGGGATGATCCGGGAGCGGAAATTCAGGGAGGACTTGTTTTATCGCTTGAATGTCATTCGACTGGAACTTCCGCCTTTGCGGGAACGGGTTCAGGATATTCCTTTGCTGATTAATCATTTCCTGAGGCAAAGCAATCTGGAAAAGGGAAAGAGAATTCAACGCTTTGATCCGCCGGCCCTGGGCCTTCTCCTGGAATATCCGTATCCGGGCAATATCCGAGAACTAGAAAATATTATCGAACACGCCTGCCTGATCTGCCAGGGGGAGATCATCCAAGTGGAACACCTGCCGCTTTATGTGCAGGGCAGGAGGCGCGACCGGGAAAGCCTGCCGGCCCGTTCCCTTGACCCACCGTACGATGAGGCCGCCTGGATCCGGGAAGCCTTAAGCGCCCACCATTGGAATCGCCAGGCTACCGCCCAAAGGCTACACATGGATCGGACCACGCTCTGGCGAAAGATGAGACGTTACAATCTGAAGCCCTGAAACAGATGTTGCACGGATGCAACGCCTGTCCCGTCCTTTGCTCTTTCCCTGTCCATGTTTCCAAAGAGGCCAAGCTTTCCTGTAAGGATTTAACGAAACTATTCGATTAGTTAACAAAAAATAAATCCCCCTCTAAGAATTCACAAGAGTTGGCATAGACCATGCTTTCCCTAGAAGTGGAGATTCAGCCTCAGGTCCCGAAGGAGTTTTATGGTCAAGTCCTGGATCGAACCATTTATTAAGCGACTCTTCAACAGCCTCAGCTTGAAATTGGGTTTTTCGGTGGGCCTGGTGTTGTTCCTGACCATCCTGGGTTATGCCTATTACCTCATCAAGACCCAAGAGGCCCTGGGCATTCAGAAGATCCTGAGCACGGCCGGAATGTTCAGCGACACGCTGAAAAAAAGCACCAAATACAGCATGCTGAAGTATCAGCCCGAAGCTGTGCTGAAAATTATCGAGGCCGCCGGAGAACAATCCGGCGTGGAGCGCATACGCATTTTCAACAAGAAGGGGACCATTATGTACTCCACCCTGACCAGGGAAATCGGTCAGACGGTGAATCTTCAGGCCGAGGCCTGCTTCAGTTGTCACCAGAAAAATAAGCCCCTGGAGCGAATCCCCCTGAGCGCCCGCAGCCGGATTTTTTCCCCAAAAAATGGTGACCGGGTTATGGGGTATATCAATCCGATTTATAACGAGGAATCCTGCAGCACGGCGTCCTGTCATGCCCACCCAGCGGATCGGACCGTTCTGGGGGTCCTGGACGTCATCCTTTCTTTGAAGGAAGTCGAAAGAGAAAAAGGGAAAAATGTCTTCAATATTATAGTCTTTGCCATTTTCTTTTTCCTGGGAGCCTCCGGGTTGGTAGGTTTCTGCATTTACTTTTTCGTTAATCGTCCCATCAACCGCTTGCGGGTCAGCACCCGGGAAATCGCCGCCGGAGATTTGAATCACCCGGTGACCATCCATTCGCCCGACGAAATTGGTGACCTGTCTCAATCCTTTGAAGAAATGCGGCTGAAGATTCTGGCGACGACGACCGCTTTAGAAAAAAGCCAAAAAGAATTTCAGACCCTTTTCGAAAGTGTGCCCTGTTATATCAGCGTTCAAGATCGAAATTTTAATTTGGTCCGAACCAACAGGGAGTTTAGAAAGGATTTCGGAGGGTTCGATGGTGCCCATTGTTATGAGGTGTATAAGCATCGGGATGATAAATGTCCCAATTGCAGCGTGGAAAAAACCTTTTTAACCGGCGCGGTTTACAGCAATGAGGAGGTAGTCACCACCAAAGACGGAAAAAAGGCTTATATGCTCATTTACACCGCTCCGATCTTCAACGAGAAGAATGAGATTGTGTCGGTTATGGAACTATCCACCAACATCACCAACCTGAAGGTTTTGGAAGAGGAACTGATAAAGTCCGAAGAGGCCTACCGGCTGATTTTCGATAACGATCCCAGTCCCATTTTCGTGGTGCGACGGGCCGATTTTGAAATCATGGATGCCAATGCCCGGGCTTTGGATTTGTATGGTTTTGACAAGCCCGAGTTAGTACAAAAAACATTTTTTGATCTGGTGGCTGCAGATTACCGGGAAGCCTTGCGGATTTTCTTCCGGGAACGGAAAAATTTCTTGGGCAAATTAAAACAGCTCGATCAATCCGGAGCTTTCTTTTATGTCAACTTGCGCTGCTCGGAAGGGATGTACCGGGATACCCCGGTTTATATTATCACCACCAACGATATTACCGAGCGAATCCAGACGGAACAGCAATTGATGCAGGCCAGCAAGATGGCCACCCTCGGAGAAATGTCGGCCGGGGTAGCGCACGAATTGAATCAGCCCCTGACCGTTATTAAAACAGGCAGCAGCTTCATTCTCCGCAAGGTCCGCCAGCGGCAGGTGATCCCCGAGGACACCCTGAGTACCATTGCGGAAGAAATGGATAGTCAGGTGGATCGGGCCTCCCGAATCATCAATCACCTCCGCGAATTCGGCCGGAAGACGGAGATCCTCACAGCGCCGACCCAGGTCAACGAAGCCATCCAGGGGACGCTGACGGTCATCGGCAAGCAGTTGGAGCTGCGGCAAATCAAGGTCTTCTTGGATCTGGATCCCGAATTGCCTCCGGTGCTGGCCGATAAAAATCGTCTAGAGCAGGTTTTCATCAATCTGGCCATGAACGCCCGGGATGCCTTGGAGGAGCAGGTGGTCACTAAAAAAGAAATCAAAATTTCCACCCGTTTTGCGGAGGGTCGCGTGAAAACCGTTTTTGCGGATAACGGGTGCGGGATCTCCTCCGAAACTCAAAGCAAAATTTTCGAACCGTTTTTTTCAACCAAAGGGGTGGGGCAGGGGACCGGATTGGGTCTTTCGATCAGTTACGGAATTGTCCGGGATTACCAGGGCGAAATTCGGGTGGAAAGCGCTCCTGGGAAAGGAACGACTTTTATCGTTCTCTTCCCGCCATACCGGGAGGAGAAAGAATCAAAGGCCAATTTATGAAACCCAAGATACTGTTGATCGATGACGAGGAAGGGATCCGGAAACTATTGGGGATTTCCTTACGGGATGCCGGCTATCCGGTATCCATCGCTATAGATGGGGAACGGGGGATGGAGCTGTTCCAGGAGGAAGCTCCGGAGATTATCCTGACCGATATAAAAATGCCGGGCCTGGACGGGATGGAGGTCTTGCGTCGGGTCAAGGCCCTGAGCCCGGACACCGAAGTGATTGTCATCACCGGCCACGGCGAGATGGAAGTGGCCATCCAATCGTTGCAATTGGATGCCTCCGATTTTATCACCAAGCCGATTCACGACGAGGCCCTCTTCGTGGCGCTCCGAAGGGCCGAAGAAAAATTGGCTTGGCGGCGGGCACTGAAGCGCTATAACGAGAATCTAAAAATCCAAGTCCGCGAAGCCACCGAGGAACTGAAAAAAAACTTTACCCTTCAGGAAAATCTGCTGCAAAGCTCATTGGATGCCTTCATCGGCACCGATCGGCAAGGGAAAATCATTTTATTCAACCAGAGCGCTCAAAATCTTTCCGGATATACCCTAGAGGAACTGCAGGGAATTCCTGACCCCCTGATCCGGTTGGTTCCCGAGTGGAGCGCCTTTGTCTCCCAAGCGATTCAGGGACAGGAGTTCGGGCCGATAATAAACCGATGCCTGGTCAAAAGGAGCCTTTTGATCTGCAAAACCCGGGAAAAAATCCCGGTTCAGCTTTCCGGCAACTTGCTCCTGGAGAGCGGCCAAATAATCGGCGGAATCTGCTGCCTCCAAGACCAGCGGGAAATGGATCGCCTGCAGAAAGAGTTGCTGCGGGCTGAACGCCTGGCCGCCACCGGCCAGACCGTAGCCGGCATGGCCCACGCGATCAAGAATATTTTGGGAGGGCTTAAGGGCGGCCGGTTCATGGTGAATAAAGGACTGGAAATTAAGGAAATGAAGTACCTCCAGGACGGGTGGGCCATGGTGGAGCGAAATATAGAAAAAATATCTCAACTGACGATGGATCTCCTGTCCTTCTGTAAGGAACGGGATCCGGAATGGGAAATCGTTCAACCCAATGATCTGATGCGGGAAGTTTATGAACTGTATCGGGATCAGGCCGCCGAGCGGGGGGTACGATTAAAGCTCGACCTCGATGAAAATATGGAGCCCTTGTCCTTGGACCCCCGGGAAATATATCAAGTCCTGGCCAATCTGGTGGGAAATGCCATCGATGCCTGTACCTTGGGGGAGGGTCTGCCTTCCGAACCGGAAACGATCATTCGCAGTCGGTCCCTGCCGGAAGAAAAGATCCTGCTGGAAGTCCGGGACAACGGGCTGGGGATGTCGGCTGAAGTTCGGAAAAAATTGTTTACCATTTTTTTCAGCACCAAAGGTTCGCGGGGAACCGGGCTGGGATTGCTGCTATCCCATAAAATCGTCCAGGAACATGACGGGGAGATCCGGGTGGAATCCGCTCCCCGGCAAGGCGCGGTTTTTCAGGTCATCTTGCCCAAAAGACAGCGGAACGAACCGGCGACTCACTCTCAGCCGGCAGCTTGAGAAAGACAGGAAATGAAATGGATAGGACTGCAACAAATGTTGCAATTTGCAACGTTCAGTTTCGAAGAATCAAGAATCCCTGGCCCAACCAATCCCCTCCTCAAGCCTGCACTTTCAATGTCGATTCGAAAGGGAGCCGGCCTTTTAAACTATTTAACTATGCAATATCAGTTGGTTGAAAATGGAACGGAGACCGGGAGGGAGGTACTGAGGCTTTTTGTGAACCATTTGGTATGGAAGATGCAAATTAAGAAAGCAGAGTGAGGCAAACCTTTTAATCCAGGAGGCCTTTATGAAACTGAAATACAAGAATATTCTTTACTGCACTGATTTTTCCGATGATGCCGATTATGCCTTTCTCACGGCCTGGGACATGGCGGAGAAATATCAGGCGCACCTCATCGTTTTCCACGTGCTCCACTCGCCTCACAAGTACACCCGGCAGGTAGTGGATGAGCAGTCTGAAGGGGGAGAAGAGTTTTTCATGTCTCCGGAAGTGATGGAAAAGGGGGTACAGAAACTCAAAGAGAAGTATGGGGCCAAAATGGGGAGTTTTCAGAATTATGAATATCAGGTCGTGGCCGGCGTCCCTTTCGTGGAGATCGTCCGCTTTGCCCGGGCCCATGACGTGGACTTCATTGTCCTGGGCGCTTCCGGCAGCTCGGAGCTGGACAAAACGACCTTCGGCAGCACGGCGGAAAACGTAGCCCGCCGGGCCCATTGCACCGTAATGGCCATCCGCTTACCCGGGAAAATTTTCAAACTTTAGGAATTAGGGAGGGAGACATGAAAAAGAAAATTCTGGTGGTGGACGATGAAATGGACATTCGCATCTTCATCTCTACCCTGCTGGAAACCAACGGTTACAAACCTATTGTGGCCAAGGATGGGGAAGAAGGACTGAAGATGATTAAAGAAAATAAGCCGGAAGGCATTATTTTGGATGTGATGATGCCCAAGGAAAGCGGCCTGAAATTATACCGGGAAATCAAATCCAATGACGCCACCAAACATATCCCGGTGATCATGTGTTCCGCGGTGTCTAAGAAGACCTTTTTTCATTCGCACAAGGAGCTGGACCGTTACCACGGCGCCTCCATCCCCGAACCCGAGGCCTATATTGAAAAACCCCCCGAGGCGGAGGAATTGTTAAGCAGCCTACAGCGCCTGGTCGTTTAATACTAAAGGAAAAATCATGGAGCAGCGGGAAGAAGAATTATTGGTCCTGGATCCGAGATTTCTCGAAGAGGTCGAGGCCGAAAGCGGAGTAAAGGTTTCGGCCTGTTTTCAGTGCCGGAAATGCACCAATGGCTGTCCGGTGACCTTTGCCATGGACTTGTATCCGGACCAGGTGATGCGCTACATTCAGTTGGGGATCCGGGAACCGGTTTTGAACAGTTCGACCATCTGGGTCTGCGCCTCCTGCGAGACCTGCACCACCCGGTGCCCGAACGAGGTGGATATCGCCGGGGCGATGGACTACCTGAAGCAGACGGTGGTGCGGGAAAAATCGAAGGCCCGGGAGGGGAAGGTCCTGACCTTTCACCAGGTCTTTTTAGACGATATCCGCAAACGGGGTCGAATCTTTGAATCGGGGCTGATGCAAAACTATCTGCTCAAGAGCGGCGAGGCCTTCACTAAATTGAAAGACCTGTCCATCCTGGAGGAGATGCGCCTGGGTTGGACCATGTACCGGAAGGGGAGGCTGAACCTGTTGCCTCACTCGATCAAGGGGAAGGACGAGGTGAGGGAGCTTTTTAGAGAACGCGAGGCGCGAGGTGCGAAGGCAAGGCTAAAGGTCGAAGGATCGGGAACGAAGGTAAGCAAAATGTAAAGAAAAGTGATAAAGCCGGGTAAGGCGACTAACGCAATAAACCAAACCAACGAAATCAACGAGACAAACGATATGAAAGTTTCCTATTATCCAGGCTGTTCGCTGGAGGCCACGGCCCGGGATTACCGGGAATCGCTGGAATATGTCTGTAGTCGGTTGGGGATTGAACTGGCTGAGATCAATGACTGGAGTTGCTGCGGGGCTACGGCGGCGCACAGCACGGATGAATTTTTATCCCTGGCCTTGCCGGCCCGGAATTTAGCCTTGGCCGAGCAGGCGGGGCTGGATGTGGTGGTGCCTTGCCCCATGTGTTTCAACCGCCTAAAAACAGCCGGCCATGAATTGGAACAAGGGTCTCCGCCAGGCCTTTCCTATACCTTTCAGGGACGAATCAAGGTCTGGGACCTTTTGGATTTCCTGAGCCAGCCGGTTTGGCTGGCCCAAATCCAAGCCCAGGTCAAGCAACCCCTTCAGGGGCTTTCCTTGGTTCCTTATTACGGGTGCATGGCCAACCGTCCTCCCAAAATCACCGGGGCCGGCCACCACGAAAACCCTCAGAATATGGATACCTTGCTTAAAGCGCTGGGGGCCACGGTACCGGACTGGTCTTATAAGACCGACTGTTGCGGGGCCAGCCATACGGTATCCCGGCCGGATATTGTCCAGACCCTGGTGCAGCGGCTCTATGAGCGGGCGCTGGAGGCGGGGGCCGAGGCCATCGTCGTCTCCTGCCAGATGTGCCAGGCCAACCTGGATATGCCTCAGGCCAAGATCGCCGAGCTCTTTAAAAAGAAATACGATCTGCCGGTTTACTATTTTACCGAACTGATCGGCGTGGCCTGGAATATTCCCGAGGTTAAAACCTGGCTCTCCCGGCATCTCGTAAACCCGCTGCCCCTCCTGGAAAGAAAGGGATTGATGTAAGATGGAATCATCGGCCGTTGAATCGCCCCTCGGGGAAAAAGAAAAAATTGGAGCCGTCATGGTCGTGGGCTCCGGGATATCGGGGATGCAATCCTCCCTGGACCTGGCCAATGCCGGCTATAAAGTTTTTCTGGTGGATAAGAACGTGAGTATCGGCGGGGTCATGGCCCAGTTGGACAAGACCTTTCCCACCAACGACTGTTCCACCTGTATGATCTCGCCTAAGCTCATCGAGGTGGCCAGCAATCCCAACATCGAGGTCCTCACCCGGACGCGGGTAAAAGGTCTTTCCGGAGAACCGGGACACTTTACGGTGGCCCTGCATCGCGAACCCCGTTTTGTCAAAGAAGAAGCCTGCACCGGCTGCGGGGACTGTGTTAAGGTCTGCCCCATTGAGGTACCCGCCGATTTCAACCTCGGTTTAAACCGGCGTAAGGCCATCTACCGACATTTCCCCCAGGCCGTCCCCTCGACTTTTGCCATTGACCGTAATGGAACTTCCCCCTGTAAGGCCACCTGTCCGGCTCACATCAGTGTCCAGGGCTACGTAGCGCTAATCGCCCAGGGACAATTCGAGGAGGCCCTGGCCCTGATCCGCCGCGAGAACCCCCTGCCTTTTGTCTGCGGTTACGTCTGTACCCATCCTTGCGAAGGGGTCTGTCAGCGGGGAGAAAAGGTCGACGAACCCATAGCCATACGGGAGCTGAAACGGTTTGTCGCCGAATATGAACGTCGGCGCGGGGCGGTAAAACTTCCGCTGCTGGAAGCGAAACGAACGGAGAATATAGCCGTCGTCGGTTCCGGTCCGGCCGGGTTGACTTGTGCCTATTACCTGGCCCTGAAGGGTTATGGGGTAACCATTTTTGAAGCCCTGCCGAAGGCCGGAGGAATGCTGACGGTCGGTATTCCCAATTACCGCCTGCCCAAAGAAATAGTGGAAAGGGAGATTAAGGCCATAGAGGGCCTGGGAGTAACGATCCGTTTGAATGAACCCATCGGACCCGGACATACCCTGGAGCAGTTGAAGGAAGAGGGATTTAAGGCGGTTTATATCGGCATCGGGGCCCACCGGGGGATCCGGCTGGGAATCGAAGGTGAAGATTTGGCCGGGGTGGTGGCCGGGGTGGATTTCTTGCGTCGAACCGCCTTGGGACGCCAGGAGTCCCTGGGGAAAAAGGTGGCGGTGATCGGGGGCGGGAATGTGGCCGTCGATGCCGTGCGCACGGCCCTGCGGCTGGGTTCGGATGAGGCCCAGATCCTTTATCGCCGTACCCGGGAGGAGATGCCGGCCTATGCAGAGGAGATCGAAGAGGCCTTAGAAGAAGGGGTGACGATTCATTACCTGACCGCCCCCATTCGGTTTATCGGCGACGCCGCGGGTCGGCTCACGGCCGTCGAATGCATTCAAATGGAATTGGGTGATCCGGATGCCTCGGGACGACGCCGACCGGTACCGGTCCAGGGCTCCCAATTTCAGATCCCGGTGGATGGGGTTATCACGGCCATCAGCCAACAACCTGAACTGGACAACTTTACCCTTCCCGACGGGGTCGTTGTCTCCCGATACGGGACCTTTAGCGTCGATCCGAGTACCCTTCAGACCGATGTTCCCTGGATTTTTGCCGGCGGGGACGCCGTGTTGGGTCCGAAGACCGTCATCGAAGCCATCGCCCAAGGCAAAGAAGCCGCCCTTTCCATCGACCGTTTTGTGAAAGGGGAGGACCTAAAAGCCGGGAGGGAGAAGTCTTTCGAGATCGCCGAAGTGGAGACCCAGAATATCCCGGCCGCTCCCCGCTTCAAACCCCTGCGCAGCGATCCCGACTCCCGGCGCTCGAATTTTGAGGAAGTGGTCCGGGTCATGACCGAGGAGGAGGCCCAGGCCGAAGCCTCCCGCTGCCTGGCCTGCGGGATCTGCTCCGAATGCTATCAATGTGTTACCGCCTGTAAGGCCGGGGCTATCGATCACACCATGCAGGGGGAGGATCTTTCCCTGGAGGTCGGGGCCCTGGTGGTCTCCCCGGGTTTTGAGACCTTTGATGCCCGGTTAAAGGGAGAATACGGCTACGGTCGCTACCCCAATGTCATTACCAGCCTGGAATTCGAACGGATCCTCTCCGCCTCCGGGCCTTTCCAGGGCCATGTCCAGCGTCTCTCAGACGGTCGGGAGCCCGTCAAAGTGGCCTGGATTCAATGTGTCGGTTCCCGGGATGCCTCGATCAATCGGGATTACTGCTCCTATGTCTGCTGCATGTACGCTACCAAGCAGGCCATTATCGCCAAGGAGCATGTGACCACCATCGAACCGACCATCTTTTTTATTGATATCCGAGCCCAGGGCAAAGGGTTCGACCGGTATTACGAACGGGCCAAGAAAGACCACGGGGTCCGTTACCTGCGGAGTCTCGTCTCCCGGGTGGCCGAGAACCCTAAAACCCACAATTTGCAGATTGCTTATATTGATGAAAACAATGCCTTCCAGAGCGAAGAATTCGATCTGGTGATTCTTTCCGTAGGGCTGAATGCCCATTCCGAATCGAAGGAACTGGCCCAGTGTCTGGGGATAGCCACGGACCGCTTCGGTTTTTGCGAAAATCCACCCTTAAATAGTGTGGGCACCTCCCAGCCGGGGATCTTTGTCAGCGGGGTCTTTCAAAATCCAAAGGATATCCCCGAGACCGTTACCCAGGCCAGCGGAGCGGCTGCCGAGGCGGCGGCCCTGCTCTCTGAGGCGCGAGGGACTCAAATTTCGGAAATGGTTTTCCCGGAGGAACGGGCCATCCAGGGGGAGGAACCCCGGATCGGGGTCCTCATCTGCCACTGCGGGATCAACATCGCCGGGATCGTGGACGTGGAGAAGGTCACCGAATATGCCAAAACGCTGCCGGGGGTGGTTTACGCCGACCACTTTCTCTTTACCTGTTCCACGGACAGTCAAGATAGGATGCAGCAGGTCATTCAGGAAGAGGGTCTGAATCGCGTAATCGTCGCCTCCTGTTCCCCCCGGACCCATGAAGGTCTTTTCCAGGAGACCCTGCGCAAGGCCGGCTTGAACAAGTACCTCTTTGAGATGGCCAACATCCGGGACCAGTGTTCCTGGGTCCACCAGGCCGATCCGGAGATAGCCACGGAAAAAGCCCAGGACCTGGTGCGCATGTCCGTGGCTCGAGCCCAGCTCCTCGAACCTTTGTACGAGATCCCTTTTCAGGTGAATCAGAAAGCCCTGGTGGTCGGAGGCGGGGTGGCCGGGATGACCGCGGCCCTCAATCTGGCTGATCAGGGATTTGAAACCTATTTGGTCGAAAAGAGTGATCGGCTGGGAGGCAATGCCCTTCGTCTGGCCTTCACGCTGGAGGGGTTTGATGTCAACGAATACCTGCAACGACTGATCGGCCAGATACAAGACCACCCCAAGGTACGTCTCCTGACCCAAACGAAGCTGCTGGACGTCCAAGGACACATCGGGAAGTTCAAAAGTACTATAGAACACCAGGGCCAAAAAGATGTCTTGGAATACGGTGCGGTAGTGGTTGCTACCGGCGGCAGCGAGTATACCCCGGAGGAATACGCCTACGGTCGGGATCCCCGGATTCAGACTCAGTTGGAACTTCACCAGTGGCTAAGCCGGGAACCGGAAAAGGTTTCCCAGGTCAAGCAAGTGGTCATGATCCAGTGCGTGGGTTCCCGGGAGGAAGCGCATCCCTATTGCAGCCGGGTCTGCTGCTCCACGGCCGTAGCCAATGCCCTGAAAATAAAAGAGCTCAGCCCCCGAACCGAGGTGATCGTCCTCTATCGGGATATGCGCACCTATGGACAGAAGGAACTGTTTTACAAAAAGGCCCGAGAGGCCGGGGTGCGCTTTATCCGCTTTGAACCGGAGGCCAAACCGGAGGTTACGGTTGAGGAGGGGAAGCTGGAGGTCAAGGTCCTGGATCAAAACCTGAAGACCGGAATTGTTATTCGTCCGGACCGCCTGGTCCTTTCGGCGGCTGTCCGTCCGGCCCCGGAAACCAAGGGTTTCGCTTCTCTTTTGAAACTGCCGCTGGATGCCGACGGCTTTTTTCTGGAGGCCCACATCAAATTGAGGCCTCTGGATTTTGCCAATGCCGGCATGTTTCTTTGCGGTTTGGGGCATGGCCCCAAGTCCCTGGAAGAAAGTATCGCCCAGGCCAAGGGGGCCGCGGCTCGGGCCGCCACCGTCCTGGCTCAGGAACAAATCAGCGTCGGGGGCCAGGTGGCCGTAGTAGACCAGGAGCGCTGTATCGTCTGTCTGACCTGCGTGCGTACCTGTCCCTTCGGTGTACCCCAAGTGAATGAAGAGGGGATGATCGAGATCAATCCGGCCGCCTGTCAGGGCTGCGGAAACTGCGCCAGCGCCTGTCCCCGTAAGCTGATTCAGGTTCAAAACCAGCGGGATGACCAGATCATGGCCAAAGAAACGGCCTTGTTTGAATGGGGGGGAACGGCCAGGAGCTGGGGCAGCGTTTTACCGGCAGCCTGAAACGGCCTTTGGTCTCAATCTAAACCCCAAAGGGGGGAGGAAAAACTTTTATGCAAAATGGCGCCCTTAATCCCAGGCCCGGCTATGAACCAAAGATCATCGCCATGGTCTGTACTTACTGTACCTATACCGCCGCCGACATGGCCGGATCCATGCGCCTCCAGTATCCGCACAATGTCCGGATTGTCAAGTTGCTCTGTACCGGGAAGGTAGACGTCATTCATCTGCTGAAAACCTTTGAAGCCGGCGCGGATGCCATCCTGGTCGGAGGCTGAGAAATCGGCGACTGCCATTTCCTGGAAGGAAATCTCAGAGCTAAAGAAAGAGTGGCCTATACCCAACAATTGATGGATGAAATCGGTCTGGATGGCCGTCGGCTGGAGATGTATCACATCGGGGCCTCCGATGCCCCCAACTGGGCCCGGGCCGTCCGAGAAATGACCGAACGGGCCCTGTCGTTGGGGCCGAATCCGATTCGGAAAAGGATGATGGAATGTGGATCGATGCCCCGACCCCTGACGGTCGTTGAGGCCCAACAGGCCAAGGACTAACTGAAGGAGTGCACTATGATCGTTGCCGAGAGAAAACCATTTGCCGAGATTGAGGCCATGCTGGCCCCTTATAAGAAAGTGCTGATCGCCGGCTGCGGCACCTGTGTGGCCGTTTGCCTGACCGGCGGGGAAAAGGAAGTCGGTTTGCTGGCCGCCGAGTTGTCCATTGCCTCCCAGATCAAAGGACGATCCCTGATGATCGGCGAGGCCACCGTCGAGCGACAGTGTGACCGGGAATTTCTGAGCGAACTGAAAGATCCGATCGAGGACTGCGAGGCCGTTCTTTCTCTGGCCTGCGGGGCGGGCATTCAATTTTTGGCTGAAATGTACGACCAGAAACCGGTATTTCCAGGGGTGGATACCACCTTCATCGGGGTGAATGAGGAGGTCGGATTCTGGACCGAACGCTGCCGGGCCTGCCACGAGTGCGTCCTTCATGTGACCGGGGGGATTTGCCCCAAGACCATCTGCGCCAAGGGATTGCTCAACGGTCCCTGCGGAGGAACCGTTCGGGGAAAATGCGAGGTGGATACGGAGAAGCCCTGCGCCTGGACCTTGATCTACCAGCGTTTGGAAAAAACCGGCCGCCTGGACCAAATCCGTCGGACCCTGGAACCCGGCCGCTATGATCGCCGGACGACTCCGGCCTATCAAACCCACGCCGCCTACAAGAGGAGATTTGAATCCCATGCCTAAGTCATTCCAGGAAGCCCTGAAGTCCGGAAAATTTTTGGTGACGGTGGAGCTCGATCCCCCCAAGGGGGTGGAGTCCGGGGAGTTGGTCCGGCAGGTGCAAACCCTCAAAGACCGGGTGGACGGCATTAACCTCTCGGACAATCGCGGGGGCGTCATGCGGATGAGCGCCCTGGCTGCCTGTCTTCTGACCAAACAGGCCGGCGGGGAACCGATACTCAATCTGGCCTGTCGCGATAAAAACCGGATCGCCCTGGCCTCCGAGGCCCTGGGGGCGGCCGGCCTGGGGGTCTCCAACATCCTCTGTATGACCGGGGACCATACCACCCATGGAGATCATAAGGAAAGCAAGCCGGTTTATGATCTGGATTCGGTCCAGGCCCTGAAAATGCTCAAAGGAATGATGGGCGGAAAAGACCTGAACGGCAACGCCCTGATCGGTGCCCCGACGTTTTGCCTGGGCGGCGTGGTTACGCCCGAGGCCGACCCGCCGGAACCGCAATTGTTGAAGTTTACCAAAAAGGCGGAAATCGGACTGGATTTTTTTCAAAGCCAGGCCGTCTTTGAACTCGACCGGCTTAAGGAGTTCATTCACTATGCCCGAAAGTTTGAGGCCAAAGTGATCATCGGTGTTCGTCTGCTCACCTGGGAGGAAATAACCGGCTACCGGGACGGCTCTTTGCCTGGTGTGCTGGTGCCGGCGTCCTTGATTGACCCGCTTCGCCAGGCCGGCGAAAGCGAAGGCCCCCAAAGGGCCCTGGAGTTGACGGTCAATCTAATCAAAGAAATCAAGGCGCAGAACCTGGGGGACGGCGTCCACCTGATGGCCATGGGGCAGGAACATCTACTACCCGAGATCATGACGAAAGCAGGGATTTAGCAAGAACGGAGGATTCTTTTGACGGCACCATCGCAACCCGATCCTAAAGACTCAAAAAGAGTGTTAATCCTAGGCGGCGGGATCGCCGGCCTTTCCTGCGCCGACCATTTGAGCAAAATGGGACTTTCCGTAACGGTGGTGGAAAAAAATCCCTCCATCGGAGGCCAGGCCCTGAATTTTTTCTGCAAGGCCACCGAGACCTGTGAAAAATGCAACTACTGCTTGGTGGAAGAGCGGTTGACCGAGGTGGTCCGGCAACCCGGGATCGAAATCCTGACTCGGGCCAGGCTGCAGCAGGCCGAACCCTTGAGCGCCGGGGGGTTTATGGTAACCATCGAGCAGGAGGCTGCCTTTATCGATCCCGAGCGTTGCAACAATTGCGGCCATTGCTACGAGGTCTGCCCGGCGGTGGACGAGGGGGCTATCGTCAAAGGCCTTCCTTCCTCGGTAACCCATCCCTTGTATTCCATTCAACGGGCCCACTGCCTTTATTTTAAAGACCCTCACGCCCGGCTTTGCCAGGAGAATTGTCCGGAGCAGGCGATTGACCTGGATCGTCTGCCCGTGGCCCATCGGTTTCCGGTCCAGTCTCTGGTGGTGGCGACCGGCTATACCCCTTTTGATCCCCGGGATAAACCGCGGTTGGGGTACGGAGTCCTTCCCAATGTGATTACCGCCCTGGAATTGGAGCGGATGATCCGGCTGGAAGGGGATGTCCGTCGCCCATCGGACGGAAAGAGACCGGAGCGTCTGGCCTTTATCCAATGTGTGGGCTCCAGGGATTTGACCCTGGATCATCCGTTTTGTTCGCGGGTCTGCTGCGGTTACGCCCTGCGCATGGGCAAGGCCATGAAGCATCGCTGGCCGGAAATGGACCCCTATGTCTTCTACATGGACCTCCAGAACTTCGGAAAGGATTTTATCCCCGCTTACGAAGAGGCCAAAGACAGCCTGACCCTGATCCGGGGCATACCGGGCAGCATCAATCCCGCCGCGGATGACCGGATCGCCCTGGGCTATCAGCCGGAAGGCGGGGGACCGCCCCGGGAAGAGGTTTTTGACCTGCTGGTCCTCTCCGTAGGCCTCATGCCTTCAGCGGAAAATGAACAGTGGGCCAAATGGTTCCAGCTTCCCCGAACAGTGGACGGATTCTTAAAGGATCATCCCGAAGAGGGGATCTTTACGGTGGGCACGGTGACCGGTCCCATGGATATCGCTCAATCCGCTGCCGACGGCGGCCGAGCGGCCCGTATGGTGGCCGATTATTTAGGAGTTTGGTCATGACGGGCCCGCCAGAGGTCCGTCAACAGGCCGAGGGCGATTAAGCCCCGGCCTGGGGTGAGGGTGGGACCATTTGAATTCACTTCAAATGGCGGGAGAGGGGAAGCCCTCTCCCGCCGAGTAGAAAGTCGTTTTTGGACTTTTTACGAGGTTATTTTATGCTAGAAGTAGAACCGAAGATCGGCGTCTTTCTTTACCATAAAGAAAAGAGAATGCCGGACACACCGGGCAGCGAGGATTTAAAAATGCTGGCCGGTTCCTTTCCCGGGGTGGAGGTCGTGGAGGACCTGTTCGAAGACCACTGGGAGGCCAGCGCCAGCCGACTGGAGCAGGAGATCCGAACCCATGATCTGTCCCGGCTGGTCTTTGTCTCCGACCGGGGGTCGAACCGATCCGGCTTTTTCCAAAAGGAGGCGACCCGCCTGGGCCTTCATCCCGATCAGGTGTTAATGGTGAATGTGCGACCGGTTTTCAGGGGAACCGCAGCGGAACCGGAACTGGTCCGGGAACGATCCATCCTTTTACTGAAACAAGCCCTCCTGCGGTTGCCATCCACCGAGACCCCGACCCGGGAACAGGTGGAAACCATTCCCCGCCTGTTGATTTTAGGAAGCGGGCCGATGGGACGGCTGGCCGCCAGGGAAACCGTCCGGCTTGGATATGAGGCGCTGGTCCTGGTGGACGGCAAGGAATCCGACCGGGACGGGTATTATGATCAGGTCTCCGGGGTGGAGGGGGAGGACGGACGCCTCTCCGAATTGACCGCCCTGCCGGGATTTCGCCTGGTGACCGAGGCCAAACTCATCAGCCTGGAAGGTCAGGTCGGGCGTTTTACGGTTCGCTACCTGGATGGGGAAGATCGGATTCAGGAAGAAGCGGTGGGGGCTGTCCTGGTCGCCCTGGCGCCGGAAGTGAAGGCCAACTTTGAGGCCTTCGGCCTGAAACCCTCCCGCCGGGTCCTTTCCTTGGACCAACTGGAAACCCTGTTACGTTCACCGGAGTATCGGGAAAAATTGATTCCCCAGGGAGAGCGGACCGAGATCGTTTTCCTGTCGGGTCTGGCGTCCGAGTCCGGTCCTCCGGTGCTGGCCAGGGCCCTGAGTAACGCCCGAAAAGTCCAGGGGCTGGAAAATACCCAGGTCTATTTCCTGTCGGGAAACCTGAAAGTGGCCGCTGAGGGGTTGGAGCGGGAGTCAACCCGGGCCCGCGAGGAAGGGGTTATTTTCTTCCGCTTCACCGGTCAGCTTCCGATTGTGAAAACAACGGAGGCCGATCTCCAAGTGGAGTTTTTCGATGAGATCATCGACCGCACGCTGATCTTAAACCCGCAGGTCATCGTGGTGGATGAAGACCTGCTTCCCCACCCCTGGCTGAAGGAACTCTCCCCTATCCTGGAGACGCCGCTGGATCAAAAGGGATTTATGGTTCCGGATCAGGTTTACGCCCTGCCGGTCCGAGCCCCCCGCCCGGGAATTTATGTAGTGGGCGGCAGCCGTCGGCCTTTCGCCGACCCGGAGGAAATACGAGCCGAAGTGGAGGAAGCGGTCCTGTCCGCCGCGGCATCGATCGGCCGGGGGATTCGAGAGGTGGAGTCGCGGGTTCGAGTCGACCGCAAGAAGTGCACCATTTGTCTGACGTGCGTCCGATCCTGTCCCCATCAGGCCATGCATTTCGTCCTTCGCCGACCTCAGGCCCATCCCTTGGCCTGCCAGGTCTGCGGGGTCTGTGCGGCCGAATGTCCCATGGACGCCATCCAGATCAAGGATTTTCAGGATGCCGTCGTAATCCGGGAGATCTCCGGGAATTTTACGGACCGGAAATTCGACACGATCGTGCCCCAGGTGGTGGCCTTCTGTTGCCAGAATTCAGCGGAAAAGACCCTGCAGCAGGCCCTGTTGTTCCGGGAACCGCTGCCCATCGGGTTTGAGTTCATCAAGGTCCCCTGCGCCGGGAAGATCGATCCGGATCACGTGCTGCACGCCTTTCGGGAAGGGGCCGACGGGGTAGTGGTCCTGGCCTGTCCGATTGAGGGCTGCAAATCCTTTCGAAGGAAACAAAAAGGCCCTGGAACGGGTGGAGTATCTTCGGGAGGTCCTGACTGAGTTGGGTCTGGAGCCGGAACGGATCCAGTTCGAAACCGTCGGCCCGGGCATGCTGGCCCAACTGCTCAAAACCTGCCAGACGGTGGAGGAGAGGATTCGCCGGTTGGGGATCAGCCCGGTCCGCCGAGCCAAGGGGATCCAGCGGATTTACGATCAGTTCACCTTCCCGGTGGATTCGAAGACCTTTGTAATCTAAAATTGAAACGAAATTCGAACAAACACGGACTAAAATCCGAAGGTTTAAACCGCGCGCCCTCTTTTTACGGGAGGGGGTTGGGGGGTGGGTGAATCCCCAATCTTCGAACCAACCGGATTTCCCTCCTCCGACTGTCCTTGAAGGCCCATGGTGCCCACCCCCCGGCTGTCTGCGTGGGGTGGGCGGCTAGAAGGTTTTTGAATTAGTTATAACCCGGGTACGTGGCGGCCATGCAACTGGAGTGGCAGAAAAGAATAACTTCCTGCGGTGCCGGCAGGAAACAGGTCCTGCTGGACGCTGTTCTGATGAAGGTTGCGGGTCGCGGCGGGCCGGCCGCGGACAAGGAACCATGCATCCTGGGGACCATGGATGAACGCTTTCTCTTCGTCCGGGAATTCGACCTGCCAGTCTTTTCAATTCGGTCTTTTCTGGAAAGAGGTCAGCGGCCATCTGGACGATCTCCGGTCTGGATCCGGAGGTCCGGGAGGACCTGGAACGCCGGATAGAAGAGAAGATCTGTAAACCTCCCGAAGATTGGGCCCTCTGGCCGAAAAAGTGTTCGCTGGCCTGCCGGTTGAAGCACTAAAATCCAGCAAGAAAAGAAAAGCAGGAGGGGAGAATTTATGTCCGGAGGAATGGCCTTCAGGAAGGATTGTGAGGAGTGTGGGCGGAGTTTTTTAACCCCGGATAAGAAGGCAAAAATATGCCAACGATGTGCCGGCAAGGGCCAACCAAGGCCCCAACCGGAAACGGTCCCCCCAAAAGGGCTCTCGCCAAAAGCAGCGGGGAAAACAAAACAATCCATCGTAAAAAGTCAAGCTTCCGGGCCGATTGATAGTCCAAGGTCCGAGGTTTCAAGGGAGATCGAAAGCAAGGGAAGCGAGGAGAAGGTACCGCCGGCGACCCAAAGAAAAAACCGGCAAACAGGGAGAACCTCCAACCCCCGATCGGAAGAAGGAAGAAATCGAGCTGACCCCGGCGCAGATTCAGGAAATCGTGGACCGATATCAAATCTATGTTCAGGGTCTGGAGAGGCCGGCGCACGGAAGGCGAAAGACCATCGCCGCCGATATGGGAATTCCATCCCGGAGCGTTGTCCTGGCCCTGAGGCAGTGGAATCAACAGCAGTCTCAAGTAGAGGATTTGACCCGGGAAGAGCGTTTCACCATCGAAAAGGCCTATTTTTCTCGTCTGGAAGAAAAAAATTCCTTCTCGGAAATTAGAGAACAGATCTCTCAAGAGACCGGCTTGAACCCCTGGGTGGTCTCCCGCTATCTGGACCTTCTTCATGACGGGGAGAAGAAGTTGCGAAACGTCGCCACTGTATCTTCGGAACAGGAAACAGCCATCCTGAATGAGTACCGGAAATACCTGTCGGCCTCCGGTCCTCCATCTTCTCCTCTGCACCCGCTGATTGCTGAACGAACCGGGGTTTTGCCCAAGCAAGTTTACCGGGTCCTGCTCTCCTACCGCTTAAGCCGTTTCCGAGAGAAATGGGGTTGATGGGGGCAGCTTTTTTCACCAGTGCCGGCGAAATTCAGACCGATTATTTTTCCCCTAGACCTTAGCTTGGGGAGAATGAATGAAAACGCAAAGGCCCTGCCTTGTAATCAAGGATCAGGGCTTTCCTATTTTCTACGACGGGACTGGGAAGGTGAGGTGAACCCGGTTTCGTCAAGCCAGGAGGTCTAATGATACTTTTTGATTGAAAAGTATCATTAAATGGGCTCAATTTAAAAGAAATGAATCGAAAGCGATAATGGATCAAGCCACGCACAATAAAATTGTTTCATTTCTCTGGGGGATCGCCGACGATGTATTGCGCGATCTCTTTAAACGGGGTAAATACCCGGATGTGATCCTGCCGATGTGCGTTATCCGGCGCATGGATGCGGTATTGGAACCCACCAAGCCGGCGGTGCTCGACACGAAAAAGATGCTTGATGAGGCACGGATCACCGAGCAGCGCACGGCACTTGAGGCTGCCGCAGGCCAGGCTTTTTTCAATACCTCGCGTTTTACGTTGCGGGACTTGAAGTCCCGCGGTAGTCGGCAGCAACTCCTCGCTGACTTCGAAGACTATCTCAACGGTTTTTCCCCCAATGTCCAGGACATCCTGGAAAACTTCAAGTTTCGCAACCAAATCCCAACCCTGTCCAAAGCCGATGCCTTGGGGACGTTAATCGATAAGTTTCTCGATCCCGAAATTGATTTGTCGCCGGCTGCGATCGACAACCACGCCATGGGGACGATTTTTGAGGAACTGGTCCGCAAGTTCAACGAGGATAACAATGAGGAGGCAGGCGAACACTGGACGCCGCGCGATGCCGTGCGCTTGATGGCCAATCTCGTGTTTCTGCCGATAGAGCTCCAGCTTAAATCGGGTTTGTATCTTATTTACGACTGCGCCTGTGGAACGGGCGGCATGCTGACCGTGGCGGAGGAGACGCTGGCAGCGATTGCCGAAAAACACGGTCTCCAGATCAACAGCCGCCTCTATGGCCAGGAGATCAACCCCGAAACCTACGCCGTCTGCAAGGCCGACATGCTGCTCAAAGGCGAAGGCGAGAACGCGGAATATATTTACGGCGATGCGGAATATTCCACCCTCTACAACGATGCCTTTCCCGCTTCTATAAACCCCAGCCGCTGCGCACCCTCGAAGAGATTCGCGCCGATATCCTCGCTATTGAACAGGAGGCCGATGGGCTCCTGGATGATCTGCTGAAGGGAGGGAGCGTGTGAAGACACGGAAAGTCGCTCCGAAGAGCAAGCTATCCCCCTCGAAGCAAGCGACAGCCTTACCACTCGAGGACGCCTTTGCGGAAGTCGTCGGTCTCATCCGGGAGGCCCGTACACGAGCCTATCAGGCGGTCAATACGGAACTCGTCGGTTTGTACTGGCAGGTGGGCAAATACATCAGCAAAAAGCTCGAAACCGCCGAATGGGGCGAAGGCGTTGTTGACCAACTGGCGGGGCATCTGGCGCAGACACTGCCCGGACTGCGCGGCTTCACCCGCCGGAACCTTTTTCGAATGCGCCAGTTCTACGAAGCCTATCGTAGAAATGAAATAGTGACACCACTGGTGACACAATTACCATGGACCCATAACCTCATTATCCTTTCCCAATCTAAGCGGCCGGAAGAAAGGGAGTTTTACCTGCGCATGGCTATTCGGGAGCGCTGGGGTAAACGAGAACTGGAAAAGCAATTTCGTCAGGCCCTTTTTGAACGCGCCGTTTTGCATCCGCCAAAAGTGTCACCAGCGGTGAGACAAATACACGGCGATGCTGCGGATAGCCTGTTGAAGGATTCCTATTTTTTTGAATTTCTGGACTTGCCGGTGCCCCATGCCGAAGACGATCTTCAACGCGGTCTCCTGGCACAGCTTAAGGAATTTCTTATTGAGCTTGGCCGCGACTTCTGTTTTGTCGGATCGGAATATCCTGTCCAGGTCGGCGGCCGGGACTTCGCCCTCGATCTGCTCCGGGAATTCGCGCTGGCGGCGATTAACCGAAATTCGGGCCGGCACGGCCAAGTCGGTTTTTCACTTCGATGCCCCGGGTTCGGTGGCCAAGTCCACCCATGCCGGTTTGCCGTGGTTACGTTACTTGCGTCTGAATTTAGGCACTCGAGTTCATTTTTGGCCATTCGACGGCTGGGATATACCGCCCGGACGATCAGTGGTGGCGGAGGTCTATCCTGTCCTTTGGAGCCGAGGCTTCGCCCGCGAAGGCCGCACTGTCGACCAGCATGTTGCCTTTTCTACCGCCGAATGGCTGCGCCGCGCCGATCTCAACGGCTCCCTGGCGGATTACTTCAAACCAGACCTCATACCACCCGAGCGCCAGGTTGCCCAGATAGAGGGCTGGATTTTGGGGATCAAATGAAGTCTAATTGACCCCCGACCCTATTTCCAGGTCACCCGAGGCGGATTGCGGACCGGGATACGCGGGTACTGGAATTTCAGGATAGCCGACCATCACGGCCCCAAAGGCAAGATGATCCTTGGGTAGGCCCAGGGCCTCAAACAGGGGAGGGTAGGCATTTACCGTCTTGTACATATAGCCGCCCCAGCAGACCCCCAACCCGAGGCTCGTGGCGTACAGGTCGAGCAGGCTCAAGGCCAGGGCGGTATCCTCGGGACCGAAAAGCCAGTTTCGGTCGGCATGACAGATGATGAGATGGGGTGCCTCCCGGCAGACCCGATCCAATCCCGTGTCCCAGGCGGCGACCACCCGGTGATAGCCCAGCGCTTTTCCGGCCTCCGGGTTTGAATCCAGGACCGCCCGCATGGCCTTCACGACCAAGCCGGCCAACCGCCGGACTTCTTGGGGCTCCTGGACCACAATCCAGTGCCAGGGTTGCTGATTTTTGGCTGACGGAGCGGAACAGGCTATCTCCAAAAGTTTTTCCAGGGTCTCCCGAGGGACCCTCTTCTCCTTAAAGGTCCGGATCGAGCGCCGGGCCTGTAGAAACTGCTCGGCCTGTTCGGGGGTCACAGTCCGGTCCTTCTCCAGTGTTCGGCAATTTTCCGGATCCAGCCAGTCAAGACGCAAGGCCCCCACGGGGCAAACGGCCACACAGTGTCCGCATCTGATGCAATACTCCTCAAAATCCGAAGTGGGAAGGGGATAGCCCTCCTTTTCATCCATCTGAATGATGCGGGCTGGACACTCGCTGATACAAATACCGTCCTGATTGCATTTCTCGCGGTCTATGGTGATACGGTTCATCGGTTCCTCCTTTTTTAAACGGCAGCGATTCAATTATGATGAAGTGATTTCAAAAGGTCAAAGATATAATCCGAAAAATCGGCGGCTGCCCGGTTTTGCCGACCGTCTCGCGATACCTGATAGCAAATTGTGAGTTGAAGTTTTTCCTTTTTCAAATTAGTATTGATCCCTATGGATTCGGAATCGTACGAAAAATCCATTGAGGCCTTGACCCTGATCAGTAAGGCCATTACCTCGGATCAATACCTGGAAGATATTCTGCGTTTGATCGTTATCGTCACGGCCCAGGTGATGGGGACCAAGGTCTGCTCCCTCTGGCTGCTGGACGATAAAACCAACGCCCTGACCATTCGCGCCACCCAGAGCCTGAGTAGCGACTACCTGAAAGAGCGGTCCCTCAAGGTAGGTGAAGGGGTGGTCGGAACAGTGGCGTTACAAAACAGACCGTACATGGCTCTGAATGTCTTGGAAGACCCGTTTTTCAAGGAAAAAGATCTGGCCCGGAAAATGGGGCTGGTCTCCATCTTGAGCGTGCCCATGAGCCTCCGGGACCGGGTGGTCGGGGTCATCAATTGCTACACCTCCGAGCAGCATGCCTTCACCGAAACCGAACAGAACATCTTTACCACCGTGGCCAACCAGGCTGCCGTGGCGATCGTCAACACCGAACTCATGGTCAAAACCAAGGTTATCCAGGAAGAGCTGGAAACCCGCAAGCTGGTCGAACGGGCCAAGGAAGTCCTGCTTCGCCGCCGGAATCTTTCGGGTGACCAGGCCTTTCGCTGGATACAAAAAAGGAGCATGGATTCCCGTAAATCCATGCGGGAAATCGCCGAAGCCGTTCTGCTCTCCGAAGAAATTTAACCCCTCTGGTTTCTTTTTCCACGGGCCCCTAAGAGAGCGATTATTGAATCCCGGCCGAGTCTTCCAGCGGTGCGGGAAAATCCGGAGGGGCAAGGATCGTTATCCGGTTGACCTTTTTTTAATGTTCCCTTAACATGCAACTATCTGCCGGTATCCTTTAGCGCGATGTCCACCCTGATCGGTCTATTACCAACTCGGGGGAAGAGGTGTGGTCCAGCCCGGCTTTGGGTGAAACGTACTTCGTTTGATCGCTTACCTCCCCCCAGGTTAAAGAAGGGTTTGTTTTTTCTATGGTCTTTAAGTTTTTTCTGCCCTTAGCGCTGATCATTTTTGGGCTGGGGCTGATTTACAAAATCTACTTCTGGTTCACCCGGGGCCTGGTTCAGACTTCAAGGGGTATTACCACCCCGCAAAGGGTCAAAGCCGCTTTTCAGGGAGTTTTTAAAACAATCTTCAGCCTTCAAGCAGGCACCCTGGTCAAGGCCCTGGTCCTAGATGTGTTTCTTCAAAGGAGGACCTTTAAGGAAGATCGCCTGCGCTGGGCCATGCATCTCTCCATCTACTGGGGGTTTATGGTCCTGCTCCTGATGCATGCCTTGGGGAGCCTGATCACGGCCCCTCTTTTCCCTTCTTATCATTCGACGGTCAACCCCTTCTTTTTTCTGCGCGACCTCTCCGGTTTGCTGGTCCTGGCCGGAATGGGCCTGGCGGTCTGGCGGCGCTTTATCCGAAAAGTCCCCCGTCTGAAAACCCATGGTATGGACTATTATGCCCTGGCCATCCTGCTTCTGATCCTGGGCTCGGGGATCCTCTTGGAAGGGGTCAAGATCACCTCTTATTCCGAATTTCTACAGATGGCGGAGGACTACGGAGCCATCGATTCCCGTTGGGAAGGGAACCAGGAATTGCAGGCCCTGGAAACCTTGTGGGTGCGGCAATACGGGCTGGTTTCCCCTAACGTCAAGGGTCCTGGAGATTCCCGGGTGCTGGCCAAGGGAAAGGAAATCCATGAAATGAGTTGCCTGGAATGTCATTCCGCCACCTCCTGGGCCCTTTTAGGTTATCCCACGGCCAAACTGCTGAGCCCACTGGCCCTCTTCCTGGATCGGAGGGGACTGCCCGCTATTCTTTGGGTGGTGCACGTGCTGAGCTGCCTTATCGGCCTGGCCTACCTGCCCTTCAGCAAGATGGGTCATATCCTTTATACCCCCCTATCCCTGTTGATGAATGCGGTCATGGACCGGGAGCGGTCCCACCCGGCCAACATCGCCACCCGGCAGATGATCGAATTGGACGCCTGCACCCATTGCGGGACCTGCAGTATCCGCTGCTCGGTGGGGGCGGTCTACGAATCCTGGGGCAATGAAAATATATTGCCTTCGGAGAAGCTGCACGCTCTCAAGGCCCTGGTCCGCGGAAAGAACGTGGAACCCCGGCAGCTCAGGTCCCTCTTGGAAGGGGTCTATTGTTGTACCAGTTGTGACCGGTGTACAGTAGTCTGCCCCTCGGGAATCAACCTGAAAGAACTCTGGGTCGATCTGAAAGAAGACCTGGTGCAAAGGGGTATCCCGGAACGACTGATCCTTTCTCCCTATTCATTCGCTCGCGGACTGAACCAGGCCATCCACCCCCGGAAAGAATATGAGGCACCCGTCCAACTGGCCAGGCAAGCCGTGGCCTTACCTTTTGAGGAGGGGAAAACGGCGGAGCATCCCTTGGCCCTGAGCCCTCAGGTCCCGGTCCTTCCGGTGTTTCTGCCGGACGCCCGCAATTTCGCCAACTGTTTTGTCTGTCAAAACTGTACCAATATCTGTCCGGTGGTTGCCGCCTTTGAGAATCCGGAGGAGGTCCTGGGGCTCCTCCCCCACCAGATTATGACCAGCCTGGGTCTGGGGTTGATCGATCCGGCGCGAGGCAACCGGATGATCTGGGACTGCCTAACCTGTTATCAATGCCAGGAGCACTGCCCTCAGGGGGTTATGGTGACCGATCTCCTCTATGAGTTGAAGAACCTGGCGGCCGGGAATCAGAGAGGATCGGCCGGTCTATCCGGGTAAGGTGGATTAGAACCATGAAATTTGCGCTCTTTATCGGCTGTAACATCCCGGCCCGGGTCGTCCAGTACCTGACTTCGGCCCGGGCGGTCCTGGACCGTCTGGGGGTCACCCTGGTGGATTTCCGAGGTTTCGGGTGCTGCGGATACCCTCTGCGGGCATTAGACCAGAATGGCTATCTCTTGTCCGCGGCCAGGAACCTGGCCATCGCCGAAAAGGCCGGGTTGGATATTCTGGCCCTCTGCAAGTGTTGTTTTGGAAGCCTGAAAAGGGCCGCCCAGGTCCTGGAGGAAAACCCCTTGCTGGCGGAAGAGGTGAACCGGTTTCTGGGCCGGGAAGGGTTGAAGTACCGAGGCGGCGGTCAGGTGAAACATCTTCTTTCGGTCCTCTACCAGGATGTGGGTCTGGAGGCCCTTCAGGGAAAAATCATCCAGCCCTATAAGGGACTGAAGATCGCCCCCCAGGTCGGGTGCCATGCCCTCCGGCCGAGCCGGATAACCCAATTTGATGATCCCCTCCATCCGGTTATCTTCGACGCCCTGGTCCGGGCGACCGGCGCCGAGAGCCTGGATTGGGACAGCCGGCTGGATTGCTGCGGGGCCCCCCTGCTGGGAGTCAACGACGAGGTTTCTCTGAAGCGGACGAGAGACAAGATAAAAAAAAGCCGGGAGGCCGGGGCCGATTACCTTTGTACGGCCTGTCCCTTCTGTCAGTTGCAGTTTGAGACGGTCCAAAAGAGGTCGCTCTCCTTCGAGGGAGCTGAAGAACCGCCAGCTCCCATTTTGTATACGCAACTGCTGGGAATCGCGCTGGGCCTCGACCGGAAGTACCTCTGGCCCCAGGGGGATTCCCCGGAGTTTAGCGGGCTTATTCGTTTTTCAAGTGAGGAATCAAACCATGCCTAAGGAGACCATCGGGGCGGTCCTGGTGATCGGGGGCGGTATTACCGGGATGCAGGCCGCGCTGGATCTGGCCAATTCCGGCTATTACGTCTATCTGCTGGAAAGGTCCCCCTCCATCGGCGGGATGATGAGCCGCTTGGACAAGACCTTCCCGACCAACGATTGTGCCCTTTGAATTATCTCCCCGAAGCTGGTCGAGGTCGGCCGGCATATCAACATCGAGTTGCTTACCCTGTCCGAGGTGAACCGGATTTCCGGTGAGGCCGGGAACTTTGAAGTCCGGGTAACCCGGCATCCCCGGTATGTCGATCTGGAAAAATGCATCGCCTGCGGCCTTTGCGCTGAAAAATGTCCCCGTAAGGTAGCCAATGAACAGGACAGTGGTTTGGGACAGCGCAAGGCGATCTATGTTCAGTATGCCCAGGCGGTCCCGCTGAAATACGTCATCGATCCCCGGGAATGTATCTATCTGACCAAGGGGAAATGCCGGGCCTGTGAAAAGTTTTGCCCCACCGGCGCCATCCGCTTCGACGATCGGGAAAGCGAACGGACCCTGAAGGTAGGCGCCGTCGTCCTGGCCCAGGGAAGCCGGACCTTTGATCCGGCCGTTTACGATACCTTCGGTTATCAGAGCTCTCCCAACATCGTCACCACCCTGGAGTTCGAGCGCATCCTCTCCTCCTCCGGTCCCTATGGCGGCCATCTGGTCCGCCCGTCAGACGGCCGGGAGCCGCGCAAAATCGCCTGGTTCCAGTGCATCGGTTCCCGGGACGAGCATCCCGGCGCCCGAAGCTATTGTTCCGCTGTCTGCTGCACTTTTGCCATCAAAGAAGCGATGCTGGCTAAGGAACACGTCCAGGGCGACCTGGACACGGCCATCTTTTATATTGATTTGAGGACCTATGGCAAGGACTATGAACGCTACTATAATCGCGCTCGAGAGGAGCTGGGCGTCCGGTTCATCAAATCCCGGGTCAGCCACCTGGAGCCGGTCGGCGATACCGGCCGACTCCTCGTCCGCTACGTCGACGAAAGCGGCCGGCGGAGGGAGGAAGAATTCGATCTGGTCGTGCTCTCCGTCGGTCTGGGTCAGACCCCGTCCGGGGTGGAACTGGCCGGGAAGCTGGGGGTGGAACTCAACCGCCATCAGTATGCCCAGGTAAGCAGCTTCCATCCGGTGGAGAGCGGAAGGCCCGGCATTTTTGTCTGCGGCGCCTGCCAGGCTCCCAAGGATATTCCCTCCTGCGTCGTGGACTCCAGCGCCGCCGCCGCGGGTGTCGGCGGGCTGCTCTCGGAGGCCCGCGGGTCACAAACGCGGACCCGGGAAATCCCCTCGGAAATCGACGTCCGCGGAGAAGCTCCCCGGGTGGGTGTATTTGTCTGTTGCTGCGGTACCAACATCGCCGGCGTGGTCGATGTCCCGGCGGTGGTTGAGTTCGCCAAGACGCTGCCCGGCGTAGTCTATGCCGAGCAGAACCTTTTCAGTTGCGCTCAGGACAGCCAGGAAAAGCTGGCCCAGATCATCCGGGATCAGCACCTGAACAAGGTGGTGGTGGCGGCCTGCACCCCCCGGACCCACGAACCGCTATTCCAGGAAACCTTAACCAATGCCGGACTCAATAAATACCTCTTTGAGATGGCCAATATCCGCAACCAGTGCTCCTGGGTGCACCAACACCAGCCGGAACAGGCCACGGAGAAGGCCAAAGATCTGGTCCGGATGGCCGCCGCCAAAGCGGTCCTATTGCAGCCCCTGCCGGAGCCGACGCTCGATATCAATCAGAAGGCGCTGGTGATCGGCGGCGGTCTGGCCGGCCTGTCCGCCGCCAGGACCCTGGCCGATCAGGGGTTCAAGACCTACCTGCTGGAAAAAAGCGCGGTCCTCGGAGGTCAGGCCCGGCGGGTTTTTCAGACCTGGAAGGGCGAGGAGGTGCAGCCTTCTCTGGACGGGTTGATCGGGTCCATCACCCGGGATGAACGGATCAAGGTGTTCCTGAATTCGCAGATAACGGGGGTGGACGGGTTTGTGGGGAATTTCAAGACCACCATCGAGTCGGAACGGGAGACCCGAGTCTTGTCCCACGGCGTGACCATCATCGCTACCGGCGCCTCCGAACTGAAACCCGATCAATATTTTTACGGTCAGGATGCCCGGGTATTAACGGGGCTGGAATTACAACGACGGTTTATTGACGGCGATCCGGCCCTGAAACAGATCAAGACGGCGGTTTTTATTCAGTGTGTCGGCTCAAGGATCCCCGAGCGGCCCTACTGCTCCCGGGTCTGCTGCACCCGCAGCGTGAAGGGCGCCCTGACTTTGAAGGAGATCAACCCCGAAGCGCGAATATTCATCATCTATCGGGATATGCGGACCTACGGGCTGCGAGAGGACCTTTACCGGGAAGCCCGTCAGAAAGGGATTTCCTTTATACGGTATAATTTTGATCAGGGCTTGACGGCCGCCCGGGATAACGGCGCTTTGACCCTGTCTTTTACGGACACGGCGCTCAAACGGGTTATGGAGGTCCGCCCCGATCTCCTGGTGCTGGCCTCGGCCATCGTTCCCGAAAAGGAGAATCCCCTGGCCCAGTTTTATAAGGTACCGCAAAACGCCGATGGGTTTTTCGTCGAGGCCCATGTAAAACTGAGGCCGGTGGACTTTGCCACCGACGGGGTTTTTCTCTGCGGGCTGGCCCAGGCCCCCAAATCAATTGACGAATCCATCACCGAGGCCCAGGGTGCCGCGGCCCGGGCAATAGCCCTGCTCTCGGCCGGGACGATTAGCGTGACGGGCACGGTGGCCTCGGTCATCCCGGCGGCCTGCAGCTCTTGCGGAGTCTGTGTTTCCATCTGTCCCTATTCCGCCCCGTCGTTCAATGAAAAAACCGGAAAAGCCCAAATTCAAGCCACCCTCTGCAAGGGCTGCGGACTTTGTACCGCATCCTGCCGATCGGGGGCTATTACCCTTAAAGGGTTTGAGACCGACCAGGTCATGGCCATGATCGAATCGGCCCTCTGAGACCGGGGGGGCGGCGCATAAGCACTAAGTGATTATTGCGCCGGATGAACTGTTCAAGAGTTCCTAAAAAAAGAGGTTGGTTGCCCTTTTGGGTGGGTGGCCACAATATATAGTAGATTAATCCGAGATCGGGCCTCCGTGGCCGTGGGGTCTTGGCGAAAGGGTTTTCCATATTGCTTTTTAGGTTCTAACCCGGCCCCCAGACACTCAAAGTTTCCAGGAGACAGGGCCAGACAAGAAGACATCAAAATACTCTGAGTATGGGCCTGCTTTAAATAAAATTAGCAATTTAGGCCCGGATTCGAAGTCCGGAGTACCTTTGGAAAACCCTTTCGCCAAGACCCCACGGCCATATCAGATCTGGGGGGGGACCCACCCAAAAGGGCGAAGCGTCAAAAAATAGAACCTAGTTACCCTTTAATTCCAGTGAGGAGGAGGGCACCATGATTGACCTAACTAATTTAAGAGCGATTATTATGCTGAGCTATCTGACGGACCCGATGCTGAAGAAGCTGGAAGAAGTCACCCTGATAAAAAAGTACGGGGAAAAGGAGTATATCTTCCAGGAAGGGGAATACGCCGAGCATCTGTTTGCCGTTATCGAAGGTCGGGTCGGCATGGAGCTGGCCAAGAATCCTTCCCGGCACATAACCATCCTGGAAGTGACCAAGGGGATGGCCTTTGGGATGGCTTCCCTGGTAGATACGGAAAACAGGAAGTATATCGGCTATGCCAAGGCTCTGGTTCCCACCCGGGTTTTCGCCTGGAAAGGAGCCGACCTGGACAAGCTTTTTATTCAGGATTATGAAATGGGCTTTTTGATTATGAAGCGGGCGGCCAATATCCTGAACCGGAGAATGGATATTGCTTTTGCCCAGTTTGTAGATATATGCCTTTGAGGAGGGAGTTTGGCTCCTGACCGGATAGAGGTCCCCTCAAGGGATAGTCTAACGAGTCAAACACCGACCGCATTAACCCCTGAACCTATTTCCAGGTCAACCGAGGCGAATTTCGAACCGGGATGCGCTGGTACTTAAACTGAGGATAGCCGATCATCAAGGCTCCAAAGGCGAGATGATCCCTGGGCAGGCCCAGGGCCTCGAAGAGGGGGGGTAGGCGTTCACCGTTTTATACAAGTAGCCCGCCCCCAGTAGACCCCTAAACCGACGCTGGTTGCATACAGGTCGAGCAGGCCCAAGGCCAGGGCAGTATCCTCGGGGCCGAAACGCCAGTTTCGGTCGGCATGAACGATGATGAGATGGGGCGCCTTCCGACAAACGCGATCCAATCCCGCGTCCCAGGCGGCGATCACCCGGTGATAGCCCAGGGTTTTCCCTGCTTCCGGGTTTGATTCCAGGACCGCCCGCATGGCCTCCACGACCAGGCCGGCCAGCCGTTGAACTTCTTGGGGACGCGGGACCACGATCCAGTGCCACGGTTGCTGATTTCTCGCCGACGGTGCGGAGCAGGCCACCTCCACTAGTTTTTCCAGGGTCTCCTTTTTTTGAAACGGGAGCGCGCCGATCATGCTCCCAGCAACCCTTTATGGTCTTAAAGTCCTTTCCAGGTCAAAGATATTATCCGCTACCCGGCGGCTACTCGGATTGGCCGGCCGTCTCCGGTATCAGGATAATAAATTGTGAGTTGAAGTTTCCCTCTTTTCTAATTATTATTCATTCCCATGGATTCGAAAGCAAACGAAAAATCCTTCCCCCCGGATAAAAGCACCCCAAGAGATAATTTAATGAATCAAGCTTTTGGTCCGGCGGCACCGGTTTGGGGCTGGCCATCTGTAAGGAAATCGTCCGGGCCCATGGGGGGATCCATCTGGGTGGAATCCGCCCCCGGCCAGGGGAGCACCTATTCTTTTACCCTGCCGGCGGCCACAATCGAACGAATCCGCCACTATACCCGTGAGGGGGATTTTGAAACCGCCGGTGAAATCGCCCGGCGGGCCGTCGCTGCCGACCCGACCCGAGGCCTATAACCTGCTCGGGGCGCTATTAGAGATCCGGCATGACCGATTGGAGGCGCAGCGGTTTTACCGGGCGGCCCTGGAGATCGATCCCACCTACCGGCCGGCCGGGGGCGATTTGGAAAGGATCATCGCCCGCCGCCAGATGGGCCCGATCGACTTGGGGGAAGGCGGAGGAAAGCCGTAACTCGTTCGAGCCCTGAAACCCTGAACTTGAAACAATACCCGGGTAAAGTAATCCTTATGGTATCCGAAGGAATTTCGTTTTGAAGACTCTTTTTCTCGCTTTTTTGAATATCGGCCTGCTGCTCATTTTTATCAAACTGTTTCGGCAGCGGAACCTCCTTTCCTTCAACCAAGGGGGCCGGGTCTGGCTGACCTTTCTGGCGGTCGGGGTCATCACCCTGATGGACGAACTCACCTCGGTTTTTTATGCTCCTGCCGAGGCCTATCGTTTTATCGGTTTGAACGCCATTTTCTTCATTGCCGTCACCTCCCTGTTGATCCGGTTTCTATCCACCCGTCTGGTCGAAATCGCTGAAATCCTCGAGCATCACGGCCTGATCGGCGGCGGCGTTTATTCCTTTTCGTATCTGGTGCTGGGCCCTTCGATTTCCTTCGTGGCCGTGGCCTCCATCATGGTCGATTATATCTTGACCGCCTGCATCTCTTCGGTCAGCGCGGTATTGAACAGTGTTTCCTTTTTTCCGGTCCTGTCTCAGTCTGCGCCCCTGCGGATCATCCTGGTCCTGGCCATCCTTTGGGCCATGGCCGGCTTGAATATCCTGGGAATCAAGGAGAATGCCCGTTTTACCTTCATGATTTTCGTGCTGGCCGCCTTTGTCTTCCTGAATTTAATAACCTCCGGGGTCCTGTCACTGGATCCCCCCTCCTTAAATCGGCTGGAAACTTCGTTGGGCGAAGGGTTTTCTACCTTGTATCGAGGGTCGATCGTTAACAGCTATGACCATTTCATCTCCAGCGTGGCTTTCTGTATCCTGGCCTATTCCGGGGTGGAATCCGTTCTGCAAACCGCCGGGCTAGTCAAGAATTGGCGGGAAATACGCCGTTCCTATATCTTTCTAGCCCTGACCGTGGGTATCGTCACCCCCCTGGTAGCGGCCCTGGCCCTATCGGCCCCTATCGATTTTAAGGCCCACGAGGGGGATTTGATTACCCATTACGCCACTTTGATCAACGGGGTGCCCTTTGGGGTTGCCGTGGCCTCTCTGGCTAGCTTCACCCTGATCATGGCCGTCAACACCGCCTTTGTGGCCTCGAGCGAACTCATCGAGCGGATCGCCCACCGGTACGGCTTTCTCTGGCTGATTAAGACCAACCGTCGCAATTCCCTGTATCGGATCCACTTGATCAACGCCTCCCTGTTTTCCACGATCATCTTCATTACTTCCGGCAGCCAGATGATCTTGGCCGACATGTACGCCATCGGCCTGGTGGCCAGTTTCTGCATCAACATGGGGGCCTTGATCATTTATCGGTACCTCAAGGGGACCAAAGAGGTTATCTCATATAATACCAGCCGCCTGGGGACCCTGATCATCTGGGTGATCATGGTCAGTTGCTTCATTTTTCTGGCCATCGACAAACCTCATGGTACTACCCTCTGGGCATCGGTGACCGGAGGGGTGCTCCTGACCGGGTTCCTGGTGGCTCGGCGCCGGGCACCGGAGCTGAAGGAAATTGCCAAGGCCGACAATGAAATGGCCATGGTCCTTTTCTTATCGCAAGAGGAAGACCCTGAAATCCATTTATTTTTCCGCCGTTCGGAAAAAGAAGGGGGACCGGTCCAAAAAAACGCGGCCTACCTGACCTTCTATTCCCCCCGGGCGGGGGCCCCATTCAAAGAGGCGGAAAATCATTTTTTGTTCCCGCTAACCCGGATCAGTCTGTATCACCGCATGGTGAGCATTCTGAAAGTGGTGGAATACGAGTTTCCCCATCGACGGGTGTTCGTCCATTTCGGCTGGCCGCTCTCCTCCTGGGTGGATCGTCTGTCGATCGGGGTAATGGTCTTCAATCTAATGCGGCTGCCGCGGCTCTTTCCCCAATTTGCGTTTGATATCACCTATAGCCAGAAATCCGTTGCGGCCCGTCAGGAACCCGAGGCCGTAGAGCACAGAGGAAATTCCGTAAAGAGGGGTCCAATATGAGAATTAAATCTTTTTTATTGTCCAGTCGTTTTAAAAGATTTAGATTTTATCGGTTGATCCTTTTAATGCCGGTCTTGCCGCTGATTTTGACCTGTCAGGGATCTGATCTGGATTTGAAAGACGTGGTCGGCATCCTGTCCAAAAAACTGGACATCTTGTCTCGGATGCAGATCAACCTCCTCCGGTCCGTTGAGGCCGAAAAGAACGCCGTAATGGCGGAGACCGACGAAGAATCCAAAACCTTCGCCGACCAATCCCTGAAGGCCGCGGATTTGGTGGAACGGGACCGTCGAGCAATCGGCCTGCTGATGGACAAGGACCATTCCGATCAGGAATTGAAGCGGCTGCAGGAGTTCGACGGCTGCTGGGCGGAATTTCGAAAAACGGATCGGGAGCTCCTTGATTTTGCTGTTAAAAACACCAATCTCAAGGCCACCCGTCTTTCCTTTGGACCGGCCGAGGAGGCGGTGAGCCGTTTTGAAAAAGCGCTGAACATCCTGGTCTCCAATAATCCGATCAGCCAGACGGACGGCCGTATCGCTAAGCTGGCCTGCCAAGCCCTGAGCGCCGGGTTAAAAATTCATTATCTCCAGGCCCCGCATATCGCCGCAGCCGATGATCAGCGGATGGATAAAATCGAAGCGTCCATCAAACAGCACGAGCAGGCGATTAATGAGTCTCTGAAAACCTTGAAGGGCCTGGTTGGTCCGGGGAAGCAGGAGGCCTACCAGGAAGCCAAGACCGCCTTCAAGGCGCTGGAGAAAATAACCACCCAAGTGATCGATCTATCCCGCCAGAATACCAATATCAAATCCTTCGAACTATCCCTCGGAAGGAAAAGGAAAATTAGCGCCCAATGCGGTGAGATCTTGGTCAGCCTGGAGGAAGCCGTAAAGGCCCGGGAATTCAAAGCCACCCGGTAATGAACTGCCTGATAATAAATTGCTTTTTATTGCAAAGATTATTTTTCGTAAAAGGGAAAAGACTCCATGATGCCGGCCTTGAATATCCTGATAGTGGATGATGAAGTCACCATTCGCAAGACCCTGGCGGTTTGCCTCGAGACCGAAGGGCACAAGGTTTTGGCCGTCAGCAATTTTCAGGATGCTTTAACGGAGACCGCACGGAGGTCTTTTGAACTGGCCTTGGTAGACCTGCGCCTCGGCACGGAAAACGGTTTGGATCTGATTCCGGCCTTACTGGCGCAAACGCCCTGGCTTAAGATTGTCGTCATTACGGCCTACGCCTCCATCGATACGGCCATCGAGGCCATGCGGCGGGGGGCCACCGATTACCTTCCTAAACCGTTCACCCCCTCTCAAGTCAAACTGGCTGTTCAAAAAGTTGCCGACATGCGGGCTTTGGAGCAAAAGGTTGCCGCCTTGCAGGAAGACCTGGGCCGGTCAAGTCCCGAGGTAGAATTTTCCAGCACCAGTCCGGCTATGCAGCGGGTGGTCAACCTGGCCCGCCAGGCGGCGCCGTCCGAGGCCACCATCCTTTTGCGCGGAGAGAACGGGACCGGCAAAACCGTTCTGGCCCGGGTCATACATTCCTGGAGTAAGCGGGCGGCCAAACCGCTGGGCATTATTTCCTGTCCTTCTTTTTCCGCGGAATTGCTGGAGAGCGAACTCTTCGGGCATGTCAAGGGGGCTTTTACCGGGGCCGTTCGGGACAACCCGGGCCGGGTGGCCGCTTGCGCGGGCGGAACCCTCTTTCTCGACGAGATCGGGGATTTGCCCCTGGCCTTACAACCCAAGCTGTTGCGCTTCGTCCAGGAAAGGGAATATGAACGGGTTGGAGATACCGTCACCCGAAAGGCCGATGTGCGTCTGATAACGGCTACCCACGTGGATTTGGAAAAGGCGGTGCAAGAGGGGCGGTTCCGGGAAGATCTCTTTTTCCGGCTTAACGTGATTCCGATCGAAATCCCCCCCTTGCGGGAACGACCGGATGATATCACCATACTCGCCGAAAAATTATTGGCTTTTTATGGTCGGAACAATTACCGGGTCTTTGCCGGTTTTACCGAGGAAGCCTTGAAGGGACTTAAACAATACTCCTGGCCGGGAAACGTTCGGGAGTTGAGCAATCTCATCGAACGGACGGCCATACTTTGTCAAACCGATCGCGTCGGCGTCGAGTGTCTCCCTCAAAATCTCAATCCCCATGAATCCCCGCCCGAAATAGGGGACTCCCTTACCCTGGAAAAAATCGAAGAACTGCACATCCGCAGAATCCTGGCCGCCACCCGATCACTGCAGGAAGCGGCCGACATCCTGGGTATCGATCAGGCCACCCTCTGGCGCCGCCGCAAGAAGTACGGGATCTGAGAACAACCCCCCTAATGTCTTTCTTGAGACTGCTGACAAAGGCGAGCACTTCTTTTTTCTCCTTCTTCAGTTTCACTCCTGATCTTGAAAAGATAACTATAGGGAACAACCTATTTTTGTCTTAAAGAGTTTTTTCTATCCGGGGGGTCACCTTTATCTTGCCCTCATCCACTTTGCAATTTTCAAGGAATTTAGAAATCCGTTCTTGAAAATCGCAAGATCCCAATTCGGCCTTATAACTAAACTATATTATTTTTCAATAGGTTATAGCCAAGAATTATTGGCATATCCTTTGCTTTCTTTAATGGCGAGAGGAAGAAAATGAGAAAACGTTTATTAACCCTGATTGTTTCGATCTTCGTACTGATGATCTTTGGCCTGCCAGCCCTGGCCCAAGAAAAGATCGAAGAGAAGGCGGCCGCCGAGCCGGCCGGCATGGTAAAAGAAGAACCCAAACCGTACTTCAGCGTCGCGGCGGCCGGATTAAGCCAGTATATCTGGCGCGGCTATGAGTTGAGCAAGAACAGCCTGGTGATTCAGCCCTCATTCACCGTCGGCTACCGGGGATTTGAGGCCAACCTCTGGGGCAACTTGGACACCAACGACAATTACACCAAGGCCAATAAAGCCAATTGGAACGAAACCGACCTGACCCTTTCTTACACCCACGAGTTCGGACCGGTGAAGCTGACTGGCGGATACATCTACTATGCCCTGGAAGGAGTGGACGATTCCCAGGAATTGTTCTTGAAGATTGGCGGAAATTTCCTCTTGTCCCCCACCCTGTCCATTTATCGGGAGATCGCCAATTATCCCGGCTGGTACCTGAACCTGGGCGTCAGTCATTCTATCAACCTAACCAAAGAAATCACGCTCGACCTGGGCGCTTCGATCGGCTACCAAATTTCCGATACCGACAAAATTGTACAATATAATTCCCAACTGCTGCCCACCACCAATAAATACAACGCCCTGCACGACGGGAATTTAATGATGGGGCTGACCATTCCTTTCGGCAAGTACTTTTCGGTCAAGCCGGTGGTGTACTACTCGCTCCCACTTTCGGATGACGCCAAGTACCGCATCCAGGGAACCAGCCTGAGTAACAAATATGACTTTTTCTACGGCGGCGTCATTCTGACCGCCGCCTTTTAAAGAAAAAGGTGGCGAAATCCTTCTTGCAAACAAAAATCGTTGCCTTACAATAACTTAAATAAGGAATTAACCAAAAAAGAATAGCCATGTTAGGTCTTCGCCAAAAAATATCTCTCGGCTTCGGTGGGCTGTTGATCATTATTTTATTTATCGGAATCCAGAGTATCATTCAACTCAGCCGACTGGGAGATTCCATCGATGTCATCCTGCGCGAAAACTACCGGAGCGTCATCGCCTGTCAGGAGATTAAAGAAGCCCTGGAACGTATTGACAGCGGAATCCTTTTTTCGCTTCAAGGATACACCCAAAAAGGCGACGAACAGATTCGTATCAATGAACAGGCCTTTGAAAAGGCCCTTCAGGTGGAATTGAACAATATCACCCTTCCCGGTGAAGGTGAAAAGGCCGCGCTGCTGCAAAAGAATTACAATCAATACAAAAGCTCCCTTAAGGATGTAGTGGGGAGTCCCCTTTCAATTGATCATCGTCGTCAGACTTATTTTAACGAATTCCTTCCTTTGTTCGATCGTATTAAAGGGACCGCCAACGAAATCCTTCAAATGAACCAGCAAAATATGCACGAAGCCAATGATCGGGCCCGCCGGAGTGCCGCTACGGCTAAAAGGGAGATGGTTTTTCTTTTATTGGCGGGAATGATCATCGCCGTAGGATTTTTATTTTTTTTCGGGAAATGGGTCTTGCGGCCTATTAACCGCCTGATCCAATCTACCGATGAAATCCGAAAAGGAAACCTGGATCTGGTTGTCCAAAGCTCCTCCCGGGACGAGATCGGTCATCTTTCCCAAGCCTTTAATGACATGGCCACCAGCCTCAGGGAGTTTCGCCGCTCGGATCAGGCCCATCTCATTCGGGTCCAGCAGGCCACACAGCAGGCCTTCAACAGCTTGCCGGAGGCGATAGCGGTTATCGATCTGGAGGGCAAGGTAGAGGTGGCCACCGAAACAGCCAGGAATTCCTTTGGACTCCATGCCGAACATCTCCCTTAGCGCCTTGCCCTTTGGATGGATGGCGGAATTATACCAGGAGGCCATCAAGCAGGGCCGTACGGTAAATCTGAAAAACAGCCAAGGGGTCTTTCAGCATTTCATCCAGGGGGAAGAACGATATTTTCATCCGGAGGCGGTTCCTATCCTCGACCGGGAGAGACAGCCCACCGGGGTGGTGATGGTCCTTCAGGACGTCACCCAGCTCCGGCAGCAGGATGAGATAAAAAGAGGGATGATTTCGACCGTATCCCATCAACTGAAAACACCTCTGACCTCCATACGTATGGCCATCCACCTCCTGCTGGAAGAAAAAGTTGGACACCTTACCGAAAAACAGGTCGAACTACTTTTGGCCGCCCGGGAAGACAGCGACCGGCTGCATAATATCCTCCATAGTCTGCTGGATATCAGCCGTATCGAATCGGGCAAGACCAGGATGGAATTTAGGGCGGTTTCCCCGAATTCTCTGCAAATGGAAGCCCTGGAACCTTTTTGGAGGGCATCCCACGACCAGGGGGTGACCTTACAAGTCGATATTCCCGGGGACTTACCCGACGTTTGGGCCGATCCGACCAGGATCTATTATGTCTTTGGCAATCTTCTTTCCAATGCCCTTAGATACACCCCGCCCGGCGGCATGATTACCTTCTCAGCCAGAGCGGAAGAAAAGGAGGTCCGTTTTTCCGTTACCGATACGGGAAAGGGAATTCCCAGTCAATATCTCCCCAGGATCTTCGAACAATTCTTTCGTGTTCCTGATCAGGAAAAAGAATCGGGGGCCGGACTGGGTTTGTCTATTGTTAAAGAGATCATCGAAGCCCACGGGGGGACCGTGGGCGTGGAAAGTCAGGAAGGGAAAGGGAGCACCTTTATCTTTACCTTGAAAATGGTGGATCACCTATCGAAGGAGGAGGATCATTCATGATGGACGTGGTCTATATTATTATTTCAATCGGTTTTTTCGGCCTGTGTGTCCTGTACCTGCGGGCCTGTGAGAGGCTTTAACATGTCGGATATTATTGGATTGATTATCGGGCTGATCCTGATCGTTTATCTCTTTATAACCGTTCTTCGGCCTGAAAAGTTTTGAAGAAGGGATAGAATCATGGACCTTTACGGATGGATTCAACTCACTCTCTTTATGGTGGTTCTTCTGGCACTGACCAAACCCATGGGCCTTTATCTGGTTCAGGTCATGGATGCCGAAGGCAAGACCTTTCTGGACCCGGTTCTACAGACCCTTGGAACGGGTCTTGTACCGGTTCTTTGGTCTGAACCCGAAAAAAGAACAGGACTGGAAAGGCTATACCTTTTCTTTGCTTTTGTTCAGCCTGGTCGGGTTATTGTTTACTTATGGGATCCTTCGCCTCCAGCACCTACTGCCCTTCAACCCCCAAGGCTTCGGGCCGGTTCCCGCCGACCTGGCCTTCAATACCGCGGTCAGTTTCACCACCAATACCAATTGGCAAAATTACGGTGGTGAATCAACCCTCTCCTATTTCTCCCAGATGGTGGGTCTGGTTTTTCATAACTTCGCCTCAGCCGCCGTGGGCCTGGCCGCAGCCGCGGCCCTGGTACGCGGCATTGCCCGACATTCGGCCAAAACGATCGGCAACTTCTGGGTCGATTTAATACGGGGAAACCTTTATCTGCTGCTGCCGATCAGCCTGGTATTGGCCGTCTTCTTGGTCTCACAGGGCATGATCCAGAACTTTAAGGCCTATGATTCGGCCAGGCTCATCGAACCCATGACCATCCAGGTACCTAAAAAGGACGCCGGCGGTCAGGAGATCAAAGATGCCCAGGGCAACCCGGTGATGGAAGAGCAGAAGCTGACACAACAGACCCTTCCCCAGGGCCCGGTTGCCTCCCAGGTGGCCATTAAGATGCTGGGAACCAACGGCGGCGGTTTTTTCAATGCCAATGCCGCCCATCCTTATGAGAACCCGACCCCTTTATCCAATTTTTTACAGATGCTTTCCATCTTTCTTATCCCCAGCGGCCTGACTTATTTTCTGGGCCGCATGGTCAAAAATCAGAAACATGGCTGGGCTGTCTGGAGCGCCATGACCATCCTTTTTCTCAGTGCCTTCCTGATCTGCTGGTGGGCGGAATCAGCCGGCAATCCGCGCCTCCAGGCCCTGGGCCTGGACCCGGTAAGCGGGAATATGGAAGGGAAGGAAGTCCGTTTCGGGATCTTCAACTCCGCCCTTTTCGCTTCTATCACCACCGACGCCTCTTGCGGGGCGGTCAATGCCATGCATGATTCCTTTACCCCCCTCGGAGGGTTGATTCCCCTTTTTAACATCCAGTTGGGCGAGGTCGTTTTCGGGGGCGTGGGGGCGGGACTGTATGGGATGCTGGTTTTCGTCATCCTGGCCGTATTCTTGACCGGTTTGATGGTCGGCCGCACACCCGAGTATCTCGGTAAAAAGATAGAACCCTACGATGTCAAGGTGAGCGTTCTGGCCCTGATGATCCTGATCTTCAGCATCCTCGGCTTCTCGGCCTGGGCCCTGGTCAGTAAATGGGGATTGGCCGGTTTGAACAACAGCGGTCCCCATGGGTTGAGCGAGATACTCTATGCCTACTCCTCGGCCACCGGCAATAACGGCAGCGCCTTTGCCGGACTGAGCGGTAATACCCCCTGGTACAACACCACCCTGGGTTTGGGCATGCTTTTCGGACGGTTTGTCATGCTGGTGCCGGTCATGGCCCTGGCCGGGAGTCTGGCCGGGAAAAAACTCGTTCCCTCATCCGGAGGAAGCTTTCCGGTCTGGGGATTGACCTTTACCCTCGTCCTGGTGGGTACGGTCGTAATCGTCGGGGCCTTGACCTTCCTTCCGGCCCTGGCTTTGGGTCCTATCGTCGAGCACTTTTTGATGACCGGATCAAAAATTCTTTTTTAAAAGGCAAAGGATCATGGCAGCTAAAACCCATTCCCTTTTTGAACGGGCCATTATCGGACAGGCGATAATCGATTCATTTAGAAAACTCAATCCGGTTTCGTTGCTGAAAAATCCGGTTATATTTGTGACCGAAGTCGGGGCGGCCCTGACCACGATCGGTCTCTTTTGGCGATCCGGGAACGACCCCTTCGGGTTTATCCTGCAAGTCACCCTTTGGCTTTGGTTTACCGTCCTTTTCGCCAATTTCGCCGAGGCCATGGCCGAAGGCCGGGGCAAGGCCCAGGCCAATGCCCTCCGCAAGGACACGAACCCAGACCTCAGCCAATCGATTGAAATCCGATGACTCGACGGAGAAGATTGAAGCCGACCGCCTGCGAAAGGGCGACCTCGTTCTGGTGTCGGCTGGGGAAATCATCCCTTCTGACGGTGAAATCATAGCCGGGGTGGCTACGGTGGACGAATCGGCTATCACCGGGGAGTCGGCTCCGGTCATCCGCGAAGCCGGCGGCGATCGAAGCGCCGTCACCGGCGGCACCCGGGTCCTGTCGGACCAGATCAAGGTTTTGGTAACCGCCAATCCGGGGGAAAGTTTTTTGGATCGTATGATCCAGCTCGTTGAGGGGGCCCAGCGTCAGAAAACCCCCAACGAAATCGCCCTGACGATTCTTCTCTCGGCCCTGACCATCATTTTCCTGATAGTCTGCATCACCTTGAAGCCCTTCGGTCTTTATTCGGGCGTGGCCTTCTCCATAACCGTCCTGGTGGCCTTGCTGGTTTGTCTGATCCCCACCACAATCGGAGGTTTGCTCAGCGCTATCGGGATCGCCGGGATCGATCGGATGGTCCAAAAAAACGTCCTGGCCATGAGCGGCCGGGCCGTCGAAGCCGCTGGAGATATCGACGTACTGCTCCTGGACAAAACAGGGACCATCACGTTGGGGGACCGCCAGGCCACTGCCTTTCTTCCGGCCCCGGGGATTACGGTCGAGGAATTGGCCGACGCGGCCCAATTAGCCTCATTAGCCGACGAAACGCCCGAAGGCCGGAGCATCGTCGTCCTGGCTAAACAATATGGCTTAAGAGGACGTTCCATCTCTGAAATGACCCATGCCCAATTTATCACCTTTTCGGCGCAAACCAGAATGAGCGGAGTGGATGTGGATGAGCGGCAAATCCGCAAAGGGGCCATAGACGCCGTGAAGTCTTTTACCGGGACGGATCTTCCTTTGGAGATCCAAAAGGCCGTGGAAGCCATTTCCCTTTCCGGCGGGACCCCGCTGCTGGTCGTTGACAGGGAGAAGGTGCTGGGGGCCATCCACTTGAAGGATATTGTCAAAGGCGGGCTGAGGGATCGTTTCGAACGATTCAGGGCCATGGGCATCAAAACCGTAATGGTCACCGGAGACAACCGGCTGACGGCCGAGGCTATTGCCCGGGAAGCCGGAGTGGATGATTTCATCGCCGAGGCCAAGCCGGAGGATAAGTTGGCCTTGATTCGCAAGGAACAGGCTGCCGGTCATTTGGTGGCCATGACCGGCGACGGCACCAACGACGCGCCGGCCCTGGCCCAGGCCGATGTGGGGGTGGCCATGAACACCGGGACCCAGGCGGCCAAGGAGGCCGGCAATATGGTGGACCTGGATTCCAACCCGACCAAATTGATCGAGGTGGTTGAAATAGGCAAACAGATGCTGATCACCCGGGGGGCCTTAACCACCTTCAGTATCGCCAATGATGTGGCCAAATACTTTGCCATCATCCCGGCCATGCTGATGAGTGTCTTTCCGGTTATCTCACCCCTTAACGTTATGGGCCTTCAGTCCCCCCAAAGCGCGATTCTGAGCGCGGTCATTTTCAATGCCTTGATTATTGTCGCTCTCATCCCTTTGGCTTTGCGGGGGGTACGTTTTCGACCCTTAGGGGCCGCCGTGCTTCTGAAACGTAACCTATTGATCTATGGCCTTGGCGGTCTGATCGCACCGTTCCCGGGTATTAAACTGATCGATATGATTGTCAATGCCTTGCACATAGTGTAACGTCAAAGCTGAAAGCTCAAAGGAAAACCTTTAAACCCATGAGCTCATGGCTCTATGCTCTTTGCCTTGCGCCTGGCGCCATGAAATTTGAAACGTTAAGAGGCTTGAAACCATGAAAAACATTATTGCCGAACTTCGCATCGCCTTGCTGGCCACCTTATCCCTGGCGGTGATTGTTTGCGGTCTTTATCCCCTGGCGGTCTGGGCTCTGTCCCAGGGATTATTCCCGGATAAGGCCAATGGCTCTTTGGTCAAGGAAAAGCAGGTGATCAGGGGATCGCGCCTTATCGCCCAGGGGTTTGACGATCCGAAATACTTTCATCCCCGTCCGTCAGCCGCCGGGCAAGGCTATGACGGTCTCAATTCCGGCGGCAGCAATCTCGGACCTCTTTCCAAGAAACTGAACGATAGCCTTAAAGAACGCCTGAGCCAATACCGTACCGAAAACAAACTTTCTCCGGATATCCTGATCCCGGCTGATGCCGTAACCGCCTCGGCCAGCGGCCTGGACCCGCACATCAGCATAAAAAATGCTAGGTTACAGGCCTCGCGTGTCGCCGCGGCCCGGGGTGTGGGAGATCAAACGGTTTTAAAACAGATTGAACATTACACCGAGGGCCGGGACATGGGAATCTTCGGTGAACCCCGGGTCAATGTCCTGATGGTGAATCTGGCCCTGGATCGCCTGACCCAATGAGGATATTAAATTGGACGCAGATTTTCGTTGATACCCGCAGATAACTATTCTATTAGCTCTTTATATTGAAAATCCTGGCAATCTGCGTTCATCTGCGTCCAAAATGCAAATCCCTTTACTGTCAAGATAGGATAAAGCTAATGGCGAACGACACATTAACACCCCAAACCGAAAGGCTCTTGGTGTGCCTGGGGCCGGGCGCTTCTTCCGCCGGACTCATAAACGCCGCCGGCAGAATGGCCGCTGATCTAAAGGCCCAATGGTTTGTGATATTTGTCGAAGACCCCAAGACGCTGCTGCTGCCGGAAGAGGCTCGCAACCGCATCTTCGGCAATTTGCGTTTGGCGGAGCAAATGGGGGCCAAGACCTTTACCCTTACCGGCCGCCATGTAGCCGAAGAAATTATACGCTTTGCCGGAGAGCGGAAAATCACCAGGATTGTCCTCGGCAAACCAGGCGGCTCCTTTTGGGAAAAATTTTTCTTGAGGAGCCCGGTGGATAAACTGGTCCGGATGAGCGGAGAGACGGATGTTTACGTTATTAGCGGAGAAGCTGGGGAACAAAGAGCGGCACCCTACACGATTCGACCCCAAAGAATCCGTTTGTCCGACTATGGAGCAGGCTTCTTGTTTTTTATCTTGGCTTCCCTGCTCTGCTTTTTGATGTTCCCCTACTTTCACCTCAATAATTTGATTATGGTCTATCTGCTGGGCGTCATGATAACGGCCGCTTCCTGCGGCCGGGGACCGGCGATCCTTTGTTCTTTCTTAAGCGTTCTGGGGTTTGATTTCTTTTTTGTCCCCCCACGTTTTTCATTCACCGTGGAAGAGGCTCAGTATATCGTTACCTTCATCGTCATGTTTCTGGTTGCTTTGGTCATCAGTCACCTGGCTAACCGGTTGCGGCAACAAGCCGAACTCGCCCGTTACCAGGAACGGCAGACCACCGCCATGCATGGTCTCAGTCGCCAACTTGCCGGCACGAGAGGAACGGAAAAAATCTTCCAGGTTGCCGTGAACTATATTTCGGAGATTTTTGATAGCCAGGTTGCGGCCTTGGTTTCGAACGGGCAAGAGAAGCTTAAAGTGGTTGCCGGGGATCCCTCCTCCGTCTTTTACCGGGATATCACCAAAGAAATCAAGAGCGCCCACTTGGCCTATGACAGCGGGCAAATTACCGGGTTGGGCACGGGGTCCTCTCCGACATCCGAAAACCACTATGTGCCGATTCGAGCGGCCGATTCCACTTTGGGAGTTTTGGTCTTACGGCCCTCAGATCGAAACCGCTTCCAGCACCCGGAACAGTTGAATCTTTTGGAATCATTGGTCAAGCAAGTTGCCCTCTCATTAGAGGTCGAGCACTTGGATAGAAATGAAAAATCCAAGGTCTGAGGCATGAAAAGGTGATGGAGCTAAAATCCTTTATCCCTGGAATCCTGGAATCCTGGATTTTCGTATTTAACCTATGAGCAACGACCGAGCAGACGCCTTTCTGAGAATGATCCGCCACTCCCAGCGTGGCCGGTTGAAGGTCTATCTGGGCTATTGCCCGGGGGTGGGCAAGACCTATCAGATGCTCCAGGAAGGTCATCGGCTTAAAAATGATGGGATCGATGTGATCGTCGGGCTCGTGGAAACCCACGGCCGGGCCGATATCGCCAAACTGATTGGAGGGCTGGAGGTCATCCCCCGGCGCCGGCAGGAATACCGCGGCGTTCCGGTAGAAGAAATGGATGTGGAGGCCATTCTGGCCCGCAAACCCCGGGTGGCCCTTATCGACGAACTGGCTCATACCAATGTTCCCGGCAGCCTGAACCAAAAACGCTATCAGGACGTTCAGGACATCCTGGCCGCCGGGATCCATGTCATCACCACTTTGAATGTCCAACATTTGGAAAGTCTCTATGATATGGTCGAAAAGGCCGTCGGGGTCAAAGTCCGGGAACGCCTTCCCGATTCGGTCCTGGCGGAAGCCGACCAGATCGTCGACGTGGATTTGTCCACCGAAGACTTACAAAAACGATTGGAAGAAGGAAAGATCTATCCCCGCGAGCGTATCCAGACCGCGCTCAGTAATTTTTTCAGGACTTCCAATCTGGAAAAGCTTCGGGAACTCACCCTTCGGGAACTCGCCTCCCAGATTGATTCTAGGAGGCGGGAGACGGAGGAAAAAGAAAGCGATATCACGCCCGACCAGATCATGGTCTGCTTGAGTTCGCGTGGACCCAATAGCGATAAACTACTCCGGTATGCCTCGCGCTTAGCCGGGAAACTGAATCGAAACTGGTATGCCGTTTATGTTCAGACCCCTTCCGAAGAAGCCACGGTCATCGACGTCCGAACCCAGCGTCACCTCTCAGACACCTTGACCTTGGCCAAGCAATTAGGCGCCTTGGTGTTTACCTATAAGGGAGAGGAGATCGTCGATACCATCCTTCGCTTTGCCAAGGAATACCGGGTGGGTCATATCATTATCGGAAGGCCGGGGGCCAAACCTTTTTTTAAAAAATTCGGAAAGAATAACGATATTGTCGGCGAACTGATCAAAAAAGCCTTGGGGATCACAGTGATCATTCTGGACACCAGTGAAGAAGGCCCTCCCAAGGCTCAGCTCCCTGGGGTGATCCCGGAAGTGACTACGACCGTTTCAATTCCTTCCGAAACCAAACCCCCGTCCCAGGAGCAGTTGAGGTTGTCCCAACTTCTATCAGCGCACCAGATCATCCTTTGGGATATGCCGGTGGGAAAAGAGGTTATTCTCCACGAATTGACGGAAGCTCTGGCCAAGCAGAATAGCCTTGGTGATCCGGAGATCTTATTGCAGGAGGTCCTTAAGCGGGAAGAACTGGGATCGACCTTTTTTAATGAGGGGGTGGCCTTCCCCCACACCCGGATCAACGGACTGACGACCCCTGTAGTAGCCCTGGGGTTAACCAGAAAAGGGGTTTCCGATGTCCTTACTGAAAAACCCGTTGAGATTGTTTTTTTGATCCTATCTCCGGCCCAAATCCCCGATATTCAGGTCAAGGTGTTAGGTCTGACCAGTCGAGCGGCCCAAAACAGACAGCTTCTGCAAAGTCTCAAATCAGCCCAAACCCCAGAAGAGGTGTTAACAGCTTTTCGCGATTGGGAAACGCCCTAGCTCAACATATTATCGCCAGTCTGTCCCTATCCCGGCTATCTTGGCAGTCAGTTGTGCCAGTGCCCAATTCATCCCCTTTGAACCGGAGGTCGAAAGATTAGCGCCCAGTGCGGTGAGATCTTAGTCAGCCTGGAGGAAGCCGTAAAGGCCCGGGAATTCAAAGCCACCCGATAACCCCCACCCTTTTTTTCTTTTAGACTGATCCGGATCTTCCGGCACACCTAAGATAAGACTTTCAACGATATCTGCCGATCGGGAGGATCTTCATTTAACCGCAAGATCAGTAATACTAACTTTAATTGTTAATGTTTCAGCATAAATCACTTGACATTGTTTTCAGTTTTGATAATAGTTTACTGTTATTTTTAGTATAGATGAATCCTGGGTACAAAGGCGTTCCCCGGCCGAATCCGTTGAGTAGAAGACAAAGGCGTCTATCCTCTTCAAGGGGAGACGCCTTTTTTTATTTAAAAATTAATTAAGGGAGGGAAAACCATGAACCTGTCACAACCGAATTCCAATGAGGCCACACGAACGTTCAACCGGTCCAAGAGCGTGGTTCCCATGAGCGGGATCTGCTCCCGGTGTATCGACGGCTGCCGGGGAAACTGCGAGGTCTTCAAAGCCACCTTCCGCGGCCGGGAGCTGCTCTATCCCGGTCCGTTCGGCGACATTACCGCCGGTGGGGACAAAAATTACCCGCTGGATTATTCCCACCTGAATATCCAGGGTTATGCCCTGGGGGCCAAAGGACTCCCCGAGGGGGTGGCAGGTAATCCCGACACGGCCCGCTTTCCTGCGGTCAATACCGAAACGGAATACGGCTGGGACCTGAAGGTGAAGATGGCCACCCCGGTTTTTACCGGAGCGTTGGGATCCACCGAGATCGCCCGGAAAAACTGGGAACACTTTGCCGTGGGGGCGGCTATCACCGGTGTAACCATCGTCTGCGGCGAGAACGTCTGCGGGATCGATCCCGGCCTGGAACTGGATAAAAATAATAAGGTCACCCTGGCCCCGGATATGGACCGCCGCATCGAAACCTATCGCCGCTACTACCGCGGCTACGGCGAGATCCTCATCCAGATGAACGTGGAGGATACCCGGCTCGGGGTGGCCGAATACGTGATCAACAAGCACGGGATCGAAACCATCGAGTTGAAATGGGGCCAGGGCGCCAAATGCATCGGCGGGGAAATCAAGGTCAACTCGCTGGAGCGGGCACTCGAACTGCAGCGTCGGGGTTATATCGTTACCCCTGACCCTTCCAGTTCGGCCAGTCAGGCGGCCTTTAAAAGCGGGTCCATCCAGGAATTCGAACGGCACAGCCGGCTGGGTTTTATCGATGAGGAAGGTTTTTATGCCGAGTGTGATCGGCTCCGCAAGCTGGGTTTCAAACGCATCACTTTGAAGACCGGGGCCTACGGACTTCGGGAGTTGGCCATGGCCCTGAAGTGGAGTTCCAAGGCCAAAATCGACCTGCTGACCATCGACGGCGCCCCGGGTGGCACCGGCATGAGCCCCTGGCGGATGATGGAAGAATGGGGCCTGCCTTCTCTTTATCTTCATTCCGCCGCCTGCGAGTTTGCGGATGTCTTGGCCAGGCGCGGAGAACGGGTGCCCGACCTGGCCTTCGCCGGCGGTTTCAGTTCGGAAGACGGGATTTTCAAAGCCCTGGCCCTGGGGGCCCCCTATGTGAAAGCGGTCTGCATGGGCCGAGCCCTGATGATACCGGGCATGGTCGGGAAAAATATCGAAAAATGGATGGCCGCCAAAGATCTGCCCAAGACGGTCAGCGAATTTGGGACTACGCCGGAGGAGATCTTCGTCAATTATGAAGACGTGGCCAACATCGTCGGTAAGGCGGAGATCAAGAAGATTCCGCTGGGAGCTATCGGGATCTACAGCTACGCCAACAAACTGCAGGTCGGCCTGCAGCAATTGATGGCCGGAGCCCGGTGTTTCAACCTGGCGGCCATCACTCGGAATGAATTGATGTCCCTGACCGAGGAATGCGCCGCGGTTACCGGAATTCCCTATATCATGGATTGCTACCGGGATGAAGCCATTGCGGTTCTACTAAAATAGGCAAAAATAGAAAAGGCCCTGGGGATTGATCCCGGGGCCTTTTTTTATGGGTGTTCGTCCTATTATTTTACGAGCCACCAGAGCAGCGTGGCGGGGTCCGGTCCAGGGTTTGACCAGGCGTTGGGGATCTCGGAGGTCAGGCGGATGAGATCTCCGGGAAGAAGTTCATGCTCTCCGGATCCCATCTTAACCAATAATTTTCCGGAAAGGAGGTAACCCATTTCTTCGCCCTTGTGGAGGAAAAAATGGCCGGACAGGTTTTGCCGCGGAGGGATCTCGATCAGAAAGGGTTCGGCCTTGGTCTCCAGGTCCACCGGGATCAAGCGCTTCGCTTGAATACCGAACTCGGGCATGCCGGTCATCCTCAGGCCCGTCGCCTCCCGCAAAGGGAAAATGATCCGGCTTTTTTCCTTCACCGGATCGAGGAAAAAAGAACTGCTTTCCACCGCCAGGATCTCGGCCATTTTAAACAGGGCCGGCAAAGAGGGATAAATCAGATTGCTCTCGACCTGAGAAATGGTGCTGGGGGTGACCCCGACCGATTGAGCGAGTTCCGTTTGGGAGAGACCTCGCTTGAGACGAAGCGCTTTGATGCGCTGGCCCAGGTCCAGGAGGCCGGATGGGCGGCGTTCGTCATTAAAGGTAATATGTAAATCTTTGACCCAGTATTTATGAGGCTGATGGAGGTTGTCTAACTTACGTTTCTCGGCCTTCAAGACGGTCAGGGAAGTGGTCCCCCTTTTGATGGCCAGATCAATGGCCACTTGGGCGATTTGGCTGATCTGGGCTCGAAACCGGGGAGAGTGGGCCTTTTTTTCCATGACCCAATAGGCGATGGTCTTCAGCTCGTAGAGGCGGGGGCAGGAATGGGAATAAAAATTAAGCACCTGGTCTTCACCCCCCCAGAGTTCCTGCATGCCGGTTAAACTTTCAAAGACAAAACGGACATCTCCCTTTTGGGTGCCATGCAGGATATAGAGGGCCTCGGTTACCTGCCTCAGGTCCCGGGGATTCTCCACCTGAACCAGTTTAAAAGGGCCTTGGGATTCTATTTGTTCATAAAATTTCAAAAAGATCGATGAACCGGCCCCTTTGCCGAAGGTGAAGCAATCCAGGATAAGCAGAGCGGGGTTTTGAGCCAGGGGCCCCAGTTTTTCCAACAAATTTTTAGGGGAACGGTCAAAGGTCACATAGATGAGCGGTTTTTTCTGGACTTGGGAAATCCGAATGAAATTCAAACAGAAAACCGAGGCCAAACTGCCCGCATCATCATACCAAACCACGTTATCTCCGATGAACAGGCCTTCCAGAAGGAAATCCAGTTGTTCGACCCCGGAGGCCACCTTTAATTTTTCCGCCGCCGCTTTTCGCCATGGGTACTGTTCCTAATCGGATTTCTTATTTTCGGAGGAAAGGTTGCCTTTGGCTTCCGCCTCCAGTTGATAGCGCCTGGGGCTTCTTCGGCAATTTTCCCAGATGATACAGGCGGTCCGGAACTTACAATAGCCGCAAGGGTCGGTGCAGGCCATGCAATCCTCCAGGCATTCCAGGCAGTAGCCGATTTCCAGCTTACTGCATTTAACCGCGGCTTCCCGATCGGGATGAAAACGGCATTGCATAAAGATGAACCCCTTACTGTTTATCCGCTAACCGGGTGGTAAGTCGGCGTTGTCTCAGGTACTCAATGACCCCCGGCATTACGGAGATGAGGATGATGACCAAAATGACCAGGGTAAAATTTTTCTTCACCACCGCCATATTTCCGAAATAATATCCGCCCAGAACAAAAAGGGCGATCCAGGCGACTCCTCCGACTACATTATAAGCCAGGAACCAGGAATAAGACATCCGTCCGATGCCGGCCACAAAAGGGGCAAAGGTCCGGATGATCGGTACAAAGCGAGCGATGATAATCGTCTTTCCCCCATGCCGTTCGTAGAAAGCATGGGTTCGTTCCAGGTATTCCTTTTTAAAAAGCCGGGAGCTTTCCCGTTGAAAGACTTTGGGTCCAACATAATTCCCGATCCAGTAGTTGGCCGTATCCCCGGCCACGGCGGCGATACTTAGCAGGACCAACAGCCACCAAGGATCCAGCGACCCGAGGGCGGCGAAGGCGCCGGCTGCAAACAGGAGGGAATCGCCGGGCAGGATCGGGGTGACCACCAGTCCGGTTTCACAAAAAATGACAATAAACAGAATGAGGTACGTCCAAAGCCCGTAAGCCTGGATGACGGCATTGAGGTGTTTATCTAAATGGAGAAACAATTCCAACAGTTGATTGAACCATTCCATGGGCGTTCATTTCCTTTTTAAGGAATAGGGGAGTCTGCTCCCGTTGTCAGCGTGTCGGGTAGTGTATACCATATCCTCTTGATAAAAAACAACCATCGAGGACTGAAGATCTTAGGGGGAAACCTGCGAACCGGCTGCACCGGGAAGGGCCAAGAAAAGGACAAAAAAAAAGGAAGGCACTGCGGGCCTTTTCTCTTTTGAAGAATCGACCCTCCTTCCCTTTTAAAGGTGAGGCTAAATTATTAAAATTTACCTAGCGAACAACAACCACCCGGCTATTTCTTTTTAGCCGGGGCCTTTTTGGCCGGGGCCTTGGAAGCGGCGGCTTTCTTGGCCGGAGCGGCCTTTTTGGCCGGCGCCTTTTTGGCCGTCGCTTTCTTGCTTGGGCTCTTGGCGGTCGTGGCTGCTTTCTTGGGAGCGGCCTTCGCGGTTGCTTTCTTCGCCGGAGCCTTTGCTTTTTTGGTTGCTGCCATGGTGTCTCCTCCTTTCGGATATATGGTATTTGTTGCGATTTTAGAATACCATATATAGTATGTCAAGAAAAAAATACAATTTTGACAGGAATAATTTATTTTTTTTCAAAATAATTTATTCAGGACAGGCCGACCCCCGCCAGCGCTTCCAGGCATTGAGGGCAGCGGCCTTGATTCAATTCATTTTTCAAAATGGTAAATCCAAATCGGTCCAGCAGTAGACGGCCGCAGTGATGGCAATAGGTTTTCTCCCCTTGATCGCCGGGCACATTCCCGGTGTAGACATAATGGAGTCCCACTTCCCGGCCGATTTCCCAAGCCTGCTGCAGGGTCTTGACCGGTGTAACCGGCAGGTCGGTTAGACGAAACGTCGGGTGAAAACGGCTGATGTGCCAGGGGGTCTCCGGACCCAGTTCCTGGAGGATGAAGGTGGCCAATTCCCGCAATTCTTCCTTCGAATCGTTCAGGGTGGGAATGATTAAGGTGGTGATTTCCAGCCAGACCCCCATTTCCTTCATGGACTTCAAGGTCTTCAGGACCGGAGACAGTTTGGCCCCGCATTGCTTTTGATAAAAGGCTTCCCGAAAGGACTTCAAATCCACATTGGCCCCGTGGAGCAGGGGATGAATAGATTGCAGTGCCTCCGCGGACATATACCCGTTGGTGACGAAGACGTTCTTTAACCCCTGCGCTGCGGCCAGTATGGCGATGTCCTGGGCGTATTCAAAAAAAATGGTCGGCTCCGTATACGTGTAAGCGATGGATTGACAACCGGCCTGCCGGGCGGCGGCCACGATATCCTCCGGAGAGACCTCCTCACCGGGTATTTTCCCCTGATCCTGGGGCAACTGGGAGATGTCGGCGTTCTGACAGAAAAGGCAGCGAAAGTTACAGCCGGCGGTGGCCAGGGAAAAGGACCGGGATCCCGGTAAGAAATGAAAGAGCGGCTTTTTCTCAATGGGGTCCACGTGGGTAGCGATGGGCCGGGCGTAAACCAGTGAATAGAGGCTCCCCTCCCGATTCTCCCGGACCCCGCAGAGTCCTCTTCCCCCCTCCTTAATCAGACAGTGATGGTTGCACAAGAAGCAGTGGACTTGTTGTTCTTTCTTTTTTTCATAAAACCGAGCCTCCATCATACTGCACCCCCTCTTAGGTTGAGGAACAATCCTCTTTAAACACGGCGCCGGTACTGCCGGAAGTCACCAACTGGGAATAACGATAGAGGTAGCCGCTTTTAATTTTCGGCGGTTGGGGTTTCCATTTTTTCCTTCGCCGTTCCAACTCCTCGGGGGAAACCCGCAGGCTTATTTTTTTATTGGGGATATCGATGGCGATACGTATCTCCCTCCCGGACCAAGGCCAGAGGTCCTCCCGACGCCGCTTCGGGTGAAACATGGCCGATGGCCGCGCCTTGGGTCCCCCCGCTGAACCGTCCATCGGTAATCAAGGCGACCTCCTTGCCCAACCCCATCCCGATGATGGCGGCGGTGGGGGAAAGCATTTCCTGCATCCCCGGTCCCCCCTTGGGGCCTTCATAGCGTATAATCACCACATCCCCTTTGTGGATCTTCTTGCCCAGGATAGCCTGCTGAGCGGCCGGCTCGGAATCAAAGACCCGGGCCGGGCCCTGGTGTTTCAGCATTTCCGGCGCCACCGCGGATTGTTTGACCACCGCACCCTCGGGGGCCAGGTTGCCGAAAAGGACGGCGATGCCCCCTTCAGCATGATACGGGCGGCTAATCGGGCGAATAACCTCCGGGTCCGTGACGGTCTGGCCTTTTAAATTTACCGCCAAGGTCGAGGCGGTCGCCGTCAAGACCCGGGTATCCAGCCCCTTCCTTTTGGTGAGTTCCGCCATAAGCGCCGGGATGCCGCCGGCCTCATGCAGTTCCTGCAGGCTATGTGGACCGGCGGGTATTAAATTGCAGAGATGGGGGGTCTTTTGGCTGATTTGGTTAAAAAGAGTCAGGGGCAGGTTGATCCCCGCTTCGGAGGCTATGGCCGGGACATGGAGCACCGTGTTAGTGGAGCAGCCCAGGGCCATATCGACCGCGATGGCGTTTCGAAAGGCCGGCAGGGTGGCGATGTCCCGGGGGAGAATTTTCTTTTTTAATAATTCCATAATCTTGGTCCCGGCCTGCTTGGCCAGGCGAAGGCGGGCCGCCGAGACGGCGGGGATGGTGCCGTTTCCGGGGAGTCCTAAACCGATGGCCTCGGTCAGGCAATTCATCGAGTTGGCGGTGAACATTCCGGCGCAGGAACCGCAGCCGGGGCAGGCCGCGTCCTCCAGTTCCCGCAGCTCCGCGGCCTTTAATTTTCCGGCCTTGACTTGCCCCACCCCTTCGAAGACGCTGACCAGGTGAACGTTTTTCCCGCGCCAGCGGCCGGTGAGCATGGGGCCCCCGCTGACCATAATGGCCGGGATATTCAGGCGCAGCATGGCCATCAGCATTCCCGGGATGATCTTGTCGCAATTGGGGATCAAAACCAGGGCGTCAAAAGGGTGGGCTCGGGCCATAACCTCCACCGAGTCGGCGATCAGCTCCCGGCTGGCCAGGGAATATTTCATGCCTTCGTGGTTCATGGCAATCCCGTCACAGACGCCGATGGTGGAAAAGGATATAGGCGTCCCACCGGCCATGCGCACCCCGTCTTTCACGGCCTGGCAGATTCGGTCCAGGTGGATGTGTCCGGGAATGATCTCATTGGCCGAATTGGCTATACCGACCAGCGGCCGGGCGATTTCTTCATCGGTGTAGCCCATGGCTTTAAACAGGGAGCGATGGGGGGATTTCTCCAGTCCTTTTTTCATGGCGTCGCTGCGCATAGCATCCTCCTTATACTAAAAAATCAACAATAGTTTTTCTGATTAATTCTACTCCCACTCCTCATTTTTGTCATTCTTCACTCCCCGTCGTCGAATGACCAGGCGGGGGAATTGAATTAATTGAAATACTATAATAAATATGGAAGAATGAAAGCAAGAAAAAGCGACCCCCCGGGAGAACCCAGGTTATGATCCTTAAACAAACGGGCGAAATAACCTCTTCACCGGGGATACGCTTTTTGTAGGGGCCGTGGGCCGGACGGATCTTCCGGGCGGGTCGCTGGAGACTTTGCTTCATTCCCTTAAGGATAAGATCCTTACGCTGCCGGATGAGACCGTGGTCCGTCCCGGCCATGATTACGGCGATCGACCGACTTCCACTATCGGGAAGGAGAAAAAGGAGAATCCCTATATAAAATCTTAGCCAAAAGTAAAAATATTTTTGGCTAAGATTTTATTTCCCGAAAGGATTCTTCCGCGGCGGCCAAGGTTATTTTCCAGATCTTCCCGGGAATGGGCCAGGGAGATGAACAGGGCTTCAAAGGCCGAGGGGGCCAGGTAAACGCCTCGCTCCCGCATGGCCCGGAAGAATTGCCCGTAAGCCTCGGCCGAAGCCTGCTGTACGGTAGCGAAATCCGTCACCGGTTCCCGGGAGAAAAAGAAGCTGCCCAGGGATCCGACGCGGGCAACCTGGAAGGGGAGCCCCTGGCTTTGGGCGATGGCCCCCAGCTTACCGAAGAAAAAGGCCGACTTCTCTTCCAGTTGCGGATAGACGTCCATTTCCGATAAAAGATTCAAGGTAGCCAGGCCGGCGGCCGTGGCCAGGGGATTTCCGGAGAGGGTCCCGGCCTGGTAGACCGGGCCGACCGGGGCGATCCAGGACATGATTTCCTCCCGTCCGCCGTAAGCCCCAACCGGCAAACCGCCCCCAATGATTTTTCCCAGACAGGTCAGGTCGGGCCGGATGTTGAAGAGTTCCTGCGCGCCCCCCAGGGCTACCCGAAAACCGGTAATGACCTCGTCAAAGATCAACAGGGAACCGGACTGGGAGGTTACCTCGCGGAGTCCTTCCAGAAATCCCGGTCGGGGCGGCACGACCCCCATGTTGCCCGCTACCGGTTCGACGATCAAGGCCGCGATTTGCTCGCCTTTTTCATGAAAAAGTTGCTGCACGGCATTTAGGTCGTTGTAGGGCAGCGAAACGGTCAGGGCGGCAATTTCCTGAGGAACCCCGGGGCTGCCGGGGATGCCCAGGGTGGCCACGCCGGAACCGGCTTTGATCAGGAAACTGTCTCCATGCCCGTGGTAGCAGCCGTCAAACTTGACGATTACCGGGCGCTGCGTGTAGGCCCTGGCCAAACGAACGGCGCTCATGGTAGCCTCCGTCCCGGAGCTCACCAAGCGGACTTTCTCCACCGAAGGCACGGAGGCCACGATTTTTTCAGCCAGGAGTACTTCGGCCTCCGTTGGGGCACCATAACTGGTTCCCAGAGACGCGGCCCGGTTGAGGGCCTCGAGGACCCGGGGGTGGGCATGTCCCAAAATCATAGGGCCCCAGGACCCGACGTAATCGATATAGACCTGGTTGTCCACATCGAAGATCTTGGAACCTGCCGCCCGGGCAATGAATAAAGGGCAGGCCCCGACCGACCGGGCGGCCCTGACCGGGCTGTTGACCCCCCCGGGAATCACCCGTTGACTGCGTTCAAAAAGAGATTCGGAGCGGAGATAGGTCTTATTCATGATGAAAATACCTCATGGTGGTTTTCTTTAATTCGCGGTGACTGAACAGCAGCCGGTACGCCTCCAGACCGACAGACCGAGATATGGTTTGGGCCACCTCCCGGCAGCGGGCCTCGGTGGCGGCGTGGATCATGGTATACAGGTTGTAGGGCCAATCGGCATGGGGTTTTCTATGGTAGCAGTGGGTGACCTCCCGGAAAGCGGCCATGGTTTTTCCGATGGGCTCGATCCGGTCCTCGGGGACCTGCCAGACCGCCATGGCATTGGCATTGAAACCTGAATTGCGATGGCGCAGGGTGGCCCCGAAACGACGGATAACGTCGTCCCGCTGCAGGCGTCGAATCATCATCAGCAGCCGGCGATGGGAAAGACCCAGGCGTTCGGCCAACGGCAAAAAAGGCTGAGGGATGATCTCCAGGTCACCGGTCAATTCCCCGATGAGGGTTCTTTCCAATTCCGTCCAAAGGTGAGGAGTGGTGGTCTTCAAAAATATTCTTTCTCCAGTTCGGTCACCCGTCGCGCCAGGGTTTGGTGGATGGCGGTGAATTTTTCCAGCAACGCTTTCCCTTCCCGCGTTAAACGCAATCCGCCTCGTTTCCCCAAGGTGGTATCTTTTTCCGCCAAAGAATACCCCAAACGATCCTCCGAGGCCTTAAGGCGGCCCCAGGCCGCCCGATAAGACATATTCATTTTTTTGGCCGCCTGGGCCAGGGATCCGTGATCGGCAATGGCCTGGAGGAGCTGGCGGCGTCCATCTCCGAAGCGGACCCGATGATCTTCCTCTTCCAGCCAGATCTTAAAAGAAATTTTCACAGGTTATCCGCAATTAAAACAAGTGGTCGGAAAGGGGCATCCTTTGATAACCCTTATTTCTGGCCCAGAGATCCAGATGCGTCGTCACCAAGTCGTCCAGCAGGGGGAGAGGATCCACCCGCCGTTCCCTCAGGTCGATGATTTTCAAATAATGCTTGCAGGCCTCGCAAACCTCCAGGCGAAGGCCCTTCTCTTTTTCCGAGAAAAAATAGTGAAAATTCTCTTGCTCCGTGTTGTCGCAGTAGGGGCAGACGAACCGGGGGAGAACCCAGGTAAATTCGCAGACGGAACAGGTCCCGAAGCGTTTTCCCCCTTCCTCCAGATAGGCCAGCAGGGGTCTGCCGCCGCAGACCGGGCAATAACCCTTGGACCAGGTGGCCCAGTCCAACTCGGGATCCCGGGCCAGGACCTGAGCCTGATTTTTGAGGAAAGGCTTCCAGGCGGCTAAAAAAAGGAACAATAGAATCTCGGGATCCAGACCGCAGGAGGCCGCCGCCTGAATAAAGGGTTGACCATCCTCCTCAAACAAAAGGGTCAGCCAGGGGGCCAGGCTTCGTCCTTCACCGGCTAACCATTTTTGAATCAAAGGGATTTGTTCGGTCATTTTGGGATTGGCCGCGCGGGTCCCTTTGAGGATTTCATGAAAAAGGTTTCGGAAACGAACGGCGTCGACCGGAAAATTTTTAAAAGAAAAAATTGGAAACCCCTCATTGAATTTAAGGCGTTTAAGCGGTTCAGTGTTGGGAAGCGCTTCCCCGGAGTCTTGGGCCATAAACGCCGACTGGATGGACAACAACTTTTCCCAAAAGTCCAAAAAGGGCTCGTACTGAGGATGTCTTTTCTTGTCTTCCTCAATCCGCTGCCTTATTTTTTCAGGGTCTGCAAAAGGGAATGAATTATTCATGGTAATTTGAGTCAATATGGGTTATTTTTTATCATCTTGTCAATTTTTTCCCTTAAAAGCAAGCCTTTCCTGACCGAAATTAAAGGGGGGGAGGGCGAAATCGGCGTTCGGCGGGTTATCGTTTTATAACCGTTCTAAGTTCAATCCATTACTGAAGGGAGGTTTTGTCATGCTGAAAGAGTTCAAGGAATTTGCCATGAAGGGGAATGTGCTGGACATGGCGGTGGGCATCATCATCGGGGCCGCCTTCGGGAAGATCGTCAGTTCTTTCGTGGCCGATGTGATTATGCCGCCCATCGGACTGTTGCTGGGGAAAATGGATTTCAGCGAGCTTTTTATCAACCTCTCCGGCAAATCGGTGGCCACTCTGGCGGAGGCCAAGGCCGCCGGTGTACCGGTCATCAAGTACGGGCTATTTTTCAATACCATTATCGACTTTGTGATTATTGCCTTGGCGATTTTTCTGGTGATCCAGCAGATCAACCGGCTTAAAAAGGCGCCGCCACCGGCGCCGCTCAATACCAAGGATTGCCCGTTCTGCTTTTCGGCCATCCCGATCAAGGCGACTCGTTGTCCCCAGTGTACATCGGAATTAAAAGATTAAGTCCCGGATTTTCTCCCGCGACAACAGATAACCGGGGTATAGGTGAAACGCCGAGGATCATGGAAAAATGATTGGAACTCGGAATGAAAACCTTGAAAACCGTTTTCATACTCCTTAAACCCATATCCCGATTGTCGGGCGGCAATCTCCACCTTTTGAGTCCAGTTGAAGAGGTCTTTTTCCTTGACCTTGCCGTAGATCAGATGATGGGAGTCCATCTTAACCCGGATTTCGGAAAAATTCAGGTCGAACAAATAAGAATATAGCTTCCGTCCAGCATAAGGGTCAAAGTCGGCTCGCTGTTCCAGGTGCTGTATCACTCCGTTCATCGCCTTTTCCAGGGTAGATGAAAACCCGAAATGAGACAGACAGTTATAGTCCAGATCGATCAAACAAAGAATCCCTTCCGGTTTGAGGGCGGAATAAATATTTCTGACGATTTCGAACCCGGAAGAGCGATAGTATTCCAACACAAAGCGGACCCAAATAAAATCAAAAGGACCGTGCGCATCGAGCGATTCCCGGATATCTCCGGTGACAAAATCCAACCCCGGGGAAGGAAAATGAATTCTGGCATAGTCAATTCGCTGTGCGGAGATGTCGATCCCCAAGGTGGATCCCCCCGGCTGAACCAGACGGTTCAAATAATAACTGGTCTTGCCCGGACCACAGCCAAAATCCCCCACCTTCATTCCCGCTTGGATTCCGGCCCAGCGGGCAAATTTTTGAACAGTTCGGGGATCTGTTTTGATGTCCAGACGGATCGATTCGTCTTCGCTTTCCATTACATACGGCTGCCGTGTCATGTTGAATTTCCTTCTCGGGGGTATGGTCTTTTTTCGATGAAAAGGAGGTCCAGATGTTTATTGGGAGTGATAGGACCAAAGATAGTGTAAACGTATTCTTCCGGCCGGTGTGGCCGGTAAGGCCGGGGCTCAATCCTTCTGCCAGAGCGGAAGTAAATACCTGTTGGGGATAGGTCCCGGAATGAGTTTCGAAAGAGAATCCGAATTCCCGGCCGGCTAATTGAATAAAAAGGTAAACGACAGATGCGCTCTTCCCCTCGATGAAAATGATCCACCTCCATCCCTAAGCGGGCTTCTTAGGGATGGAGGTGGAGGTTTTTGTTCAAGCCAAGCCATTCTGGAGCGCGTAACGGATCAACTCGGCATTATTTTTCATATTCATCTTTTCCATGATGCGGGAGCGGTAGGTGCTGATCGTCTTGATGCTCAGAGAGAGCTCCTCCGCCACTTCCTTGAGCCGCTTTCCGGAGGCAATCATGGACATGACCTGATATTCCCGGTCGGAAAGGTTCTCGTGAGGCGATTTCTCCGCATTGATTTCCAGGTCGGTGGCCAGTTTTTCGGCTAAACTGTTGCTCACGTATTTACGCCCCCGGGCCACTTTGCGAATCGCCGCCACCAGTTCCTCGGGGACGCTCTCTTTGGTCAGGTACCCGGCCGCCCCCAATTTCAAAACCCGCACGGCGTACTGATCCTCGGGGTAAATACTCAGCACCAGGACGGGCAACTTTGGTTTTTTGCTCTTTAATTCCTTAAGAATGTCCAGTCCGTTCCGGCCGGGCATGGAAATGTCCAAGAGGACGATGTCAAAATCTTTCTTTCCGACTTTTACCAGGACGTCCTTCCCGGTACCGGCTTCATCGGCGACCGTCATATCGGGGTACTCGGAAAGGATTTGTTTGAGTCCCTGGCGGACAATGGGATGGTCATCGGCGACTAATATTCTTATCATGGTATTGCCCCCTTCTGTTCAAAGGAATTTCAACAGAAATTCTTGTCCCTCCTTGAGGGATTCCCCGAATGTGAATGGTCCCGCCCCGGGCGTAGACCCGCTCGCGCATGCCGATTAAACCCAACGAGCGGGGGTCATTGATCCGGTCTTCGGAAATTCCCAGACCATTATCACTCACACTTAATCTTACCTGGTTTTTCATTTTTTTCAAAGTTATTTTCACCGCCTGGGCCTCCGCGTGGCGGATGATATTGGTCAACATTTCCTGAACCAGACGAAAAATCAAGGTGGAATCCTCATGATCCAGGGTTAACTGCCGGGGGGAGATGATCAGTGCCCCCGTCAGACCGGTACGGTCTTGGAAGTCCTTCAGCTGCCATTCCAGGGTGGCGGTCAAGCCCAGGTGTTCCAGCAAGGGGGGGCGTAGTTCCTTGGAAATATTTTGAATCGTATGGATCGTTCCGTCGATCAAACGGGTGATGGATTTGATTTTTTCGGACAGGGCCGGTTGATCGGGAGACAGACGCTGGTGAAGCCAAAACAGATCCATTTTCATGGCGGTCAGTTGCTGACCCAGATCGTCGTGAATACGCCGGGAGATTTCTTTTTTCTCTTTTTCCAGAATGGTCTGCAGGTGTTCCGAAAGATCCCGCAGTTGTCTCCGGGAAGCTTTCAGGGCCAGTTCGGTAGCCTTGCGCTGAGTAATATCCTGCACCAGCGAAAAAATTCGGGGACCCTCTTTACCGTTCACCCGTGTGGCGTTGATCTCCACTGGTGTCCGCTGGCCACGTGGATCCCGGTAGGTAATTTCTAGGCCACGAATAAATCCCCTTCTCAAACATTCCCTGACCGCGGCCAGGTTTTTCTCCCGCTCACTCTCCTCCGTCCATTCCTCGACTCCCCGGCCGATAATTTCCTTCGGACGATGATGTCCGGTCAACCGGGCATATTTTAGGTTGGCGTCCAGGACTTGGCCCTTTTCATTCAAAATAACAAACCCGGTTTCCGTTGTTTCGATCAGGGTACGGTACCGTTCCTGGCTTTCCCGCAGAAGGTCCTGGGCTTCTTTGCTCTTGGTAATATCCGTGGCAAAGACCAGTGAAGCCGGCCGGTTCTCCCAGCCGATCAATTTGAGGTTCAGACGAAAAAACCGTATCGCTCCATTTTTATGCAGGAACCTGATCTCGTACCGGCTGGGCGCTTTTTGCCCTTTCAAACGGCGAAGATGGTTGTTTTGGACTATGGCTCGGTCGTCGGGATGTATAAAATCCAGAAAAGACCTGGTCATCTGTTCCTGGATGGAATAACCTGAAATCCCCACTGACTTGGGATTGGCAAATTTGACCTGGTCGTCCTGAATCACCAGGATGGCTTCATCGGCGGTTTCCACCACCTGCCGGTAGCGCTCTTCGGCCTTTTTCCTGACCGTGATATCCTGAACAATCCCTTGAAAATAGAGACGGTTCCCTGAAAAATCCTTTAACAAATAGGCCTGGTCAAAGACCCAGAGGGTGTGTCCGTCCCGGGTCAGCAACCGGTATTCCTGGATAAAAGGGGCCCCGGTCTTACCGGAATGCCGGGCCGCCTTAGTCAGGCGAGAGCGATCTTCCGGATGGAGCTGTCGGGTCCAGTTTTTCGGGGTGGACAACCATTCTTCAACCGAATATCCGAGCAGATCCTTTATTTGGGGAGCTATAAAAAACAACTCCGCCGGATTGAAAGGGGAGGCCAAATAAGTCACGGCCGGGAGCGTTTCAACCAGGGTCCGGTATTTGAGTTCCGATTCCAGCAGTGCTTTTTCCGTCTGTTTTTGCCCGGTCACATCCGTGGTTTGAACAACAAATCCTCGAAAAGACCCGTCCTCTGTTATGATCGGCTCCCAGGAGGCCGAGGCGATCCAGATTTCTCCGTTCTTCCTGACGGCCCGGTATTCAAAATTTCTTCCGCCCTTTTTCTTCCGGTAACCTTGATCGAAGATGCGCTGGACCTTGGCAATATCCTCGGGATGAATCCAGTTGCCGATCTTTTTCAGGATTTCCGGCGGATAACCGGCGATCTTTTCACAGTTGGGGCTGATGTAATACGTTCGCTTCCGGCGGTCCATGAGGTGCAGGATGCTGGGCAAGGTTTGAACGATGGTTTTGAAGCGGATATCCGATTCCTTCAGGGCTTCGGCTGCCTGCTCCAGAGACTCCAAATTACTGGCAGGTTGATGGCAAAGGGTACTTGTCGAGGATTTAGGTAACACAGAGCGGCGCGGCATGAAACTTTCGCACTCCTTTTTTTTGATCAGAAAGACCGGAAGGAGCGGGTAGCAAAGTCAGGGAGAAGGCCACTGCAGCAGCTTTTGGGCATTCCCTCCAAAAATGGCCCGGTAGTCCTCTCCCTCGACCTGAGCTTCCCGCAGTTCCTTTTTATAACGGTCCGGCGCCAGAAGGGGATAATCGCTCCCGAACAGGATTTTATCGACGCCGAGGATATCGATGGCGTAGCGGTAAATTTCCGGGCGGTAGAGATATGGCGAAGCGGCTGTATCCACATAGGTATTTTTGAGTACTTCCCGGACTTCCCGTTTCAGGAGTTGATACCACCACAGTCCACCCCCCCAGTGGGCCAGGATGAAATTGGTTTCCGGAAAGGACTGAATCAATTCATAGAGCTCCCAGGGCGGCAGACGTTCCTTTCCCGGATAAGGGTGGCCCACCGGCTCATTGGTATGGAGCAGCAAGGGAACGGCCCAGTCCGCCGCCAGTCGGGCCAGGGGACTGAACAACTCTTTCCAAGCGTGCGGGCTGGAAGAACCATAGAGGGCGAGTTCCCCGATCCCTTTCATCCCGGCCCGGAGGCACCTCCGGGCTTCTTCCAAGGTGTCGGGGAGTTCGGGGTTTAAGCAGACGAATCCGACCAGCCGTTGAGGAAAACGGCGTACGGCTTCTAAAACATACTCGTTGGACCGGCGAATCAGAGCGGACTGTTTCCAGGGAAAGCCGAAAGTTGCGGCCCCCTGGACCTGATGGGTGTCGAGGGCGGCGATGAGGCCTTCGCTCGTGGCCAGAGGGGATTTTTTCTGGTCTTCATAGAGGAGCTGAAAGGCCGGTTCGCCGGGGAAGAAGAGTTCCCGACGAGCGACGATTTCCGGGGGAAAGATGTGCGTGTGAATATCTATGATCATCGTTCGGGTTTAGCTCGCCGGGGATGGGGAACTTTTTGGGCCTCCGACACCAGATAATTTTCGGCGGTTTGCCAATAGTTCGGGGCAACCTGAGGCGGGCTGGATTCCATTTTTTCCAGATCGCTTTCCCGGGACTCCGGCTGGGAGTCGACGGCTTCCGGTGATTCTTTCTTTTTGAATTCCAGCCGTCCCTCCTCGGGCAAAATATGGGCCTGACCTTCCAGGTGTATGGTCACCTCGTGGCGGGATTCCAGACGAAGCAGGTCCTCCCGTTTGCGGTTCAACAGGTAATGGGCCACTTCCACCGGTAAAATCCCTTTGACGCTGGATACGGTGCCCTTGGAGATCCCCAGCCAGATTTTGCGCAGATAGGAAAGGGCGAGGGTTTCCACCGAGCGAACCTGGCCCTTTCCTTGGCAGGTGGGGCAGGTATAATAGGTCCCGAATTGAATGGGCGGTCGGATACGCTGCCGGGATAATTCCAGGATTCCAAACTTGGAAATGCGTCCGAGGGTCGTGCGGGCCTTGTCCTTTTTTAGGTGGTTCTTAAGTATCCGCTGAACTTCATTACGGTGCTTAGACTCCTTCATATCGATAAAATCGATCACAATTAATCCGCCCAAATCCCGCAGCCGCAACTGGCGGGCGATCTCCTCGGCCGCTTCCATATTGGTTTTGAAGGCGGTTTCCTCAATCTGCCGTTCCTTCACCGAGCGGCCGGAGTTGACATCCACCGCGACCAGGGCCTCGGTGGGGTCGATGACGATCTGGCCGCCGGACTTTAGATTTACCCTGTTTTGAAAGATGGTCTCGATTTGATTTTCGATCTGGTGCTTGGAAAAAATCGGACGGGTTTCCTTATACAGTTTCACCCGGCTGCCGTATTTAGGGTTGATGATTTTCAAAAAATCCCAGACCTGTTTGTAAATTTCTTTGTTATCGATCAGTACTTCCTGGATGTCCGGAGAAAAGTGATCTCGAACACTGCGGATGGCCAGATCGATTTCCTTGTAGATCAGGGACGGCGCCGGTTGTTCAATGGCCCGGTTTCGGATTTCTTCCCAGAGCCGCAATAGGTTTTCCAGATTTTTGGACAATTCCCGTTTGGTCTTTCCGTTTCCCGAGGTCCGGACGATGCAACCGATCCCTTCGGGGATCTTTAATTGGGTCATGATCTCCTTCAAACGGGCCCGCTCCTCTTCGGCCTCGATTTTTCGGGAAATGCCGACCATGGGTTCTCCGGGGGTTAAAACCAGAAAATTGCCTGCCAGAGAGAGGTAGGTGGTCAGGGCTACGCCCTTTTTGCCCGTCTCCTCCTTGGTGACCTGGACCAATATCTCCTGGCCCCGGCTGACCATTTTCTGAATAGAGAGATGGTGCTTGTTGTCTGATCCGCCGGATTCTACGGCCTGCTGGAAATAATCGGAATGGATCTCATCGGCCTGGAGGAACCCGTTTTTTTCGCCCCCGTAATCGATAAAGGCCGCCTGAAAGGCCGGTTCTACATGGGCTACTATCCCTTTATAAATATTTCCTCGAATCTGTTCCTTGGCGGTGGTTTCAATATAAAATTCTTCCAGGAGCCCGTCTTCGATCAGGGCTACCCGATATTCCTCCGGGTCGATAGCGTTGATCAGTAATTTTTTTACCGGGGCCATTAAATTTCTCCGTTACCTGAGCGATTTCGGTGCTGTTGGACCTGATACATAAAGGCCTCCAGGCGGGTTTGGGTATTGGTCTGCTCCTGCCCGTCATAAGACAGGTTCAGGAAGGGGATATTTTGGTGGTCTTCCCGATACCGCTTGAGCAGGGCGTTGACAATGGTTCCGGGCATGCAGGTAAAAGGCATGATGTTGACTAACCCCGAGGCGCCTTTTAAGACATAGTCCGTAGCCTTGCCGATACTTAAGACCGCCTCGCCCTCAAAGGAGGAATCCAGGTAGGGTTTCGCCCTTTTGAGGGTCAGGCTGATGGATGGCTCCCCGTAATTGCGCAGGGATCCTCGAAAAGTGCTTTCCAGCTCATGCTCCAGTTTGGTCTGGACCCGATGGGTGAGCAGCACTTCAATCAGGCTGGAAAATTTCCTTAAACGGATGGCCCGCCAGATGGCGGTGTAGTTGGTATAGAGAATCCACTCGGAAATAGGGGGGAGCCAGGCCTCACCCCCCAAGGCTTCTATGCCGAGCACTACGTTTTCATTCGAGAACTTGTTGGCCCGGGTGTAAATTTCTCCCACCACGCCGATAACCGGCCTCGAACCGGGGTCGTTGACCGGCACGTTTTCAAAGGTCCGTCGGGCCGACCACAGCACGGCCGTCAAGTCGCCCCGGGCGGTGATGGTTTTGGCCATTTTCCCCAAGAAGTGCTGGTAGACCTCCCCGGCTTCACCCGGGCGGGCTTCATAGGGGCGGGTTTCCCGAAGCTTTTTCTCCAGCATGTCGACCGCCACAATTCCCTGCCAGGCCAGCCGGGTAAAGTCGCTGCCCCCCACCATACCCAGTTCCTGATAGAGGGTCTCGCTCTGGTCCGGCGCGTAGATGGGCACCTCGGGGTAACCCAGCTCATCCAGAACCAGACGGTGGAAGCGGTGATATTGGCCGAAGCGGCAGGGGCCGGTCCCGGAAGGCATGAAAAAGGAGGCTTTATTAGCATTGAAATCCGACCGCTGGACCATCTTGGCCATATCCCCGGTGGTTAAGATACAAGGATAACACTCTTTGCCCGAGGTGAGCTTTCGGCCGAGAACCAGCGTCTCCTGGTCGGAGTCGGGCAGGACTTCGGCTTCCACCCCGCAGGCCCGGAAGGCGGCGGCCACGGCCAGGGATTGGTCGGTCATAGGCGGGATATAGATTTTTCGGCTGTTGCCGCTGGGGATCCGGGAAACCTTGGTCGGCGCCGCTTTCAGGAGTTTCCGGCCTCGGGTGTTTTTTAGACTATCCAGGAAGGCCTCCAGTCGGGTTACCACGCCGGCGTCGGCGCTGTGCTCATCGATTTCAATTTCCAGATAAGGCTTTCCTTTTAAGATGTTTCGAAAGAAATGGAGTATAAAGGAGTCGGGTCCGCAACTGAAATTGGTGATGTAGATCCCGTAAAGGTTCGGGTTGTGGAGCAAAACATCGGCGGCCCCCAGAATCTTCTGTCCAAAACGCCAGTAATGATGGCGGGATTCTTCCGGATCGACGGGGGAATCCAGGGGAAAGAAGTCCATGGGAATGGCCAGGATTCCCAAGTCCCGCAATTTTTTGGGGATATTCAAATTGATTCCCGGGTCAAAACCGTTGTAGGGGCGGCTGACCACGACCATGGCGATTTCCTCGGGCCCCAGGTCCTGCAGAACTTCCCGTCCCCGATTCAACAGTTGGGCATAGAAGGCTTCCTGGGCCGCCAGGGCCTTCTCCAGGGCGATGGGCACCAGAAAGGGACTGACTTTCAGGTCCCGGGCCAGCTTGACCAGGCCTTTTTGCAGGGCCTTATCCCCCCGGCCGAGATATAGAACCGGCTGGAAAAGCTGTACGCCCAGAGCGGCGAGGTTAATGCTGGCCGGTACCGTGTAGGGCAAGGTTTGGGCATAGGGGCAAACCACTCCCTGGTCATGTTCCTGGTTTTTCGCTTTCAGATCAATGATGCTGGGCAGAAAAAGACGGTCCACCCCCTGCTGGATCAATTCCAGGATATGGCCGTGGGCCACTTTGATCGGCAGACAAGTCTCAGCGGCCATGACTTCCACGCCCCGGTGGATAATGGATTTGTTGGTGGGACCGGAGATCACCACTTCAAAGCCCAATTCGGTCAGGAAGGTCCGGAAGAAGGGCAGCAGTTCCCGGAAAAACATGGTCCGAGGTATCCCAATCTTTCCCTTTTTCCCGCCGGGATTGCTGTCTTCAGGCCGCCCGACCAGCCATTCTTCCCGCTCGGCAAAAAGGTCGGGCAGGGTTTTGGTGGTGGCGGGTTTCTTGCTGTCCAGATCATATTTGTCGCAGCGGCTGCCGTAAAACAACGGCCGTTCCCCTTCAATGGTCACCTTTTTAACTTCGCACTGGTTGGGGCAGCTCCGGCATTCAAAAGAGGAAATCTCATAGCGGCTCTGGGCCAGGTCAAAGCCCTTGAAGCCGCTCTCCGCCCAAGTCTGTTCCCGTAGGGCCAGGATGGCTACCCCGATGGCCCCGGTAACGTCATTATGTTCCGGGACGATGATCGGTTTCCCCACCACTTTTTCAAAGGCGGCGACAATGCCTTTATTGGAGGCGGTAGCCCCCTGATAAAAAATGCGCCGGCCAATACGCCGGTCTTCCACGACCTTGTTCAAATAATTTTGCACGATGGAATAACTCAAGCCGGCCACCAGGTCGGGCTGGTCCATCCCTCGTTGTTGATGATGCACCAGGTCGGATTCCATAAAGACCGTACACCGTTCGCCCAGGCGGATAGGCTCCTGGGAAGACAAGGCCAAATCGCCGAATTCCCCGCGAATCGAAATGCCCAACTTTTCGGCCTGCTCTTCCAGAAAGGAACCGGTTCCGGCCGCACAGACCTTGTTCATCATAAAGTCCACGATGGCCCCGTTTTCCAGGCTGATATATTTGGAGTCCTGACCTCCGATCTCAAAGATGGTATCCACTTCCGGATCAATGGCGGCGGCGGCGGTGGCCTGCGCGGTTATTTCATTGCGGACGATGTCGGCTCCGATAAAGTCTCCGGTCAAGTATCTTCCGGAACCTGTAGTCCCGGCCCCCCGGATGACGACCCGATCGCCCACTTCGGCCCCAGCCGCGGCCAATCCCTGGCGTATGGCCTCCAACGGTCTGCCGGCGGTCATTAAATATTGTTTGGACAGGACCCGCATCTCCCGGTCGATGACCACCACGTTGGTGCTGATGGAACCGACATCGATTCCCAGGTAGGCTTCTATCTTTTCTCCGGCCGAGGGCTCCGGGAAGGGCTGGGTGGAAAAGGGTTGCTGGTAATCCGGCCTCAGGGTGAGCGGACTTAAGCGACTGGCTTCCGGAGAATAAGATTGGATATATTCTTCCAGGGGGGCCAGGCCGGAGAAGTGGAAACTAAATTGGGGATCATCCCGAGTGACCAGAGAGGCCCCGATGGCCCCCATGGAAAAGTAGTGCTCCGGGATGATCAGCTCCCCCTGTTCCAGCCCTAAGACTTCGGTGAAGGCCCGGCGAACCCCCAGATTGGCGGCCACCCCGCCCTGGAAGGCTACCGGTTTAATAAATTTTTTTCCTTTGGCGATATTACTCTTCAGGTTCCGGGCCACGGCAAAGCACAACCCGGCGATGATGTCATAATCGGGCGTGGCCTCCTGTTGCAGGTGGATCATATCGGTTTTAGCAAAAACCGTGCAGCGGCCGGCAATACGAGGCGGAACCGCGGACTTTAAGGCCAGGGCGCTAAATGCTTCGATGGTCAATCCCAGACGATGGGCTTGTTGATCCAGGAAGGAACCGGTGCCGGCCGCACACAGGGTGTTCATGGCAAAATCTTGAATCGCCAGGTTTCCGGAAGCCTCTTCGGCCAGGAGGATCAGTTTGGAATCCTCCCCGCCCATTTCAATAATGGTGCGAACCTGGGGATAAAAGAATTCGACCGCCCGGGCCTGGGCAATGATTTCATTCACCAGCGGAACTTTGAGGATCTTGGCCACCAGCTTACCGGCGGTGCCGGTCAGCGTTAGGGTTCGACAGTTTTCAGCGGGGAATTCTCGAAAAAATTCCTGTAGGACGGACAGCGCCGTTTCCAGAGGCTGGCCCTTGGTCCGCTGGTAATCTTCTTTGACTACCTGATTGCTTTCGGAAAGGATAACGGTGTTGGCGCTGACTGAACCAATATCCATTCCCAAAAAATACCCTTCCATCTAATCCTCCAAAAATAAGGCTCAGGCTAACGCCTGAGAAAAAAGTCATTCCGGTTAAAAGCTTCGCGAGCGATCTTTTGCTGGTCCAATAAACGATTCAACAGCTCTAAGGTCTGTTGCCGGGAAATCCCGGTCAGGCGGGAGAGGTCCTCTGCCGTGCAGGGCCTCCTGGCTAGCAGGCCCAAGATCTCGGATTCCAGCATTTCATTTTGAAAATCCGCCTTTACCGTGGCTGGAGCGATGATTTCCGCCCGGGGTCCCATTATCCGCCGGATGGCTTCCAGTGCCCGGTGATCCAAAGCCTGGGCGAAGGCCTCCACCGGCGGTCGAACCACGGTGTTTATCTGGATTTTTTCCGGGTTTATTTTTTCAATGGTCCGGGACAGGGCTTCGATTTGAGCCGGTTGATCATTCAAACCACGCAAAAACAGAACTTCCAGCCAAATTCGGGGGCCTGGGAGTTGACCTAAAAGGATTAGCCCTTCGATGATGGCCTCGAGCCGTAGTTCGGGATGAGGCCGATTGATCACCTGAAAGGCCTCGGGATCAACGGTGTCCAGAGAGGGGATGATCAGATCGGCTGCTTTGACCCGTTCCAAAACGAGGGGATTAAAAAAAAGGGACCCGTTGGTGATCAGGGCCAGGGGTTGGGCGTATCTTTTTTTAATCGCCTGGATCAGGTGCCCCAGTTCGGGATGAAGCGTGGGTTCCCCGGAACCGGAAATGGTCAGAAAGTCGATCTTTTGATCTGTGGTGGCCAGAAAGTCATCCAGTTCGGCTAAAACGGCCTCCGGTGGAATTAGGTCCTCGGGCGCCAGAGTTCGGCAGGTGGTTGGACCCAATTCGCAATAAATGCAGTCAAAAGAACAGGTTTTATAGGGCAGGAGGTCAACCCCCAGAGAAAAGCCCAGTCGGCGGGAGGGGACCGGTCCAAAAACATACTTCATTGAATCAAACCTTGTTTCTTACCTTTCAGATGAAGGGGGAGACACCTTCTTCGATTTATGTAACCAAAGTTGAGAAGGCCTGTCAATTTTAAAAATGTCGCCTGCCCCTTTGGGTGGATATTCTCGCTCATTTGGTCTGGCCGCCGGGGGATTTCCCTTTTCAGACAACAAGCAGGCTCGTGGAGGCCGTCGCCCCAAGTGCTGTTGGGGGAGGATTCTTAAGGGGAGGAGAAGCAACGAACACTTGGCGAACTTTTTCGGCTAAGGTCTCCGGCGAAAAGGGCTTCTCGATGAAAGCTAAGCCCGGAGTAAGAACTCCCTGTTGGACGATTGCATTATTCGAGTAGCCGGACATATAAAGGACCTTGATACCCGGTCTGAAAGAAAGGATTTGATCGGCCAACTCACGGCCGTTTAGACCCGGCATGACCACATCGGTCAGCAGAAGGTCGATTTTCTCCCCGTATTCCCGGGTAATTTTTAAGGCGGGTTCACCCCCGGGAGCTTCGATGACCGTATACCCATATTGCTTCAGGGCTTCGCTGGTCAGGTTGCGGACGAGTTCATTATCTTCCACAATTAGAATGGTTTCCGAACCTTGAAGCAGATTCGGTGAATGGTGATCGCTTTCCTTGTGGGCCGATTTCCCCTCGGCCTGGGGCAAAAATATTTGAAACGACGTTCCGCATTCCGGCTGGCTGTCTACCCAGATATAGCCCCCACTTTGCTTAATGATACCGTAAACCGTGGATAAACCCAGGCCGGTTCCTTTCCCTAACTCCTTGGTGGTAAAGAAAGGTTCAAATAAATGGGATCTGGTTTCCAGGTCCATTCCGGTGCCCGTATCCCTGACTTCCAGCAAAACATAAGGACCGGGTTGCAGACTGACTCCTTTTTTGCGGGCATAGGCCTGATCCAAGACGACGTTAGCCGTTTCAATCGTTATTTTCCCGCCCCGGACCATAGCATCCCGGGCATTGACCACCAGATTCATCAAGACCTGGCCCATTTGATTCGGATCTACCTTAACCCGAAAAAGGCCGGATTCCAAATGGGTTTCCAGTTCGATATCTTCCCCGATCAGTCGTTGGAGCATCTTTTTTAGGTCGTTCACTATCAGGTTTAAATCCAAAACCTTGGGTTGCAGCATTTGTTTCCGGCTGAAAGCCAGCAGTTGTTGGGTCAAAGAGGCGGCCCTCTTTCCGGCCTTTTTGATTTCCTCCACTTTGCCGATCAGCGGGTGGTCCCGGTTCAAGCTTAATAGAATGAGGTCGGCATAGCCAATGATCCCGGTCAGCATGTTATTAAAGTCGTGGGCCACTCCCCCGGCCAACCGGCCGATAGCCTCCATTTTTTGGGATTGCCGCAACTGATCTTCTAATTTCTTTTTTTCCTCTTCCACCCACAGTCGTTCCAGGGCATGGGCGAAGATTTCTCCGATGATGGTTAATAACGTTACGATTTCATTTGGCCAGTCTCTTTTCTCGCCGGCCGAATCAAAACCCAGGAATCCGATCAGGTTTCCGCCATAGACCATGGGAACGCAGAGGAGGGATTTAAGGCCCCGGGATGAAAAGGCACTCTTTTCCGCCTCGGCTTCCGGGGGTAACTGAGCGACATCGGGGATCGAGACCACTTCTTGCCGCTTGATAATATTATAGAACCAGGGGAGGTCCGGCAGGGAGGATTCCGCCAACATGTCCTGAGAGCCGGGGAGGCCTTCCGCACACCAAAGATGGGTCTTCTCGACTCGGCTGCCGGAATCGATAAAACGGAAAATAAAGCTGCGATCCGTTCGGGCGAAGTTCCCGATCTGTTTCAACGCCAGGCTGATTTCCGGATTGATATCCTCGGAGGCCAAGTTGATAAAGTGGGTGGAGATGGAGGTAATCAGTTTTTCCAGTTCCACGCGGTACTGAAGGGCCTCTTCGGCCAATTGCCGGTCGGTGATATCCTTGAAAGTCCCCACCAGGCCGATCACCTTTCCTTCGGCATCCAGGTTAGGCGCGGCGCTAAGGCTGAAATAGCGTTCACTGCCATTTTGATGGAGGATGGTCCCGGTCAAATCTCGGACGGTTTTTTTCTGATCCCGGGTTTCCTTAAAGATCTCTTTGTATCGAGGAATCTCCTCTGGTTTGACGAACTCAATAAAGAAATGGCCGATCACTTCCTCCGTCGGATGGCCCAAAATCCTTTCCCAGGCCGGGTTGACATAGGTGAAAGCCCCGTCGATTCCGATCGTATAGATGATATCCGGCGAGTTGGAACTAAGCGAACGAAACCGTTCTTCGCTCTCCTGAATTTTTTTATAAGAAATGGCGTTATTGATGCTGATGGCGATCTGGGGAGCGATGCCCAAGAGGAGGTTCAAATCGCTTTGGTTTAATTTGCGTCCCGCTTTGGGGTTATCCACCAGCAGGATTCCCAGAGATTCCCCCTTGTAGACAATGGGCACGCTGATGAAGGACCGGGTCTCCATGCGGTAAACAAATTCCAGACTCTTGGGGGAGATATCCTGTTTGATCTTTGAGACGTCATCAATCAAAAAAGGGGTTTGGTTTTTAAAGGTTAAAACGGCCACCCCTTTGGATTGGGGATTATCAAGACGGAAGGACAACTTGCTTAAGTAATCATTTTCTTTATCGGAATATCCGTAGCCGACCGAAAAGGTCAGGTGTTTTTTCCCTTTGTCCGCCATCATGATCATGCCGCGGTTAAAGTCCAGTCGTTTTTCCAAGGCCTCCATGATATATTTAAGCAGTCGATCAATATCCAGGATCATGGAGATGACCTGGCCTATTTCCTGGATGAGGAGTGCCCCGTTGTATCGGAAATTAACTTGCTCTAAAGCCTGTTGGGCGTCCTGACTTTGGGAGGTTATGGCCTCCAGAAGATCTTTTTTTTCCAGGTCTTGGTGTATAGAAACACCCCCACATTCAATAAAGTTGGAACAAGTAACAATTCAGCCCAAAGCGTTGGAGGAAACATCAAAAAAGAACCGACCGCGAATAAGGCACTTCCCAGGAACAGATAACGATTTAAGATTTTCCACTTATAGGCGGATGCGCGTTTAAGGGAAATAATGTACCGGCAACACTCGCCGCCCTGGTGAATGCATTCGGGATGATCAATGGTTGCGAATTGTCTGGTGTAAAATTTGGAAATGGCCTCTAGCATCCCTATCCGATTATCGCAAGTGTAAGAACTTTCCTTGATGCCCGGCTTGGACATTGCTAAAAATTCGACGGTATGAGGGCCGAGCTTTCGGGTTTTAAAATCAGTGGCCTTAGTTATATTTTCGGCAAATTTTTCTATCAGGGAATAGGCTAGGGGCGCGGTTAAGAACCCCAGGCCATATTGTCTAATGAAACCAAAGGATTCTGAGGAGTGGGTGAACCTTCCCACTTCACGGGAGATATTGGGGTTTTTTGTTTTTTCTGTCAGGATTTCATGAAATTGATCCAATTGTGTCTGGGTGAACCAATGCCCCCCATCCTCCACTTCGAGAATCGTCATCCCGGCATAATCCAACATCTCACTGATGGAGATATCGGGATAGTATTTCCGGAGGAAATCAATGTAGGTTTTTACGATCCGGCTACTATAAAGGGGGGTATTTTCATTCACCGTTTCAATATCCCAGGGAAATATGAAGGATAGCGGTAATTGTTAGAGTATTTTCCAGAATAACCTTTTTTCATTTAGCCCATGCATTGCTATGACATCGGAAGGAGAGCAAAAGGCGCAACCTCGAGCGCTTTTGGATCTCCAAAGTCGAAAATCTACTTGGTATTAAAGAGTTACATGGATAATCGGTCGAAGGCCGATAAAAAGTCAAGAACAATTTTTAAAGGAAATAGCCGTACTCCTCCTTGAGGGGCATCGTCGGTTTTTAATTCAATCCTGGTGGTTTGGTGTTTGGTGGCTTCCTCACCTTGCCCTTCCCGGCATGTTCATTTGGGGAGCGGTGGGGAATTATCTGTACTATCTTCAAGTCCAAAAAAAAATTTTGGATTATAGAAAGCAGACGAATGGAGGCTTGCTTATTAAGCCGTTAAATGAGTTAGGGGGGGTAAACAGCTGGGTTTGGGTATTGGGTCTTATCGTCAGCTTCATTTTCTTAGCGGGTTTTGGTTTAAGTGCGATGATGCTCTACCGATTCTTGACCCGAGGATATTTAAACGTTCAAGATTACGTAGAAATAGGATTTTCATCGGGGGGTAGTTTTTGGTTAAATCCAACGCTATGAAGACCTCGACCTTTCCCGGAGCTTCATTCCCGTGAAAATTTTGCTCTAAGAAGAATCTGGGGTACGAAGATACGGGCTCATTTTGAAACGCTCCCCAAGAATCTGATCTATTTAGGCATGACCGAAAGGAGACTTCTCCCTAAACTCTTGCAAAAAATAGATAATCTTCCAAAGCGTAGAATAGGGGAGGGTGTCAATTATGGATGCCATCATTATTGCGGACGCTGCGTCAGAGAGCGTTTCCGCAACAAATCAAATGAAGCTGACTATCGGTGGGCAGGTATCGACCATTCAAACGGTCAAAAATTTTCTGGATAATCATGGGCGTGTAGTTCATCCCATAATTGGAGATGGGGTGTCCAGTTGGGGGTCGTCTTTGAAGTTGAACGGCCTCTACCTTTATAGTTATTTGTCAGGACAGGGATTTGACGTCCAGTTGGTAGATAGTTACTTCGAGGAAAAAGAAAAATTTATTGAAATGCTTAAGCATTCTCCAAAGGCGGTAGTGATCTCGACTACCTTCATAATTAGCAAAAAGACACTGGAATACCTTGTCCGTGATATCAGGACTGTGGCCCCCGGTATTTTTATCATCGCCGGTGGCCAGTTTGTGCATCTTTCAAGCAGAATCAGGGAGAGGCAGAAGTCAGATAACCCTATAATGGATATATTTGACAACGATTGTCTTTTCCTCGATGAGAAGAACGAACCTTCCGTGGATCTTTATATTATCAGCTCCAGTGGAGAAGAAATACTTTCCCAGGCACTGACAATGCTTAGGAAAAAAGGGAAAGTGGAAGGGCTTCCCAACACCGCTACGTACCAAAGGAAGAAGTACTCCATAGGCAGCAGAGTAGAGGAAAGGGTAAAGGTGGGGGGGATCACTGTGGACTGGAGGAGAATGCCTGGAGAATTTTTTCAATCCGGGGTTGTTCCACTTCAAGCCAGCTACGGATGTCCTTATAATTGCGCCTTTTGTAATTTTATGAAAGATAGACGCCTAATGGGCGTGAAACCGATTGAGGACTTGATTGAGGAATTAAAGATAGTTCAAGAGAGAGGCGCTAGATATGTGTGGTTTGCCGATGACAACTTTCGGTTGGGGAGAAACGATTTGGAGAGAGTTTGCCAAAAATTTCTTGATTGTGGGATAAACGTGAAGTGGAAAAGTTTCATACGGCCAGGCGCAATGAAAGGCATGGACATGGGGATTCTAAAGGCCTCCGGGTGTGTTGAGGTCCAGTTCGGACTTGAGTCGGCTGATCGCTCCATGCTTAAAAGGATGAATAAGAAAGCGAACCCGGATCTTTATGCTGAAGTAATAGAAAGGGTATTGAGGGCAGGCATCAATTGCTCTTGTTATTTTATATTCGGCTTCCCCGGAGAGACAGAAAAAACGGTCAAGCGGACCCTTGAATTCATTAAAGGCCTCGAGCATCCAGAATTGGATGGTTGTATTTCTTTTTCGATGTTTCCCTTTATTATCGCTCCGTTAAGTTCTATGTCAGAACCAAAGAGTGCACAGAAGTACGGGCTAAAAGGAAAGAACATGTGCCAGTGGCAGCATCACACGATGAATTCTAAAGAAGCTACGGATCTTGCTACAAGGGCCTTTTTCGAACTCGAGACTGCTGGGATCATCTACAGTGGTGACAATCTTGACATGTTGTTCGAACTCGACCCTCGGAAAAGGAAAAAGTTCAATGCCATAAGGCAAGATATGGCCAAGCTGGCGGCAAAGGGGTTATTGAAAGAAATGGACATGTTTGAAGCGTTTGGAAAGAACCTGTTGGAATCGACAACCTCCTATTCCCATTCCTCGCTGCCGGTCAGTACCGTCCGTTTCAGCGGCTGGACCGTGCGATAGACCTGTCCAGGGGCCTTGACTTCCCCGGCCACGGTTAGAAGATGCTCCTGGATAGCTATCCCGAAGAGGCGTTCGTTCTCTTCCAGATAAGGCCGGATGAGTTCCCAGTCTTTATCGGTAAAAGGCGCCATTTCACCTCCGTTGAGCTGTTCGGGAATAATCTTATGGTCCGGGTCGCGGACGAAAATGGCTCCCCCGGAAGCCAGGGAAAAAAGGTTGGAGCCCGGGTAAGGGGTATCCTGGGGGATGATTTGCCCCTGGGTTTCCACGGTCAGGCCGTTTAAGATAACGAATCCCCCTCCCTGATGGGGATCTCCGGCCATGAAGGATTCGGCCAGGAAGTCGAGGGCCGTACCGTTGATGATTACTTTAGGGCGCCCAACGGCATTGATCAGCGGGCGTCCGGCGGCGTTGCCCAGCACATAGACCTCCCCGCCTTTGGCCCCGTATAAAAAAGTCTGGCCCACATCGCCATAAACCACCAGTTTTCCGGATTTGAGGATTTGCCCCAACTGGTCCTGGGCGTTGCCGTGGACGTAGATTTCCATTCCGTCCATGCCGGAACCCAGGTAATCCCCGGAACTCCCGTAGGCATCAATCCGAACCCCCTGGGTATCCGGGCCCAGACCGTTGCCCAAGAAGCGCTGCCCGCGGAACCCAAAACCTATAAATCGTTTCCAGCCCAGTTCATAGGCCTTGACCAGCAGCCGGGCATCGCATTCTTCCCCTTCGGGAGGGAATTTTTCGGCATGGATGACCAGCACCATTTCTTTGCCCCTGGGGGCCCGAAGTTGGTGGCGGTGGTCATAATCGATCCGCAGATAGGTTTTTCCCTGGGACTCGTGGATTAGGGGTATCTCCAGAAAAATCCGGTCCAGAGCTTCCAGGACCATTTGCAGGATCGAGCGGCGCCGTTTAGAGCCGCTGGGATAGCGTTGATCCAGGACCAGGGTCAGCAGTTCCAGGACCTGGGGTTTCAATTTTTCCGCGCGAGCCAATTCCACCAGATAACGGATCCAGGAACCCAGGCGGCGATAATCGCTCTCGGCCAAAAATGACTTCCAGTCGTTGAACATTCCTGGAATGGGGCCCGAGGTTAACCCTTCTTTAAGCTTCTTCAGAATCCCGGCCTCCAGCCCGTCATCGGCCATCGGGATCCTAAAATCGTAGGGTTGCCGGTCTTGGGGGACCGTGATCTCCCGGCCGAACTTGTCGTTGCAGGTGAGCTCGAGGGCGCCTGGGGCTTTTTCCTGGACCGAAAAGATAAACGCCCCGCCGTCGGTGTAGCTTCCTCCCCGGGCGTTCCAATAGCGGTCAGCCACAGTTCCAAACCGGGGGTCCTCCCGGGCCAGGCTCTGGAGGGTGGCGTCAATGGCCTGTTTTTCCGAACAGATGAGCCCGATTTCCACCTCCCCTTTTTGTAGGGCAAAGACCTGGGGACGCAGCATAGCGGTGTCGGTAATCCCGATCAACTGATATTTCCGTTGGCCGGGCATGTTCCGGGCAATAATAAAGAACCAGGGACCATCCGGGGAACCATGGATCTGGGTAGCCTGGATCTGACGATAAACCTTTTGTTTTTCGGGTGACAACTGATCGAAGTCCAATTCCGTAGTGGGGGCCAGGGACTCGATAATGTATTCCAGAGGATACCCATAGACCCGGTTTAACAAATCGAAAACCTGGACCGAAACTTCGGTATCGGTCAGAAACAGGGGGACCACGTTCCGCTGAAAAAGATATTCACTGACGGAATAGTAATTGGCAAAATCGCCGTTATGGACCAAGGCTTCGTCCATCCCGATAAAGGGATGGGCCCCACCCGGGTGCCAGACCCTACCTTTGGTTGGATAACGCTGGTGGGCGATCCAGACATGGGCCTTAAAATCTTCCAGACGATAATACTGGGTTACCTGTTCAGCGTAACCGACGATTTTCAGAATCATCATGTTCCGACCATGGGACAAGACAAAAGCCCGTTTGTCCCCCAGGGAACTGTAGTAACGCTGATTAAGTTGAAAGGAGTTCTGGTAGATGAATTCCTCCTCAACTTTTCTGGCCGAAAGCTTGTCCAGACGGCGCTCTTTTTGAAAACGGGCCAGCACTTCGGGCCGGACGCGAACGAAATAGCGCTTGACCGCCGGGGGTTCCAATTCCAGACCGGGCACGTCCCGGTAGTCGTCCACGGTGGGCAGAAAAGCCTCGTGATCCACCCGGAAGCAGGGGCGGATAAATTGTGCCTCCAATTCGGGCAGTACGGTTTTATCCAGCAGGGCAATCTGGTAAAGGAAATCCCCATCCAGGGTGCCCTGGTCCACCCCCAGCTTGGAAGCTTCCAGCCCCACGGCGGCGATACCTCCGCCTTTACCATTGCCGCGGTTGTGCATCTGCACCGAGGGTTCGAATATATGACGGCCACTAACCGGAATGTTGCAGGCGAAACCGGTGACCCCGCATCCGCCTTCTTCGGCCTCCGGCCGACGGGGTAAACGCCGTGCCGGATCAAGTTTTTCCAATAAATGAGCCCGCGAATGAATCAGGGCCTGTGCGCTTGACTGATAGTTCATGGTCCTTCCCGATAGTTTTTAAGTTTAGTCGATAACTCCGGTCAGCTCTTCCGGACGAATATAATCCAAATGCACCAATAAGTCCCAGCGACCCACCAGGTCCTGGATACGGGTCAATCCCAACCGGCGGAGCAAAAAACGCCATTGTTTCATCCAGGCGGTATAGGAATTTATAATCCGCTGGGTACCCCAATCTTGGGTGATCAGCTTGGACAATTCGGGATCGGTGGTGGCGATCCCCCGGGCGCAGCCGCGGCCGGATTCGCAGTTGTGGCAACGCAGGCATTCCAGGGACACCATGTCCAGCGTGCCCAAACAGATGCCATTGGCGCCCAGGGCGATGATTTTGGCGGCATCGTAAGCCGTCCGGATCCCTCCGCTGGCAATGATGGTGATTTTATCCCTGATCCCTTCGTCCTTCAGGAACCGGTGAACTTTGGGCACGGCGTACTCCAGGGGCATGGCGATATTTTTCTTGGCAATGTCCGGGGCGGCGCCGGTTCCGCCATAACTGCCGTCCAACTGCAGAATATGGGCCCCGGCAAAATAGCTGCCCACGGCCACCATGTCCACGTCGTTGGGGGTAGACACTTTGACGGAAACCAAAGCTCGGGGATTGATCTCTTTGATCCAATCGATGTGCTTTTTATGGTCCTCTACCGAGTACACGCTATGAAAGGGAAAAGGAGAAAAAAGGGAACTTCCGACCACGGCCTCCCGCATCCGGGCCACCTCCGGGGTGACTTTATCCCCCAGCAGGTGGCCGCCCAACCCCGGTTTAGCGCCCTGGGCGTATTTAAACTCCACAATGCGGACCCGTTTAATGGTTTCTTCCCGAACCCCGAAGAGCCCGGTGGCCACCTGGGTAATGACGTGATCGTCATAAGGGATTAAGTCGTCCGGGAATCCCCCTTCACCGGTACAGCAAAAGGTTCCCCAGGCGGTTGCGGCCCGAACCCGGGAAAGCATGGAATGGATGCTGACGGAGCCGAAGGACATACCGCCCAAATAAAAGGGAACGGGCAAAGCGACTTGGGGGCGCTCATCCCCGGTCCGGTTGAGCTCGATACCCAGGGAGATATCTTCCTCCGGAATCTCCCGGGGGGGAACGACGGGGAGCCGAAACCGGATTTTGTCGAAGCCGCCGCCCGAATCTCCGGTTTTATAGTTGATATCCTGATAAGGGATCTCCCCGGTTTCGGCCATGTACCAGGTGCTGGCCAATAAATCGGAAGTCCAGCGCTTATCCCCCAGAACCTCAAAAGAAGGGTTGAGATTCAGGCGAATGGCGTCCCGAGGACAGCGGGACAAACAATAGAATTCATTTTTTTGGCAGGAAGGACCCAGACAGCGATATTCCTGGGCCACCCGGGGGCGCCGGCTGCCTTTCTGATAAACGCCGTAAGGACAAAGGGTAACACAGAGACCGCAATTATCGCAGTCCGGGGTGATGGTGATCCGGTACTTGCTTAAGGCCTGTCGGAAGCGGGAAGGCGTCCGTTTTACTTCAGGGGGAATAAACGGAACGGGGGTGTTCATGAGGCAACTCCTTTTCCCAGGGAGGCAAAAACATCCGCCTCCAGGTCTTCAAAAAACATGGCCCGGCCCATCTCCCCCCGCAGGCGACGGGCTTCCCGAATTCCCATGGCTCCCATGATCTCCAGCAGTTGGTTATGCCAGCCGGCCATTAAATTCCTGATCCGGGCTTCCCCCCGAGGCGGATAGATCTGATCGATAGTCACCGGGCAGGGGATGCCGGCGGCGCAGCGACGGCAAACCCGGCATTCCAGGGCGATCAACAACGGGATGTCCACGGCCACGGCATCGGCCCCGCAGAGGATCAGTTTGGCCAGGTGTTCCGCCATGGAGATTCCGCCCCCGGCAATGACGGTAATCTGGTCGCGGACTCCAAAGCGAACCAAGTGGAGGTGGATTTCTTTGATCCGGTCTTTGATATACCAGGGATCCTCTCCCTGTTCCCGCCCCAGTTCATTGGCTATGAAATGGAGGATTTCTATCCCGTCTTGGGCCAGTTCCAAGGCCCGTTCGCTGGAACGGGCCGAGAGGGGTAACCGGACCGCGATGACCGCTTGGGCGTTGATAGCCTTCAATTTCCGCAGGCGTTCCAGGACCCGGGGGCCGTCGGGGATTTCGATCAGACGCAATTTCTTGATCAATTCCGGGTCCACGGTTTCCACCGCCTGATTGATATAGAGCAGGACATGGTCCAGGTATTGTTTCAGGCTGGGTTCCCATTCCTGCTGGGAGATCACCGCAAAGGAGCCGATGCCCCGGGCCCCCCGAAGCAGGGTATGATTGATGCGGTCCCGGGGAGGCGACCAGGGCAGGAGATCGAAAATAATCGGCAAGGGGATTTCCACCAGGGATTGGGTCGGTGACAGCAGGTTTCCCCGGTCATCGAACTCCAGCGACATCCATTTGCGCCCCAGATCCACTTGGGTACTGATATACTCCCGGCCGTGAATCCCGTCCCGGGTCGGCCGGACAATTTCCGACATATCCGTCCACATGGCATCAAAGCCCGGACCGGAGAAAGTCCCTCCATACCCGGCCCCGGAAACGGGGATCCTTCCGGTTTCCGCCTGAAACCATAAGGTGGAGATGATTTCGGGGGTCCAATAGGCATCCCCCAGCTTCTTATATTCCGGGTTCAGGGATTTGTGGATCAACCGATTGGGGCAGTTCTGGACACAGCGGAAACAGTCTTTACAGAGGCTGTCCAGAGAATCCACCATCAGGCGGGCATCGAGATTTTTTTTGTCATAAACGCCGTAGACGCAATCCCGCTTCACGCAGCGAGGGCATTTGAGGCAGCCTTCTTCCCAGGCGATCACCCCGGAACGGGTGATGGTCGGGTAGCGGTTGGGGACGTTGGCCGTTTGAATATGGTACTTCGCTGGCATAACTTAATCCTTTAAAAGCGGTCTTTATTATAGCCAAAAATATTGCAAATATTTTTGGCTAGAGGTTCGGTCGGGGGAAAAGGCCCGCGCCTTCCACTATCGGGGGAACGACCTCCTCCCATTCAATGGCCATGATATGGACCCCGTGCACGCCCTTCATTTCTTTCAGGGCCTGGATGGTTTCGATACTTATCTTCACGCCCTCCCGACGCTGTTCCTTGGCCGGAACGGCCTTCATCCGTCGAATGACTTCCTCGGGGATATCCATTCCGGCCACCTTACTATTCATATATTCGGCCATCTTGGACGATTTCAAGGGGGTGATCCCGCCTAAAATATAGACCTCACGGTCCAGATTGCGCTCCCGCACTTTATCCATCCACTCGGAGAAGCGGGCCAGGTTATAGATGCATTGGGTTTGGATGAACTCCGCCCCGGCCTTAACCTTTTTGGCCAACCGCAGGACCCGGTACAAAAAAGGGTCGGCAAAGGGATTGGCCGCCGCTCCGATAAACAGGTCCGGGGACACGGTCAGAGGCTCTCCTCCCAGGACCTGGCCCTGGTCCCGCATCTGCCGGGCGGTGCTGATCAACTGGAGGGAGTCCAGATCGAAGACTCCTCTGGCCTGGGGCTGATTGCCGAAGGATTGATGGTCCCCGCTCAGGCAGAGGACATTGCGAATTCCCAAGGCCGAGGCCCCCAGGAGGTCCGACTGCAGGGCGATTCGATTCCGGTCCCGGGTGACCATCTGCAGCACCGGGTCCAGCCCGGCCTGGCGAAGCAGGGTGCAGGCCGCCAGGCTGCTGAGGCGCACCACCCCGGTTTGGTTATCGGTGACGTTGACGCTGTCCGCGTATCCGGCCAGCAGTTTTCCTTTTTTAAGGATGGCCTCGGGGTCGGCGCCTTTAGGAGGCCCGCACTCGGCGGTGACGGCGAAATGATCGGCGGCTAAGACTTTTTTTAACTGGCTTTCCGTTTTCAATTCCTTTGGTCCTCCCTGATGATTTTTCTGGGACCGGTTCCCTGTTGACGCGACCAGTCCGCGGGGGGGTAAACCGTTTCCAGTTGCGAAAGTCGCCCCGATTCTTCCAGGCGGTCCACAATGAGCTGCCAGGCGCAGGGGACTTCGGGGTCCACTTCGCATTGGCCGTTCTGAGAGCCCCCGCACGGTCCGTTGAATAATTGCTTGGCACAGCGGGTAATGGGGCAGATATCCCCGAAAAGATGCACCCGGCAGTGGCCGCAGCCGCGGCAATTCTCCAGCCAAAGTCCCGGCTCCTTGGTTTGTCCTAAAAAGGTGGTGTTCAGGGCCGGCAGAATAGGGATTTTGGGAAAGACTTCGGCTACGGCTTGTACCCCGGCCCCGCAGGCCAAAGACAGGACGGCCTCGTACTGATCTACCAGACCGGTCAGTTGATCGATGAACTCATAAACGCACTGGCGTTCCAGGGTCATTTCCCTGGTTTCCAAATCCCGGTTGGTCATGCGGGCTTCCATGCGCAGGGCGGAGGCCAACAACCCGGTTTCCCGCTCGCCGCCGGCGGCGCATTCGGCCACGCAACTGCCGCAGCCGACCACCAAGATTTTTTGGTAGGGGGAAATCATGGCCAGGATCTCTTCCATGGGTTTTCGTTCGGCGGTAATCATGCTCGGGCTCCAATCAAAAAGATAAAATAGTAAAAAAACTACAACCGGCGCAGGAGCGAATGCCCCTTAACCGGTATCCGGGTCAGGAGTTCCCGGGTGAGTTGATCGATGGCTTGGGGCAGGGGCGGGCGGGTCATTACCAAAACCAGTCGCTCGGGATCCATTCCGATTTCCTGAATCAACTTTTGGGCGTATTGAATCCGCTTCCGGGCGCGGGTGTTGCCTTGCTGGTAGCGGCAGGCTTTTTCAGGGCAGGTGATCAGAAAGACCAGATCCGCCCCCGACTCCATGGCCCGCAGGAAATGAAGCGATTCAATGCGTCCGCTGCAGGGGAGTGGGAAAAATTTGATTCGCGGGCCCAGTTCTTTTTCTATCACCCGGCGGTTAAGGTCTTGAGCCGGATCGATCTGCTGGCAGAAAAAAATATCGATTTTCATATCGGACGGATTAGTACTCATAAAAAATACCCATCAAAAATTATTTATAATTAAATAGTCGCTTTATTTATTTTGATCAAAAAGGAAAACTTATAATTAATCATATTTTTTAATAAAAAGCAATAAAAAATTGTCTTTATCCTGAGGGCCAAAGGTTCAAGGCAGCTAGAGCTATAAAATCGGAAGATATTTTTCAAGCTCATAGCGGCTAACATGGGTCCGGTAACGATCCCACTCAATTTCTTTATTCTCGATAAATTTTTCAAAAATATGGTCTCCGAGGGCCTCCCGGACCAGGGTGCTTTTCTTCACTTCCTGAAGGGCCTCATAGAGATTTCCGGGAAGCGAGTGAATTCCTCGGGCCTCCCGTTCTTTCTGATTCATTTCATAAATATCTTCTTCAATGGGGTCCGGGATGGGGTACTTGCCCTCGATACCGGCCATTCCGGCGGCCAACTGGACGGCGAAAGAAAGATAAGGATTGCAGGCCGGATCGGGCGAGCGGAATTCAATCCGGGTGGCCTGTTCTTTGCCCGGCTTATACATGGGGACCCGGATCATGGTGGACCGGTTGCGCCGGGCCCAGGAAACGTAGACCGGGGCCTCGTAACCCGGCACCAGGCGTTTATAGGAATTGACCCATTGGTTGTTGATGGCCGTCATCTCCCGGGCATGGCGCATCAGCCCGGCGATATAGCCCTTGGCAGTCTCTGAAAGATGAAAAGGATCCCCTGGATTAAAAAAGGCATTTTTAGAGCCCAGAAACAAGGACTGATGGGTGTGCATGCCGCTGCCGTTGATCCCGAATACGGGTTTGGGCATGAAGGTGGCGTACACCCCATGGCTGCGGGCGATCTCCTTGACCACGATCCGGTAGGTCATGGTCATGTCGGCCATCTTCAGTCCTTCGGCGTAGCGGAGATCGATTTCATGCTGGCTGGGAGCGACCTCATGGTGGCTGTACTCTACTCGGATATCCATGGACTGGAGGGCGAAAATCGTGTCTCGCCGCAGGTCACTTCCCAAGTCTATCGGACGGGAGTCAAAGTACCCGCCCGCGTCCAGAAACCGGGGTTCCCCGTTGTCGGCGAAATAAAAATACTCCAGTTCGGGCCCCACAAAAAACGTATAGCCTTTTTCCATGGCCCGGGCCAGCAGGCGCTTAAAGGCGAAGCGGGTGTCGCCCGGATAGGGCGTGCCATCGGGCTGCAGAATATCACAGAATAGACGGGCCACCGGCCTCTCTCCCTGACGCCAGGGGACTAATTGAAAGGTGGTCGGGTCTGGTTTAGCGATCATATCGGACTCTTCGATGCGGGCAAACCCTTCGATCGAAGAGCCGTCAAAGCCCATACCCTCGATCATCCCCTCCTCCAATTCCGAGGGGGTGACGGCAAAACTTTTCAAAAGGCCCAGGATATCGGTAAACCAGAACTGAATGAAACTGATGTTTTTGTCCCGAACCAGGCGAAGCACATCTTCGGGTGTTTGACTAAGCATGCGGTAGTCCTCCTTAGGCACTAAATTTTTTCCCGATAAGGAGGTCATATTAGCTCACCGGATACCGAGGATCTACCTTTTTTACGGGTCGGATTGAAAATCTTCTGAAAATGGAGGCGAATATTTTGGGTCACCTTGCGATAATGCCGGTAAAGATCCCAGGAAAGGATCGGCACCCGAGGTGCCTGGCCCAAGCCCATTAAATCCAGTTTTTCCAGTCGCTTGATCTCTTCCGGGAGGTAGGTCCGCGGCTCTTCCCGCCGGTCCAGGAGGAGCTGTAACCCGTGATCCAGGGAGCACAAAAACTGATGTCCGTCCCGCAAAATTAGATAGGTCTCTTCCGTCAGGCCCCCCGTATCCCGCAGGGCCTGTAAAACTTTCAAGGTGTTGGTTTGGCGGACCTCGGGAACCTGGAGGCCGTGGAGCCGCTGTAAATATTGGGTGATAAATTCAACGTCGCTCATGCCCCCATAGCCCAATTTGGGGTTGACCCGTTCGCTCCCTTCCCCGGACCGCTCCACTTCCATACGTTTGCGAAAATACGCCATTTCTTCCCGAATACCCGCGGGGGCAGGCGTTTGATAGAGAAGCCTCTGAATTTCCTCCCGGATTTTCTGGGCCAGGGGTTCCGGCCCGGCGATCACCCGGGCCTTGAGCAGCATTTGCAGTTCCCAATTCTGGGCCTGGTGACGGTAATACTCCCGAAAAGATTCCAGGGAAACGACCAGGGGCCCAAAGGTCCCGGAAGGCCTTAACCGGGTATCCACCCCATAACCCGGACCTTCCTTGAGGGGCAGAGAGATATATGAAATCAAGCGCTGGGCCAACCGGACCAGATATTCACTCCAGGTTATCCAGGGACGAGACTCTTTTGACCGAGTGGCCCGCGAAGCGGATTGGGCCTCATCGGGAAAGACGGTCTTTAAGGAATAAACGAACATCAGGTCCAGGTCGGAGGCATAGCCGAGGTCCTGACCTCCCAATTTCCCCAACCCTAGAATGCAGAAAGGGGCCAAGGGGCGGGCCTTGGAAGATCGGGGATAAATGGGATGAATCACTTCCCGACTGAGGGTATCTTCGGCGACCCGGGCGGTTTCCACAATCACTTGGTCCGCCAATAGAGACAATCGTTCGGAGGCCTCGGAGGGATTCAGCCTCCCGGCCATTTCCTCCAGGGCGATTTCCAGAAAATGCTCGTTTTTCCAGCGGCGCAGCCGGGAGAGGTTGTCTTCCAGGTCCGGGTGCGCCGGTCGTTTAACCGGCAAGGGACTGGGCCAGTCGGAATAAAAGGAAAAGCCGCTTTCCCGGCGCAGGGCCAGACGATCAACCAGCTCGGGATTCTGGATAAAGAACCGGGACAGCAGGGTGCTTCGGGCAAACAAATGGAGGATTTCCGTTAACAGGGTGGTCCGTTCCAGGAGCATGGACAATATCCCGGTCCGCCCGCCGAGGCTCCTCAAAAAAAGGTCCAAAAAATGAAGGGTTTGATCCGGGTCAGGGGTTTGAATAACCCCGTGGAGCAGCGCGGGAACTATTCGGATCAACAATTCTTTTTCTCTTTGGGCCCGTTGGGAAGAGGCCATGCGTTTTTTCCAAGAAACGAGAATTTCCCGGGCTGCGGCCCATTGGTGAAACCCCAAGGCCGTAAGCGAGGTTTTCCAATCTTCGGGTTCTTGCGGCTCAAAGAGACGCGAAACTTCCCGGGGAGAAACCGAGTACGGCGCCAGCAGCAGTTGAGCGAAGGTCTGTTGTACCCCTTCCCGGATCTGGGCCAGTTCGCGAAGCCAGCTTTCCAGGCTCAAGGGTTCCGTTGATTTCCGTCGAGGCATGGACCGGGCCACCTGGTGCAAGGGTCCGGGTTCCTTGGGCAGGCTATGGGTTTGTCGTTGGTGACGCATTTGGAGACGATGTTCCAAGGTTCGCAAATAGGTATAAGCCTTTACCAGGTGGCGATATTCTTCTTTGGGCAGCAGACGGGTCTGATACAGCCGGCGCAGGGCCGCCAAGGTATTTCTTTCTCTAATCGCCGGGAGTCGGCCCCCAAAAACCAACTGCAGGGCCTGGACGATAAATTCGATTTCCCGAATCCCCCCGGGTCCGAGTTTAATGTTGTTGTCGGCCAGCAGATGGGAACGGGCTTCCTGGAGTATTCGTTCCTTAAGTCCCCGGATATCCTCCAGAACACTGTAGTCCATTACCCGGCGGTAAACGACCGGTTGGATTCCCTCCAGAAAACGTCGTCCCAAGTCCAGGTTTCCGGCCACCACTCGGGATTTGATCAAGGCCATCCGTTCCCAGGTCTTAGCCTCCGACTGGTAATATTCCAAGGCATTTTCCAGGCTGAGGGCCAACTCGGAATCTTTCCCGCCGGGACGGAGGTTTAAATCCACCCGAAAAACCAAATCGCCGTTCATCAGGGCGGCCATGGACTGGGTGATACGCCGGGTCAGGAGTTGGTAAAATTCCCTTTGCTCGCCAAAAGAAAAGGGAAGGTCCGCCAGGGGTTGATAAAGGAAGATCAGATCGATGTCGGAACTGAAATTCAGTTCCTCCCCCCGAATTTTCCCAACCCCAGAACTACCAGCCCTTTTTGTTCCAGCAAAATAGGGTTCCAGCTTTTTCCTTTGACCAGTTCCCGGTAGCTAAAGGCTGTGGCCATCTCCAAGCAAACTTGGGCCAGGTTGGTCAACTCCTGGGTACAGTCCCTTAAGGAAATCCGGCCTCCCAAGTCACGGGCGGCAATACGCAGGATCTCCGCCTGTTTGAAGCGCCGCAAGGAGAGGCCGAAGGCCTGAAAATCCTCCCGGCCGTCCAATTGATTCCGCAACATCTGGCCCAACTGGTTTCGAGACAACCGGGAATGGTATCCTTCCCGGAGAAAGATCTCCTCGGCCAACGAAGGCTGCTGCTGAAGGACCTGGCTCAGGTAAGGGGAAAAAAGCCGAATTTCATCTAAAAGGGACTGGCCATCGGGGGACATGGTTTTTAATCAGCGGGTTCTGAACTGGTTAGGGGTTAACGTTGGGGACGGTGGACGGCGAAGCCCTCCGATTTAAGGATAGATTCGCCGCCCGCCGCCGATACGTTGACCTTTCTGCTCGTGCCTCAAGATCGTTTAGATATCAAAATAAAGCATGAATTCATGAGGATGGGGACGAAGCCGCACCGGGTTTACTTCCCCCTCGGTCTTGTACTCGATCCATTTCTCGATCACATCCGGGGTAAAGACATCGCCGCGCAGCAAAAATTCATGATCTTCCTTCAGGGCGTTCAGGGATTCTTCCAAAGATCCGGGAGCCGAAGGCACATTGGCCAATTCCTCCGGGCTGAGGCCGTAAATGTCCTTGTCTAAAGGTTCTCCGGGGTCGAGACGGTTTTCAATCCCGTCGAGCACGGCCATCAGAATGGCCGAAAAGGCCAGATAGCCGTTGCAGGAAGGATCGGGGGTCCGGAATTCAAGCCTTTTGGCCTTAGGAGAAGGAGAATACATGGGGATGCGGATGGCGGCGCTGCGGTTTCGGCTGGAATAGGCCAGATTGACCGGGGCTTCAAATCCGGGGACCAGACGTTTATAGGAGTTGGTGGTCGGGTTGGTGAAGGCGCACAGGGCCCGAGCATGTTTCAGTATCCCGCCGGCGGCATACAGGGCCTGCTGGCTGAGACCGGCATACTTGTCCCCGGCGAAGAGGGGGTTGCCGCCCTTCCACAGGCTGACGTGGGTGTGCATGCCCGACCCGTTGTCGGCGAAAAGCGGTTTGGGCATGAAGGTAACGGTCTTGTTGTTCCTTTTGGCCACGTTCTTGATGACATATTTGAACCACATGAGTTGGTCGCCCATCTTGACCAGGGGCTGAAACTTCATGTCGATTTCCGCCTGCCCGGCCGTAGCCACCTCGTGATGCTGACATTCGATTTCCATGCCGAGCTGTTCCATGACCAGGACCATTTCCGTGCGCAGGTCCTGCTGGCTGTCGGTGGGGGAAACCGGGAAATAGCCTTCTTTGTGGCGGGGTTTATAGCCCAGGTTGGGATTTTCTTCCGCGGCCGCTGTTCCAGACCCCCTCCACCGAATCGATCTGATAAAAGGCGAAATTGGATCCTCCGTCGTAGCGGATGTCATCGAAGATGAAAAATTCGGCTTCCGGACCAAAGAAAGCCGTATCGGCCAACCCGGTAAACTTCAAGTAGTTCTCCGCCTTATGGGCAATATTGCGCGGGTCCCGGCTATAGGCTTCCTTGGTTATGGGGTCGGCTACGTTGCAGATCAGGCTTAAGGTGGGGACGGCCATAAAGGGGTCCATGACGGCTGTATCCGGATCCGGGATAACCAGCATGTCGCTGGCGTGAATGGGCTGCCAGCCCCGGATGCTCGAACCGTCAAAACCGAAGCCCCCCTCAAAGGAACCTTCGTCCAGTTCATGGAGCGGGACGCTGAAGTGCTGCCAGATGCCGGGGAAATCCAGGAACTTCAAATCCACCATCTTGGTCTTGTTCTTTTGGGCGAACGCTAAAACTTCTTTCGGGGTCATTTTCTTAATCCTCCTTAGATTTGGGTGATGGTTGTTAAAACAAATTTGATTTACCTGTAAATTATTATCTGGTTATTGGTCCAGGGCGAAGTATATGGCTTTCTTGATCTCCTCGATCTGCTCTTCATCCCGTATCTTTTGTCCATCCAGATCGGCCACATAAAAAACGTCCACTACCTGGTCCACCTTGGTGGAAATCTTGGCAAAGTGAATATTAAGTTCCGCCTCGTAAAGGGCCTTAGAGATATTGTAGAGCAGCCCCAATCGGTCCTGGGAGAAAATTTCCAGGATAGTGAAAAAGTCAGAGCCATGGTTGTCGACCACGACCTTGCTTTCGGAGTGAATACCTGCCCCCGATGACAGCAGGGGGCTGGGTTTTTTCTGGGCCAGACGATAATCCAGGGCCAGTTTCCCCTGGACGGCCTTGAGTAACTGCGTGTGCACCTTTTCCCAGGTTTCTTCCTCAAAAAGGGGATCCAGGGGCGGCTGGACCTGAAAGATATCCAGGGCGATATGGTCGGTTCGGGTGAAAATTTGAGCTCCCAAGATATTAATGTTGTTGATGCTTAAAACCCCGGTGAGTCGGGAGAAGAGCCCCGGGCGGTCCGGACAGCAGATGAACAGGTCGACTATGCCATCCTGCTTTTTTACGGACCAGGCTAAGGGGTTTTCATTCAACTGTCGGAGCAATTCAAGATGATGGACCGCCTTTTCCGGGGGGACGGAGAGGAGGTAGGTGGCCGGCATGCCCTCCAATAGTGCCCGGGCTTCCTGGGCCGTCATCTCCGGCCCGATCAGACGCAGGATCTCGAGACGGGCCGATTTAAGAGTTTCCCGGGCCTGGCCGGTTGCCATCTCTCCCTGCTCCAGGACTCGCAGCAGTTTGAAAAACAACTCCCGGATCAGCATGGATTTCCAGTTGTTCCAAGCTCGAAAACCCGTAGCCAGTGAGTCGGCATAGGTCAATAAGTAAAGCATCTTCAGCCGGCCGGGGTCCTGAATAATTTGAGCGCAGCGGATTATCAATTCTTCGTCATTCAGATCGCGGCGCAGGGCCGTATCGGCCAGCAGCAGGTGGTGATCGACTAAAAATTGGATGGTTTCCGCGGTGACGGCGGATAAATCCAATCGTTCGGCAATTGGAGGAATCAGCAGCGCCCCCTGGTGGGCGTGATTTTTACCGACCCCCTTGCCGATATCGTGGAGTAAGGCCGCCAGGAAAAGGGCCGGGAAGTCCGGAACTTCCCCCCAGAGGCCATAAAGGAGCGGTTCCTCTTTCAGATAGACCCCCTCGCCGATTTTTTTCAATTCCGTCAGGGTCAGGAGGAGATGAACATCGACCGTATAGACGTGATAGGTGTCAAATTGGGTGTGGCAGCGGATAGGTTCCAGCTCGGGGATATAGCGGGTTAATAGGCCGGTTTGCAGCAGGACTTCCAGCAGAGAACGGGAAGTCTTCAGGTCGCTGACCAGATCCACAAAGAGCTGAGAAACTTCCGGGGAACGCTGGAATGATTCGTCGACCAGGAAAAGGCATTGTTTGATCAGACGGATGGTCTCCTGGCTTAAGGGAACGTTTTCCTTGACCGCCTGTCGGAAAAGTTTCATCAGCATAGTCGGGTGGTCGATAAGCACCCGGGCGGATTCGACGTACAGACGGTCCCCTTCCAGGTAAAGGCCGGGTTCCAGAACCCGACGAGGCCGGGCGCCGCCTGTTTGCAGTTCGGCCAGGCGTTCAAAAAAGTTCTGATGGATGGTGTGGACATCCTGGAGGTGCTGGTAAACCTCACGCATGAATATTTCCACGGGAAGCGTATTGCCCCGACCGGCGACCCCCTGCCATTCCGCCAGGGCTTCCTGGGTTTCAAAGGAAAGGCGGTCATTCTTGCGACCGGTCTGGTAATGGAGCTGATGCCGGAGCCGCAACAAGAAATTCTGGGCGGCCGCCAGAATGCGCCGATCATCCCAGGTTAATAGACCGACCTTCTCCAGGGAGTAAAAGTCCGGGGCGTCGAAGAGGGCCTTGCCGATCCAGAGCAGGAGGTGAAGATCCCGGAGACCCCCCAGCCCCTCTTTCAGGTGTGGTTCCAGAAAAAAGGCCGAATCGCCGTAGCGCAAATGCCGCTTTTCCCTCTCGGCGATCACCCATTCCTGCCACCTCCGTCCCAGGTCTTGTTTGAGCAGGGCCTTAATCTGCGTCTTCAGTGTTTGGGCCAAGGGTGGATTGCCGGTTATGCGGCGTAGATCCAGCAGGGCGGTCAGAAAAGAAAGGTCCGAGCCGGCCATCTCCAAGCACTCGCCCAGGGACTGGACGGTATACCCTACTTCATAACCCACGTCCCAGAAGGGGTAGAGGATTTTGCGGATGATTTCTTCGGCCGGGGATTCGATGGGTCCCGGGAAAAGAAAGAGCAGATCGATATCCGAGAAGGGGGACAATTCCTTGCGGCCGTACCCTCCCAATCCCAGGACCACGCATTCAGTCTCCTCGCGTCCCTGACTTAATTGGCCTCGGATTTCCAGGCTGTTAAACACCGAGATAATGAAGACATCGATAAAGGAGGCATGCCAACCGGCAACCGCCAGTCCGGTTTCCCCTCGGGCTTGTCTTTCCTGCAACTTTAGCCGTTGCTCGGTCAAATATTTTTTGTGGAGCGGTTCCATTTCCCTAATAAAGGAGTTCTTTGAAGGCCGTCGATCAAAATTAAATGGCTTCTTTCCCTTTTTCGCCGGTGCGAATGCGGATGATTTCCTCGACCGGCAAGACAAAGATCTTTCCGTCGCCGATTTTTCCGGTCCGGGCCGTTTTTTGAATTATCTCCACAACTTTGCTTACCATTTCCTTTTCCACGACCACTTCGATCTTAATTTTAGGAAGGAAATCGATGACGTATTCGGCCCCCCGATAGATTTCGGTGTGACCTTTTTGTCGACCAAACCCCTTGACTTCACTGATAGTCATGCCCTTAACGCCCAGTTCATTGAGAGCGTCTTTGACCTCGTCGAGTTTGAAAGGTTTAATAATGGCTTCAATTTTATTGACCATGCTCTCCTCCTCCTACCTGTCCGGACGCGTCTGGATTAATTGAATTTGTGGAATAATTTATATTAAAGCAATCCCTGTGCCATTCCCCAAAAATATATAAAAAAACAGTAATAACAATGGGCTAAAAAAAATAGACCTCGGAGATCCTCGGATTATAATTATACAATATAGTAATTAATTTACCTAATAATTATACATTATTGTAATACAAACCAATAAAATTGAAAAAACGTTTTTTATATTAATGAACGGATTTTCCTTTTGTTTCCAGGAGCTGGAGGTAGCCCAGTAAAACCCGCCGGGCCTGGGCCTGAAGACGCTCCAGATAAATAGCGGCGTCCCGAAGAATATCCTGGGCCGTGTTCGGTTGGGGGCGGGCCTTTCGAATGTCTTCCCCCCAAGAGGCCAGCCAGGTCTCCAGCATGGGTTGGGTGATTTCCAGGTGGAATTGAAACCCGTAGGCCATCGTCCCCCAGCGGAAGGCCTGGTGAGGATAGGCGGGGTTGCCGGCCAGGCAGTCCGCCCCGGGAGGGAGGTCGAAGGTCTCTCCATGCCACTGGAAGACCATGAAATAAGGATCCAACTGGGAAAAAAGGGGATCGTTTCGCGCCGAAGGGGTCTGGTTCAGCCAGTACCAGCCTATTTCCTTATGAGGTCCGGGATAGACCCTGGCCCCTAGGGCCTTGGCCATAAGTTGGGCCCCCAGGCAGATTCCCAAGACCGGCTCCTCCGTTTTCAGGGCCTTCCGGAGAAAGGGTATTTCTTTTTTGAGATAGGGATAGGCCTTTTCCTGATTGGCGCTCATGGGTCCGCCCATGACCAGAGTCAGACCAAACCCGTAAGGGGAGGCGGGGAGATCCGCTCCGGCAAAGAGAGGCAGGATCTCCAAGCCCCATCCCAGTTCCAGAAGGATTTCTTCAAACAGGCCTCCCCGTTCTTCGGCAGTATGCTGGAGAATGAGAGCCGTTTTGTTCATTACCCGCCTCGTCACGCCTTTTATATTGCCGCGGCCCCGGTTTCACCGGTCCGGATACGGATGACTTCCTCCACCGGCAAGACAAAAATCTTCCCATCACCGATTTTCCCGGTCCGGGCCGACTCCTGCAGGGTCTTCAGAACGGCGGGCACCTGCCCATCGTCGAGGATCAGTTCCAATTTGACTTTGGGGATGAAGTCGACAATATATTCCGCTCCCCGATAGATTTCAGTGTGTCCTTTCTGTCGGCCAAACCCCTTTACCTCGGTAATGGTCAGGCCTCTAATATCCAGGGCCTGGAGGGCGTCTTTCACCTCGTCCAACTTAAAGGGTTTGATAATCGCTTCAATCTTTTTCATGCCTTTTCCCTCCTATAGGGTGTAGCCCACTTCACTGTGTTGACTGATATCCAGTCCGGCCCTCTCCTCTTCAGTTTCCACTCGCAGGCCCATGGTCCAGTCCAGGACCTTGAGGATGATCAGGGTCATCACAAAGGAGTAAATCAAGGTGACTCCTACGGCGAGGGCCTGGGTGCCCAGGAGCGCCGGATTGCCGAAAAACAGGCCATTGTTGCCGGCCTCGTTGATGGCCTTGCTGGCGAATAGACCGGTGGCCAGGGCGCCGAAGGTCCCACCGACCCCATGGACGCCGACTACGTCCAGGGCATCATCGTAGCCGAGTTTATGTTTTAAGAAAATAGCAAAATAACAGAGACAGCCGGCCGCCAAGCCGATAATAATGGCCGATAGGGGGCCCACGAAACCGGCGGCCGGGGTAATTGCCACCAGGCCGGCCACGCAACCGCTGGCGGCCCCCAGGGCTGGTAGGCTTGCCCCGGTAGAGCCATTCGGTAAAGGTCCAGGAGAGGGTCGCGGCCGCGGCGGCGATATGGGTGGCCACAAAGGCCGAGACCGCCAAGCCGTTGGCCGCCAGGGCGCTGCCGGCATTGAAGCCGAACCAGCCGAACCAGAGGATGGAGGCGCCCAGGATGGTCATGGGCAGGTTGTGGGGATGGAACGGCTCATGACCGTATCCCTTGCGTTTGCCGATGACGATGGCGGCCGCCAAGGCGGCGATCCCGGAATTAATATGCACTACGGTGCCGCCGGCAAAATCCAGGGCCCCCAGGTCGCGGATCCACCCGCCGATGCCCCAAACCCAATGGGCCACCGGGTTATAAACCAACGTTGCCCAAAGGAGCGTGAAGACCAAGAAGGTGGAGAATTTCATGCGTTCCGCAAAGGTTCCGGTAATCAAGGCCGGCGTGATGACCGCAAACATCAGTTGAAATGCCATAAAAGCCTGGTGCGGAATGGTGGCCGAATAATCCTTGAAAGGCGCCGTTCCCACCCCGGCCAGTCCGAACCAATCCAGGCTGCCGACGATCCCTCCCAGGTCGGGCCCGAAGGCGTTGCTGTAGCCCCAAAGGACCCATTCGACCGAGATTAGCCCTAAGATAATAAAACTGTGCATGATGGTTCCTAGGACGTTTTTGCTCCGGACCATGCCGCCGTAAAACAAGGCCAGGCCTGGGGTCATGAACATCACTAATGCGGCCGAGATCAATATGAAGGCCGTGTCCCCCGTGTTGATTGCATCCATGGTTGTTTCCTCCCCCTGTAAAAAGAAATTTTTTCAAATCGTTGCCGATTGTAGAGGCAGGAAATGTGCCAAAAGGTATTTTTATATTTTTTTTAATAAAATTTCGATAGGTTATATAAATATTTCCCCATAACGGGCCGTTTCATGTTAATCCAAAATTGTATTATTTTTTTTATTTTTAGACAATTTTGTTATGTATTGGATTGGGGAGGGAGGGGGAGAGGACCCTCCCTCCCAATCCGCGACCTCATCAAGCAATTCAAGGGTTTCTACGTCCGTCAGATCGCGGTCTCCCCTGTCTCACCGGTCCTGATCCTGATCACTTGATCGAGGGGCAAAACGAAGATCTTTCCGTCACCGATTTTTCCGGTCTTCGCCTTTTCTTGAATGGTCTTAATGACTTTTTCGACGAGGTCGTTGGCGGCGACTACTTCCAGCTTCACTTTCGGGATAAAGGCGATGTCGTATTCGGCGCCGCGGTAAATTTCGACGTGGCCTTTTTGCCTTCCGAACCCTTTGACCTCGCTCACCGTCATTCCCTGGATAGCGATCTCGCTCAGGGCGTCTTTGACTTCATCGAGCTTAAAGGGCTTGATGATGGCTTCTATCTTTTTCATGTACGACTCCTCTTCGCTAGCGGTGTGATTTGGGTAAACTGAAATCAGGGTAGGCCGTGACCGCCACCTCTGCCTGGTCGAGTCCTTCGATTTCGGTTTCCTCACTGACCCTCAGACCAACCACTGCGTCGAGAATCTTAAAGAAAACATAGGCCACGACAAACACGTAAATGATATTGGTCAGTGTGCCGATGCACTGGGCGGCAAACTGGGAGGCATCGCCGTAGAAAAGCCCCTTCACCGTGCCGGCAACCCCGTTCAGGCCGTCGCCGTAGGTCCCATCGGCAAAAAGTCCCAGGGAAATAACGCCCCAGGCGCCGTTGACGCCATGGACGGAGAAGGCGCCGACCGGATCGTCGATTTTAAGTTTTTGGTCCACGAAGAGGACCGAGAGGCAAACCAGAAAGCCGGCAATGAGACCGATCAACACCGCCACCGGTGCGGTAACAAAAGCACAAGGCGCCGTGATGGCCACCAGCCCGGCCAGCATGCCGTTACAGATCATACTGATGTCCGGCTTGCCGTAACGTATCCACATGTAAATCATAGCGGAGAAAGAACCGGCGGCTGAGGCCAGCATGGTATTGGTGGCAATGACGCCGATGCGCAGATCGGTCCCGGCCAGGGAAGAGCCGGCGTTGAACCCGAACCAGCCGAAGGCCAGGATAAAGGTGCCCACTACGGCCATGGGGATGTGATGCCCCGGTATGGAATGAACTTTCCCGCCTTTATACTTGCCAAGTCGCGGCCCGAGCACTATCGCCCCGGCCAAGGCGGCTACTCCCCCGACCATGTGGACCACCGAGGAGCCTGCAAAATCCACGTGCCCGTGTCCAAGGCCGAAATTCTTGCCGAGTTGCGACAACCAGCCGCCACCCCAGACCCAGTTGGCGTAAAGGGGGTAGAGGATACCACCTACGAAGAAAGCATAAATAACAAAGGACTTGAAGTTCCAGCGCTCGGCCATGGAGCCGGTCGGGATGGTGGCCGTCGTGTCCATGAAGACCATTTGGAACAGGAAGAGCGTGTAAATCGCGGCATCATAGGTCACACCGGAGAGGAAAAAGCCCGACGTCCCGAAAAGTCCGAAGTCCTTTCCAAAAAGGTTGATAGTGAATTCGTTGGTGAGCAACGCGGTACCGCCGCTGAGGGGCCCGGCGCCGACGCCGCCCATCTGAAGAGCAAAGCCGCAGATCCAGTAACCGAGCATCCCGAGAGCATAAACCATAAAATTCATGGCCATGGTGTGCCCGGCGTTTTTGGCCTGGGTGAAACCGGTCTCCACCATGGCAAACCCGGCCTGCATGAACATAACCAGGAAGCCCGCTATCAGGGTCCAAACAAAATTGATGGCGATCCGGTTATGACCGATGACATCAGCGAGCTTCGCGGCCAGCGGCTCACTTTTGGATAGCTTTTCCAGGTCTTCTTTGGTCGGAGCACCCGCGGAAGCACCGATGACATCCGCCGCTCGCCCGGTATTCGCCCCGGTCGGGTCCGGCTTGAGCTCCGGCGCCGGAGCCGGTGTTGCCGCCGGGGGAACCGCAGGTGCCGGAGCGGCCGGTTGGGTCTGCTCGCTGACTCCGGTCGCCGGCTTTTCGTCAGCCAGGCTGAGGCTGTTCCAATATAAAACCCCCATCGCACCAAACAGGGCGATCATGACTAAAATGAGTAGTATTCGTTTCATGGTTTCCTCCTAAAAATTTAATATTTCCTTCAAAGGTAGTTTTCTGAAACCGTTAAACCCTTTGAAGAACAGTTTGAGATTAGTTCCTGATGATCAATCGTTATCGTTGATGCCCGGCGCGAGGCCCCCCGGGCTATGCTCCTTCCAGGTTCTTGTTCAACAATTTCTTCTTCATCCCCTTCCCCTTTCTTCTTCGCTCCTTAAAACAATATGGATGAATTATTGGTTTCCGGATCCAACAAATCTCATTTCTGGACTAAAGCAGGAATCATGCCATCCAGATTAAATAAATTTAATTAGTTATTCCAATATATTATGTTTAATACCGAGAATTTTGACAGACTGATTATAATTTCGAAAATGTAATCTTTTTTTTATTTATTCCATTTTTGTATTTTATGAGTCGTTCGCTCTATCTTTCATTTTTCATCTTCCGCGCTGAAAGGTGGCCATATCCGGAACCCGTCCCTTGTCTGCCGGCACTGCCCAAAACGCCTCCTGTTCCCCCTAGCGGCCAAGGTCCTCCTTGCCGGTCATTTCCTCAATCTCGATCCGGACGACGGCGTCAAGGCCAGTTGGTCTTCCGACAATTCTTTTTTCCTGGAGATAATAAAGGGCCGTTCCGGCGGCTATTCCGATGAGACAGCCGTAGGGAAGACAGACGGCGGCCAGGGCTACCAGAACCGTTATTACAAAATTGTCTTTGGACGGGGCCATATCCCTCATTCCGATAATCAGAGGAAGGTCGGTGCCGATGTCCCCGAAGGCCCCGGAGAGTTCGCTGCGGTCAAACCGTATCCGTGCTCGAATAAAATTCGTGATCGTTTTCAGGCGATCCTTACACCCTGTTGGCCCGGAATGACGAAAAGGGTAATCACCCGATCAAGTACGTCCGAGCCGGCTTTCCTTCTTCCAGCGCCTCGATGATCTCATCGATGGCCGATTCGGTTTCAACCCGGCCGTACCACCAGTTCTCCGGATAAACGACCAGAGAAGGTCCCGTATCACAGATCTTGAGACATCCGGTGCTGGAAACAACCACGTCGGTTAAACCACGGTCCGAGAGTTCTTGTTCCAGGTACTGGAGCAGATCCATAGAATTCTTTTTGTGGCAGACCCCCTGAGGTGCGCCGCCGGCCCGAAAACTTCCGCAGACAAAGATATGATGCTTAGGTTTTTTCATTCTTCCCTCCGTTCTTTTGAATGGCTCCAATCGTTACCCTTCAGACCTCGTCTATCACCCTCGAAGTCGATGAGGATGTTTTCGCCGGACGCCGAACGCTTAACGCCCAACGTGCGGCTTCTTACCCGCACCCGGTGCCGGTCCCGCTGCACTGTTGGCCGATTCCACAGCGCCCCGGTGTACGCAAAAGTATTTTGGGTATCTCTTTATCCAACAGCGCCGCCTCCACCCCTTCAGCGGCCATTCCTTCCATCACCACTACCCGGATATCGGCCTGTTCCAGGACCTGTTGGGGGGAAGACCCTATACCGCTGACCAGGACGGAATTGCAATCGTGTAGCAAATTGACCATCTCCGCCCAACGCTCGGGGCCGTTTCCTGAGGAAGGTGTGAAACGTCGCTCCAGCAATTCACCTTTTGCGTCCCGAATCCCGAATATCCATAATTCCGTTGCCTCACCGAGATGCTGGTTGACGAAGATGCCCTCCCTGCTGGCCACTGCCGCATAAGGCCGACCACCCGCCATTTTGGGTTCCGCAGCCTTTTTCAGCAACTCCATTACTTCCTTGCCCTGGGGGTGTCCGATCAGCCCGGCGGCGTCGGCCCGGCAACGGTTGCAGTGTCCCATCAGCGGCATAAAGCGTTTAATTTTTTCTTTGATGGCCGCCATCTCGGCTACCGACGGAGATTTTTTGTCCGCAAAAGGAGTCCCGGCTACAGGGTAAAGGGGTATGCCATTCATGATATCGGCTTTCAAGTCCGCCATGGTTCGGGCGACGGCCTCGACATGACCGTCATTGATACCGGGGATGATCACCGTGTTGATCTTCACCACAATCCCCCTGTCCTTGAGGAGTTTTATACCCTCAAGCTGTTTTTCCAGGATGATCCGAGCGGCATCCAAGCCCCGGTACATCTTCTGGTTTACCCTGGCCCAGTCGTAGATAGGACGGCTGATTTCCGGGTCCACGGCATTGACCGTGACCGTTACGTGGCTGATCTTTAATGTTTCCAGATCGTCAAGGTAGTCGGCCAGGGCCAGCCCATTGGTGGCCAGGCAGAGCATCATCTCCGGATGTCTTTTCCGGACCAACCGCAGGGTCTCGACGGTCTCCTTCCCGTTGGCGAAGGGATCACCGGGTCCGGCAATACCGACGACGGCGATGTTTTCGATCTTTGCTAAAACCGCGTCCAGATAATCGGCCGCCTGCCGAGGCGTCAGAACGGTCCTGGTCACACCGGGCCGGGATTCGTTGACGCATTCAAAATCCCGGTTGCAATAATTGCATTGCATATTGCATTTCGGCGCCACCGGCAGGTGGATCCTTCCATATTTATGCTTGGCCCCCTCGCTGAAACAGGGATGATGTTCGAAATTCATTAGCACCTCCATCAAATGTAACTGTATCCCACTGCTGAACGTTCTTGGCTCGTTTCAATCAGGGCATTGACCACCCGGTCGAAGAGCTGCTGGGCGCCCCGATAGCCCAGATGAAGGATGCGCTGCCCGCCGATTCGGTCATGGATGGGAAAGCCCACTCGCACTAAGGGAACTCCGAGTTTCCTGGAGAGAAAATAGCCTTTACTGTGACCCAGGACGAAATCGACCCCGAGGCCTTGGCAGGTCTCCAGCATGGTGGCAAAATCGGTATCTTCGCAGATCAAAGGTTCTTCCCGCCAATTCTTAAGACCGGACCGGACGGCCTCCTTAAATTTTCCGGTGCAGGCCCCGGTGGCGCACAAGACGGGAACAATACCGATTTCGTCGAGCCAGAAGGCCAGGGCCGCCACAAAATCCGCTTCTCCATAAACCACCGCCCGTTTCCCGAAGACATACTTATGTCCGTCAATATAGGCGTCGATCAAACGGCCCCGTTCTTTTTCGTATTTTTGGGGCAGGGTCGCCCCGGACACTTCCTGAAGGGTCTTCAAAAATATATCCGTCTCCCTGATGCCCACTGGGATCCCCAGGGTCATGGCCGGCACTTTAAATTTTTCTTCCAAAAAGGCCGCTCCGGTTTTAAGCCCCTTAAGGCTATTCCCGAATTCGATTGTGGCCTGGGCCCGGCCCATATCTCTGATGGCCTTAATCGGCGTACCGCCTGCGGAAAGCTTTTGGTATTCGGCCCACGATTCTCCGTCCAGGGTCTCCGAGTAATCCGGAAGCAGGGTAAAGGCCAGGCCGAAATCACTCAGGATCTCTTTGAGATGGCGCAGATCCTCGGCCGAGAGAAAACCGGGCAGGATATTGATATTTTTGCCCCGGGGTCCGCCGGCGGCCAGGGCCTTGACGGTGGCCCGCACGGCCTCCTGAAAACCCTCCAGGTGAGTCCCCCGATAACTAGGGGTAGAGGCAGGGATGAGGACTGGGAGGTCTTGGCCTTTTTTCTCTTTGACGTACTCGTTGAGATAAAGACCGACGTCATCCCCGATCGTCTCCGAGAGGCAGGTCGTGGCGATCCCAATGGCTTCGGGGCGATATTGCCGAATGAGGTTGTCCAGGGCTTTCTTCAGATTATCGCCGCCGCCGAAGATGGCACTCTGTTCGCTGAAGTTGGAGGAGGCGATATCAATCGGCTCCTTAAAATGGCTGATGACATACCGCCGAATATAGGTGGAGCAGCCCTGAGAGCCATGGATCAAGGGGATGCAGCCCTCTATACCTCTGAAGGCGATGCCGGCCCCTAGGGGGGCGCATAGTTTGCAGGCATTCCGCGTGGCCGTAAAGTTCCGCGAGATTATCTCAGGATAGGACGACTCTTTTGTTTCTTTCACTTCTATCATCTTCCACCTTCCTTAAGGATGACCGCTTTTGCCGGGCCGGAGAAAATTGCCAGACCGGACTCATTATGGAGCCATAGACTTCCCGGCAAAAATGGAGCATGCCTTCAAACCCGGCCAGGGCTATCTTTCGTTCATGGTTATGGTCGCAGAAGGCCGACCCCCATTTTATAGGCGATGGGCCTTTCCTTGACGCCGCCGATCAGGAGATCGACGTCCTTTTCCATCATGAACCGCGACAATTCCAGCGGATTGGTATCATCGACGATGATGGTGCCTTCGTCACATATTTCCTTCAGATATTCATAATCTTCCGGGTTGCCGGTCTGGGAGCCGACGATGGCCGTCTGGATGCCCAGGTGGCGCAGGGCCTTGACCAAGGAGAAGGCCTTGAAAGAACCGCCCACGTAAATGGCCGCCCTTTTCCCCTCCAGGGCCTTCCGGTAGCGCTGCACCTCGGGATAGATGCGGTTTACTTCGGTTCTGACCAGTTCTTCCGTCTTTCGCATCACTGTAGGATCGTTAAAATGACGGGCCACGCTGTAGAGGGCCTCGGCCGTGTCCTCGATGCCGAAATAGGAGACCCTCTTGAAGGGAATGCCGTACGTCTCTTCCATCATCTTGGCCAGTTGGGTCATGGACCCGGAACACTGGACCACGTTGAGACCGGCCCGATGGGAGGCCCGTATTTCATCCACTCGGCCGTCCCCGGTGATACAGGAGATGACCTGTATCCCCATCTGCCGGTAATATTCTTTAATCAGCCAGGTCTCTCCGGCCAGGTTAAAGTCCCCCAGGATGTTGATGCTCAGAGGCAGCCTGGGCTGCTCACCGCCTTCGCCGACCAGTCGGAAGAGGGCCTCACAGGCGGCCCGGTAGCCGTCCTTTTTGGTCCCCCGGAACCCTTCCGAATGTACCGGGATGACCGGAATACCCTGCTCAGCCTGCACCCTTTTACAGACCGCCTGGACGTCGTCGCCGATCAGTCCGATGATACAGGTGGCATAGACGAAAGCCGCCTTAGGGGCATAGGTCGTGATCAGTTCCGTCAGGGCGGCATACAGCTTCTTCTCCCCGCCGTAAATGACTTCTTCCTCCCGGAGGTCCGTGGAAAAGCTCAACCGATGGAGTTCCGGGCCGGAGGAAAGAGAACCTCGGATGTCCCAGGTATAGGCCGCGCAACCCACCGGGCCATGGACCAGGTGGAGGGCGTCGGCTATGGGATAAAGGACCACCCGGGAGCCGCAAAAGACGCAGGCCCGCTGGCTCACGGAGCCGGCCAGACTGGCTTTTTCACACACAATGCTCCGGTCTGCCTCTTCCGCCCCTTTTTGAAACACCTGGTTTCTTCTCTCCTTAAGAATTTCAATCATTTTTCTTTCCTTTATCCTCGATCTTGGTGTTCTTCTTACATCACCAATTCAAAGCTCTCCTCGGGCGCATCGCGGTCCTGCCTGTCCAGGAGGGCATTGAGTATCTTTTCCAGGAGCCGCAGGGCCCCACGGTATCCGGTAATCGGAAAATACTGGTGCCCCACCCGGTCGTAGATGGGGAAGCCGAAGCGGACCAGGGGGATGTCTTCATCCCGGGCTATATACTTGACATAGGTATTACCGAAGAGGAGGTCCGGTCTCTCCTTTTTGACGAGTTGATGGAACTGAAACATATCCACACCCAGACCCTCTTTGACCACAGCGTTCTCTCCGACAAACTCCCGGATACGCCGCACAAACTTCGGCCCGGCCGGGGTTCCCGTAACGATGAGACGCACGTCCATATCCAAATCGGTCAGAAATTGAGCCAGCGATATCAGGTGGTCCGGGTCACCGATCAGGGCCGCTTTTTTTCCGTAGAAATATTGGTGCATATCGGTCAGCACATCGACCACCTGGCCCCGCTCCACCATGAGGGTCTCCGGTACGTTGACCCCGGCCGTTTTCCTCAATAGATCGACAAAGCTATCGGTGGCCCGCAACCCGATCGGCAGATCCAGGCACTCGAAGGGGACCTTGCACTTCGTATCCAGGAGTTTGGCTGCCGGGAGCGAAGCGGTCCTTCCCAAGGCCAGGGTAAAAGAATTGTCGCCGGCGCTCTTGATCTCTTTCGTCGTGGCGCCTCCTTTGGGAAATAGGTGGAACTTGCCATCCAAAGGACCGTTCACCACCCCGGAGGTGTCGGGAAACAGCAGGGCCTTAACCCCCATTTCCGCGGCGATCCGTCTGATTTCGGCCATATCGGAAGGTTCCACATAACCCGGAATGATGTTGAGCTGATGGGTCTTTTTCCCCGTCTGTTCCGCCAGATACTGGACCATGGCCGCAGTCATGTTGGCAAAACCGGTTACGTGGGAGCCCTTGAAACTGGGGGTGTTGGCGTGGATGACCGTTTTCCCCGTGGGTATCTTTCCGTCGGCCCGGGCCTTGTTGATGATCTGGGGCAGATCGTCGCCGATGACCTCTGATAGACAGGTGGTATTGACGGCAATCACTTCCGGGTTGTAGAGGGTAAAGATATTGTTGATCGATTCCACCAGATTGGCCTGGCCGCCGAAAACGGAGGCCCCTTCCGTGAAGGAACTGGTCGTGGCCATGATGGGGTCCTTATAATGCCGGGTCAGGGCGCTGCGATGGTAGGCGCAGCACCCTTGCGACCCATGACTATGGGGAAGACAATTATGGATGCCCAGGGCCGCGTACATGGCCCCCACGGGCTGACAGGTTTTGGCCGGGTTGACGGTCAAAGCCGTTCTTTCCGTCAGGGCTTCCGGTGTATGTCGCAACAGCATAACGTTCTCCTTTTCTTATTCATTCCATCCGTAGGAGCCGGCCAGCTCGGGGTTTTCCTGCCACGGGGCCTTGACCAATCGAAAAACCTTGGAATTGACCATTCGATCCATTTCCCGATAAAAATTGACGGCCCCCTGGAAACCGGCATACGGCCCGCTGTAATCGTAGCTGTGGAGCTGTTTCAGCGGAATACCGGCCTTCTGAACGACATATTTTTCTTTGATACCGGCGCAGAAAATATCCGGTTTGTATTTCTCAATGAGCACTTCGGTTTCGTAATGGTTCAGGTCATCGATCACCAGGCTGTTGTCGGCCATGAGCGGCATCATCCCCTCATACTCATTAAACCGGATGCCCTCCTGACGAAGCCTATCGATCTCGGCCGAGTCTTTCCGCGGCCGGAAGCGGAGATCGTCGGGCCCGACGGTCAATTCCTCGATATTGCGCGTATCGGCATCGACGGTAATATGGGGGATGACCTTCCGGCCTTCGTAATCATCCCGGTGGGCGAATTCGTATCCCGCCGAAACGGTCCGCATGCCTATCTCCTTGAAAAGCTCCTGATAGTGATGGGCCCGGGAGCCGCCGACGAAAAGCATGGCCAGTTTCCCCTCACAGCGGGCCCTGACCTTCAGGCGGACCTTCTCCACCTCGGGCAGCTCTTCGGCGATCACCGTTTCCACCCTTTCCATCAGGGTCTGGTCACCGAAATAGGCGGCGATCTTGCGCAGGGATTTGGCCGTGGCCTGGGCTCCCACGAAATTGATCTTGAACCAGGGGATGCCGTAACGCTTCTCCATCATCTCGGCCAGGTAATTAATGGACCGATGGCACATGACCACGTTCAGGTCGGCCGTATGGGCGCTGGCGAATTCGTCATATTCCGAATTACCGCTGAAGGTGGAGTGGACGGTGAGGCCGCATTTTTCGGTGATCCGCTCGATCTCAAAGGCGTCGCCTCCGATGTTATACTCGCCCAGGATATTAAGCCGGAAGGCCCCCTCCTTCGGGGCTTCGAGCTGACCCACGACGTCTGTGAAGACTTTATTGTTGGCGATATGATGGCCGGCCGATTGGCTCACCCCTTTATAACCTTCACAACTGAAACCGAAAATATTGACGCCTGGATATTTTTCTTCCATCTCCCGGGCCACGGCGTGCACATCGTCGCCGATGAGTCCCACGGGACAGGTGGAGAATATACCGATGGCCTTGGGGTGAAAGAGTTCAATCGCCTCCTGGACAGCCTTTTTCAGCTTTTTCTCGCCGCCGAAGATAATCTCTTCTTCCTGCATGTCGGTGGACAGGGCATAGGGCATATAATTCGGATCGGTCAGGGTTTTCGGCCTGGTCTGATTACGCCGGGTCAGCCAACTGTAAAAACCACAGCCGATAGGACCGTGGGTAATCTGCAGGATGTCCCGGGTGGGACCGAGGACCACTCCCTTGCACCCGGCATAGGCGCAGCCCCGCATGGACAGGATTCCGGGAATCGTCCGGGTATTGGCCTGAATTTCCGGCACCGCTTCTGCTGGCTCGACTTGGTTGATCACGATCTGTCTCGCGCGTTTGCGGGCAACTTTGACCGGATATTTTTTCAGGATTTCCTTTTTGACCTCTAAAGGATCGATGGCCAGTATCTTGGCGGTGTCTGTGTTTGTGCTCATAATTTTCTCTCCTTCAGCCTTTTCACCCTTCATCCAGGGCGTCATCACCGGTCTCCCCGGTCCGAAGGCGAACGACATCTAAAACGGGCAGGACAAAGATCTTGCCGTCCCCCGGCTTGTTGGTGCGATTCACGGAGACAATCGTGGAAACGGTTTTTTCAACCAGCTTATCGGGGACAATGATCGAGATCATCCTCTTGGGAATCAGCCGCTGGCTGTTTCCGAGTTGGGCAATGGCCTCTTCATAACCCTGCTCCGCCCCTTTAAGCAGGTCCAGGTCCACCAGGCCTTTGCCGCGGCCCAGGCATTCCCGGGCATGCATGGAGGATATGCCGGCTTCGACCAGAGACTTCTTGGTTTGGTTGACCTTATTCATCCGGATAACAGCCAGGACCTCTTTCATAGCGTAACCTCCTCCGATCCTGCCGTCGTCTCCTTGATTCCCGAGCTGACGGTGTAGACTTCATCTACCGGCGACACGAAAATTTTGCCGTCTCCGAAAGCCCCCTTGTCGCCGGTCCGGGCGGCGCTGAGGACGGTTTTGATTACCAGGTCCTTATCGGCCTCCGGAACGACCATCAGCAACAATTCCTTGGGTATTTCATCGTAGGTAATGTCGCCGATTTTGATGCCCCGCTGCTTGCCGCGGCCGGAAACACTCATCCGGGTTACGGCCGGAAAACCTTCGGCCATCAAATGCTCCAGAACGGTATCCACTCTCTCCGGCCTGACTATGGCTCTAATCATCAACATGGTTGTTCCTCCTTCTTTACCGGCATCCTGTGCCTGATTACTGGTCGACCCCGTATTGGATGAGTATCGACTCGAGTTCATCCGTGGTCATGGGCTGGGGAATGACGAACAACTGGTTTTCATCGATGGCCTTGGCCAACTGGCGGTATTCATCGGCCTGGGCCGTGGCGGCATCAAAATCAATGACCGTCTTGCGATTGATTTCAGCCCGCTGGACCACATTGTCTCTGGGGATAAAATGGATCATCTGGGTACCCAGTCGTTCGGCCAGCATTTGAATCAGTTCGTCCTCATGGTCCACCTTCCGGCTGTTGCAGATCAGACCGCCGAGACGCACACCGCCGGCTTCGGCGAACTTGACGATGCCCTTGCAGATGTTGTTGGCCGCGTACATGGCCATCATTTCCCCGGAGACGACGATATAGATCTCCTTGGCCTTGCCGTCGCGGATCGGCATGGCAAAACCGCCGCAGACCACGTCCCCCAGTACGTCATAGAAGGCATAATCGAGCCCGATGGATTCGGAATAGGCCCCGAGCTGCTCCAGCAGGTTGATGGAGGTGATAATCCCCCTTCCGGCACAACCCACACCCGGTTCGGGTCCCCCGGACTCCACGCAGCGGGTCCCTTTGAAACCGATCTTCAGCACATCGTCCAGGTCCAGGTCTTCCCCTTCAGCTGCGGAGGGTATCCAGGACCGTTTGTTGAGACAGGCCGCCCAGCAGCAGACGGGTTGAATCCGCCTTGGGGTCACATCCCACCACCATGATCTTCTTTCCCATCTCCGCCAGGGCCGCCACCGTATTCTGGGTGGTGGTCGATTTTCCAATTCCACCTTTTCCGTAAATGGCTATCTTTCTCATTGCCTTTCTCCTTTCGAGAAATCATTCAGTCGTAACGTTATAAGGCAAGTTAGATGCCAACAGGTAAATGTGCGAGGGCCAGGGCTGGGGATAAAAGGAAAACCCGTTTGAAAACCAAGGGGATGAGGGTGATTCTTTTTTTAAAGGAGATGGTTCGGAAAGCAATCACGACACCGATGCCGCCGAGGTGAAAGCCACCTGGAAGTAGGATTTTCGTTCAGAGGCCACCGAATGGTAGGGCTTTGATATTTAGGCTAGGAATGATTGGGATGTTGGAGTGAGGGGTGGATCAACGCTATCGGTGTTTATAGGGTTATTATCGCGGCCGGTAGAGGATAACAATAACACCGTCCGGGGAAATAACCCCTCCGATGAGGTCAAATCGATCCAGTGGAATTTTTGCGACTTGCCAATCCAAGAATAAGGAATTCGCCCTCAAACAAACTAAAAACCATTCATTTAAATTGTCTGGGCTCGATTCCGTATTTGGCGACTCGCAGCCCAATCATCCGCTCGGTCATACCCAAGGCGCGGGCGGCCTTGGCCAGGTTGCCCCGGGAACGTTTCAATTCTTCAGCGAGGATTTCCTTTTCCATACCGTGGATCATCGCCTTGAACGAACCGCCGCTCCCCCCGCCCCCGTTCGAGTCGCTCCGCTGCAGGTTCGGCGGGAGAAGATAGCCGTGAATAACGCCATCAGTGCATAAAATAGTCGCCCGTTCCAGGCAGTTTTCCAACTCCCGCACATTACCCGGCCAGTGATAGTTCATCAACATGTCGGTGGCCGTCGTCGATATCCGGGTTATTTTCTTCCCGTGCTCCTTCCCGTATTTTTCTAGAAAATAACTAGCCAGGAGCGTAATATCGGTCTTCCGTTGCCGCAGGGGCGGGACCATAATGGGAAAAGTGCTTAGCCGGTAATAGAGATCCTCCCGAAACTTCCCTTTTCCCATGAGTTCTTCCAGATTCCGGTTGGTGGCGGTAATGATGCGTACGTCAACCTTGAGGGTGGTGTTGCCGCCGATGCGCTCAAATTCCTTTTCCTGAAGGACGCGCAAGAGTTTGGTCTGGACCAAGGTGGGCAGGTCACCGATCTCGTCGAGAAAAATCGTTCCCTGGTGGGCCAGCTCAAAACGTCCCTGGCGAGCTCCGGTCGCGCCGGTGAAGGCCCCTTTCTCATGGCCGAATAGCTCGCTTTCCGCGAGCGATTCGGGAAGGACCGCACAATTGACTTTAATGAAAGGCTTATCGGCCCGGTTGGAGTTGTAATGAATGGCCTGGGCCACCCGCTCTTTACCCACCCCGCTTTCACCGAGGATCAACACCGTGGCGTTGGTCCGGCAGACCTGTTCGATCAGGGAATAGACGGTCTCCATGGCCTTGGAATTCCCCACGATGGTCTTCGGCTTATACCGGCTCTTCAACGCCTCCTGAAGACGCTGATTTTCTTCCCTAACCTTTTCGAGCTCTTCCTGGGCCTGTTGACGCAACCGGACAGCTTGGGAAATACTGGAGGCAATGATGGCTAAAAGGCGGGCATCCTCTTCCAGGGCCTCTTTTTCAGTGGACAAACGGTCCGCCGAGAGGGTCCCGATCACCTCGCTTCCGATTTTTATGGGGACGCAGATAAAGGCGATGTCCCTCTTATCCAGTTTTCTTCTCGAACCGGTCCGGTCGAGGAAGAGAGGCTCTTCGGAAATTCTGGGAATAATGGCCGGTTGTCCGGTCTCGAAGACCTTGCCGGTGATCCCTTCTCCCCGGCGATACTTGCCCTTGGCCTGTTCCTCCGGCCGCAGGCCGTAGGCCTCTTCAATGACGATTTCCCCTTTCTTCCGGTTCAGAATGGTCAGGGAGCTCCGGAGGAGACCCAGGTACTCCGTGGTCATTTGGAGGATGGGTTGCAGGACCGTCTGCAGGTCGAGGGCCTCGCTCAACTTGGTGCTGATATCAAAAAGGAGCGTGAGCTCTTTTATTTCGCGTAATGCTTTTGTCTCCGGCATCCGCGCCCCTTCAGGTTCCTCCCCCTAAACCGGGATATTCGGCGCCTCCCAAGGTTTCAAGGGAAATCACCTCTTCAACGGGCAGAACAGAAATCCAAGTCTCTCGGTCCCGGTGGGCCCCATCGGCTTCTTGGATGGCTTCTATGACCTCCCGGGCCATTTCCTGATCCACCACCATTTCAAGCCTAATGGCGGATAAATAGTCTGTCGCCCGTTCCTTTCCCCGGAAGATCATCGCCGGACCTTTTTGTGGGGCGAAATCGTTGCATGAAGAAATGATCACCCCTTTAATGCCCAATTCCTCCAGGGCGACTTGGACTTCATCCAGATGAAAGGAATCGATCAAGGCTTTTATTTTTTTGAACATGACCTTCTCCCGGTCCAATCGTCGGCCCTGTTAATTATCGCTAAAAATGTCGTTTTTTCTTTAGGATTCAAGTCGAAAGGCTTGGTTGAGATAGGCCAGACCCCGGTCCGGTTTTTAAACGGAATTTCCAGGGTCTGGCCTTCGGTGCTGTCTCCTCTAGAAGGCGGCGGTCAGGATAACCCCGCCGTAAATAAAGTCGTTATTGTCGCTCAGGCTGGTGCCCCGGATGCGGTTTTTGGCGTCATCCGACAGGGCCACCGAGTAGCTGATCACCGGTTTGACCGAAAAATACTTGCCGAAGGGAACGGTCAGCCCCACCGAAAAATTTCCGTCGTGGAGGGCGTTGTATTTGTCGGCGGTCGGCAGCCGATTGGAATCATACTTCAGGATTTTATCGGTGTCGGAAATCTGGTAGCCGATCCCCGCCCCCAGGTCCAAGGTGATTTCCTTGGTCAGGTTAAAGGAGTGACTGACGCCCAGGTTCAGGTACCAGCCTGGATAGTTGGCGACTTCCCGATAAATGGACAGGGTGGGGGAGAGCAGGAAATTCCCCCCGATCTTTAAGAACACTTCCTGGGAGTCCTCCACCCCTTCAAGGGCATAGTAGATATATCCGCCGGTCAGTTTTACCGGGCCCAGATCATGGGTATAGGACAAGGTCAGGTCCGTCTCGTTCCATTTGGCCTTTTCGGCCCCGGTGAATTTGTCATTGGTGTCCAGGTTGCCCCAGAGGTTGGCTTCAAAGCCCCGGTAGCCGACCGTGATCGAGGGTTGGATGACCAGGCTGTCCTTGCTCAATTCGTAGCCGCGCCAGACATACTTGCTGAGGAAGGCGGCGGAAACACTGGAATAGGGCTTAGGCTCCTCCTTTTTTTCTTCAGCCAGGGCCGGCAGGCTAAAGACCATCAGCAGGAACATGGAAATCAGCAGGCTTAGTAAACGTTTTCTCATTTTCTTTTTCTCCTTAGGGTTGCTTTAGATTTTTTTTAAACGTCGTTGGGGATCCGGATCCAACGTTTGCTGATTGGCAGAGAATGCAGGGATCGTGCCATAAAGGGGAAAGTTGATTATATGTCTATTATTCAATGGGTTATTCGATTTATGGGCGGGAATGGTCTCGGAAGATATAATCCAAAAATGTAAATACAATTTATAAATTTACATTATTGTAATTAATCAGCGAGTAGGCGGAGGGGAGAATGGAAGAGCTGTTTTTTTTTCGAAAAAGTTCGGAAGAGGGTTAAACCTTGAGCGGTTTTATGCGGCGAATGAGGAAGGAAGAGATCAAAGCGAAACAACCCAGGTAGGTAAAGACCAGTGAGAAGTTGCCCCCACTGGAGTCCAACAGGTAACCGCTCAGGGAAGGTCCGATCAGGCCGGCCACGAAACCGTAGGCGGTGAAGACCAGACCGAAGATGGCCCCGAAATGTCTTAGCCCAAAGCAGTCCACGGCCAGGGGGGCGGAGACCGCAAAGAGGGTCCCGAAAGCGAAGCCGATAACCGCGGCCAAAAGGGCCGCCGTACCCCATCCGTTGACGTGCGGCAGCAGAAGATACGCACACCCGGCCGACAGGAAGGTCAAACTCATTCCGGCCGTGCGGCTGATTTTATCGGAAAGATATCCCATGATCAGGCGGCTGAAGCCGTTGGTCAGGTTGAAGGCCGTCAGGATTATCACAGCCGAAGGGGGGCCAACTCCTCGGGAAAGACCGAAAGGGACGGCCAGGGAGACCATGGCGATACCCGCCGCGCCCATCAGCGCCCAAGTCAACCAGAGAAACCAGAAAGATCCTGATCGGATGGCTTCCCGAACGGACACCACCGCACCGGGTAAGGGGACTGGCGCTGGACCCTCCTCGGCTTGCCTTTCAAAAGGTTTTTCAACCCGTTCCGGTACTTCAGTCATCTGAGCAAAGGCCAGACCCATAATGAGTGCGCTCCAGCCCAGAATCAGGTTCATGGAAACATATCCCCAGCGTTGTAGCAGGGTGCCGAACAGGGGGGCCATGATCGCCGCCGAGAGACCGAAAACCAGGTTGACAATGCCGGACACCAACCCCCTCCGGGCCGGGAACCAGCGCTGCACGGTGGTCAGGCCCGGGATATAAATAAAGCAAGAGGCGGCGCCGTTGAAAAAAGCCCAAAGGTAGACCAGCCAGAGGCGATCGGCATAGGCGATCAGAAAAGTGTTCAGGCCGCAAAGCAGGGCGCCGAGCGTGATCAGTTTGCGGGTGCCCCAATGCTCCTGCCAGCGCCCGACGAAAAACATGAAAAAGCCCACGGCAGCCAGGACAAAAAAGAGGGTGTTCCCAATCGCCCCCCGACCGACACCGAACTTCTGCTGCCATAAGGGGCCCATGACCCCGGGGTACCCGAAGATGAAGGCCCCGGGCCAAAAGATGGCCGCCGCGCTGCCGGTTACCGCTAAAATTCCCCGGGTTTTGTGTTTCAACGCACCCCTCAGAACTTAATAGTATTTCGTTTTCCCTTCGGACACTAGACCGTGGGGCTTGACCCTCAGTCCCCTCACATAACCGTTCGTTGCCCCAAACCGGCCTCCTGAATCAGAAAGTCCGCCAATAGCCACCCTAGGATAGCCAGGCATTCCATGTCCAGAAATTTTTCCGCCCGGCGTTGAAACAGCAGGCTGCATTGGGCCGGGAAGTCCTCGTCCTCGTCGTTGAACAGCAGCAGGAGGGGTACCCGGGACAGGGCCTCGAAACGGGCGGAAAACTGGTAAGACAATTCCAGGTCCGGGGGAAGCGCCCCCAGTTGTTCGGCCGCTGCCCGCAGCGGACTAAGGCGGTTGGTAAAGTTCCGGGCGATGGCGCGCTCGCTGTTGTTGACAAAGCCGGTGACGAAAGGGGCGGCATCCTTGAAGTCCTTGTAGGACACCCAGTCTTCTCCGCCTGGAGGAACCTGTCCGGGTGAGAGGATGAGGTATTTCAAAAGGACCACGCTGACGGCATGCATGGGTTCCAGGCCCGAAGGATTGAAAATCCCCCGGGGCGAGACCCGGTAGACTCGCCTGAAAAAAGGGATGAAGGCTTCCCCCTGTTCTACCCGGAGACCCAGGAGCTCGGCAATTCGGCCCAGATCGAGTTGAGCCACTTGGTTCAGGTAATTTCGGACCGTTTCCTCGAAAATCGGCGCTTGGTTGCTCATCGACGGCTCCTAAGTTACTTTCTTTTTGCTTTTTGAAAAGGCTCTTCCCGATGGAAATCAGGAAAGTATACCTCGGAACTGTCCAAATCCTGAATGTACACTTCCGCGAAACCAAATCTCTCGACCAGATCCAAAGCCTTTTGATATTCCCTTTTATTGAGCGATCGGGAAAGCGGGGGATGATCCCCGGCCTGGTGGATGGGCCGGTATTGGGCCATGAGACTGAGTGGAATCCGCGGGGAGATTTCCAATAAGTCCTGGAGCACGACCGAGGTGCCGGAAAGATTCCCCGGGAGCACCAGGTGCCGAACCAACAACCCCCGGAAGGCCAGGCCCTCTCCATCTGTTTTCAGGGGGCCGGTCTGGGCGAACATTTCGCGAACGGCCTGCCGGTTTAGGGAAGTATAGCCGGGGGCCTGGGAGAGTTGTTCTGCCGTTTCATCGGTCCCGTATTTCATATCCGGCAGGTAGATATCGACGATGCCGTCCAGCAATTTCAGCAAGGGGAGTGACAGGTAGCCATGGGTATTATAGACAATAGGTAAAATAAGCCCCCGGGGAATGGCGACTTCCAGGGCCTCCAGAATAAAAGGCCAATGGGGCGTGGGAGACACCAGGTCCAGGTTATGGCAACCGCGTTGCTGCAGATCCAGAAAAATGTCCGCCAGGGCGACCGCGGACACTTCCTCTCCCAGGCCTTCCTGACTGATCTGGTAGTTCTGGCAATAGAGACAGCGTAGGGCGCAACCGGTAAAAAAAACCGTGCCCGCACCACGGCTGCCCGTCAGCGGCGGTTCCTCTCCGAAATGGGGCAGGGCCTTGGCCACCCGGGCCCCGGCCCCTTGGCCGCAAAACCCGGTTTGGCCGGAGAGACGGTCGACGCGGCATTCCCGGGGGCACAACCGGCAAGAGTCCAGGAGGTCCCCGGCCTTTTTTACCCGTTCAGAAAAGGCCCCGGTTTCCCAGAGGCGCAGATAGGATGGTTCCATATCTAGTAACGATTGTCGCCGTCGAGCAGCCCACCCAGGCTTCCCAGGATAGAACCCTCTTCTCTTCTCCCCCCTTTCTGCGGGGCGGCCTGGAGCATCCGGCCGGCCAGTCTGGAGAAGGGCAGCGATTGGAGCCAGATCCTCCCGGGGCCTCTCAGGGATGCGAAGAAGAGACCTTCCCCGCCGAAGAGGGCCGTTTTGATCCCTCCGGCCTGCTGAATGTCGAAATCCACCGTGGATATGGGAACCCAGGAGTCAAATCCTTCCCTCCAGGCGTAACCGTGAGGATTCTGCCTCGCCTGCGCCGAGGCCTGGGCCTGGTCCAGGGGACCGAGTTGCTTGCCGTCGTAGTTCAAATACCACATGGCCATTCATCATCCTCCCGTCGTCTTGGCCATTTAAACGTTGGCCTGAGGGAGCGGCTTCATCCTCCGCTCCCGATGTATCCTATCAATGGGTGCCGCGTTAAGACCGAACCTGCCGTCGAGGACCTCGGAGAAAGCCGCCCGTGAAATCGCCGCACGATGGGCCGGCTGGTGCAGTTACGCCGCGTTTTACCTGTGGATGATCCTCCAGAGTCGGGCACTGTAGTCCCGGTGCCTGATTATCGGATCATGTTCTTATTATCCGGAAAGGTGTTGGCCGGGGGGGTGGAACCACCGGCCTTCATGCTCCTGCTCAGCCCAGTGGCCCGACCAGAAGAAACAAGGGCGAAACCAGGATCAAGGTCGAAACGATCCACCACTGGGCTTCCTCGGCATTTCCCTTCTTTTTTTCGCCGATCGCCTTGATTGCCGTGGCGATGGCGGCACCCAGGGCGATGAAGACGACCGCCAAGGCCAGGTAGCCTCGGTTCGCGCAGCCAAAAACATATTTCGGGGTAAAGTAAAGACCGACAAGCAAAGCCGGCGCCAGCGAGGGGTGGAGCAAATGTCTGATTAATTTTTTCTTCAACATCGAAAAGCCCTCATTAATTGGCGGAGGGTCGGACCAATCCCGCTCAGAAGCTTCCGGTTCCCCCCCCATTTTCACTTGGGCATCGCCCTGGCCAGCCAATCAAACATGCGCTGATCGTAAAGAGCGCGGGCCTTGGGCTGGCAATGCCAATTGGCCCCTTCTTCAGCCGTGAAGCGTACGATGGTCTTGGGGCAAACCAGCGCGTCATAGACTTCTTGGGACTGCCCGGGCCAGAACTGCTCATCCTCGGGATCGGCGATGAACATAGGGCAATGTATTTGCCGGATGACGTCCCGGGCGTTGTATTGCCGCACCTTTTTGAACATTTGATAGAAGCTCCGGGTCTGGTACGGTTTCATCCGCCAGACAACGTTCTGGCGCACCGCCTCCCCGGCCTGTCGGAGACCCTCCTCCATGAACGCGTTGAATTCCTTTTCCGCCCCGGCCTCAAGCAGTTCCCTCATCTCCGAGGGAAGTTCCCGAAAAAAAGTCACGGAAACATCCATTACCCCCGGGTCGACCATACCGGCCGCGATCCGGTGTTCGAAGGCCAGGGCGCGCAGGACCCAGTAGCCGGCCTGGCTGATTCCTGAAAGGGCAATCCGCCGGGGGTCGACGTCTTCGCGCTTTAGGAGGAAGTCCACGACCGGCGTGATGACTTTTTCCCAGTCAGGACGAAAAGGAATATTCTGGAGCCACAACAGGGCGTTCTGACCGGGGCCGTCAAAAACCAAGGCGGCATATCCCCGCTCCAACGCCCCGGCCACGCCGCAGGTCCACATTCCGGCGGTAGGGCCGTCACTGCCGTTATTAAAGATAATCGTGGCCCAGGGGCCGCCGGATTGGGCGGGAAGGAATAAGTAACCAGGTAACGAGAGTCCTTCGTAGGGGATTCTGACCAGTTCGGCCGGTGGGGTCAAGCAGGAACAGAACCGCTCCCAGCAGTTCAGATGTCTGCTTCCAGGCCGGTAGGCCTCTCGCCGGGTCCTTGGTCCCGTCTATAAAAATAGCCGAGGCTGAAAAATAGGTTGCGGCCCGCAGGAAGGCCTTCCTCGCGCTTACCGAATGGCCCGCGGAGGCGCATTGTTCGGCTATTCCCTGAAGGCGCTCGGCCAGAGCAAACCACTCCTGATACCATTGCTCGAAATCCCCCGACGGGATGCGTTCAACCGCCGCCAGAATTTCCCCGGCATCCGCCGCCCCGTAGTGGCAACAACCGAGGAGGATCTGGGTTTCAAAGTCCATCTGTTCATGTTCCAGGAAATAGTGTTTAGGTTTTATAACGCGCATGGTGTTCAGCCTTTCTAACTTACGGGCCTAGCGAATTTCACTTTGTCGCCCCTCTGGCCGAGTGCTACAGCGCTTCGACTGGAAAATGCCGGGTGCATTTGTTTACCATCCGATCTTAACTTGAATTGATTTGGCTTTCAAAAAAATTAGTCTAAATCCAGCTTGGCCTTGCACTGGTTACAGACCACAACGCCCCGGAAAACTTGATGGCCGCAGTCGGGACAAACGTAGCGGGCTTCTTCATCCTGAATCCATTTTTCAGTTCCAACCTCCCGCCAATAGGGGATAGCCCGCAAAATAACCTTTTTGCCGATCGTCATGGGAAAACTCATAATGTGTGGGCAGGGAAATTCCTCGCACTGATGGCATCCAGTGAAGCCTTTTCCTTGGGCGCAATCCCTGATCTCGCACTGCCGGCAATGCATAAATCGTTCATCGGACAAGCAGCCGCGGCACTTGATATCTTCTATGGAAAGGCTTTCACTATTGGGAAGAGTGCCCTTGCCGGATATTTCTCCCTGATACAGTTTCACCAACCGCTCTTTGAATTTAAGATTGTTATCCCGGTGGGCCATATAAATAGCACAAACTCCGCAATAAAGGCCGCAGGGGGAAACAAAATCCGGATTTATAGTCATTATTCAGGCCTCCAATTTATCATTTTGACGCTTCGCCCTTTCGGGTGGGTAGACCCTCCTATGTGGAATGGACGAAGGGTATCGGCGAAAGGGTATGCCCAATTGCTTTTTGGGTTCCAAGCCGGCCCTCGGATTTCCTTCACGGCCTAATGGCTTCCAACTCCTCTTCTATCACGGCCTGCAGTAAGGGAACTTTATAGCCGTTTTTTGACAGGGGTTCGGCCTTTTGGACGGCTGCCGCTCCGGCCCTGGCGATCGTTTCCGCTGTTAATTCCCGGCCGGTTATTTCTTCTTCTGCTTCCTGCGCCCGCCAGGGAACCGGTGCGACTCCGCTCAGGAATATCCGCGACTTGGCCACCCGGACGCCGTCAAAGGTCAGGGCCAGGGCGACGCCGGTCAGAGCAAAATCCCATGAGCGGCGGGCGCGGATTTTCCGGTAAGAGCTTTTCAACCCGGGCGGAGGCGTGGGGATCAGAATCTCGGTGACCATTTCATCAGGCCCGATCACTGTCTCCCGGGTCGGGTCAACGGCCGGAAGTACAAAAAACTCCTCCACTTTCACCATCCTGGCTCCTTGCGGGCCGGTCACGCCCACCCGGGCCTCAAGCGCTGCCAGGACCGGGGCCGTATCGGAGGGGTGAACGATGTAGCAGCCGTCGCCGCCGAAGAGGCAATGGTACTGGTTCTCCCCCGAATAAGCAAAACAGGTCCCGCCGCCTTTCCGGGTGCAATGAAATTCACCGCGGTAGTACCAGCAACGGGGTTTCTGGCAGAGGTTGCCGCCGATGGTGCCCTGGTTGCGCAAAGGGGGGCTGGCCACCTCTCCTGCCGCCCGGGCCAGGCCGGGGAAAAGCCTCTTGATCTGCGGGTTTTCGGTCACCTCTGTAATCGTAGTCAGCGCTCCGATCCTGAGGGCGCCGCCTTTCTCGCTGATGCCCTTCAGATCCTTGATGCCGTTGATACTGACCACTTTTTTCACAGGAAAGATCCGTTCCCGGAGGCATCCGAGAAGATCCGTTCCTCCGGCATGTATTTTCGATCCCGGAGTCGAAAGCTGTTTGACCCCGTCTTCAACCCGTTTAACGCTGATATACTGGAAAGATTGGATCATCGTCTCAGACCTCCTTCCGGACCTTGGCCAGTTTTTCGCAGAGGGTGACGGGATTGATGGGGCTGACCGTCATTCTCAGGCCCGTGGCGTGGTAGACGGCATTGGCAATGGCCGCGGCCGTGGGGATCGTCACCGGTTCCCCTAAACCTTTGCTGCCCGTCGAGTTGGCCTCGTCATCGGGCCTGTCTATGGGCAGGGAGACGATCCGGCCGGGCACGTCGAGGGCCGTGGGCAGCTTGTAATCATGCCAATTTCTGTTGACCATCTTCCCGGTCTGTTCGGCGTCAAGGACTCTCATTTCCGTCAGGGCCAGGCCCACCCCCATGGTGATGCCTCCTCCCACCTGATTGTCATAGGTGAGCCGGTCCATGACCCGACCGCTATCGTTGGCGCTGAGGAAGCGGATAATCCGGACTTCGCCCGTCCTCATATCGCACTCCACCTCGCAGAACTGGGCGCAAAAGGGGTTGACAAATTTGTTCTTGGGATTGGGTCCCCGGTGGCCGATGCCGACAACCACCCCCTGGGCCTTGAGCCCCGGTATATCGGTTATATTGATCTTCTTGGAGGGATCTTTTCCATCCAAGACCGCCCCCTGCCTGATCGTCAGGGCCGACGGATCGGTCTTCAGCTCCTCCGCCGCCAACTCCAGGATCTGACGCTTTACGTCGATGGCCGCCGCCCGCACGGCCGGCGACTCGGTCGGCACGGTCTTGCTGCCTCCACTGGCGGTGGCATATTGGGTGGTTCCCGTATCGGCATGCTCGATCTGGATGGACTCAGGCTTAATGCCCAGTTCTTCGGCCACAACCAGGGCCATGACGGTCTTCGTACCGGTCCCGATATCGCTGGCCCCCATGTTCAGGTTGACGCTGCCGTCGGAGAAGAGCCTGACAATGACGGTGGAAGGCGGTCCGCCTCCGCCGACAAACCAGGTGGAGCCGGCCATGCCCACTCCCCGGCGTATCATGACGTTCTTGGGGGTCCGGGCGATTTCTTTACGCGCCTGGTCCCAGCCGAAGGCCTTGGCTCCTTCTTCGAGACACTCTTTTAAGCCCGTAGTCGTATACTCCGGATTCCCATTCCTGGTCTGGCTGAAGGTCGGGATGTTTTTGAGACGCAGCTCCACCGGGTCCATCCCGATATCCTCGGCCAGGGCATCCAGCATCTGTTCCAGTGCCCAGGCCCCCTGAGGATGGCCGGGCGCCCGAAACGGCCGGGCCGGGCCGGCATGGACATATACGTCCGAAAGCTCGGTTCGGACATTCGGGCAGAGGTACAACTCTTTGATGAGCCAGTCTACCAGGGCGGTTCCGCCCGCCGGAAAGGCGCCTCCCGTGCCGGTACAAGTAAAATGCAGGGCTGTGAGGGTGCCGTCTTTCTTCACCCCGGCCTTCAGCTTCATGTTCGCCGCGGGCCGGTTGCCCACGGCCAGATAGGTCTCCTCTCTGGTCAAAAAGAGCTTTACCGGCCGGCCCGTCTTTTTGGCCAGAAGGGCGGCAATAATCGTATATTTGTCGGCCTGGAGTTTGCTGCCGAATCCTCCTCCCATGTAATGGCCGATGACCCGGACCTTCGAAAGAGGCAGACCGAGGACCTCGGCAACCCGGGCCTGAACCGGGTAAACCCCCTGAGTCGATTCCCAGATGGTTAGGAGGTTCCGCTCCCAGCGGGCCACGCAGCCATGCAGTTCCAGGGGAGTATGGAGTTCGCACTCCGTCCGATAAGTCTGCTCCAGGACCATGTCGGCCAGGGCAAACCCTTTGGCCGTATCCCCCCGTTCGTAGATCTCGACCGGTTTGACCCGGTTCCCTTCCGGCTGGACCGGTGGGGCCTTCGGATCAAGCGCTTTCCGCTCGTCGACGACGAAGGGGAGAATTTCGTAGTCCACCTGGATGGCCCGCACGGCATCCCAGGCCTGATAGGGCGTTTCCGCGGCTACAGCGGCGATCGTCTCGCCCTCGTACCGGCACTCGGGGTCAAAGAGTTTAACCTTTTTTATTTTGGTGTAAGGCCAGGTAACCCCCGCTTCCCCGGTAGAGGCGCTGATCACCGCCCGAACTCCTTTAATCTTTTCCGCCGCAGTCGTGTCTATTTTTTTCACCCGGGCATGGGGATAGGGGGAGCGGAGGATAGCCCCGTAAAGCATCCGGGGTAGTGAAAGGTCCGAGGGATAAACGGCCCGGCCGCTGACCCGTTCGTAGGCATCGACCCGCGGTATGGATTTACCTACGACCTGGGTTTTCTTCCAGGGGGCCGGCGCCTTTCCCGGCAGAGGGTTTTCGGGAACGGGAATGTCGGTCTGATAGTAAAGGCTTTTATCCTCGGCGTTCATACCCGGCCTCCTCTCCCGTTTCTAAGAGCGGCGGCCCGCTCGACGGCCTTGAATATATGATCGTAGGCCCCGCAGCGGCAAAGGTTGCCGCTCATGGCCCTCCGAATCTCTTCAGGGGAGGGCTTCGGTCTGGACCGGAGCAGCCCCTCGGCCGCCATGATCTGCCCCGGCGTGCAATAGCCGCACTGGAAGGCATCCTCTTCCACAAAAGCCTGCTGGACCGGACCCAATTCGTCGCCGGCCATCAGGCCCTCCAGGGTCGTGATCTTGACCCCCTGGGCCTCTACGGCCAGGATCAGGCAGGCATAACGAGGCACATCATCGATGAGGACCGTGCAAGCCCCGCATTCACCCCGTTCGCAGCCTACCTTGGTGCCGGTCAGCCCGAGCTTCTCCCTCAGTACATAGAGGAGCGACCACCGGGACTCGACCAGCAGATGGTGGCGGCGGCCGTTGATCGAGAGGGATATTTTTGCCGTTTCATTGGCTTTTAAAGCTTCGGGCTCCCGGGCGGTCTCGGCAGCGAGCTGCCCCGTTGCCGCCACCACCGCCGCTCCCGTCCCTAAAGAGGTAAGGAAATGGCGCCTGCTGATGCCCTCTGTTTGGCCTGAATCGTTCTTGCCGATCTTTTTCTTTTTCATGAAGACCTCCGAATGATTACAGACGGTTTTTCCTTTGATTATACTACCGACCGGTCCTCTTGGCTATTAGTTGCATGGACTTGGGAATGGCCTCTTGATCGTCGTCGCCGGAAACCAGGAGGTGGACATGATTGGAGGTGACCATATAATCCAATACGGGCAACCCGATCATTTCTTGGCTTCAAAAAGCCACCCTGACCCCTAATGCCTTCCGAATTTCTTTTATAAAGGCCTTCCCCCTTCAAGCGCAGGCGGTTTTGAACATCGAGTGCCAAATAGGAACACGTTGCATCAGGTGCCGGCTATCGTTGAACCACCCTAGCCAGAATATTCTGCTAATATTCTTTCAACCTGACCTTTCAGGACTGGTAAATCTTCGATTGCGGTCAGCCAGACCTGGTCGATATCAACGCCAAAATAGTCGTGGATGAGTTTATCGCGCATGCCGGCGATATCTTCCCAAGGAGTCTCGGAGTGCCGGTTGCGGAGCGAACGTGAAAGACGTTTGGTGGCCTCGCCAATGATCTCGATCTGTCGGATCACTCCATCTTGAATAAGGCCGGCATGTCGAAAGGCAGTTTCATCCACGCCCTGGACGTATGTCTCGATTTTTGCAATCGCATCCAGAATGTGTCGCAGATAGACAGTTTCATCAGATTTCATAAATGATATGAAGATCCCTTAAGATGCCTTCACGGAGATAAGGGCTGATGGCGGCTTCCGTCAGCAAATCGACTTTCTGCCCAAGAGCAGTGGCGATCTGACGCTCTATTTTGACCATGGCTAATAGGCTCTTGGGTTTGGCAAACTCAACCAAAAGATCGATGTCGCTTTGTTCGGTGGCTTCTCCACGAGCCATAGACCCGAAGGTCCCGACTCTTTTAATGTCATTTTGTCGACAGATTTCGATTAGCTTGTTTATGTCAAAAGAAAGGTTCATCGTCATCGCCTGGGCATTCATCAAGTTTGGCCGTCATTTTTGATTCAAGTCACGAAAACAACTTTATCCTACTTAAATCACTTAAAAAGTCAACAAATCATTAATAAATTAAATACGACTCGGGGCTGACCCTTGCGACGATTGTCTCCCTGTGAACCTCGGTGGCCGTTTTTCCATCCGGGCCGTCAAGGCCTCGAAAAAATCCTCGCTGCCGAAGGCCTGGTTCAATCCCAGGTTCTCCTGATCCAGGGCGGCGGAAATCTCCGCGATCAGGGGCTGGTGAAAGACCCGCTTGGCCAGGCGCAGGGCCAGGGCGGCGCCTCCTCCCCAGGCGGGGCAAGTTGCTCCGACCCGTCCCTATGCTACTGACCGCCTGTTTTCCATGGTCCACCGGGCTGCCAGACAGAATTCGAGATTTCGTTTCGAGAGGCGGATTGGAATACAGGCTCCAGAAATTTAGCCAATGTTTCCAAGACGGTTTCCAGATCTTCCGGTATTGAGGATAGATGATTCTTCCGCAGGAAGCCGGCCCATTGGGTTCGCTTGTCAGGTATTTGAGCAAAAGCCGGCGTCAGCGCCGTCGGAAGACCGTCCGGAATCGCGGTCCGGCGGCGCTCAAAGGTTGCACGGATCGCCGCCACCAGCATTTCAATGCCGAAGGATTCCCGCTGGGCGAGCATATATACGTCAAAGAAGTCGCGCATACGACTGTTATTCGTTCCGAGTTGGACCATGGCCTGGGTCTTTTCGGCGATCACTGTCTCGGGCCGGTACGCGCGCAAGCGTGGACGCGGCAGGTCCAACAGGCTGGGATAATCAAGCCACTCGGGCTCGGGAACGGAGGCATCCCCCAAGCCGACATCCACCTGAAGGTGTATGCGCGCTGATCCTAAGCGGGCCAGAAGGGTTACTCGTCTTCCGCCATAGATATCTTCGGGACGAATAGCCGACACTCGGATCGTGGAGGCTTCAAAGGTTATTCCATCGGGCTCTACCTCGATGGCGCAGGTTTCTTCGAGAATCTTTGTCAGAGCGTCGTCCGAAAGATCTCCCAAGGCGAGGAGGTCCGCATCCCGGGTGGGCCGGAAGGTCTCTCCAAACCAGACGAGCAAGAGCAGCGCCCCTTTCAATACGAAACGTTTAGAGTGGCGGGAGCAGGACAGTCGGTATAGGAATCGCTCAATGGCAAAGCGGGTCAGCACGAAATTCGAATCCAGGCCCAAGGACTGAGCGTGCCGAATCAAACGGGTATGCACGGAATGCGGTAAGCCGCTCGCGGCAACACTCATGCGACCAAAGCCTCCAGATAGGGCCTCATGACGCGGCGCACACGGCAGATTTGGGCGTAGCGATCCAGCTCGTCCATGGTAAAGCGCCGCTCTCTCCAGGCTTCCCGCAGGGCTTCGAGGGCCACATCGAGCCCAACTTTATTTCGATATTTGAAAAGATCGGCCAGGGTCTTGGCGACGCTGTACATTCTCACCGGTTGTCCTTCCAACCGGTGAACTTCGATTCCGGAAGAGAAGGCTTCTCCACTGAAGCGAACCACCCGCAGCGGAGGATAATGGAGCCGCGGTTGCGGGGCCGAGCGTTCCAATGCCACCCAGATCTTGGCCGGCAGTTGCGTGCCGATACCATGAAAACTCAATACCGAGAGCAGACAAATCACGCCATCCGGGACTGCACGGGAAACGATGGTGAGGGTGTGGTGCTCGGTGATCGGATGATCCGGGAAGCGGTATTGCCCGCGAGCTATGCGTTCCAGATCGCCTTGGCGTACCAGCCGCGTAAGGAGCTGACTATGAATCCCCAATCGTGCGGCTTCCCTGGCCGTGATGACGCCCAGCCGGCGAGCCTGGTCCAACAGGTTTTTACGGGGTGAACCTTCCATGTGTAGAATTATCTACATTTATATTTATTTGTCAACACTTTCACACATAAATTTTTTTCTGGTATCCGAACCATATCCTGTTCAACCGCTTACTTCTCGATCTGCTTCCAAAGGAATGGGCGGGATATTCTTTAAACCTCCCCTTATCTCCCCTTGAACCGCGCCGGCCTCTTTTCCATCCGGGCCGTCAGGGCCTCGAAGAAATCCTCGCTGCCGAAGGCCTGATTCAATCCCTGGTTTTCCTGGTCCAGGGCGGCGGTAATCTCTGCGATCAGGGGTTTATGGAAAGCCTGCTTGGCCAGACGCAGGGCCAGGGCGGCCCCTTGAGGCGGGACCAATTGCCGGGCCTTTTCCCGGACGAAGGGCAGCAGTTCGGCTTCAGGGAGCACCCCATTGATCAGCCCCAGCTCCAGGGCCCGGGCGGCCGAAATCTTTTCGGGGAAAAACAACAGCTCCTTGGCCTTCTGAAATCCGAGCAGCCGGGGCAGCAGATAGGAGCAGGCGAATTCCTGGATAACGCCGATTTGGGTAAAGGGGAACCGCAGGTAGGCCTCCTCGGCCATGTAGATCAGGTCGGCGCAGGCCAGGGGCAGGGTGAAACCGGCGCCAATGGCCAGGCCGTTGACGGCGGCGATGACCGGCTTGTCGAATTCCCAGAATTGCAGGCACAGTTTTTTCTGGGCGATGTCGGTAACATCGATTTGGCTAAGCTGCTCCGGGGTCAGGCTCTGCATGAAGTTCAGGTTGAAATAGCCCCCGGAGGAAAAGGCCTCTCCCCGGCCGGTCAGGATCAGGGCCCGGGCCTCCGGGTCCTTTTCTATCGCCTCCAGGGCAGATCCCAATTCCAGGAAGGTGATCAGGCTCAAGGCATTTTTTCGTTCCGGCTGGTTGAAGGTGATGGTGACTATTCCCGTTTCCGGCTCCTTCTCGTACAGAATGTCCTGAAAGTCGTCGAATCCCATCTCCACCCTCCTTTTTTTTAAAACTCCGATTTATTCGATAAGGTCAGTCACGGTGTTTATGACTTACCATAAACCACATGCGGAAAAGAATTAAAATCGAGAAAACTCCTTCTAGCCCGAAGGCATTTTTCGTCTCCATAGCTTAGCCAACCATTTGCTGTAAAGGAATCCCCATATTCGGACAGTCCGGAAGGCCAAGAGCTCGCTTGACTTTTGAAATTATCCGCGTTTAGTATGAAAATAAAAACGAATATCAAACACCGAATATCGAGTGACGAAGTGGTCTTTCGTCGCGGCGACTCCGTCACGCCTCAGTGACAGGCGGGGGCGCCTGCCCTACGAAAAGCATAGAAGGAGATGCCCATGCCTCGTGGCAAACAATCAAAAGGATCATGCGGATACTGCGAAAAGGAAATAGTCAAGGGCGGTGTGACCAAGCATTTGTCGGTCTGCCCCCAGCGCCGGATCGTCATCGAGAAGGCTGAACAGGGGAAGGCCAAAACGGAGACGCTCTATCATCTTCGGGTCCAGGATGCCTGGCAGCCTTACTACTGGCTGGATCTGGAAATGCGCGAATCCGGCACTTTAAAGGACCTGGATTCTTACTTGCGGCACATCTGGTTGGAGTGCTGCGGTCATATGAGTCAATTTTCGTTCGGGGGTTGGCATGGAGACGAGATCTCTATGCGGCGGAAGATACGCGAAGTCTTTCTGGAGGGAGACGAACTCACCCATATCTACGATTTCGGAACTTCATCTGAAACGGTAATCAAGGTGGTCGGCACCCGGGAGGGAAAGCCGACCACCGCTCGGCCGATCGCCCTGATGGCGCGCAATCTGCCGCCGGAAAGCGTATGTATGGAATGCGGCAGTCCGGCCGCCTGGATTTGTGTGGAGTGTCTTGAAGAGGACCTAACCGGGGCTTTATGCGCTGAACATGCCCGGACCCATCCGCATGACAACTACGGGGAACCTATACCCGTGGTCAATTCACCCCGAATGGGTATGTGTGGGTACACCGGTCCGGCCGAACCTCCTTACTAAGGCGGACAGGAAAGGATATATCCCAATTCAATAAGGAGAAGGTATATGCCAACCACAGCGGCCTTGAAGGCCGCCGAAATCCTGCGCGACGGGAGCTTGTTTCAGTGGTACGTGATCACTCTTTTTGCCTTGGTGGTCTACGTCTACGCCGTGGAGGTCGAGCGGAAAAACTGGGACCTGTTCTTTGCCGGTCTGGCCTTCTGGGGGATGGACTGGTTCAACGAAATCTGGAACGGCCTCGTTTTCCATTTTACCAATTACGCCCCGGTCTGGAGAGCCCCCGGCAAGACCGCTTATCTGATTCTGATTGGGCTTAATATTGAAATTTGCTTTATGTTTGCCATCGCTGGAATCGCCTTTGGGAAAACACTTCCCGCTGATAAAAATCTTAAGATCCTCGGAGTACCCAACCGGATCTTCCTGGCTATAGTAAATTCCGCCTTCTGTGTCCTGGTGGAGGTTGGGCTCAATAAAATCAATGCCTTGACCTGGGACTATTCCTGGTGGAGTGCCAGTGCCCCGTGGCTCATTTTCCTGATCGGATACCTGCCATTTTTCCTGGTTTCCTTCTGGGTCCACGATCTGGAAAGCGTGAGCCGCAAGGCGTTCGTTTCAGGTGGAATCCTGGCTTTCGATCTGGCGGCCCTGGCCATCTTTGGAGGGATCTTAAGGTGGATTTAAGTCATCGACTTTCCGCAGAACGGGAGATATGTTTTTCTTATAATGTTCCATGGTTAGAGCCGTCTAAAAACAGGAATGGCACCTACAGATGACTATGGAAAAGATAGCGATCATCGGTGCAGGGGCCGTAGGATGCGGATTAGGGTTTCTGTTGAGCCGAGCCGGACGGGAAGTAACCCTGATCGGTCGGGCCGACCAGGTGGAGGTCCTTCGAACCAAGGGGCTTCGGGTGGAAGGGTACGCCGGAGAGCATCAGGTTAAAATTCCGGCGGCTGAAAGGCTGGATTTCAAACCTGACCTGGTGCTGCTGGCGGTGAAGACCCAGGATGTGGTCGGCGCCCTTCACGAGAACCTGCCTTTCTGGCCTCCCTGGCCATCCGGATCATGCGTGAAGGGTTGAAAACGGCTCAAAAGGCCGGCATCCGTCTGGAATCCCTTCCGGACGTATCGGTCGGCCTCACCCGCCTGATCAATTTTCTGCCGGTCAAACTGGCGGCCAAGGTGGCGGCGGCCAGGGTCGATCGGATGAAGACCCCCTGGCCCCTGCTGGGCTCCACCCTGCAGAGTCTGCGCCGGAACCGGCCCACGGAAATCGATTACCTGAATGGGGAGGTGGTGGAGCTGGGGAAAAAGAATGATGTTCCCACGCCACTGAACGCCAAGATCGTCGAATTGGTTCACCAGGTGGAGCAGACCGGGACGTTTTTCAACGTGGATGAAGTCCGCCGGAAGTTTTTGTATCTGGAGCGGGTGGGTTGACCAAGATTAACCTAAAGAGGCCTCAAAAAACCGAAAAATCGTCGGAAATTTTTACAATTTTGGATTATCAGCGGACGCACTTCAATAACCTTTTGATCTTTTTATGTTTTAAATAAACAGACGGAAGATAACTTGAAGAAAATTTCACGGATTGTCGATTTTGATTACGGTTTAATTCGAACCCCGGCCAAGGGACCTGTAGAAATTAGCACCGGCAGCCAGGGTTCGAAACCGGGGGAAATAGACTATTTTATTTAGCAAAATTGGTAAGTTAATGTCCTTTCTTTCTGATTGGTGAGCAATGCGTAAACAGCAAATAGTTGACCTAAATATTCATTGGCCCGAAATTTGAATAAAAAAATTAGTATAATACGCCAATTACAGGACTATCCTCCAACCAAGACGCGCACTATGGTCAACAAACCGGAAAAAAGAACCCTTGAACGGAACATCTTCCCTTATCCGGTAGATTTTGAGATGACCGTCCTCGGACCGGAACAAACCAAAGCGATTACCTTAACCGGCGACGCGGTGGACATCAGCTCCAACGGCCTCGGGATGTGGACTACAGCCCCCTTGAACCGGGGTGATGTGGTTAAACTCTACATCCCCGTCCCGTCCCAGAACACCGTCCTTCCCTCCTTTTCAGAGGTTCGCTGGGTCGAACCCGGCAGCAGCCATAATCGCGTCGGCCTTCAATTTTTAGCCTGAGAAATTTTTTCATATCCATTCCGCCCCATCGTCTCTCTTCTCCCTCTTGCAGTCTCTTCCATCTTCCTCTTTCCCGCGCCTGTCACTCTGAGTGAAACGAAGAGTCTCGTCCTCGGCTTGAAAGGAAGGCCGCCTGGGATAGCCTCCGGTCAAAACGAATGAACAGGAAATCTCTATGGAAGGCAGCGAAAAACACGCTGCCGTTGGGGGCCAAAGCGATAGGTCAAAAAATGGGCATCAAAGGCAAAAGCTTCGTTGATGGCCAATCGTTCCATCAGGACAAAACTGGCGCAGTCGACAAAACTGAAGGTTTGATCGGGAAAGGCCTGGGTAATTCGCCAGGCGGCTTCCAGGTCGACCGGATCTATGGTTAAAATGGGAGTCCTCGTTTCCCGCAGGGTTTCCCAGAAGGTAACCGCCGCATGATCTTCCCAGATGGGAATTCAGCAGGGTCCAGGTTTCGGCCAAGATGAGATCGGTCGTTACCAAGGTGTTCTTCCGTTCGGATAGTTCTGGTCCAACTAGAAACGATGGCTTCCGGATGATGCCTGTCCGCTGTCGGCCACCGTACCAGGCCCCGGTATCAACGAGTATGCTCACGGCGGAGGGCCTCACCCAGATAGTGATCGTGTTTTTCGGAAATATCCTTTTCCCGCTTGGTATACCCAGCCCGACCATTTTGAGAAAGGCCTCCCTGGGGGTGCTTTGACCCCCTGGTCCCTGGTCAAATGATCCTTCACCAGACGCCGCATGAGTTCCGCAAGGGAGATCCTTTGCTTTCTGGCTTCCGACCGTAAAGATTGAAGCTGTTCGGGTTCAAGATAAACCATGGTCCTGGATTTCATAGTACTCCTTCTTAATATTATAATAGTGTCATTATAATGCCATTGCGGAGGAAGGTAAATAGAAATTTCTGTTGGGGTCCGGCAAGATAGGTCCGGAGGGTCTTGGCGGGCTTGAAGGGCAGCGGATGTTTAGAGAGGAGGGCGAGTTCCCTGGAAAATCGTTTTTTCCGAGGGGCCGCTTTCTTCCAGGGCACCAAAGTATCCGTCCTTCTGAATAATTTTCTCCATTAAGTACGAAGAGGGCTCCGCCGGACGGTCCAGCAGCGAGGTCGCTGCCCTACGTCTAAACGAGCATCAAATATACTCAAAATCATAGTGGATGGCCGATTCGTTTTCAATATTCTTTTTCCCTTGACCTCGCATTTTTCTGAGTCTTATACTTCCAATAGAATATCAATAATTTGCCTGAAACGAAGCGGATTGAATCTTTGGGGTAATACTTCCAGGTCTAACGGGGGAACAACATGAAAAAAATCCTGGTGGCAGTTTTGGTCGTAATTGCCGCAGCCTTTGCCGGCTACTATATTTTTCCTGAAAAGATCGCGGGCTATTTAATTCGATCCGCCAGGAGCAAAGCCGGCCTAACCAGAAAAGAAGTCAAAATTGACGATCATACTATCGTTTATCTCGAAGGAGGCCGGGGGCCGACCGTATTACTTTTACACGGCTACACCGGCAATAAAGACAACTGGATCCGCTTTGCGCCTTACCTGACTAAAACCTACCATGTGGTTATCCCGGATGTCCCCGGCTACGGTGAAAGCTCCAAACCGGCCGAGGCTTCTTATGATTTATCCAGTCAGATTTCTCGTTTGCACCAATTCACCCAAACCATAGATTTAAAGAAATTCAACATAGTGGGGAACTCGATGGGCGGCTTTTTTGCCGGGATTTATACCGTTCGTTATCCCGATGAAATTTTAAGCCTGGGGCTATTTAACGGCGCCGGGGTGAAATCGTTACAAGATTCAAAGGTGATGAAAATGAGGGAAAAAGGGGAGAATCCCTTGCTTCTGAAAGACAAGAACGACTTTCCCCGGTTAATGGGAATTTTTTTCGTTCAACCGCCCGGTTTACCTTATCCTCTTAAAAAGGTGATGGTCCGGACAGCCTTAGCCAATCGCGGTCTCTATGAAAAGGAACTAAAGGATATCGCCCCTGATTTACTTTCCCTGGAAAAAGAATTGCCTACCATCAAGGCCCCGACATTAATTCTCTGGGGCGATCGGGACCAGGTCCTTGATGTTTCCAGCGTCCCGGTTTTTGAAACGGGTTTGAAAAATCATCAAACCGTGATTATTAAAGATTGCGGCCATCTGCCCATGCTGGAAAAGCCGAAGGAAACCGCGGAAAAATATTTAAGTTTTCTTAAAGGTCTAGCCAAAAAAAATTAATTTTTCTTGGCTGGAATAAAAACCACTTTAATTAACAGATCTGCAAGAAAGGAAAGCGCATGAAAGTTTTAGCCTTCAATGGGAGTCCTAGGAAAGATGGTAATACCGCCATCCTTATTAACCATATTCTTCGCGAGCTTGAAAATGAGGGTGTGGAAACCGAGTTGGTCCAGTTCTCCGGGAAGAAAATTCATGGCTGCATTGCCTGTTACCAGTGTTTCGACAATAAGGATCAGCGCTGTTCCGTCAAAGATGACCAGGCCAACGAATGGATTGAAAAAATGATTGCTGCCGACGGGATTATTCTGGGATCGCCGGTCTATTTCGCCGACGTTACCGCCGAGATGAAAGCCCTGATCGATCGGGCCGGATTCGTCTCCATAGCCAACGGCGGCCTGTATAAGAATAAAGTCGGGGCTTCCGTCGTCGCTTTGCGTCGGACCGGGGGAATCCATACCCTTGATTCGATGAACCACTTTTTTCTGGCCGGGCAAATGGTCATCGTCGGGAGAGGGATCGGGATCGGCAGGAATATAGGGGATGTTGAAAAGGATGAAGAAGGAATTCAAATGGTAAAAACGCTGGGGCAACGAATGGCCTGGCTGCTTAAAAAGGTGGCCGAAGGCTAAGCGCGGGACGAAGTCAGCGCCGCGATCCCTCGCTACGCAGCCACGCGGAACGCGATGATCACTCTGAACCCTTCCCTTGGGGCAATGGGTGGGATCAGATTGTGAACCCAGGTCTTGGCCTGCTTGTAACGATTACCGCAGCAACATAAGCACATAAAGGGACCATAAGTCGGGCGGCATAAAAATCTTCTTTCTACTTGACCACCAGAGGCAGGGCCAGTTTATAGGCCGAAAAAAACACTGTCACCCGGTTATCCGCCGGGCGGCCGACGATCAAATGATCTCTTGGTTCGTCGTATGCCCAATTCATGGAGGCGCCGCCGGCGGCCGCCGTTCCGCGGACGGTATTCTGAACGGTAGGAAGACCGACGGTCGTACCGCCCTTGCCGTCCCCCCGGGTGATGCCCCCTGCATCCGCTGTTCCATTGTTGTCCAGGGAGGGAGTCCGGACCAGATAGTCTCCCTGGGGAAGTACTGTTATCCCGCCGCTGCCTATCTGATTTCCCGCTGCGCCGCCCACCAGGCTATTGGCCGGGCTCACCGGACCGGTACAAGGGGCGGCCGTCCCTCCGCACCAGGTGACCGCCCCGACGTGGGCGGCGGAACCGTTGGACCAATTGGACATCTTGACCACATAGCCCCCCTGGGCAGCCCGTAGGTCCACATCCCCTGCCCGTCATCGGTCGTGGAGCCCACCAGGCTGTTGGCGGCGCTCACCGGACCGCTGCAGCCGGCGGTACCGCTGCACCAGGTGGCCCGCCCGCCCCCGTTGGCCAACAGGCTATTGTGCACTACAAAATTCCCATCGTCCAGTATGGACAGGCCGCCGCCGACCACCATGGAATCTCCGGCGCCGACCCGATCCCCCGCCTGGGACCCCACCAGGCTGTTGTCGGGGGTAGCCACACCCGCGCAGCCGACAGTGCCGCTGCACCAGGTGACCGCCCCGGCGCCGGCCAGGGAGCCGTTTTTCCAGCAGGGATTGCGAACCACGTAGTTGCCATTGGGTAGGCCCTCCACATGCAAATAGAAAGTGGAGAATTCGGTCTTCGTGTTGCCCACCAGGCTATTGGTCGCGCTCACCGGGCCCGTACAGCCGCCGAGGCCGCTGCACCAGGTGGCCGCTCCAGCGTCATCGATGGCCCCATTTTTCCAATTCAGACTGGTGACGACATAGTTGCCGTTAGCCAGGGTCGTCACCCCGAAGTTCCCGACCCAATCGTCGGACTGGCTGCCCACCAGGCTGTTGGCAGCCGAGACGACCATGTTTTTGCACCCGGTGGCCCCGTCGCACCAAGTGACCGCCCCGGCGGTGGGAGTACCGCCGTTTTTCCAGGCTCCACTGCAGACGACATAATGGCCGTTGGTAAGCAAGTGGACGCCTTCATTTAAATAGTTACTGCGGCCGATCAGGTCCCCGGCCTGGGATCCGGTAAGGCTGTCGGCCGGATTGACCGGACCCGGGGTGCAGCCGGACGTTCCGCTGCACCAGACGACTGCCCCGGCATCCACTATAGACCCTTTATCCCAATAAGGTGCCTGGACTACGTAGTTTCCGTTCGACAGGGCCTTGGTATATCCCCAGCCCACCGCATCACCGGTTTTGGAACCTACCAGGCTGTTGGCGGCGCTCACCGGACCGCTGCAGCCGGTGCTGCCGCTGCACCAGGTAACCGCCCCGGCCTCCGAAGCCGCCCCATTGTCCCAGCCACGGCTGCTGACCACATAGTTTCCAGTGGTCAAAATGGTAACCACCCACCCTACCTGATCTTCGGCCTGAGAGCCCACCAGGCTGTTGGAAGCCGAAATAGTCCCCACGCAGCCGGAGGTTCCGTTGCAGAAGGTCACCGCCCCGGCGTTGGCTGCGGCGCCGTTGGCCCAATAGGGGTTGGGGGCCAGATAGTTGCCGTTCGGGAGCGGCACCGCTCCGATATCCGTTCCGCCGCCGCCGATGAATTCATTGGGCTGCGTGCCCACCAGGCTGTTGGCGGCGCTCACCGGGCCCCGGCAACCGGAAGAGCCGAGGCAGAAGGACAGGGCCCCCCGGGTGCCGGCCCAGTAGGGGCTGTTCACCAGGTAATTTCCGTTGCTCAAAGTAATCACTTGATTGAAAAAGGTGATGCCATATCCGACCCAGTCGTCGGTCTGGGTGCCCACCAGGCTGTTGTCCGGACTCACCGGACCGGTGCAACCCCCGTTCTTGCTGCACCAGGTCACCGCCCCGGCTTTAAGGGCGGCGCCGTTCGCCCAATCCACACTGACCACCACGAAGTCGCCTCCGGGCAGGGGCCAGACGCTGTTCCAGCCGTCGCCGCCGACTTTGTCCCCTGCCTGAGACCCGACCAGACTGTTGGCGGCGCTCACCACCCCCTCGCAGCCGTTCGTCTTACTGCACCAGGTGACCGCTCCGGCTTTCGTCTGGATCATGTCGGCCACGCCCTTCACCTGCACGGCGAGGCGCTTCTCGGGGTCGAAGATGCCCACCGCCACTTTGCTGTTGAAGAGCAGATTGCTCCCGGGTCTTCTTGGAGAAGATGTCGGCAAAATAGATCGTGCTCGTCGTCGAGGAGGGCACCGCTGCCCTTGATAGCCACGTTCGGCCATCCGTCCTCTCCGATGGTGGCCACCCAGACGTTGTGCCCCCCCTGCAGGATCTCTTTTACGTTGTCAGGCAGCTTGGCCATACGTCACGTCTCCTTCGCTTGGATTGATCTGATGTCCTCGGGCCGCGAAATGAGCACGAGCCGGTCACCGACCCCGCGTCTCGGCGCCGGCCCGTCGTACGGCACAATAGTCCAGTTCCCATTCACCAGGTTGAATAACCGAAACTCGCCGTCGAGATCGCACGAGGCCCTTGGCCCGTACCAGCCGGGACGGAAGCGACGCGAGCCACTTCTTGAAACCGGCTTCAGTGCCCGGGGGCCACTCGAGCACGTACGAAAGCAGCCGATCGGGCGGCGTGACCTGAGCCGCCTCGTCGTTCAGAAGGTCGTCGATGTAGCCGTCGAGTTGCTCCTCGGTCATGTCGACGGGTGCACCCGCTGCGCTCCGGCCGCGTCGCCGGAGGCGCATCACGCACCCTGCCGCTCAACCCTCCCTGGCGGAAAAGATCCCCGAACGGCACCTCTGCATAGGTGGCTTCGTAGAAGACCGGATCGGGGTTGAAGCTCTCGACGATGGCTCGTATCTCGTCCACCACCTCGGGCGTGACGAGATCGACCTTGTTGATGATGAACACGTCGGAGGACGGCAAGCTGCTTCTCGATGGCCAGGAACGACTCGTACGTGTCCAGGAAGTTCTCCGCGTCGACCAGGCAGAACTTGTCGCGCAACTGGAAGGCTCCCCCGAATATGGGCAGCTTCAGATCTCGGTCGAGGTCGCTCGGATTCGGCCACGCCGGTGGTCTCTATCAGCATGATGTCGGGCCGCACGGTCTTCGCCAGCGCGTGCAGCGCCTTGATGAAATCGGTCTTCACGCAGGCACAGAATATGGAGCCCTTGCTGATCTCGAGCATGTCGACGTCGTCGCCCTCGATCAAGGTGCCGTCCAACCCCACCTCGCCGAACTCGTTCATCAGGATGAGGAAGGTGAGATCCTCGGGCACGACTGTGATCAGACGATTGAGAAAGGTCGTCTTGCCGCTGCCCAGGAAGCCCGAGATCAGGTAGACGTCGATCGTGCCGTCGGCACGGGCCATGACGATCCCTGTTCCCCTCTCAGGCGCGATCTTGGATCAACCGGGCGATCTCGGCGGCGGGGATGACCCGCCCGGACGACACCACCTCATCGTCGATCACCAAGGCGGGGGTCACCATCACGCCCAGCCGCAGGAAGACGTCTACGTCGTCGACTTTCTCCACCGTGTAGGGGCCGCCCTGCAACCCGTCGACGGCCTGGCGGGCGTTGTCGTAGAGGTCGTTGCACTTCTTGCACCCCGATCCCAGAACCTGCACGCGCATGTCGACTCCCCTGGTCGCGAAGAGTTTCAGCTATGTCTTCGCATTGTACAGCACGACTCTGAGCGCCCGGCTCGAGCGATGCCATATACTTCGAATAGCATCCACGAGCGCGGGGAGCTACTCCCACCGGTAGCAAGGGCGGCCACGAAAGGGGATCTGAGCCATGACCGACATCCAGACGAACTTCGGCGTCCCTCGGGACAAGCAACGGGCCACATACGAACGCGCTACCCGGGTGCTCCCCGGCGGCACGGACTCCAACTGGCGCGCCTGGGGCGCGACACCGTGTACGTCGACCGGGGCAAAGGCGGACTGGTCTGGGACATGGACGGCAACGAGTTCGTCGACCTGCGCATGGGCTACGGTCCGGTCATCCTGGGTCATGCCGACTCCGCGGGTGGACGACTACGTCAATGAGCGGATGCGCCACGGCGTGAGCTTCTCCCTGACCAGCGAGGACGAGATCTGCGTGGCCGAGCTCATCACCGAGCTCACGTTCTGCGACATGGCGCGCATGACCGTCTCGGGCACCGAAGCCACCATGCACGCCATACGGCTGGCGCGGGGTTTCACGGGGCGCACCAAGATCGTCAAGTTCGAAGGTCAGTACCACGGGGTGCACGACTACGCGCTGATCAGCGTCATCCCCAACGACGTGACGGAACTCGGCGACCGTGACAATCCCGTGCGCCTCACCTTCGGCCGGGGGATCCCGCAGGTGATCACCGAGACCGTGATCCCGGTGCCCTTCAACGATCTCGCTACCCTGCGCCGGGTGTTCGAGCGCGATGGGGATGACATCGCCGGCGTGATCATCGAACCCATCCTGGGGAACGCTCAGGGCATCCTGCCCAGCCCGGGTTTCCATGCGGGCGTGCGGGCCATGACCGAGGAGTTCGGCGACCCTGCTCATCTTCGATGAAGTCAAGACCGGCTTCCGCGTGGCCCGCGGCGGCGCCGCCGAGCTGTTCGGCGTGACGCCCGACCTCGCCACCTATGCCAAGGCCATGGGCAACGGCTATCCGGCGGCGGCCTTCGGCGGCAAACGGACGGTCATGAGCCTGCTGCCCGATGAAGTGAGCCACGGAGGAACCTATGCCGGCAACCGGGTGGCGGCCGCGGCGGCCACCAAGGTCCTCTCGATCCTGAAGGACACCGACGCCCTCGAGACGATCAAGAAGACCGGCGGACGTGATCCAGACCGCCCTGGCCGACGTCATCGCCGCCCGCGGCCTGCCCCACTCCTTCACCGGCCACCCGGCCATGTTCGGCGTGGTCTTCAACGAGACCGTTCCGACCGAGTACCGCGAGTGGGTCAACATGGACAACGAACTCTACGACGCCGTGGCCGTGGGCATGTGGGCCCGGGGCGCCATGCCGGAACCCGACTCCCGTGAACCCTGGTTCATATGCGAGGCCCACGCGGAAGGCGACCACGTGGACCGCGTGGTGTCGGCCTTCGCCGGCGCCCTCGACGATGCCCTGGAGGCCCGGGCGCACGACAAAGGGTAGGATCAGAAGCCGGTGGTAATCCGCCTGGTGGCGGGCGGAGGCGGAGTAGCTGATTCTGCGCACAATCGAGCACAGCGGCGACGGGGCAACGTCAGTCGGCCTCGCGGCGCAGGTCGTTGCGTTCATATGGCCCCCGCAGTTGCGCGAAGGCTCAATCAGGAACGAGGGCCTCTTCCAGTGCACCCGCAGATGACGCTTGGACCGAATCCCGGCTGAGCAGGACCTCGTGCTCGGGAGTGGCGGCAACGAGCCGCCGCGTGACGATGCGGACGACCTCCGAGGCTGAGACCCACTTCTCCCGGAACCGGAGCCCTGTCGCCCGGTCCACGTAGATCAAGGCGTAGTCGGCCGTCATCTCGTCGCCCCTGTCCGGAAACTCCACCCGGTAGACATCCGCAGGTCGCTCGTCGACACTCATCTCGCTCTCCCTGGTGACGGGCAGACCGGCGAGGAAGTCGTGCGATCTCTCATACTCGTCGAAGGTCCGGGCGTGCTCCCGTATCGAGGAACCGAACGTAGACAGGCTCTTCGTGCTGCCACCCTCGTTGACGTCGAGGAAACGGAGCGCACCACCGACGTATCCCTCAAAGCGCATTCTCTGTCCGCTGTAGTCGATCAGATAGCGATGGTCGGACTGCGGGAGGGAAGGGCTCGCCATCCGCTCTGTCTCCTCCAGCATCGTGCCCGTCGAAGCGACTGCCGCCAGCGGCGGAAGATGGGTGAGAGCGGCACCGTGAGATTGAGTGCTATCGGTGACTGCGCCAAGACTGGTCATAGGGTCCGCGCGTCCCGCACGAGGCAACGGCAAGCAGAGCGAGAAGCACTAGGAGCGCCCCGAACAACTGCAACAACCCACGGTGTTGCATCTTCGAACGCATCTAGTGCGCCAGCCATGAGATGAAGAAGTACACGACCACACCGATGATTACGATCGCGACGCCGTAGAGTGCGACCGGTCCCGCACAGCAGCCTGTCAACTGGTTCCAAGACGCCGACCAGGGCCAGGTCATGAGCCAGGTCATTCTCTGCCACTCGGGCCACGCCTGTTTGCGGCGAGGCTTCTCGTCATCCATGGTTTCATCATACTCCCGGCACTTTCAGGTCCGTTTCCGGCCGCGCGACGCCGAAACCACCGTGTGTGAAACTATGGTAATTTGCAGCCATTTTCGTGCGGCTGGCGGCACCAGCAGCCACCTACGCCACTGCCACCTCGGGCTGGGCTTCCTGGCTCAGGAACTGCCGGGCGTAGAGGAGGCGTACACACCGCCGACGGCCAACAGTTCCTCGTGGGTGCCGCGCTCGACGATGCGGCCGTCCTCGAGCACCAGGATCTGGTCGGCCCGGCGCACCGTCGAGAGCCGGTGGGCGACGACCAGGGTGGTCCGTCCCCTCCATCAGCGTCTCGAGGGCGTGCTGGATCAGGGCTTCCGTGCGCGTGTCCACGGACGCGGTGGCCTCATCGAGCACCAGGATGCAGGGGTTGCGCACCACGGCCCGAGCAAGTGCCACCAGCTGGCGTTGGCCCTGACTGAGGCCTCCGCCGCGCTCCCCCACCTGGTGGTCGTAGCCGTCGTCGAACCCAGTCACGAAACGGTCCACACCGGCGAGGCGGGCGGCGGCTTCGATCTCTTCGGGGTCGGCGTCCATCCGGCCGTAGCGGATGTTGTCGGACACGCTGCCCGAGAACAGGAACGGCTCCTGGAGCACCAGGCCCATGTGCTCGCGCAGAGACGCCTGCGTGACCGAGCGGACGTCGACACCGTCGATCGCCACCACGCCCTCCTCGGCTTCGTAGAAACGCAGGAGAAGGTTGATCACCGTAGTCTTGCCCGCGCCTGTAGACCCCACGAGGGCGACCGTCTGTCCCGGCAGCACGTCGAAGCTCACCCGGTCGAGTATGCGCCGGCCGGGCAGATAGCCGAACGAGACGTCCTGGAACGTGATGCCGCCGCTCACGACGCCGCATCGCGGCACGAACACCTCACTCGCGCAGGCGGCCGTCCGGACCGGCGCCAGGCGTGTCGCGGGCGGCCGCAACGGGGCCGGTCGCCGGGGGTGACTCGCCGTACCTATCGCCTCGATCGCGGCCATCACCGCCTCGTCGAGCGACGGGCGCGCCGGGCGCGTCCACGACCCCGGGCTCGCGGTCGAGGAGCTGGAAGATGCGCTCCGCGGCGGCCATGGCCGCCTGCGCCTGGGCGTAGAAGGTGGAGAGCAGCTGGATCGGACGGAAGAACTGCTGCACGTAGGTGAGGAAGGCCACCACCACGCCCACGGTCACGAGGGGCGGCGTCTGCAGGGCGAGCCACCCTCCGAAGAGGGCCACGATGGCCGTGGCGAGCGTGGCGAGGACGTCCATGACCGGCGTGAAGGCGCTGGTGACGCCCACGGCGCCCACGTTCGCGTCCCGGTTCGCGGCGTTGCGCTCACGGAAGCGTTCGGTGTTCGCCTTCGTGCGGTTGAAGGCCTGAGCCACCTTGACCCCGGAGATGTCCTCCTGGATGTTGGCGCTCACGTCACCGATGGATTCCCGGGTGCGCCGGAACGCCCGCCGGGCGAGTCGGGCGAACAGGCGTGGTCGCGAGCAGCATCAAGGGGATGACCACGAAGGAGGCCAACGCCAGGCGCCATTCCAGCGGCGAGCATGGCCACCACGATCCCCACCAACCCGACGACGCTGCCCAACGTCTGCACCAGACCCTGGGAGAGCAGCTGGTTCAGCACCTCCACGTCGTTGACCACCCGGCTCATGAGGTCGCCGGCCTCGTTACGGTCGAAGAAGCCCTTGTCCAGCCGCTGGAGGGCCGTGAAGATGCGCATCCGGTAGTCGGCCAGCACGACCTGAGACACCCGGCCGATCACGCGGAACTGCCCCGAGGTCGCGACGAACCCGACGAGGTAGGTGACCAACAGCGCCACCATGATGCGGGCCAGGCTCGGCCCTGTCGCCTTGAGTATGGCTTGGTCGATCGCCCGGCCGATGAGGTAGGGGCCGGCGGCCATGGCCACCGCCCCCAGGACGACCAGCAGCCCGACCACGAGGAACTGGGGCCAGTAGCCCTTGACCGAGACGGCGAACCGGCGGATCACCGCCCACGTGTCGGCCGGGGCTTCCTTGTCGCGTGCCAGGGCCTCCAGACTGCCGGGGTGTCCCGCTCATGCCGCCACCTCTCCGGACTCAGCCGTCACGTCGAGCTGGGAATCGACGATCTCGCCGTAGAGCGGACTGGTGCGCAGCAGCTCGTCGTGGGTGCCGTGGGCGACGAGACGTCCTCCGTCGACCAGCAGGACCGCGTCGGCCTGACGCACCGTCGACATCCGCTGGGCGATGATGAAGCTGGTGCGGCCCCGCATGAGCCGGCGCAGAGCCACCTGCATCTGGTACTCGGTCTCCGCGTCGACGGAGCTGGTGGCGTCGTCGAGCAGCAGGATCCGCGGATCGACCAGACAGCGTGCGGGCGATGGACACGCGCTGGCGCTGGCCGCCCGACAGGGTCACGCCCCGCTCGCCGATCACGGAGTCGTAGCCGTCGGGCAGGGCGGCGATGAACTCGTGGGCCTGGGCGGCGCGCGCCGCCGCCTCGATCTCGTCCTGGGTGGCGTCAGGCCGGCCGAAGGCGATGTTCTCGCGGACGGTGCCCCCGAACAGCACGGACTCCTGAAGCACGATACCGATGTGGGCCCGCAGGCTCTCCAAGCGTACATCGCGCACATCGGTGCCGTCGATGCGCACCGCTCCGGCCGTGACGTCGTAGAAGCGGGGGATCAGGTTGAGCACCGTCGACTTGCCGGCCCCGGTCGTGCCCAGCAGGGCGACGGTCTGCCCCGGTTCGGCCACGAAACTGACGTCGTCGAGCACCATGGTCTCCTGGCCCACGTAGCGGAAGCCGACGTGGTCGAACTCCACCCGGCCCTCGATGCCTTCCAGATCGCGGGCGCCGGGCCGGTCCTTGATCTCGATCTCGGCGTCGATGACCTCGAACGACCCGGTGCGCGCTCGCCCCCGCCCGCGACATCGCCCCGACGATGAACCCGAGCTGGAGGATCGGCATGAGCAGGAAGCTCAGGTAGGTGTTGAAGGCCACCAGGTCGCCCAGGCTCAGGCTTCCGCCGATGACCATGTCTACCGCCCAGCCAGACCACGGCCAGGGTACCCAGGTTGGCCACCAGGAATATGGCCGGGAAGGACGCGGAGAGCGCGCGCACCACCCGCAGGTTCTCGGCGAGCAACTCCTGGTTCGCGGCCCCATATCGCTCATGCTCGTACGGCTCCCGTGCGAACGCCTTGACCACCGCTACCCCGGTCAGGTTCTCCTGCAGCACCGTGTTGAGGTTGCCGAGTTTGGCCTGGATGATCCGGAACCGGGGCAGGACCCGGGTGATGAACACGCCCATGATCGCGAAGATGACCGGCACGATGGCAAGGACTGCCAGGGCCAGACGCCAATCGGTCAAGAAGAGAACCACCGCGGTGCCGACGAGGGTCACCGATGCCGAGATGAAGACCAAGAAGCCCTGGCCGGCGAACATGCGCACGTTCTCCACGTCGGAGGTGACCCGGGTCATCAGCTGCCCGGTCTGGGCCTTGTCGTGATAGCTGAACGAAAGATTGTGGATCTTCTCGTAGATGACGTTGCGCAGATCGAAGGCCACCCCTTGGCCCGCCCGCTCGGAGAGGTAGCCCTGCAGGAACGTGAAGACGCCCCGCACGACGGCAACC
>CAVUPH010000011.1:0-47438 GCA_963743305.1 uncultured delta proteobacterium
ATGTTATTCAAAGACGATCTCCGTCCGTATTCCGGCGCTGCGGGCATTGAGGATTCCACCGGGCGCAGGGATTTAAGGGACCGCACCGCCAGCGTCTGGTACAGGCGGATTCCCTCCAGTTTTCCGGCGATCTCCGCCTCGGTAAGGCTACGGAGGACTTTGGCGGGGACGCCGGCGACCAGTTTGTTGGCCGGGATTTCCATGCCGGCCGGCACCAGGGCCCCGGCGGCGACCAGGGAGTTTTCGCCCACCACGGCCTTGTCCAGCACCACGGCGTTGATCCCCACCAGGGCGTTCTTTCTTATGGCGCAGCCGCGAGTCACGGCCCCGTGTCCCAGGAGACCGCCGGTTTCGATGATGACCTCTTGGTCGGGGAAGGTATGGATCACGCAGGTATCCTGGACGGTGGCCCCGGCCTCCAGTCGGATGCGCCCGAAGTCTCCCCGCAGGCAGGCGCAGGGACCGATATAGCAGCCCGGCCCGATGCGGACGTCGCCGATCAGCACCGCCTCGGGGTGGACGAAAGCGGTGGGGTCAACGGAGGGTGTTTTTCCCTCAATGGCGTATAGTTTAGCCATAGGCCCTAGCCCCAAAAGCAATGGTTTTCATCCTGGTCTACCAGGGAGAGGAATTCCTCGACGGAGCGGACTTCCGGGCAGGGCGCGTAGCCGTGCCATTTCATGTCGGCCCGCTCCCGGAAAACCCGCCAATTTTTCGGAGTTTCGACAAAAGCTGGCCTTGGCCACCGGGCTTTCCGATATATTGGTTCGGATCATTCCAGACCGGGCGAATCTCGAAATAGTCGAGGCCTTGGCCTTCGAGTCGGAAACCCAAGTCCAGTTGTTTGCGCAGGTCGGCCGGCGGCCGACGTTTCTCCAGAAAGGCGTTGACTATTTTTTCGATTCGCCGCTGTTCAAATTCGCTGAATTCCATTCGTTAAGCCTTTCATCCTCTATGGTTAGTGCGAGCTAACCATTATGGTCCGACGGCACGTTCACCCCGATCGGCGGCACTTATGATGGTTTCGCAAAAAGTCCCCCGGGGCTGTCATTGCGAGGAGAGAAGCGACGAAGCAATCCCCAAGAATCAGCTAGTTGCCATGGTGGGGATTGCTTCGCTTCGCTCGCAATGACAGGTATTTGGACTTTTTGCGAACGCAAGACTTATTAACGGTGTTAAAATAATTAGGAACCATTTCGACCTTCCCCGGGTACGCCCGACCGCGAACGGCTTAATCCTGGTCCGATATTATCGTGTCAAGTGACATCGGTCAAACGGAAATCGACCAACTATAACGAAATGGGCCACGCCCCCTGGACCGGCGAAGAAACCCGTCTTCCAATCTTGAAAAATCGGCCGGCATGATTAGTATTGAATACACAATAAAAGGAATGAGAGCCATGCCCAAAGACACCCACTATCTCCCGACGTACTTTCCTGGCGGCAGCCGGCGGCACCATGGTCAGTATCGGCCTGCCGGGGACTTTTAGGAAACTCCTTGATCTTGAACAACAGGCGCTGGCGGAGCCAAACCAGGCCTGACGGCAGGCCGCGTATCCCCCCGGGTCAGGAGGCGATAAAAAAGATTTTGGATATGGGCGGTCAGCCGGGGACGGCCACAGTGGACAACTTTGCGCTCCACCTCGAAGGTGAGGTGGAAAACCCACTGGTTCTCTCCTATAAGGAGTTGCTCCCTGGCATTGGAACAGGTTCAATTAACCTGCGACGTGCATTGCGTTACGGGCTGGACGCTTTTGGATTCCCATTGGACCGGGGTCCGCCTGAGTACCATCATGCGTCTGGCGAAACCGCGAAAAGAGGCTAATTTTGTTATCTTGGGGGCCGCCGCCGGTTATTCCGCCAACATCCCGATAATAGAGGCCCGCAAGGAAAATGTCATCCTCGCCCATAGTTTCTTCGGCCGGAAGCTCCCGAAGGAGCACGGCGCCCCTATCCGGGCCTTGGTGCCCGACCGCTACTTTTACAAAAGCGCCAAGTGGCTGGAAGTAATTAAATTTACAGCAAAAGACGAGCCGGGATATTGGGAGCGTAATGGTTACAGCAATTCGGCCGACCCCGGAAGGAAGAGCGTTATAAGTAACGACGACGGCGCGATTGGATGTGGTTCGGGGTCGACCGGTTACACCTACGTTCCATTTTTAGTTCGGCACCATCCATTCCCGGGGTAGTCGGAGAGGGGCCGGGGGAGGGCACAAATAGGGTTAATGAAGGAAGCGATGAGGCTTTTAAAGAGCTACACGCCCAACATTCCCAAATAGGTTTATCAAAATAGCCGTTCATCTTATCCGGGTTCGAATCCGATTTGGTTTGCTCCAGGTCGACTCCTGCGCAAGTCTTTCCGGGGCAGGTGCCTTTCTTCCCCTCGCGAAAAAAAGTAAGCCAAATTTTGAATTGATGAAAAAATGGTATACTTTCGGTCACACTGGATGCCTTCTGAGCGTCAAAAGATATAAGAAACCAGAAAAGGAAGAATAAATAGAGGAGAAAGCGCCTTTACTACCTGGATGTACCGGGTGGCCGTCAACCATTTGTTGACCATTCGCAAGCGTCGGGCGGAACTTGAGGCGGTGTCTTTTGAAGAATACGAAAAAAGTCTTGAATTGGACTCGGCCGTAGACTGGAAAGAGTCTCATTCCGGCGCCTTACAGGATGTTTTTGTGGAGGAGATCAAGATCAGTTGCCGGCAAGGGTTGCTGCTTTGCCTGGATAGGGAACACCGTCTGGCCTTTCTCCTGGCGGATGTTTTCGATGTGAGCAGCGAGCAAGGGGCGGCCATCCTAGAGATTACCCCGATGGCCTTTCGAAAACGTCTTTCGAGAGCCCGGGAACGGCTACGGGAATTTCCGACGAAAAATTGCGCCCTAATGAATCCGGACAATCCTTGTACCTGCGAACGTTATTTGATTTCGCAGCATTATATGGAGAAGGTCGAGGAGAAGGATTTGGTTTTTGCTAAACACCCCTGCCGTATCACGCCGGAAGGAGGGGCCGTGAATCGAATCAGGGAATTGGATGAACTGAGTCGAATGGCCACTCTCTATAAGCGGTACCCCGATCTTTCATCTCCCGAGCTCTTTTATTGCCAATATCAGAGACTTGGTGCATTCAAGAAAATATGAATTACTCTAAGTCGCAAGATGTGTCCCCATTGTTTGGGTATCAAAAAAGATCCGAAGGAAGGCGGTGGGGCTGACGATCATCGCCTTAAACGTGCATTACCAAAATAAAACGAAAGATTCAAACCAAAGCGGAAAGGAGAGGAACATGGAGAAGATGATCGCTGTTTGTGGAATCAATTGCGCCAAATGCCCGGCCTTTTTGGCAACCCGTGAGAATGATGCCTACAAGAGGAAGGAAGTCGCCGAACAGTGGTCCAAAGACTATCAGGCAGTGTTCAAGGCGGAGGATATCAATTGCGACGGTTGCACTTCCGGCCAAGAACGGCTTTTCAGCCATTGTCGGGTTTGTGAGATAAGGAAAGAGTTGTCATTATGAAACAGACCGCTCGAAAAACGATCGCCTTTGAATCCCTTCGGTTTTAGCCAGGCGCTGATAACTTCCGGACCGGCTTCTGATCGGGCCGAGAAGATGATGCTCTATGGACAATTCATCGGATCCTGGGATGGAACAGTCAGCATACAATGGTCGGACGGTCAACGTTTCGAGAACTCATGCGAAGTTCATTTTGCTTGGGCACTGGCCGGGCGTGCGATCCAAGACGTTTGGATCGCGCCATCCCGCAAAACGAGGGACTGCTGGATCGGAAGACGGAATGTTAGGAAATTGACTTCATTCTGTCTTTTCGAGACGCCGGTTGGCCCTTGCGGGATCGCCTGGAAGGAGACGGCGTCCTCTCTTTCTTCACCGGTGGTGACCTTCATCCAGCTTCCCGAAGCCACCAGGGGTTTGACCGAAAAACGTATTGCTGGCAGGTCCGGGGGCCACAAGGCGCGCGTAATACCGGCCGGCATTGCCGGGATCATTGAAAAAATTCAGAAGCATTTGCAGGGGGACCTGCAGGATTTTCAGGACATCGGCCTTGACCTCGATGGCGCGGGGCCTTTTGCCCGACAGGTATATGAAGGTGCCCGGAAAATCCCGGCAGGCCGGACCATGACCTACGGGGCGCTGGCGACGAAGATCAACCGGCCTTCGGCTTCACGGGCCGTAGGACAGGCCCTGGGAAAGAATCCGATCCCGCTGATCATTCCCTGCCATCGCCTTCTGGCTTCCGGCAACAAGCCGGGAGGATTTTCCGTTCACGGCGGAGTGACGGTCAAAACCAGGCTGCTGGCCATTGAGGGAGTTAGGCTGGGGACACCGCCCACTCTCAAATCGAAGAGAGACTTGCTGCGCGCGGCCGCCCTACTGAAAAAACAAGATCCGCGTCTTGCCGGCTGCCTGACGAGGCCGATTGAGTTCCATTTGCGGCCTGATCATTCTCCCTGCGCCACACTGATCGAGGCCGTGGTCCATCAACAACTGTCCCCCAAGGCGGCTTCGACGATCCTCGGAAGGGTAATGGATCTTTTCCCGGGTTCGAAAATTCCGGATCCCGCCGAGTTGCTGAAGACAGAGGATGAACCCTTGAGGAAAGCGGGTTTATCTATGGCGAAAATTAAAGCCTTAAAAGATATTGCCAGAAAGACCCTGGATGGGACCGTACCTTCCTCTGAAGAGATCGTTTCCCTTTATAGATAGGGACTAAACTGCTACTGGAAACCTACTTCAATAGGAGCGGGAGGTAGACAAGAATATCCGTCGGCATGACGCTCACAGTGTCGGTCATCAGCGGTGTCGTATCCGCCAGGGCGCTGAGGGTGACGGTGTACGGGGTGTAGTTCGTCAAGCCGCTTAGGGAGTAGGTCCGCGTGGGATAGCCGAGGCCGGTGACGGGGGACGCCTGGACCCCCGACGGGCCATCGTAGGCAATCTGCCAGGTGCTGGTTGGGGGCAAGTCGCCATATATCTTCCAATCCAGGTGGATGGCCCTATCGGCCGCCCGGCCCTGCAAGTAGAGCCTTTTGCCGACGGAAAATATATGTTCATACGTTTGGCCGTTAAAAATCGCTTGAAATTTCCAAAGGCCTGACGGAACGCCGGCTTCGAGCGTGTAAGAATGCCACGAATAAGAGGACGAGGAGTGACTGCTGGACGGAGTATAGCTCCAACTTCGGTAGACAGTCCCATCGGGTTGATAAACCGTAAAGAGACTTTGCTGGCTGGAGAGTAGATCCCGATAATAGGTGGTGAAATAAACGGTTTCGCCCGGGTTGAATTGATCCTTGCTGTTGCTCGTTTCCGGGTTCGGGCAGGATGGAAAAACAGGAGGGGCGTCGCCGGTCGTCAGGCTATTGACGGCGGAATCGTAGTAGGGTCTCTGCGCCAGCCACCAGGAACCGATGTTGTTGCACGGCCCCGCGTACGGGTCTATCACCTGGCCGCCGGCATCATGCACTTCAAAATGCAAATGAGGTCCCGTGGAACCGCCGGAACTGCCCACCACCCCTAGATACTCGCCTCTATTGACGGCCGCGCCGACCGGTTTTGAGGTGACCGAGCCTTTTTTCAGATGAACATACCAGGCCACCGATCCATCCGCATGCTGAATATAGACGCCATTCCAGGGATCGCTGTTCGCCGTGCAGTTCCGGTCAAAATTCCCATCGTGTTTGAGGAGGAGGGTGCCCGGTGCGGCCGCAATGACTTCGACTTGGTCCTGGTCCATTTTGTTCCATTTAAAGGGCCAGAGGAATATATCGGTCCCTTGGTGGTTATACCCGCTCAGGTCGTAGGTCCTCGTTCCGCAAAACCAGTCTTGCAGTTGGTTGGGGTTGGCGGCATTGTGATCGACAAAGGCGCCCACCCCATGGTACCCGTAGTCCGTTAAGCCCTTGGCCGCTTGCAGCGGCCAAGAGAAAGACGTGGCGGGTGCCGCCAGGCCCCTTGGGCTTTGCTTCCCCAACCGTTGGATATTACCCTCAATCTCCCCTTGGATGGCTTGTCGTTGCCAGTCGGTGATATCCGGGACATTGGGCGGGTTGTATTCTCCCTGGCCCGAATCCGCGGGAGCGATTTCGGAGGGGAAATCAGGCACGGGTGAAGCCGTTACCGGCTGATGCAGCGGTTGAGCCTCAAGGGGCGGCAAGATTGCGGTTGAGGAAATACTGATTAAACCGGATGGAGAAATATTCTGCGCCTGGGCCTGCTTGACTGACGCCGATTCCCGAGATATCGGCAGCCCACCCATCAGAATTCCTATCATCAAAACTATCTTTAGTTTGGAGAAAGCCATACGGGTTGAATAAAAGAAACCCGGCGCTAGAAACGGCCCCGAACGCCACGGTGATCCATTCCCTGGCCGATCACAGGTCCCGGCGGGAACTGGGCGGCCCCTGGGAGGGTGCCATTCTCGAAGTGAGGGATGCCGTTGTCGATGAGGCTGTTCCCGTAACTGTCCGTGACCCGAAAACTATAGGGTCCTGGTCCCAGGCCGGGGTTAGTCTGGACGAAGTAGTTGTAGTCCGTCCGCGGAACAACCGCCCAGGGACCGTCACCCAGGCGGTACTCCAGCTTAGCTACCGGATTGCGATGGTTGCGTATCTGCACGGCCGTCCACCAGGGGTTGCTGCCGTCTTTGAAGTGATAGCCAATGGGACCGGACAGGGCCGGGCTGACCACCTGCCAGGTAATCGCTACCACACCCTCCGGAAGGTCGCCTATCCGGCTGAAGGCCTCCCGGCTCAGATCGAGGTGGCCGGCCTGACACTCCGGACAGAGGTCGACGATGCGGACGGTGACGGCGCCATGGGGTCCGTTGACCGCCAGATAAGCGCCGCAGACCCCCGCCTGGCCATATTCCTCGGCGTTCATGGCCGCAACCATCAGGTCATCCGGAGACGGATCAAACATACAGGCGCCCTCCCCGGTGGCCTGGTAATACGTGGCGATACCCTGATGAATCGGATTGGGCGCGGTCCGGCTAGAAATCACCATCGGCAGCCAGACCTGGTAGCCCGGTTCGGCCTGCCCGTAGGCGGGCCGGATCCCGGGCCCTATCGCCAATGCCAGCAGCAGAATAACTCCGGGGGCTGTCCACCAGGGCGAGGTGCGTTTTATCCCCGGGATCAGGAAGTGGCAGTTATCCATTCACCCTCAGGCCAAATTTAACACCTACTCCAGCGGTGATCCATAGTTGGCGATGATCGCCTGCATGGCGGGGGTCAATTGTTTCACCAACTCGGCATTGTAAGCCTGGGAAGCAGTACTCGAGAGGGGGTAGGTACCAAAGACGCGGCCGGCGCCGATGGCATAGCCCCTCGATTTCTCCGCGGGCGACCCGGCGACCACCGCGGGATCCACATTGGTAATGATGATGGAAAGGGTATGGTCACTGTTGCGGCGGATGTCGAAGGTCCGGAACTCCTGGGGGAAATCACGGAGCGAGGACGTCTCGACCTCCCAGAAGCTGTTTTCCGGGCCCTGACCTACTATCGTCGCGTCATACGGTTGGGCGCTAACGGTGTTCAGGTGACGATGTCCCGAAATCCAGAGGATGAGATTCGGATAGTTGTGGAGGATGGCGATTAGCGATGGATCCGCCGGGGTGTTAAAGACACGCATGCGTGTTCCGTTGTCGATAAGGTACGTTTGCGGGTTGACCGGGATATGGGCCGCGATAATCATGAGCTGGTTTTCGTCCTGCCCCTGTTGGAGTTCGCCTTTGAGCCAGTCGATCCGGGTCTGGTCGAGACAGCCGGCGGCATAATTGGGCTGGTTCTCTCCCTTGCACGTATCATCGAGGGCGATAACTTTGATCGGTAATCCCGACTTCGGCTGGAAGCTATACGAGGTAAAGTCGTTATCCACGTTGGTCTGGCTGAAACCGTGACCGACCGGGTTCGACGTCGTTGTAAAAAATTCGCGCATCCAATTCTGGCTGGAGGAAGCGGCGGTCGCTAGTGAATGGCGATTGGCGTCGGCAATGACCGTCGGCGGGTTGGGAAAGTCAGCCTCCGGCCCTGATTTGATGATATCCCCATAGAGTGTGGAGCCGTCGACCACGCCCATATAATAACCGGTCTCAGTGATGGCCACATTAATATTGGGATCAATTCCCTGGTCGAGGACGGTATTCCCCACATGAGCCTGTAGGAACTTTGGGTTCTCATAGGCCGAACCCATCCAGAACTGATCGTGGTTGCCGATGACCTGATACCAGGGGATCGCTTTATCGAGCCCGAAGGCCTGGAAAGGTTTCTGATAATCGATAGCGTCGGCTCCGACATGAGCGCCGGAGCTGGGGGTAATGAGCTTACCGTCCAGGACATCGATATACCAGCGCAGCTCGTTATACTGGGTGTTGTTGATCGCATCACCCAGGGCAATGCCTAAATCGAAAGGCGTTTTTTTATGTAAGGCATTAATCGTCTGGACGGCGGCATCCAGGACTTGGGTCGTCGAATTAACGACCGGCGACCAGGCTGACGAATTGCCGGTACCAAAGGGTGCCTTCCAGGCGGGGTAGTTCACCTGAGCCGGAGATTCTTTGTCGGCAATATGTATGTCGGACATGGTAAAGAAGGACAAAAGTCGAGCCGTATTGGGTGCGTTCGCATAGCCGGGCGCCAGTTCGGTCCGCTTTACGTGCGTTAGGCCGTCCCCCGCGTACCAGGCGCTGTAACCGTATTGGGCGTAAAGCGGCACTTCTGCCGGGGGAATCTGCGGCGTGTCGGTAGATAGTCCCAGGGGGTGGATTTGCTGTTCCGCTGTGGTGAAAACCTCGGTGGCGATCGGCCAGGAGAAAGCCCAAGGGCTAAGTACCAGAGGAAGATAGATTTTCATTGATAAACCCAAGGGGGGTTGGGCCTGGGCCGAGTTAATTCCCAGGGGGGTAAACGGTAGCCAGAGACCGGACAAAAACAAGCATAGGACCGAGAAAGAAAGTTTAATAAACGGTTTACGAAATTTGTTGACCATGACTGAAACTCCTTTGACCGACTCGCTAGGATTCGGTGGTTTGATTTAATCTCTATCTATATCGACAGATCCTCGGAAAACATTAGGGGAATTAGGAGTGGACAGGAAGACCGATCGCTATAGCTTAGGTGAAACGGTCAACGGATTGACGCCTGCCCCTCGAATTGACGCTTCTTCTGCGACCATCCGGCCTTCTCTAAAAACTAGTTAAAAGATAACAAAAACTTAAGGCACAGGGACACAGTTCATGAATTGGCCGATAATTTGCATTAAATTTGAACACATTAGAGCTAGATTAATTTTCCTGAGCGATGGCAGTTTACCATAAATGCTAAGGAGACCCAAGGAGACCAATGATGAGTGAACAACGATGCCTTTCATGGAAGCTTTTTTTAACGATCGCCCTTCTGTTCTCTTATTTTTCCTGTATTTCCGTTAGTTCGTCGAATGCGGCCGCCATCGTCCATGGACCGCGGCTCGGACTCGTCACCGCCAATGAAGCCACCATCTACTGGGATACGGATGTTTCCGCCATCGGAAAGATCCAGTTCGGAAAGAGTTCCTCCTACGGGTCTTCCCAGGAGGAAACGACGGCCAGGACGAATCACCGCTTGACCATTCAGGGGCTCTCGGCGGAAACCAACTATTACTATCAGGTGGTTACCGAGGACGCCCAATCCGAGGGCGCCTTCAACACGGCGCCGACCCGGCATAGCGCCACCTTTAAATTTGCCACCATGGGGGACAACCGCGGAGAGACAGACGCGGCGGATATTGCCGGTTTACCTGAAAATTTCATCAAACTTTTGGCGGATATGGAAACCCGGGGGCTATCCTTCGCCTTCAATATCGGCGATCTCTTCAAGGGCTATACGGCCAAAATCGACACCATGCGGCAGCTCTACGACTCCTTCAAGCGCGCCACCGACCCCCTGGCGAAGAAGGTCCCTTATCTGATCAGCCCCGGCAATCACGAAATGTCGCCCAACAGCAACACCGCTTCCCCCCCGGGGTTTAATCCTCTAGTCCTCTGGAATGAACAATTTGCTCAGCCCCAAGTCCTGTCGGGGCACGAAGGCACGGCCTTTTCCTGGAATTGGGGCAATGCGCACTTTTCCTCCATCGACACGGCCCTGTATGAGTTCGGCAAACCCGAAAATGGGTTCTGTGTGGTCGATGACAACCAAAGGACTTGGCTTGAAAATGACCTTGCCCAGGCCCAAAAGAGGGGAGTGCGTCACCTCTTTGTTCTCTCCCACTGTCACGCCTTCAGAGAACCCGGCGGGACGCTTTATAATCTAGGGTCTGTGGACAAGGACCTGCGAGACAAATTCTGGGCCGTTCTGGAGAAATACAACGTCGCTGCCTACATAGTGGGGCACGAGCATCGTTTTATCGACACGTTGGCCCAGGAAGGCGGAGAGGGATCAAACCCGGACTTTAAGGTGATCCAGTGGCTCAACGGCAACTGCGGCGCTACGCCCGATCCGGCTACCGGAAAAAGCGAATACACCCTCTGGACCGTCGATGGCGACACGGTTACGGCACAATTGATCGACACCACGGGAACGATCAACTATACCAAGATTTTTTCCAGCCGCCAGCCTGCCGGAACAGTCGTCACCGATTTTGTCTTTCTTCCCATCCTCCATCGTTTTTAAGCCCGTTTATTTGAATCCCTGAACTCGCGGGTAGGCCACCAGGGCTCGCCCGCCGGACTTCATCGGCCAAACCCCGGCTCAAGCGAAATCGGGGGCAGCCCCCAATTGTTTTTTTCAGCACGCCGATCATTTGCGGACTCAACTGCTTGAACAGTTCCGCGTTGTACGAACCGTGGCACGGTACGGGAACGGCGGCCTTGCTCAGATCCACATACTGGATCGTCGGATCGTTGGTCTGGGGTGCGTCGCTCTGTGGCCGGGTTGGATCCATGCTCGGCACGGGGAGCTTGCCGGTACCGCCGGCCGTCGAATAGTTCAGGGAATTCTGATTCAATTCATTCTGGACGATCTGCTGCACCGCGATGGCGTGCCGGCGCGATGTGGCGGCAGGCGTACCCTCCGCGACCGCCGGATCGACGTTAACCGTGACCATGGAAACGGTGTAGTCGCCGTTCAGATAGATTTCGAAAGTCCGAAACTGTTGGGGAAAATCCCTCAGCGACGAGGTTTCCACCTGCCAGAAGCCTTGCTCCGGTTTGGCGGGATCCGCCGAGGGAAAGGCCTTGACGGTGTTCACATGCCGATGTCCGGCAATCCACAGGAGCAGATTCGGCGTGTTCTGCAGCGTCTTGACCAAGTCAGCGAGGCTCACGGCGTTCCGGTGCTGGGGCGCGATAGTCAGTCGTCTCGCCCCACCATTCCATTTCCGAGCCCACGGGCGCAACACCGATGGGGACATGGGCGGCGATTATCATCAATTGGTTGTCGACCTGACCCTGGGCCAGTTCGGCTTGCAGCCAGGACCAGCGCTGCGCGTCCAGATAACCATGGCCATGGATATCGGTCGAGCCGTCGTCTTCCCTTTGGGTATCGTCCAGCACGATCACCTTGAGCGGTATCTTTGGGTTGGGAACGAAGCTGTAACAGGTAAAACCAGAGGGACTGTTTTTGTCGACCAGATGGAAGCCGTGGCCGACCGGTTGGGTCGTGGTCTTGAAAAATTCTTCTAGCCACTCGGTCCTCACCAGTGAGCGGCGATCCGGATCGGCGACGACCTGGGGCGCGCCGGCGGCAAAAGCGGGATCGTCGGCCGGCCCGGCGTGGATGATTTTCCCGTAGGGGTTCGAACCGTCGATCACGCCCGTGTAGAATTGCGGCTTGGCGGTCATCCTTGCCATGTTGAACAAAACGGGAAAGGTCCGCAGGTTGGGGGCCAGAATGTCGGCCATGGCCCAGACCGAAGCGGAAAGGTACGACTGCCGAATGCCCAGCGCCGGGTTCGCATCCACGGGAAACGATCCAATATAGAAATGATCATGGTTGCCCATCGCCTGATACCAGGGGATGGACTGGTCCAGTCCGGCGGCCCGGTACGGTTTTTGGTAGTCCAGGCTGTCCGCGCCGAGATGGGCGCCGGAACTGGGTGTAATGATCTTGCCGTCGAAGACGTCGAGATACCACCTGAGCTCGTTGTACGAGGTGTTGTTGCAGGTGTCGCCGAGCGAGATGCCGAAATCGAAGGGGTTCTGCCGGTGCAGGGCATTAACCGTCTGAACGGCGGCATCCAACACGTGCGTGGTGCGCATCATCACCGGCGAGTAGATGGAAGTGTTGTTATAGGCGAATCGTTCAGCCTGTTGAAAATGGATCAGTTGATTCGGCGCTTCCTTGTCCGTAATGTGAATATCAGAAAAAGTGAAGAAGTGGATCAGCTTGGCTTTTCGGGCCGGCGACGGCCGGCTGTAGTTTTTGGGCATGAGGTCCGTTCTCGGCATCAACGGAAGCGGCGAACCGAGCGTCCAGTGGCCATAGCCAAACTTGTCGTATTGTTCGACCTGGGAAATTTGAGTTATTGTCAGACCCGGCAACGTCTTGGGAAAGGTAATCATCTCCTGAAGCGTCGTAGCGACTTTAGGCCTAATCGGGTATTGCGGTATTTGGGTACTGCCTTGGGCGGCGCCGACATCCCCCCAGGCCAATGAATTCAGCGTCAGCGCACCGAAGGCCCCGGCCGAATAGGTCAAAAATGCCCGCCGGGTGATGGCCCCGGAACTACCCAATTCACTCATTTTATTTGTTTTCTTGGAACTCATGTTTCAATTCTCCCTACATAGATTCTCCTCAAGGGCTGAGGATGATAGCCACGGCTGCGTTGAGCTTGATATTGTTTTCGGTATTGGGCGAAAGAACTTTAGTCGAAGGACTTATATGGTTGTTCGCCCTTTTGGGTGGGTGGCCACAATATATGGGAAATAAGCTTGAAATCTGGCCTCCGTGGCCGCCGGGTCCGAATAGAGTGCTTCGAGGCCGGGATAGGATAGTTCTTTTTTGACGATCATGAAATAAACGGTGCCCAAGGCGGATTGTTTCGCCGGGTCCAGGTCGATGCCCGGCCGGGGATACAGCACCCGGAGCGGGCCGTAATGCCGGAAAGCCATCGAGAGTATTCCCTTCGTCTCCTGACGGTCGTGGGGTCCCGGGAAGGCCTGGAAATTCCCGGAGGTCAAAGCCAGGAGTCCCTGGATATCATGCTTTTCCGCCAGGTCTCCCCCCTTTTTGATCAAGGCCTGGATCATTACCACGTCATCTTCCCGGGAACAGGAGGAAGAGATTAGCAACATGATTTCATTCACAGACGATCTCCATCCATATTGTAGCGCTTCGGTGTCAACCGGTCAGCGACCGGGATCCGTTCAGTTCTTGACCAGGTTAAATGATCCATCAGGCACTAACCCCAAAAACAATGGTTTTCATCCAGGTCTACCAGGGAAAGGAATTCTTCGACAGAGCGGACCCCCGGGCAGGGGGGGTAGCGATGCCATTTTTGATCGGCCCTCTGCCAGAAGACCCCCCAGACTTTATTGGTCTTTACAAAGGTGGCCTTGGCCACCGGACTTTCCATATATCGGTTCGGATCATTCCAGGCCGGGCGGATCTCAAACAGGAGCAGGCTTGGCCCTTCGAGGCGGAAGCCCAGGTCCAGTTGTCGGCGCAGGTCGGGGGGCGGTCGGCGTTTCTCCAGGAAGGCGTTGACTAATTTTTCAATGCGCCGCTTCTCAAATTCACTGAATTCCATTTACCAAGCCCTCCATATTTTCAGGATCCGACGTTGAAAGGCAGCCGGTTTCCCTGACCACGCTCCAGCTTGCGCGCCGCCCGCCCGGCAAAATTAGCGGGGAACCGTTTCGACCTGCCCGTGACGTACAGCTCTTGGGTGCGCCTGTCCGCGAGCGTCTTGATCACGGCTTAGGCATAACGAGTCATTTGACACTTGTCAAATGGTAATTCAGTAGATTTCCATATTTCCGTCCCCCCTTTATCCAGGAACCGCAGATATTATTGGCATAGGGATATTATTCTCTATACTTCCTTCATATGATCCGCATTTATCATAACCGCAACTGGAAAATTGAGGTATTTGGTCAGGTGCATGGCCGACCGCCATTTCATCTGCGGTGGCCTGAGGGAAGGGCATCAATATCCATTGAAACGCTAGAGGTCATCATTGGACGCCCGCCGGCCACCACCCTGACCGAGGTCCGCCAATGGGCGGAGGCCAACCGGGAGCGGTTGTGGACGGCCTGGTATGAACTGAACCGGAGGTGATCATGAATCAACAATTTATAGCTTCTGTTACGGCTGAAGCGCCGGCCCTTCTGACCATTGTCTGGCGCAGCGGTAAACAGACCAAGGTCGACCTGTCCGACTATCTCCATTCCCCCGGATATGAACGGCTGAAAAAATCAAGCTTTTTTGCCGGGGTGGCCGTGGAGGAATGGGGACATGGGGTGGAGTGGGCCGATGGTGAGATTGGTATCGATGCGGATTCTTTTTATCGTTTGGGCAAAGAGCAAACCGGCGCCGCCTATCCGGTGACCGAGTTCAATGCGTGGCTGGAGCGGAATGGACTATCTTTAAGCGCCGCGGCCAAGGCGCTGGGCATTTCCCGCCGAACGATCCTCTACTATCACGGAGGGCACAAACCGATACCCTACTACATTAAACTCGCCTGCCTTGGCTGGGAAGTGCTCCATTCCCAAAAGGCCGCCCAATCGGATGGCCGCCCCGCCTTGGCCTTGACAGAAATAAGGAACGATGTATAATATTAATGTATACAGCATAGGAGGATGTCCCATGGTGCGAACACAGATTTATTTAACCGAACGTCAACGTAACGAGCTGGCGGCTATCGCCAGGACAGCGGGAAGAAAACAGAGCGAACTCATTCGAGAGGCCGTCGATCGCCTTATCAGTCTGGCGGGCCGTAGTGCGCGGGAGGTCGTATTGCGCCAGGCTGCCGGAATCTGGAAGGACCGAACGGATCTTCCAGACTTCAAGGCCACCCGGGCCGATTGGGACAGAAACTGAGGATGGAAGGGCCATTCCTTCTCGACACGGATGTTCTGGTTGATTTTTTCCGGGGCGAAAGCAAAGCGGTGGCCTTCGTTAAGGCCAACGCGGATCGGATCATCTTGTCAGCCATCGTCGTGGCGGAGCTGTACGCCGGAGTGAAAGGGGAGGCAGAACAAACCGTTCTGGACAACTTTATCTCCCTCTTCCGGGTTGTCCCGATAAGTGCCGCCATCGCCAAAGCCGGAGGGCTCTATAAAAGGGATTACGGCAAATCCCACGGCGTCGGACTGGCCGATGCCATCCTGGCTGCATCCGCTGAAGCCGAACACGCGGAGTTGAAGACGCTCAACCTCAAGCATTACCCCATGTTTAAGAGCCTCAAACCGGCCTACAAAAAATAGCTACCCGATAAGCCAGATCGGAGCAAATACCGCTGGCCGCCACCCAAGCTTCACCTTATTGACGTTTAATCATTTCCCGGCAAGCCCATTCCATCTTCTCGACCGCCATAGCTGGAAAAGCATCTGGCCGGACCGAGGAATTTTTCGAAAATATTTTCAGGAATTAAAAAGCTACACGCCCAACCTTCCCAAATAGGGCTATCAAAATACCCGCTCATCTTATTCAGGTTCGAATCCGGGCCCCCGGAAGGAGTCCAACCGGCCGCTGGTAACGGACCATTCCCCTTTGGCTTTTTTAAATTCCAGCTTCAAGCGGTACAGATCCGCATTTTCGCCGACCTTGGCCAGCCAGGCCGGCGGGTCCGAATAGAGTGCGTCGAGGCCGGGATAGGATAAGTCCTTTTTGACGATCATGAAATAAACGGTGCCCAAGGCGGATTGTTTCGCTGGGTCCAGGTCGATGCCCGGCCGGGGATACAGCACCCGGAACGGGCCGTAATGCCGAAAGACCATCCAGAGTATTTCCTTCGTTTCCCGACGGTCGTGGGGTCCCGGGAAGGCCAAAAAATCCCCGGAAGTCAGGGCCAGGAGTCCCTGGAGGTCATGTTTTTCAGCCAGGGCGTCCCCTTTTTTGATCAAGGCCTGGATCTTTACCGCATCATTTTCGGATGAACAGGCGGAAGAGAATAGCAGCAGGATAATAAGAATGGCTTTCGTTCCGGCAACCAATCCTTTCTATCTGATTTGGTTCATAGGAGACCTCTTTCCCTGGGCCCAGGCGGTGGAGTCAGCGACGGCCGTCTTTCCAGTCCTTTTATTTTCCTGCCGGCCCTATCCCTGAAAGGGAGGGTTTCTCAGGACGGGATCTTCGTTTCAAGATCGGCATTTTGGACTTTTCTATGACTCAGCAACAAGCGGGATGTCGTCATTGGCAACGGAATTCCTTGAAACTAACGGAATCGGATCAGAATTTAAATTGACGGCGCAGCAACAAATGGGTATGCTTAATATATATAAACAGTATACTCCAGGAGAAAAAAGCATATGACCAGGGTAACCGCTAAATACCAAATCACTATTCCGCCCCAGGTTCGCAAATCCCTGGGAATCATTCCCGGAACCAAGGTCGATCTGGTTCGCCAGGGGGATCAATTCGTTCTGGTGGCCGATCCTCTGGAACGTCTTAAAAAGAAATGGTGCGGAAAATATCGGGGAAATCAGACGTCCGATCAGTATATCGAAGAAATCCGGGGGGCCGTTTGATGCGGGTCTGTGTGGATACTTCGATCCTGATCGATGTGTTGAAAGACGAATTTCGGGAATACCAGGAAGTTTTTTATGCCGCCCTGTCAGCAGGAGAAGTTCTGGTGATACCTTCCATAGTGTTCGCCGAACTCCTTCCCCAGTTTCAGGGAAACATCAGGGAAGCGTCTCAATTTCTTGGGGATCATTCCATACGGGTTGAAAGCCTGGATCAGGATGCGGCTTCCGTTGCCGCCCAGCGCTGGATGAAATACCTGAAGAAGAAAGCCAAGATTATCTGCCCCCATTGCCGGAAACCATTGCCGCATAAAGGCCATGTTCTTTCCGATTTTTATATAGGCGGCTTCGCCCTCAGTCGGTGCGATGCCCTTTTAACCAGGGACCGGGGAATTTTTCGTAAATATTTTCAGGAATTAAAAAGCTACACGCCCGACATCCCCAAATAGGGCTATCAAAATAGCCGTTCATCTTATCCGGGTTCGAATCCGGGCCCCCGGAAGGAGTCCAATCGGGCGCTGGTAACGGACCATTCCCCTTTGGTTTTTTTAAATTCCAGCTTCAAGCGGTACAGGTCCGCATTTTCGCCGACTTTGGCCAGCCAGGACGTCGGGTCCGAATAGAGTGCTTCGAGGCCGGGATAAGATAATTCTTTTTTGACGATCATGAAATAAACGGTACCTAAGGCGGATTGTTTCGCTGGGTCCAGGTCGATACCCGGCCGGGGATACAGCACCCGGAGCGGGCCGTAATGCCGGAAGGCCATCGAAAGTATTCCCTTCGTCTCCCGGCGGTCGTGGGGTCCCGGGAAGGCCACAAAATCTTTGGAGGTCAGGGCCAGGAGTTCCTGAAGGTCATGCTTTTCCGCCAGGGCCGTTCCCGTTTTGATCAAGTCCTGGATTTTTACCACGTCGTCTTCCCGGGAACAGGCGGAAGAGATTAGCAGCAGGATAATAAGCAGGGCTTTCGTTCCGGAAACCAGGCGTTTCAACATGATTTCAATCCGCCGATTCTCGAATTCACTCAATTCCATCCACTAAGAACACGTCAAGAAATAAGCTGTACAATACCGCTAATATCTCCGTTCATGCTGAGCCTGTCGAAGCATTGCCGTATCGTTCACCCTTCGACAAGCTCAGGGCGAACGGTTGTAGGGCCGTTTGTCAAGGTTATTTGTTTACAGATTCTAAGGCCTTTTGGCGACTAAGGCTATTTTGGTTTCTTGCCCTTGATTCGACCCCAGCTCCGAGGCAGGCACCTTTTCTTCCCCTATTATGCTCTTTCCAAAAATGGTTTTTGAATGAAATGGACTACGGCCCGCATTACATTTGTCGATTTTCGGCGACTCATTATTGCCGATTGAGCATTTCCCGGCAAACCGATTCTATCCTTTCGACCGCCATAACCGGAAAAGTATCTGCCCCTCCGAATGCAGATCCGAGCGTTACGGTAATGTTTTCATCGGGCGACGCCGCGAAACCGACCAGAACTTCCTGGCTGGGACCTTCCGGGTAGGCCACAACCCAATATTGAAACCCCCGTTTCTTGGCCAATTCATTATAGGCGCACATCATCCAGCGGGCGCCGGGAGCCGTCCGGGCATGGAAACCTGGGATCAGGAGGGTTGAGGTTTTTTCTGTCCTTTTGATTTCGGTGGCCGAGTAATCCAGGGAGGGAAACCCCATGGCCTTCGAGTTGAATTGATAATATTTATACTGGGCCATAAGGTCTAAAGGAAGCAAAGCAATCATAACAATAATGGGAATTCGAGTAATTTTTACTGCCATGGGTATCCGCTTAAAGTCTTCTTCCCGGGGGCTAAAAGGATATTTTAAAGCCATTTTCATCCCCTATGGTTGATACAGTTCAATGAGAATACAATCTCTTCATCTGGTCCGACCCAATGCCATACAACTGGTTCCAAATCTACCAGCCGGCCCAGCGGCTGTCAATACCCGGTGAAATCTCCTGCCGATCATAGGAGCGTCGCGGCCTCCCTCCCTTTACCCGACTTAAACCCAGACTAAAAATCCAATGTTGGGGAGTCGGACCCAAGGCCGATTTAGAACAAACCCGCTCAACCCGATGACCTTCAATATATAGAAAAATATTTGACTTCTTGTGGTAAAATAATTACCATGTAGTATAAATATAACCACAATCCAAAAAAGGGGCGAAGAATCAAAAAGGGGAGGGGGAAGGAACATGTTCGGGGATTACATTAAAAATAGAAGGATTCTTAAGGGGTTAAGTTTAAGGGAGTTTTGTAAGCGGGTCGATATGGATGCCAGCAACTGGAGCAAAATTGAAAGGGGAATTTTGTCTCCACCCCAAGAGGAGGGAAAATTGCAACTTATTGCTCAGGTCCTTGAAATCAAAAAAAATTCGGAAGCCTGGAAAGAAATGAAGGACAAAGCCTCTATCGGGGCTGGTCTCATACCGGGGGATATTCTTTCCGACAAGAAAGTCTCAAAATCTTTGCCATTATTTTTTAGAACCTTAAGAAGCGAAAAGCCTACGCCGGATGAACTTGAGAAACTGATCCAAATCATCCGAAGGGAGCATTGAATTGGAAATTGAAACCCGGGTCAAACGGGAAGGCATTTGGCCACCTAATATATAATTGACCTCACAGATAGCCGTTCATCTTATCCGGGTTCGAATCCGGGCCCCCGGAAGGAGTCCAACCGGGCGCTGGTAACGGACCATTCCCCTTTGGTTTTTTTAAATTCCAGCTTCAAGCGGTACAGGTCCGCATTTTCGCCGACCTTGGCCAGCCAGGCCGGCGGGTCCGAATAGAGTGCTTCGAGGCCGGGATAGGATAGGTCTTTTTTGACGATCATGAAATAAACGGTGCCCAAGGCGGATTGTTTCGCTGGGTCCAGGTCGATGCCCGGCCGGGGATACAGCACCCGGAGCGGGCCGTAATGCCGGAAGGCCATCTAAAGTATTCCCTTCGTCTCCTGACGGTCGTGGGGTCCCGGGAAGGCCACAAAATCCCCGGAGGTCAGGGCCAGGAGTCCCTGGATGTCATGCTTTTCCGCCAGGGCGCTCCCTTTTTTGATCAAGGCCTGGATCGTTACCACGTCATCTTCCCGGGAACAGGAGGAAGAGATTAGCAGCAGGATAAGAAGCAGGGCTTTCGTTCCGGCAACCAAGCGTTTCAACATGATTTCAATCACAGACGATCTCCATCCATATTGTAGCGCTTCGGTGTCAACCGGTCAGCGACCGGGATCCGTTCAGTTCTTGACCAGGTTAAATGATCCATCAGGCACTAACCCCAAAAACAATGGTTTTCATCCAGGTCTACCAGGGAAAGGAATTCTTCGACAGAGCGGACCCCCGGGCAGGGGGGGTAGCGATGCCATTTTTGATCGGCCCTGTGCCAGAAGACCCCCCAGACTTTATTGGTCTTTACAAAGGTGGCCTTGGCCACCGGACTTTCCATATATCGGTTCGGATCATTCCAGGCCGGGCGGATCTCGAACAGGAGCAGGCTTGGCCCTTCGAGGCGGAAACCCAGGTCCAGTTGTCGGCGCAGGTCGGGGGGCGGTCGGCGTTTCTCCAGGAAGGCGTTGACTAATTTTTCAATGCGCCGCTTCTCAAATTCACTGAATTCCATTTACCAAGCCCTCCATATTTTCAGGATCCGACGTTGAAAGGCAGCCGGTTTCCCTGACCACGCTCCAGCTTGCGCGCCGCCCGCCCGGCAAAATTAGCGGGGAACCGTTTCGACCTACCCGTGACGTACAGCTCTTGGGTGCGCCTGTCCGCGAGCGTCTTGATCACGGCTTAGGATTAACGAGTCATTTGACGCTTGTCAAATGGTAATTCAGTAGATTTCCATATTTCCGTTCCCCCTTTATCCAGGAACCGCAGATATTATTGGCATAGGGAATATTATTCTCTATACTTCCTTCATATGACCCGCATTTATCATAACCGTAATTGGAAAATTGAGGTATTTGGTCAGGAGCATGGCCGACCGCCAGTTCATGAGCGGTTGTGGACGGCCTGGTATGAACTGAACCGGAGGTGATCATGAATCAACAATTTATAGCTTCTGTTACGGCTGAAGCGCCGGCCCTTCTGACCATTGTCTGGGGCAGCGGTAAACAGACCAAGGTCGACCTGTCCGACTATCTCCATTCCCCCGGATATGAACGGCTGAAAAAAACAAGCTTTTTTGCCGGGGTGGCCGTGGAGGAATGGGGAACAGTCTCTTCGCCATCTGGTGATCTTCCGCAAAATTTGTTTTGGAACCCGCTCTGAGGTGGATTAAAAACCCACAGCATCCTTTCCAGTTTGGTCCAAACCGCCAGAAGGCAGGGCGTCACTCCTAGGGAGTTCTTCCAAACGCTCCTCACCGCGGACACGGCCGCGGCTCAGGCAGCCCTGTACTGCAATTCGAGTTGACCCCTCCAAAGCCACCGGATAAAATAGGGACTAAACTGTTACACGACGGCCAAACGCCATGTTAATATCATCTATCTTCTTTTATCTTGGGAGGGAGTTCCGGTGGCTGAGAAATTACCTGAGTCCCTTCCGGGGGGATGAATTCAAACCAGGAGCCGGCCAAAGACACCCCGGTCTTTATCCCGCTTAAGTAAAATAGCAGCATCTCGCCCATCGGGTAAGAGATAGAAAATCGGATTGGGAGAAAAGTCGTTTTGGAAACGTGGACCTGGATCAGATGGAAGTCCAGTTGGGGAGTCTTGGGCTTTAGAACAATCTGATAATAAGGGGCTTCTTCTGAAAGATTTTTGTCCAAATGAACCGAAAAATTTTTATCCAAGCTTCTTAATCCGGAAAGGAAATCCAGGACAGGCTTGATCTGTAGGTAATAATCCTTTTGGCGATAAAAATTGACCAGCTTTTCCTGCGGTAGATACCACCAGACTTTGTCTCCGTTGCAAACCAGTTGTTCCGCCCTTGGTTTTTTCTGGTCCAACCGCAGCTTGTTGGGAGGGCGGAAATAGAGCACCCCCTCTGCCCGAGAAATATCATGGGGCAGCTTGGTGGCTATTTTAGTCTCTATTGTTCGGATATAATTGGCCTGAAAGGTTTTCGAGGAGGAAAGACGGTCTCTTAATTGAGAGAGGATATGACTTAACTCTTCTTCATCTTGAGCCCAAACTTTTCCAGAGGGCCAACAAAGAGGTTTGCCCAAAAGCAATAATAGAATAATCCCCCAAGTAATACTTTTGATCTGGTTCATCAAAAATTAATCCCCTCTTCCCAAAATTTGATATGTTCTTCTAGGTAAACCCTCGGCACCGCCGGGGAACTCCAAAAGGTTAACAAAACCGGGAAAATAAGAAAACCTCCTGAGTTTTAACCGCCTAAAGTCTACAGAGAAGGAGCCTTTCATGGAACACACAAGGAGCTTACGCCATACCCAGTGGGAATGCAAATATCATATAGTCTGGATATCGAAATCTCGGAAGGAGAAACAATATGGTTAACAGCACTAATATCTGGAGGGGTGTTCAAAAAATTGGCTGTCAAAATGTGACGCCCCGTTACTGAAGGGTTCCTATTCCCGGATCATCTACATATTTTGACCTCAATACTCCCGAAATATGTAGTCGCCTAAGTCATGGGTTATCCCAAAGGAAAGAGTGCGATCCTCATTGCCCGAGTTTATCTGGAATTAAGAAGGAATTTTGTTGGTCAAAATTGTTTCTGCCGTGGTTAAGGAGGAATTGTCTACCCGAACTTATATATATTAGGTATCAAAAAACGGGGATCAACATATGGACTATATCGAATCAAGATTCCGGAAGAAGATAAACCGACTACAGATAAATTAAGGTTATTACTCAAAAGGACTTTTAAAATATGTAAGCAGAAACAATGCCACGAGGTAAAGGCTGATTAAGGACTGGATTCCATAGACCATCCTCACCCATCCGGTAGCCTGTAAGGAGTACTCTTTCTTTTGGACACGGACTATCCAGTTGGAGACATTGAGTTCCTTCCATCCAAAATGGAAAGCCGACAAGATGCTAAAATAAAATGCGGTTAAAAATGATCTCCAAAATCTTTCCCATTTATTAACTGTCTCATAATAGTATTGACATAATTTCAATTAATTGCTACCATAGCATCCATGAAAAACAACATGGATGCTCGGAAGCTGGATCATAAAACGCTGACCGAATTGAGAACGCGAAGTATAGAAAGCGTTCAAGTCGGGAACAGTCCGGAAGCCGTCGCTATAGTAATGGGAATTAGTCGGGCGACGATCTACAACTGGATCTCTCTTTATCGTCATGGCGGTTGGCAGGCCCTGGATGCCAAAAAGCGTGGGGGCAGAAAACCGAAGCTGGATGGTCCGGCTTTGAAATGGATCTATCAGACCGTCACCCTGAAAAATCCGATGCAATTGAAGTTCACCTTTGCCCTGTGGACGGCGAAAATGATCGGGCAGGTGATCCACCAGCAATTTGGTATCAAACTCAGCAAAGCTTCGGTGTGCCGGTTGTTGAATCATTTAGGCTTGACCCCGCAGCGACCTGTTTGGAGGGCCTACCAGCAAAAACCGGAGGAAGTTCAGCGGTGGCTGAACGAGGAATACCCCCGGATTAAGCAAATGGCCAAGCGGGAGAAGGCGATTATCTTCTTTGGGGACGAGGCGGGAATACGTTCCGACCATCATGCCGGCACGACCTGGGCTCAGAAAGGGAAAACCCCGATCGTCACCAGCACCGGTGCCCGTTTCGGTTTGAACATGATTTCGGCGGTTAGCGCTCAAGGGGAATTCCGCTTTATGGTGGTCAAGGGACGTGTGAAAGCGGCCCCGTTTATTGAGTTCATCAAGCGCTTGCTGCATGGAGTGCAGCAGCGTGTTTTCCTGATTGTGGATGGGCATCCCGTTCATAAAGCCAAAATGGTATCCCGTTTCATTGAAACGGTCAAGGATCGTTTCCAGATGTTTCTGCTACCGCCGTATTCTCCGGAATTAAATCCGGATGAACGGGTATGGAATGATTTGAAAAACAATTCGATCGGACAACAAGTGATAACCAATCCACAACAACTTCATCGCGCCGTGATCAGTCATTTGCGATTTATTCAAAAATCTCCCCAGCGCATTCGGTCCTATTATCATTGTGAAACAACAAAATATGCCGCATAATGTCCATACTATTATGAGACGGTTAATAACAAGTTCTCTATTGGATTCGCCATCATCCCTTAATAAACGATTTTCCGGCCGTATTCGCCAAATACCTGCTTCCCACCTGGCCTGTTTTAGCGCCAAAAGATATCCCCAAACAAACACGAAAATTAGTCCCAAAAGCGAAATCAATGCGCCAGCAGGATTTGCACCAAAATCGGTTAATAGACCTCCGAGAAGATATTTTTCAAAGTAGTAATAGTTGGGGCCTCCTTCATTGAGATGGTGTTTTCGTAACGCAGAAGTCAACGATTTCTCTTCGTTTTTAAATCCCGCTTCTTTAAACTTTCTTCTTAATTCTACTATTGTTGAAAGGTTCTTATCAATTTTGATATTTGATAATCCTTTCGCCCCAAGGAAGGAAGGTATATAATCTAATATTTGAGAAGGATTGACCCAATTTAGGAGGACCCCACTCAGGTCGGCACGCCAGAGGTGAGTCCGGCGCAAGTTTGTGTCCTCCAGGTTTGCTCCGTATAGGGTGGCTCCCTCCAGAAAGGTATCCTCCAGGATGGCGTCCTCCAAGCTGGCTTTCCTCAAGTTGGCCTTCCGCAGGATGGCCGCTGCAAGGTTGGCCTCGATAAGGCTGGCGCCTTCCAAGTTGGCCCCGCGCAAAATGGCAAAGCGTATGTCTGCTCCTCGCAGGTCGGCCCATCTCAGATTGGCTTCCTCAAAGTTGTTCCCTCGCAGGTGGGCACCATCCATGTCGGCGCTCTCCAGCGTGGCCCCACGAAATATAACCCCATTCAGAGTGGCACCACGCAAGTTTACACCGGTCAAGTTAGCCCCTGTGAGGTCAACCCAGGTCAGGCTGGCTCCGGTCATATCAGCCCCGGCTAGGTCGGCATCCTTTAGATTGACAAAGCGTAGGTCAGCCTTGCGCAGGTCGGCCCCGGTCAGGTTGGCCCTTCGTTTGTCGACTTGAGCTTGATCTCGACTATATTTATACAAGTATGTCCTCCAGCCATTAAATACCCTTAGCCACTCTGCATGGTCTTGAATTATTTTTTGAAGTTCTTCTGCCGACGGTTTCTTACCTTTAAAGGGACTATTCGTGTTGGTAACCGCTTCTTGACCGACGGTGGGGACATTAGCAATAAGTAAAGAAAGGACTATAGCGACCATAGATAATGAAATGCGAAATCTCTTGCTCAATAACGATATTCTATTTTCCATCTTAAGTCTCTATTGGGGGTCAATTTCCCGTAACTTGCTGCGAATGACAACTCCTTATAATGGTTCAGGAGGAGCAGTGGAATGTGGTCACTTGAAGATTCCCGTATAGCTACCGCAGCATAATCGGAGATGAAAATCATAATCCCTATAGTGTTGTCTGCCTTGGTAGGCACCTTCCGATAAAACGTTACGATGTCTGTGGCCCCCACCTGGTCTGTTTTAAAGCAGGACATTCACTGCATTCAATTATTTTAGTCTGGGCCAAGGCTTAAACGTTCTTTTTTCGGGATTCAATTGTTGGCGATGAAGCCTTTGAACCTTCCGAAAGTGGTCAGTATAAAGGCCACTAAGATAAGCCATGCGTTCGCACAATGAGTGAATGGTAGAGGGGGAAAACCCCGTGGAGGACAAATTGGGAACGAACGTTGGCATTCGCAACTCCCATTTGCGCCGACAAAGCGGCATAACGAGTGAGGGATCGGGTTGAAAATTAAGAAAGGAAATTTCGTTCGACTTTATTTCGAAAAAATGGGGTTGTCAAGGATTTTTGCTGTAAATTTAATTGAATAGGGAAGGGACAAAAACCCGGACAGGATTAACAGGATGCATATGATATTTTTGCCCCGGCCGGGCGCCGGGCCAAAAACCTTCCTGAAAAGTTATTTTGGGGATTGTGCTTAGCCCGGCTTTATGGGCCGCCGGGGTAAGCCGTTGATCAAAGGTGGTGAAGGCCGGTCCTTTACGCGGACCCAGTCTCAAAGACCGGGGTTTCCTTTAGCCCCTGCATTGACATAGGTCTTGACTTCCCGGTCCAGCCGCTCTCCCAGTGCTTCAGCGGTGACGTCGAGATCATATTGGGCCTGCAACCCCAGCCAGAACTCGGCGGAGGTGCCGAAAAACTTCGCCAGCCTCAAGGCCCTATCTGCAGTAATGCCCCGTTTCTCAAGAACAATTTCGTTTATTCTTCTGGCTGGGACGCCGAGATTCAAGGCGAGTCTGTTCTGGCTTAGAAGCAAGGGCTTCAGGAATTCCTCAAGGAGGACTTCGCCGGGATGTACGGAATGTAGCTTTTTTTTCATGGTATTCTCCTACCTAATGGTAGTCCGTTATTTCGACCTGGTAGACGTCACTATAAAGGAATTGGTTTTGGTCGGCATCAATTATTCACAGCCGGGGGCGTCTGTGCTACATGATCTACCCGCTTAATTTCGCACTGGCAAGTCGATTCAGGCTGACTCCGGATTCGGCGGCTTCGATCGCCAGTTTCTTGTGAACTTGGGGAGGGACACGCACCATGAATTTCCCGCTAAAGTGTTTCAGGGCGATCGGCTCCGGGACAGCTTCGCCTTCCTTTCTCATATCCTCCATAACTTCCTGAACCAGCTTGCGGATTCCTCTTAAAGCCGCCTGAGGGTCTTTGGCCAGCCAACTCAAGCTCGGAAATTCGGTGCATAGGCCTACATATTCATTGTCGTCGTCCGACCAGGTTACTCGATAAGTGTACCGGTTATCTTTTAGAGTCATGATCCACCTCCAATTTCTTAATGGCCAGCAACACCTGTTTTACCTGGTAAGCTTTGGCCCGGCCTCCAGGGTCCCAAGACTTTCTTGGCTCATATATTATTAGCCCATTCGGTTATTGCTCTCTTCTTCCCCTCTGGGAAATCATTGTGCACTTGATCATACAGCCAGCGTAGGGACTTGGTTCTTAGCCTGCCCCGAAGCAGTTCCTCCGCTTCCTGTATGACCATTTTTATCAGACAAGGGCATTCATCCGTAAAAACAGACGGATCATCCACAAAAATATTTTTTTTTCGAATTTCAAGACATTGGAAAAAGAACGAAGTTCCCTCAATAGCCTCAATAATATCCCAAAAGGAAATATCTTCAGCGCGTCTCGCCAGTTCGTACCCCCCTTTAACACCGGTAATGGATCGGACAATCCCAGCCTTTCGTAGCTTCGCGAAGACCTTAGACAGATAAGTCTCTGTAATCCCGTTTAACTCGGCTATCTGCTTAATTCCAACTGTTTTGCGTTCAGGAAGATCCACCAGGTAAAATAATGAATGAAACGCATATTCAACCCCAATACTAAATTGCATCTTTATCTCCATTCGTCTTGACTATTTTTCATATGAGCATTATAAAGACATTATGGATATTTAATATCCATAATACAAGAATAAAAAGGAGAATAAACATGTTCACAGACAAGTTTCGGGAAGTTATCGGTAAAGAGGGTGTGGTTTCCATAGTATCGTGTGCTGATGGGGAAGCCCATGTGGTAAACACCTGGAATAGCTACCTGGCAACACCAAATGACGGAAGGCTCCTCATTCCCGCCTGGAAAATGAGAAAAACGGAAAAGAAAACGTTGAAGAACAACAAAGTGTTGCTCACCGTCGGCAGCAAGGAAGTCGATGGTCTCATGGGCCCCGGGACAGGATTTTTTCTGGAAGGCACGGCAAGATTCATAAACTCGGGGGATGAATTTGATATGATGAAAAACAAATTTCCATTCCTAACACGAGTACTTGAAGTCACCGTTACTTCGTTGAAACAGACGATTTAAGTGGAGGTGTGGTGTAGGTTGGGTTGCAGGGGCGTTGTTCCCCCATGCCCTTGCCCCTCCCTCGATGAGAGAGGGGGATAAGCTGGAGCCGGCGGGTGTTTTCATTACCTTGCATTGGCATAGGTCATAACTTCCTGATCCGGCCGATCCCCCAACGCTTCCGCAGTAACGTCAAGATCATTTTGGGCCTGCAGACGAGCCGGAACTCTGACACGGGTTTGCCAGGCCGAAAGCCCGGGAAGGCGATTGCGATCAGCCTCGAATGAATGGTTAGACGCAGCTTTCTAAATCTTTCAAACTCCATGTCGATTACCCGGACGCCGGGCGTAAGTTGTAGCCGGCCTCGCTCATGGGGCAGACGACCCAGGTCTTTCCCGGTTGCAGCGCCTCCGGGTCCGGGGAAGCCCCGGGTTAGGTGGGGGGAAAGAGAAGCCTTGATTTAAAGGCCAGGCACCGACGACCCTTATCCAGGATCAGGTCGATTACTTCAGGTGTTTCTTCATCCGCCGTGGATTTCCCGTGAGGATGATCGGCGTTTCCCCCCCCCGGCCGAAAAAGCCCTAAAGTTTCGACATAGGAAGCCGAATACTTTATAGTAATCTATAGGGTCTGTCTTTTGAACACCTGCCGTTAACGTAACAGCATGGCGTTGGACAGGGCTGAGAATAGGAGAACGGGATGGCCGATTGTGAGCTGCTTGCCGAATGTGCCTTCTTCATAAAGTACGGGGAAACCCATACCGCCGCCTGCGAGGGTGTGGTGGCCCTGTACTGCCGTGGTGATCTCCAAAGCGAATGTAAACGGAAAGAACACCTGTTGCGGCGCCAGGAACAGCCGCCGGTCAATATGATGCCGGGGGGTTCCATACTGAATCTCGAGGCCCAGGTATTTTCCCAGGGGGCTGCCCTGAAGAAATAAGATGGGCCCGGGAGCATCCGCTTAAACAGTAGTCTGCAGCTAACCTGCCATGAACGAGATCAATGCCGAAGAGGAGCAAATGTCTAAAATGAAAGTACGTGCAGGAACAGGGTTGAGCCGGAATCCGTCTTCGTCCGAGGCCGGGCGGGAGGCCGCCGCCGCGGCGGTCTCGGCCTTGGCCGGGGAGCCGCCGGCGCTGGTTATCGTCTTCACCACTCCCAGGCACAACCTCCCGGAATTGCTGTTTGGAATTCGGTCTGTCACCGGCTCCGCGATCCTAATCGGCGCCACGGGTTCGGGCCAAATGGTCCAGGGAGAGCACCTGGGGTTTGGCGGCGGGGTCAGTGTTCTGGCCCTGACGGCCGGGCCGTACCGGTATGGGGCGGCCTCGGCCTCCCTTATCGGCGGGAACCTTTTTCAGGCCGGTCAGGAAATCGCCCGCGCCAGCCGAGCGTCAGCCGGTCCCAGTCCGCACTCGACGGTGCTGTTGCTCGCGGATGCCCTGGTGGGGGACCTCCAGCAACTGGTGCAGGGGATCTACCGGATCACCGGTCCGAAAACGCCCCTGGTGGGAGGCGTGGCGGGAGACGAGCTGAAGTTTGTCAGGACCTTCGTGTTTCACAATGACCAGGTCATCGAAGAGGGGGCCGTGGCCCTGTGGATTGGTAGTGACGAACCATTGCAGGTTGTGGTCAGACACGGCTGGAAACCCATCGGCATCCCCCTGCTGGTCACCCGCGCCGAAGGCACGGAAATCATGGAGATCGGCGGACGTCCGGCCGCCCTGGCCTACGAGGAACAATTGGGACTGGAACCGGGTCAGTTGAGTCCCGCCCTGTTCTGGGGGACGTCCCTTTACCATCCCTTAGGACTACCCCAGACCGACGGATCGAATGTGATTCGGGTGGCCCGCGCCAAGACGGATCAGGGTACGCTTAGAATCCAGGGATGCGTTCCGCCGGCGGGAAGTGCGGTCCAGGTGATGAGCGGTACGCCGGATACGCTGCTGGACGTGGTCGAGGAAGTGGCCGGAGCGGCGCTGAAGGATCGGAGCCAAGCCGCCGCCCTGCTGGTCTTCAGTTGCGCGGCCCGCATGGTTATCTTCGGCGACCGGGTCCAAGAGGAGCCCCGCCGAATGCAGGCGGCGGCTGGCGACATCCCCACCTTTGGGGTCTACTGCTGCGGGGAGTTCGCCCGTTCCGTCGGGGTCCTTGGGACTCATAACGCGACGTTGACGGCCCTGGCCCTTTAGAAATCGGGATAAAATTGCGGCCTGACCACCCCCCAGACGACCATCCGTCGGCGGCAGACAGGGAAGCTATCTTTCGCCTGCGGGAAGAACGCGATACGGCAATTCAGTCCGCGCAGGCGGCTGTTCGCGATACTTCCCGCCTCACCCGTCTCTTCACGATCCTCAGCGAGCCGGCCCCCTTGGAAATTATGTTCGATCGGGTGCTCTCGACGCTTTCCGAGATGTTTGAAGCGGATATCTGCGTGTTGCTGGACCCGGCCGGAACGGGTTCGTTCTCCCCCTTGGCGGCGGTAGGCCTGCCGGAGGAAATGATTAATCTTTCGATGTCACCTGCCGTGAGCGGCTATGTCTCCACCGCCATGACCCTGGGAACCCCTATCCTGAAGACAGATATCGGCCACGACCAGGCCGTCGACCCCCAGCTTCGCGAACTGGGGGTCGAGACGGCCCTTTGGGTGCCGGTAATCGGCAGCCACGGCGCCCGGGGGGTGCTCATATTGGGACGTTGCCGGCCGTTGCCCTTTGCCCAGGCCGACGCCTATTGGCTGACAGCCATGGCCTACCGGATTGGCCTGGCCCTCGATCAGGCGCAACGCAGCCTTCAGTTGGAGCAGATCATTCGGACCGGTCGCCAGATATCCTGTTATCTCGACGAATCGGCCGTCTCCTCCGAGGCCGTGAACCGTTTACCAGCCATCCTGGGGGCTGATGCCGCCGCGCTGGTCTTGAGCGGCCCGGACGGGTCCCTGCGCACTGTCGCCCAGATCGGCCTGGATCCCGTCTGGGCTTCAATGTGGAACCGTATCGCCGAACGCCTGCTGGCCACCCGGGAGATCACCGACGGTCAGCCCTACAGCATCGCCGATTTGCAGGCCGACGACGAGACCTTTTCAGGGAACCTCCCGGATGGGTTTCCGGGACGGGCGCTGTTGGCGATCCCCATTCGCCGGGAGCAGCAGACCATCGGATTACTCTGGGCCCTGCGCCTGGCGCCAGCCCCCTTCAGTCTTGACGGAATTCAGATCGCCCTGCTAATGGCCGCCCAGGCCTCCGCCGCCTTGGAGAACGCCCGGCTCTACCGGGCGGTGCAGGAGGAGCTGGCCGAACGCCTTCGCGCGGAACAGCAACTGCATGAGAGCGAAGAAAGGCTTAAGCTGGCGCTCATGGGCGCCGACCTGGGCATGTGGGACTGGAATGTGGTGACCGGCGAGGTCCGGTTCAACGAGCGCTGGGCGGAGATGACGGGTTATAGTCTGGAAGAGATCGAACCCCACGTGCGCAGTAGGGAGAAATTGATTCATCCCGATGATCGGCCAAGGGTCCGCGAGATGTTCCGGCGACACAGTGAAAGGGAAACCCTCTATTATCAGGCTCAGTACCGCTGCCTGACCAAGTCCGGCGATTGGATTTGGGTGTTGGACAAAGGGCAGGTCACCCACCGGGACGTGCAGGGCTTTCCCCTGCGATTCGTCGGCACTTGTCTGGACATCACCGAAGCCAAACAAATCGAGGCGGAGCGGGTGTTGATCGAACAGCAGAAACAAAGATCGCACGAAGAATTGGAAAAGCGGGTGGCGGAACGAACGCAGGAACTGGCGTCAGCCAACCAGCAGCTTCGGTATGAAATCAATGAACGCAAGCGAGCCGAAGAAGAGGCTGTCAAGTCCAAGGAATTCGCGGAGGGGGCGAACCGGGCCAAAAACGATTTCCTGGCCAACATGAGCCATGAATTGAGGACGCCCCTGAACCATATCATCGGATTCACGGAGCTGGTGGCGGGGAAGAGCTTCGGCGACATCAATGCCACGCAAGAGGAATTTCTAAACGATGTGTTGAATTCGAGCCACCACCTCCTGTCTTTGATCAATCAAATTCTGGATCTATCCAAAATCGAGGCCGGCAAGCAGGACCTGAACCTCTCCAACGTGCCGTTCCAGGACCTGCTGGAAAGCAGTCTTACCATGGTAAGGGAGAAAGCGTTCAAAAAACGCATCCGTATTTCTCTGCACATAGATAAAGGATCTCCGGAATTTCTGAGCGGGGACGCAGGAAAACTGAAGCAGGTGATGTATAACCTTCTGGCCAATAGTGTGAAATTTACCCCTAACGAAGGACAGATCGAAATCCACTGCGGGGTTCAAAAAAATGAGGGGGGCGACCCGCGAGAGGTCGACGGGGACCGGCTCCTCGTCGGGGTGAAAGACTCCGGGATAGGGATCGCTTCCGCCGACCTCGAACGCATCTTCCAGCCTTTTGAGCAGGCCGAAAGCAGTGCTTCGCGCAAATACGAAGGCACCGGGCTTGGTCTGCCCCTGGCCCGCAAGCTGATTGAGCTTCACGGCGGCCGCCTGTGGGCGGAAAGCGCGGGCCTGGGCCGGGGGGCCACCTTCCGCTTCACCGTGCCCATCAAGTGACCTCGTCGTTTCGGAATTCATTTTGAGTAATTGAATTCATTGGATTACCCCATATCTCCTTAACAGTTTAGGCTCAATCCCTCCCGGCGATCAGTGAGATCTTTTTTTCGGCATTTCAACATTGATGACCTCGCAAAAAGTCCCCTGGCCTGTCATTGCGAGGAGTGAAGCGACGAAGCAATCCCCAAGAATCAGCTAGTTGCCATGAGGGGGATTGCCTCCCCCGGATCAAGTCCGGGGTCGCAATGACGGGTTTTTCGACTTTTTGCGAAACCATCAACATTGACTTGACCTAATTTGGTTCATTTGTGTAGGCTGACGTTACCCTGGATGTTGCAGAAGCCGAGGCCTCACACGGCTTTCCCGGAGGGTAAAAAACAGGGCGGAATTTGATGAAAACTATAGTTCGCCCCGGGTGAATTCCTTAAAAAGAAAGAAAATTCCCGGGGAACCCCCATGGATATTAGCCCATATAGTTTTCCGCCCTGTTTTTTATGCAACGTGCAGGTTACGTTAACCGAAGCAGAGCACCATGCCCTTATCCATTTCAGCCAAGGGGATGCTGAACCTGATCGTGGTCTACCTGGTCTGGGGCAGCACCTATCTTTTCATCCGTTTGACCGTCCATGAAGGAAGCGGCTTTCCTCCCTTCGCCATGGCCGCCAGTCGGACCCTCTGTGCTTCAGCGATCCTTTTTGTCCTGGCCAAGGGTTTCGGCCATTGGTCCCGGCCTTCAAGCCCCGAACTGCGGGTCCTGATCGTTTCCGGCCTCCTGTTGTGGCTCGGAGGAAACGGCCTGGTCACCTACGCCGAGCGCCACGCCAACTCCGGTTATGCCGCGCTGGTCATCGGCACCACCCCCCTGTGGCCGGTTATGGTGGAATCCATCCTGGAACGGAAGGCACCCTCTTTTCTATTAGTGCTTTCTCTGTTGATCGGTTTTTCAGGCCTGGCCGTCCTAGTAACGCCGGTCCTGAAGCAGGGCCTTTGGGCCGATGCCTCCTCCACCGCGGCCCTCCTGTTGGCCGCCATGGCCTGGTCGGGGGGCTCTCTTCTCCTGCAGCGCCGGCCGCCCATGGCCGCACCGATTTTAACCTCCGCCTATCAGCAATTTTTCGGGAGCCTGGGCCTGATCGCCCTGATGCTAATTTCCGGCGAACCCTGGCCGCACCCGGCGCCGATGGCCTGGATCGGTTGGATCTACCTGGTGATTTTCGGATCGCTGATCAGCTTCACCGCCTTCGTCACCGCCGTGCGCAGCCTTCCTCTCTCCGTGGTCATGACCTACGCCTATATCAATCCGGTCATCGCCGTCCTGTTGGGATGGCTGGTGCTGGGAGAGCGCATTACCTTATCGACCGTCCTGGGGACGGCCCTGATCATTACCGGTGTCTTCGGGGTTTTTTGGAAACGGCTGGGTACGGGCAGTCGATGATCTTGGAAAGCGCGGCCGGTGAGAGGTGTAAGGACCCGGACAGGATTAACCGGATGAACAGGATATTTCGTTCCGGCCGGAAGCCGGGCTAAAAAACCATCCTGCCAAAAAAAGCGATATCAATTCGGGAAGGTGCCTAGTCCGGCTTTTTGGGCCGATTGTTTAAGCCGTTGATCAAAGGTGGCGACGGCCAGCCCTTTGCGAAGGGCCAGTTCCAGATAAGCGGCGTCATAGGCGGTCAGTGAATAGGCCAGGGCCAGTTCCTGGAACCGGCTGATCGCTTCGAGATGGAAGGGGGTATCGGTTTGAATGGGGAGGGAGCCGTATAAGGCCACCATTTGAATCCGATCGGCTGCGTTGACCCGGTTCCGTTTTTGAGCCGTCAACAAGGCGTTCGAAATTTCGTACCACCAGAGGGCCGGCACCCAAAAAGCGTCTTCGGATGACCTTTGTTGGAGAAAAGCATCGGCCTGATCGGAATGCTCTTCCGGGAGGACCCAGGAAAGGGCGAAGGACGAATCCAATACCCACTCCATTAATAACGTCTCCCTTCTTCAATCAGCTCCCTAATATTTACCGTCCCCATTACCTTTTTACGGATTTTTTGGAATTCTTCGGCAATGGATTGAAATCCTTTCCCCCCTCCCGATGACTTTGGAGGGATAAGCCGGGCCACTTCCTTTCCCCGCCGGCAAATGATGAAACTCTTTCCCTTTTCGGTTTCCCGCAACAATCCGGAAAGGTGTGTTTTTGCCTCGAAGGCATTGACTTTTTCCATGAGTTCCCCTCTTCTGGTAGTTTTCAGCTATTAAACTAGTTTATTAAACCAGTTTATTTATTGCAAGAAAAAATAGCTGATAATTGTTGTTTCAAAAAATTGTCCGGCTTGCTATAAACAGGGTCTAATTTGTAGGCGCAAAGGAGCACCTGATGAAAGACAACGGACGTTTGAAAGACAAGATAGCCCTCATCACCGGGGCGGCCAGCGGCATCGGCCGGGCCACGGCCATTCTCTTTGCCCGGGAGGGGGCCGAAACTGGTCCTGGCCGATCTCCAGGAATCCGGATTGCAGGAGACCCTGGCCGCGGTCCAGGAGGCGGGAGGGAAAGCGGTGATCAAGCCGGTGGACGTATCGGTGGAGCAGGAAGTCAAGGGTCTCGTCGACCTGGGCCTCAGTACCTACGGCCGGATCGATATCTTGATCAATAATGCCGGCATTACCGGGCAAATGGCCGGCCTGGAGGAACAGGACGGTGAGGATTGGAAAAAGGTGCTGGGGGTCAACCTGCTAGGGGCTATGTACGGGATCAAGCACCTGGCCCGGCACATGCAGGAACGGGGCTCCGGGGCCATCGTCAACACCGCCTCGGTGGCCGGGATTCGCTCCGGCGCCGGGGGAAACGCCTATAGCGCCAGCAAGGCCGCCCTGATCAACTTCACCCAGACGGCGGCCTGCGATCTGGGCGGGTCCAATGTGCGGGTGAACGCCGTCTGCCCCGGGCTGATCGAAACGGGGATGACCCGACCGGTCTTCGAGTATGCCCGGTCCTCGGGCAAGGAGGCCAAGCTGGGGAGTCGCTGTGAACTGCGGCGCTATGGCCGGCCGGAGGAGATCGCCGCCGCCATCCTCTTTCTGGCCAGCGACGAGGCCAGCTTTGTGACCGGCCAGGCCCTGGCCGTGGATGGGGGCAACACGGCTTCGCTCAACCTGCCGGGGATGAAGTTCTAGGTAAAAATATTTGAAATATTTTTGGCTGTAATAAAAACCATTATATTTGGGAAAGTGAATCTGTTCAACAAGTGCGTTCCGAAAGGAGAGTTCCCATGAAATGGATCGTTTTCTCCAAGAAGGTTTTTATTTCTCTGATCGCCGCCTTAATCCTGACCCTCCCTGCTTTTTCTCCGTCAGCCTACCCCGGCGGGACCTTTTCCTTCAACCCCCAAGGCCCGATTTCTCCCCGGGGAGAATTGGCCGTTGTTCATAATGAGCCCAATGTGGCCATGGATTCCCAGGGGAACAGCTACGCGGTTTGGACGGATTATCGCAACGGGAACCCTTCGGATATTTACTTTTCCTATCGGCCTAAGGACGGGGCCTGGCAGGGGAATGTCAAGGTCAACGACGATAGCCGGGCCGCCCACGATTCCCCGGCCATCACCGTGGACAGCAATGGGAACGCCTACGCGGTTTGGATCGAATATCGCGATGAAAATCAGGATATCTACTTTTCTTACCGGCCCCTGGGGGGAACTTGGCAGGCCAATACTAAGGTCAATCACAATGCGGGTACGGCCAGACGGCGTTCACCGTCTATCGCCGCAGACGCCAACGGTAACGCCTATGCCGTCTGGGCGGATAGTCGCAACGGCCAAGACGATATCTTTTTTTCCTATCGACCAGCCGGGGGAACCTGGCAGACTGAAGGGAAAGTCAACCAGGATTCCGGAACTGCGAGCCACTACAACCCCCGTATCGCCTCGGCTCCCAACGGGCATGTCATGGTGGTCTGGGAGGATACTCGCAACGGCAATTCCGATATTTATTCGGCGAATAAACCTTTGGGGGGGAGTTGGACAGAGGTTAAGGTTAATAGTGACGCGGGGGGTGCTTCTCATTACAGCCCGGACGTCGCTTTTATAAACATTTTGTTTGGCACTTTTATTGCCGTCTGGGATGATGGTAGGATTGGTAGTCCCGGTATTTACTCGGCCATCGATGTATTCGATAATTGGGCTTTTGTCCAGGGAAAAATCGATGATGATTCCGGACTCCTCGGCAAGTCTAATCCCCGGATTGCCACGGACAATGCGGGAAACGCCTATGCGGTCTGGGAGGACAGACGGGAGGGCGGCAATAATAGGGATATCTATTTTTCCCTTCGAACAGCGGGTATCTCTGACCCCTGGCAACCCAATAAAAAGATCAATGACGACGGCCGTCCCCTGGTGGACCAATCTTTCCCTTGTATCGCCGTTGATCCGGTTAGCGGGAATGCCTCCTCCCTCTGGGTGGACGATACCAATATCAGCAACAATATTTTTTCCGCTTCCCGGCCGGCCGGGGAGAACTGGGGGGGAAACCTAAAAGTCAACGATGACCTGTCCGGCCAGCGCAAACAAGGCACCCCGGTGGCGGCCCTGGATCCCAACGGAAACGCCTTTGCTTTTTGGGGGGAAGCGCGTGCGGACCAGGGGGATATTTATACTTCTTTTCGCCCCCGGGGGGGAGCTGGCAGGCGGCCGTTCGAGTCAACGACGTTTTGGGGAGGGCGGTTTCTACGCCCGTCGCCGCCACCATGGACTCCGCGGGAAACGCCTATGCGGTCTGGAGGGACACTCGGAACGGGAGCGAATGGGATCTCTACTTCTCTTTCAGACCATGGGGGGGAACCTGGCAGGCGAATGAACGGGTCAGTCCCAATTTAATGTATCCTAATAACCCGGCATTAATCGTAGACCAGAAGGGAAATGCCTATGCGACCTGGAACGGGATGCAGGCGACAAAAAATGACGTACACTTTGCCGTTCGTCCGGCCGGCGGCACCTGGCAGGCCCCGGAAAAAGTTAACGACGTGAATGACGTCGCTTCTATGGCCTCCTTGGCTGTCGGGCCGACCGGGACGGCATACGCACTTTGGGAGGACTACCGCAACGGGAACCCGGTCATTTATTTTTCCTACCGGCCCCCGGGGGGGACTTGGCACCCGAATGAAAAAATTGACAATGATTCGGGAGGAGCCACGCAGACCCAACCCAAAATCGCCGTTGACCGTCAGGAAAATATCTATGCCCTCTGGGCAGACTACCGCAACGGAAACGCGGACATTTATTTTTCCTATCGCCCCGCTGGAGGAAGCTGGCAAGGCAAGACCATCGTTAACCAGGCAACTACCGCTATCCATACGGCCCCGGCGTTGGCTGTAAATGCAAACGGCGAGGGGTACGCAGTCTGGGAGGATTATCGCAACGGGATCACGGATTTTTATTTTTCCTACCGACCGGCCGGAGGAACCTGGTCGACGGAGATGAAAGTGAATGGTGACCAGGGAATTAGCCAACAGAATTCCCCGGGCCTTTCCCTTGCCGTAAACGACCATGGGACCGTCCTGGTGACTTGGGACAGCAATAAATGGGGGTACGGATCCGCGTTCTATGCCCTGGCCAATGAACTCAACTATATCTATTTGCCGCTTGTTGTTAGGCCTTAAAGACTGGATTTGAAATAGTTTGCCGCTTCCTTGGACGGCATATTCAGGGGAGATGGCATTCTAACGGTTCCATCCCGAAAGGAGAGTTCCCATGAAATGGATCGTTTTCTCCAAGAAGGTTTTTATTTCTCTGATCGCCGCCTTAATCCTGGCCCTCCCTGTTTTTTCTCCCTCAGCCAACTCCGGCGGGACCTTTTCCTTCAACCCCCAAGGCCCGATTTCTCCCCAGGGGGAATTGGCCATTGATCATGCGCGCCCCACGGCAGCCGTGGATTCCTCCGGGAACACCTATGCGGTCTGGGAGGATTACCGCGGCAGCGGAAACCCGGACATCTACTTTGCCTACAAGCCTAAGGACGGGGCCTGGCAGGGAAATGTCAAGGTCAATGACGATACCGGCATTGCCGTCCACGTTTTCCCGGCCATTGCCGTGGACAACAACGGCAACGCCTATGCGGTCTGGTCCGATCGCCGCAACGGCGACTATCACAACCCCGCAGATGACATCTACTTTGCCTACCGACCCAAAGACGGAAATTGGCAGACCAATACGAAAGTCAATCAAAACACGTCTTTGACCATGTACCCGTCTATCGCCGTCGATGCCAACGGAAACGCCTATGCCGTCTGGATAAATTGGAATAACAAGCCCGATATCTATTTTTCCTATCGGCCGGCCGGGGGAAGTTGGCAGGTCGAGGAGAAAGTCAATCAGGATTCCGGAAACGCCAACCCGTCAAATCCCCGTATCACCTCGGATCCGAGCGGGCACGTCATGGTGGTCTGGGAGGATCATCGCAACGGAAAGACGGATATTTATTCAGCTAATAAATCTATTGGGGGGAGTTGGGTAGAGCGCATCGTCAATAATGATGGCGGCGGTAATTTCAATCATTTTAGCCCGGATGTGGCCTTTATCAATAATCCGTATCCCACGTTCATTGCCGTCTGGGCTGATTTTAGGGATGGGAGTTCCATTTACTATGCCTTTGACTTTTTGGATAACTGGGGTTTGTTCCAAGGTAAAGTCATTGATCAATCCAATCTGATGCTCACAAGGGTCGCCACGGACAATGCCGGGAACGCCTCTGTGCTCTGGGAAGCTAATTGGAATATTTACAATTCCTATCGAACACCGGGTTTCTCCGGGGCCTGGCAAACCAAGACACAGGTCAATGACAACAATAACTTGGACGCGTACCACGGAAGTCCGTGTATGGCCGTGAATCCAATTGACGGAAACGCCTCTGCCCTCTGGATGGACAATCGCAGCATCAACAACAACATTTATTCTTCCTTCCGTCCGGCCGGGGGAAACTGGGGAGAGAACCGGAAGGTCAATGATGACGTATCCGGCCAGCGTGTCCAATTCAGCCCGATCGTAGCCCTGGATCCCACCGGAAACGCCTTCGCTTTTTGGGTGGAAAAGGGCCTGAACCAGGGGGATATCTACTTTTCGCTTCGTCCACGGGGAGGGGTCTGGCAGCCGGCCGTGCGGGTCAACGATGCTTTGGGAAAGGCGGATTCGTACAATAAACCCTTCGCAGCCGCTATCGACTCCGCGGGAAACGCCTATGCCGTTTGGCAAGACTATCGGAACGGGAAATTGGATCTTTACTTCTCCTTCAGACCTCCGGGGGGGAGCTGGCAGGCCAATGAACGGGTCGGTTCGAATTTAACGGATCCCTATAACCCGGCATTGGTCGTGGACCCGGCGGGAAAAGTCTATGCGGCCTGGTCTGAGAATCTTGGAGGGAAAATGGATGTATACTTTGCCGTTCGTCCGGCCGGCGGGCCCTGGCAGGCACCGGAGAAGGTCAACGACGTAAGTACCGTCGGGGTTAAATGCCAATATCCCTCTTTGGCTGTCGGGACGAGCGGAACGGTATACGCCCTTTGGCAGGACAACCGCAGCGGAAATGACGACATTTATTTTTCCTCCCGGTCTCCGGGGGGGAACTGGCAGACGAATAAAAAAGTCAGTGATGACCAGGGCGTAGCTGCCCAGATCCACCCCAAAATCGCCGTGGACGGCCAGGAAAATGCCTATGCCCTCTGGGATGACTACCGCAACAAGTACGAGGACCTTTATTTTTCCTACCGCCCCGCTGGAGGAAGCTGGCAAGGCAATACGCTTGTTAACCAGTTTGCCGGCGGCAGCCAAACAACTCCCACGTTGGCGGTGAATTCCAACGGCGAGGCCTACGCCGCTTGGGCGGACGATCGTGACGGTAATTTTTTCGATATCTATGTATCTTACCGACCGGTCGGCGGAGACTGGTTGAAAGAAACAAAAGTAAACAGTGACCAGGGGCCATACCAGCGATGGAACCCATCCATTGCCGCCAATTCCCAGGGGACCATCCTGGTGGCCTGGGAAAGAACCAAAGGGCAGGCCGTCGCCGCTTTTCTATGCCCTGGCCAATGAACCCAACTTTATCTATTTACCACTTCTCGTCAAGCCTTAACGAAAGGAAATTTCAATCATGAAGCGAGTCCTCTTTGGTTTGACGTTAGGAAGTTTAATCCTTCTCTCTGTTTCGGCCCGGGCCGAGTCTCCCATCTACCGGGGGCTTTTCTGGGATGCCGCTCCCGCAGCGGCTTACAATTCGCAAAGGGGTGAATTCCTGGTGGTCTGGTACACCTTTAACCCCTTGTATCCGCCCAATGATCTCCGTTTCTTTGGCCCGGTGATGGGTCAATTGATCAAGGCTACCCTAATAAAAAAGGAGCGGCAAAATGTTTTTTAAGTATATACTTTTGGAACAGAAAAAAAATGTCAGCCTTCTGACCATCGACCACCCCCCGGCCAACGCCTGGAACCTGGCGGCCATGGAGGAGTTGAAGGAGCGATTGGACTACCTGGAAAACGATCGGCAGACGCGGGTGGTGATCCTGACCGGGGCCGGTGAAAAGATCTTTTCTTCGGGGTTCGATGTCTCGGATGCGGCCAATGCCTCGAAGACCAGTCCCCTGGGTCGGGAACTCTGGCGGCGGCTGGATCGTTTTCCCAAGCCGACGATTGCCGCCCTGAACGGCCACGCCCTCGGCGGCGGGTTGGAGCTGGCCATGACCTGTCATTTCCGGATCATGGTGGATGACCCCAAGGCCTCCGTCGGCCTGACCGAGCTCAACCTGGGGATTATCCCCGGCTGGGGCGGGACCCAGCGCCTTCCCCGTCTGGTGGGTCGGGCCAGGGCCTTGGAGATGATTCTCTTCAGCCAACGGATCGGCCCCCGGGAGGCCCTGGAGATCGGGCTGATCAACCGGCTGGCTGAGCCCGGAAAACTGATGGAAGACGCCCTGGAATTGGCCCGGAAACTGGCGGAGCGGCCGCCTATCGCCGTGAGCTGGGTGCTTAAGGCCCTGACCGACGGGGCTTACGATGGGATCGATGCCGGGCTGCGGGCCGAGGCTGAGGGTTCCGCCGCCGTCCGGGAAACCAAAGACCGGATGGAAGGATTCCAGGCTTTTCTGGAGAAACGGAAGCCGGTTTTTACCGGGGAGTAATATTATTACGAAAATAAAATTGTTGCCGGTTGCTTGTTTGGAAGCCTCGGCAAAACCCATGTGACCCCGTTAATAATTAATAAATAATAATTAATTATTGATTATTAATATCATGTAGTTAAACTGTTGTCTCGCCCCTCCTATTTTCATGCTTTGCGGGTACACGCCACGGGCATGGGGGCTTAATAAGGAGAAACCCATATGGCCATCGATTGGAAAACAGTGTCCCGGGAACCGCAGGAATTTGTGTTCACCTATACCTGGAAGGACGTGGTTCTCTACGCCCTGGGCATCGGCGCCCAGGTGGATGAGCTTCCTTTCCTTTACGAAGATACCCCGGGAGGCCTGCAGGTCTTTCCCAGCTTCGCAACCAAGGCCGCTGGAAAGCTCCTCATCGAGTTGAGCCGGCAGGTGGAGGGCTTTCGGTTTCTGCACGGCGAGCAGGGAATTCGCCTGTATCGACCCATCCCCCCCGAAGGGAAAATCATGGCCGCCAGCCGAATAGCCGATGTCTTTGACAAAGGCAAGGCTGCGGTCATTCGTTTTCTGACCGCGGGACGGACCGAAGAGGGGGACCCACTCTTTGATGTGGAGCATATCGCCTTTCATGTGGGCGCCGGGGGCTTTGGAGGCGACCCGGGGCCTAAAGCCGTTTCATTGAACCCTCCCGAGGGCGTCGCGCCCGATTTCAGCGTTGCCTACTCCATTCCCGAGAACCAGGCCGCCCTCTACCGCCTCAGCGGGGACCTGAACCCCCTGCACCTGGACCCCGAGTTCGCCCGGCGCGGCGGCTTCGACCGGCCCATCCTGCACGGCCTCTGCACCTACGGCTACGCCACCCGGGCCATTCTCCACGGCCTCTGCCGCGGGCAGGTAACGCGCTTTAAAGAATTCAAGGCCCGCTTCTCCGGCGCGGTCTATCCGGGCGAGACCCTCACCACCGAGGGTTGGCGGGAATCCGAAGGTCGTTATCTCATCCGGGCCCGCACCGACCGGGCGGTCGTGCTGAGCAATGCCTTCGCGGCAATCAAACCCGAAATAGAGGAAGAAGGATGACCAGTCAAAAATCCACTCTCAAGGGGTTACCCGGTGTTACCAAAGACCGGCTCGCTGAAGTCGACCTTGCCTTTCTTCAAATGCGGCGGCGATTCCTTAAGTTTTCGAAGGTCGGCGGGGTTTCGAGCCTTGTCTTTTTGTCGGCCCTCTTCTTCTGGCTGCTCTTCAAGTCACCGAACCTGGTTAACCCCTTTCATGTTCAGCGCCAGATTGCGGCTAATGTCCTGGCGCCGTCGGCCCTCCAAGTTATGGCCGTGCTGACGCCACTCATGGTGGCGGTGGCGTTTTTTCTGACCGCCTCAATCATCTTGTTCGGGTTTTCGGCCTTTGCCAACGAACGCCGGTATCTGAAGATCATCGATTCCCTGTTGGCCAAGAACCAGCCGTAGAGGGACAACTGCCCTCAGATCGCCTTGCGGGAATCGATTGATTTCTATTTTTATAGGGGATGACCATTTGATCCCGCAATCGGAACTTTGTTTGCAGAAACGGCACATTTGGCTAAAGGTTGCAGCCATGCCGGGGCGATGAGGTTGGGAGGTATTTTAGGAAGCGTTGGAGAAGGCTGAGAAAAAACGAAACCCAAAACATGAAATAGTACAAAAGGAGGCGCACGATGCGTAGCAGGAAACTGTTGGCAGGAATCGTAGTGAGCGTTTTCATGGGCGTGCTGTCTTTCGGCGGCTGCTGTGTTGGCCGGGGAGCCTGGAGCCCAGCGCGGGACCGACCGCACCCGGTTCACAGATGTACACCCTGGATGATATCTATTACCACATCGCTCTCGGACCGGAGGCCACCAGCCATAAGATGATTTCGTTCACCGAGCCGAGCAGCGGGCCGACGGCCGGCACAAAGCACACATTAGATGAGATATATGAAATGGTGGGGTTGCGGGCCCCGGTTGCCAAGCCGGGCAGACTTTGATTACCTATGCAGGCGATGACGGCTCCCTTCAAAAAGGTGTGGCCTGGCCCAATCCTCGGTTTACGGTTAGCAGTGATGGGACGGTAACCGATAACCTGACCGGGCTGGTCTGGCTGCGGAAAGTCGACTGTTTTGCGGAAAAAACCCGGTGGGCGGCATTGGATGCGGTTAATGGCCTTAAAAGCGGTCAATGCGGCCTCGACGACAGCTCGGTGGCCGGCAACTGGCGCCTGCCTAATGCCAGGGAACTTCAGAGTCTGGTTGATTTTGCCTATACCCTCCCGGCATTATCGAATGCTGACGGGACCGGAAAGTATAACGGCGATACGTTTACCGGCGGGGCGATGGCGGTTGCCTATTGGTCGTCTACTACGTATGCGGGCGATGCGACCATGGCCTGGTTAATGATCTTTGGGACAGGCGCGTTGACTCTCGACCTAAAGGGGAACCCGCACGGTGTCTTGGCGGTTCGAGCGCCTGGCGCGTGAACTTCCACAGCGGCAACGTGATTTCCGACAAGAGGGCGAGCACGAACAATGATGGCTGGTTTAAGATGGACAGTACGCCTATTTGATTAGGGGAGGATTTACCCTGAGCTACACAACGTCGAACCCGATAGGACGAGGAACAGTGTTTGCGGCCGTTATCCTGGGCATGTTGGGTACGTACCAGTTAGGGTCGGCCGCCGGCATGGACCCTGCGGCCAAATGGGCCTGGAGTACGAACGCGGGCTGGATCAGCCTCAAAGACGGCAGTGGAGCCACGGCCTACGGGGTGGTCACCGATTTTCGCCAAATCTATCTGCCCCTGCTCCTGAAGCCGTCGTGAGGACTTCCGATTAACCCTGATTAAAAGGAGAATAAAGAGCTGTCAATCCTAAGCCAACTCCGACTATTCCAGGAACGAAACCATCCAGGCATTGTTTTGCGGCCAATATTTATTGACATCTAGGCACGGCTCGCCCGTACTTTCAGGCACCGGAAATAGGTTTTTATTAAGCTGGAGGAGGGACGCATGGACTTCAAGAAAATGGTTGAAAAAGTGAAGGATGCCGCCGAAGGCCTGAAGGAAAAGGCCGAGGCCAAGATGAAAGAGGCGCGCGGCTCGCTGGATAAAAACCAAGACAACATTCCCGACGCGGTCTATCCGGGCGAGACCCTCGTCCCCGAGGGCTGGCGGGATTCCGAAGGGCATTATATTATCCACGCCCGAACCGATCGGGTGGTCGTGCTGAACAATGCCCAGGCCGTGGTTAGCCACTAAATTAATCTGAAGCTTTTTTAAGTTTGGGCACACCGGGTCAGATTTTAAGTGAACATCGATAGCCTCCCGACCGTTCCCTGTTAGTTAAATCCCTTGATTTTTCCTGACAACCCTGATCTAATTTTCCGCGAAAAAGTAACCATTTTACTTGCCTTATCTTAAGTCGAGAACCAAGCAAGAGGGGCAGGAACGCATCGCCCCTATTTCGTTAAGAGAGAGGGAAAAGCGAACCGTGAACGAAAGACCGGGGTCCGGTGGCTGATCGTGGTGCTGACCCTGGCGGTCTCAGGCATTTTGCTGCTGGTTTCCCTGGCGGAAAGCGGCCGGGATGGCGGCCTCGGGGAAAGACCGGTTTCAAAGGAATTCCTCAACACCCTCTCCGAGCAAGAGCGGGCCTGTTTCGGCGTGCCCATTCCGTCATTCGTGTGGTCCTCAGGATCCGGGCTGGCCGCCGGTTGAATTCATCAATGAGCGGGGTGAGCCTGTCGGCATGGCCGGCGACTATCTGAAGCTCGTCGAGCAGCGGCTCGGCGTGAAGTTTGAGCGGGTGCGCAAGCCTGAACTGGCAGGAGGCTTACGCCCGGTTGAAGCGCCGGGAGATCGACATGACCACGTCTGTGGCTGTGACTCCCGAACGCAGGCAAATTTGGGCCTTTACCAAACCCTACATGAAGATTCCCATTGTGATTGTTACCGTCCGGATGTCACGTATATTGCCGATATGCGCGAGCTGGCGGGTAAAAAGGTGGCGGTCGTCGATGGCTACGCCGTCAACGACTGGATACCGAGAGACTTTCCCGAGATCCGGCTGGTCCGTTTCAAGACGACCCAGGACTGCTTGAAAGCGCTGCAGCGAGAGAAGTTCTTGCCTATATTGATAACTTACTGGTCATCGGTTATTACCTGGCCCGGATAAATTGACGAAGATTAAAATTGCCGGGGAGACCCCGTATGTAAACGCGCAGTCCATGGCGGTTCGTAAGGACTGGACGCCGCTTGCTGGGATTTTTCAAAAGGCGCTCGATTCGATTTCCGAAACCGAACGAAATGAGATTTACCGCAGATGGTTGCCCATCCGCTACGAACATGGGTTTAACTACGCCCTGCTCTGGCAGGCGTTGGCCGCTTTCTCTGTGATCCTCCTGGCGCTGGTCGTTTGGAATCGGGGGTGGTCTAGGGAAATAAGGTCTCGTAAGCAAGCGGAGGAAAAACTGAGGCAGAGCGAGAAAAGGTATCGCGAGCTGTATGATTTTTTGCCCATCCCAGTCTATGAAATGGATTTTGAAGCTAATATTACTTCCGCTAACCGCGCCATTTATGAAATGTTTGGAGCTTCAGCCGAGGATTTCAAGAGGGGTTTTAAAGCCTGGCGGTTGCTTTCACCTGAAGAGATTGAAAGATCCAGCCAGAACCTTCAACGGCTGTTAAAGGGGGAGCAAGTAAAGGATACGGAATATACTTTAATGCGGTTAGATGGGTCTGTCTTTCCGGCCCGGTCATCTCACGTGTCATTTACAGTGACGGCCATCGGGTGGGGCTCAGAGGAGCTATTATCGATATTAGCGAGCGCCAGCGGGCCGAGGAGGAAAAGCGAAGCCTGGAAGAACGTCTGCAAAGGGCAGAAAAGATGGAAGCTTTGGGATTGCTCGCCGGCGGGGTGGCTCATGATTTGAACAATGTTTTGGGCATAGTGGTCGGTTATGCGGAGCTGCTCCTAAATGACCTGGATGAATCCAGCCCGATGAGAGACAACCTGCTCGCCATTATGGATGGAGGCCAGAGGGCGGCGGCCATCGTGCAGGATCTGCTGACCCTCACCCGCAGAGGCGTCGCGGGCCGAAAAGTCTTTAATCTCAACCGGCTCATCCTTGATTTTAAAAAATCACCGGAGTGGGAGAAACTACTTTCCTATCATCCCGCGGTGCAAATCAAGACCGATCTGGAGCCCGATCTGTTGAACCTCTCCGGATCTTCCGTCCATCTGGAGAAAACGTTGTTCAATCTGGTTTCCAATGCCTGCGAGGCCATGCCGAAGGGCGGCGCCCTGACCATTAAAACCAGCAATCAGTATCTGGACCAAACGATTCAGGGATATGACCATATCCGTGAGGGGGATTATGTGGTTCTTTCCGTAGCCGATACGGGGGAAGGAATCTCGGCTACCGACCTGAAACGCATCTTTGAACCATTTTACACGAAGAAGATTATGGGCCGAAGCGGGACAGGGTTAGGCTTGGCGGTGGTCTGGGGAACCGTGAAGGATCATAAGGGATACATTGATGTTCAGAGCGAAGAAGGAAAGGGAACCCTTTCACCCTTTATTTCCGGTGACGCGGGAGGAAATCACCGCGGAAGCATTTTCAGTATTCGTGTCTGAATACCTGGGCCAGGGAGAATCCATTCTGGTAGTGGATGATGTCCAGGGCCAGCGGGATCTGGCGGCCGCCATGCTGAAGAAGCTGAATTACCACGTGGCGAGTGTTTCCAGCGGCGAGGAGGCCGTCGAGTATTTAAGGGAGCACCCAGTGGATTTACTGGTTCTGGACATGATTATGGATCCCGGTATGGACGGACTGGACACCTACAAGCGTGTTTTGGAAATCCATCCCCGACAGAAGGCGATCATCGTCAGCGGCTTTTCGGAGTCGGACCGGGTGACGGCCGCCCAGGCCTTGGGCGCGGGCGCCTATGTGAGAAAGCCTTATGTCATCGAGAAGCTGGGACTGGCCGTGAGAAAAGAACTGGACCGGGCCCCCTGAACGGGGAAGGTCGGTGGGTCCCTCCTAAAAAGGGTATTTGACGGATTTTGAAAAGTATGCCAGATTAGCAAGAGTAATGACGGGCCTACT